>JBGURP010000001.1:0-3449 GCA_045132055.1 Bacteroidales bacterium
TTCAGTTTGTAGAGTTTTGAAGATGCTGGTTGTATAGTGCTTGACAAGAGTGGGGAAAAGGGTTAAACAGAGAATAGAATTTATGGTTTTGCAATAGAGGAGAACACTATGGTTTCTTTTGAAAGTGATTATATTGCAGGGGCGCATCCTGAGGTGCTGAAGGCGCTTATGGACACGAACCTGGAGCAACTGCCGGGCTACGGTACAGACAAGTACAGCGAGAGCGCGAAGGAAAAGATTCGCGCGGCGTGTGAGTGCCCGGACGCGGACGTCGAGTTCCTGGTCGGCGGGACACAGACGAATGCCGTCGTCATCTCGACGCTGCTGAAGGACTACGAAGGCGTCATCGCCGCGGACACGGGGCATGTCAGTACCCACGAAGCTGGTGCCATCGAGCACTCCGGCCACAAGGTCCTGGCGCTGCCGCATGTCAACGGCAAGCTGGAAGCACAGACCGTAAAAGAATGGGTCGAGCGCTTCTACGCGGACGGCAACCACGAGCACATGGTGTTCCCGGGAATGGTCTACATCTCCCACCCGACGGAGTACGGTACGCTGTACAGCAAGGCGGAACTCGAAGAACTGAGCGCTGTCTGCCGCCGCTACGACATTCAACTCTACCTGGACGGCGCCCGTCTGGCATACGGCCTCGCGAGCAAACAGACCGACGTGACGCTCCCGGACATCGCAAAACTCTGCGACGTCTTCTACATCGGCGGCACCAAATGCGGCGCCCTCTGCGGCGAAGCGGTCGTCTTCACAAAGAACAACAAGCCACACCACTTCGTGCCGCTCATCAAGCAAAGAGGTGCGCTTCTCGCGAAGGGGAGACTCCTCGGCGTCCAGTTCGACGCACTCTTCACGGAGGACCTGTACTTCCGCATCGGGGAATACGCCATCGAGAAGACGGAAGAACTGAAAGCCATCTTCGAGAAACATCGCATCGAGATCTACCTGCCGTCTCCCACGAACCAGCAGTTCATCATCCTGTCGAATGAACGGGCAGAGAAACTGCAGGACATAGTGTCCGTTAGTTTCTGGGAAGAGCTCAACGAGACTCACACCATCTTCCGCCTGGCCACCAGCTGGTCCACGACCGAAGAGGACCTGAAAGCCCTTGATGACGCGCTTGGCTCCCTCTGAAATCAGTAAAAAAGGCCCTGTCATTTATGAACCGAACCATTTTATTCGGACTGCACAAAAAAGCCCCCCTGTAGGGCAATAGCTAAGCTGCAAACTGGCACCGCAATTCCAGCGGTGTCAGTTTTGTACTTGTCTGGATGCGCTCATTGTTGTAAAAATATGTATTGTTTTATATGTGTGTACTTTCTGGGCATAAGAAAACCTCCTCATGTTTGGACTACTATTGTCCTGCATGAGGGGGCTTTTTGTCTCACACTGGAAACCGGTGCACTTCCTGTTGCCTGTGTTTGGCTTTTGTGTTATACTTTTGCCTACTGTATTGATAGGCGAAAGGCAGAGGTGAGTGTTACCATGGCGGAAAACACAAACGTCTTATCGGAAGAACTACAACAAAAACTGGAGTTTTTAAAGCGATACATTGCCGAACTGGGCTCGTTGGCCGTTGGGTTTTCCGGCGGTGTAGATTCATCGCTGCTCACTGCGGTAGCGCACGATGTGCTGGGAGACCGATTGATCGCCGTGACCGCGGTCGACGCTTCTGTTCCGGAGCGGGAAGTAAAAGAAGCGGTCTCGTTTTGTGAAACAAGGGGCATACGACACATTGTTTGTAAAGTAGACCCTCTGAAGGAGGAAGGCTACCGTAAGAACAGTGCAGACCGGTGCTATTTTTGCAAACGCGGGATTTTTACGGAAGTCCGGAACATTGCAGATGACAACGGCATTGTCTACATGGCAGAGGGGTCGAACCTCGATGACATTGGAGACTACCGCCCCGGCCTGCGTGCGGCTTCAGAACTCTCTGTAAAAAGCCCTCTGCGAGAGGCGAACCTTACGAAGTCGGACATTCGTCTTCTTTCGAAAGCACTGGGACTGCCTACCTGGAGCAAACCGGGGTACGCCTGTCTTGCATCGCGATTTGCATATGGAGAAGAGATTACCGAAGAAAAGCTTCACATGATCGACCGGGCAGAACAGATTCTGATCGAAAACGGCTTTTTGGAAGAACGCGTGCGAATGCATGGCAATATTGCCCGAATCGAAGTGCCGCCTTCGGATATTCCGCGACTGGCTGCTGATGGAATTCGGGAGGAAGTCTATGAGGCTTTTCGGGAACTCGGGTTCCTGTTTGTTACCCTGGACCTCAAGGGGTACCGGCTGGGAAGTATGAATGCAACATTGAAGAAAACAGATAAAGGAAGCGAATGACATGAGCAATGTAAAAGAAATTGAGTTTGCGGTCGAACAGGCTGTTTTGGATATAGGTGTCAAGATCGTTTTTGCGGTCATCGAAGGAATTGATAACACGTCGGTCTCTCCGGAATGGATGGAAACAAGAACGGAAACGATATCGCGGTTGCTGGAAGAATACAGCGACATCGATTATCATGCAGACCCGATCTTGGAAGGGTTTCATATTTTACACGACCACGCCGGGGTGAAGCGCCGGAAAAACACCCCTGCCAGTGAAAACCTGATTCGACTTTTGAAAAAGCATGGCGATGTGTTCTTTATCAACCAGGCAGTGGACATTTACAACATCATCTCCATGGAAAGCAAACTTGCTCTCGGCGCACATGACATTGACCGCGCCGAAGGCAACGTGACGCTTCGCTTTACGGATGGAACCGAGCGTTTCCTGCCGATCGGACAGAGTGAACCGATACCGAATCATCCTCATGAATACAGTTACTGTGATGATGCAAACGAAGTTCTTTGCCGTCTGGAGATCCGCCAGGTGGAAAAGACCAAGGTGGATGAACAAACGACGAATGTGTTTTACATTATTCAGGGCAATGAAGCCACCGACCAGGAACTGTTGCTGGCTACCGCCCGGCGGGTCGTCGATGAAACGACCCGGTACTGTGGCGGGACCGGAAGAGTGGTCGTTCCTAAAATCGTATAGCAAAGTAGCCAGCTGCAGATGTGCTGAAAACATCGGACGCAGCGCTCGGCGTCATCTGAACAAAACGCGCAAGACCCTGACAGTCGTCAGGGTCTTTGGTACTTGCTTAAATCCACTGACAGAAGTATAATGCGTTGGAACTCCAAGATCACTACCGAAAGGATCCTATATACAATGAATTATTATCAGGAAAAGTTGACGAAATTCCTCAAGAAGTCTTCGAAGAAGGCCGTCGAGGCGGTCCAGAACTTCGATGCGGACGAGTTCGTCCAGAACGCGGACCAGTTCCTCGATGACGTCGTCATCAAGACCGGAAAACTGGCGGACAAGGCGAAGGACATCACCCTCGAGGACGTCCAGAACGCCGGCAAGGCCGCCGTCGAGAAGGTGAAGAACTTCGACC
>JBGURP010000002.1:0-2475 GCA_045132055.1 Bacteroidales bacterium
TGGTGTAGTTTCATAAGTGCCTGGGATTGTTCAACGTAATTGTCGGGAATTTTTATCCATTGCATACTGTCAATAATCACCAAACGAACCTGGTTCTCTTGATGCAACCGCTCCATGCGGCTGACAATCTCGTTCATGCCCACTCCCGAATCGTGTTCTATCCATACAGGGGCTTCTTTCATCATCTGAATGGCCGACTGTTCCACATTTTGTACTCCCGCCCGTTCCGCATTCTGGCTTCCTTTCATGTGAAACCCCAGCCGCTCCATTTCTTTAATAAAATCCATGAGTCGCTTTGTCTTTTCTTCGTCTTGAGAAAAAGCCGTATGTGGCATTATCTCGTCATAGGGCATTGGAGTCCAACAACCTGTTACAGAAGCTTTTAGTCTTCTTGCGATTTCCAACTCATCCCATTCAAGAGACAAATACGCCGTGGGCACTTTCTGTACCACTCCGATATTGCGCAGAAGCGACACGGCAAATTGCGTCTTGCCCATTCCGGGGCGTGCGGCGATGGTGCATAACTGACCTATTCGCAATCCGCCGGTGATGCGGTCAAGCTTGGGAAAGCCAGTGGCAATTGGTTCACACTCTTTGCTGGGGGTGAGGCCCATTATCCGATTCAGTTTCATATCCTGTTGTTTTATTTGATTTCTTGATGTTGTCGATGTATTCAAGGCGGCTATTCATGAGCAGGTCAAAGCGTTTCTTCAATCCTCTGTAAGTGGAATCCGTCTCGCCCTTCACCATTTTCATGTAAAGCAGTTTGCCTGCAATGATATTCTCGATGTGGTGGGTGCCTTTCCACTGCAGATTCTTGGTGTTCGTCGCAGCATAGTGGACCAAGAACTCCGCCTGTGCCTTTTGGTAGCCGTTCATCTCCCAGTTGTGAATCAGGGTTCGCAGTTGACGCACATAGTCGCGGGACACGTTGGGCTTGTGGTTCACGGTCACTCCCGTCGCTTCCTGCCGCATCCCCCGGTGCTCCAGACGGGTCTTGTTCGGATTGATGGTGAACCGCTCTTCCTCTTCCACGATGTGTTTCAGCCGTTTGCAGAACCGTCCTTCTGGGGCGAAAACGTATGTGTTACCGCTAAAGGTGATGTCGTCGGCATAACGGGTATAGCGAAGTCCGTAGGCATGGGCCAGTTTTTGCAGTTGGCGGTCCATCCGCTCGCAGACGATATTGGTGATGGTCGGCGAAGTGGGGGCGCCTTGAGGAAGTACCTTGCGTCCTTCGCTGTTGGTGTAGCAGCACAGATCACAGATCAAGCTGGCGATTTCCGGCAATAGCGAAAAACGCTTGGAGCACAGGCAGGCATATACCCGTCCCGAGCTGATGGAAGGGAAGAAATCCTTTAAGTCTATATTGTAAACATATCGCTGGCCCAGATGGACACGCGCATTGTCCACCACGGAACAACCTTTTACAAAGCCCATTGCGGCGGTGTGTGGCGTATAAACCGCCTGCAGCACACAATTGAGCGCCTTCTGTATGTTTTTCAACAGAGGGACAGGGGCGTCGATGGTACGAAACTCCCCCTTTTTCTTTTTGGGAATCTGGAACGAGTGGTAGCGGTGTTCTCCTTTGCCGGTATAAGCCATGTTGGCCAACTGTTTCATACTGACGGTCTGGCTCATATCGCCGTAGATGCCTTCGAATGCGATATTGATGATATCCAGCAGATCTTGTTTGCTTTCGAGACAACGCCACAGGTCGCGCAGACGCACCGCCACATCCTTTTGGAAGGTCGGTTCGCAGTTGCGGGTATGGACACGCAATCCTGAGCCATTAAGTTGTCTTTGGTCTTCCATTGTTGAAATTTTGTGATCTTATCCACGACTGTCACCCCGCCGATATTACTTCAGGCCTTGTTGGGAATAAAACACGATACTGCGACCGAGCACTGAAGGGCCGGAGTAGCGGAAGGGAGCAGTATCGTGGCCCTGGCGAGCGGAGCTCGCCCCCAACCGGGGGACCGAGCGCGGCATCCCATACTGACATTGCTATCAAGGGCAAAGTGCCTTTTAGGGCACCTCCCATAGTCTGCCGATAGCGGCAAACAGCCGTCCCTAAAGCGAGACAGCGATTCTAATTCAGTGGCGAAGTGACAATCGTTTCAAAGAGCATATGCATTTTAAGAGTGCTGCAAGGCGATTGTTTTTTGTTAAACAATCTATTTCAGCCACATCCCTAATTGGCGCATGGCTGTAATTGAGCCCGCAAAGGTAATAAAGAAAAATGATATAGAGGGGGTGTTGCAAGGGTTGCAGCATAAAAAAATAAAAAATTGCCACAATATCGTTTTATTTCTAAAAATCATTGTCTTTGCAGAGTTTTGGAAATAAAAAAATAAAAACGTGATTTCCAGCACTTGCTCACCAAGAAGAGAATGCGGAGCGCATTCTGCAGTTTTGGGAATATGTAGAGGGTTTGTAGGATATTTCCTCATAACAAAGCAGGCGTCCGTCCAC
>JBGURP010000003.1:0-2582 GCA_045132055.1 Bacteroidales bacterium
GATGGTTCGGTGGCTGGCCACAGTAATGGCCGGAAGTGATTCAAAGTAAACTTTTTCCATTTTGTGCAACTTCTTTTGGGAAGCCACAACCGCCTTGAGCATGCGTTTCCGCTCTTTGAGCACCGCCAGCTCGTCTTCGCACTTTCTTATCTTCTCCTCCAGCGATTCCACCGTAGGGAAATGCTGCTCATCATCCCACAGATCCCGGATTTCTTCCAGCGAATAACCCATGCTTTTGAGTTTGGTGATGCTGAAGATCTTCTGTAACTGCCCCACGGAATAATAGCGATACCCGGTATCCCGGTCCACAATCTCCGGAGTGAGCAGGTCAATCTCCTCGTAATGCCTGAGTGCCCTCACGGTCACTCTGCCCAGGCGGGAAAACTCCCCGATTTTCAACTTGTTTTTACCCATAACAATTCGTGCACTTTTGTTATTCGCCAGCAAAGATAATACATGCCGTAGGGTACGAGTCAAGAGAAAAGTTAAAAAACTTGCTTCGTTCTGATATAATGCCCTTCTTGCACGGCGGCGAACGTGGCTATAGCAGCAACGATGGAAATCGGAATCATTGACCAGAACATTGTCGGCACCGTCAGGAATAGCAGGAAACCGGTCAGCTTGTTGGCCGATGTATGAGGAAAACAGAATCGTTTGAAGACGGCCAGGGCTGATATCTGGTTCACCATCTTGATGAAGACAATCACCCCGGCCCAGATCCATAGCCAGACAGGAATCTCCACCACCTGCAACAGCCGGGCAGCGCAGCATACCACGAACAGGATGTCGGCCACACTATCCAAGACGGCTCCGGTTTTGCTTTCCGCGTTGAGTTTTCTTGCCAGCCACCCGTCAGCCATGTCGCTAATGCCACAGAGAGCATAGATTATCCAAAACACCCCACTTGTCACATCATAAAAGAGCAGGCCAAACGAACCTGCCATCCTGAGCAAAGTGATGATGTTAGGTATCTGAGTCATCTATTATTCAAGCAATTGTTTCGCCACATCAAGAATCCGAGATTGCGGAGATGGATTGTCAATGAAAACCGCAATAGGAAACGGCTTGCCGTCATCCAAGACAATAATACCAATATCGCAGATACCTGACGGCTGTCCAGATGGCAAAGGATATCCAGTTCCTGTCTTATGAATGACGCTGGCAGAATTTGGGAATGCGGCAGGCAGGCGATCCTTACCTGTCTGGCATTCCTCCATCAATTTCCAAATGTAGCGGAGCGTCTCATTGTCGTTGTGGTGCGTGATATACCACGCAAGGAGGGCGATCATCGACCGGGGCGTACACCAGTTTTCGTTACCTGATACAGGGTTGGCGTGCATCTGCCTCTCTGTCTTTCGGATTCGAATCTCCTTGAATCCAAGATTTCGGACATATTTTTCTACAGTTTTCGGACCTCCGCATTGTTCGAAAAGAAGGTCGCAGGCATTGTTGTCGCTCTGTTGAAGAGATAAGGCCAGCAACTCTGAGTAAGTAAAAGTCTTTTCGTTCTCAAACGTATTCAACATGGGCGACCACGTGTCTTGCATCAAGTCATCTTTCCGGACTAATACCCCGGTATTCAACTCGATGTTGTTTCTAGCCAAGAAGTCTGCCACATACAGTGCTTGAGGAAACTTCATGACGCTATACATAGGGAAATGCTTTCCCGCATTAATGCCTCTTGTCTTTTCGTCTTTTTTGACGCAGCCGCCAATCACCTCATTCTGTGCATCCACAGGAATTGTGGATACAATTGCAAAAAAAATGATTAAGATACGGAACATGTTCATTACTTCTTCAACAAACGATCCTATTTCTATGAGGTTTCCAACAAACATACGAATTCTACTGCACAATATCAAACCGGGCGATTTCTTGTTGGTTCCCAACCTCACCCCTACGCAAGCAAAACCCCGGCAATCTTCCAAGACTGTCGGGGTTTGTGTTATGCCGATAAATTCGAATTGATAAACTAGCGAGTAAGAATAAACACCCTCAAATCCATCGTCTTCCCGCCCTTCACGACAGCCCCGACCTTCGTCTCCTCCAGTTGAAATCCATTTTTCTCCAGCACCCGGGCCGAGGCCAGGTTCTCCGGGAACACTTCGCCGATGATGCGTTCCAGAGCCAACTCTTGGAAAGCAATCCCGCAGATCTGCCGCACGGCTTCCGTGCCGATACCCTGAGACCAGAATGGTGTTAGTATCATATAGCCAATCGACCCGACATTGCGTTGATCTTCGGCCATCCTCTCCACGGAAATGCTGCCGACAATCTGTCCGTCCATGAAGATAGCCCGCCAGGCACCCTCCTTGCCTTCATTTTCCGCCACCATCCCAAGCCACCAATCAGCATCCGCTTCAGTGTATGGATACGGCAGCCGGTCCGACAGGAAGGTTCTATCAACGGCGTTGCACAGCACGATCAGTGATTCACGGTCATTATCAGACCAGGTATGAAGGGAAACAATCATCAATATTCAGGCGAATAAACGGGAATTTACAATTCTCATATACTTCAGATGTAGGTTGCCGTTTCTAAAGCGATATAAAGTTTGTTTAAACTATGGTTGGCATTGTTCA
>JBGURP010000004.1:0-12025 GCA_045132055.1 Bacteroidales bacterium
AGCGCAAAAAAGGGGTACCATAGCTCAGTTGGTAGAGCAACGGACTGAAAATCCGTGTGTCGCTGGTTCAACTCCCGCTGGTACCACGGAGCAAGAAAGTCAACTAATTGAATATCAATCGGTTGACTTTTTATTTTTGTCCCCGTAAATTATTTACATCTATAACCTTTTACGTCTTTCGTGATAACGCCTTCGTCCAGCATGTCAGAAAGCACGCGGCTGAGTGAAGGCCTTGTGGCACCTAATTGTTGGGCGACATCGGCGACGAAGGTGATGCTGCCGTGGACTTCGAGGTATTCGAGAATGCGGTTGCGGAGGCCGTTGACAGCGAAAGTGCGCATCTTACCGCTCAGAAAATGGCCGCGCTCGGAAAGCACTTCAAGGAAGGCGCGAAGAACGGTCGGCTCCTGCTGGAGGAACTCGAAAAACGCCTCGCGGTTGATGTGCCACACCACGCAATCTGTCAGAGCTGTAACCTCAACTGGAACGATGTTGGGTGTGGCAAAAAGAAACGCTGGTGCCAGCAGCATTGGGGCTTTCAGACGGTCCACAAGCACCTCGCGACCTTCATCGCCCATCATGCGCGCCTCGGCCTGACCATCGACAAGCACCATCAGAGCACGACAAGGGTCGCCAACGTTGAGCATCCGTCTGTCCGCAGGATATTCCTGTCGGCGGCAAGGTTGGTTTAGAAGCCTCTCTAAAGCCTCGTCGCTACATCCAGCAAAGAGTTTTATCTTTTTGAGTTCTTCCATATCATTTTTTTTGCAAAAATATAAAAAAAATTTATTGTTGTAACATTTGTTACGCTTTACCTCGTTCAGCGGCTGTAGTTTTGCAGCCAGATTTCATTTCATTATTAACTCAAAATACAACGAACTATGAACGAGAAAATGTTTTGTTTCCAGTGTCAGGAAACTGCCGGATGCGTCGGCTGCAAGATTTCAGGAGTGTGCGGAAAGACCCCACAAGTGGCTCACGCCCAAGACCTTCTGATTTATGTCCTTAAGGGACTTGGTGTTATTGCTAACCATCACCTACATGGCTGTGGGCAGGATTATTGCGATTTCCGCAAGAGCATCCACGCTTTTGTGAATGATGCACTATTCTGTACCATCACCAATGCCAACTTCGACATGGAGAGCATCTACGCCCGCATCGACAAGGGCTTGGAATTGCGCGAGATGTTCAAAGACCGCGTGACCAACAAGAAAGGCATTGAACTGCCGAAACTTGATGTTTTGGATTGGAATTGCCCCCGCGAACAATACGACGAGAAAGCTCAAACCGTGGGCGTGTTAGCCGAGAGCAACGAGGACATCCGATCATTAAAAGAACTAACCACCTACGGACTGAAGGGCATGGCCGCCTACTTGGAGCACGCTGCCCGCCTCGGTCAGGTCGATAGCGACATCAACGAGGCTTTGCTGCAAACCCTTGGCCAATTAGTCACCTGCAACGATGCCAACGAACTCACCGCCTTGGTGCTGAAAACCGGCGAATGGGGCGTGAAGGCCATGGCCTTGCTAGACAAAGCCAACACGACCGCCTACGGTAATCCAGAAATCACCGAAGTGAACATCGGCGTGGGCAGCCGTCCTGGTATACTCATTAGCGGTCACGATCTCAACGACATCGAGCAACTGCTTGAACAAAGCAAGGACACGGGCATCGACATCTACACCCATAGCGAGATGCTTCCTGCGCATTATTATCCGAAACTCAAGAAATACAGCCACTTGAAAGGTAACTATGGCAACGCTTGGTGGAAACAGCGCGAAGAGTTTGAAGCCTTCAACGGCCCGATTCTGTTCACCACCAACTGCATCGTGCCGCCGACCGCCAACGCGACTTACAAAGACCGCATTTTTACCACCAACAGCACGGGTTTCCCGGGTTGGAAGCACATCCACGCTGATGCCAACGGCAAGAAGGACTTCAGCGAAATCATCGCTTTGGCCAAGACCTGCCCAGCCCCGAAGGAGATTGAAACGGGCAAGATTGTGGGCGGTTTCGCTCACGAGCAGGTGTTTGCCCTTGCCGACAAGGTGGTGGAAGCCGTGAAGAGCGGTGCTATCCGCAAGTTCGTGGTGATGGCAGGCTGCGATGGTCGCATGAAGAGTCGCGAATATTACACTGAGTTTGCCAAGACCTTGCCCAAGGATTGCGTCATCCTCACGGCAGGCTGCGCCAAATACAAGTACAACAAACTCGCCTTGGGCGACATCGGCGGCATCCCTCGCGTTTTGGACGCTGGCCAGTGCAACGATAGTTATTCCTTGGCACTCATTGCCTTGAAACTCAAGGAAGTGTTTGGCTTGGACGACGTGAACCAACTGCCTATCGCCTATAACATCGCGTGGTATGAGCAGAAGGCCGTCATCGTGCTGCTGGCTTTACTGAGCCTCGGCGTGAAGAACATCCACCTTGGCCCGACCTTGCCCGCTTTCCTCTCCCCCAATGTGGCCAAAGTGCTCGTCGAGAACTTCGGCATTGGCGGCATCACGACTGTGGAAGAGGACATGAAGATGTTTGGAATTTAAGGTTTCTGTAACCTTTCTCATAAAAACCGCCGCAAGGGTTTTCGTGCTTTTTGCGGCGGTATTTGTAAACTAACAACTGAAGATGAGAATGATCTTTGAGTTTTATTACACGGTAGACAAAAAGTTTCATTTTTGTCTACGAAGATGGTTAAAGTTGACTAAATTTGATCAAATTTGACTAAGTAGCAAAAATCGAAAATTTCAAAAAGTGCTGATTTTCAGGGGTTTACTTATTCAAATTTAGTCAACATTAGTCATCCTTATTCAAATCATTAAGTACTGTTGGTATCACGAAAAACGCTGACTCTCAATGAGTCGGCGTTTTTTTTGTTTGTTATTTGCAAAGATATGAAAAAACAAGTAAATTTGCATCAAAAAAACATACAATATGGCACATCCTTGCGAAAACTGTAAAATCCGTGCTCATTATGACGCTAAACCCAAATCACTGATGGGGCGTTTCTGGCGTTGGCACATCAATTTCTGTCCCGGATGGAAATCATACTTCAAATCATTGCCACCAGAGAAAAAAGCTGAATTGAGAGAAAAATATCAATTTAAAAAGTATCAGTAAGGATAACCCTTGATACCCCTTTTTATCTGAAGAAGAAAGACAAGTCGTGAGTAAGAAGAGGCTGATCTGGAAAATACCATGCATCGTCGTGGGTGTCATCATAGGAATAGTGCTGTTACTGCTGGTTGCAGTGACGGTCATTCTGGTGACTCCCGGAGCACGCACGGCTGTTCTGCAAAAATGCGTGACGGAAATCAACGAGCGAACCGACTTCGATGTGAGTCTGGGACGGCTGTATCTTTCTCCTTTCCATCATTCTCCAATGGTTCTCTATCGCGCCTACAAAGGCAAGGAAGATCTGCCAATACACATAGAAATAGACAGTCTCTATATCGGTCATCGCGGTCAAGACACATTGTTATATGTACATGGCTTGCGTCTGCAAGGTTGTATGGATTATTTGGCCCGTACTATGGTGGTGGACCAACTGCTGCTGGAACAAGCGACAGTTCACTCCGACACGCTGATAGACGGAGTAGGCATCGACGCCATATTGGGGCATCTGGATGTAAAGAGTCCGGGACTCAACATAACGGATGGAACGTACCCGCTGCACGGCTTGAAGTTGACGGATGCGTTTGTGAGTGTTGAGCTGCGCGACACCGGGACCGACATCGAGGACACAATCTCCACGTCTGCCCCAATGGTCATCGAGGTGCCGGACGGTGAAATGAAAAATATACGGTTTGTGCTTGACCCGATGGGACTGGATTTACGTTTCGGCTCCCTGTCCACGAATGTGTTGGCAGACCTTGAGAACGACCTTTATGATGCACGGCACCTGAATATCGGCAATGCCTCGCTTACGCTTGAATCGCTGTACTTGCCATTTGACACGATCTATGGAGATGCGATGGTGGAATTGAGTAACAATTTGATTAATTCTAACGGATTACACGTGCGCTCAGACTCATTAGGGGCAAAAGCGGATCTGATGGCCACGACGCTAAATATGGAGACGATGCGAGTGGACTTGGCAGGCAATGCGGAATATCGCGGTAGTAAAACAAGCTTGAGAGGATTCTATGATATTGATGATGAGGTGTATGACATGCTGGTGGATGTTGAGCAAGTTGACATAAGTCCATACCTCAAAGACCGTCACCACGTGGAATTGGCAGGCAAAATACATGCGCAAGGCAAAGGGATAGACCCTTATTCCCCTGCGATGAAGTGCAAACTGGCCATGAATCTGACCGATTGTATCTATGACAGCATCAATGTATCCGGCCTTATTCTTGATGCTGAAATGGCCAATAATACAGTGGTCGGCGCCCTGTATCTGCCAGTTACGATGACAGACAGCGTCATGCGGATTAAGGCGGAGACGGAGCATCATTTTCTGGTATCTGATTTCTTTACACCGGAACAGATGAACGTGGACTACCATACGCAGATGAAGAATATGGTTGCACACGTGGCAGGCGAGGATTTTGATGTTGACTATCTGAACCTTGACTTCACCACAGATACCGCCACATCATTGAATGTTGTCACCCAAGGACTTACCATAGAGACACGAAGTCCGATGCATCTGCTCAGGCTGGTGGACGATGTGCAACCTCTGTTGGGTGTCGTCACAGACTCGACCTTTGTGCAGTCCATCGTCTCGTTACAAGATTTGACAATGCTTGACACGCTCCGACAGCTTATACCAGCCATACAAGCGAAAATAGATCTGGCGAAAGGCAGCCCCGTCCAGAATATCATAGAGCGAATAGGGATGGATATCGAAGATGTTAGGCTGTTGCTGAAGTCCGATTCCATCCAATCCGACCTGGCCTTGGATGTCTCCATTCCGTATATTGACCATTTGGACGAAGACAGTACGGGACTGCACCTGCCAGCGGTTACGGCGACGTTGCAGATAAATATGACGGAAGGCAGGACCGCCGTCTCGCTCACGACCAACACCAGCATTAACGATGGCGTGATGGATGTTTATAGCCTCAGCACCGATGCCGCACTGCAGCTTGACCTGGAACGGAACGGGCGCGAGCTGAGCGGCACCGGACATCTTGTGTTGGACAGCCTCGTGTACGATGGAATGCAACTCGGAAATCGAACGGCAGACATCCTGGTTTCACCATCGAAGCAGTATGAGAATGCCTTCCAGGCAGATGTGCGGTTGAACGACATCCCACTTGATCTGATAAGCAGCATTATTCAGATGGATGACATCGACTTGGATGGTTTCGTTCAAGCTAAGGCTGCCGTAGATGGCATGCCTGCACAGTTTGACATCTCCGCCGAAGTGCTGCCTATAAATGTAAGTGCCACATACAAACCATACAATGTGAAATTGAATTTGGGGGAAACGCCTATCGTAATGGAACATAATAATGTGATCTTAAACGATGTGCGCATCTATAGTATTGATAGTTCCTATCTGGCTATGAATGGTGGAATGGACCTCAATTCAATGCGTCTGGATGTCGATTTGGCTGCCGATGATTTCTCTCCGACAAAACTGGAGCCTAATGGACCTATCCCTGTCTATGGTGACTTGGCAACCGGTATCCGCGGACGGGTGACAGGTCCGCTGGATAGTATCCATGCCGCTGTGGATGTCACAATCCTGCCGACCACCGATTTGACCTATCCGATAGATGCGAAGAATATGGCGCAAGTCAAACCACAGGGCACGGTCAACGTACAATATAACACCGCCGATGGGGAACTTAACTTAGGCGGAAGGATAGATGTGGACGAAGGAGTGGTTCGCTATTCGCCCAAGTTATATCCAATGATACCTTTCAAAGTGGATACGGGAAGCTATGTTGCATTCAATGGTCCAATAGGTCAGACCTTTATGCACCTCTCCGCTTCGCAACAGGTGAAAGCGGATGTGCAATCGGAGGGCGAGGAGATGCGCCGTGTGGTCTTCAACACAGGCGTGCGTGTGGAGGGTGTGCTCGATTCGATAGGCATTGGCACCGTAGGCTTTTATATCGAAGCACCAAATGACGAGACCATAACACGCGAACTCGCCTCTATGGATGAAGACACCCGCGAAGGTATAGCGGCAGCATTGCTGGCTACCGGTATGTATGTTGGCGAAAGCAATGTGGCTGCACAAAAAGATGGATATGCACTGTCCAGCATCTTCAACAGTCGTATCAATGCAGCTATGGCAAATTCCAAGATAGGGAATATCGTAGATGTGGATATCAGTAGCGGAGAAACAGTGCATGAGTCCGGCAAAACCAGTGACATGAACATCACCATCAGCAAAGCTCTGTTCAGTGAAAAACTGACCGTCACTGTCGGCTCCACCATCACCGACAACCCCGAGGTTAACAAAGCCAACGGTTTGCTCAGCCTTATATCCGCTGACTATAAACTGACCGAATCGGGGAATGTCTTTTTACGTGCATTCTCAATGCGCGATTATGAAAACATCTTAGAGGGCGAACTAAACAAGTCAGGCATCGGTGTGGGGTCTAAAAAACAATGGAAGCGTAAAAAATACATGCCTTCCTTGGGTGATACCATCACGCGTACATACAAATTACTGGCGGATGCGGACATCACCTATCGTTCCAATCACAGTCTCGGCCCGAACCTCACCCTCGGCCATTTGACAAATAATCTCTTGGGACACGGAGAGACATTCTCTATCAAAGGCTATGGAGCATACTATTGGGCGCTGCGCGACCGTCAGCCGGGAGACCCGAGAATAACCGACACCTATAAATTCGGTATTGATGCCGCACTTATTTTCCCATATCTGCACTTTGGGAGTGGCAAAAACCTTGAAGGTGACACCCGTTACCGAATTGGATACAAGTACGAGAACATCGCTGGAGGATATGGCGTTAACAAGTTCTATGGATCTTTCTCGTATTTTATCCGCACGTCTCCTTATTTTACACATATAATAACACCTTTCTCGCTTTCTGTGATCAGAGTGAAAGCCGAATCGCAAAAGTTGATCGAAGCTGTGAATGACCATCCTGAAATCCTAAAAGTGCTTGCCGGAAACGAGTTTGTACCTTCTATAGGCTACGGAATCACCTATAGCGACTACCGCTTCAAACGGGCGGTCAACACCATGATTGAATTTGATATTAAGGAAGCGGGCAATCTGATAGACGCCACCTATTGCCTCTTCGGATACTCGTGGGATGAGTTGGACAAGCCACTCGTCGGTGTCCCTTTCAACCAGTTTGTCAGGTTGTCGGTCGAACTGTGGAATAAGTTCAACTTTACGGAACGGACATGTATCGCAACGCGACTTTTTGCAGGCTCCAACATACCGCTGGGCAACTCCGAGTATGCACCGCTTTCCGAATCCTTCTATACTGGTGGTCCCAACAGCCTGCGAGCAGCCGAACCATACGCCTATGGACCTGGAAATTTCCATAGCCTCAAATTCAACCAGAATTTCTTCCATGCCGGTGACATCAAACTCGAAGCCAACTTAGAAGTGCGTTTCCCTCTCGTTTGGAAACTCAATGGTGCCGTTTTCCTCGATGCCGGCAACGTATGGAACTGGCGTAACACTTCCGATTATCTCAGTAGCGAAGATTATGAGGCATATTGCGAGATTATGGAGTTCACTGAGGATATATATGACGGAATTATTGATAATCCGTATATCGCTAAGCAGATAGCCTTAGGTACTGGTTTCGGACTCCGTCTCGACATCGACGGACTCGTTGTCCGCCTGGACTTAGGTGTTGCAATCCACGCACCTTACCAAACATACAAATACACCAAGGAATATACGCCTGATCTCACACGACCGATCACCACTTATTACAATATACCTTCTGTCCTTGATGGCCTGCGTCTCAACTTCAGCATAGGCTATCCGTTCTAACTAACTGGCTTGATCCACACGTCACACTGCGGGAACGGAATCTCGATATTGTTCTCGTTGAGCGTGTTGTAGACGAGTTCTTGAGCACGTGCGATATACGGGGCACGTTCTTCCACCAAGACGTATTGCTTGAGGCAGATGTTGACGCTGCTGTCGCCAAAGCTCTCGAAGAACACATTGATGCCGCGTTTCGGGTCGACTATCGGACGGTTGTATTTGTCTTTCGTCATAAGCTTTTTCGTGGCTTCATTAAGCAGGCCGCGTACCATCTCGACATCGGTGCCGTATTTTACACCAACCACAATCTTCAAGAACTCGTAGTCGCCGTTACGGGTGAGATTTTTGAAGTTCTTGTTAAACAAAGTAGTGTTGGTGAACGCGATGACGGTGTCTTCCAGCGTCTGAATCTGTGTGGTCTGATAGCTGATGGCCGTCACTTTGCCGCGGACGCCGTCGCACTCGATGTAGTCGCCCACACGCAGACGCCCGCCCATGAGCTGGATGCCGTAAATGAAGTTGTTGAGGATATCTTTCATAGCCAAACCGAGACCGGTAGCCAGACCAGCTGCCACGATGGATAACGCCCCAACAGGTATCTTCAGCACCACCACCGTGATTATGATGAAACTGCCCCACACCATGATGCCTATAACATTGTCGGCTAAGGTGAAGTTGATTTCGTTGGCCTGGAAATGTGTCTTGCCTTGCTTGTGCGCCAGATTGTCAAACTTGATTTTGCGGTACAAAGCTTTCGTAATATAGCTGAGATAACGGAATAAGAACACCATGACAGACACAAGCGTTATGTTGTACAGCGAGAAATTCAAGATGGCATTTCCTTCGTCGTCGGCAAGGTTGAAGAACGATCTTGTGAAAATATCCTTGCTGATTTCTCCCAAATCAAACACATCGCCGGCGTAGAACAAGCAAATCGGGATAGTGATTATAGCGAGCACCGGCAGTGCCACCTGTTTGATAAAATCGAAGCACCAGGTGACAGCGATGTAGGCGTCTTTGCGTTCCGGCTCGTAGATGGTGTGGTCTTTCTGGTATTCCAACTTGTATTGTTTCATCTTCTTCTCGTCATAACGGTCGAGCATGACGTACAATGCCGTTATCGTCTCGATGGCGGCGAGCTGGAAGAGCCACCAGATGAATATCTGAATGCCGAGCAACACATAGCCCGACCAGATGATTATCGTGCCGACAACCATGATGCCGAGTGTTATCCAACTGTATGTCATGTCGTGTCGCGCCTCCTTGATACGGCTGACCTTTCGGCATAACAAGAGCTGCCAGATGGTGCATATCAGAACGATTGGCGGAAAAATCAGGTTGACGAGCTTGTTCGGGATGAAGATGATGCGGAAGGTGATTACTATCAAGCTTAGCACAATCATCGGGAGGTAGAGCTGCCACACCTTTCTGAGTGTCGCCGAAGGTATTCGTATGAGCAACGACAACAGTATGGAAGCCACCAGCCATGCGTATGTCAACAGCAGCCCTGACGCGACGTTGAAGAAGTTCGACGAATAGAAAGCCGATGCCATCATCACTGACAATATGAAGATAATAACGCCGCCGAACAGGCTGACAAGATGGTTGCGTTCCTGCGATGCGACGGTCTTGAACAGAGACACCCTCTTCTTCAGAATACGCATTATGATACTGCTCAACAAAGTTGCAATGCCAATATAAACCAATATTATCACTATGAATCCAGATACCTTGGCACCACGCCAGTCGCTATTCCGTAAGGCTTCCGAGTCGGTGGTGGTATCGCCTATGCCGTATTTCATGGCTGCATCGTAGACGGCTCTCTTCTTATAGCGATTGAACGACTTCAAAACCTTGAAATAGTTGTCCTGACCGTCGATGAAGATGTGTTTCTGTATGAGACGATAACGTTTCACGGCGTAGTCGTAGCTCTCGTCAAGACGTATGCTCATCAGTTTGTAGTGCTCGCCGTCTTGTGTCACATTTTCACGCGCGTCTTTGTACATGTCAAGAAGCGTAAGGGTGTAGTAAAGACATGAGTCACGGTCTATCTGTCCCTGTTCGTCGAGGAAAAAAGGGGAGTCCTCGTCGTAATGCAAGATGTTTCCGCTCAACAACAGAGCGTCCATCACCGACGACAGACTGTCGGGAAGGCCTTCGATCTTGTCGAGGATAGGCGGCAGTCGGCGGAGAGACTCTGCCAAATGCTCACAGCGTTCAATCTCCATGTTGAGATTCGCCAAAATCTCGTCGAACGGACGACGTTGGTTGTGGTAGTTGTCGTACTCGCGCGTCACTTCGTCGAGGGCGTAGGTCATGTCGAAAGTGTAGTCCTGGCTTTGCGAATATAGCATCAAAGCGAGCTCGTTGCAGCGTTTCGTCATGTCGACAAGCTCCCGGTGCTGCATCTCGTTGCGCTGTTTTATCCAATTCTGCCTGCTCTCCAGCTTGACATATTCCTGATGCAGCTCCGAACGGAGGATAGTCAGCGTCTTCGCGATATCACTTTCGTTGAACACAGCCCATGCCGGGATAGCCAAAGCTACGACCAGCATGAAAGACATAAACTGTCTTATAATCTTTTTCATAAAAATTATTTTTGATGAATCTCACCGTAAGTTGCCTCAAATTATTTTAAAAAGCTTAGAATCCTGTCCAGAATCTCTCCCAGAAGGTGTGTTCCATCTCTTTCCAAGTCTCGGCTGTCGCAGCCTCGAAGTCGGCGGTGTAACGGTTAAGCATCTTGGTAGCTTCTTCTTTCTCGCCTTTCTTGAGGAGTTTCTCAACTTTCTTTTCCAGTTCAGGCATCTCTTCCATTGCTTTATCTTCGTAACGGAGGATGTTGGCGTACATCACGTCTTTGCATAATCCCCAGTTGACTTGGGCGAGTTTGTTGGCTTTTCTGTAGCGCCACAGTGCTGTCTGCTCGTCGAAATGACTGTGGCCGCATCTGTCGAAGCATGATGGCATTCTTGTGCAGCCGCTGTACACTGGGATTCTCGGGCTCTGACCAGGGTTCTCGACGCCGATCCAGCAGATGCCGCCGATCTCGTCAGGCATCCAGTCGCGGAGCTGAGCCACGAATGAATATGAGCACCATGACATTGCCACGCCGCGTTTGAACTCGATGGTTCCTGGTTTCAGCATGTTGTAGACCTTCTGCTCGTTGCCGCCCATCCATGGGTTGGCGGTAGGGGAGACGATGGTGTCGCCGTCGCGTGTCACTATCTTGAGGTTGCGTGTGATGTCCATGTCGGTGCCTTCGTAATAGCTGCGGAGCAAGCGCATCACGTCGCGCACGTCGACTTTCTTTTCAGGTTTCACCGAGAATGGGATGTCCTCAGCATTTCTGTCGAGGTTCAATGATGGTGCTAACTCGTTGAAGATGAACCACTCACGTTCGCGGAAGTTCTTTCCGTTGGAGTAGCTGCTGCTAAAGGCCTTATACCAGATGAGCTCGCCTTCACCGTCCCAGAGGCCGTATTTCTTTGCAACCTCTTCGACGTTGTCGGAGCACATGAAGTTTTTCTCGTCTTTTCTGTTTAAGTATTTGATTCTTGGGATGTTAGCCGACACGCTGACCTCGCCGTCAGGCACGCGCTGTGCTGCCCAGATGCCTCCGATTTTGTCGGGACCTTCACCCATGATTTCCATGAGCCACACCTCTTTGGTGTCAGCGATGGTGATAGCTTCGCCGCCGTCACCGTAGCCGTATTCTTTGATGAACTCAGCGATGGTTTTGATGGCATCGCGTGCGTTGTCGCAACGTTGCAGTGCGATGCGCTCGAGCTCCTCAATCTGGAATGCGCCTTTGCTGTTTACCAGGGTGTCGGGACCTGAGAATGTGGTCTCGCCTATGGCGAGCTGTTTCTCGTTGAAGCATGGATATGCCGTGTTGAGGTAAGCGTATGTGTGGCTTGGCAACGGGATCTCGGCTGCCACTTCCAATCCTTTTGTCTCGCTTGGACTCATGGTGTGCATGGTGCCTTTGTAAACCTTAGCCGTCGCGTTGTCTTCGTGATCGGCTGCCGGCTCCCAGCGCATCCAGGTGCGATACCAGCTGTCGCAGGTGTGCGACGTCATCAC
>JBGURP010000005.1:0-3541 GCA_045132055.1 Bacteroidales bacterium
CCTAACATCACCGAACAGATTGTCGGCAAGTGGCTTTACATTGAATACGACGGAGTAATGGAAGAGACCCACACATCATCTATTACCACCTTTGTCATGGAAGGCTCCACATTGAAAGCTTACACCAGTATTTCGCAGCAGGAATACGACTTGTGGGCATACAATTATCCTACCGATGTGTTGGTTGAAGGCAATAAGCTCACGTTGACAATGGAAAAAGACGACATTACAACTATTGAAGAGTTTACCAACATCACTGTCAGTGGTGACGACCTGCGTTACACCAGCAATTATAAAGTCTTGCGCGATGGTGAGGTAATTGATGAGATGGGACCATATCAGTTGCACTGCACCAAGGTTCACGACGACTATTCTCAAATCGTCATCGGCAAATGGCTGGGAGTCGTCACCAGCGACGAACCGGGATTCGTCCCTCAGCCATTCTGTGAAGAATATCTCGCCGACGGCACCAACATCGAATACAATATCATCGACGGACAGTGGGCTCCGGTAGAGGCAGACTATGCCGAATATTTCGTTGATGGCAATATGTTCTTTTCACGTTGGCAATACCCTGGACAAGAAGAACAACGCGAGAACTGTATCTTCATGTCATACATCGACAACGTACTGACAATAAAAGAAGTGGTTTCACACAACGGCAATCTTTACACCGAAACAAGCACTTTAAGAAAGATCGACGAAATCCCTGAATTCAACGTGGCCGAGCAGATTATCGGCAAGTGGATTACCTCCGACGCCGATGCCGAGCCAGTAGTAACCAACGAAAAGCTGGTCATGGATTTTGTCTCCACCACCGAGGCTTTAGTGAGCGCATCGTTCAACCATAATCCGGCAGCTGGCACATCATGGTTTGACATGTTGGAACACGATGTTGTCATCAATGGCAACATAGTAACCCTCACCTGCCAATACGATCCGGTCACGACAACGGAGGAAATATTCACAATGATCGACATTAACGACGATGAGTTCTTCGCCACACTGCAGTTTAGCTTGAATGTGAACGGCAACGTAGTGTTTGCCAAGGATAATACCGTTCGCTATGTCAAGGTCAACGACGACTATTCAGAGACAATCGTCGGCATGTGGCAAGGTCACTGCACCAGCGCCGGCTCTGTGTTCGACGACGGATTGGAGCACCGCTGGGAGTACCTCGCAGACGGCAGTTTCCGCTACTATACGGAAGTTGACGGACAGTGGCAGCTTTCCGACGACGACTACGCCAATTATTTCGTCACCGGCAACCTGCTCTGCACACGTTGGCGCAACGCCGGTGGTGATGCCGAGAACCGCGAGTGGTGGGAAGTCACCATCAACGGCGACACCATGAACTGGACAGCCCTCCGCGAGGACGAAAACGGCCAGCGCTACACCGCCACATTCGAGATGAACAGAGTGTTCTAATATGATTAGATTCCAAAACAAGGGCAAAATCTTCGACGTCGCTGTCACCACCATTGCGGGACTGGTCTCAGTCGGCACCATGATTTATGCCGTCGGGCATTTCGGATTGAAAGAATCGTGGCCCGAGCTGATCCTCAACATGTTTTATCTGGCCTGTCTGGTCATGATGGGCTTGTTTTTCTTCAACAGGCTAAAGCCAGAGCAGTTCAACTACTGGTGCTCGGTTTGCATTGGCGTGACGATACTGCTGCGCGACATTCTCTTCGCGCCCCCGTTGGCATTCTACGCCCTGCATCTTGTGTGTTTCGTTCTATCAGTGGTGCTGCTTTGCCTGCTCACCTATTTTTATTCGCGTAAAGACTGGAAGAGCTACACCAAGCGTAACCTGTGGCTGATTTGTGTCATCGACATGGTCATTGCCGCGCTTTACAACTACGACATCTACATCGAGCCAATCAACGAATACACCCCTTATCTCCTCACCGAGATATGGATTCGTCCGACAATCACCTACGGTTTGGTGGCCTGTTTCGTGTCGGAAACTGCAGAAAAAATAATGCAGAATACAAATAACACGGAACTTATTCGCACCAGCAAGAGCTGGGACGGCGTGGACCTTCCCAACTACCTGCAAGGGCGCCCTGAAGTGGTAGCCATCAAATACGAGATTCCAGCCGGACAGAAGCTTGACTGGCATCACCATCCAGTGATGAACCACGGCATATTGGTGCAGGGCGAGCTCACCATCGTCAGCTTCGACGGTAAAGAGAAGACCGTACATGAGGGCGAGGCCGTCGTCGAGATGGTAGGCACCATCCACCACGGCGAGAACCGCGGCACAAAGCCGGTTGTCCTTTACATGTTCTACCTCTCGCAGGAAGGACTGCCATTGTCGGTGCAGCACCCGGAGATAGCTAGTAATCGCTGACACCTGTTTTTGCAAATAGTTTTGCTGTCTGCGGCTACATGTAAATCAATGATTTTGTATCTTTGCAGCGTCAAAAAACAGATTATCCTTGAAAACTTGGCGGTCGAAGAACAATCTGAGCAACCTTAAGAGCAGCGCATGGGGCAATCTGTAACCGCCTGGATGCAGGATATGTAGTTTCAAAATTTACTCGCCAAAATTGCGTATCTTTGTCGTTCCTTTTCGCACTTTACTATTTAAAAAACATGTGATATGATAAGATTTAAAACCACATTGATGCTCGCAGCCATCATCATTTGCTGCGCAGGTGTTTTCACATCGTGTAAAAAAGAAACCAGCACGAGCAACCCAATTCCTGGCAGCACACCAAAGAAAGCTCTTTTGGTAATCCTCGACGGCTGGGGCATCGGCGACCAAGGCGAGGGCGACGTCATCGCTAATACACCGAAACCCTACATCGACTACCTGATGGAAAACTATCCTCACTCCGAGCTGCAGGCTTCAGGCGAATATGTGGGTCTTCCCGACGGACAGATGGGCAACTCCGAGACGGGACACCTCAACATCGGTGCCGGACGCGTCGTCTATCAGGATCTGGTGATGATAAACCACGCCTGTGACGACAACTCCATACTTCAGAACCCTGAAATAGTGTCGGCTTACAGCTATGCACAATCTACCGGCAAGAGCCTTCACCTCATGGGCTTGACATCCGACGGCGGCGTCCACTCTTCTATCAACCACCTCTTTAAGCTCATCGATATCGCCGCACAGTATAACATCGACAACTGCTACGTGCACTGCTTCATGGACGGTCGCGACACCGACCCTATGTCGGGCAAAGGCTTCGTCATCGACCTGCAGCAGCACATGGCAGAGGCAGGAACAGGCGTTGTGGCAACTGTCATCGGACGTTACTACGCCATGGACCGCGACAACAACTGGGACCGTATCAAGCTGGGTTACGACCTGCTCGTACATGGCCAAGGTCGTGAGGTGACCGACATGGTCGAAGGCATACAGTCGTGCTACGACTCACACACTCCTGAACACAAAAACACCGACGAGTTCATGGAGCCCCTCGTCAACAGCAACGTTGACGGACGTATCAAAGATGGCGACGTCGTCATCTTCTTCAACTTCCGCAGCGATCGCGCCAAAGAAATGACCATCGCGCTCACCCAG
>JBGURP010000006.1:0-2380 GCA_045132055.1 Bacteroidales bacterium
GTTTCCAAGTTCAGGAATCAGGTGCTCATCGACGAACTGTCCAGCTATTTCAAAGAGGAATTTTTCAAAACAAAAAAAATAGTTTATCTGCCGTTATGAACGCGACAATGATGACCGTCAACCCGTTTGGCGAAAACATGTATATCCTCTGGGATGAAACATCTCATGAGGCCGTGGTCGTTGACCCTGGCATGATGCGTCAGGATGAGCGCGATATGGTGACCAAGTTCATTGCTGACAATGGCTTAAAAGTCAAGCACATCCTGCTCACCCACCTGCACCTTGACCACGTTACCAGCGCTCGTTGGCTGGCAGACCAGACGGGGGCAGACGTATGTGGTAGCGTTCTGGATAAGGAATTAGGGTTGAATCTGCCCCAACAGGTGGCCCAGTTCCATCTCAAGATCGAGTCCGATGTGTTGACCATCGACCGTCATCTCCAGGATGGCGAAATGATTCCCTTGGGCAGCGAAACCATTCAGGTGCTGCACGTGCCGGGACATTCTCCTGGTGGTTTGGCATTTTATCTGCCCCAAAGCAGTCTGCTCATCTCGGGTGACACCATCTTCAACGGCAGTGTGGGCCGCACCGACCTGATGGGTGGAGACATGGCAACACTCATCAATAGCATCAGGGAGAAAATCCTTCCTTTGCCCGATGAGACGGTCATTGCCTCTGGACACGGGCCGACAACCACCATTGCCGATGAGAAGCGCTTTAATCCATTCCTGTAGAATACTTTACAATTGATAATAAATTATGAAAAAGCTATTTGCTATCGCCTTGATCGTTTGTGGTCTGCTGCCATCGTGCAAGAGTGCGCAGAATGCCGCTCAAGTATATGATAAAACGATGGATTCCAGCCAGTTTGTGAACATCACCGACGTTATCCCTGACGCTATTCTCGAAATCCGCTACTATAGCACCTATAACTTTGTGGGCGCACGAATCGATGGCTATGAGGAGCCTGTTGCACTGATGACGAAAGAGGCTGCCGACAGCCTGCGTGCCGTTAGCGATGACTTGAAGATTCACGGCTATCGCTTGAAAATCTATGACGCTTACCGTCCGCAGCGCGGCGTTGACCATTTCTTGAGATGGGCCAAAGATCCGACCGATACCGTCACCAAGGCCTATTTCTATCCTTATCTGACCAAGAAACAGGTATTTGATGGTGAATATGTTGCCGAAAAGAGCGGCCATTCCCGCGGTTCAACGGTTGACTTGACACTGGTGGATATGAAAACCGGCAAGGAACTGGACATGGGTGGTACATTTGACTGGTTTGGCCCCGAGAGCCATCCCGATTATGGTGGCGGCAACCCCGAAACCCTGGAATTTGTGCAGACTGACAGCGCTTTCACCTCGCTTCAATTCTACAACCGCATGGTGTTGCGCACAGCGATGTTGCGACACGGTTTTAAGCCGCTTGACAACGAGTGGTGGCATTTCACCCTCAAGAACGAACCTTTCCCCGACACCTATTTCAATTTTCCTGTCAGGGTGTTAGGGAAATAATCGACTATTGATCAGATATTTCCTCGGTGGTCGTCGGCTGGGTAGCAATGCGCTTGATTTTCCAGCCGATGGCTGCGATGAGCATTGACATCAATGGACTCAGGTAGTTGAAGAAGCAATATGGCAGATAGGTGAGTGTGGGCACTCCAAGCACCGTTGCCTGAGTCATGCCGCAGGTGTTCCAGGGTATCAGAACCGAAGTAACTGTTGCGGCGTCTTCGGTAGTTCGGCTTAACAGCCGCGCTTCATAGCCTTCTTGACGGTAAACATCGCGGAACATGTCAGCAGCAAGGACGATGCTGATGAACTGGTCGCCAGTCGTAATGTTCAGGAAAATGCCCGAGCAAACAGTCGATGACACAAGCGTGAAACGCGAGCGCACCCAACGGATGATAACGCGCGTGATGCTTGCAATCATGCCGCTGGCCACCATGGCTGAGCCAAAGCACATTGCACAGATAATCAGCCAAATGGTGTTCAACATGCCTATCATACCTCCTGTTGATACCAAGTCGTTGAGGGCTGCCGACCCCGTTTCGATGGCTGTTGAGCCATAAAAGGTGATAGCCAAGCCTTTGGCCATTGCTGCTGCTTGGCTCAATGACGCGTCATTGGCTATTTGACACAGGATATGGGGTTGGAGAATAAGGGCTGTAATACCAGCTAGAATAGATGAAATGAACAGCACGATACAGGAGGGCACCTGACGAGCGATGAGCACTCCCGTGACTACAGGTACCAGTAATGTCCATGCCGAAATATTGAATGTGGACGAAAGGCCATCGGTGTATTCTTCGATGTGCAGAGCACCGCTACTGTTCAATCCCAGTCCGGCAATGAAGAAGATGATCAAAGTGATGGT
>JBGURP010000007.1:0-331540 GCA_045132055.1 Bacteroidales bacterium
GATATTGGTGTGTTCATACCAGTCAAAACTGTCACATGCAAACGCAGTGGTGTCGCCCGTATTGCTATGGCCCACCGTCAAGTGCAACGTTACCACGCTATCGCAGCCCAAGACAGTCTTAAGCATGCGCGTCGGGGCAATGGCAGGAGTCTCGGTATAAGTTATACCATTCCATGTAAAGCTATTACAAGCAAAAGCTGTCGTATCTCCATCAACAACAGCACCGATTGTCAAATGCAGGGTCACTACGCTGTCGCAACCACTGGCATTTGTAAACGTGTGGGTCGGAGCAATGGCTGGAGTCTCCGTATAGGTCGTGCCATACCAGGTAAAACTATTACAATCGAATGCCGTCGTATCGCCTGTGTTACTATACCCCATCGTCAAGTGCAAGGTCACGACAGAATCACAACCAGAAGCATTGGTGAAGGTATGTGTCAAGGAATTAGTGCTGGAAGTGATATTGGTGTGTTCATACCAATCGAAACGGTCGCAAGCAAAGGCTACGGTGTCACCCGTATTGCTGTGGCCTACCGTCAAGTGCAAGGTAACCACACTGTCGCAACCGCTCACATTGGTAAACGTGTGCGTCGGCGCGATGGCTGGCGTCGTTGTATAGGTCTGTCCATACCATGTAAAACTATTACAGGCAAACGCCGTGGTATCACCTGTGTTGCTATGTCCTATCGTCAGATGCAAGGTCACCACACTGTCGCAACCACTTGCATTTGTGAACGTGTGCGTCGGAGCAATAGCTGGCGTCGTTGTATAAGTCTGGCCATACCATGTAAAGCTATTACATGCGGTCGCTGTCGTGTCGCCCGTGTTACTATGCCCCACCGTCAAATGCAAGGTCACCACGCTGTCACAACCGCTCGCGTTTGTGAACGTGTGCGTCGGAGCAATCGCGGGCGTCTCCATGTAGGTCGTGCCGTACCATGTAAAACTATTACATGCAAACGCCGAGGTATCACCCGTGTTGCTATGACCAAGCGTCAAGTGCAACGTCACTATACTGTCACATCCAGCGTGACAGGTCAACCTGCGCTCATAGTCACCACTGGCCGTCAATGTCTGATCGTACCATACAAAGCTGTTACATGCTGTGGCAAAAGTATCTATCGAATAGTGATTGTGTACATCAACCTCCACGGAATCCCTGTTCTTACAACCGGCGCCACTGGTCGTCTCAACATAGTATTTCTTTGTTTCAACGGGGCTAACGGTTATGCTTGTATTATGCGACAACAAACTACTTCCATCATACCACTCAATGTCACATGGTGAATTATTGGTAATACGCATAAAGTCAATGAAGACTCGTTCTTCTGCATACGGGCTGCCAGGGGCAACTTCATTAAGGGCTTCAATGGTAATGGTTGACGTGGTAGTCGCCGGACCAAAACTGAAAGAATAGGTATCAAAGTCTCCGGGATTAGTTTCGTTGCTGCCCGGCACCGTAATGGTATCCGCATAGATATCGTCAACAGACACCCGGACTCTTGTGGATGCAGGTTCGCTAGATCCGTTTCTAGTCCATCCTTTCAGTCTCAAATCCAAAATGAAATCGCTGGAAAGGTCCAACGGTTTGGAAACAATCTTACCATAGGTACTGCTGTTACCCAATCTGACAACACCATCTCCGCCAGAGAAGACCTTCACACCTGTTTGAAATAGATCAGTAAGGGTGGCTAATCTGGTTGTGATTTCCACATTATTACCCAACACACCTTCAAGATTATCAATGATGGGCACCGAAAAGTCGGAACAATTGACAGCAGAAACAGACAATTCAATACTATTCCCAAAACACAATGCAGGATGAACAGGATCAAAGGTCACTACCGGCAACGGAATCACGGTCAGATTAAGCTCATACACGCTGTCACAATTGCAGCAAACCGTTTTGAGCGAATCGTAATACACCCCAGTCTCGAAATAAGAGTGTCCACGCCATATATAAGGTGCTGCACTTTGACAAATGGATGCATCTTGCGATATCAGATACGATGGATTGACCTTCAACATGAGCGTAATGACACTGTCACAACCATGAACAGTCTGCAAGGTTACCCGATTGGGCAAATAATCATGTGCATGGGAAATATCCAGATTGGTGAAAATCGGATTCACCACAGAAGTATAAGGATTGGGAGATGAACAAACAACCTCATAGAGAGTATCCTTGTCATACGTCTCATGGACAATAGCCGAGCTGGTCACCCGGATAGTATCACTGTTGAAGATCACATAGGCATCGTATGAGGTTTTTTCAGTAGGAGAAACCACCATACTTGCGCTTTTGGGCTTATCTAGCCAATAAGCATAGGCATCTGTGCCGAAATCACGGACCGCACGAATACGGTTTTGAGTGGCACGTTCGCTGTTGATAGGCTGGTTATGGTCGGCCGGCGTACGTGGGGCGTAGAAGTACTGGCTACCCCTGATAACCAACATCTGAGTGTTATTGACTCTCGTGGAAGTCCAGTAGTCATGGCCGTGGCTGCCGTTGTATTCATACATCCACTTCATATTATCCGCATCGCCACCAGCTTCGATAATAGCCGATTCAATGAAAGGAATCAGACCGAAAATGTGACGCATCTGGATGGCATCCGGTATATACCAGCCATTGTAAAAATCTACGGCTTCGGCAGCAGGCGATTGCCCAGATTCCAGCAAAAGACGGGTATTTTTCTTACCCTCATAACTCCATGTTGCGAATCCGTAACGGCCAATACCATTATCCGCATCGTAGGGATGAGATTCCATACCTGACGGCAACGTGCAACCGGCATCGAGCATATAATACTGCTGGTTGTTCGATTTGCTCACCCAACCGACGTCGTTCAAGGCTACCGCCCATCCCTCCACAGGGTTGTCAGGATTCACATAGCAGATGATACCTTTCGAGCTATCGGGGAACACATACACATCGCCAATCTGGTAAATCTGGGCTTGACCCACACCGAGTGTAGCCGCCAAAACCAGCCCTAAGAATAATACCCGTTTGAACAATGTATATCGCATGTGTTTTATCCGATTCTTATAATATTAAATATAGTTAAAAATTAATGGTTGGCCTTACCCTATGTCTTGCAGATTTAAGATTCGTCGCAAAGTGGCCGGAATAGTCAAGGTGCCAGCATTGGCTGATATTGGCTTCCGAAGAAGAAAGATAATAGGTCTGACCCAGGTCCATCACCGTAGCGCCTATCGAACTCAATTTGCTCAGCGTGGTGTTTACCGCCACACGGTTGCCGAACACCAAATTCAACTCACCCATGGCTGGCATGTGCCATCCTGTAGCTTCCGATGTATTCACACCTCGGGCAACAGCATCGTAATAATAGCAGTAGAATGCGGCAGGGGCATTGTAGGAGAACTCCATACCAATGGATTGCTCGGCATATTGCTTGATGATGATAGTATTGCCATATCCGTCCAAATCAAACAATGCATCTCGTTGAGCAGGACAGAAGGCTTTGGCATGAATACTCTGATACAACGTGTTCGGATTTTGTGCCCATACAGCATACGATACAGGTGCATCCTCCAATGCGATGGCTTTTCCATGCAGTCCCGTACGGTCCAGATAGTAAATCACGCCTTTCGCTATTTTGTTCGTCTTCAGGAAAGAATCAACTCTCAAAATCGCGCCGTCCGTACAAAGCACATCACCAGGGGCATTTACAGCCGGGATAACTCCGTCATCCCATGACAGATGCGGTGTTGTCACTACTATACCCATCGTGGTTCTTTCGCCCTTACAGATTACATTGTCGGTCGTGTCTATTTCCAAAATGATAAGGTTCAGAATATCCAAACTGTCGCAGCCGTCCGCACGGGTATTGATGATGGAATAACGTCCCGTTTCAGTGTAGTCATTGCCGCGCCATTGGTATGGACTGCCGTTAAGTTGGAAATTGGACGTTACCACAGTTGTATCCACAAATGGCGGCGGAGCCACTGTCAGCACAAACGTGACCAAAGAGTCGCAATGATGGTAGTCCGCACCCTCGAAAGTGTGTGAAAACACATGCGTTCCGGCACGCTTAACCGCCTCATTCATTTCCGCATTAGTAGCCACATCGGGAGTAATATGCAATGGGTTGGTATAAGGCAGGGTCTGGCTCTGGCAAACTTCGTCATATAATATGGTATGTGTTCTCTTATACACATCCGCAATAGCAATGCCTGGCAACGGAGCCACTACTGCACTCCAACCACGATCCGGCACCATACCGGCCATAAACAGCAATGTCATGGAATTACCATTAGAGACAATAAGCTCCGGAATATTGCTGATGTTCGTCAAATCGTACATGATGCTATCCAGATGCGTCTCAGTACCCGAAATAACAAGCAAGTGAGCAGTGTTGGACAAGTTCAGCTCATCAAAACGCAGGGTAATCGGTCTTCCGTCTGTTGAGATAAAAGTCTGCGACAAAATCTCGCCCGCTTCATAGTTGCCATTCTTTCCACCCGAATCGTATAAACGGTATGACTGGCTACAATTCATCTGGGTTTCTCCATCCTCCATGTTCATAACATTTGTGGTAATGCCGTTCACCGACGAGCAGTAACCCTCTTTGCCGACACTCACATACAACAGGGTTTGCTGTATGATGCCAGCAGTGTCGTAAGTGGACCAAGCATTCGGATTGGTAACCACATCCTGTTGAAGCAAATGCGTTTGGTTGTAATCACTGTACCAATTAAGCGTGTAGGGAGTGCCTATGGTTGAGCGGGCCTCCAGATGCCCCGTCTCCTCATAACACACTTTGTCATGATGCGTCAAGATGGAGCAAGCGTTAATCACATTCTCCATAATACGGACATGGACCGTATCACCCGCATCAGCCATGGTATAGCCGCACTGATCATCCTGAATCGTATATGGATAAACCAAGGTAGTCAACGTCGGAACGATGCTGTCATACACCGTAGCGCCAGTACGGGCTCTGTAGTGCCGTACTTCCTCACCATCCGAATTCTTGAAAGCGATGGAAAAATCCACCATCGAATTGGTGACATAACTATAGGGCATGAATGTGAGTCTTACCTTCTCTCCTGGACAGATGGTATAATCCTGAAGAATATCGACTTTCGGAGCTTTTTTAACTCCTAAAAAGATACTGTCTTCGACGAAAGCACCGCAACCGCCTTCAAAAACCGTCACTTTATACCAACCATCGTCGGCCTCTCGCGGCACAAAAATAAACGGTTCCGGCGCGGTATGTTCAAAGCCATTGGGACCTGTCCACTGGTAGCTGAACATATTGTCGGACTGCAGGGTATGTACCGTAATGGTAGAACCCTCACAAGTTGTAGTAGCTTTTAATCCATTATCAAACCATGTAACTTGCAGGTCGGCCAGCAATTGAGGATACAAGTTTACATGGAAATAAGCACCACAGGCATCCTGAATCATACATGATAATGCAGAATCCGTCCGCATGGGAATATTATGGAAAACACCTTCGGTATTCTGCCCCAAGATTTCACCTTCCTTATTAGGCTTACTATATAATGTATATGTATATGGTTCTGTTCCGTTAGTACCCTCTACATACACATTGCCCATCGTGGAATTGATATCACACAGGAGCGCATATGCATAAAGGTGCTGCACTGTAGTCATTCCAAATTCAATGGTGTCATAGAAAACCGTTTCCTCACACAACTCCATTGTGGTGGTCGGATATATCTTCACAATATAAGTGCCGGGAATGGACATTCGTATCTGTTCATTAAGCTGATATTCCCGATTGTCATAACCTCCGGTAGGGCCACTGACCACTTTAAAATAAGTGGGCAACGGTGTGACGACAGCAATAGCGTCCAAACCGGTAATCGGGTTTGTGTTGTGGCTAACGCGAGCCACCTGTCCGGCATCGTAGATGACAAATTGATTCGAACACTCCGTCAACACATGATAAGTCGGATCCTCTGTCAAATCCACGCTGTAGATTGCGCCAAACGACACCCTTTTCTGGATAGCCACAGAATCACACGGCGTGATGATTTGGAAATTATACGGACCTGAAGGAAGACAGTAGTCCTGAATCTCCAGACTTCGTCCGTCTGTCGCACCAGCAATCAAGGACACATTTTGCACACTCGTCTTGGTAATACTCCATGTTCCTGTCGAAGCATGAAATACTGCTGTGAAATTGTACCGGTTGTTGTACGGACTGCGCACCAACCGTATAATGGTTCCGTCAGCGTTCACTGCCTGGCTGTAATTGCCGACTACCCTCACGGAACGCAAGACCTGACAACAATGGTCATCTCCGGAGGAAGTCACACTCCACGAGGAGCTCTGCTCGTCATGGCCGATCAAATAATCAAGCACGTCAGTCGTATTGTACAACTCACAACCGTGCGCATCCACCAGACGGCGTCTCACATTGAGACTTTGAGGCAGCGGGCCATACATGGCCACCACTTCTGCTGCAGTCAAGGAACTCTTCTGGTTAATGGCATTCACCGTATCCTGCTTGATGATATTCCCCGTATTCAAATCCGTGTAAATCCACGTCAAAGGATGGGTATAGTGATGTCGATACACATTATGATCCGCATCTTTTGTCAGATAATTCGGCATATAGTACTGATAACGGATGGTGTTGGCATCACGATGCCAGTATCGGGTTTCCAGACAAGGATCCCCTTCGCTCAAAACCGAATCCCGAACATCCACCACTTGTTTCTCAAACTTTGTACTATTGGGAGCGTACAATTTGAATGTACGCGTAATGATCTGGCTCTCACAAACCGAAATCTTATATTGCAAACTGATATCTCTATCCCAAATTTGGCAATAACTGCTAGCAGAAGAAAGGGTATCATACAAAACGATGTGTCCTCCCGAAATGGAGGGCATGTCGCGCCAAGGGCCGTCCGCGTAACCGGCGTGCGTAAACCGATACTGCACATAATCCGGAATCATGGCCGTATAATAGTCGTATGGAGATTGGATGACGGCATTGACCTTCACTACATTGCTGTCCTCCATATTTCCGGAAGATGCAGCCACCTCAATATAATCCAGATACGGGAACGGGACTACCTCAACCGTTTCACTCGTACGCGGAAGCCCGTAGTGGCAACCATCCTCCAGATAGAAGTCCCAGGTACCACCGGCCAAAGAGTCTATCGTGTAATATTCATGGTAATCATATCGGCTATCATCTGTTCCACTATACTGATTGCCATTGAACACCACAGTACGTAACAATTGGGAAGTTTCATGGTTCACCACCTTTACAGTGTATGGGAAACGCCCATTTTTAATTTTAAGCTGTACACGTCCCAATCTCATGCAACTCAACGTCGGATGAACACCGAGATCGTGGCCTGTATAGTCTGTCACCAAAATTGCAGAAACCTCGGGCACAACATAGCTGGTGTTAATGGTCAGCACCGTCTGCGTGTCAAGCCTGACAAATCCGCCGGCTCCATCTTCCAACAAACACTCCACACCCACTATATAGGTTCCATAATCGATGTAAGTTGTATCAACTCCGCCGCGGTAAAAAGTGGCAGAGTACTGAGCGGAATCAACCTCATGCACCTTGTGATACAACCTGATTTTAGAGAGTCCAGCTCTGCTCAAGTAAGAAGCCGTCGCCGGACGCCCTCTGTCATCCAAAAGAGAATAGATAATCTTACCATTATTGAAACACGTGGCATCTTCAACAGAAAAACTCACCCTGAATGCACTCGTTTGGGCAAATGCACTCCCCATTACAAACACCAACAAAACCACAAACAACCAAAATCCTCTTTTAGCAGATGTCGATATGTTCAGTAAAGATATATTCATTCAAAGTATTAATTATCTTCTAAAATAGTCCACAAAAATACACTTTTTATTTTATTTTTCAACAATTTTATTAACAATGCTTTTGATTGATAATCAATTTGTTACATAATCCAACTATTTCACTCTTACATGAAATGAGGGTAAAAAAGTCGGAAAAAAGATTTTTTTGCACAAAATTATCAACAATCAACCATTTTTGAAAAAAGTTGAAAATCATGCAGTTTTGCGAAGCATGGATCGAAGATAATTGCGGTTCATCACCACCAGTACAGCTAAATAAGCCACCAGTATTACAGAGTTCACCGCGAGGCGAACGCCCAGGCGCTCCACATGCAATCCACGGTTGACGAGCACACTCAATCCATACACCCCCACGGCAAGGAGGATGTAGAACAATATTTTCGTAACCTTGTAGTCCACATGGTAATATTTCTGCCCTAAGATGTATGAGACCACCATCATGCTGGAATAGCAGGCAAACGTGGCCCAGGCAGAGCCCATGTAATCGAATCTCGGGATGAGTGCGATGTTCAAAGCCAGCGTGATAATCGCGCCGAAGATGGCGATGTAAGCCCCGAACTTGGTCTGTCCGGTAAGCTTATACCATATAGAGAGGTTGTAAAAAATACCAAGAAACAAATTGGCCAACAACAAGATAGGCACAACGGGCAACCCCACGCGATAGGCCGGACCCACAAAGTATTGCACGATGTCAATATACAGCATGATGCCTACAAAAATGATGGAACAAACGAACACGAAAGCGGTCATCACCTCTGCGTATGTCTCCTTGGCATCCTTGTCTTTGGATTTGCTGAAGAAGAAGGGCTCGGCCGCGTATTTAAACGCCTGCACGAAGATGGTCATCATGATGGATATCTTGTAACAGGCACTGTAGATGCCCACAGAAGCCTGCGGGTCGGGCTGTGTTGAGAAATACTTCAGCAACACACGGTCCATCGTCTCATTCACAATCCCAGCCAATCCGAAAATCAGCAAAGGGAAAGCGTATGCGAACATCTTCTTCCACAACGCCCAGTCAAAGACATACTTTTGCTTAAAAATGCTCGGGAACAGCATCAGCAGTGTTGCCACAGAGGCGATGAGATTGGCTATGAAGATGTACCCTACCCCAATTTCAGGGTTATAGATGGCACGGATGAACGAAGAATCGGGATTCTGTTTGAGTAAATACGGACAAAGCAGCAGGAAGAAAAGGTTGAACAATACGTTGATAACAATATTGATAATTTTCACCGCCGCGAATTTCATGGCCTTGTTCTGTTGCCGCAGCTGCGCGAAGAAAATGGAAGTCAGCGCATCCACCCCGATGATGACTGCAAACCATACAATGTATTCCGGATGGTCTGGATACTTCAGCCAGCCCGCAATATTTCCCTTAAAGATGGAGCACAAGACGATGAAGAGCGTGGAGGTAAACATCAACGAGGTGACAATCGTCGTATAGACCCTGTTCTTAATCTCCTGATCCCTGGAAAAATTGAAAAAAGCCGTCTCCATGCCGTAGGTCAGAATCACGATGAAGAGGCTGGTCCAAGCATACAGCTCGCCCACCACGCCATATTGCGCGGCATCGGCAAAAATATACGTATGCAGGGGTACCAACAGATAGTTGAGCAAGCGTCCCAAGATGTTGGTCGCCCCGTAAATCACGGTCTGGCCTGCTAATTGTTTAATGGATGAGTTTGACATAGGTTAATTGAGAATTGAAAATTCAGAATTGAGAATTGGAATTTAGGGGTTGAACTTTGAATTTCAAATTTCGATAATCTCTAATCTATAATCTATAATCGTTAATGGTATCCTTTCCGTTTCCCGAAATCATACGCGATATAGCCGCAGAGATAGAATGCCTTGGCCTTGTTGAATGCCATCTGCTGGATGAAGGGAAAGACCATATCGATGCTGAGACCGACCTCCAAGGCCTGGATTTGGTAGTCGCTTTTGGCAAATTCGAAATTGAACCCTGTCTTGGCATAGAAGCCCGGTCGCACGATAGTCTGCATAATACCCGTATAAAACGGCGCGCCGCCGATGACATTGTTTAGGTTGTGTTTGTCGGGATCGTAGCGTACAACCTCGGAAAAACCTGTGTTGTAGTTGATGACTTCCACATAGTTGGGGATGCCAAATGCCACGGACGGGCCTGCCGAGAGCGTGTACTTGATCTGCACACCGCCCCAGTAGGGTTTCGTGTGCAGCGTACGCTGGTAGCCATAGCCGCCTTTCAGGAAGAACAGAGTATAAAGCTGCCCATAGCGACAGGGGCGCACACCCTCGTAGAGCACGTTGATGGAACGCACCGACTTGGGGTGTTTGTTGTACATAAACTCCACCTCCCAGAAATGTTTGTTGTAGAGATCGGGCGTTCGTCCACGCTGAAAACCAAAGCCGAATCCGCCGGTATTCAGGAACAGTTCACCGTTCCATTCCTTGAGGGTCACATCGTGATAATATTCCCCAACCTCCTGTGCGCCCACACAGAGACAGGCTCCGGCGAAGAGAAATGCCAGAAGCCATTTTTTCATCCCGCAAACAGGCGCATAGCCGGACATTCCGATTATTCTTCAGGAGTTTCCTGTGGCTGGTAATAGGAGTAGTGACCGTAAGCTGCGCACTTACGCTGTGTGTCACATGCGGAAAACACCGCCAATCCTAAAAAAAAGACCGCTAACAATACAATAATCTTTTTCATTTTCGTTATTCTTTTTTCAAGCGTGCAAATATACGTAAAAATCAGTGTGGGCAAGCAGGGGAATCCTTATTTTATAAACAATTGAAATTTAATATTATAAACATATTATCCATCATCATCCTGACAACAAGCAGCTTGGCGGCCCAACGCAATTCCTTGTTGTCGGAGCCTTTGTCGTCGCTTTCCGACTACCCCACCCGCGCCGAAGCAATTTTGCGGCAGCTGGAAAACCACGGCTACCCCTTCGCCACGGTATCCTTGCAGACCGCCGATCCTGAAAACGGCGACATGCGCCCGATTATTGTAATCGACTCCAATATTTTCGTCACATTTGACTCCATCGTTTTGAAAGGGGACGTGAAATTGTCCAAGAATTTCCTATATCCTTACTTAGGTTTGCGCAAAGGTATGGCCTACAATGAGCAGCTCATGCGTTCCGTGGACCAAAAACTGGAGGAATTGCCCTTCGCCACGGTGGTTCAGCCCTCCGGCGTCTCATTCGTGAAAGACAAAGCCTACCTGTACATCTATCTTGGTGCCCGCCGCACAAACCAGTTTGACGGCTATATTGGACTGGTGCCCGCCGACGAAAAGACTGGCAAAGTCGGGGTTAGCGGTGACCTGGCATTGGCCCTGCAGAACATTTTCCGCCAAGGCGAGAGCATCAGCCTGCACTGGTACAGCAGCGAGCGATACTCCCAGCATCTGGACCTGTCTGTCAAATTCCCTTACCTGTTCCGCACCCGTTTCGGTGTGGAAGGCTCATTCATGCTGGACAAGAAAGACACCTCCTATCTCAACCTCAACTACCACATCGGCGTGCCCTACGCATTTCTCAACAACAGCTATATCGAGCCGTACTTTGACTACACCTCATCCAGCATCCTGAATCCCGCTCTATTGCAGCTGGACAGCGACTCCGGCTTCATCGATTTCCACAAGACGTTCTACGGTTTGAAGGTACATTTCCGCAAACTGGACTACCTTTTCAACCCGCGCAAGGGCGTGGACGTGTGGGTGGACTTGTCGGCCGGGCGCCGCAAGATCATTCCCAACTCACACGTGGAAGCAGAGGCTTACGACAGGCTCACCTTGGTGAGAAGCACCTACCGCATCTGCGGCGCCGTGCGAGGGTACGTGCCCATTGGCAAACATTTTGTCATCACCCCGCAGGTGCAAGCCGGCTCGCTGCTCGCCGGGCCACATTATTTCAACGAGCTGTTCAAGATCGGCGGGCCAGGGCTCATCCGCGGGTTCAATCCCAACGACATCTACGCCTCCACCTACTTGCTCTATTCCGCCGAATTCCGGTATCTTTTCGGCAAAAATTCGTTTGTCAACCTGTTCTTCGATGGAGGTGTCTATGAGCAGCAGATGGGAAACCGATATCTGTTTGACACGCCGTTCGGCTTCGGCGCAGGCGTACATCTGGCCGTCAAAAGCGGCATCTTCTATCTGGAATATGCCCTGGGACGCCAGCTCGGGAACCCTATTTCCTTTAAGACCGGAAAGATACATTTTGGAATTGAAGTGATGTTCTGACGGATAGTTTGCTGATTTTTGCGTATCTTTGCAGCCTCAAAGAATAAAAGCTCAACCTTAATCAATACGAACTATGAATATCGTAAAACCCTCTATTCCCAAAGGAACCCGAGATTTCACGCCCACCGAAATGATGCGGCGCAACTATATTTTCGACACCATCCGCTCTGTATTCTACAAACACGCCTACCTCCCGATCGAAACCCCGTCCATGGAGAATCTGTCCACCCTGATGGGCAAATATGGCGAAGAGGGCGACCGGCTACTGTTCAAAATCCTCAACTCCGGCGATTTTACAAACGGCGTGGACTTCAACGACTCGGAAATGTCGGTCAACAAACTGGCCACCAAGCTCTGCGAGAAAGGCTTGCGTTACGACCTTACCGTACCCTTCGCCCGTTTTGTGGTGCAGCACCAGAACGAGATCACATTCCCGTTCAAACGCTACCAGATGCAACCCGTCTGGCGCGCCGACCGCCCGCAGAAAGGCCGCTATCGTGAGTTCTACCAGTGCGACGCCGACATCATCGGCAGCACCTCGCTCATCAACGAGGCGGAACTGATTGAGATCACGGACGAGATTTTCTCCAAGTTCGGCATTGCTGTGGTGATGAAAATCAACAACCGCAAGGTCCTCTCCGGCATTGCGGAAGTAATCGGTGCTCCGGAGCAAGTGACCGACCTGTGCGTGGCCATGGACAAGCTGGACAAGATTGGCCAAGAGGCCGTCTGTGCCGAAATGCTGGAGCGTGGCATCTGCCAAGAGGCCATCGAAAAACTGAAACCCGTCTTCTGCTTCGGCGGCCAAAGCAACGCCGAGAAACTGGCCGGTCTCACTACCCTGCTCTCCAACAGCGAAATCGGCATGAAGGGTATCGAAGAACTGACTACGGTGTTGGATTACGTCAAGGATATGGAACTCACCACCGAAGTGGAGATTGACATCACCCTGGCGCGCGGACTCAACTACTACACCGGGGCCATCTTCGAAGTCAAAGCCAAGGACGCCGCCATGGGCAGCATCTCCGGAGGCGGTCGATACGACAACCTCACCGGTATCTTCGGACTCAAGAACATGTCTGGCGTGGGCATCTCATACGGCGCAGAGCGCATATACGATGTTCTCAACGAACTCAACCTGTTCCCGGCCGAGATTCTGAACCCCGTGAAAGCCCTTTTCATCAATTTCAGCGCCAACGACGAACCCTACGCGCTCACTGGCTTGCGCGCCGTGCGCAAAGCCGGCATCGCCGCCGAAATCTACCCCGACCATGTCAAGATCGGCAAGCAAATGACCTACGCCAACAACAAGGCCATCCCGTTTGTCATCATGGCCGGCGAGAACGAACGCAACAACAAAACATTCACACTCAAAGATATGAACACTGGCACACAAGAGGAACTTCCGCTGGAGACCCTGATTGAAAAAATCCGATAACCCATGGCAACCGACAAGCCGAGCCGATTGATCAGATTATTCAGAATCATCTGGCACAAAATCAAAGAATACACCCAAATCAAGGAGGACACGGACTACGAAGCCACCGTGGATTCCATCTCTAAGAGTGTGGTATTCCGCGGTTTCAACGTCTGGATTCTGTTCTTCGCCATCATCGTGGCTTCTGTCGGATTGAATGTCAACTCCACGGCGGTCATCATCGGCGCGATGTTGATTTCACCGCTCATGGGACCTATCAACGGCGTCGGACTGGCCATCGGCACATTCGATGAAACCTTGCTTCGAAAGTCCATCAAGAACCTGGTGATCATGGTGTTCATCAGTATCGTGGCATCCACACTCTACTTCCTGCTATCTCCCATCAACAACGCCCGTTCCGAGCTGCTGGCACGTACGCAGCCCACCATCTTCGACGTGTTCATTGCCTTCTTCGGCGGATTAGCCGGCATATTGGCCACATCGCGCAAGTCGCAGTCCATCACGGTCATCTCCGGCGTGGCCATCGCCACCGCCTTGATGCCACCGCTCTGCACTGCCGGCTACGGCATCGCCACCGGCCAGATCTGGTATTTCCTCGGCGCCTTCTACCTCTTCTTCATCAACTCTTTCTTCATAGCATTGGCCACCTTCGTCACCGTACGTCTGTTGGGCTTCCCGGAAGCCCGATACGTGGACGAGCACCGCAGCCGCACCGTCAAGCGACTCATTACCATTTTTACCCTTATCGTATTGATTCCCAGCATCTACCTTGCCGGAGACGTAATCAAAGAGGCCGCATTCAACGCCCAAAGCCTGAAATTTGTAAACGAAATTGAGAACAACGAAATACTGTCCGACACCGAAATCATCAAGTCGGACCGCGAATATCACCACCGCAGCCAAACCATCACGCTCACCCTGTTCGGGGAACCGCTGGATGAAATACAAGTGCTTCAATTACAGAAAATGCTGCACAACGAATACGGGTTGAAGAAAACCAATCTGGTCGTCAAGCAGTCTGCTGGCAAGTCCATCGACATCAAACAGCAGAACGAAATCATTGAAGACCTCATCGACAAGAAAGACGAAACCATCCGCCAGCAGGATTCTATCATCCGGGAGCTGAAGCGGCAGATAGAAGTGAAAGATTTACAAGAATAATCCTACTTTTTGATTTTGTTCCAAAGATCCGCCAATGACGGATAGGAGGCTTGCATTTTGTCATCAACCTCCGCTATGGGCACCCACACGGCCTGCGTAATATCTTCGACGGTTTGCGGCACTAACGACTGGCTGTGTGCAAACATGCTGAACCAGTGCGTCTCTTTGAGAATAGGCTCTCCTTTCAACTCATAGGTATGGAACGTGCTTTCGAGCGGTTCACGGAGCATAATATTCCGCAGTCCGGTCTCCTCCTCCACCTCGCGCACGGCCGCTTCCGCGTAACTCTCCCCTTCTTCCACTTTCCCTTTGGGAAAATCCCACCGGCCCAGGCGGAAAATCATCAGTATTTCGTCACATTCGTTGCATACTATCCCACCAGCGGCGTGAATCAGCCGGTACGACTGCGCAAAACGTTCGTACTCTTCTCGGGCATCAATCTCTATCTTATTGTCATTCTGAAAGATAATCATCTGAATTTCCTATTTTTTTGAACACGCAAAGATAGTGAAGAGTTTGATTATTTTTTGTACTTTTGCACGTTTTTTTTACAAGGACAATCTAACTCTTAAAACAATGAAAAAGATTTTAGTTATTGGTGCTTGTGGACAAATCGGTTCCGAACTTACACCTGCTTTACGTAAACAATACGGCACTGACAATGTGGTGGCCGCAGATATGATTTATCCCTTGAAAGGAGATTTGGCTGAAGCCGGTCCTTCTTGCAAGATTGACGCCACGAATGCTCAAGACATTGCCGATGCAGTTAAGAAATACAACATCGACGCCATCTACAACTTGGCAGCCATCCTGTCGGCCAAGGCCGAAGCCAACCCCATGCTGGGCTGGAACGTGGGCGTAGGTGCCCTCATCAACTGCCTGGAAGTGGCCCGCGAAATGGGTTGCGCCGTGTTCACGCCGAGCTCCATCGGTGCTTTCGGTCCGGACACCCCGCACGACATGACTCCTCAAGATACTATCCAACGCCCCAAGACCATCTACGGTGTGACCAAAGTTACGGGCGAGTTGCTGAGCGACTACTACTTTAAACGCTTCGGCGTCGATACCCGTTCAGTGCGCTTCCCGGGCCTTATCTCCAACGTCACTCTGCCCGGCGGTGGCACCACCGACTACGCTGTGGAAATCTATTACGCAGCCGTCAAGGGTGAGACTTTCACCTGCCCTATCGCCAAAGGCACCTTCATGGACATGATGTACATGCCCGACGCACTCAAGGCAGCCATGGACCTCATGGAAGCCGACCCGAGCAAGCTCGTGCACCGCAACAGCTTCAACATCACCGCCATGAGCTTTGAGCCGGAGATGATCTACAACGAGATCAAAAAGCATATTCCCGACTTCAAGATGGAGTACAAATTCGACGAGCTCCGTCAGAGTATCGCCGACTCATGGCCCAACCAGATGGACGACCACTGCGCCCGCGAGGAATGGGGATTCAAGCCCATGTACGACTTGAGTTCCATGACAGAGGATATGCTGAAAGTACTATCTAAAAAGTTGAGAGATTAGAGATTAGAGATAATAGTTAATAGTTGAGATATTAATTACAACGATATGATATATTTAGACAATTCCGCAACATCATTTCCGAAACCGAAAGAGGTTTACGATTTCATGGACAACTTTTACCGCGTGCACGGTGTGAGCCCGGGTCGCGCTGGCTACGATGCTGGTATCGAGACCGGTGAGCTGCTGACCGACACCCGTCGCCTTCTGGCCCAACTCTTCAATGGTGGTGCCAAGGTAGATGAGCGTCGCTTGACCTTCAGCTACAACGCCACCGACTCCCTGAACATCCTGATCCAGGGCCTTGCACAAAAGGGCATGCACGTCATCACCACCATGCTGGAGCACAACTCCGTGCTACGTCCACTCTACTGCTTGGAACAAGCTGGCGTCATTGAGGTCACTTACCTGCCTTTCGACGAGGCCGGTTATGTACATCCCGACCAGTTCAAAAAGGCCATCAAGTCCAACACCAAGATGGTGGTCTGCACGCAATGTTCCAACGTCATCGGTACTGTTCAACCCATCAAAGAGATCGGCAAAGTCTGCAAAGAGAACGGCCTGATCTTCGTGGTGGACGGCAGCCAAGGCGCCGGTGCAGTGGAGATGAACATGTTAGAATACGGTGTTGACGCTTACGCATTCACGGGTCACAAATGTCTGATGGGACCCACCGGCATCGGCGGTTCCTACGTAGCCGAAGGCGTGGAAGTGCGCCAAACCCGTTTCGGTGGCACGGGCGTACGTTCTGCCGTGCGTACCCACCTCGATGAATATCCCTACCGTCTGGAAGCCGGCACCATGAACATGCTCGGCATCAGCGGTCTGTACAGAGGTGTGAAATGGATTGAGGAAAAAGGCATTGAGAACATCCATGCTCAGGAGATGAAGCTGTGGAAGAAACTCCGCGACGGTCTCAGAGAAATCGAAGGTGTGACCGTTTATTGCGCCACCACCGTCGAGAACCAGAACCCTGTGCTCTCCATCAACGTCAAGGGCTTTGAGGCCATGGACGTGGGCACCATGCTGGATGTGGACTACGACATCGCTTGCCGTACCGGTTTGCAATGCGCTCCGCTGGTACACGAACGCATCGGCACCCTGCCAGTTGATGGCACCGTGCGTTTGAGTATCGGTGCATTCAACACCGAAGAGGAAATTGACACCTGCATCAACGCCGTCAAGGAAATCGCCTCCTTGAAGAATTAATGTGATATCCGGTTGTAGGGACGAATGATCATTTGTCCCTACAATGTTCAATATGCCTCAAAACACCAACAATCGAAAATGGGTCGGGCATCTGGCCGCATTGGCAGTTTATGTCATCTTCGGCATAAATCCTAACTGCTCCAAGGTCGTTGTCCCGCAATACATATCCCCAGAAGTTTTCACCGCCGTACGCATGTTATTTGGTACGGCGGCTTTTTGGTTATTGGACCTGTTGATTACCCTGCGCACCCCAAAAGAGGAACGTATACGTGTTGACCGGCGCGACATGCGCATCTTTGTTTGGGGCGGCATCGTGCTGGCGGGCACATTGATAGCCTTCTCGGAAGCATTCCGCTACACTTCGCCCTGCTATGTTTCGCTGGTGTCGGCCACCAGCCCGTTGATTGTGATGCTTATGGCCGCAGTGTTCCTCAAGGAGCCTATCTCGTTGCGCAAGTCGTTAGGTGTGTTCATCGGCATCGGCGGGGCGCTGATGGTGGTGCTCTTCTCCTGGGGCAATGATGCCAACGCAACGGCACTGGGCCTCTTACTCTGCCTGGTCAACATCCTGTTCTACGCAGGCTATCTCGTGCTCACACGCAACATCTCCAGCCGCTACAACCCCATCACCATGATGAAGTGGATCTTTCTGTTCGGAAGCTTGATTTGTGTGCCTGCGGGCATCCCGTTCCTGTCTCGGGAAAGTTGCCCCCTACTCTTCGGCGCAGCCACCCCCATCGCGTACATCAGCCTCTTCACCGTGCTGATCTTCGCCACGGTGGCCTCCTACTTCCTGTTACCAATAGCCTTGCGACACATACGCCCCACCACGGTGAGCATGTACAGCAATCTGCAACCGCTGGTCACCGCCTGCGTGGCCATCGCATTGGGACAGGACATCTTCACGTGGAACAAGCCCGTTGCGCTAGCGCTCATTCTGGCTGGTGTGTATCTGGTAACTACTAGCCGCGCTAAAAGTGATAAGTGAAAATATTGGGATTCCGCTGCTCACTACGTTCGCGCGGAATGGTGCAATACAACGAAAAAAAAGGACCGATTAATCGGTCCTTTTTTGTGGGTTGTATAGGAGTTGAACCTATGACCTCTGCCGTGTGAAAGCAGCGCTCTAAACCACTGAGCTAACAACCCTTGATTTGAGGCCGCAAAAATACACTTTTTTTCATTCACTCCATCAAAAAAAATCGTAAAAAAAAAGACCGCATTTCTGCGGCCTTTTTTGTCTTTCATCACATCCAAGATTATTGCTTGATAAACTTCGTTGTGACATTGCTCTTGCCGTCCGTCAAACGGAGGAAGTAGCATCCGGATGCCAGATTGCTGACATTCAGCAGCATGTCATTATCATTTACCTTCATGGAGGAGATTACGCGACCGTTGATGTCAACGACATACAGGTTACGGACTTGGAAATTGTCATTCTTCACCGTAACTCTCATCATATCAACAGCGGGATTCGGAGATACGGAAACCTCATTCTCGGCCATGTAGTTGAAGATACCCGTGCCAAAATCGTCCATTTTGCGGGGAATGATATAGTATCTATATTCAGGATTGGTGTTGCCAATCTTGCTGGTGGCGAAGTTGAAGCCCGTGATACTGACCACGCCTGCAGGAATATCCTGACCAATGAGGTCGGCATCTTGGAAATATGGATAAACACCATTTGCCGTAACACCGTTTTGGGTAATCTCATACGTGTTGAGCACGGCAAATTGGCCTGCGGTCGTGAAAGTCACATCATCCAATTTAATCAGTTCTGCTTGATGCTGAATCATGAAGTCCGGATCGTTGAGTTGTGACAGTGTGATTGTCATCGGTTCAATATCAACTCCCATGCCCGTCAACGTACCGTAGGCTTGTGTGGGTTTCAGTTCGAGGAATCCCCAGTAATTAGTCAGAGTGCCATAAATATTTTTCACTTTGTCACCGACATACAGATTGCCGAGTTTGTTGTCCGGATCGTAAACCAGGATAGCACCGGTTTCATCTTGCAGCACTTTCTGATGATTGTATGCGGCCACAGCGGTCACCACCACATCTCCAGTCAATTTGTATTCCACATTGCCATTCACACTGCCGGAATGGTCGCTAATATCCATCTTGGATCTCAGTTCAGCAATGTTGGCGCAATTGAATTCTGGAGAAACACCGTAGGGAAAGGTCAGGGTATCGTTATATTCCATCACATTGCCAGCAAGATCGCTCACACCACTTACAATGAGGCTGTATGTATTGCCTTCCGTTAATTGCGGGTTCACAGTAAGATTCACAACATTGTTGTTCAGTGTTGCAGCCGTGACGGACACATTGTTGTCCATTGTATAGTTGGAAACGTTTTGGGCGGTGGTAGCGGAGAGCTCTTCGTTGAACGTAAGAGCAACGGTTGTTTCATTCACAACATTCACACCAGTAACATGGGGGGGCCAAATATCAGGACCAGCAGGATAAGCATTGATTTGGACGTTGTCTATACGGAACGAAGCACTGGCGGACTGAGCGCCATCATAAGTGCATTTCAGATAGACGTTGGCTTGGTCGTTTACAGCCGTAATGCCAGCCAAATCTACAGAATGAAGCTCATAGGTAGAAGCGGTGCTTGGTACGGTGCTGGCACCTGTAATAACTGTAAAATTCTCGCCATCTGTACTATATGACCAAACCGTGCTGTTAAAGCCTTGTCCTGAACGACGTGTGGCCATAGAGACATTCACTTGTTGAAATCCTAACGTGGAGAAATGAAACACTATGGATTTGCCATTCGCACTATTGTTGATAGTGGCCAAATCCTGACCCGCAGCCTCGCCATTCAACGCATTGATTGCCGAACCGCCATTAGAAGTGAGTTCCGATGCCTGCAGCCAAGCTGAAGAGCCATGCGTACCATCCAGATACAAACCTGCCGTACCAGCCTGTGTACCTGCCGCCGCCAGATAAGAGGTCGGGGTGTTCGGAGAACTTTGGTTACCCGTGAATGGGAAGTAAGCCAGATTTGTCATTGTTTGTGCGTTCAAACCTATGAAAGCGCACAAAATCATACATAAAGCATAAATCTTTTTCATTGTTTTGATATTTAAAATTAACTTTCGATTGTTAACAATATAGCGTGCAAAAATACAAAAAAACAAATACAATAATCTGATGAATAAAATATTTAACTCAAGCAATATTCAGCCTTTTCTTTCGTTAAAAGAAACAAATTGTCTTATATGAAAAAATCCGTTTACTTTCTCCTGATTTGGGCAGTGGTGCTCGCGGCATCTTGCAAACAGCCCGACCTCACTCCCGCCTACATCGAAATCACAGCAGAAGACATCAACAACTGCGTGGATGTCAGCAACTACAACGACATGCATGGCGTGAACTACGATGCCGAACAGCTGATGGCCTTTCAGCAGCACACCTTCACGCATGTGAACGTATATGTAAACGGAAAAAATCTGGGCTGCTGGGAAGTGCCCTGCAAAATACCCGTACTCGACATGAACGGAACAGACTCGGCTTCCGTCATCATCCTGCCCGCTTTCCGCATGACTGGCATGTCCAACACGGTGATGGGTTATCCGTTCTTTGATGTTCTCATGAAAAAACTGCTGCTGAAGCCTGGCGAGACCTACCAGATTTCCGCAGATCCGCTCAGCTTCAGATACAGTTCATACGCCACATGCCCATATCTGGAGACCTTCATCAACAGTTCCTCTTTCACGGCATTAGACTCCACGCACAACATCACCTTCATCCCTCAGCAACATGATGGCAGAAGTGTGGGGGCTATCTCCATGACCACCGACGATTATTTCGACGTGGCCACCCCGTACATCACGCTTCCCGCCCGTAACTATTTTGTCTTTTTGGAAGTAACATACAAGATAGACTCTAACGTGGATGTGGGGTTGAAACTGTCCACAGCACAACATCCCAACACTATCCATCCGTTGGGCGGCATTTACGCCACCGACGGGGAATGGAAGACCATCTATTTCAACCTGGCCAATGTCATCAGCAGCTATCATTACACTGGCGGCAGCTGGACCACCGCCTCCATCGTCCTGACGGGTATTGGCGAAAAGGACAAAAACGTCAATTTCTACATCGACAACATCAAAATCTTATACGAACCCAGCGTCTAATACTCTCTCATGAACAAAAAAGGTCTTACCGCACTCTATATCCTATGTGACATTCTGGCCGCCCTCCTCACCTGGATATGTTTTTACTTCTACAGAAAACATGTCGGTGAGCATCTGAACTTCGGTGGCATTCTGCAAGTCGTCGGACACGACCCCAAGTTCTTCTGGGGCATGTTGCTGTGCCCGGTCTATTGGGTATTCCTGCACGCCCTGTCGAGCTACTACAACAAGATTTACCGTAAGTCGAGGCTCTCGGAGCTCGGCCTCACATTCGGCATCACACTCATCGGTGTGCTGGTATTCTTTTTTGCCTTCATCCTGGACGATATTGTCACCAAGCCGCAGGATTACGTGAAATACATGATGTTCCTCTTCGCTTGGCAGTTCATCCTCACCTACGTGCCCCGTTTGTTCATCACCACACGCATCAACCGCAAGATCCACAGCGGAGAAATCGGCTTCAACACAATCATTGTGGGTTGCGATGCCTTTGCGGTACAGGCTTATGATGCCGTCATGAGCCAGAAGCCGACGCCAGGCAACTTCCTGATCGGATACGTCACCGTAGATTCCGACCATCAGGACGAGATGAAAGACAAGCTGCCTTGTTTGGGAAACATCAGCCATCTGGAGGAGATTATCAACCAGAAGCACATTGAGGAGCTGATCATCGCGCTGCATAACGGCCAACGCAAATATTTGGAACAAATCATCGTGCTGGCCCGCGACAACTGCAACATCACCCTCAGCATGCCCGCCAACATGCAAGACGTGCTGATGGGCAAGGTCAAGACCTCCTCAGTGCTATACGAACCGCTCATCTCCATTTCTCCGGAGTATCTACCCACATGGCAACGATTTGTCAAACGAGGCATGGACATCCTGTTCTCGATCATTGCACTCATACTCCTATCGCCGCTTTACATCTTCCTTGCTATTAAGGTCAAGAGATCCTCGCCGGGGCCCGTGTTCTACAAACAAGAGCGCATTGGTTACCACGGCAAACCCTTCAACATCATCAAGTTCAGGTCCATGTACGTCAATGCCGAGGATGCAGGTCCTGCGCTCTCCTCCAAAGAAGACGCCCGCATCACGCCGTTCGGCAGGTTCATGCGCCAATACAGGCTTGATGAGACCCCGCAGTTTTACAACGTGCTCATCGGTGACATGTCGCTGGTAGGCCCGCGCCCCGAGCGCCAGTACTACATCGACCAGATTGTGGAGCGCGCCCCGTACTACCCTCTCCTGTTGGGCATCAAACCCGGACTCACCTCCTGGGGGCAAGTCCGATTCGGTTACGCCGAAAATGTGGACGAGATGCTGGAGCGCCTTCGCTGGGACATGCTATACATCGAGAACATGTCGCTGCAAATGGACATTAAAATCCTTATCTACACAGCTTTGATTGTACTGAAGAGAGAGGGGAAATAATCGCAGACGTATTCTAAAATGAAAGCGGTGTGGCGGGTGCGGACATCGTGAATGTGTCTTCGCCGCTGAGTGTCAGCACATACAGTCCTTTTCGTCGCGCATAAGTTTCAACACCGGCGTCATAGCTGATGGCGGCCACTGCCACCAGCAGTTTCGTGTTCGCGAATTCCTTGTACCACTCTTTGCAATGTTGCATCTGGCTCAGGAAATAATCGATGTCGTGGCTGTCGCATCGGGATTTCACCTCCACAATCACTGCTACCGTGGTGTCACACAGCGCGACGTCTATTTCCATCACATCCTGACCATCCACTTTGGCTTTGTGAACGTCTTCATATATGCGGTCGATTTCAATGCCCTCTTTCTTGAACAGGGCCAACGATGCCGGTTTGCAAAGTGCTTCCACCAAGCGTCCCCACTGGGTGGTGAACACGTTTTTCATGTCCTTGATTGCCCGGTTGGTGTCAGCGCTGATCTTGTCCATCCGTTCCCTGAACTCGTCACGTTCTAGTTCCCATTTTGCATCACGTTCTTTTTTCTCAGCCTCCCATTTCGCCTCGCGTTCTTTTCTCTCCTTGAGATAGCGTTCGTAGTTCTCGTTCATGCGGCGGCCGCTTTCCATTAAAGATTTCAGTACGGTCAAGAAATCAGGGTTTTCAGGTGTTGCATTAGCTGTTGTTCCCATATTCTTTATAATCTTAATAAATATTTTATTTACGCCGCAAAGATACATTTTTTCTTAATCCAATAAGAAAAATTAAAGATATTTTTTATAAACATTATTTTTATATTAAAATATTTGCTATTTTTGCCACGAGAAAAGAGGAGATAGAAGTGAGAAGTGAGGAGTTAGCAGTGAGTTGTTCTAACCGCTAACTGCTAACTGCTAACTTCTAATTGCTAACTTCTCACTGCTAACTAAACAAAATGTTTCACCTATGGAAAATCAAGTATCACAAAAACAAAAGGCAATCACTTTAGAAGACGTTTGGAGGACAATTAACGCCACATCAGAGCAGATGAAAGAAACGGCCCTCCAGATCAAGGAAAATGATGCCAAGTCCAACGCCAAGATTGACAAATACCTCCAGCTCTATGGCGGTTTCACGAACGAGTTTGGCAAGATTGTAGAAGACCTGTGCAAGCCGGCGGCATTGAAGATTTTTAGGAAAGAAGTGCCGGGTATTGACCATATCTACGAAGGTCCCCGCCACATGCGAAAGGACGAGGAGGAAATTGAGGTTGACATACTGCTTTGCAACAAGATAGCTGCCGTGGCAGTGGAGGTCAAGACCATCTGCTACAAGAAGGATGTGGATCATTTTCTCAGCCAGATGAGGAATTTCAAAACGATGTTCCGCGAGTTTGAGGACAAGGCAGTATATGTGGCCATTGCCGCGATGCGTTACGCCAACGGTTCCGACACCTACGCGCGCCGCAAGGGTCTCTATGTGCTCACCGCCACCGGCGACGGCCTGTTCACCATGGGGAAACCCGGGGAACGGAGGGTGTACTGAAAAAAAAGGCCGCCCCATCAGGAACGGCCTTTTGCCATAAAATGTCTATTCATTATCCTTTATGCAACGGACGGACATACCTTTATTCTTTTCCTGGGTTGCGAGGTTCGGACTGTTGGTACTGTAATATAATTTCATAGTCCGTGCATCAGCACCACTATTCATTTCCCAAGTACTCCAGAAATAGGTTTCATTATTATTCTGAAAATTGTAGTTGTTGAAATAACCCGCAGGATATGCTGTAAACCCAGTGGTGTTGCGGTCTTCGTAGCTGTAGTTGCCAGGTGCGGTAGTGGCGGTTGAACTCATCCAGTCATTACCGCCGGCAAGCTTGCCTGCACTGTAATTGTTAATGATAGTATTCCACTCTTGTAGGCTCGGCATGTGCCAGCCAGCAGGGCAGATGCCCCTGTGGTTGCCAGTAACCGAGAAGCTGAAGTATGTCGTGTTACCATTTACGTAGCTTGGGGTGGGCACCTCCATATAGTTAGTGGAGTTAGCGGTGTCCATCGCCGCACACCAATTGTAGAGCAAACCATAGCCCTTAGGAGCGTAGGTGGTTGAATCGTTCATATACCAGTGCGCCACCTTGGAACCCAATGATGATGATATTTGGCTGCCAGTTTTGTTGGCGGTGTTCACTATGTATGTTCCGGTTTTGGGCGAGGTGGTGGTGCGCAGGTTTTCTCGCATCCAGCACTGTTCGCCGATCTGCACCGTGGCATACATATTACCCTCATGGTCGGAGACCACGGGTGCAGAGGTACAGGATTTTGCATCCACCACAGGGATTGCGAAGCTCACTTGGTTACCGTACACCGTACCAGCGCTGCTGGTAGCATAGGCTCGTACATAATAGGTGGTGCCGGATGTGAGACCCGTAATGGTGCTGGTGAAGCTACCCAAACCGTTGCCGTCGGTAGTGTGGCTGCCTGCAGTGGTGGGATTCGAGGAAGTACTCCAGCACACGCCGCGGGCGGTGACAGCGGATGCGCCTTCATCGGTCACATTGCCGCCGCAGGTGGCATTGATAGTAGAGTTGTCAAGGGTAATATTACTTACAGCACTTGTGGTTACCACGGGCAATGCCTCCGTGGTGGTGAAGCTCACTTGGTTACCATACGTCGTACCCACACTATTGGTGGCATACGCTCGCACATAATACGTTGTAAGGCCATTGAGGCCCGTGATGTTGCTGGTGAAACTGCCCGTGCCGGTACCATCAGTAGTATGGCTGTCGCTAATAGTCGGGTTTTGCGAAGTGCTCCAGCAAACGCCGCGGGCAGTGACAGTGGCACCTCCGTCATCGGCGACATAGCCGCTGCAACTGGCCGTGGTAGCGGTAATATCGCTTACAACAGCTGTTGCATCAGCACCAGCCTCTCCAACTACAATATCGTCGATAAGCAGATAAGTAACGTCGGTGGGAGGGGTATGAACGAAGGCTAGACGAATGGTTTGCCCTGCATAGGAACTCAGGTTAACGATAGCCTGGGTATAGTCATCGTCATCATCGGTTACTTCAAACACCTGAGTGCTAAAGTCACCGACAGTAGAAGCACCTGCATTGCCAACTTTTACCTCAAAATGCTCTGGATTGCCATACAAACTACTGTACCAGAAAGACAGAACAGGTGAGATACTTGAAGGAAGTGTGATATCTGGAGTAATAAGATAATTGTCAAGCGTCGATAGCGGTTCATAACTTGAATTATGAGATGCTGAGATAACATGGCCCTCACCTGTGTGAGCCATCCACGAATCTTGGAACCAATTATCACCATCGCCGTCGTTATCAATGGTCGTCCAGGAGGAAGGAAGTGTCGAACCCTCAAAACCTTCCATCAACGCAAGGAACTTCGAACCAGTGTTTACTGTAGGAAGAACGTACGGTACCGGCATGACAAAGGTAATCTCGCCGCCATAGGCTGTGCCCTCACTATTGATGGCGTAAGCTCTTATGTAGTAGGTAGTGCCGGGAGTAAAATCTTCGCTGACGGAAAACGCTCCAAGGCCCGTGCCGGTGGCAACCTTATGGGTTGAGCTGGTGGTGGGATGCTGTGTGGTACCCCAACATACGCCACGCTCAGTCACAGCTGCGCCGCCGTCGGAAAGCACATTGCTCGTCATGCTGACGGTAGTGCCCGTGCGACTTAAACTCACAACAGACACGGTGGGCAAATAGGCGAGATCTGTTGGACAGGTGAGCACGCAGCGCACGGACAGACCGTTCGTTTTGTCGATGGCAGTCGCGTCCACATAAGAGTTTTCAAGATAGAATTCTCTGGCATGGACATGGCCTGCGTCTAATAACGTGGCCGTTCTGAAAATGGCTAAACCATCATAATATCCCGGGGTTACACCTCCGACGGATCCATTCACATTCCATGTGCCGGCGGGCAATACCGAGAACTGTGAGCTGTTATTGGAAGCAGGATTTGTACACATACAGCAACTGCTAGTGGGGCATGTTCCCCAAGTGCCCCACATCTCCGTAGAGGCCAAAGCTACTGCAATGTTGTCAGGATCGTTGCCGCAAACATTCGCACTGTTAGAAGCAACGAAGCTGGTCAGTTGTGTCCATTCTGCATCGCTCGGCAGGTGCCATCCGGCGGGGCATACACCTTGAACACCACTCGGATTGGCCTCGGAAGAGGCACTGCCATTCATTGCGGCATCCCAGTTGTAGAGATATCCGAAGGTTGAGAGGTTATTATCTGGCGCATAACGGCGAGGACCACTGTGATTATCCAATCCGCCAACCGGAATTTCGGTTCCGTCGGCAAAATGGGTGGTGCGCAGGTTCTGTTGCATCCAGCATTGGCTGCCGAGCTGCAAAGTGCCATACTCATTGCCATCAATGTCGGTGAGCGTGCTGCCGCAGGTGAATGGCTTCGTGGTAAAGTACATCACATCACCGTATGCGGTATCCACATCGTTGTAGGCAAAAGCACGAACATAATACTGGGTACACGGGACTAATTGCTTCAGGATGCAATCATAACTACCCTTGCCCGTGCCAGTAGCTTTCACTGAATCCACACCCGTGGCATTGAGCTTCAGATTCAGGTCAGAGGTGGAATACAACATGCCTCGCTTTGTATCGGGCTTGCCTCCGTCGAAGACCACCGTGCCGTAGGCTTTGGCCGTATTGGCCGCAATCGTGCTCACGGGAATGCTGTCCGTAGTTACGAGGAGAGTTTTCATCGCTTCGATTTCCTGCCGAGCCGCCTCAATCGCCTGTGAGATAGAGTCTATACGCTTTGTCAGACTGTCAAAAACCGCAACCAAGTTACAAATAGTGATGGCATCTTGCGTACAGGTGGTGGGAGGATTATTGATATCGAACTGGCTGGGCACCTTGGCACGACCACCAGTGAAATCGTTGGCAGCAGTGAAGACATTCACGCTGTCGCGTTTGGCATACACACCTCCGGCGTTGGGCAGATCGGAGAGTTTGGTGGGCACTTCAATATCAATGGTCTGATCATCACTTTGGTTAAGGGTAAACTCGCCATTGGGGATGGATTCACCGCTCCGGGTGATGGTAATTTTGCCATTATTTGCAGAGATCTGGGAAGGTATCGCAATGTTGGCATCGGTTTTCTGGTTGGCTGAGAAGGTCACTGGAGACTCCGATCCGTAGGTGATGGTCAGCAGACCGTCGCCGATGCTGTTGCGGATAGCGCTGGCGGTGTCTGCCAGAGCGGTGCTAATGGCCGCTGCCGAGTCTTTGGTAGCTTTGTGCAAGGCAATGCTGTCGGCCGTAATACGTTGGGCCAACGCCAGACTATCCTGCTGCATTTTATTATACACTGCTGTAATGGTTGATCCAGCCGGACTCACATCGGAAGAATAGATGGCCACCGGTACAGCGTTCACCGGCAGGATACTCTCCACCTCATAGCCAGTGCTGACCACTTTCACGATGGTCTTAATCTTGGCATCATTCCAGTTGACGGCCGCAAAGCTTGTCGGGTTGTTGTCGCCGATGAGCGTGGAAATCAAACCGTTGGCGTTGCTAGTCACGTTGTCAGTTTCCGTGTAAAGGACATCGCCACCGATATTCTGCACCTGGATAGTCACGGTGATAGCCTCGTTGGGCACCAGACGATTGTTGGCGTCACGCACCACAGCCTGGAATGTAATCACATTGTTCTGTGCCATGATGGCCAGCGTCAAGATCAACATCGTAAACAGTAAAAAAACTTTTTTCAATAAAGCCATAGATATATGATTATATCGATAAAAAATTCAAAAACTATAAAACGCACAATTATTACCCAATATTAATCGCGTACGCAGCGGACGGACATAGCATGTTCACTAGGCCCGTATGTGTAAATGACATCCTTGCTGGAGTTTTGAACACTGAAAGCAATGCTGCCGTCATTATTTGCATCATAGCGAAATGATGTCCATAAAAAGGCCCCGAGATACCGATAATCAGAACCATTTTCTTTATACGAGGAATTGAGCACACTGAATCCTGTGCTATTCCTATACGCGTAGTTATAATTTCCCGGCGCCGAAGTGCCATCACAACAGGATGTCCATCTAGAATCTGTTCCTGCAAGCCGACCGGCATTATTCTTTGCATTTGTCACTTGCGGATGAACCATGTAAGTAAAATTAGAATAGGAGGGCAAATGCCATCCTTCGGGACAAACTCCACGAATATAGGCTTGTGTACTATATATTGTGATATTATCAGCATTATTCCCTGTTGCCGCCGTCCAATTATAGAGGTAACCATCAGCCTGAAGAGTTCCTCCAGGTGCAGGATCATAACGGTATGCTGTATATGGATCTCCCGTAGATGCTCCATCCGGAATATCTATGTAAGAACTTGTTCCAGCATCATAGTATTGTGTGCAACGCATATTCTCACGAGTCCAACAATAACCTGCAATTTCAACGACATTATACTGATTACCTTGATGGTCTTGAATAGCGGTAACATAATTATGCCCATTTACTGTAACACTTGTCTCATTTGTTGCATTCACGGTGCTCACAGCACACAGCGGGCTGGAAATCACTTCTATGGTCAAGCTTGAATCACATCCACCTGCAGATGCTAATACGACCGTATATTCACCAACAGGAAGGATGTCGGTGAGACCGGAATTCCAAGTACCAATCTCTATGTTGTTTTCATCGCGCCAGCTGGCTGCAGTAGCGGTGGAACTGATGATATTAACCTTTCCAAAATCCGTAGAACTTCCTCCGACAAAAGCGTATTCCATAGAAGGTCTAATGCATATTGTGGTGGTCATACTATCCTTAAGGACAATAGCACCGGATGTTGCCACGCACAACACTTTGAAGGCGCCAGCGGTGTTGGTCGTGAAGATTAACTTGCTGCTGTCGCTTCCTTGAACAGCTCCATTCACATACCAGCTATAGGAAAAAGTCTTATTTGTATTCGTTATATCAGCCGTGTATTTGATCTCTACTGTTTCTCCAGCTCCTGCACTAAAATCCAAGGGTTTATTCGAGCTCAAAGCCAGAACCGGCATGACAGCCGTTTTAATTTCGTCGAGTTCTTGCTGGGTAGCCTTCATCACATCAGCAAGAGAATCCACGCGTTTCATCAGGCTGTCGAATACTGCAACCAAGTCGCAGACATTGACAGCATCGTCCGTACAGGTAGCCGCTGTGGGAGGATTGTGGATGTCGAATTTGCTGGGCACCTTGATGCTTCCACCGGTAAAATCGTTGTCAGTAGTAAAGACATTCACGCTGTCGCGTTTGGCATAATGGCCTCCGTCGTTGGGCAGATCAGAGAGTTTGGTGGGCACTTCAATATCGATGGTCTGGTCGTTGCTCTGGTTAACCGTGAACTTGCCGTTTGTAATGGGCTCATTATTACGAGTGATGGTGATTTCTCCATTGTTTGCGGAGGTAGGGGCAGAAATGGCAATGCTGCTCGGGGTTTTCTGGTTAGCCGTAAAGGTTATAACTTCCGTACCGTACGTAATTGTCAGCGTGCCGTCGCCGATGCTGTTACGGATGGCGCTGGCGGTATCCTCCAAAGCGGCGCGAATAACCGTCGCCGAGTCTTTGGTAGCTTTGTGCAAGGCAATGCTGTCGGCCGTAATACGTTGAGCCAAAGCCAGGCTGTCCGCTTGCATTTTGTTGTACACAGCGATGACTGTAGAGCCGGATGGGTTCACGTCGGAGGCATAGAGTGCCAACGGAGCGGCAGTCACCGGTGTGGTGCTCACCACTTCATAGCCAGAGCTGTTCACATGGACAGTAGTCTTGAACTTGGCGCCTTCCCAGTTGATGGTTGCGAAGGCTGCTGGGTCATTGTCGCCTACGGTCAGGGAAATCAAACCATTGGCGTTGCTGTTTACATCGTCTGTCTCGGTGTACTGCACAGCATTGCTGTTGTCAAGAATCTGGATGGTCACCATGATGGCCTCATTGGTCACCAGACGGTTGTTGGCGTCACGGACCACAGCTTGGTAGCTGATAAAAGGGCTGCTTTGTGCCCAGACGGACAATGACACGATTGTCATTGCGATAAACAGTAAAAGTTTTTTCATAGTTATGTTATTTTTTATTTGTTAAATTTTCTTCTTTTTTTTCGACACTCCACCACCCGACTCATAAGGAGAAAAAAATATGGGACAATCTCAACTCTAGCGCGACTTTGCCGTGCCATCATCATCAAAAAAATCCCTAAAACAACCCCAATGGGGGGGGGTAAATATCCTGTAATCAATAGTTTACGCATTTCCATTGAAAACACTAAACTCATACAACAAATTTACTAAAATATACTATAATAAAGGCCTTAATGTTACATTTTTTCAACACTCAAAAGTGTGTGAATTTTACTTTAGAAATTTTCAATTATTTAGAAATTAATTTACAAAAAAAAGAGATGCTTTCGCATCTCTTTTTTTTTATTCGGAAACCGTATTTGCTACTACAGCAAGTGGCAAGCTACGGTAAGACCAGCCATCACGATGGAGACCATGCTCATCAACTTGATGAGGATGTTCAGAGACGGGCCGGAGGTATCCTTGAAAGGATCGCCCACGGTGTCACCCACCACAGTAGCCTTGTGGTTGTCGGAACCCTTGCCGCCGAAGTGGCCTTCCTCGACATACTTCTTGGCATTGTCCCAAGCACCACCGGCGTTAGCCATGAAGATAGCCAGCACGAAACCTGCGCCGAGGCCACCCACGAGCAGACCGAGCACGCCGGCCACGCCCAGGATCAGACCTGTAACGATAGGAGCCAAAATAGCGAGGATGGAAGGCAGCAACATCTCATGCTGAGCACCCTTGGTGGAAATAGCCACACAACGAGCGTAATCAGGCGTACCCTCACCAGTGAGGATGCCCTTGATCTCGTGGAACTGACGACGCACTTCCTCCACCATCTTCTGGGCAGCACGACCCACAGCGTTCATCGTGAGACCGCAGAACAGGAAGGCCATCATGGAGCCGATGAAGACACCCACGAGCACTTTCGGGTTCATCAGGGAAACATTGTAGTAATCCATAAAGTCAATCAAAGAAGCATTCGCAGTTTCCACCACGCGGTTGCCAAGGTCAAGCGTTTCTGTGCCGATACGCACGAGGGCAATCTTGATTTCCTCCACATAGGAAGCGAGCAATGCGAGGGCGGTCAAAGCGGCAGAACCGATGGCAAAGCCCTTACCCGTAGCAGCCGTAGTGTTGCCAAGAGCATCGAGAGCGTCGGTACGTTTACGCACTTCCGGATCCAGACCGCTCATTTCAGCGTTACCACCGGCGTTGTCGGCGATAGGACCATAAGCGTCCGTAGCCAGCGTGATACCCAGTGTGGAAAGCATACCCACAGCGGCGATACCGATACCGTAGAGACCCAGAGAAAGATTCTCAGGAGTGAAGGCAATCTGGAAACCATTGGCACACAAGAAAGCCAGAATAATAGCGATACCGATGGTGAGCACCGGAATCACGGTAGAAATCATACCCAGACCGATACCGGAGATAATCACAGTAGCAGGACCAGTTTGAGAGGACTCAGCCACTTTCTGGGTGGGTTTGAAGGATTGGGAAGTGTAGTATTCCGTAGATTTACCAATGATGACACCAGCCAGCAAGCCGACCACCACAGAGAGGGAAACGTGCCACCACATGTTGTCCTGCGTGCCGAACACCAATGCGAAGATGGCGAAGGTAGCCACAGCGATGAGGATGGCAGCCGTATTGGTACCACGGCTCAAAGCCTTGAGCAGTTGGGTCATATTGGCTTCTTCTTTCGTACGGACGATGAAAATACCGATTACGGAGAGAATCACGCCCACAGCAGCGATCATCATCGGGGCGAGGATGGACTTCATCTGCATTTCAGCACCGATAGTGGCGAAAGCAGCAGCACCCAGAGCCATGGTGGAGAGGATGGAACCAGCATAGGACTCATACAAGTCTGCACCCATACCGGCCACGTCACCCACATTGTCACCCACGTTATCAGCGATGGTAGCGGGGTTGCGCGGATCGTCCTCAGGGATATTGAATTCAGTTTTGCCCACGAGGTCTGCGCCCACGTCAGCAGCCTTGGTGTAGATACCGCCGCCCACACGTGCGAAGAGAGCCTGAGTGGAAGCACCCATACCGAAAGTCAGCATCGTGGTGGTGATGGTAGTCAAAGTAGCATGCTCACCGACCAGCTCCAGCAATCCAGTATGATAGAGTACCAGGAACCAAGCGGAAACGTCGAGCAGAGCCAAACCGACGACGGTCAAGCCCATGACGGCGCCACTGCGGAAAGCCACCTGCAAGCCTTTGTTCAGGCTCTGGCGTGCGCCATTGGCGGTACGTGCAGAAGCATAGGTAGCAGTCTTCATGCCGAGGAAGCCGGCCAAACCGGAGAAGAAACCGCCGGTCAGGAAGGCGAACCACACCACACCATTCTGGAGGTGGAAAATAGACATGATCAAGAACAGCACGGCGAGGATGACGAACACGATGCTCACCACCTTGTATTGCTGTTTCAGGTAAGCCATAGCGCCCTTGCGGACGTGAGAGGCGATTTCGCGCATGGTGGGAGTACCTTCATCTTCCTTCAGCATTCTGCGATAGAAGAAGAACGCAAAACCCAATGCGACGATGGATGCGCAAAACACGATCCATACATACTTTACTAAGTTTTCCATAAGTAAAAATTTAAGTTATTAATATAAAGAGATTTAGTTAATAAATTCCGTTTTTTTAACAAACTGCAAAAATATAAAAAATTGTGTAATTTTGCATTTCTTCATTTTGAGAAAATGACTGGCTTTTACATTCATATTACTACCCTGGCCTTCGGCCACCCCTTCTAAAATAGAAGGGGATTTATTCTTTCATCTCTAATCTATAATCTCTCATCTCTCATGATCTACCTGCATACTCCCTTTTGCAAAAGCAAATGCGTCTATTGCGGCTTCTACTCCGTGGCAAATCTGCATGGAAAAGAATTGTATTTGGACGCGCTGGGAAAAGAAATTGCGTTGCGCCAAGGTTATCTTGGCGAAAAGCCCGTCCGGACCGTCTATTTCGGAGGGGGCACGCCCAGCCTGCTTTCGGTCAGTGAGCTGGAGCATATTTTGCGCCTGCTGAGTGATTATTTCGATTTGAGCCAAGTGCACGAGATGACCTTGGAGGCTAACCCTGAGCAGCTCACGGCGGAGTATTGCCGCGGACTGCGCGCGCTAGGGTTCAACCGGCTGAGCATCGGGGTGCAGTCGTTCCAGGACTCCGTGCTGCGCTTCATGGGGCGGCGGCACACGGCAGAAGAGGCGATGAAGGCCGTAGATAACGCTGCCGCCGCCATCGACAACCTCTCCATTGACCTCATTTACGGGGTTTCGGAGCGCGACAACGCGCACTGGCGCCAGGACCTGCGCACCGCCCTTTCATTGCCTATTCGCCATCTCTCCTGCTATGCGCTTACGCCGGAGGAAAACTCCATCCTCTACAAGCAGATTGAGCGCCGGAGCCACGCACCCGTGGATGACGACCTCGCGGCACAACAGTATGATATTCTGCAAGAGATGCTCCCCCACTCCACCCTGCAGCAGTACGAAATCTCCAACTTCGCCGTGCCCGGCTTCGAGTCAAAGCACAACTCCTCCTATTGGAACCACACGCCATACCTCGGACTGGGTCCTTCGGCGCACTCCTTTGACGGCAACAGCCGCCAGTGGAATCCCGCCAATCTCAAGCAATACTGCGACAACATAGCCCAAGGAATCCCTTGCGAGGAGCGCGAGGCCCTGTCCGACGACGACCTCTACAACGAAACGCTGCTATTGGGCCTGCGCACGCGCGCGGGTGTGGACCTCAGCGCCGTAGCCAGCCGTTTTGGAGACGCCCGCCGCGAAGCACTGGAAGCGCACTTCCGCACACACGTCGCGCCGGAGCACTACCAGATAGAAAAAGACCGGCTCTGTCTTACAGCAACCGGTCTTTGGTTCGCCGACGGCATCGCGCAGTCGGCCTTCTTGGTATAGTCTATTCTCGTTCTAGAACCTATATCCTACATTAAGTGAAACATTGAAATAGAGGTGTGTGGGAGAGGCAGTTGGTTTCATCGTTACCACATTACCTTCTGCATTCAACCTGGGTTGTCCATTGGGATCCAGCACCGGCTCTTCTACAAGACTTTGATACTTCGCCTTATAGCCGCCGAGTGTCAGGTCCGTGAAGAAATAGAGTCTCTTCACAATGGTGGTAGCGCCTAAACGCAATGTTGCACCAGCACCACACTTGTCGCCAAGCCACCGCTCCATGTAATTGGTTGCCAGATGCTCATTAACTCTCATATATTTGGGCGAGGCTGTCTGGAATCTCAAATCCAAAGCAGTACCCAGCATAAAGGTTGTATTATTCTCATAATCGCCGAAAATGAACAGCGGGCCGGCATGCACATGGGTGGGTCCTCCGAAGCAGTATTTGAGGGAGAGCATACCGCCAATGGCAGCCTTTTCTTTCGGGACAGCAAAGTCAAAACCTGCACCAAGACCTGTATAGAAGATGGGCTGCATAGCAGAAGCATATTCAAACACGGCAGCTCCGTTCACGCCCCAGAAGTTCTTCTTGGAGCGTGTAACTGGCTTGGGTTCAGGGGCTGGCGTTTGCTTTGGCTCCGTAACGGGAGTTTTCTTTGGGGCAGGTTCCGTGCCATTGCCCAGCGTCCAGCGGATTTTGCCACGGTATGCGGCAGGCACGTAGCAGGTAACATTCTGCCAGCGTTTCATCAACTCCTTGGCCATGTTCTCAAACTGCGCTTCCAACTGGGAGAAATCCTCCAACAGGAACGGACTGTCAGAAGCCAGTCCTTTGAAAACAGCCTGGTAAAGCTGGTTGTCTTCGGCCACATCATTGCCTTTGATGGCAATCACATAGCTTTTCAACTCTTTTCCGCCAATCAATTTATCGACCACATTATCGCGGACATACTGGAAATAGGGATTGTCCAAACCCTTGTCGGGAATGCCGATACGCTCATCGGCGGAATGGTTGTCGTAGCCGTCGGTAAAAGAGACCATGCAAGCATAGTCATATTTTTCGCGGTCTTCCACGCTCATGGCTGAGACATAATTTCCGATCATGTCAGAGCCTTTGTGCATGGCATAATACAAAGAGGTATTATTGTATAAAGTAAGACCGTGGATAAACTGGATCATGGATGACTTGGTGCTGGCGGTAAGCGGCTGGATATCGTACACCATCTTGTCGGTGTTGCTCATCGTGTTGAAGCCGATGATACCCAGACGCACGCTGCCGTTGGGCGAAGCATTGTACATCACATCGATGAACTTGATAGCCGCATTTTGCAATTTGGCGAAGTTGACCTCACCGAGGGAGGTGCTGCAGTCGAGGATAAGCATCACCACCATCACGCCGTCGGTCTTGAACTGCTGCTGGGCATCTTTCACCTCGCTGTCGCGTTGCCATTTATACTCCTTGCCGTCGTATTGCCATTTCCAGAACTTGAGTCCCTCTGCAAAGCCGCCGGGATAGTCGGTTTGGGCTTTCTCAAAGGCAAAAGAGATGGACTCGTCGTCTTCCACATGGCCCACTATCTTATCGACCGGGGAAAAGGTGATGCCCTTGGAAGTGATGTTGGACAAGGTATAGACGAACTGGTTGTTATCGCCGCGACTGATCTCATAGTCGCCCTCGATATAGTATTTGGCATTCTCGGCCTGTGCAAAAGCAGCCACACATGCCATCATTCCGATTATGAAACAAAATAATTTTTTCATGACGTTAAATTTTGATATAATAACTCCAATTGGAGGTTTATATTGCACGTTACACTAAATCAACAACGCAAAAATACGAAATCAAACAGTGGTTTTATCCGTGAAATGAAATAGTTTTTAACCGTCATTTGTCAATTTTTGTATCTTCGCAGCCTAAAACTACATCACAATGAAATCCATCAAAAGTCTTCTGTTGATCGCATGCTGCGCCTTGTCAGTCTGCAGTTGCCACAAGCCCCAACCCATTGTCGTCATTCCCGAGCCGGTGGAATGCACGCCCAAGAGCGGCAGTTTCACCATCGACAATGAAACCTATCTCTGTTTCGAGAACCTGGGGGCAGAGGCCGGCGAATTGTCCAAAATCATCCATGACACATACAAGCAGACCTTCAAGATAAAGCCCAATTTGGGTGACAAGAGCAGCAGCCGCAAGAACTATATCCTCTTTGAGCTCAACCAAAAGGAGGACAAAAAGATTAGTGCAGAAGGCTATACGCTCACGGTAAAACGCAGCCATATCATCGCCAAGGCCAACACCACGGCAGGGCTGTTCTATGCCTTCCAGACTATCCGCCAGATGGCCTATCCTGACCAGCTTACGGACGCCAAGGAGTTCCACATCCCCTGCGCCAAGATCATCGACTACCCGCGCTTCGCCTACCGCGGCGCGCACCTCGATGTGTCACGGCACTTCTTCAATGCAGATTTTGTAAAACGCTACATCGACCTGATGGCCGCATACAAGCTCAACAAGTTCCACTGGCACCTGACCGACGACCACGGCTGGCGCATCCAAATCGACCAATACCCAGCGCTTACCACCATCGGCGCCTGGCGCCCAGAGCGCAAAACTTGGGACACCCTCCATCCCGTACAGCCGGAGGAACCCGCCACCTACGGCGGCTACTATACCAAGGCCCAGATCCGCGACATCGTTGAATACGCTGCCGCAAGACACATCGACATCATCCCCGAAATTGAGATTCCGGGGCACTGCAGCGCCATTCTTGCCACCTACCCGCAGTATGCCTGCGACGACTATCCCTACACCGTGGCCGTCGGTCCCTACTGGCCGCCGAAGGCCATCATGTGCGCGGGCAATGACGACGTAATCACCTTCTACCAAAACGTACTCAAGGAAGTGGCCGAGTTGTTCCCCTACCCGCTCATCCACATCGGCGGCGACGAGGCTTTCAATGACAACTGGCAGGTGTGCCCCAAATGCCAGCAACGCATCCAGGACAAAAAACTGGCCGACGAAACTGCCCTACAGCAATGGCTGATGAATGAAATTGAACAATATCTGAAACAGTTTGGCAAAACGGCCATCATGTGGGACGACATCGTATCGGACGACATGGTGAACCAGTGTGATGTCATGTGCTGGCAAGGCCTAGAGGTGGCCAAAACCGCCGCCAAGCACGGCAACGATGTCATCCTCTGTCCCACCAGCCACTGCTATTTCAACTACTACCAAGGCGATCCTGAAAAAGAGCCGCTGGCCATGACGGGATTAGTGACCTTGGAAAAAGCGTACAGTTTCGATCCCATGCCCGATGGGTTAACCGAAGCACAAGCCAAACACATCCTGGGCGGCCAATGCAATCTCTGGACAGAGTTCATCAACACGCCCGAGCAGGCAGAATACATGCTACTGCCCAGACTCTGCGCCCTTTCCGAGTGCGTCTGGACTCCGCTCGACAAAAAAGATTTCAAGAATTTCTCCAGCAGGGTATCCTATCACCAACAGTTCCTCACCAAATCCGGTTACAACTGTCACAAATAGCTGTTATTCCCCAGAATGGAAAAACGGTGAGTTACGATAATAATCGAATCCAAGATCTTTGGTGGCAGCACCTTGCACCAAGGTGTCCTCATTATGTTCCGTCGGATTGAATTGCAGATTCCGGTAACACGTATTGCGGGAGGTCAGAATGCCGTATGCATCCTGATCCTCTGACACAAAGTTGGTGTATTCCAATCTGTTTTGCACAATGCTGCTGTTCGGATGGGAGACATTGTAGTATTCCAGAAACGTCTTTCCCGCCGCCCACACGCGCAATTGAAGGCAGTTGTACGCAACTCCGCCAATTGCATCAATGTAGCGGGTAACCTTATCATTAGGTTGGAGATTCTGAGCGATGATGGTGTAGAAGTTTTTGGGCACAAAACCGACGAATGACACCTCACCAGTCGTGGTGGAACGGACAAAATCAGCGTTCAATTTCTTGCTGATCACTTTATGTTCCACTGCTCCTGTAGTTTTATCCACTTCGACGTAATAAAAATACAAATACAAATCGTATGCAGCAGCATTCTTCGCGGCATAAAACGTGATGGTGGAGGGCTTCTCCAAATTCATATTCCAGGTCTGCTGCGGATTCTTGACAGAGAAGTTACTCACAATAGGTGTTTCGGCATAAACCTCCTTGCCGCTGTTCACATGCTTGACCACCAAACGATAGGTATAGTCATCTCTCAGTGTCCAAGTGGAATAATACAACAACTGCTTGGGATTAGCAAAATAGCCGCTTTGTTTGGGCACTCTTGTCGTGGTATCCAGAATGGCAGTTCTCCGCAAAACACCATCTTCGTTACGTTCCTCCAGTCTGACTTCAATGGAATCCACTGGATAATAGATGTTGTTCCAGTCAAACGCCGCCTCGTAGGCATTATCTTCAGTCAGGAAGCCCTTGTATATTTTAAAATAATGTATGGAATCTTTCTGGTTCAGGATTGCGTAGGAGAAAGAGATATCCTTGTAGTCTGCCATGAGGTTCAACTTTTTGTCACAGGAGGTCATCATCACCATGACAACGGCTGAAAGGATCAGAAATGCCGATTTTATACGCATAGTTCTTATGATATTGAATTTTAGTTGTCATAATCCGGAATTTCGCGCACCCAAGGAGTGCCGATGCGAGTTCCGTCGTTTTTGGTTTTGGTGTTTCTCACGAATTTCTCGTTGATGAAATAGGTCAGGCGGCAGGAGAGCACATGGTTTTGCATTTTGCCAACCCAATGGTTGGTCACCTCGAAATCGCCGGAGGAGTTATACTTGCCGATGTTGTAATCCATGATGCGGATAGGTCTGAGTGAGTACTCCCAACGCACATTGAGCGTCAAGTTCTTGTACAGGCGTATGCCTGCATCCACGAGAATATTCCAGTCGCTGGTTCTGTACGTGCCCGACGTAATATTGGTGGTGCGTGTGAATCCATTGTACAATTCCTTGGCGCGCACCAAACGGCTCCATGCAAAACCGAGACCGATAAAACATCCTGAGCGCATATCTTCATACCGGAAAATGACCGGAATTTGGATATAATCCAGAGCTATGCGGCACTTGACTTTTCCATTGAACGGCACACTGCGGTCCACATCCGTGTACATGGAAGGGGCGTACAGAGCGGTGTCGAACGGGTCAAACTTATAGGGGCAATAGGAGCCTTTCTGCACATAGAGCAGTTCGGCAGAGATGGACATGTTCTGTTTGCGGCCCAGCGGGAGCATGACACCGGGACCGGCGTTCACGCCCACCTTGTAGAAGCCGTGCACGTCGTCGCCCTCAATCTGGGAGAAGTTTGCGCCGGCGGACACATATCCGATGAAGCGCTGCGCGTGCGCCGGAGCGAGCAATACCAATGCCAAGCCTATAGTGAAAACTACCTTTTTCATCTTCTAAAATTTCGGCGGCGAAGATACAAAAAAAAGGCGTCCATTTTCAGGACGCCTCAATATTCGGAAAAAAGATGATTATCTACCTTCTTTCTCAAGATCCTCTTTCAGGGATTGGAGCACGTCAAGATCGCCGAGCGTAGCCTTTTCGACATTGCTTTCGTTGATCTTAGCGATTTCCTTGGCTTGTTTTTTAGCCTCATCCTCTCTCTGCTTGTCCTCATCTTCCTTGGAAGCTTGCCAAGTCTTGGTGTGGGACAAGTGGATCTTCTTGGATTCTTTGGAGAAATCAACCACCATGAAGTCGAGCACGTCGTCCACCTTGGCAGTGGTCTTGTCCTCTTTCATGAGATTGCGGTTGAAAGCGAAACCTTCGATGCCGTAAGGCAGAGCCACCACAGCACCCTTGTCGTTCATGGAGGTGATAGTACCCTGATGAACGGAGCCAACGGTGAAGACAGTCTCGAACACATCCCAAGGATTCTCTTCGAGTTGTTTGTGGCCTAAGCTGAGACGACGGTTCTCGGTATCGACTTCGAGCACAACCACGTCGATAGGTTCGCCAACTTTCGTGAATTCAGCCGGATGTTTGATTTTCTTGGACCAGGAGAGGTCGGAAATGTGAATCAGGCCGTCAACACCCTCTTCGAGTTCAACGAAGATACCGAAGTTGGTGAAGTTACGCACAGTAGCGGTGTGTTTGGAACCGACAGGATATTTGGTCGTGATGTCTGCCCATGGATCGGGTTTGAGTTGTTTGATACCCAGAGACATCTTGCGGTCTTCGCGGTCGAGGGTAAGCACAACAGCTTCCACTTCGTCACCCACCTTGAGGAACTCGTGAGCGGTGCGGAGGTGCTGAGACCAGGACATTTCGGAAACGTGGATGAGACCTTCCACGCCGGGGATAATCTCCACGAATGCGCCGTAGTCAGCGATGACGACCACTTTACCTTTGACTTTGTCACCCACCTTGAGGTTCGGATCAAGGTTGTCCCAAGGATGCGGGGTGAGTTGTTTGAGGCCGAGGGCGATACGTTTCTTGCTCTCGTCGAAGTCGAGGATAACCACGTTGATCTTCTGATCGAGTTGGACAACTTCTTCCGGATTGGAGATGCGGCCCCAAGAGAGGTCGGTGATGTGGATAAGACCGTCCACGCCGCCGAGGTCGATGAACACACCGTAAGAGGTGATGTTCTTGACAGTACCTTCCAGAATCTGACCCTTTTCGAGTTTGCTGATGATTTCAGCCTTCTGAGCTTCGATTTCAGCCTCGATGAGGGCTTTGTGGGAAACGACCACGTTCTTGTAGTCGTGGTTGATCTTCACCACCTTGAACTCCATGGTCTTGTCAACAAACACGTCGTAGTCGCGGATAGGTTTGACATCGATCTGGGAGCCCGGCAAGAAAGCTTCGATGCCGAAGACGTCCACGATAAGACCGCCTTTGGTTTTGCCCTTGACATAACCGGTAATGATTTCCTGGTTATCGTAAGCCTCGTTAACGCGCTGCCATGATTTGAGGATGAGGGCGCGTTTGTGGGAGAGTTGGAGTTGGCCGTTGGCGTCTTCCTGGCTTTCCACATAGACTTCGATTTCGTCGCCGATTTTGAGATCCGGGTTGTAACGGAGCTCAGAAGCGTTGATCACACCGTCGGATTTGAAACCGATGTTGACCACCACCTCACGGCTGCTGATGGAGACGACCTTACCCATGATAACGGCGTTCTCATCAACGGATTTGAAAGATTTGGTATAAAGATCTTCAAGTCTTGCTTTTTCATCGGCGGCGTATTTGTCACCGTCGTCATCAATCTTATCCCAATCAAAATTTTCGAGGGAGCCATAAGCGCTGGTGAAATCACGTTTCTGGCGCGGTTTAGCTTCCACTTCAGGAGCATTCTCCACTACTTCGGCCACGTTCTCAGCCACTTCTGCTGCGGTTTCCGCAACATTTTCCACTTGGTTTTCTGCCGGAGCAGCCACTTCTTCAGGAGTGTTAATCATTTCTTCTGACATTAAAATTTGTCCTGTTAACCTGGACAAAAGGTTTTTTTAAAAGGTTACTAAATGAGGTTAACTTCTTCATTTCCAAACTAAAGAGCCTCTTTTAATTTGGGGGTGCAAAGATATAAAAATAATTGATACCTCAATTTTTTTCGTTCAAATATTTGCGAATAATAAAAAAAGTGTATTTTTGCAGCCGTAAACATTGCGGGGTAGAGCAGTGGTAGCTCGTCGGGCTCATAACCCGGAGGCCGCAGGTTCGAGTCCTGCCCCCGCTACTAAGAATAAGCGCAGTTTCCTAAGAAATTGCGCTTTTTTATTATTCCTCGAATTTGAATTTCCAACGGCGATGGCTCCACAGCCAGTATTCGGGCTTTCGGCGAATCGTCTGCTCCAACAATTCCACGTACCGTTGCGTGATTTCGTATTCCGCAAAGTCATTGGGATGTTCGGCAATCACCTGCACATCTACACGGTATTTGCCCATGCGCTCCTTCACTACCTCATAATAGAGCACCGGAATGTCATACTTGCGGGCGAAATGCTCCGCGCCGAAGATGACGCCCGTGCGCTGGTGTAAGAAATCGGTCTCATAGCACTTCTTCTTGCTGTTGGGCGACTGGTCGCTGAGCATCATGTAGGCGGCAGGCTTGTGCTCCGTCTCATATCGATCGAACGTTTCGCGCACCGTGTCGGCAAACACCACTTCCGTGCCGTAGCGCGTGCGCGCGCGGTTGACCAGCTTTTCGAACACCTTGTCCGAGTTGGGCTTCCCTACCCCCACACCGTGATGCTTGAACATCTCGTCCAACGCCAGAATCATCCATTCCCAGTTGTTGTAATGCGACGACATCAGAATCACGCTTTTGCCCTCATCGTAAAACCGGTTCACCAGTTCCGGATTCGAGCAGCGATAGCGTTTCCGCAAGATGCAGCGCGGCAGCGCCAGCATCTTCACCATTTCCACAGCAATCTGCGACAGATGCCAATAGTAGCGATTAGTCAGCCTACGGATCTCGCTGGGGGATTTTTCAGGGAACGAACGCGACAGATTACCCTCAATCACCTTGCGCCGATAGCGAACCACGAACGCCAGCACCAGATACAGCGGCACCGCCAGCACATACAGCAACGCCAACGGCAATAATGCCAGCGGATAACAGATAAACCAGATGAGGAAATAGGTGAACATATCAGGGAACAGGTAACAGGGGTCAGGGATTGGTAGTAGAGACGTACCATGGTACGTCTCTACATTAAATATTGTGCATAATCGTATAAATTGTCAAAATGGTATCGTGTAATATTCAAAATTTCATCAAAATCAGGATGGCGGATGGGGCCCACATGGACGGGCAGAAGACCAGCGTTCTGTGCAAATTGCATATCCGACAGGCTGTCGCCCACCATCACGGAATCAGCAAAATCGATGTCGGGGAAGTCGGCCTTGGCTTGCAATGCCATACCAATCTGGGGCTTGCGGCAGGAGCATTCCTCCGCAGCCAGATGAGGACAGCAATAGATGGCATCCATGGGCGTGTGTTGGTCGAGCAGGCGCATCTGCATGTAGCTGTGCACGGCATCCACCTGGGCCTGCGTGCAAATCTTCTTGCCAATGCATTGCTGATTGGTCACCAGCACAATATGCTTGAACTTTGGACGCAACAACTTCATTGCCTCCAGGAAATGGTCTATAAACACAAACTGATCCACGGATTCCACATATCCGCCCACAATCTGCACGTTCACCACGCCGTCCCGATCCAAAAACAGGGTATTCATTTTGAAAAAGCGGGCAAAAATACACAAAATTGTGATTGATTGCCATAAAAACCATGTGGAGGCTTCTTAAAAGGCCTCCACACAGCAACTAATCAAAATATTAAAACAACAACTTATTATTAAATTAAATCCATAATTAATAACCACAAATTCTCTTCAGATTTAACGCTGCAAAAATACAATGCGGAAGGACCACCGTCCATCCCATTAAATAATGAAAAAAAACAAACTCGTACCCAGATATTAGGAGTGCAGTAGAGATTAGGGCAGAGTACCGACTTTCTTAAGGCATTTTTCTTTGGCCATAGCATTGGGATTGGTACCCAGCTCACCCTGCGGTATAGGCTGATTAATCAGTTGGAAAAGCTGGACCCAGTAGGGAGGAAAAGTGCCGTCCTCCGCCTTGAAGTTCATCGGGGCTGCATGAAACAGATGCTTGCCTTTGGGGGTTACATACGAATCATATACCAACTCCGTGCAGTAATGCCGGTCATTGTCGGGCATAAAATAGAGATCGTATGCCTCGCCACAATATTTTCTTGTATTCAAAACATATTGGGCAGCATGGCGGGACTGCTTCAATCGCATCACATCCAACTGGGGATATTCACCATTCTTCAAAGTAAAATCGGCCAGAAAAGTGTCCAGCGGATGGCGATCCACACCATGTTTGAGCGTAGCATCCACAATCCATATTGCACCTTTATCATCCACCTCCAAAACGGCGACATGGATATAGTTCAGCTGGTCTGCCTTTCCCGTGGCAGACGCTATTGCTCCCGACATGGAATCGTCAAAAATGGTATAATCAGCCGGAATGCCCACAAACAACAGGTCGCCAGTGCGCACCTGCACTTTCTGCGCAGTAACGGTGCAAAGCGTCAGCAACAATCCTACTAATGCCAAAAGATTTTTCATATCGTTCTTCAGAATTGATAAAAATAGCTGATCATCATCACAGAATTGTACTGTAGTTTGATTCTTTGGTTCACGGCCCAGTTCGGCTTACGGACATGCAGAATGGAATTAGAATACCGGAAGCTGACGCCATGGTGCTCGTTGAACATGTATGAGATGCCCGCCAATGCAGAAAATTCGAATCTGCGAAACAGTGGCCGTCCCTGGATGACGCCATAAATATCGCGTTCATTCTGATACAGATTCACGCCGAACATGGGACCGAGTTCAAACTCAAAGTCGCTGCTGCCGTGGATAGTGAGACGGGCGAAACGCCAGCGTAGCAGCACCGGCACTTCCAGATAACCGATATTGAGCACATACTTGTTCATCATGGAAACATTCTGTTTGGGCGGATAATAGGTATGACTGCCCTTCATGGTGAAGTCGATCTCGGCTTGGATTTTCAAATTTCCCTTGTCATTCAAAGGGTAACAGGCATACACCCCGGCATATGCACCGAGTTTATGGAAACCGGTCAGGTTGTCGCCGGAGATTTGCGAAGCCGTAAAGCCAGCCCGCACGCCGCCTTTGAAGTTGCTGCCAGTAGTGGACCGCTGGGCTTGTGCTGTACCGAAAAGCAGAGCAATCAAGAATACCGATATCGTTATCTTTCTCATTTACAATTAGTTCAGATTGATATATTCAGGAACGTTGAGCCAATGGCGGTAATCCTTTCCGAGCACCTGCACCGCTTTCTCCCACATCTTTTCCGCTTCGGTATGGAAAATCAGCTCGGGTGTCGGATTGCCGACCACCCACATGTTGCGGGCGATTTCCTGTTCCAGTTGCCCGGGACTCCACCCAGCATAACCCATCATAAAACGGTATTTGAGGGCAGGAATGGCATGGTGTTCAATCAGGGCCAGCAGCACCTGGTCGTAGCCGACATAGATGCCCGGCGCAATGCGCGCGGACTCTTTGCAACTGTCGAACGAGTGTATCAGAAACAGTGCGGTAGGCAACACCGGGCCGCCCAGATACATGGGGGCATCCACGCGCAGACCATCCACCATTTGATTGACCATGTAAGGCAGTTTGTGGTTGAGGATAAGCCCCGCGACGTGCTCGTCTTCGTAATCGGTCAGCAGAACCACCGACCGATTGAAGAACGTGTCGTTATAGTAGGGCACCGAAATCAGAATCCTGCCGGAGGCAAGTTCGAATTCGGTCTGTTTCACCGCTAACAGGTCTTTCTCGAATGGCATATTAAAAATTCTTACACTTGTTCTATCTGTTCATAAATGCGATCGATGGCATCGGGTTGTGCGAAAGTGCGCAGCACCTGGCTCATCTGCTCGCATTCCTGCGGATTCTCCAGCAGATGCATCAGGGAAGGCATCAGCTTCTCTTTAGCCTCGGAGTCAGGTATCAGGATTGCAGCTCCTTTAGTGGAGAGAGCCTTGGCGTTGTAGGTCTGGTGGTCCTCCGCAGCAAACGGGAAGGGCACCAAGATGGTCGGCACTCCGACGACGGCCAATTCCGCGATGGCCAGCGCGCCGGCCCGCGACACGATTACGTCGGCCATGCTGTATGCATCGTTCATATTGCGGATAAATGGCACAATGCGCACATGCTCATCCTGTTCCGCCAACAGCTTGGAATCTATGTTCTTGTAGTAAAGTTCACCGGTCTGCCACAACACCTGGACATCCGCCTGGCGAAACTCATCCAGATGGCGCGCCATGGTCTCGTTGAGCGTTCTGGCGCCCAAGCTGCCACCCACCACCAAGACTGTTTTCTTTTCAGGTGTAAATCCAAAAAACTCGTAGGCTTTGGGATCCTTCCTGTTCAAATTCAGAATCTCTGCCCGGATGGGATTGCCCGTTTGCACAATCTTCTCAGCGGGGAAATACTTTTCCAGTCCCTCGTATGCCACGCAAATCTTCTTTGCCTTCGGGGCCAGCATCTTGTTGGTAACGCCCGGATAGGAGTTCTGTTCCTGTAACAGCGTAGGCACGCCCAGCTGATCGGCGACCTTGAGCGCAGGACCGGAAGCAAAGCCCCCCACCCCAATGGCGATGTCGGGGTTGAACTCCCGTATGATGCGACGCGCCTTCCGCATCGCCTTCATCAGCACGAATGGCAACTTGATATTCTTCCAAATTCCTTTGGGTGACAAATCACGACTGATGCCATAGATGGTCAGCCCCTGAATGTCATATCCAGCTTCAGGAACGCGTTTCATTTCCATCTTGTCGCTGGCTCCGATAAACAGGATTTCCGCTTCGGGGTTCTCTTTTCTGATTTTGTTGGCAATGGCCAAGGCCGGGAAAATATGGCCTCCCGTGCCGCCGCCGCTGATTAAATAACGATGCTTCATAATAGATTAGAGATTAGAGATTAGAGATATTAGAAGGAAATTTTTCAATTTTCAATTATCACGAATTGGATTGTGGCGCGGCTGGTTTGGCGCAGAATGGCGGTTCGGCCGGCCAGCACCTTATCGATGGTCTGTTCGTCGTAATGTCGGATGGTGATCAGCTCCACATCTTCGTTGTATTTCACCTTGTATTTTTCATGCAAGGCCTCCACACACTGCTGCACGCGTTGTGGCTCGGCATCTGTGCAAACAGAAAAGCTCACTGCCGAGTTCTGCATCATGTTGACGCGGATTCTGTATTTGGAAAACACCGCAAACAGCTCCGACAGATTGTCCACCGCGATGAAGGAGAAGTCTCTCGGAAAGACGGTCAGCAAGGTCTGGTGGTCTTTGACGATGATGGAGGGAATGCGCTCTTCCAGCGAGCAGGAGGTGATGACACTACCAGGTTCGTCGGGTTGGAAGAACGACTTTACATAGAGCGGAATCTGCTTATTCTGCAGAGGTTTCAAGGTTTTGGGATGGATAATGGAGGCGCCGTAGTAAGACAGCTCCACTGCCTCCTCGTAGGGTATCTTGTCCAGCTTGACCGCATCCGGAAAGCGTTTGGGATCAGCGTTGAGCAGACCCGGCACATCTTTCCAGATGGTCACGCTTTCGGCATCCAAGGCAAAGGCCATGATGGAAGCTGAGTAGTCGGAGCCTTCGCGTCCCAGCGTGGTTGTCAGGTTTTCGGCCGTGCCGCCGATGAAACCTTGGGTAAGGAACACCCTACCCTCCTGGTCCGCCATGGCTTCGCGCACCTGCTGCACCGTAACATTCCAATCTACGCGTCCCTCACGATACGTGGAGTCGGTGCGGACCAGCCTGCGCGCATCTAGCCATGTGTTGGGAATGCCCGTAAGATTCAGGTACGTGGAGATAATGGTAGTGGACAGAAGCTCACCAAAGCTCACAATCTGGTCGTAATCAAAATCGTAGTTATCGGAGGGTTCCATCAACAGGCGTGCCCGCAGTTGGGCGAAAAGGCCCTGAATACGGTCCACGATGGAGCCCGGATCTGGAACCAAACGCTCAGCCACAGCTACGTGTTGGCTTTGCAACTCTGTCAGCAGGCCTTCAACCTGGTCAGGAGCATTGTAATAGGCATGCAACACCCGCTCCAGAAAATTGGTCGTCTTGCCCATGGCCGAGATTACGACCACCAGACGGTCGTCGGGGTAACGGCGCAGGATTTCATGCAGATTCTCTATAGCGGCGGCATCCTTGACCGAAGCACCGCCGAACTTGAAGACTTTGAAGCGCATCATTTCTCGTTTTTAATCACATACAACAAGGTTTTCCCCACTACACCCAGCGTGTTTTTGTCAATATGCTCGATATTGTCGCCCATAGTATGCCAGACGGGATCGAAGCCAGAGCCCGAGGTCATGTCATAGTGGATGATATCGATCATCTTGAAGGGAGCGTACTTGTTCACATAGTAATGGTCATCCGTGATGATGCCGCCGGGCTGGTTGATAAAATAGTTGTCGAAACCGAGGTCATAAGCGTGTGCCCACACCTTGGCCACCACGGGCTGTGCATCGCGTACGGAGAAGCTTTCCTGGTAGAACTGTGCATTGGGTGTACCCACCATGTCGAGCAGAATGCCATAGCGGGCCATGTAGCCCGGTTTGTGCAGATGCTGCGCCCAATACTGGGAACCGAGTCCCCACCATTCGCCGGAAGGTGCATCATCGCCCTCCTTGGGCCCATAGTCTTCCGCATCAAAAAGCACAATATCGACGCCGATGTCAGGACGTTCAAGGCGAAGCTGGCGGGCCATCTCCAAGAGCACGCCCACACCAGAAGCTCCGTCATTTGCTCCGTCAATAGCCTTGTCGCGGTTGGCGGGCGTGCGATCGTGGTCGGCAAACGGGCGGGAGTCCCAATGCGAAGATAGTACCACGCGCTCGCTCTTTTCGGGAGCGATGGAGCCTATGATGTTCTGCGCCGACCAGCTCTTGCCATCGTACGTACGAGCGGTAAAGGGCTGCACGAATGCCGTGTCGCAAAACTCTGAAAGCTTAAGCAACAGATACTGAGCACATTTGGAATGCGCCTCGCTGCCCATCACACGCGGGCCGAAGTCGGTCTGCGCTTTCACGAAGTTGTAGGCTGAATCAACGTCAAAAGCCGGCGGCGTAACCGACGGCTTTTGGACTGTTTTATCTTTGGGTTTGTTGGGGCAGCCTGTCAGCAACAAGCAACAGGCCACCAGCCAGCATAATCTACAATATTTCCAATGCATTACATCTAAAATTTATCATGAAATGGATAAACTACAGCACCACAATGACACCTTTTATCACCGGATAAGGTTTCCCGTTGTAGTCCACCATTTTCAAAGTATATACATAGGTTTGGTTCGTAAGTTCTTGTTCGGGATAATCGTCGCTAAAACGGGCACCGCGCCATTTGAAGTTCACATCTTTAGTCTGGTACACCACTGTTCCATTGCGATTATAAACTGTAAACTCCAGCGATTGCACCAAGCTTTTCTGCGGAATCTCAAAATAGTCGTTGACACCATCGTGATTGGAGGGCGTGATCGTATTCGGCAGGTTCATGAACGGCATACACGCTGCTATCTTGTAGCTGGCAGAAGTCTTGCATCCAGCTTCACCGATTGCGGCATTCACGGTATATACGCCAGCATGCTCGGCCAGATAGGTAATGCCGGTAGCACTCTCATCTCCATTCCAGTCCAGCACATGAATATCTCCTTGTTCGAACATCTGGTTGGGGCCTGGCACCACGGAAAGTGTGGTACGGAAGGAGTCGCAATAATCACCCACATCGATAATTTCGATCTTGGGAGTCGTCACCTCCAGTGTCACTGCAACTATGCTATCGCAATAGTTCCATGAATTGTCATTAAAATCATTACCCACGTGGCATTGTTTCGTACCAGCAGCATCCCAGCGATAAGCATCCCCATACTTTTCACGATTGAAGAAATAGGGCAGCTGGTCATGGCAGGCGAGAACCGTAAGTTCAGAAGTGCCAACCTTCGTGTAAGCGGGATCCAAACCGATATTCCGTTCAAGAGTATCACTACATTTCTGCAGTGTATCCTGCATAATGAGCTTAATCATGATGGAGTCCCCACCAGGGTTAAAATCAAAGTTTGTCAAATCTATGTCCGCCGTATTAGAGACATTGAATCTGGGATTCATCTGGCCCCGGCTTCCAGGTATCTCCTGATACTCCCCTTGAGAGTTCTTATAATACCACTCTATATTCCGGATAGGTGTCTGTTCGGTCGAGATATAGCCTTGTCCGTTTTCATTTGGAACAAGCTCATTAACAGAACCTGTATTGTGCAACTGAATGATTTGGGAACATGGATAATCCGGATCCGTAATCTGTTCATACTCGAAATCAGGAATTATCTCATACTTTTTGATGTAGGCCTCGTAGGTAAATGGCACTCCGGAGTATGATTTCATTTCACAACGATAATAGGGCCATACACGGGCTCCGGACGCTGTAGGGTCAATGGAAAGATTATATCGGGTTCCTGTAATACCGGCAGTTTCGCCAGGTTCCAAGGTACTAGCCGAATTTTCTGGATTTTTACCATAATGCCATTCGTACGTATTCTCCAAAAAGCCCCATGGCACCGACAGATTGATAGCATTGTCGCCGCACGCATCCACTGAAATGTCCCTAGGTATCAATTTGGCGGCGAACATACCGTATGCCCAGTGAGCTGAAGCATGGCAGGACATGACTCGAATACGGATTTTCACAGACTGTCCACTTGTAGCGTATGGAGTAAGGTCAAAAGCAAGAGGCTTGTATTCAAACCAAAGTACTCTGGGAATATCACTTCCAGCCATTCCTCCTGTTTGATCACCGGGCGCAGCACCTTGGCCGGTATAAATTTGACTATAGATAGGGCCTGGACATTCTCTGAAAGGGAAAGTTGTCGGGGTTGCTTGCGGATACGCCCAATAGTAAGTCGTGTAACCGTTATCATCTGGGCCGCATTGAGAATCCTGATTATAGTCCGTTCCGCTAGGCACGGCCAAAAAACGATTATATGGCCATGCGTTGTTTATTGTCCCTGTGGGAGTCTGGGTATTGCTATTGCACCGTCTATAGTATCCGTATCCATTGGTCACCAACGATCCTGTTTGCCCATCCAACACCTCAATGGAGAATTGGGGGTTATAATTTGCATCATGACCGTACGGTTGTTGACACTTATCCTCCTCAGAAAAGGTAAAATAGACAAGCAACACGCTGGAGTCTTTCGGCGGATAAAACCAATATTCTATTTGCTGCGACTTTGTGCATTGGGAGCCACTATGGCTATAACATCCCACCCGGATGACCTTCTCTTGGAAGTGCTCGGGATTTCCGTCCCATGAACGCGGGAGCACATTCTCATGCACAAACCCCGTAGAGGTTCTGTAACAACGGGTAGGATCTGCACCCTGATTGGTAATGAGTAAATGACTGGCAGTGACTCCTGAGCCTGTAACTCCACGGGTTTGTGTCGGATTATCCCAAGAGCTTCCATATCTGCACTCCACATACTTGTGATTCTGATCACCCAGGGTCATGAAGTCAAGAGGCTGCGGCTGGCCGTTGGGCAGCACGTCGGTCTCGCGCCAGGGAGTATAAGTATAGCCTGTCTGAGCCTTGGATTCGAACACGGCAGACAGCAGGAACGCACAGGCACATACTATCATTAAAGAAAAAACACTACGTTTCATAATTTCAAAAGATTGATTATTACTCTTGCAAACTATTTTCATAACGAAAACACACCTTGTTCTGTTGCAGGTACGCATCTCATTTTGTCAAGAAGTCTGACTACAAATATTGTCTATCACCACATTCTGCCACATCAGGTAATATTCGTTCACGGCTGCAAATATAAAAAAAATACACAGACGATGTCTGTGTATTTTGGTGGCGGGAACGGGAATTGAACTCGTGACCTCCGGGTTATGAATCCGACGCTCTAACCGACTGAGCTACCCCGCCGTTTTTGAGGCTGCAAAAATACACTTTTTTTCATTTGCTCGGAAAAAATTATTTCGCGATTATTTCGCGCACATTTTCCGGAACAGCGGAGAGAACGGTTCCGCCGTAATATCAATGGTTTGGTGGCTGACAGGATGTTCAAAAACCAGTCTGCGCGCATGCAAAGAGATGGAGCCATCTTCGTTGGAGCGACGTGCGCCGTACTTCAAATCCCCCTTGATGGGATGGCCGATGGCGGACAGCTGCGCACGTATCTGATGGTGGCGGCCCGTGTGCAGCTCAATCTCGAGCAGTGAATAGCGCTCCGAAGCACCTATCCGGCGAAATTCCAGCTCGGCGCGCTGCATGCCGGGTTTCTCCGTTTCGGAGACAAAACTCTTGTTCAACCGCTCATTCTTCTGCATGTAATGCACCAGACGCACTTGCTCAGGAGCCACGCCCTCCACGATGGCCCAGTAAATCTTGCGCACGGCACGGTTCTTCACCATCTCGCACATGCGTGACAAAGCCTTGGAGGTTTTAGCATAGATGACCGCGCCGCTCACGGGGCGGTCGATGCGGTGAACCAAGCCACAGAACACATTGCCGGGCTTGTTGCCCTTCACGCGGATGTAGTCGCGCACCAGTTCCAGCAACGGCTTGTCGCCCGTCTGATCGCCCTGCACAATCTCCCCTGCCCGCTTGTTCACAATCAGCAGGTGGTTGTCTTCGTACAGGATACGGTCTTGCAAAGAAAGAATCGGATCAGTATTGTTCGGACTCATTCGGGAAACTACCGTTCTTCACATCATCAATATAATGCTCTACAGCGCCCACAATCTCCTCACTCAGATTGAGATAGCGGCGCAGAAAGCGCGGCGAGAACTGCTGGGTCATGCCCGTCATGTCGTGGAACACGAGCACCTGCCCACTGGTCGCGCCACCGGCACCAATACCGATGGTGGGAATATGGATGGACTCCGTGACTTTCTTGGCCAAGGTTGCCGGAATCTTCTCCAGAACCAGCGCAAAACAGCCGTGCTGATCCAGCAATTTGGCGTTCTCCAACAACACCGCTGCCTCATCATCCGTAGTGGCTCGCACTGCGTAGGTACCGAATTTGTTGATGGACTGCGGGGTAAGGCCCAAGTGACCCATCACCGGAATGCCAGCGCTCAGAATACGATCCACCGACTCAATGACTTCGGCACCGCCTTCCAATTTGATGGCATCCGCACCCGATTCCTTCATGATGCGGATGGCGGAGTTGAGGGCTATTTTGGAGTTGCCCTGATAGGTACCGAATGGCATATCCACCACCACGAGCGCACGATTCACGGCACGCACCACGGAAGAGGCGTGATAGATCATCTCATCCAATGTGATAGGCAGAGTGGTCTTGTAGCCTGCCATGACATTGGCGGCAGAGTCGCCCACCAGGATAACATCGATCTTAGCCATGTCCAGCAGCGTGGCAACGGAATAGTCGTATGCCGTCAGCATGGCGATGCGTTCGCCCTGGTCGCGCATGCGCTGCAGGGTATTGGTCGTGATTTTGCTAATATTCTCTGTAAGATATTGTGACATATTCTTAAGAATTTGAGGGGTGCAAAAATAGAAAAAATTATATCAACATCATTACCACCCGATACACCACCCACAGGGTGTAGGCGAGGAACAGGAGGCTCCAGATGGCTGCCGGAATGTGTGTCACATTTTCCAAGTTCGTGGCATCTCCAGCCTTGGACGAATCTTTGAACGACAACACCAGCAGAACAAACGACGACACCACCGATTCCGTGAGTATCATCACGGCATAAAACAGAGCCGCATATTCAATATATTGTGACTTTTGGAAATAAATGAGCAAGGCATTGATTGCCGTGAACAGCACTACCCACAGGGCGCCATACCAGTTGCGGATCCAGAAGAGCAGCATGATGACGAACAGCACCGACAGTCCGATAAGCAGCCCTGTAGCAGCCCCGTGCCGAATCAGGTAGAACGACAGCCAGCCCGCCGAAGCCGCAAACGGATAGCCTGCCAGCGACACCAATACAGCCTCCCACTTGTGCTTGGTCTGTGTCACCGTGGTGCCCGATGTGTCCTTGAACAGCTCTATTTTACGCACCTCACCGTCCAGCAGCAACGCCATCAGCGCGTGCCCCAACTCGTGCAAGCCCGTGTTGACGATGTTGAAGAACTTGCCCACCACCGGAATTCGCGGCAGGAGCAAGGCCACAACAACCATGATTATTATCACAACATATTGCTGCATATTCCATTCATTTCATTCGAGACACGCCATGGCACGTCTCTACAACCCCTTTTACCACATTCACCCCTTTTACCTCATTTACCCATTCATTACGATCTCCTGAATTTATGTATGTCCGACGAATCCCACGACTGGTACATCAAAATATTCTGGATATTGGCTATCATCATGATAAACAACTTCAAATCGTTGTCGGCGAACCACTTCATGGCTCTCGGGTCCTTGCGGCAGGCGGCGGCAAACTTGGAGAGAAAATCGCAATGATACTTCTCTAGCCACTCTATCGCCTCCGGTTCGTCGTCAATGGCGTTGCTCAACACGGCAAATTCAGGATAACCATTCTTGGCCAGCCACTCCAATGCCTGTATGTTGGAATGGATAGCCTCCGCCAGCGCCTCCAACTCAGGAAAGCCATTATGCATCAGAAACTCACTGAACTTCTTGTCGCCCTGCAAACTCATATTGAAGGCGATGAGGATCTTGGTGTCGTAGTCGGTGAGGCAATGCATGAAAGATGAAAGATGAAAGATGAGAGATTATAGATTAGAGTTAGGAGTTGAGAGTAGATAATTCCCCTTCTATTCTAGAAGGGGTGGCCGAAGGCCGGGGTAGTAATATGGGCCTATTGCTTAAGGCTGACGGTTTTGTTGAAGACCAGTTTCTCTTCCGTGGAGTCGGGATCGGCGTAGAAATAGCCGAGGCGCTCGAACTGGAAGTGTTTGATGGCCATGGCTTTCTCCAAAGTGAGTGACGGCTCAATCCAGCCCTCTTGGACAACCAAGGAGTTCGGGTTGAGATGGTCGAGGAAGGTCTGGCCCTCTTCGCAATTGTCAGGATCGGGCACGCTGAACAGGCGGTCGAAGAGGCGGATTTCCGCCTTCTTGGCATGTTTCACGGAAGCCCAGTGGATGGTGGCTTTCACCTTGCGGTTGCTGTCGGGCATGCCGCTCTTGGTCAGCGGGTCGTAGGTACAGTGAATCTCAGTGATATTGCCATCATCATCCTTCACCACATGGGTACATTTGACGATGTAGGCATATTTCAAGCGCACCTCACGGTCGATGGTGAGGCGGTAGAACTTCTTATCAGCATTCTCGCGGAAGTCGGCGCGTTCAATCCAGAGTTCCTTGGAGAAGGGCACCTTGCGTGTGCCAGCCTCGGGATCTTCGGGATTGTTCACGGCATCCATCTCCTCCACTTGGTCATCGGGATAGTTGTCGATGATGAGCTTCACGGGGTCGAGCACGGCCATGGTGCGGATGGCGGTCTTATTGAGGTCCTCGCGTGCGCAGAACTCCAGCAAGGAGACGTCAATGATATTGTCGCGCTTGGCCACGCCCACGGTCTCGGCAAAGTTGCGGATAGCGGCCGGCGTGTAACCACGGCGGCGCAGACCGCAGATGGTCGGCATACGCGGGTCGTCCCAGCCGTTCACGTAGTTTTCTTTCACCAGCTGGAGCAGCTTACGCTTGCTCATGATGGTGTAGTTGAGGTTCAGACGGGCAAACTCAATCTGCTGAGGATGATGGATGCGCAATGCCTCGCAGAACCAGTCGTACAGCGGGCGGTGCACCTCAAACTCCAGCGTACAGATGGAGTGCGTGATACCCTCAATGGAGTCGCTCTGGCCGTGCGCAAAGTCGTACATCGGATAGATGCACCACTTGTCGCCCGTACGGTGGTGCGTGGCGTGCAGGATGCGGTACATGATGGGATCACGGAAGTGCATGTTGGGCGATGCCATGTCGATCTTGGCGCGCAACACGCGTGAGCCATCGGGGAACTCGCCCGCGCGCATGCGACGGAACAAGTCAAGATTCTCCTCCACGGTACGGTTGCGGTACGGGCTCTCCACACCCGGCGCGGTGGGCACTCCCCTGCCCTTGCTGATCTCTTCCTGTGTCTGGTCATCCACGTAGGCCAGACCTTCGTTGATCAACTGCTCGGCCCAAGCATACAGCTGGTCGAAATAATCGGAAGCATAGTGTTCCTCAGCCCACTGGAAACCCAACCAGTTGATATCCTCGCGAATGGAGTCCACGTATTCCGTGTCTTCCTTCACCGGGTTGGTATCATCAAAACGCAAATTGCACAATCCATTATATTTTTTCGCCATGCCGAAGTTCAGGCAAATTGACTTGGCGTGGCCTATATGCAGATAGCCATTCGGCTCCGGCGGGAAGCGGGTGTGTACTTTCGCATCGTTCTTTCGGTTCTGAATGTCTTCTTCGATAATTTGCTCAATAAAGTTCATAGTCGTGTATTTTATTTGGTTTTACTAATGTCATTAAAAGTTTAGGGTTTAGAGTTTAAAGTCCTTCTATATCTACTAACAATCTAACTACTCACTATTATCTCTAATCTCTAATCTCTAATCTCTAATCTCTAATCTCTCATCTCCCCATCCAACAAAATCCCTTCATCACCGTCACAAAATCCGTCTTCACCTTGTAATCCTGTGTATATAGCCGGTCGGCGGTGGCAATCATCTCCTCCGAAAAGGAGTGACCTGTAAATGCATCCGACGGATAGAGCACACCCGGTCGCAGGACATCAGCTACTGCATCGTGATGTTTGAGCTGGCAACCCACCCAGCTGTTTTTACCCGTCATGACACGGAAGATGTTGCGCACGAAGCCGCCCTTGTTCTCCACGAACCAGATATCCAGCGGCAGCAGGAGCAGCAGGCACAGCGACATCGCGATATCGAACAGCCGTTTACGGCGCAAGTTCTCTTTCTGCACGATGGCGTGAACCGGTATGGTATAGATATCCTCCGAAGCGAAAATGGAATCGCTGCCAATGACCGCGAGGCTGTCCTCCGGCGCAATCTTGTACTCCAGCTGGAACGTGCGCAGGCGGCACATCCAGTCAATAATCTGGTCGGCGGCCATGTCGCGGGAGCAGAAGATGATCTCGTTAAGGTGATACAACGGTATCAGGTCGGAAATCTGTTGCAGATGGCCGATAACTGCCGATGAAGGATTGTTTTCTTCTTCCACAGTAATGATGGCGGCGAAATTGCTCTTCACCTCCATCATGCGCACAAGGCCCAGCACGCGCTCCGACTCTTGCGTTGTGCCCACCACAGCGAGGCGCCGACCGCTGTCGGTCGTGAGGCCGCCGCCCTTCAGGTGCAGTCTGCCCATCACGTAGCGGATCAGGTTCACGATGATGAGGGTCCACATCGTGCCCATGAGCACCACCGCGCGGGAAAAGCGCAGGGTTTCCGGCAACAGGGCGTACACCAGCAGGATGACCACCGTGCCAATAAGAATGCCCTTGTTGACATTGGCCAGGCGCGCGGGCTTGCGATAGCCCTTGCAGAACGCCACGGAGACCAGCCACACCAGAATGTATATCGGGATGATGAGGTAATAGTAGTAATCGGGAAACGAGCTGTTGCGCGCCGCGAGAATGTTACGGTCCCAGTACTGCGACAGCGCGAACAGGCCAGCGTAGATAAAGACAAAGTCTATCAACGGCAGCAGCAGGCGGCTGAAGATGCGCTTTAGCGCCGCCAACGAAGCCCGGAACCATATCGCACAATTGATCAATGCGTTGAACAGACGGGCATTCTTCTGCGAAAAATGCTTTTGGGCGAAAATCTGCATGGCCTTGTAAAAGACATGCACATAGTTGAGGCTGCCCGTCTTGGTGCTTTCACCTTTGTAATGGATAATACGGGTTTCAGGGAAATAATAATTCTTGTAGCCGCCCTTGAGGATGCGGTACGAGAGATCGATATCCTCACCGTACATGAAATAGTCCTCATCCAGCAAGCCGACTTCGTCGAGCACGCTTTTACGGAGCATCATGAATGCACCGGCCAGCACCTCCACCGAATGGATTTCATTTTCATCTAGGTAGGTCAGATGATAGGAACCAAACTTGCGGGAATTAGGGAAGAGTTTGGAGAGCCCGAACAATTTGTAGAAAGCCACGGAGGGAAGCGGAATGCCGCGCTTGGATTCTGGCAGGAACTCGCCCTTGCCGTTCACCATCTTCACGCCGAGGCCACCTGCATCGGGAGTCTCATCCATGAAACGCACACATTTTTCGAAGGTATCCTCCTCCACCACAGTATCGGGGTTGAGCAAGAGCACATATTCGCCTTGCGAAAGGCGAATAGCCTGGTTATTGGCTTTCGAGAAGCCCACATTATCCTTATTGGCAATGAGGTGCACCTGCGGAAACTTGGCCTGCACCATCGCTACGGAGCCATCCACTGAGTTATTGTCCACTACAAACACCTCGCCGTCCACATTCTTCAGGGCTTTGAACACAGAGTTCAGAGCCTGCTCCAGAAAGTGGGCCACGTTATAGTTCACAATGATGACACTCAGCTTCATAATGCTCTAAAAGTAAGCCAAGACAGTTTTCTTCGACACCACCTTATCCCCTTTCTTCACCGACACCTGTGCGCCGAGCGGAAGAAACACGTCCACGCGGGAACCGAACTTGATCATACCGACCTCTTCGCCCTGTTTCACCGTGTCACCCACCTCAGGGTAACTGATAATGCGTCTGGCCACAAAGCCGGCAATCTGGCGGAAAAGCACCTTTTCGTGCTCATTTTTCGCCACCACAATCGTGTTGTGTTCGTTATCTACAGAAGATTTGGGGCGCTTGGCCAACAGGTACTTGCCCGGATGGTAAGCCATATACTCTATCGTGCCGTCGATGGGATAGCTGTTAACATGCACGTTGTTGATGGACATGAATATCGAAATCTTGATACGTTCGTCCCTGAAATACTCGTATTCGAAGGCAGGGCCTACAAACACGATGGTGCCATCCGCCGGAGCAAGCACTCCGTCTTCCACCTTGTTGATGATACGGTAGGGTATCCGGAAAAAACGGATGACAATTCCTGCAACAATCAGCATCAAGGCATAGAAAATGAGGTTCACCCACCACAAGTTGGCCAGAAACAGCACGTAACATACCGTGAGTAAGACTACTACCAGTATGCAAACGGAAATGCTGACCCTTCCTGCCTCGTGAAATTTCATAACTCGCTAATTACTTGACGTAGAGGATATAAATGTTTCTCGGGATGTTATTCTCGCTGGAAGTCTTCGTAAACTGGCGAGGATACTTCTTGTTGTTGATGAAATTCTCTCCCGAATAGTCGTACGTGATTTCCACGTATTTGGTCTGCGCGCCGTTGGTCTTCACAGTCTGAGTCTCTTTCTTCACATTGTTGACATAATAACCGGCAAGGTCAGCATAAGCATATTGCAGACCGTAGTAGGGATTATAGGTTTCCAAATCGTAAGTATAGGTACGCAGGATTTCTTGATTCAGGTTAGGATAATACTCCACAACCTCAGCGATATTCAGATATTTATTTTTCTTGATAGGCTCATATTTCACCTTCTTGGTACAGCGCACGGTCAAATCTTTTGTCGGCACGCGCTGGATCCATTCGTGGGCAGCATCTGCATCACCCAGGAATGTGTTGTACAGACGGCTCTTTTTCTGATAAATGAGGCCCTCATAAAATTCCTTGTCATACACCTCCTCAATGTCGGTGATGCGGGTCGTCTCCTCGTCACGCTTGAAGGTAATCTCCTTGCGAATCTCACCGTCCACCTTATATACCATCTTGTCCACCAAGCGGTCGGTATAGCTCATTTCTATCTCCTCAACACACAAAGGATCGTCGCTGATGATCTTGGAGACAGTCTTGTCCTTGTTGTACTCAAACGCAAACGCGGTGCTTTCCTTCAGGCAAACGCTGTCCAGCACGCCTTTCTTGCTATACACAAATCTCACGTCGGGATTCTCCCAATCGCTGTTGCTATAATACCAAATCTTGCTGATCTTGCATTTGGGGTTATAAATCTCGTCATCGGGTTTGCAAGAAGAGAAGGTCATCGCGACCATTGCGGCTATTGCAAGGAAGAGGAAATATTTTTTCATAATAACCATATTTTAATTAAGCGGGCAAAGATACAAAAAATCACAATTGCGTTTTCTGGAGTTTTTCAATTATGAAATTTTTTCTATATTTGCACCCTCATTTGGAATTCAAACAACAACAATTATAATCTAAAACACTATTACTATGGTAGAAAAAATTACATCCAGCCAGCAGGCAATCGACATGGAAGCCAGATACGGCGCCCACAACTATCATCCGTTAGACGTGGTCATCTCCCGTGGCCAAGGTCCGTTCGTATGGGACGTGGAAGGCAAGAAGTACTATGACTTCCTTTCTGCTTATTCTGCTGTCAACCAAGGTCATTGCCACCCGAAGATCGTGGGTGCCATGATGGATCAGTGCCAGAAGGTTTGTCTGACCTCCCGTGCTTTCTATAACGACTGTCTGGGTCCGTACGAGAAATACGTCACCGAGACTTTCGGTTACGACAAGGTTCTGCCGATGAACTCCGGCGCAGAGGCTGACGAGACCGCTTTGAAGCTCGCCCGCCGCTGGGGTTACGACAAGAAAGGCCTGCCTGAAAACCAGGCCAAGATCATCGTCTGCGAAGGCAACTTCCACGGCCGTACCATCACTATCATCTCCCTCTCCATCGATCCTGATGCTTACGCAGGTTTCGGTCCGTTCACCCCTGGTTTCATCAAGATCCCGTACAACGATGTAGATGCTCTTGCAAAAGCCCTTGAAGATCCTATGGTTTGCGGTTTCCTCGTGGAGCCCATCCAAGGTGAGGCTGGCGTATATGTACCCGATGAAGGTTATCTGAAAAAATGCTACGACCTCTGCAAGGCTCACAACGTGCTGTTCATGGCTGATGAGGTACAAACCGGTATCGCCCGTACGGGTAAGATGCTGGCCTGCGACCACGAAGGTGTGCGTCCTGACATCCTCATCCTCGGCAAGGCCCTCTCTGGCGGCACCATGCCTGTTTCTGCAGTGCTGGCCGACGACGACATCATGCTGAACATCAAGCCGGGTGAGCACGGTTCCACCTTCGGCGGCAACCCGATTGCCTGCCGCGTGGGTATCGCAGCTCTCGAAGTGGTGAAAGAGGAAAAACTCGCCGAACGTGCTGAATACCTCGGAAAGATCTTCCGCGACGAGATGAACAAAGTGAACAGCCCGCTCATCAAACAAGTTCGTGGTAAAGGTTTGCTCAACGCCATCATCATCCAACCCACCAACGGCAAAGAGGCTTGGGATGTGTGCGTGAAGATGAAAGAGCTGGGCGTGCTCGCCAAACCGACCCACCAGCACATCATCCGCTTCGCTCCTCCATTGGTTATCACCGAAGAGGAACTCCGCGACGCCATCGCGAAGATCAAAGAAGCTATCCTTTCTTTCGAATAGTCATCCTATTCCACATAACGAAAAGACGGGGCGTTGGCCCCGTCTTTTTTTATGCACTGATTATTGACAATGTCTGGTCATAGAAAGCCTCAAAATCATTGATGCGCAGCAATTGCTGCAGCTGAGGCGGATCAATCTGGAAAAATACGGCATAGTAATGCCACAACTCCTTCAATTTGGCCAGCGTGCTTTTCTCTTTCACGGCATCCAGCATCTCCCGCGTCCAAAGTTGGTAATATTTGGAAAAACGCTGCCGTTGGTTTCCAGTATCCAAGCCTTTCAGTTGCTCGGCCAGAAACGGATTCTGCAGCAGACCGCGCCCCAGCATCCAGTCGTCGATCCGAGGATAGCGTTTCTTGAATCTTTCGTAATCCTGAACCGAATTCAAATCGCCACTGTAGATGAGTTTGTGGGTTGTATGTTGATAAAAAACATCCATCTGTTCCAAATCCGGGGACCCTTCGTACATCTGCACGCCCAGACGGGGATGGATCACGATAAAATCAAGGGGATATTGCTCCAGCCGTTCCAGAATAGTCAGTCCTTCGGCGGGATTGTGCAATCCCAAACGCATCTTCACCGAGAATTTGAACGGGGTTTGCGAGGTTACGGTGCGCACCACCTCTTGCACCGTTTCCGGATCGGGCATGATGCCGCACCCCCTGCGCCGGCGCACGACCTGCGCCACGGGACAGCCAATATTCCAATTGAAGGCCTCATAGCCGTACTCGTCATGGATGGCACGCATTGTGTCCACAAAATGCGCGGGTTTGTTGCCCATCAGCTGCGGAATAGTGGGCACCTCAGTGTTGTTCTTCGGCCAAATATCCTTCCAATTCTTAATATTCAGCTTGGCGGTCTCCTGCACAGGCAAAAAGGGCGTAATACAATAGTCTATACCGCCAAAGTGACGATATAGACTATTGCGGAACATGTAGTTCGTAATCCCGTGCAGCGGGGCTAGCCAGATTTTCATGCTACCGGACCACCACTTTCTTGGTCAGCGTCTGGTTTTTCTGCTCCAGATAGAGCATATAGACGCCCGGCACTAAAGCACGCACATCGACGTCAACTGCGCCGGAGACATTGCGACCTGATGCGACACAACGTCCTGTGATGTCCACCAGTCTGTACTGATAACGCTCACCGCTGGCAGGATCAATGCGGAATTGGTCCGTGGTCGGGTTCGGATATATGTTGACTTTGAGCGATTCATGCTCGGTCACCCCAACATGATAGTCAAACTCCACGTCATCCACATACAGTTCCGTGTTGGGATCAGTACTCATACCACCGGAGAGGATAATGATACATACCGAGTCGCAAGGAGCATACGGGTTATCAAATGTAGCCGTCACCTGCGTGTAGGCGGACATGGTCTCTGAATTGTCGTACAAGGCATACGAAACCGGTGTGCCGTTGAGTTTGGTGAAGGCAATGATACGCATGGTGTCAACTGTTTGCGGCAAATATTTTATCCACATTTTCAAATCGTACGGGGTGCTTTCACACGGAATACCGGAGGCGAGGGCATTCAGCAGCGTAGCCAGATCCTCCAAGGTTTCCATATCCAGACTGTCAATGCCGTTGTTCACCAAATCCATAATGGTGCTCAACGGAACACTGAACTCGCCTGCGGAACCGAGTTGTCCGATGCCGGGAAGCAAGTAATTGTACTGAGTAGAAGGTATTCCAAAATTGGCAGCCATCAGCTTGAGGGCATAGCTACCGGAATGGGCGTCAGTAGTCTGGGAGCCGAAATTCACGTTAACCGGATAAGCAAATTCTCCAATGATAGGCAATGTAGTTGTCACATTGCCACTGATATTGGTGGTCCAACTGTCGGGCTTGCCGCCAGTCCAGCTTTCAAATCCATTATTCGGAATTGCGGTTTGCGCCATGGCAAACAGAGCGGAAAAAGTGATAAAAAGGGTAAAAATGTGCTTTTTCATAATATTTGGGGTTAGGGGATTCGGGAGTTAGGAGTTAGAAGTTAGGAGTTGAACTTTGAATTCTCAATTTCACCACACGCTTGTCCAGTCTTCCGCCTCGCGTACAGAGGGGTCTTTGTGGAACTCGCGCAGTTTGGCGTATTTCAGGAAGCTGTTGTGAGCGATGGCCTTTGACAGCACATAGCCGTCCAAGCCGCCAAGCAGGCCGCCCCGAAGGAAATAATTGACAAAAAAAGCGGCAAATCCATGGAAAAAGGGTGACAATGCGCTGGCTTTCTTGCCTTTCAGGAACAGAATCTTGGCCCCTCTGGAGCTGTAATTGCGTTCGGGCTTGGCGAAGAGTTCATCGTAGTTTTTGTAACGATAATGGATCAAATCGGCTTTCAGCTTGCACGTGTTCGTCGTCGGCACGAAGGCGTGCTGCTTGAGCTCGGCAAACTGCAATTTGTCCTTGCGGAAAATGCGCACCAGATAGTCGGGATACCACCGGCAGCACTTCACCCAGCGTTGGCCGATGTAGTTGCGCCGGCGCACGGCAAAACCGTCGTAAGGCGTATGCTCCCAGTCCATCTTCTGCATCACCTCTACTAACTCATCTGACAACCGCTCATCCGCATCAATGCTGATCACCCAATTGTTTGTGGCATACGGCAGGGCGAGGTTCTTCTGCAGCCCGTCGCCGATATACTCGTGCAAATAGACTTTGGCTCCGGCGGCTTTTGCCAGCTCCACCGTCTTGTCCTTGCTGTAAGAGTCGGTCACAATCACCTCGTCGCACACACGCTGCAATGAACGCACGCATTCGGTGATGTTGCGCTCTTCGTTAAGGGTCGTGATGATGCCGGTGATTTTCATTGGTGAAAGGGGTGAAGGAGATTAGAAGATTAGGAGATTAGAGATTAGGGGTGGAAGGTTATGGACGGCGTTCGATGACGGCGCCGAGGGCGTTGAGTCGTTCCACGATGTTCTGGTAGCCGCGGTCGATTTGCTCCACATTTTGGATGACACTGGTGCCGTTAGCCGACAGCGCGGCGATGAGCAGGGAGACACCGGCACGGATATCGGGCGAGTACATGGTCGTGGCACGCAGCGGCTTGCGTCGCTCCAAGCCGATGACAATAGCGCGGTGCGGGTCGCAGAGCGTAATCTGTGCACCCATGGATTGCAGGTTATCGACAAAGAAGAGGCGGCTTTCGAACATCTTCTGATGGATGAGCACGCTGCCGCGCGCCTGGATGGCCGTAACCAATGCGATGCTGATCAAGTCAGGTGTAAAGCCGGGCCACGGCGCGTCCGCAATGGTGAGGATGGAACCGTCCATATTGGTCTCCACCTCATAGCAATCCTGCTCGTGGATAACAATGTCGTCACCCTTCTGTTCAAAGTCGATGCCGAGTTTTTTGAAAGTATAAGGGATAATACCCAGATGCTCGCAAGCGCAGTCTTTGATGGTCAGGGCCGACTGAGTTAATGCGGCCATGCCGATAAAACTGCCGATCTCAATCATATCGGGCAGAATGCGGTGCTCGCAGCCGTGCAGTTTCTCCACACCTTCAATGGTGAGCAGGTTGGAACCGATGCCGGTGATTTTGGCACCCATCTTGTTCAACATCGTGCAAAGCTGGTAGAGATAGGGCTCGCAGGCGGCGTTGAAGATGGTAGTCTTGCCCTCCGCCAGCACGGCAGCCATCACAATGTTGGCCGTACCCGTCACAGAAGCTTCATTCAGCAGCATGTACGTGCCTTTGAGATGGTCGGCTTCCAGCTGGAAGAAGTTGCCATTCTCAGAGAGATGGATGGTTGCGCCAAGGTTCTCAAAGCCTTCAAAGTGGGTGGTCAGCGGTCGGCGGCCAATCTGATCTCCACCAGGACGACCAGCATAAGCCTTGCCAAAACGCGCCAACAGCGGGCCTAGCACCATAATGGAGGCGCGTATGGAAGCCGACAATTTGCTGAATTCGGGCGTCGCCAACACCTCCAGATTCACATCGTCAGCCTGGAAGGTGTAGGTATCCTTGTTGAGTTTGGTAATCTTGACTCCCATCAGCGACAGGATGTCCATGTAACGCTGGGTGTCGCGAATGTCCGGCAAGTTGGAGATGGTCACAGGCTCCGATGTAAGCAAAATCGCCGACAGCACCTGCAGAGCCTCGTTCTTCGCGCCCTGCGGAACTATCTCGCCATGCAACTTATGACCGCCTTCTATGATAAACTCTGACATATTGAAAATTGGTATTTCTATTCACTATTCGCTGTATTCTATCCCCTCTTACTACCCCGGCCTTCGGCCACCCCTTCTGAACAGAAGGGGATTTATGGCTCTCTGTTCACTGGACCCTGTTCACTGACTACTATTCCGGAATGACAATCGGGAAATGCTGATCGAACTCCATGCGGTACGGGGCGCCGATGATGTTGGTCAGGAAATCCACGTATTGGTCTGTGAACATGAACTTGTTGGGATCGTAGTAGGCTGCCGGCAGCGGGAAATTGCCCACATTGCCCATGTCGATCTCAGCTGCATGGAACTCTTCCAGTTCCTCATAAGGCACTATGTCACGCATGACGGCCATCTTGCCGTAATCCTCGCGGAGCAGCAAATCGACCACCTTGTCAGCCAAAGTGGAGGTGAGGCGACGGTCGTACTCATAGCACTTGCCAGAACGCGGGATGTAGCCGGAAATCTGACCACGGGCCTCAACGCCGAGCCGTTTGTTGATTTCAGAAGCGATGACACCGCTCACGCCACCGAAGCGCGGGTGACCATATTCGTCCAAATCGGAGGAAGCATACACCATGCCGAGTTCCTGTTTCTCGTCATCCCACCAGCGCACGCCTTCGGAGACGGCGATGATGAGGCTGTGTTTCGGAGAGCGCATGTAGTTCTCTTTCACAGATTCGAAGAAGAACTCCTTGCGTTCCTTGGTCATCTCCACTTCAGGCACGAGAGCCATCTGGGCACCGCCGAAGATGGCAGAACCAGTGAGCCAGCCTGCGTCACGGCCCATCACCTCCAGCACCATGATGCGCTGGTGTGACTCGTTGGTGGTATGCAGCTTGCTGGTGAGTTTCTTGATAGCCATGGCGCCAGATGCAAAACCAGGACACAACACCGTCTCATGTTGCTGGCCGTTATAATGATGCCAGGTATGGGTTCTCAAATCGTTATCGATAGTCTTCGGGAAACCGATGACCGGGATGCCGTAGGTTTCATACATCTTCTTGGCCGCACCGTTGGTGTCGTCACCGCCGATGGTGACCAAAACGTCAATCTTATAACGTTCAATGTTGCGGAGAATCTGTTGGGAACGGTCCTCCGGATTCTTCTTGCTGGGGAAGGGGTTGGTACGGGAGGAAAGCAAAGCCGTTCCGCCGTAGATACCATTATAAGGGATATTGGTCAGGTCAACGACGTCGCCATCACCGAGGAGGCCCTTCCATCCGCGCAGGATGCCGTAAACCTTGAAACCGAGCATGGAGGCTCTGTTGCGCACACACTCGATGCTGGAATTGATGGCCGGCGTGTCACCACCACCGGAAAGAATAGCTAATGTCTTGCCTTTAAACAGTTTGTCTGGTTTCATATCTAATAAATTTTATGATTATTCTAAAAAAATTACAATCCTAAAAGGGAATCCGCCGACACGCGATGGGTTTCATCATAGCGGATCATATACTCTTCATTGCGCATCTCCTCCAAAATACCATTCAACATCTTGGTGAGAACATATCCCTGCAAATCATAGTTAACAGGTTGATTCGTAATGGAATAGTATTTTCCAACCATATCATTCCATATATTATCCACACCGAAAACATTCATTCGGATCTGCACCTGGCTTCTCATAGCCTCCTTGATCGCATTGCCTTTCATCTCTGCAAAATAATCCGTAATGGCATAGTCACCACCAGTAATCAGTGCATCATAATCATATACCACCAGATTGTCGATGGCATCGCCAACGCTACTTTTCACAACAGTATAGCAGCTTTCGGCCATACGGTTCGTGTGGAGGATCAAAGAATCGGAGAGATTGCCAAAGCCATGGGCGGCCAAGGTGTCCATCATAGCCTGGTTTGCACTGAAATCCAGCTTATACAGGCCGTCATTATACTCTGAAAAGCCGCCGGAAGTGCAAAGGTGAGCCACCGCCGTGTCCAAAGAAGAATTCAGGCACGCTTTGATGGCAGCGGCCTTCTCACTGTTGGTAAACAATTGTCCGGCGTAAGTACCGGAGTCGTCTTTACAAGAGCTGAAAAACACCATGCTCAACACAGCAAGGCATAAGATTTGAATTTTCTTCATCATTTTGTAAAATTTGTGCGCAAAGATACTTATTTTTGCCGAATGAAAAACGCATTGATACATTTTAAGCCTAACATACCATCCACCAACAAGTTACTATTAACTATGGCGGACAATGCGTCGCTGTCGGGGGAGGCTGTCGCGCCGTTTTTCGCGTTGTGCACCGACTTCCAATCTGACGGGCATGGCATGGGCGCCAACACCTGGTTCAGCGAGCCGGGAAAGAACCTACTCGTGAGTTTCTATTTTGAACCCGACATTCCTGCCGCTCGGCAATTCATTTTCAACCAATACTTTGCACTTGCCACGCTGGAATTCATTCGGAGAAGAATCCCGCAAGCCCTTGTCAAATGGCCCAACGACATCTACGTGGACGGCAAGAAGATTGCCGGCATTCTGATTGAGCACGTGCTCCGGGGCAACAATTTGCAGCACACCATTGCGGGCATCGGCATCAACATCAACCAGGAGCATTTCCCCGAGTACATCCCCCACCCCACCTCGCTGTTGCTTGAAACTGGACAAGAATGGGATGTTACCGAGTTGCTGGAGGAGTACTGGCAAACGCTTTATGACCGCTGGAATCTTTGCAACATTTCCCAAGCAGATTATCTCAACGAGCAATATCTCAACAATTTGTATCTACTCAACACCTTTCACAACTACCGCATCCAAGATTCCCTTGTGGAAGCCCAAATCACCGGCGTGGACGAATACGGGAGACTAATGCTGGAGACCCGCACCGGAGAACGGCTTGTTTGCGGATTCAAAGAAATTGGATTCTTACTGATATGACCCAGTCCGCCTTCCACCAAAAGTTGCAGCAGTACTTCGGCTTCGAGCCCACGCTGAGCCAGCAGGAAGCGATGCAGGCTCTGTCCTCGTTCATATACGAGAAGGGCGATAATTTCCTGTTCATCCTGCAGGGGTATGCGGGCACGGGCAAAACCAGTCTGGTAAGCGCACTGATCCGCACGCTGGAAGAGGTGGGTGTGAACACGGTCATTTTGGCTCCCACGGGCCGAGCGGCGAAGGTAATCTCGCAGTACGCCGGACACAAAGCATACACCATCCACAAGTGGATTTACCGATTGGGTGTGAGAAATGGCATACGGCAGTTCTTTCGCAGAGAAAACAAATACAGCCACACGTTGTTTATAGTCGATGAAGCTTCCATGATTTCGGCTGAATCCACTCTGGGCGAGCTTCCGGGCATGAGCAGCCTGTTGGACGACCTGATCGAATACGTATTCTCGGCACGTCACAACCGCCTGCTGTTCATCGGCGACGACGCGCAATTGCCGCCCGTGCACGCCACGGAGAGTCCCGCGTTGAACGCCGAGTACTTGCAACACGCCTACCACCTCAACATCCGGGGCAGTCGCCTCACCGATGTGGTCAGGCAGACACTGGACTCGGGCATCCTGTTCAACGCCACGCGCCTGCGCGACAAGCTGAACCAGGACGACATCTCCTTCCCTTTCTTCAGCAAACAGCCCTTTGACGATTTCACGCGCGTGCCAGGCGGAGAGCTTGAGGAGCTGCTCAACAGCCTGTACAACCAAAACGACTGTGACGAGATTGTGGCCATCACGCGCTCCAACAAGCGGGCCTGGCTCTTCAACAACGAGATCCGCAGCCGCATCCTGTTTCGCGAGAACCGCATCACCACCGGCGACTACCTGATGGCCGTGAAGAACAACTACTATTGGGTGGACGAGGCCTCCGAAATCGGGTTCATCGCCAACGGCGACATCATGGAGGTGATGGCCATCCACAAGCAGCAGGAAATCTACGGGTTCAATTTCGCGGATGTGACGGTGAGGCTGTGCGACTACCCCAACTATCCCGACATCGACATCAAGATCATCCTGGAGAGTCTGGAGGTGGAAGGTCCTTCCCTGCCCTACGAGGACAACCAGCGGTTGTACCAAGCCATTTCGGAGGATTTTGAGGACATCCCCAACAAGCGGGCCCGGTTTTTGAAGATCAAGAACAGCCCGTACCTCAACGCGGTGCAGGTGAAGTTCGCATACTCGCTCACGTGCCACAAGACGCAGGGTGGTCAATGGAAGCACGTGCTAATTGACCAGGGGTATCTAACCGAAGAGAATCTTGACAAGGAGTACCTGCGCTGGCTCTACACCGCCGTCACGCGCAGCACCAGCAACGTTTATCTTATCAACTTCGAGGAGAAGATGTTTGAGGGGTGATTGCGATGATTATTCTTAAGTATCAAGCTACTCGGAGCCTCAAAAGCATTCCTTTTCCTTGGGTTCGGTCAGGCTGAATACGCCCTCGCCCGAGGCGCGCATCACAAAGAGCCCTTTCTTGAGTGCGTAAATGTCAGAGCTGTTGTCGAATTTCAAAGCGGCAATGGAGGGATATACCGTGCAACTCTCAAAATGGTGGAAGATTTTCTTGAACTGCCGCATCTTCTTCAAGAAGTAGTCCACGTCCTTTTTCTTGCAGGTGGTTTTCACCTCCACGGCCACTGCCTCGGTGGTGTTGCACAGAATGACATCCACCTCCATTTCGTTTTCGGGATATTTGTCGTGTCGCGCTTCCTTATATATTTGGTCTATTTTGATGCCTTTTTCCTGAAACAGTTTGAGGGCGGCAGGACGACACAACGCCTCTACCAGCTTTCCCCACTGGGTGGTGAAAAGGCCCTGCAGGTCCTTCATTCGGTTGTCGGTGTCACGCATCTGACGATCGGTTTTCTCCTGCATTTCCTTAATCTGCCGTTCTGTTTCCCGCATCTGTTCCGAGTGTGCAAGGATCATGGTCTTCAATTCCGCCCATGTGGGCAATTCCTGTTGTGTCAACATATTATTATTCATGATTATATTTGTTTTGGTTAATGATATGACACGGGGACACACCCCACAATGATTAATTTTAATTTTGCAAAAATACAATAAAAAATTAAATAATCAACAGGATATAAAAAAAAGGTAATGGCATCAAATTCGGCCTATAGCACTTGGCACAAATGCTGAACACTCTATCAATTCATCCAAGACGAAGCTTTAATGCCATTCTCTTCAAACCAGTTGAGGATGTTAAGATACGCGTCGTAGCCATCAGGGGAGAAACGCTTGTAAATATACTCCACTACCTCTCGCCCATTTTCAGCATTATCACACAACAGCATAAGTCGCTGCATATCCTCGCCTTTCACGGTTTCGATTGTTTCAACATAGCCGTCATCGCGCATCATGTAATCCACTCTCGAGCCCCAATTGTTTTTATTAAGCGTGAGATGCACGCCATCAGACATCCTGAATGACTTCATCCAGAATTGGCTTCCCACTTTATGTTTTTCCGGATCGGGAGACTTTGTGTCATCGAAAAAATCGACAACAGCAAGGTCGGGATCATCGTATTCTTCCAGCTCAAATTCTGTCTCAACAACATCCGTAGCATCCGAGTCATCAGAGCATACGTCATCAAACACTTTTGTGATGTAGTTTTCAAGATCCTGTTTCATTTTATAATCCTCAATTTTGGCCAATGCGTTGGCGATTTCTTGATAATACCATTTGATTTGGTCTTTGGGGGCATTAAAACGGTCAAAAACATCATCTCCAATGGCAAGTTTGTCAGCATAAATGCTTTTTATGTTCGATAACTTATCCGCGCAACATACCAACTGTTCCTCTTCTGTTGCATTCACGAGATAGTCCAGCGTGGCTTGTTTGCGTTCTTGCCACGTTTTGGACTTATCTTCCGATTCGTTTTTCACCAAATCATAGATAGATTGTCCGAAATTATCGATAATTTCTTCCGCAGTAGTTGACGTGTCTTCCAGGGTGTCGTGCAACAAGCCTGCTATAATGACTGATTCCGAGCACTTATTGTCCGTCAAAATCTGCATGACTTCCATAGGATGAACTATGTACGGGACATCGGTCCCTTTCCGAAGTTGACCTTCGTGCGCCTTCGTGGCGAAAATGATTGCTTTATGTATGTTCATATTGTAATGTGTGTTTATTTAGGATATTTTAGGTTTTGTTCTACTTTGCATCAATAGATATTGTCCTTTGTGCTGAAAGCAATTCTTCAAACAAAGTTCTCACATCTTCTTTCCTGCAAACCCCAATATGTCGTTTTACTTCTTTGCCTTGCTTCAAGAACAAGAATGTCGGCATGTTCATAATATTGTACTCTGCTCGCACCGTTTCATTTTCCAATGAATAAACATCGTACAGACCAACCATTATTTGATCTTTATATTCCTGTGCCAACTGATCAAGTATCGGGAGCATCCTTTGACTTGGATCATTAAAATCATAGAAACAAACAGCAAGCAACGGAAAATTGGCTATCGCATCATTGAAACTCTTGTCATCCAGTTCAAGCACGTATTTGCGTGATATCATATCCCTTTGTTGTAGAATGCACTCATCCAAGGACATAATCCCGCATACTTCACGGATAAATTCCTCCTTGGACAAATCAGCCCTCTGTCCATAGTTAGTATGCCCTTCTGTAGTCTTAGCACCTAAAACGAACTTCCCTTTCAACGAAAATTCAAGCGTCAAGTAATGGTACTTTTGTTGCGATTTATTGAAATAAACCGCGCCGTACTTTGCCAAGGGCATATCAAACGGCTTCGGGAACACATATACTGCAAGGCACTCGTTTTCAATATCTCCGCATATCTCACAAGAGATATTGCCGAAGGCATACGGATTCACCTTTCTTAAATGGTTTTGTAGGGTAACAAGATTCTCGTATATCGTAATGATTATCTGAGAGGCCTTCTCGGGCTGGTCTTTGAACAACTCAACTAAATGAGGAATAATGTTATATTCTACATAGTAAATCTCATCATGTACTGTTTTTAAATCGACCTCGTCTTGAGATCCCGCTTGAGGATGTTCTTTTGTTTCAATCACCCCCAAACTCTTATCGGAGTTCTTTACATTATTAGTGGCATTAAAATCACTTTTATCTCGTTTGCTTGATTTCTTGTTCACTATCACAAAAATCAATACCACCATCAATACAACAAGAGACATGAATTTAAAAATAAAATATGACATGATAATAATACAATATTATTCCTGCTCTTACGGCTTTGCAGGTCTTGCCTCATTTATTCAAGAATATAATAAACAACACTTGTGTTTATTCTTTCACTCCACTTGTTTTTGAAAAACACACTTATCTCCTCATACAATCCTCCAACGCCTCACGAGCCAACCTGACATCAGTTGTCAGATACCCATTCTCTTCATCGAGCTCTTCAATTTTTCTACGTAATCTATCATTCTGTTCATTAAGATTGTTTACCTCTACCTGCAAGCTATCTCTTTGTTGAATAATTCCTTTTGAATCTTTGCTCCGCCCCTCTATGATAACCGGCTCTTCCAATCCATATCCAACAGAATCAACGACCGACGTCTTCCTTTGAAGCAATATTAGCCTATCTAAGGTACATTCATATAAGGAGCGTTCATGACAGTAAGCTATTATTAACGCTACAACACAGAATGACAACAACACAGTAGATATTATCCACAATTTCTTCTTATCCCTATTTACATGAAGAGAGGCTCCGCAATACTCGCAGAAATTGCTATTGTCAGGGATTTCTTTACTGCAATAAACACATTTCATTTGGACCTTTTTTTGTCATTATGTTTGATTCCGTCTGGACTCTGTGAGCTCTGAGTATAATCATGAAGACTATCTACTTTTAATAACCTTGGCCTTGTTGATTTGACAAGAGTGTCATTTAACAATCTTTCAATATGATTTACAGTTCTTTTGTTGAAATCATTATCGAATCCGACTTCTGTGTACCGAACTTGGTTGTTTTTGATAAATAGCAACGTGGGGATCGCAGTTACATCATATTTACGTGGATACTTCTCATTAAAATCCTCAACAAGGTATCGACCAATTATCACTTTACCACGATAGTCTTCCGCTAATTTAGCCAAATAAGGATCCATTTTTCTGCAAGGTTTGCACCATTTACCATAAAAATCAATAATGACTATGCGATCATTAGACATCGCTATGTAATCCTTGAAATTATCATCATTAACGAGCATAATTTTGTCGTCTAATTGCGACACAACAATCTGCAAGCTATCCAGCAAACGTGCATTTATTGACAACGAATCGTCTTTTGCACGTACCTCATTTTCTAATTTTGATATGAGTTTATTCCGAGACACACTTAGTATGGTCGTGCTAATACTAATAAGTACTAACAACGCTATTGTGATTAACAACATTAGTTGCCTTTTTTTGCCAGCATTCACTTTTTTCCCGCAAAATTCGCAAAATTTGCTGTCATCAGCGATCTTTTCGCCACAATTATTACATATCATTTTTTTTATAAAGATTGATTATAGATAAGTCTTTAATGTAACCTTTAAATGCGTTACCCGTCGAATAGCATTTTGTTGTAAAAACAAGATCATTCTCAAAGAGATTAATGTATCCAACCTGTAACTTTGCACCATTAATAGTAACTTCACCATCATGGTATTCAAGAACTATATTATTGTATCCACCAACAACATATGAAATATCTGTAGCAAAAATGTTACTATGATTGTTTGTGGTAATATAAATTTTCCCATCAGACTTCAAGCAAATTCCCAATGCTCGACTCCCTTGTCCTATTATTAATGGATATTGTGCATCCGTCCAAGATAGTTTTCCTTTATAAGAGACGGGGTTAAATGAGAACTTGATTAGAAAATGATTCATGTTCAGACTTGATACTCTTATATCCAAGCCATGTCCTGCTTCATCAGGATCATAAATGCCATCACAATAAATTTCCTCTGATTGAGAGTATGCATACTCTTCCACCACTTCTTCTGTAGTTTCTACTATCTCATTTTGGTAATATGGCTCCTCATAGTTGTAGCTGTCTTGCGAGGTTGAAACCACGCCCCATAAGATGGCGCCCGCAATCAGAATCAAAACAGCGCAAACACCAATCCAAAGTCTTGATCGGTTTATATTTCTGCCGACACTTTTATTTAGTTTCTTGCCACAGAATTCACAGAAGTTACTATCATCGGCAATATATCTGCCGCAATTCGGACATTTCATAACAAAAACATTAAATATAACTCAAAACAATTGCGATTATCGCGAAAACAGAAACAAGTATGGCGACAAATGAAGCTGCGCACCCTCCTTTCTTTTCATCATTATCGAAAACACGCCCGCACTTCCTACAATATTTCGCCTCTTTTTCATGCCGAGCTCCACATTTAGGACAATACTTTACTGCATCTTGTTTGGGATCAAGATCTTGTTCTGGCTTGGGCTCTTCTGGCGGCTGTGGTATTGATCGTAACACGGAATGGATGGTTTTCCCCCATTCCATGGCCTGCGGGCGATTGTTCGGATCGTCCCCAAAGGCACGAATAAACAACTCTTGAACAGGTTGCGGAACGACTTTGAAGTTATTGTGTGGAGCTGGTACTTTCGCTATTTGCGAAGCATTCTTTCCAAACGGAAATAGGTTGTGAGAGATGCAATAACGAATAGTACCATCTTCTGATTCTATTTTAGGTGTCACCGCGTATGGTTTCAGGCCAAACATCAATTGATAAAACACCTCGCTAACCGCAAAATTATCCCAAGATTTCTCCAATGGCTTTTTCTCATCAGTTCCAACTTTCTGATTATAGAACTCTGGTGGCATATAATCTTCAGTAGCAGCTGTCCCCGGGAAAAGTAGTTTCCCGTTTTCACAAATCTGAATAGAATCCATATCCACAATGGTAATCTGTCCCGATGGAGTTACCAAAACATTTTCAGGCTTGAAATCTTTCAGAACATATTTCCCTGTTGCATGAAGCGAATGCACAGGAATAGCAATATTGTTAATCAACTTCATCCTCGAAATAAGAGCGGATTTAATGTTGAGTTCTTTGTCGAACTTATACCATTCCGTCTTATAAGCCTTCTTTAATTTGGGCAGCGTAAGGATAATCAACTGCTTACTACCCGGAAATGCCAAAGGCATCAAAAAGCCCATAAACTTACCTTCGTGAGTGTAGATTGTGTCCAATGGCCAAGCAAGCATCATTCCTTTGTTGACGTTACTTGGGGGATTATCCACCATGAAACGAATTTTCTGTTCTTGTTTGTTCGTTTGCTTTGGCTTGAAATACACTTTGGCACAAATGTTATCAAATCTCGATGGGCATGAAGTCACCTTGCGCACTTCTCCTTCCCCTCCTGAAGCGAAAGGATCATCCGCAAGAATCACTTTCTCCTTTTTAGACGTATATACTATCATGGCAAATAAGACTATAGGCTAGTTCGACGGTGCTGGAACTTTTGATTTCTCAATATAGTCATCTATTTCCTGTTGAGAACAACAAAAACCATATATCATAGTCTTATCGTCTTGTTCTCTTACAAACCCATCGGTTCCGGATTCAATGAACTTATTCCATTTCGCTTGCTGTTCTTCGCAAGAGACATAGTTTGCTTGGAATGAAATCAAAGTCTCCTCCAAGGGATTGAAAAAGCCTTCAAACGGTTTATTCTGATCAAAATACTTTCCTGTTTCAGGATTTTGAGTGGTACATAGCCATGATGTGTTTTCGCAGCCATCGCTCATCAATGTGAAAGCTTTAACTGGCTCTCTGACCACTATGCTTTCTGGTACTAGCACGCCTGATAAGGCAAAGTTGGGAATACTCCAAAAATCAGAGACAAGGAAAATGGTTTGATTGGCTTCTTCGCCTTTATGCGGGGTCATCATCGCCTTCCATTCCCCAGTTGCTGACTTATACCCCATACGTCCGTCACCTACATGTACTGCAAGTAATCCCAATGGTGAGTATATAACAGCAAGGCAAGTGGCCGAAAGGGATTTGACCTCAATATTGTTTTTCTTTGCAACTAAGGCAACCTCGTTTCGAATGGTCTTTAGAACATCGTATGATTTTTGCCACCATTCCATATCAGTCGGCAAAGTGTTATTTTTCTGCCACTCTTCTTTTTCAATCAAATTTTTGAAATGGAAGACACCTCTTTTTACTACCACATTGGAACCCAACTCGGAGTGTGGTGCAGAACCAGCACCATCGGAAACAACGGCAACGCCCCATCCATTTCCTATAGACACAAACTTGTGGTTGTCCTGGCACGGCATATTACTTTGGATGTGGCCGTTACCTTTCACAGAAGCACCCAACAACACCCATTTTTTGTCTTGTAATGATGATGGGATTGGAGAAGTGATGGGAGGTTCAGACTTTGTTGTAGGTGATGTAGGAACAGGAGGTTCGCTCGTTTCCTTAACTTTACCAGTTTCGGACTCTTCCTCTTGTTTGGTTTTTGTTGTTGTATTAACGTCTTTGGGCTGTTCTTTGATTTTACGAAGACATCGATATCCTGCTACACCACCTATCAAAATCACACCTCCCATTACAGTTCCGACAAGAGCCATAAACAAAATGCGCTCTGGCTTTCGCTTATTATCGTTGTTTGGATGTACTTCATCATCATCATTTTTACCTTTCGTGTTATCCACATGAGCGACAGGTTCTTCCTCGGGTCTCATTATTTGTCCCCCATACTTGATATACACATAAGCAATATCAGATTTAGTCTTTGGGACCCAACTGGTATCCAGTTTCCAACATCCTTTAACCGCTTGTTCTAAATAGTCTGTCACTTGTTTTTTAAGTTCCTCATTTGTTTCATTCTTTTTAAGAGCAGGCATGTTCCCTAATGTATTAAGCAACTGCTTGTATTCTTTTTTAGGAATGCTCTTTTTCTTTACTGAATCATATTCACTAAGGTTATCCTTGAAAAACTGCGTTGTCCTATTATAACTGCTTGCATCTATTGAGTCCGGGAAATGCTTACCATATGCTTGAAAAACCTTTTTCACTATATCACCACGAATCTTGGAGTAGTCTTTATTCATATTTTGACTCAAAACGTTGGTACAGACAACTATACACATGAAACTCAGCAATAGTATTTTATTTTTCATACTTAATCATGAAATTAATTTCTTTCAAATTTTAAAAATTTCCATCCATCCATCATCACCCATAGCACCCTCTGAAAAGTTTACTTCTTGCCCTTCCTCGGCTTTCGTAACCGTACCCATACTGGCACTGAGCCACTTGAAGAACTGGGCAAAACGCATTCCTTTTAACATAGTGGCTTTCATACCACTCCCTTCAATTTTCTGTAGAACGTCCATATCTGCGCCTTCAACGCCAACGGGTAGGAAAGCATATTTTTTCGCCGCCGTATCCCGCTTAATACGCTGAGCAAGGCTGTCTATATCTTGCCCTTTATTGGGGACACCGTCAGTCATAAGGATTATCCATGGACGGTAATAGGGTTGTCCCGTTTCTTTGTACCATTTCTTACGTGCTTCCACTTTGTCTATAGCCTCATTTACGGCATCTGCCAATGCAGTATCTCCATCTGCTTCCAACATGGGAATTGTGACATTTTCGGGCAAAGCGGGTTCTTGGACAACTTTGACATAGTCGTTAAATGTGATGATGCTCAGTTCCAATCGCTGGCTTGTAGTTTCGTCAGAAACAATTTCTTTATAGAAATCTTGCAACCCTTGATTGAGAAGGTCGAGTTTCATCACACCTCCTGTAACCAAATTGTACTTTTTTCCATCCATATACACCGTCTCCCCAGTGTATTGAATATTACTCTCATCTACAATTTCACGCATGGACCCTGACACATCAAGGACCAACACGCACAAACATTTTTGTTCAAAATTTTCAGCACTTTCAGCTGAGAAGTCGTTTTTTGCCATAATAATTACGGATAAAAATATTAAATAGTAAATGAATCCATCCAATTATCTAACGGATCGGGTGAAATATCCACTTTTCCTCCTTCTGGATGGTTCACGATAGTGCCCATACTTGCACTCAGCCACTGGAAAAATTCCATAAATTTCAAACCTTTTAATTTCAAAGGAGGCATGCCTTGCAAGGCTTCCAATGTTTCCTTGTTGGCTCCCTCAATACCTATCGGGAGAAAAATATAGCGTTTTTCTTCTATGTCCTTTTTGATGCGTGGACCGAGGCCATATACATCTTGACCTGCATCGGGTTCGCCATCCGTCATGAGAATTATCCACGGGCGATAATATGGTTGCCCTGTTTCTTTGTACCATTGTTTGCGAGCGGTCACTTTATCGATAGCTTCATTCACTGCATCCACCATCGCCGTTGATCCTGCAGCTGTCAAAGTGGGCATAGTGAAATTATCCACCAGTGCAGGCTCCTGAACTGTTTGCACACTCTGATTGAAAGTCATAATGCATACTTCCAATCGTTGGCTTGTGGTTTCATTATTCTTGATTTCATTGTAAAAATCCTGCAGACCCTTGTTGAGTTCTGCAATGGGTTCCCCGCGCATCGAGCCGGACACATCCAGCACCAACACGCATAAACATTTCTGTTCAAAGTTTTCAGCACTTTCAGCTGAGAAGTCATTTTTTGCCATAATTTTATTTTTTAATTATTTTTGAATCAAACATTCATTTGCTCATAAAGGGCTATTGCTTATATTCAAACAACAATGGAATACAACAACAAAAGAAACACTTAATCCTATCCCATTTGAGCGTTTTTATAGCAGCATGGTAATCGTTCGAGGACATATACTTTGATACAACTTGTGCATGGTAATTCTTGTACCTATGCCAATCCAACCAAGGGCACTCTTGCTTTTGCGCATTAATATCATTTGTCCGTCTTATTCTGGCATTAGTGAGACTGGTTTTTAACTGATCTAAATTTAAATCGACCGTCTTGGTATCCTTACTAAGAATTCCTTTTAGTTTGGCCAATAATCTTTCTGTGTCTTCTTTCCAGAGGTCTGGCCGTCTCAACTGTAAAGTAGATTGCAAAGAACTAAGCTCTTCCCTCTCCCTTTCAAATGCATCAGTAACAGCACGGACTTGGGTTATGATATCTTTCAACTGCTTTTCGATTTTTTCGACATCAGCATATTGCATAGTATTGATTATCGTATGAACTAAGCTGGAATGTTTTGCCATAACAGCCCCCTTATTGTACCGGTCACAATAACTCCTTATTGTAGCAACAGTATTTTCCACATTCGAACTCAACGCATCATTTTTTTTTAGCACATTTATCCTGTCTTTTACAACAGACAAATCATCTTGTCCCTTATGAGGAAATTCGGAAACATATTTCTTCAGTTCTGTATTATAGGCTTTGTATTTGTTCAAAACAGTCTGGTCGGTGCTAATAATCGCATGGATTTGGGTTAGTATGTGTTGGTCTCTTTCAAACAGCTTTTGAAGGGCTATCAATTTCTGTGTGTTAGCTTCAACCAATTCCGATACCTTTTCCGACTCACTCAAACTCATTTTTTCTATACAAGTTAAGGCAAGACCTCTACAAATCTCGATAGCCTTTTTTGAATCATATCGATCAGGAAAAGCGGTCAACTTCTTAGCCTCTTCGCCCATTTTCGCCAGCTTCAGTCGCAAAGGATGCAATAATTCCAACTTCTTTTGCAAGGACTCGAATTGATAGCCTTTAACGAAATCATATTTATTCAGATATTCACATATTTCGTCTGTGGCTTTCCCGAATTTGGATATTTCAGACTCATTTTGGGCCAAATATCCAACAAACCTTGTCATGGCATCTCGATCCTTACGAATCGTTTCAGCAATACTGGGTATCGCTCCGACAGCTTTTAATAATGTATTGTATTGCATATTCATCACACTTCAGTTTTAATCCTTTGCAATAAAGAATAATATAACAGCTGCTATTATGAGCACGGTCAAAACCACTTTCCAATAATTAATTATCAAGAGCCCCCCTCCAACAATTCCTGTAGAAATCCCCACCCACTTCCAAATTTTCTTCAGTCTTTCTTTTCTTGCATATTCTATTTGAGAATAATAATACGATTTTGTGATGTAGCTGTTAACCAGGTTGGAATGAAAACCATAGTGCTGGTCATTCTCTAACCAAGGATGTTCATTCAACGTATCTTTAATGTCTTTGCTCCGCTTATAGACAAACTCTTTTATGTCTCCTTTTAACTTTGACAAATCAAATATTCGTGTTTTTGTGTCAGAGCTGAGTAATTCACCTACTTTCTCTATCATGCTCTCCGTATCATCTTTCCATTTGTCAGAGCTTCTTGTCAACAAAGAATCATACACTCCTTGCAACTCATTCCTCTCTTCCTCAAAAGCAGTGACGACTTTTTGTGCCTGCTTCATATTATCGCCAAGTTTTGACTTGTATTTCTCTATATCAGCATAACACATCTTGGAAGACATCTCATCAACAATACTTTGGAACAGAGTAGCCACTGCTTTTTTGTTGTGTCGGTCAGCATAACTTTTTATAGAATCAACAGATTTTTGGGTCTTTTCCAACAACGTGTTTATTTGTTTGGCCGCACTAATCCTGCTATTGATTTCTCCCAAATCATCTTGTCCAGAATGAGGGAATGCATCCACATACCGACGGATTTCGGCCAAATAGGCTTTGAACTTGCCCAAAACATTCATATTGCTGTCAATGGCTTCGTTGATTTGATAAAGCACATCCCCGTCACTCTCAAATTGACTGCGAATTGAAATCAACTTTTGCGTGATTGATTCAGCCAACGCAATCGCCTTATCGGCTTCCTCTAATTTAAGTCTCTCCTTACATGTAATCGCAAAGTCTCTACATAGTTCAATTGCTCTTTGCGAGCCATATCGGCCGGGATGAACAGACAACTTTTTCGCCTCTTCTCCCATCGTAGCCAATTTAGAACGGAGCAGCAGTAAAGAATCGATTTTTTTGTTCATATCGTCAAACTGGAATCCGCCTTTAAAATCATATCTGTCGAGAAAAGACTCCACCTGCGTTTTCGCCTGGACAAACTTGGCTATTTCATCTTTATTATTAGACAAATAAGCTGCATACGAGGATAAGGCTGCGTTGTCTCTAATGATTGATTTGCCAACATGAAACATTGTGGTAATTGAATCTATCAACGAATCGTAAACCTTGTTTATCGGCAAAGTGTTTGACATAACAATAATATCACAATGAATTAAATTCGACAATCTTATTATTAACAAACGTGGTGAGATCTCTCAACCCCATCCCGATATATCCATCACCGCCGTCTAAATATTGGTCAACGGAAAGAATAGCTTTGTCAACGAATCGTTCATAGTAACGTTCTTGTACCTCGTCTTGCCAAAGACCTTTTGTAACTTCGGCTTGTCCCATAAGTCGTTCCTTCTCGTCTAAAAAAAGATCGGAACGGTCTGTCATCATTATTGTCCACATAACATTATTATCTTTCTCGTTCGCGTTGTCCTCGACCACATATACATATTTTCAAAGGTCGTCCACAATACCGACATTTATTACGGTTAAACTCGTTGATGGCGTCTTGTCGCTTTTCTTCATCTTTAATATCCACGCTATAGACATCATCCTTTTCTTGTTCCTCTATTTTAATGGAAACCTCTTTTGTTGCATCTATGAACTTATCCCTTTTCTCTTCAGCCTCCTTGGTCAACTTTGTGTTAACTGCCGACGGAGATGTGTCCGAGCCTTCCGGACTCATTTTAGAGCCAAGAATTTGTTCAACAATGTCAAGAATTGCCACCATCTTATCGTCAGCTTCTTCCAGTCTTGAACCTTCTATCCGAAGATAATCGGCTGCGCCACCTTTCAGAAAAGCACCAAATGGCTTCAGATACTGCGACACCTCATAATCCACGTCTTTGTAAATTCTTTCAGCCGCTTCATACCGCCTTTTGGCCTCCTCATACTTCGCTCTGGCCATCCTTTCTGCAGCTCGCTCCAAATCACAACTCGGACGGTAACAGTGATTTTCTTCATCATATCTTTGAGATGCTTCACAACGATAACGGGCAGCTTCGGCTCGCTCAAGTCGTTCGCGAGCATGTTCCATCTCTTGCCGAAGGACTTCAAGTTTATCCCTCATCATCTGAAGAATATCATTAAGCTCCTGCTCGACATCATCAAGATGTGTCCCTATATTCACCGAGAAAATCTTTAACGATTCTCTTAGGTTCACCAAGGCAGTATAGTCTAATATCTTTGCTCTTCTGGACATTGGCTAAAAAATCATTTAAGTCCCATTCCTGAACCAAGACTTATCCTAATTTGTTCAATGCGAGGTGGTAGATATTTGTCTGCAAATTCCATGTACCTTTCACTAATCTCACGGATTTTTTCTTTGCTGGATTTAAATTCCTCCTCGAATTCTTCAAACTTTGCATCTTGCCAATCTTCACTTAATTCAGAAAGCTGAGAGTGTAACAGGTCATAACAATCCATAAGCTTCTCAGAAAGGATTTTCAACTCAGTTTGTAATTTTTCAAGTGATTCAACGGTAACATTACCAGTAGATTCAAAACGTCCCATATTATAACAGTATTAAAGATCCAAATATTCTCTTACTTTACCCTCAAAAGGATATAACACTATAGCTTCAAAATCCTCAATTCTTTCACACAAGGGTTTGATCATTTCCTTGTCTTGTTGGAAATTTTCATTAAACTTCTCAAATTGGGGGTCTTTCCATTCAGATGCAATATCTTCGATTACCGCATCAGTTCGTTTTAATTGTTCTTGCAAATCTTCAGAAAGATTCAAAAGATCATTACGAAACTTTCGTAATGATTCAACATCAATGTTAATTCCAGCCATTACTTATAGGGTTTAAATTTGGTTAATATATTCATGCTCTTATCACTATAGTAGGCTCTGAACTTGGACGCAGGCCTATTCATTACAAACAACTTGTTTGCAACTCCTGAACCGATAATCATGTTGGACTCGTTCTCTTCCATCTGCAGAGCGACTTTGTGCTGAAATTCTTTGATACCTGACTCGATTCTTTTTAGGCTATCTAACGTGTCAACCTGAAGAACAGTGAAAACGTTAACCTGCGGACCACGTTTCAAAATAGAATCCAGTAAGTGTCCTTCTTCAGAAACATCATCGCCTCTTCGACCTCCCCTATCAAACATTCTTCCGAGTTGGAAAGCAAAAATGAACAAATAAACATTATGGTGTTGCTCTTCGGTTTGAGTCCTTTCATCAATTAGAGCCTTTAAGTCTGACAAGACCTTATTAACGTCTGCTTGTTTTGAAGCAAAAAAAGTCTCAAACGGGCCATCAGCAAAATATTCTTGAGGTTGTGAACACAACGGATTAGTAGTTCTCATAAAATTCAAGAAACGGAATGAAGCACTACCATCAGTGTGTGCATCCATTGCGAGCTGGGCCGTATTGAGTGCTATTTGCTCTGCAACATCGATGTTTTTTCCAATAATAAGAATGTTATTGTTGGATTCAGGTACAAGCCTTGCATAGACATCATAATCATCAATGGCAATAGACTCCCCAAAGTATATGCCAACTTCTTCGGGATATTCTTTGCGCATTGAGTGTTCTGGCCGCTTTCTTCGGTTCTGCAGCTCAGGCTGTTCTTGGCTCCGAAATACGATAGTATCACTAACGGTGCATAATCCACGTTCTTTTATGCCATTTTCAACATCTCTTAAGATTATCTCCCTGTCTGTCTTCCCTGCGAAGAAAGTCTTGACAAAGGCATTCGCATTCGGAGCCCCGGATTCGGAATTGTAAATGCAAGTGCCTACAGAGAGCTGTGGCGTTTTCTCCCCGGAAATCAGAGTTGTGAAATCAGTAGGTGCGCACTTAAACAAAATGCGGTTCGCTATCAAGTCTTTCGGCAATACAGAACTTGTCCCAGATAACTTTTGGGTAGCCAAGATAAGGTTTATTCCGAATTTTCTAAACTCTTGAATAATCGTGTGTATGATTGATTTGGCTTCACGACTGATGGCATCATTTTCAACCTCAAAAAACTTCTGAAACTCATCAATAATTACCAAAAGGCGAGGCTCTTTCAAGTTGGGTGCTGCCTCTCTCAATTCAACAATGTTGCTGACCTCGTTATCCCGGCAGAGGGTCATTCTCCGCTGACCTTCTTCCAAAAGTCCTCGAAGCACACTGAGACCAAACTCGCGTTCAGCTTCAGGTGCAATTATCTTTGCATGTGGCAGTTTGTTCAAAGCATAGATGTTGAACTCGACTCCAGAGAAGTCAATTAAATACAAATGGAGTTCATCGGGCGAATAGTTAATAGCAGCATTTAGAATTACAGTATGAAGAAATACACTTTTTCCCGAACCAGGAATACCGATAACAAGAGCGGAATTCTGTCCACTTTCTTGAGTTATCCTTAAGTATTCGAGCTGTTTCTTTCCGGAGAGTCCAAAAGGAATCTCCATCATATCACCACTCGTTTTCGACCACCAATCTTTCTTTGGATCTAAATAATCTATTAGCTTTAAGGTCACGTCGTTATTTGAGTCTGCTTCGACAGGTTTGATGTTGTTTAGAAAGTCTATGTATTCCGGTGTCTTATCCGCCACAGACAAGTCAATAATAGGTTTTGTCTGTGCGGGTGTTTCAAACGACCAGTTTCTGAGTACAACGCCATTGTTTTCATGAGAAATCCATGCGCAATTCTTTTCGAAACGTTGAAGGTCAAAATCTCTTGGTGACTGATTATTTGCATAATAATTAATAAAGATCTTGATACCAGCTCTTGCGGCATTCCCGTTATCAATTAGACGGAGGAGTGTATCTATAGACTGCGAAGAAAATCCACTAGGAAAGTCATCAATAAAGACGAAGTGATATGGCAGTGCTTTCTCTTCTGCATCTTTATTAAAAATGTCGATACTTGCGCATCGTCCCATAAATGTCTTGTTCGCGGCCCCTATTTCGTCTGTAAGTTCATCAATAAGTCTTGATATATCTTCCGGACGAAATATCAGGTCGTTTTTGAACAAGGGATTTGTTATTGCTGAAACAACAGGAAAACTATTGCCAAAGTCCATATCAACGATAGAAACTTTCACAAATTCCATCCGCATTGAAAGAAGCAGCCTTAAAATGATATTTTGAAACAGATGTGGGACTTTTTCTGCATCAACACCTAAATTCATCATCACTGCATTCACATTCGTTGGAAGAAGTAGCGGAAATGTGACACCTTTTACCGGTAAGCCTTTAAAATTATATAGTTGCAAATCACCAAATCGCAGATTGCTTGGAACCACTAAACAGGAAGGCGTTTTATCCTTGTCAACTGTCACCCACTCTGACATTGCCATTGAGTCTTCCCTACCCGCAATAGATTGATTCAAAATCTGCAATTTATTTTTCACCTGCAGAAGAGCGTCATTACTTCTTTTTTGCAGTTGCTCAATCCCTCTTTTCAAGAATTGTTCAGTATGTTGCTTTAACTCACTCATATTCTTAAACAGTCAATAGTTCAACAATCTTCCTTGCATCACTCTTTCTATACCCCTCCGACCAATAAGTAGCACCGCCATTAGTTTCAATCCGCACATCCGCAAAGAAAACACGTTCTTGCAATGAAACCGAGGCTATGTTGCTCATGAGTATGGTGTTCGTCCGATGTCCGAAAACGTAACATTTTGTAATCAATACACGGTCAATATCAATCTCCATAATATCGGGATACAAGACATTGTCCTCATGAGAAATCCTATGTGCCGTAAAAGTGTACATGTTTGCCAATTATGCTAATAATATGCTGTAATATATTAGTTTAATAAACGAAATGATAAAGAAAGGCACGGCCATCAGTACAGACAGAAAGCAAAACGACAAAATCTTAAAGAAAAACTCCAATGGTCCTTGGGCAAAGGAAGTTCCAGCAAAAATATTGCTTCGCCATGTTTCTCCTACACCAATCAACGATATGCCGGCTAATCCTAAGGTTAGCACTCCGATTAGTGCTGCTTTACGTTTCTGTTGGTAAATAAGTCTTGTATGCGCGTCCATTAACAATCTGTCTATATAAGGCAACAAAAATATTGAAATACAATTCATTATGCAATAAGTGAGCATCAACTATTCATTGATGTTTTTTATCTATAATTATTGTCGAAAACGTCAAATAATAGTTTACATACCATTCGAAACCAAAGCAAACACAAAGTAGGACTTTGTACTGCCACTGTGTCAACCAAATAGATTTTGAAAAAACGTCCGCAAATGATCGAATCAACACCAATGTCTAATCAACGGCGTCCCAAAATATTTTCCCGCCAAGCTTTGTGGTTTTTTCTTCGGAAACTCCCTGAATGCTTCCCTCCACATTGATTCAAACAACGTACTGTCTTTTGCCAAATTCTGCTTTATAGCCTTGGCTACAACAATCCGCTGCTGCCAGACAGAGTCTCTCTTCAACGAATCTATCTCCTCGCACATCAGCGTGTCCGGATTCCCTGCGGTGTCACATTCAAGTATCGTCAAATACAGATCACCACGTCTGGAATGAACATAATCCCTCAAGTCCTTCATATCCGGATATATCTGTCCCAACAAATCATTTCGTCCCCGATACACCAGGACATCATAGATATTCAATGTCCGATGCCATCCACCTACATTAACATATATATCAAAATAGGGATCCACTTCCCATGTAGGCACATAATGATGATACATAGCATACCGTAGCATCAGAAACAGCTCTTCATCGGAGGCTTCGCTCACCACACGGGAAAAACGCCTCTGCTCCGCCCTATATTCAATTTCGGGTAGGCATTTATAGAACAAATAGCAGGAAATAGGTACAATAACAACAATCATTACAATGGCTACTGCCCAAAATATTTTTGCTTTTTTGGATAGATGTTTCATAATATTTTACTGCGCAATAAACTGATTGATATGTAGGCGATTTGGGATTGTTTCATACCTTCTGTGAGGTCCAGTACTCCGAGTAGCACTTGAAGAAATCGTGGTCCAAAATACCACAAATCTTCAGCAACAGGTCCGTATATATCCACTTTCGTTCGAAAAGCTTATACATGTTCTGGCGCGAATAGCCCAACTGCGCGGCCAGCCACGTGATGCTGCGGCCCTGCTTGCGCAATTCCGCTTTAATGAGATGCCCTATGTGCAGTTCTCCGGCGGGTAAATGTTCATTTTTGTTCATAATCGTCTTGCCAGTTTTTCATTTTGTGGAGATAATCGCGCTCTGTAACAACAACCCTATCTCCATGTCACCCCAACAAAAAAAGTGGAGCCAATTTTTTCTAGCATCCTCAACGTAGGGCTTGGACTCCCTGTATGTAAGACACTGGAAAACAAGCCCCACCTGGTTGGCAATTACTCAACAGGCAAGCTTTATTTCCGGAGTCCGTACATACTTTGAATTGTCCAAGTTCACGTTGACGGACAAGCGAAAACACGCTTTCTTTTCAATAAAAAACCGCTGTCCTGCCTCTCAGCAGAACAACTGGGCAAAGATACAAAAAAATGCGGCAAAAAATAGAAAAAAATTTTTCAATCTACAATGTATAACAAAAAAGTTATATATTTGCCGCGCAATCAAAAAAACAAAATAACATGAAATGGAGCGAATTAAGAAAAATCGCTGAAAGGCACTCCAACATATAACAGCATGAAAAGTACGGCGTTAATAGAATTAGGAAAAGATGGTTCGTTCACCGTCTTCACCTCCGATACCCAATTCACCATCATTGGGGAAGGAAACACAGTGGCCGAGGCCAAAATGGATTTTGAGAATTCCTTGAAAGAAATGATCCGCTTTTTTGAAGAAGATGGCATCCCGGATCCGGACAACCTGCGAAACATAAAATTTGTGTACAAATATGATTTGCCTTCGTTCTTGAGTTACTACAAATTTTTCAACATGAGCAAACTGGCCGAATACGCCGGAATAAACCCGTCGCTAATGCGGCAGTACAAAAAAGGACAATATGTGTCAGAAAAACAAGTGTCCAAAATACAAACTGCCATCCACAAAATCGGGAGGGAGCTTGCTTCCGTAAAACTTATCTGATTCCTTGTGTTACAAATGAGAGAATACAGACAATCCTCTAATCTCTAATCTCTCATCTTTTTTCTATACCAAATTCGAGAACCCCATGAAGGCCATGGCCAGGATGCCGGCGGTGATGAGGGCGATTGGGACGCCTTTCATGCCTTTAGGAATCTCCACTAACTCCATCTGCTCGCGCAAGCCCGCGAAAATGACGATGGCCAGCGTGAAACCGATGGCGATGAACACCGAGTAAATGGTGCTGTCAATGACCGAGAATCCATGGGCAGCAATGAGCGGCTGCTCCGTGACCTTGATGGCGATACCCAACACCGCACAGTTCGTGGTGATCAGCGGCAAATACACACCCAAAGCACGGTACAACGACGGGCTCATCTTCTTCAGCATGATCTCCACCATCTGCACCAAGGAGGCTATCACCAAAATGAAGACGATGGTCTGCAGGAATGTGATGTTCAACGGGACCAAAACATATTTCTGAAGGGCCGAGGTGACCAACGTAGCCAACGCCATCACAAAGATGACGGCCACACCCATGCCCAAAGCGGTGTTGACTTTGCTGGAAACGCCCAAAAACGGACAAATACCGAGGAACTGCACCAATATGATATTGTTGACGAGAACAGCTCCGATTAACATTAATATGTATTCCATAATCTCAATTTTTTCAGGTTTGTTTTCGTAGAGACGTGCCATGGCGCGTCTCTACCATGAATATTTATTTTGCGGCACACATTTTATTTTTGCGTTTGGCCTCCACACGGTTGATGATATGGCGCATCAGGGCCATGATGAAACCAAGCACAAGGAAAGCACCAGGCGCCAGCACAAATATCAAAATGTTGTATTCCGACGGGATGAACTGGTGACCCATGAACGAACCAGCACCGAGGATTTCACGCACCGCAGCGATGAGCACCAACGAAATCGTGAAACCGATACCCATTCCCAGTCCGTCCAAAATGGAGTCAAATACGCCGTTCTTGCTGGCAAAGGCCTCCGCACGGCCCAACACGATACAGTTCACCACAATCAACGGGATGAACACGCCCAGGCTCTCGGACAACGCCGGCACAAAGCCTTGGATGATCAAATCGACCATGCTCACAAACGTGGCGATGATGACGATAAAGCACGGAATACGCACCTTGTCTGGAATCACATTCTTCAACAGGGAGATAATGATGTTGGACATGAGCAACACAAACGTGGTGGCGGCGCCCATACCGAGGGCGTTGTTCACCGAGGTGGTCACGGCCAGCGTAGGACACATACCAAGCACCAGAATAAGGCTCGGATTCTCCTTGAAAAATCCTTTGGTTAATATTTTAATCTTACTCATGGCATTCCTCCTTTACTGTCTTAAAAACGTTATAAGCTCTTTGCACCGCATCGCAGTATGCACGCGAGGAAATCGTGGCTGCCGTGATAGCGTCCACATCGCCCCCGTCTTTGGTCACCTGCAGCTTGTACTGCGCAGGATCCTGATTGTTAAACTGCTTGGCGAAATCGCTCTTGCTCTTGTTGATCTTGTCGCCCAAGCCGGGTGTCTCGCCCGCCTTGATGACTTCCGTATTCAGAATCACGCCGTCCGCGTCAAAACCGACCATCAGGTCGAAGCGGCCTGCGAAAGCCTTTTTGGTGAAGGTTTCCACGCCCGCGCCAAACAGGGTGCCGTCTTTGTTAATCGCTTTGTGCACGAGAATGTCCTCACCCTCGTAATTCACGACAGTATCCGTGATGGTGCCCTCAAATCCGGGCAGCACGTCATTCAGGGCTTTCTCTTTTTTCTGTTTCTGGGAGAGCTCAATAGGGCCTTTGGCCAAGGCATATACACCCGTGAGGGCCAACCCCGCCACCAAGGCGATGGAGGTCAACACGACCACCAGCTTTATCAATGATGCTTCTTTTTTCTGTGCCATAGTCGTCTTGTTTTAAGGTTATTTAGCATACGTTTTGGGCTTGAAGGCTCTATTGATGAGCGGCACAAGCGCATTCATAATCAAAATAGAGAAGGAGACGCCCTCCGGGTAGGCACCGAACATACGGATGATGATGGTGAACAGACCGCAGCCGCAGCCGAACACGATCATGCCCCAAGGGGTCATCGGGGAGGTCACCATATCCGTGGCCATGAAGCAGGCGCCGAGGATGAGACCGCCGGCGAGCACATGGAAGAACGGGTTGGCATATTGCGTAGGATCAATCAGCCAGAAGATGCCCGAAAAGACGAACACCGTGAGGATAAACGAAACCGGGATATGCCAGGTGATGACTTTGCGGATTAGCAAGAAAATGGCGCCAATGAGCAGGGCGATGGCGGACACCTCACCGAAGCTGCCGCCCATCTGGCCCACCAGCATGTTCATGTACGTTGGCATCTCCACGTTGGCACCCTCTTTCAGAATTCCGAGCGGCGTGGGACCCGTGATGGCATCGGTAAAACCCCAGATCGGGGTCGGCACCGGCCAAGAGGTCATGGCCACCGGAAAGGCGATGAGCAAGAATACACGGGCCACCAATGCGGGGTTGAAGGGGTTGTGTCCCAAACCGCCGAACGGCATCTTGGCAATGCCGATGGCCACGATGGCACCCACCACCATCATCCAGATCGGAAGGTTGGCGGGCACGTTGAAAGCCAAAAGCACACCCGTCACCACGGCAGAACCGTCGCTGATGGTGGGCTTCACCTTCATGATAAAACGCTGGATGAGGTACTCAAAAAGCACGCAGCAGCCAACGGACACTAATGTCAGAATGATCACCGGCAGTCCAAAATAGTAAATGGACACCAAAAACGCCGGCATTAACGCAATCACCACCGACCACATGATCTTCTGCACAGAATCATCACTGTGGACGTGCGGCGAACCGGAAACATTTAATAATCTGTTCATTTATAATTGGTTTTTAATAATTTTCTCGCTTAAAACATCCCTCACTCCTCACTCCTAACTTCTCACTCCTAACTTCTCACTCCTAACTCTCATCTCTCATCTCTAATCTCTCATCTCTCATCTCTCTATAGCTGTCCTTTCAACGCCAACAGCTCGTACTTGGCCTTCAACAACTGGATGCCATGCAACTCCTGGTTCATCAACGACTGCATTTCATCGTTGTGCTGACGGATATAGTCGATGACGGTGATCGTGCCGTTCATCAGCTGGCTGGAATAGGTTTTGGTCAACGATTTATACTTCTCGGCAATCGACTTGTCCAAAATCAGCAGTTTCTCTATACGGTTGATTTCGTTCAACTTATCCTGGATGGCAATCTGGTTGGATTTCTTGAAATCCTCCTCCTGGCTTTTCAGGATACTCTTCTGAATGTCAATCACTTTGCCCACGCCAGTGGTTCTGGCCCAGTCGATAAGCGGCACTCTCAGGTTCACACCTGCCATGTAGTACCAATCGGGCCTGCTGAAATAGAACTGGTAGTCGGGACGACCATAACCGCCCGTGGCGAACAGGGAAAGTTTCGGAAGGCTGTTGGAGAGGTGCAACTTCCGTTGGAAATCCATCTGTTTGGACTGGTTTTCGAAGATGGCAAACTCCAGTCGGTGCGAGGGTCCCAGGTCATCGGTCACCGGCACGGCAGGAATCTCAAATTCCATGTTGCTCAAATCCTTGCCAGTCAAAATGGAAAGGGAGGAGATGATGGACTCGCGACGGGAATTCAACTCGTCGTGGTTCTGCTGCATCTTCAAGGCTTCCAGTTCCAGTTGGGAAAGGGTATTCTGCGGAATGACGCCTTCTTTCAACAGCACCTTGAGCTGGTTGATCTGATCATCAAACGTACTCTGCACATTTTCAATGATTTCCATCTGTTTCTCCACAATGAGAAGATTCAGGTACAGGGAAATTACATTGGATTTTATCTCATTGATAGACAATTCAATCTTGTAGATTTCAGCATCATTTTGCAGGCGCGCATACTGGCGTCCGTAAAACATCTTGGCACCTTCAAACAGCACTTGTTCCAGGTCCAGGCCGATATGATACTGCATTCTGGACAAGGACGGCGTTTCCTCAAATGGAGGAAGCGGGGAGTTGACATCCAACATCGGCGCATCGGCAGACTGGTAAGAAAAACGGCCGTTGATGGCAAGTTGCGGATAGAGATGGGATGCCGCGTTGTGAAGACTTGTCTGCAAAATCTGCTCATTCAGTTCTTTTTGCACATTGGCGGAAGTCTGGGCCACGGCCCACTGCTGGCACTGGTCTATGGTTACGACATTCTGTGCGAACAAACTAAAAGACAATAATATAGATATCGTGAGCAGGTATATTTTCTTCATACGGAAAAACTGATAATATTCGTATTTTATAAAACCTGCAAAAATACATTTTTTTAACAAAAAAGCAGGGAAATATTGCCAATAAATATTTTTATAATTGTTGATAATATCACGTCGGCAACAAGACATTTTTGTATCTTTGCAGGCTAAAATTTAATATGAATTGAAGAAGCAAGACATTCAAAAGGTTAAAGACGCCTTGCAGCATACCAAGCGGATTTCCATCGTTTTCCACTTCAATCCTGATGGTGACGCGGTAGGTAGCGCATTAGCGTTGTATCATTATTTCAAGGATGACGGATACGAGGTGTCGGTAGTTTCGCCCAACCCATTCCCGAGTTTCCTGCACTGGATGAAGGGCAGCGACCAGATCATCATTGCGCAGGGGAACCTGACGAAAGCCCGCAAGGCCATCAAGGAGGCGGACATGCTGTTTGTGGTCGATATGAACGCACCGCACCGCGCCGGGCAGGATCTCCAATACGCGATTGCCAAGGCCAAGGGTTTCAAGATACTCATCGACCACCATGTGCAGCCCGAGCTGGATTGTGATGTGATGTACTCCACCCCGCAGACGAGCTCTGCCAGCGAGCTGGTATATCACTTCCTGTACCGCTATCTCACCCCCAAGCGCAAGTTCACGCGTCCTATCGCCGAAGCGCTCTACGTGGGCATCATCACTGACACGGGCTCCGTGACATACTCTTGCGACCACCCCAGCACTTACGACGTGCTGCGCAAGCTCATCGCCTCCGGCATCAACGGGGAAGAGATTCACCGGAAAGTCTATGACAACTACACCGAGAGCCGCATGAAGCTCCTGGGCCTCGCCTTGTCGCAACGACTGACCGTGATGGCCGACTACGGGGCTTCCTACATGTACCTGACAAAGCAGGATCTCAAAGACAACAATTTCCAGATTGGCGACACGGAAGGGTTTGTCAACTACGGCCTTTCCCTCAACACGGTGCATTTCACGGCTTTCTTCCTGGAGCGCGAGAACCGCATCCGCTTCTCCTTCCGCTCGAAAGGGAAGGTAGATGTGAACCTGTTCGCCCGCAAATACTTCAACGGCGGTGGCCACCACAACGCAGCCGGCGCATTTTTCGACGGCACTGTGGAAGAGGCCATCCAACATTTTGTAAACTCCGTCAAGGCAGAAGTGAAACCTGCCAAAAAGACAAGAAACAAAAGTAAATAAGTGATCCTGAACCCCAAACATATTGTTTTCTCGTGCCTGCTATTGGGCGCCCTGACGATTGCCGGATGCCACAACCGGGAAACCGGCAAAGTGGTGAGTTCCAGCCAGACACCCCAAGAGGACGCAGAACAGCCCTACATCGAAGGCAACAAGGAGATTATGCGGTTGGAGCAAGAGGAGATGGAGCTGTTTATCAAACGATACGGCTGGAAAATGGAACGCAGCGGCACGGGATTGTACTACCAAATTCTATCCCCAGGGCACGGCAATCTGTTTCACGAAGGCGATACCGTAACGCTCAAATACCGCACTTTCCTGTTGAGCGGTGAGCGCATCTACGACTCCGAAAGCGACGGGCTGAAGACCTTCAAGGTGGCCCGTTCCGAAGAGATTGTGGCATTGCACGAAATGGCCACCCTGCTGCGCCCCGGCGCCAAAGCCCGCCTCGTCATCCCCTCCCACCTCGCCTACGGCGTGAGCGGCGACGGCAACAAAATCAACGGGCGCATGCCGATTGCAATGACGGTGGAATGCGTTGGGAGATGAGAGATTAAGAGATTAAAAGATTATAGATTAGAACATTAATAACTTTATAAACCAAATAATTTTATGGAAGAAGAAAAAATTGAACAAGAAGAAATCGTTACAACGAATGAGATTCAACCTGAAACTCCGAAATCAAGAAAGAAACTTTGGATCATCCTCGCCATCGTGTTAGGCGTATTGGCCGTGGCAGCCCTGATATACTGTCTTACCGGCGTATGCAGCAAATACAAAGGATACAAGAAAGACCGCACGACTGGCATCTACTACCAGTTCTTCGGCGACATCCATGACACCGCCGCCATGCCCAAGACGGGCGACCTGGTTGGCATCCTGTTCTCCCTGCGCGCCGGCGACTCCCTGCTCATCCCGATGAGCCCTAACGAGATGCTGATGGACTCCCTTTATGAGGGTGATATTTTCGCCGCTATCCGCATGATGCACGTGGGTGACTCCGCTTCCTTCATCCTGGACGGACCTGAATTCTTCAAGCATTTCATGCAAGACACTGTCTATCCTTTCGGCAAAGATCCCCTCTATTTTGACGTGAAACTGTACGGCCAGATGCCCGCTGCCCAATTCCAGCAGATGCGCGCCGAGTATGAGAAAATGATGATGGAAAAACAGGCTGAAGAAGTGGAAAGCATCAAAAAATATGTGGCTGACAACAAAATCAAAGTCGATCCCACTCCGGAAGGCATTTACATTGTCACCACCAAGAAAGGTACCGGCGCACAACCGCAACCCATGCAGACAGTCACCGTGCACTACACCGGCAAACTCCTGGACGGCACCGTATTCGACAGCTCCGTGAAACGCGGCGAGCCTTTCTCTTTCATGTTGGGCGCCAGACAGGTCATCCCGGGTTGGGAAGTCGCCGTATCCAAGATGCATGTGGGCGAGAAGGCCACTGTGCTTATTCCTTCAGACTTTGCTTACGGCGAACGCGGCAACTACGCCATCCCGCCGTTCTCCCCGCTTGTATTCGACATTGAAGTGCTGAGCGTCAGCGATGCTGAATAAATTATGAGACAACTGTCATTCCGACATATTACCGTTCTCCTTCTGGGGCTTGTTATCCTGTTTTTCGCTTCCTGCAACCGTAAAAAAGACGCAGCTAGCGAGGAAATCAAGGGAAACCAACCCTCCTCGGAAGCCGTGACCGTATCCGACAAGGACCCCGTCAATATTCCTTTGCAACTGTTGGACACAGTGCACTATTACTACGGCATGGTGGAAGACAGCTGTTTCTATTTCAAAATAAGCAAAACAAGCAAGAATTCCATTTCAGGGCACTACTATCCGGTCGGCAAATCTGTCTGGCTGGAGTCAGTGCCCTTTTCCATCGTTTACGACAAGAAGGATTATCATTTCCGGGCAAACGGCAAAGATAAGGAAATTCATTTCAAGATTGTCGTGGACACTGCTTCTATTTCTGGAAAATTTGCCACAGACCCTGCGGGACTCAAAACCCATTCCTTTTTCTTCAAACTGTATGCAGAACCTCCATTTACCGAGTACCGCTCGAAACGGTTCCAAGGGGATGTTTTTCCGGTGGAAGTTCTAAACAACGTTGTATATGGCAAAGCTAAAGGCTACTGGACCTCCTACCCGATGAACGACTCCAAATTCCTCAAGATGCTCACGAAGACCATCGGAAAGACCATCTCCTACAAGAATCTGGATTTGGACATGGACATTTACATGCCCGAAGGAGACACCATGGCGCTGCATCCGCTCATCGTTTTCATGCACGGCGGTGCTTTCTATTTTGGAGACAAAGGGGCTCAAACCATGTCGCTGTGGTGTCAGCATTTCGCCAAAGCAGGCTATGTGACGGCCTCCATCAACTACCGGTTGGGGTTCCAGTTCACCAAAGCCTCCATCCAGCGATGCGGGTACATGGCCATCCAAGATGCCCACGCGGCGCTCCGGTATCTGGTGGCGCATGCCCAAGAGTACGGCATCGACACCACCGCCATCTTTGTGGCCGGCACGAGCGCCGGAGCCATCACAGCCCTCAATGTGGCCTTACTGACCAACAACACTTGCCCCTCTTTTGTAAAAGAGCGCCATTTGGACAGCAAACTCGGCACCATGGACCGTTCTGGCAACAATCTCACCAACTCCTTCAAAATCAAAGCTGTAGCCAATATGTGGGGCGCTTTGTACGATTTGTCTGTCCTGAAAGACAAGCGCATTCCCATCATCTCCTTCCATGGCACTGCCGACAATATCGTCCCCTACGACGAAGGATTTCCTTTCGCTTCTTTAAAAAGCGACATCGGGGAGATGCTGTTCGACAAGATGTACGGTTCCAAAGCCATTCACGAGCGCATGGACCAGCTGCACATCCACAACGACTTCTACCCCATAGAAGACAAAGGGCACTCGCCCTTCACCGATTCCGACGGCAGCATCAATTCCCTTTACTATTTCATCCAAAACAAGATACAGGAATTCTTCCTGCATGAGCTGAGCGGAAACACTGCCATCGCTTACGACAAGCAGAACCCGTCCGAGTTCTCCATCGTCAACCCCAATGTAAAATCCCTGAGCTGGAAAGTGCAAGGCGGTTTCATCACAAGTTGCCACGAGCAGACCATCTCCGTAAAGTGGCGCAATGACAAGTCCGAGCACTCTGTCACTGCCTCCGGAGCACTGAACAACGGGGCAACTTTCAACAAGAAGCTTAAAATCAAACATTCTTAACAAAATTGGCCAAACACCATCATCGCTATGTCTCACCACAGCACCCTTTCAAGAGCCATTCTCCTTTGTATCTGCATTTTATGCCTGTTTGGATGCTCCAAACTCCGCAGCAAGGTGGAACCGAAGCCGCATTGGTTCAAGTATTACAGCGCTTTCAACAACAACGACTATCAGACCTACTTCCTGAACAGGATGGAGAATGACAGCCTGTTTGCGCAGGCGCCGTACACTAAGTGGCTATATGGCAGCAACCCGTCTCCCATTTGGACCACCAACGGCTTCCAGGAACACAAGACGCAAGAACTGCTGGATTTCCTGATGCATTCATACGAGCACGGCATCCCGTCTTCCTTTTTCGGATATGACAGCTTAGTGGAGACCATACGGCAGCTCCACGACCACGTTTTCCCCAACAACGACAGCATCTATCCTGTGCTATTCGATCTGGAGCGATCGCTGAGCACGGCATACGTGAAGTATGCGCAAGCGCTGCAATACGGAGCCACTGATCCCAAAGTGGTCAACGGAGGCAAATGGCTGTACGAGATGACCTATCCCGACAGCACATTCTATCAAAAGCTGGCAACAGGCATCACGGATATCAACACCACCTTGGAGGCCCTGCAACCCACCGACAGCAACTATGTACAACTGCAACACGAATTGTTGCGCCTCTATCCCTTGAAAGACACCACCTGCAAAACCATCCCGATAAAATCTGTCAAATCGGGCCAGGGCAGCGATATCATCCCTTTGATTTGCCAACGCCTTCGCATCACCGGAGAACTGTCCGAGAGCTTTCCGGACACCAACCGGCTGACACCAAAGGTCTTGGCGGGCATCAACACTTTCCGTGCCGCCAACAACATTCCTGTATGCGACTCATTGGGCAAAGAGACCATCGAGAAGCTCAACCGACCGGTATCGTACTATGTGGACAAACTAAGTGCCAACATGGAACGCCTGCGTTGGAAAACCAAGGCCGTGAAGGGAGAAAACCGCATCGTGGTCAACCTCCCCGACTTCACCCTGCAGGCATTCCTGCATAACAAGCGGGAGGTGTTCACCAAGATTTGCTGTGGCAAGACGCAGAATCCCGCCGGCAATCCGTCGCGCGTGCGCAATGGCATCACCCGTGCCTTCAAGGCTGAAACGCCACTATTGTACAGTGAGATACGGAGAATTGTGCTCAATCCCGAATGGAACATCCCCTACGACATTCTGAAAAACGAATACTATCCCAAACTCTGCAAGAGCAACACGGCGGTGGTTAACAAGGAAAAACTGTACATCATAGACACGCGGAATGGCAAGTACGTGGCTCCGGAGTCCATCGACTGGACCAAGGTAAACCGCAACAACATCCCCTACCGCATGTTCCAGAGCTCCGGGCGGCACAACGCCTTGGGAATGGTCAAGTTCGACTTTGCCAACACGGAGTCGGTATATTTGCACGACACCAACAACAAGGGCGCGTTCAAGCGCAGAGTGCGCACCTTCAGCCATGGCTGTGTGCGCGTGGAGAATCCTTTCGACCTTGTAGATGTGCTTTACAAACTCAACGAGTTCGATGAATGGGAGCTGGAGCGATTGGGCATGCTCGTGGGTCAGGAGCCGACCACCAAGAAGGGCGAGAAGTATCTGGAAAAAATGGAAGAGAAGGAGGCCGAGTATTATGAAAAGCTGTCGGATGAGCAGAAACAATTCTACCGCAAGCTGCGTCCCTCTTCCGTCATGTTAAAGCAAAGGATGCCCCTGTTCATCGAGTACAACACCTGCTTCGTCGGCGACGATGGGATTATTCAATACAGGGAGGATATGTACTATAAAGATGGGAATATACTACATGTGTTGAATGATGAGAGATGAGGGATTAGAGATTAGAGATTAGAGATTAGAGATAAAAAAGCGAGGGCGACGCCCTCGCTTTTTTTGTTTACTTCAGAAGTCTGAAGAACTCTATCAAGAGATCCCAGCACATCTGGACGGTCTTGATCTCCAGCTTCTCGTCAGGAGAGTGGACACCGCGCAGGGTCGGTCCGATGGAAACCATATCCAAGCCCGGGTATTTCTCCGAGAAGAGTCCGCACTCCAGACCGGCATGGATAGCCAGCACTTGCGGATCCTTCTTAAAGAGGTTCTTGTAGGCGTCCACGAGCACGCGAAGCACTTCGGAATCCGGGTTGGGGTTCCAGCCTGGGTAGCCGTCGCCGGAAACCACATCCGCGCCAACCATCCAGAAGGTAGTAGATACCTTGTCCACGATGGCTTGCTTGCGCGACTCCACGGAGCTGCGCTGGCTGGTAGTAATGATAATCTTGTCACCATCTTTCTTGACAGAAGCCAAGTTGGTGGAAGTCTCCACAAAGCCCGGAATATCCTGCGACATGGCCTGTACGCCGTGCTGGCACACGAGCAGGGCGTTCAGCACGTCAATCTGGAACGTCTCTTCCAGAACCTTCTCGGCAGCAGGAGCATCTTCGATGGTAACGGTCACACCTGCATCCGTGGTATGGAACTCAGCTTTATAGGTAGCATCCATCTCCTTAACGTAGGATTGTAAAGATTCTACATTCACAGCGGGCACTGCAATCACGGCGAAGCCCTCGCGGGCGATGGCGTTGCGCAGGTTGCCAGCTTGGATGTCCACCACACGTGCACCGTAGTCGCAATAGGCGTTCCACAGCACGCGAGTGAGCAATTTCACAGCATTGCCGCGGCCTTTGTTGATATCATCGCCGGAATGACCGCCCTGCAAGCCTTTCACAGTGACCTTATAGAAGCTGTACTCATCTTCTTCAAGGTCCTTCACATCTTCATACTCGCATTCCAGCGTAGCCACAGTGTCCTTGCCGCCCGCACAGCCGATGAAGAACTGACCTTCGTCCTCAGAGTCGAGGTTGATGAGCATCTTGCCCGTCATGAAGCCAGCTTCGAGGGCTTTGGCGCCAGTGAGGCCAGTCTCCTCGTCAATAGTGAAGAGGCACTCAATAGGGCCATGTTGCAGTTCCTTGTCATCGAGGATAGCCAATGCCATGGCCACGCCGATGCCGTCGTCAGCGCCGAGGGTGGTACCTTTGGCCTTGAGCCACTCGCCGTCCACGTAAGTTTGGATAGCGTCTTTATCAAAGTCGAAATTGGTGTCATTGTTCTTCTCGCACACCATGTCCATGTGGGCCTGGAAGATCACAGGGGTGACATTTTCCTTACCGGGAGTGGCGGGTTTGGAGATCAGCACATTGCCCACCTTGTCGCGTTTGGTGGGCAGGCCCATGGCCTTGCCGGTCTGCTCCAGCCAAGCGGAGATCTTCTCCTCTTTCTTGGACGGGCGCGGAATCTTGGTGATTTCATTGAAATAATAGAAAACCTTTGAAGGTTTGAGATTCAGCATTTCTTCGTTCATATTATTAAAAATTTAAGTTAGTACAAAAATAATACATTTTGCCTTTATCCAAAATTTATCGGATAAATTTAACACAATACTTTCCAAAATCAGCCCCTAATTGTTCAAAAACATCCCCAAAAAGATTCAATCTTGTGCCAAAAACACCTTGTTCTGCGTTCATACTCTTACGGAAAAGTTCTTTACCCTGTTTATCGGAAATAATAACAACCGTCAATATATACGTTTTTTTGTTTGACACATGAGAGGATGTGAGTTGTAAAACTTTTACTGTCATTGTAACAGGGGCTTCTCCCTGGGTCACTAAACGGAGCGTTTCCGGGCCATTGTAAACTTTTGCATTAAAAGCATTTGCCATACGACGTTGCATATTACGGACACCTTCATCCCAATCCGATTCTTCAAATTTGAATTCATCAAGACTCATATAATTCACTACGGCATCAGAAAAGTCAACACTTAATAACATTGTCTGATAACCTTTCAAAGAAGAAAGGGCAGACCAATCACTTTCTTCTTGTGCCATCACAGTAAAAGTGGAGATCACAAGCAGAACCAACAAACATATTTTAGCTACACTTTTCATAAGCGATATATTAAAAACTTCGGCAAAGATAAGAAAAAAACGTAAATTCTACATTCATTTTCACGCACCCACGGGAGCGGGCATCAACTTGGCACAACGGGTAATAATTTCGTTGGCATTGGCAAAACCGGCATCACAGACTCTTCTGTCCTTGATGCCGTCGTAGCCCATGGACAGGTGCAGGGTGTTATACCCGTCCGCGACTACCGCCAGTAGCTTCTTGTCACGCTTGGCAGCCTCCTCCCTATATTTTCTGATGTCGGGGCGACCCTTGCGCTTGGATATGCCGAACAATGCGTCAAGCGCAATCAAACATCCGTTCCACAGCGTGTTTCCGGCCATCTTGACATATTTGCCGTCGGAATAGCGATTCAAATCAGGGTCATAATCGGCTTTTTGGATGACCGCTTCGGCATTGGCCACATAACGACGAGCCTCTTCAATGGGATCTTTTCTTTCCATAGTATTTTGTTTTAATAATTCGGTGGCAAAGATACATTGCCTCAAACCGTTTGTCAAGGGGTCGGCAGAAAATATTTTAACCCTAATAATCAAATAGTTAAAAATTTGCACTATAGCAAATTAAGAAAAGAATGTTAACAGACAACGCCAGATTTGGGAGATTTCAACGATGCAAAATGACACGGTGAACGGTTGGGGGTTCCGCCGCCGGTGGCGGCGGAATGGTGGTGGGTTATCTGAAAATGACTGGGATTTCGCGGCGAAACGACACTGGGCTCCGGCGCACTCAACACCCGCGCCGCGATTTGCCATACGCTGCATCGCCTGTACCTCACACTGCCGTGTGAGGCTACCAATGGAACGTCCCTTCGGGACTCAGCTCTCGCGGCAGACACCTGGCTTTGATGCCTCTGGCCTCGGAGAGGCCGCCCATCGGCAACCCTGCACGGGAGTGCAGGGTGTGAGCGGTAGCCAGGGGTATCAACCCCTGGCGCGGGGGACGGCCTGTGCGATGGGTCGCGGCGCGCGACACGTTTGCGACAAGGCACGGAACACGCCCGCCGCGAAATATCACAAACGCACCGCCAGCGCCACGCACCATTCCGAATGGCAGAGCCATTCGGAACCTCCAACGTTCGCCAACAAAAAAAAAGACTGACACAATGTCAGTCTTTTTTTTGGCACAGATTTTGCAAAACCCTATCGTCTTTTTGAAAAAATCAAATCAAAAAATAATTAACAAAAAAACATCACTATTATGAAATGCAACATTAAACCTTTAGCAGACAGAGTTTTAGTAAAACCTGCTGAAGCTGAACAAAAAACTGCCGGCGGCATCATCATCCCCGATACTGCCAAAGAAAAACCGCAAAAAGGCACCGTCATCGCTGTGGGCCCTGGCAAAAAGGACGAACCCATGACCGTCAAGGTGAACGACACTGTGCTCTATGGCAAATACTCCGGCACGGAACTCCAACTCGACGGCGAGACCTATCTCATCATGAAGGAGAGCGACATATACGCAATTTGCTAGACAGTAATCAGGGATCAGTAGTCAGGGGACAGTAAACGGTTGTTCCGACGACTCTGGTTACAAATCACCAACAATAAAAATAATAAACCTTAAACTATTACAACAATGGCAAAAGACATTAAATATAACTGGGAAGCCCGCGAAGGCTTGAAAAAAGGTGTTGACGCTTTGGCAAACGCCGTGAAAGTAACCCTTGGCCCGAAAGGCCGCAACGTCATCATTGACAAGAAATTCGGCGCACCGCAAATCACGAAGGACGGTGTCACCGTAGCTAAAGAAATCGAACTGAAAGAGGCCATCGAGAACATGGGTGCACAGATGGTGAAGGAAGTCGCCTCCAAGACCAACGACCAGGCCGGTGATGGTACCACTACCGCTACCGTGCTGGCACAAGCCATCTTCAACACGGGTCTGAAGAACGTGACCGCAGGTGCCAACCCGATGGAACTGAAACGCGGTATCGACAAGGCCGTGTCCACCATCGTGGAGAACCTGAAAGGCCAGTCCGTGGAAATCAACGACAGCCACGAAAAGATTGAGCAGGTGGCCACCATCTCCGCCAACAACGACAGCGCTGTGGGCAAAGTGATCGCCGAGGCCATGCAGAAAGTGAAAAAAGAGGGTGTCATCACCATCGAGGAAGCCAAAGGCACCGACACCACTGTGAAGATTGTGGAAGGTATGCAGTTTGACAGAGGCTACATCTCTCCGTATTTCGTGACGGATGCTGAAAAGATGGAAGCTGTCTATGACAATCCTTACATCCTGATCTACGACAAGAAAATCAGCAACATGAAGGAATTCCTCCCGATTCTGGAGAAGGTTGTCCAAAGCGGCCGTCCTATGCTGGTGATTTCCGAGGATGTGGACAGCGAAGCATTGGCTACATTGGTGGTCAACAGACTGCGCGGTGGCCTGAAGATCGTAGCTGTGAAGGCTCCAGGCTTCGGTGACAGAAGAAAAGAGATGTTGGAAGACATCGCCATCCTGACCGGTGGTACGGTGATTTCCGAAGAAAAAGGTTTCAAACTCGAGGATGCTAGCATCGAGATGCTGGGTACCGCTGAAAAGATCACGGTGGACAAAGAGAACACCACCATCGTGAGCGGCAAGGGCGACAAGAATGCCATCGCTGGCCGTATCGCCATGATCAAGGCTCAAATCGAGAAGACCACCTCCGACTACGACCGCGAGAAACTGCAAGAGCGTCTGGCCAAGTTGGCCGGTGGCGTGGCAGTCATCTACGTGGGCGCTGCTTCCGAAGTGGAGATGAAGGAGAAGAAAGACCGTTACGATGACGCTTTGCACGCTACCCGCGCTGCCATTGAAGAGGGTATCATCCCTGGCGGCGGTGTGGCTTACATCCGTTCCATCAGCAGCCTGAAGAGCCTCAAGGGTGAGAATGAGGACCAGAAGATTGGTATCGACATCGTGCGCAGAGCACTGGAAGAGCCGCTTCGCCAAATTGCCGCCAACGCTGGCAAGGAGGGTTCTGTCATTGTCAACGCCGTGATGAAAGGCAAAGGCGACTATGGCTACAACGCCCGCACCGACCAATTCGTCAACATGATCGAGGCTGGTGTCATCGACCCGACCAAGGTTTCCCGTGTGGCTCTCGAGAATGCCGCTTCCATCGCCGGCATGTTGCTGACGACCGAATGCGTGCTCGCCGAAATCAAGGAAGAGACTCCTGCCGCTCCTATGGGCGCAGGCATGAACCCTGGCATGGGTGGCATGTACTAAACCGAATCATCTAGCACATTTATATCTTTAACAACAAAAAGGCTGCCCGCTGGGCAGCCTTTTTTCTCGTGCATATCGAACATCTATTGAAAACAAAATGAATGACTAAAAATATATTAAACCATGAAAACAAAATATTTAAGAAAAAAAATCCCAACATAGCAAACTATGATATGACACGAGATGGCGGTTTCTATTGTTATCATACTGTTGTGTTTTGTTTCCGGCAGCAAAGATACAACCATTTTTACAGTTGTCAAGAGGCAACTGCACGATTTAAAGATAATTAACAGAATGACAAACAGACATTTACACACAACTGTCTCTCTATTCAAACATTATAGAATTTATTAAGAAACAGTTATTAAAATGTTATTTAACGAGAATTTGTAAAAATTTGATTAATTCTTTACTTCCTGTTTCGCATTCAGATTCTCCATGAATTTGTTCTCCAGGAAGGAGAGACGCCGCAGCGTGTGCCCGGAGAACATCATAATCAGAATTATGGCTATGGTAATCAGAATAACCACCCATTTGGTGTATTTAAAGAAGTTAACCAAGATAGAGAACACGAAGAAACCGGCCAGAATGAATCGGAAAAGGGTCCAGAACACCACGGCGATGGTATTGGCCTTGTTCTCCTGAATCAAATCCACATACATCTGACGCGTTTTGGGCTTATTATGCACCATCCCATACAGGAATGGCAAAATCACCAGCAGTGAAATGGTAGCCAATATCGTATTGTATAGCCACTGAGGCAGTAGCCGTCCTATTTCCAGCTGTTTCACAAAAGGCCACAAATGGTCGAACATGAGCACCATGGCGGCAAAACTGAGCACAAAGAAAATCAGGACTCGGGGCAATGTACTGAAGATGACGCTTCCCCAATTCTTATTGCCCGATTTCTTGCCCATAAGACAGTATTCATCCATACGAGCCTTGGTTTGTGCCGGAATGCGCTTGTTCAGGAACAGATATATTGGCGTAGCCGCTTTTATCCAGTATGGTGTTGTAAATGTGGTGATCACAGACGCAGCAATGACAACCGGATAGATATGCTTGGGCATCACGCCAAGCGTAACGCCGACGGAAGCGATGATGAAGGCAAACTCACCGACCTGCGACAAAGTGAAACCTGTCTTAAGAGAATCCTCCAACGAAGCACCTGCAACAAGAGCGGCTCCGGAGGAAACCAACGCCTTGATAACCAACGTGATAATCACCAACGACAGAATCAACTTCCAGTATTGTACCAGAATCTGAGGGTCAATCATCATACCGACCGACACAAAAAAGATGGCCCCGAAAAGGTCCTTGATACTTTTAGTCAAATCAATAATACGCTCACTTTCAATTGTTTCAGACAGAATGGAACCTATCACAAAGGCACCCAAAGCGGAGGAGAAACCCACGTTGTTGGCGATGATCACCATACCGAAACACAAGCCTATGGAGATAATCAGCAGCGTTTCATCATTGATGTATTTTTTTGCCTTTTTAAAGAAGGTTGGGATCACATAAATGCCCACCACAAACCAAAGAATGAGGAAAAACACCAGTTTCACAATGCTCATCAGCATTTCCATGCCTGCCGACTGCTTACTGGCGGCGGCTGTTGACAGGAGCACCATCATCACCACGGCCACCACATCCTGAATAATGAGCACCACCATGGTCAAATCCACAAACGGTTCGTTTTTGAGGTTCAAATCCTCAAATGCCTTGATAATGATGGTGGTAGATGACATGGCGAGCATACCGCCCAAGAAGATGCTCTCCATCACACTCCATCCCATGACAAAGCCCAGCAGCACACCGACGGCTATCATGGCCACAATTTCCAACAATGCAGTCACAAAGGCCTTGCTGCCTACCGTAAAGAGCTTTTTAAAGCTGAACTCCAATCCCAATCCGAACAAAAGAAAGATAATACCGATTTCGGACCAGACTTCGATGTTGGCAATGTCGGCCACGGTAGGAAATATGTTGAGGTGCGGCCCCACCAGGAAGCCTGCTACAATATAACCCAACACCAAAGGTTGGCGCAGGAGTTTGAAGATAATGGTGGTGATGCCCGCTGAAATCAGAATCAGGGCAAGATCGGAAACAAGTTTTAAGTTTTCAGCCATAAAATTTATACAGGGTTATTTTCATTATTATCCAAGTAGTTTTCCCACTTCCATGCGGAGGCAATCATGTCATCCACATTGAATTTGCAATGCCAGTGGAGCAGTTCGTTGGCGCGACTGCTGTCACCATAAATGGCAGGAATATCGCCGGGACGGCGATCGCCAAGCACATAGTTCAGTTTTCGTCCAATCACCTTCTCGGTGGCATCGAGCATCTCCAGCACAGACACGCCATTGCCACTGCCCAGGTTAAACACCTCGCACACTTCTTTGTTGCGACCCTCGACAAGATAATCCATAGCTTTCACGTGCGCATCCGCGATGTCAGACACGTGCAGATAGTCGCGAATACAGGAACCGTCGCGGGTATCGTAGTCGGTGCCAAAGACGGTCATCTGCGGCTGTTTGCCACTGGCCACGCGCATGATGATGGGAATGAGGTTGTTGGGTTTGTCGGGCGACAGCTCTCCGTTCATACCGGACACATGTGCACCTACGGGGTTGAAATAGCGCAGGATAAGCGAATGCGTTCCAGGGTTGGCGACCGCCATGCTCTGGATCATGCCCTCCCCTATCTGCTTCGTGTGCGCGTACGGACACATAGCCTGTCCCATCGGGGTGGCCTCGCTCACGGGCAAGTGCTCCACGTCACCGTAAACCGAGCATGATGAGGAGAACAGCATATTCGGCACGCTAAACCGCTGACAGGCTTCCAACACGTTGGCCAAAGCGCCCAAATTATTCCGATAATACATCAGCGGTTGCTCCACCGACTCGCCTACAGCCTTGTAAGCGGCAAAATGGGTGATGCCCACCACGTCAGGGTTCTCTTCAAAGACCTTGAAAAAAGCCTCTTTGTCGCAAATATCCACGCGATAGTTCTTCACCCGAACACCCGTGATTTTCTCTACACGGTCCATGGTCTCCGGTGTGCTGCGCACACAACTATCCACGGAAATTACATCATATCGGCCACTTTCAATCAATTCAATAATGGTGTGGGAGCCAATATAACCACAACCGCCGGTAACTAATATTTTCGGTAACATCATAAAAATTATTATTTCTACCAAGCTCTTGCCCCTGACGGAGCTGCTCAAGGAAAATTATAATCTTTAATCTCTAATCTCTAATCTCTCATCTATCTCCTCACCGTTATCTCCCCAATACACTTCCCTTTGTTGGCCATCTGATAGATGCGAGTATTTCCTATCACAGTGGGTTCTTTCATCTCATAATGCGAGTGTCCGCCGATGATGATGTCAATGCCAGGCACCTCCTTGGCAAGCTGGTAGTCATTCATTTGGTCCTTCTCCACGCCCAAATGTGAGAGACATACAATCAGATCGCAATTCTGGCTCTTGAGGAAGTCAACCATCTTCTTGGAAACCTCCACAGGGTCAAGATACTGCAGCTGTTTGTATGTGCTTGGAGCGATGAGGGCCTGCAGGTCAACGGTGAGACCGAACACACCGACCTTGTATCCGCCCTTTTCGACAATCATACAGGGTCTTACCACTTTGGCCAGTGCCTTGTTGTGAAACACGTAATTCGCGCACAGGAACGGGAAATTGGCCTTCTTGATGCGCTTGGCCAAGGCTCCGCAACCGTTGTCAAATTCGTGGTTGCCAAGCGTGACGGCATCATAGTGCATGGCGTTCATCAGATAGATTTCCGTGTAGCCCTTGAAGAAGTTGAAATAGGGAGTTCCTTGTGAAAAGTCGCCGGCATCGAACAGTAACACGTTGGGATGTTGACTGCGCACCTCGCGAATATAGGCCTCACGGCGCAAGAATCCCCCCACATTGGTATCGGCCTTGTACGTATAGGGCTCAATCTGGCTGTGGGTGTCATTGGTGTGCAATATGACCAGTTCTTGCGCCTGCACGGGAAGAACCGCCAGGGCCAGCAGGAATACCAAGAATGTTGAGAAAATAAGTCTCTTATACATATTATATAATTTGAGTTGCAAAGATAATAAAAAAAGCGAGGTGTTCGGCCTCGCTTTTCATCGTCAAAATTATTACTATAGGGTGTCGGTTATGCGTAGAGCTCTTCGAAGATCTTGCGCAGCTCAGGGCTTTCGCGCAGTTCTTGCAAAGTAAACTCGGCATGACCTTTCGTATAGCCGTTACCCATGATCATGTTCACATCGCTGCCGATGCCCTCAGCACCGAGGCTGGCTTTTGTGAAGCTGGTAGCCATGGAGAAGAAATAAACGATACCATCGTCTTTGGTGCAAAGCACGGCGGTCATTTCCTGGTCAGGAACGTTGACGCAGTTGATGGTGACATCAGCCATCTTGCCGTTGGTGAGTTTCTCAACGAGTTCATAGACCTGCACGGGGGTCATGCCAGCGGCAGACTCCACGACGTCGCAGAAGCCGAGGTCTTTGATACGTTGGGTGCTCTTCGGGCTGTTGGCGATACCGATAACCTTACCGGTCACACCAACGCGCTTTTTAGCCTCGTAGCAGCAGAGCATACCGCTCTTGCCACCTGCACCGAGGATGAGAACAGTCTGGCCATATTGGCACAACTTAGCGGTTTGGGCAGGAGCACCAGCCACGTCCAATGCGCTCAAAGCGAGTTTCTCCGGCATGTCGGTCGGGATCTTGGCATAGATACCGCTCTCGAAGAGGATAGCCTTGCCCTTGATATCGACTTGGTCAACCTCAGGACGGATCTCGAGGATTTCGTCGATGCGCAGCGGGGTCAGAGAGAGGCTGACGAGGGTAGCGATACGGTCGCCCTCTTTGAGGTCGATTTTGCCCTTCAGAGCGTCGCCGATCTTCTCAACCTTGCCGAGGAGCATACCACCGGAGCCAGTACGACGGTTGCGGTGTTTGCCCTGCAACTCAACGTTCAGGAACATCTCTTTCTTCACTTCTTCCATGATAGCCTCTTCGCTTGCGCCTTCGCCGGCTTGCTGTTTGGCGTAGTTGTGGATGTCTGTGAAAGAAGCAGAGTCAATATTCAGAGTTTGGACATCGATCAAAATCTCGTTGTCGTAGATTTCGTCCATGTTGTTATCGATCTTATTAGCGGGTTGTGGGAGAACACCTTTGGGTTCGATCACACGGTGGGTACCGTATTTATTACCTTTTTTTTGCATATTGTATTGATTTTTAGATTTGTACTTTAAACTTCCATCTGGCGGTGAAAGCGGTGCAAAGGTAGCATTTTTTCTGACTTCTACTAGCACCTCCCAAAAAAGAAATTCACATGGATTGTTAATATGAAATTACCTGAAAATCTGATTATTCCTCATTTTTGGACAAAATATAGTCGGAAATCACCCTGTAAATATCCTGCCACTGCTCATTTTGCAAGGCTTGTATCTGCTGTCCCATCACCACCGTGTCGCGGCGTGCGGCGGGGCCGGTCTGGGCTTCCGCGGGAGACATGGTTTTCAGCTTTGCCGAGGTCTGCTCCATCAATGGCATGATCAAATCCAAAGAAAAGCCCTCCTTTTGCAAAAGTTCACCCGCGATGCCGCACATGGCATTGCTGAAATTGCAGGCAAACACGGCCGCCAAATGAGCCACCGAGCGCTGTTTTTCAGTCATATCGCAATGCAGGTCCGACAACTCCGCCACAAAGCGCATCACCTTGTCCCGATTATCGCCCAAGTGGTCGCTTTCCACACACAACGGCACTTTCATCGCGGAAATATCCATCGTCTTGGAAAAGGTCTGCAACGGATAGACCACACCGTAAGTCTCGGCATAGTCCTTGAAAATTTGCTGCGACACCGAGCCCGCCGTATGCAGGGCCAGAGGCATCTTGAAAGGCACTTCCCGCAGGATGTCCGGGTAGGCATCGTCTCTCAAGGCGAACAGGAAGATATCGCAGGCCGGATTCAGCCGCCGGAGGTCGTCAATGGGCTCCGCCCCTACCCTGTCCGCCAAGGCACGCGCGTGGCCCAATTTACGGCTATACACCTGCCCGATGGCAAATTCCTTGGAGTCAGCCAGTTTCGAAGCCACCCATGTGGCCACATTTCCAGCACCAATCAATGCAATCATCAGTAGTTGAATTTACTGCCACCGACGAACTCGCGCAAAATGGAGGTTCCCGGAATTGCGCTTTCGGGGATGGACTTGAAAAACGACAAAAACTTGAGCAGGCGGGTAGCCTCCGCGTATTCCACACAATTTTCGGGCACTTCGTTCAAGATGGGGGTTGCGTATGGTTTCAGCACGCCCAACTCGAAAATCAGCGAAGTGTTGATCATCTCGTCTGCGTTCTCTTGGAACGGGAAGATATTTTTCTCCTCCCCATTGCGCACACTTCGCCAACGGCGTAGCGTTTCCACAGCTGAATAACCTCTGTAGTTATAATCCCTTACAATTCTTCTAATCAGTCGGTTATCCGTTGTTGGAATGGGATTCTGTCTGTCAATGGAAATACACGTAAGCGCGGAAACGAAAATCTTGTACTTCACCTCATCCGGCACCTGCTCGGTGAGTTTGGGATTCAGGCAGTGGATGCCTTCAATCACCATGATGGACTTCTCATCCAGCTGGATGGATTTGCCCGTCCACAGCTTCGTGCCATTCGCGAAATCGAAGGTGGGGAGCTCCACGCGCTTGCCGGCTATCAAGTCTGACAGGGTTTTATTGAACAGCGGCAAATCCACCGCTTCGAGTGCCTCAAAGTCGTACTTGCCGTTCTTGTCTTTCGGGGTTTCTTCACGCTCCACAAAAAAGTCATCCACGGAAATCTGCACGGGATGGTAACCGAGCACGCCGAGTTGTACAGAGAGACGCTTGCAAGTGGTTGTCTTTCCGGAACTTGACGGACCACTGATCAGCACCATCTTCACTTCCGGCCGGTTTTGGATGGCGTCTGCCACCGAAGCGATACGCTTTTCCTGGAATGCCTCGGCCATGAGAATCGTGTCAAGTGCCTTATTTTCCGTTACCAGACGATTCATATCACAGACATATGGCACCCCCATCTGCTCGGCCCACTCTTTTTGCCGCTGGTAAACGGAAAACAGTTTCGGGAAACGACGCGTCTTGGGTATCACATTGATATTCTTGGATGACGGCACCTTGAGCAGCATGCCATTTTCGTATTTCTCCAACCCGAACATCTTGAGGTAGCCTGTGGAGGGCACCATGAAACCATAATAATAGTTGACCGTATCTTCAAGCGCATAAACAGACGTGTAAATCCGGTCGCGGTCCTTGAAAAGCTCGTATTTATCCTCCAGCCCGTGTTCCTGGAAAGAACGAATGGCGTCAGGAGTAAGCATGCCCTTGCGCACAAACGGAATATTGCGCTCCACGATCTTGCGCATTTGCGCATTCAGCCGGTCCACCAATTCCTCATCCAGCGGCTGTTCCATATCAGTGATGGTGCAAAATTTGCCACCTGAGATGGAGTGCTTGATGTGAAGCTTCACGCTGCGCGGCAACAGGTCATCCACCGCCTTGCAAAGCAGGAAATAGAGAGAACGCACGTACATGTCGTGCCCGTATGTGGAATAATAATCAAAGAAATCTATGATAGCAGGTTTGTGAACCTTGTATGTCAGGTCGCGCACCTTGTTGTTCACCAGGGCGCCCAACACTTCCGTTTCGAGTTTGATTTTATATTCTTTTATAACGTCTTGCAACGTGGTTCCATACGGAACCTCCAGACTCTTGTTTAAGGTAATGCAAAAAATCGATACTGTTGACATGTTTCAATTTTTAATGAGGGGCAAAGATACAAAAAAGTTTAGAGTTGAGAGATTAGAGATTAGAGATGAAAAATGAAGATTTTTTTTTGAAAACATCCTTGGCATTTTTTATTATTTTTGCACACTTTTTTAGTGTAACAACTAGTATTTAAGCTTATGATCAGCACATATTTACTCATTGCAGGATATTTCATTTTCCCCATCATCATCATTTTATTGTTCAACCAACACCGTTGGGCGCAGAAAATCGGCACCGTGATTCTAGCGTATGCTGCCGGTATCATCGTTGCCTTGCTCAACACCGCGTTCGGCTTCCTTCCGGCGCAGGGCGAGGCTGGCGCAGAGCTGCTCACCACTGTGCAAAAGAACCTCATGAGTGTGTGCGTGCCGCTGGCCATCCCGCTCATGCTGTTCAACTCCGACTTCAAGCTCTGGACCAAGTCGCTGCCCAAGACGCTGGCCGTGCTGGTGGGCGGCGTCCTGTCTGTTGCTATTGCCTTGGTAGCAGGCTATTTCATTTTCCGCAGCAAGGACTTTGGCTCTGCCGAGGAGTTCAAGAAAGTGGCCGTGATGATGACGGGCATCTACACCGGCGGCACACTTAATTTCGCCGCGTTGGGTGAGATGGTGCACGCCGACCCGAACACCATCAGCATCACGCTTGCGTTCGAGGAGATTGTAACCCTGCCGTTCATCATCTTCATCCTGGCCGGCGGCTACAAGCTGTTCCGCAAGTTCCTGCCGTTCAAGGATGAAACTTCCGTAGATGAAGATATCGATCAGAACGCACTAGTGGAAAGCACCTTCGAAAACTATCGCGGAATGCTGAAATTGAAAACTTTCGGCAAGATGATGCTAGGATTGCTGCTCTCCATCGCCATGCTCGGCATTGGCGTCGGTCTTTCCCTGCTGATTGTGGGCAAAATCAATGAGTTAGTGGTTATTCTCACTATCACCACGCTGGCCATCATCGCTTCTTTCAGTAAGAAAATCAGAGAATTGCCCAAGACTTTCGAGTTAGGCATGTTCTTCATCCTCATTTTCAGCGTCGTGGTGGCATCCATGTTCGACCTGACCAAGATTGACAGCTCCTCGTTGAACATCATGTGGTTCATCCTCTTCGTGATGGTCACCTCCATCGTGCTGCACCTGATTTTCTGCAAAATCTGCAAAGTCAGCGGCGACCTGTTCACCGTGGGACACATCAGTCTGCTCTGTTCTCCCCCGTTCGTTCCGCCCGTGGTGGAGGCCTTGGGCAACCGCAAGGTGCTCATCAGCGGCATTGCCATCGGCTTGGTGGGCTATGCCATCGGCACCTATCTGGGTTCACTGTTCGCCACCATTCTGGGTCTTCCCCTCTTCTGATTTAGTTTTCAACAGCCCGTTGTTTACTAATTAAAAAAAGACTATATTTGCAGCCTTATTGGGGCATCCAGTTTACAGATAATGTAAACTACTATTAACCAATAAGATAGCTAGTATATTATCTAAAAAAACAGATATGAAAAAGATCTACTCTGGCATGAATGTGACCAAATTGGGCATTTATCTTCTTTTGTCCACTTGTATGATTCTCTCTTCCGGTTGCCGGAAAAACAAAGGCGATGCGGATGCGTACGGCGTGTGTGAAGCCACGGAAATCATTGTCTCGTCTGAAAGCAACGGCAAGATGCTGTCGTTTAACATCCAAGAGGGAGAGACCTATCAAGAGGGCGACGACCTCGGTTGCATCGACACTTTCCAGACCTACTTGCAGATCAAGCAATTGGAATCCTCTATCAACGCAGTGCTGGCCCGCCGCCCGAACACCGGCTCACAAATCCGGGTGCTGGAGGACAAACTGACCACGCTAGAGAAAGAGAAAAAGCGCGTCCACAACCTGATTGAAGCCAACGCTGCTTCCACCAAGCAAATGGATGACATTCAGGCCGAGATCAACATAACCAAGAGCCAACTGGCAGCTACCAAATCCACGCTCTCCACACAAGACCAATCCCTGTTGGGCGAAGTGGAGTCCATGCGCTTCCAGCTGCAGCAACTGCAACACGCACTGGAAAGCTGCCACATCAAGGCCCCTATCACCGGCACCATCATCAACAAATACATTGAGGAAAACGAATTGGCATACCAAGGCAAGCCGCTGTTCAAGATGGCTGACCTTACCAATATGTTCATCAAGGTTTACATCACAGAAGATGCCCTGTCCTCCATCAAGCTGGGGCAGAGAGCCATCGTGCGGTTGGACAACAAAGACGGCAAGCCTATCAAACTGGAAGGCACCATCAGCTGGATTTCCCCGAAAGCCGAGTTCACGCCCAAGATGATTCAGACCAAAAACGAGCGCGCCAACCTGGTCTATGCCGTCAAGATCAGTTTCAAAAACGACGGTTCCGCCAAAATCGGCATGCCGGGAGACGTGATTTTCAAATAATTGAGAATTGATAATTTTGTTTGTCCGTGAGTGTCATCAGCATACAAGGAGTCAACAAAACCTACGAAGGTAAAATCGAAGCCCTGAAAGACATCAATTTGGAGGTGGAAGAGGGCGAGGTTTTCGGTTTGGTAGGTCCTGACGGCGCGGGCAAATCCACTTTGTTCAACATCCTCACCACGCTGCTGCTGCCCGACTCCGGCCAAATCAAAGTCTTTTTGATGGATGCTGTGCGCGACTACAAATCCATCCGACAAATCATCGGCTACCTGCCCGGCACATTCTCCCTGTATCCTGACCTCAGCGTGCAGGAGAATCTGGACTTCTTCGCCGTGATGTACAAAAGCAGCATTGAGGAGAACATGAGCCTGATAGAGCCCATCTGGAAGCAGATTTCCCCGTTCAAGGACCGCAAAGCGGGCAAATTGTCGGGCGGTATGAAGCAGAAGCTGGCCCTGTGCTGCGCGCTGATCCATCGCCCGCGCATCCTGTTCCTCGACGAGCCCACCACCGGCGTCGATCCGGTTTCCCGAAAAGAGTTCTGGGACATTCTCAAATCCATCCGCCAGCAGAAAATCACCGTGGTGGTCTCCACGCCCTACATGGACGAAGCTACCCGCTGCGACCGCATCGCGCTGATCCAGGACGGAAGAATCATCGGCGTGAACCCGCCGCAGACTTTCGTTAACAATTTCAAAGGAAAACTATATACCTTCAAGAGTGAAGACATCTTCTCCCTGCTGAAAGTCATGGAGGAGTGCCCGCTCAACTGCAACTACTATCCCTACGGGGAACACTGCCACGTAGCCTTTTACGAAGACATGCAGGAAGCCTTGCCCAAGTTCGAGGCTTTCCTCCAAGAGCACAATCAGACGCACGAAGCCATCACCCCCATCGACCCGTCGGTGGAAGACTGCTTCATCGAAATCGTAACACATCCCAATTGAGAATTGAAAATTAAAAATCTCTCTTCTAACTTCTAACTCCTAACTCCTAACTCCTCTACTCACCTACTCCCCTTTCACCCCATTTACCTCATTTACCTCATGTACAGCATCGAAGCCAACCAACTAACCAAACAATTCGGCACGTTCACCGCGGTAGATCACATCAGCTTCCAGGTGAACGAAGGGGAGATTTTCGGTTTTCTGGGGGCGAATGGTGCGGGCAAAACCACGGCCATCAAGATGATGAGCGGCCTGTTGCTGCCCACTTCGGGCACGGCCATGATTGCAGGCTATGATATCCGAACCCAATCGAAGCTCATCAAACGCAATATCGGCTACATGAGCCAGAAATTCTCTTTGTACGGCGACTTGACGGTTTTTGAGAACATGCAGTTGTTCGGCACCATTTACAAGATACCACGCAAAGAGCTGAAAGATCGGATCATGAGCAGTTTGCGCGAGCTGGACATGGAAAAGCAGGCCGACACATTGGTGGATTCCATCCCGTTGGGGTGGAAGCAGAAGTTAGCATTTGCCACGGCTATTTTGCATCGTCCCAAAATCGTGTTTTTGGACGAGCCCACCTCCGGCGTGGACCCGATTGTGCGCCGTGAGTTCTGGAAACTGATCTACTTGGCCGCCTCCAAGGGCGTAACCATATTGGTCACGACGCACTACATGGACGAAGCGGAGTATTGCAACCGCATCTCCATCATGTCCGAGGGGCAAATCAAGCTCATCGGCACGCCAGACGAGCTGAAACAACAGATGGGCGTCAGCACCATCAACGATGTATTTGTCAAATTTGTAAAAAGATAGCGGAGGAAGATGAAAGAGCTGAGAATGATATTGAAAAAGGAGTTCATCCACATCTTCCGGGACACCATCACCCTGGCCCTGGTGCTCGCCATGCCCATCGCATTGGTGCTCCTCTTCGGCTTCACCATCAGCACCGACATCCGTAACGCGAAAATCTCCGTTCTGGACCAGTCGAAGGACACACAATCCAAAACGCTGGTCAACCAACTGTCCGCCTCCGGCTATTTCCAGGTGGTCTCCTACCCGCACAACGAGCTGGAGATTGACAACGACTTCAAGAACAAGGGCATCAAGCTGGCAGTCATCATACCACCCAACTTTGAGGGCAATCTTTCCAAAGAAGGGAGCGCTACGCTGCAAGTCATCAACGATGTCTCCGACTTGAATGTGGCATCCATTCTGAACAACTATGTGCGGGCCGTGGTGCAAAATTACATTTCAGACTATAATGACAACACTTCCCGGGGCAGCGCATTCGACATCACCGTCAAGATGCTTTACAACCCCGAGTCCAACAGTGTCTATATGTTCGTGCCAGGCATCATCACCCTGATCATGGTGCTGGTGACCGCCCTGCTAAGTTCCATCACGCTGGCGCGCGAGAAGGAGACGGGCACCATGCGGATGTTGCTTATCACGCCTGTAAAGAAGATTTACATTATCATCGGAAAGGTCATCCCGTACATGATCATCTCCTTCATCAGCACCATCGCCATCTTGATTATCAGCGTCACCGTTTTCAAGATGCCCATCAACGGCAGTCTGCTGATGTTGCTGTTCCTGTGTATCATTTTCATGCTCACGGCAGCCTCCTTCGGTATGCTCATCTCTTCCATCAGCCGCACGCAGGTGGATGCCATGATGATCACCATGATGGGCCTTTTCCTGCCCACCGTGCTGCTATCGGGATTCCTGTTCCCGCTGAACAGCATGCCGATGGTATTCCAAGTGCTGGCCAACATATTTCCGGCCAAATGGTTCATCCTGGCCATTAAAGATGTGATGATCAAAGGTTCCGGATTCTTCGACATCTGGCTGTACCTGCTCATCCTTTTTGTGATGGCCGTGGTTTTCATCATTTTCAGTCTTTCACGTTTAGATAAAAGGAATTAGCCATGCGGACGATATTGATATTGATAAAGAAAGAATTTCTGCAGGTATTCCGGAATCCCCTGTTGCTGAGCATCCTCGTGGTAGCTCCTTTGGTGGAGTTCATGATATTCCCCTTCTGCGCCGACTATGAGATCAAGGTGCTGAACATCGCCTTCATCGACAACGACCGCTCACAAATATCCAAAGACATCATCCACAGCTTCAATTCATCGGAAATCTTTGTATCCAAAGGGTTATTGGACAACAAAGAGGAGGCTGATGAGATGATGAAACATGATAAAATAGATTTGCTGGTAGAAATTCCGAGCAATTTTGAAGACAGACTATATAACAATGAACACACCCAGATAGCCGTCACCGCCAACGCCATCAACAGCGTGAAGGCGGGCATAGGCACGGGATATGTACAAGAGATTATCGGTGGATACATGCAGGATTTCGCTGCATTGCACACGCCTTCCAACATGCAGGGCCTGATGTCATCCAGCAGCATGAGCATGATGCAACGCAATGACGACCGCAAACAGATGCCAAGCATGCCTTCCACCCTCATTCGTCCCAACACAGCTGCCAAGGTCAACATTTCCAACATCTACTGGTACAACGAGCAAATGAACTACAAGAACCTCATCGTGCCAGGCATTCTGGTCATTCTGGTCACCCTCATCGGCTGTTATGTCACCGCTTTGAACCTCGTGCGCGAGAAGGAGATTGGCACTATTGAGCAGGTGAACGTCACGCCTATCCGGAAGTGGCAATTCCTGCTGGGCAAGATGATTCCTTTCTGGCTGTTAGGCATGGCTGAATTCGGCGCAGGCCTCATCATCATGAAGTTCATCTTCGGCATCTCCGTACAAGGCAGCATTCCATTGCTGTTAGGCATCACGGCCATCTATCTGTTCGTCATGCTGGGATTGGGCTTCTTTATCTCCAGCGTTTCGGAGAACCAGTTGCAGTCCATGTTCATCGTGCTGTTCCTGTTCATCGTGTTCGTGCTGCTGAGTGGCGTGTTCACTCCCACGGAAGGCATGCCTGGATGGGCCCACCATATCAACTACCTGAATCCAATGTCATTCTATATAGAAGTCATCAAGAAAATCATTTTGAAGGGAAGTGCTTTTGAGAGTGTCATGACCGAGACCATCGTCTTGTCCGTCATGGCGGTCATCATCAACACGGGGGCCGTGGTGAGCTATAGGGAGGCGAGTAAGTAGAGATGAGGGGTTAGAGTTGAGAGTTTAGAGTTGAGAGAATGGGTGCATGGGGTAAATGGGGTGAAGGATTCGTGCAGATTCGTGTAATTCGTGGATATTAACAGAAATCATATATCAATAAACATTTAAATTTTATACCACATGAAAAAGACATTATTCTTTAAATCACTGATGATCATGTTGATGACATTCATCACATGTACCGCATTTGCGCAGATCAACAGCAATGGTGGATTTGAAGCCTGGACAGGCGGATTTCCCGATGGCTGGAAAGGCAGTAAAACCAACATTGCCAACGCCAGCATTGTGCAGGCGACCGATGCCCACACCGGAAACTACGCCTGTATGCTGAAAACCACCACCACACACAAACGCTTTACTACTCAGCCCATGGCTCTGGTTGCCAACCAGCAATACACCATCACCTATTGGGTGAAAGGTGTCGGCAAAATCCGGACATGTCTATATGACGACAATTACAATACTTATAACGAATATCACTTTGTCAACTCTGACACCTACATTCAGTTCGTTGACACTGTCAAATCCGACGTAACTGTCAGCAACGGAGAGTTTATATTTTCTGTATTGGATTCAACAGGGAACGACAGTCTTACCATCGACGATGTAGAGATCAACTTTTATCCGCCTGTTGATGAAAATGTGGTAGCCACGCCCATTATCAACGTTTCCGGAACGATGAGCGGCACCAATTACATCAATTCTGCCAATGTATCTATTTCTTGTATCACGGCTGATGCTTCGATTTATTACACCACCGACGGCAGCACGCCTACGGCATCTTCCACAGAATATACCGATCCATTCGAAGTAACCAGCAGTTGCACCGTGAAAGCATTTGCCATTAAAAATGGATACACGGACAGTGAAATAGCCACCGAAGAGATTTCCATCACCACACTCACAATCATTTTCGAAGAGGACTTCGAAGGCACTGGACTTGGTCAAATGACTCAATACAGTGTTGCCGGAGACTCCAAAGTATGGGGATCTGGAAGTTACAGTGGCAACCATTACGCTTATTTGAACGGATACAATGGCGGTGTCAACGAGGACTGGTTGATGACTCCTCTGTTGACTCCGGGTTCAGCGGAAGGCATTACTTTGAACTTCCGTTCTGCAACAAAATTCGATGGCAATGCTCTTCAGCTCAAATATTCCACTAACTATTCCGGTAGTGGTAACCCGACATCAGCCACATGGACCGACATTACGGATTTGGCTGAATGGTCAACCGGAAACTACGTCTGGGCTCCTTCTGGAGATGTGGTAATTGCCGGAATCACTCCTCTTTATATTGCTTTTGTTTACACCTGTACTGCAGACCAAGCTGCCGCTTGGGAAGTTGATGACATCGTGGTCACCAGCAGCAGTGCTCCGCAAACACAACCTACCCTCGCCATCATCTCTCCTGCAAATGGATCTACGTACATCACCGCTGACACATTACACATCGAATTGGCAATCAACGACTTCGAAATTGGCACAGACGGTCTGCTGAAGATTGAATCCAACCTCCTCACCTTGGCAGGTTTGAGCAATCCAGCCTATTTGGATGCCACCACTTGGGCCATGTTACAGAGCATGGTATTCACACCGCTGCCGGCCGGCACATACACTGCCACAGTTTCCTTGGTGGGCCTTGATTCCCTGCCGCTGGCCACGCCTGTGACAGCCACCACCACATTCTCGGTTGTGAATGACGCCACCCTGACGGTCACTCCTGCCGCCCTCACATTTGACTCCGACAACCTGACCAAAGTTTTCACCGTGAGTGCAGCATATATCAACGGTCCCATCGTGCTGACCTGCGACAACACGCACTTCACGCTGTCAGACGACACCCTGACCAATGGCAACAGCACCGTAACCGTGACCTTCGACGGCACTGAATCTGCCACGGGCACCATCACTATCACAGGCGACACCTTGAGCGCTCAGGTGAGCCTTACCGGAGTTGTGCATAATACCGTAGAGACGCCTGTCATCTCTCCCGACGGAGGATTCAACTATGATCCTGTTCAAGTGAGCATTACCTGCGCCACGGAAGGTGCTTCTATCTATTACACCATTGACGGCACCGAACCCACCGAAAGTGCAACCCTCTACAGCACCACGTTCACTGTATCTTCCAATACTACTGTAAAAGCCAAGGCATTCAAGACTGGCTACGATGCCAGCAACGTAGTCACCGCTTCCTACACCTTCCCAGTGGAAGTTGCTACCATTGCCGAATTCAAGGCTGCCAACAGCGCAACCAACAGCACCGTTTATAAGATTACAGGCGACGTGACCTTCGTATTTAAAAGCGGTGCCAACATTTACATTCAAGATAACACCGGCGGCCTGTTGATTTTTGACCAAGGTAACACCGTTATCACTGGCACATATAACGAAGGCGACGTCATTTCCGGCGGCGTATGCGGTACTTACAAATTGTACAATGGACTCGTGGAAATGCTTCCCACTCACGACCTCGCCGCTGCATCCAGTAACACCGGCACTGTGGCTCCGGTTCTGGCCACTATCGAAGACATCAGCACCAACTACGACCAATTCGAGTCACGCCTCGTAAAATTGGAGAATGTCACCTTCACCCAAGGTGGCACTTACACCACCTCTTCCGCCACCAACATGACTATTGAGCAAAACGGTGAAAGCATGCAGGCACGCAACGTCTTCAAGACTTTGGACATGACTATCCCCGCAGAACAATTGGCCAATGTAACCGGATTTGTGTTGCGTTATAACACCAACTACCAAATTGCTCCGCGCGACAATGACGACATCGAATTTGTCACGGTAGCAATGGACACCGTAGAGACTCCTGTGATTACCGTCAATCCGCTCACCAACGACATGGTAAGCGTAACCATCACCTGCGCCACCGATGGTGCTTCCATCTACTATACCATGGATGGGACAACGCCCACAGAAAACTCGACATTTTATCCTGAATCTTTTGTCATGGTAGACATGGAATTCACCGTCAAGGCTATTGCTGTGAAAGAGGGTATGATCAGCAGTGAAGTTGCCTCTTATCACTACATTCCGGTGGGCATCCGCGAGCACGAGGCCAATGTCACCATCTATCCGAACCCGACCGTTGACCAGTGCCACATCGTCAGCGACAACAGCGTCATCCGCACGGTTGCCATTTTTGACCTCAACGGCAAACTCGTTCGCCAGATGTCGGTTAATGACAGCCATGTCGAAATGGACATGAGCCGTCTTGCCAGCGGCAACTACATTCTCCGCATTGTTACTGACAACGGCACAACTGTCAAAAACATAGTGCGCCAATAAAAGGAATCTGATTATCATTTTTTAACAAATGAAGGGACACGAATCTTCGTGTCCCTTCATTTTTTTGTTATATTTGCATCTATAAAACAGCCCTGTCATGAAAAAAACATTTGCCTTATTTTTCACCCTCCTTGTCTGCCTGACCGTCTCTGCGCAGCAGATGTTTACCTATGAATATGCCGTGAAGGACACCAACCATTTGAAGATGGACGTGTATGTGCCTGCACAGCAGAATGCCGAGCACAGCTGCATGATCTTCGTCTTCGGCGGCGGCTTTATCGGCGGGGCACGCAATGACAAGCAGATTCCCGATTTGCAGAAGTATTACACGGCCAAAGGCTGGGTGGTGGTCGCCATCGACTACCGGCTGGGGCTGAAAGGTTATAGCAACTACAGCATGGCCACCGGGCTCAAGAAGTTCACCAACGCCTTCGAGATGGCTGGCGAGGACCTCATCAGCGCGACAGATTACATTTTGAAGAATTTGCTCAACACCCCGCAGTTCACCATTGACCCTGCACACATTGTCACCATCGGCAGCAGTGCCGGAGCCATCACGGTGTTGCAGGCCGACTATTTCTTAGGCAACCGTATCCACGGCGCGGAGGTATTGCCAGACACGTTCCGTTATGCCGGCGTCATGCCCTTCTCCGGGGCTGTCTATTCCAACAAAGGCAAGCTCAAGTACCGCGTGCAACCGCCCGCTCCCACCCTGCTCTGCCACGGCACCGAAGACAATCTTGTGCTATACAAGCAGGTGCGGTTCTTCAACATGGGTTTTTATGGCAGCAACACCATCGCGAAGCGGTTCAAGAAGGAGGGTTATCCCTTCTACATCCGCCGATACGAAGGCATGGGACATGAGGTGGCCGGTTACTACAAAACCGAGTTCGACCTCATCGACTGGTTTTTAGACGAAATGGTTTTCGGAAAGAAACGGATGCAGGTAGATGAGTGGTACAACGACCCCACGCTGGTTAAGCATCCATGGGGTACCATCAAGCCCAAGGACATGAAGAAATTTCGCTAAGTGACACGGTTAACGGTGGGGATTCCGCCGCAGCAGAGCGACACGGTAATTGTTGGAGGTTCCGCCGCTTACGCGGCGGAATGGTGGTGGGCTGGTGGATAATGATTGGTAGTCCTCCCCTATCTCATATAATAAAAGGAATCTGATTATCATTTTTTTGTTATTTTTGCATCTAAAACAGCCTTGTCATGAAAAAAGCATTTGCCTTATTTTTCGCCCTCCTTGTCTGCCTGACCATCTCTGCGCAGCAGATGTTTACCTACGAATATGCCGTAAAGGACACCTCTCATCTGAAGATGGATGTGTATGTGCCTGCGCAGCAGAATGCCGAGCACAGCTGTATGATATTCGTCTGCGCAGGAGGTTTCATTACTGGTGCTCGCAAAAACAAGCAGATTCCGGATTTGCAGAAGTATTACACTGCAAAAGGCTGGGTGGTGGTTTCCATCGACTACCGCTTAGGGCTGAAAAATTACAGCAACTACAGCTTGGCCACCGGGCTCAAGAAGTTCACCAACGCCATTGAGATGGCCGGAGAGGACCTTATCGATGCAACGGATTACATCCTGAAGAACTTGCTGAACACGCCATATTTCACCATTGACCCTGCGTACATTGTGACCATCGGCAGTAGTGCCGGAGCCATTACCGTGTTGGAGGCCGACTATTTCTTAGGCAATCGCATCCACGGTGCAGAGTTGCTTCCCGACACATTCCGCTATGCCGGTGTTATTTCCTTCGCCGGCGCAGCCTATACCAACAAAGGTAAACTCAGATACCGCGTGCACGCACCCGCACCCCCCTGCTCTGCCATGGCATCAAAGACAAAGCTGTGCCCTACAAACGAGTCCGATTCTTCAATTTAGGGTTCTACGGCAGCTACACCGTCGCCAAACGGTTCAAGGAAGAGGGGTATCCCCTCTACTTCAGACGTTACGAGGGCATGGGGCACGAGGTGGCCACCTATTACAATACCGAGTTCAAGCTCATCGACCAGTTTCTGGAAGTGATGGTTTTTGGAAAAAAAATGCAGCAAGTGGACGAATGGTACAACGACCCCAATCTAGAAAAAATGTTTTGGAGCACTCTCAAAGCCAAGGATATGAAGAGGCTTAAAACGAAACTTGAAGCAGAAATAAAAGCGGAATAAAATATTCCAACATTCACCTCATCGAAAAGAACGTGTTTTTTTCATTATTTCTGGTACGCTTTGTCGAAGTCGGTGCGTGCTAACAGCGACCGGCCAAGGGTCACCTCGTCGGCATACTCCAGTTCCTCGCCCACGCCGATGCCACGCGCGATGGTGGTTACCTGCTCCACCTTGTCTTTCACATTCTTGTAGATATAGAAATTGGTAGTATCGCCCTCCACTGTGGCTGGCAGCGCCAAAATCAGCTCTTTCACCTGCTCATGCTCTACCCTGTCAAACAACTCCTGAATCTTCAGCTGGTTGATACCGATGCCGTCCATGGGCGAAATCACACCGCCCAGCACATGATACACGCCCTGAAACTGGTTCGTGTTCTCGATGGCAATCACATCGCGGATGTCCTGAACCACGCAGATAGTGGTCGTGTCGCGCTTGGGATTCGCACAGATGTCGCAAATCTCACTGTCGGAGATGTTGTAGCATTTCTTGCAATAGAACACATCCGTCTTCAGCCGGTTGATGCGGTCGGTTAGCAGCGTTACATCCTCGGTCTCTGCCTTCATCAGATGCAAGGCCAGCCGCAAAGCCGTACGCCGTCCAATGCCCGGAAGCTTGGCGATTTCGTTTACAGCGTTTTCAAGATTCTTGGAGTATAGCATACGGTTTAGAGTTTAGAGATTAGAAGATTATATTTAATTCTCAATTCATTCAAAGGTCAGCATCGAGAACGCATCCGGCCTTAACACCTCATTTGCCACTTCAATAATCTCTTCGGCGGTGATGTCGCGGATTTCGTCGAGACTCTCTTCTATCGTATCTACTTCGTCAAAGAAAAGGGCGGTGTGGCCGATGGAGAGCATCTCGTTCAGTTTGGGTTCGTAGGAGAGGTTCAGCTGGCCAATGAACTGCTGTTTGGCATAATAGAGTTGCATGGTGCCCAACTTCTGTTCCCGCATCTTCTTCAACTCCTGGAAAATCAGGTCAACACAATGCTCGCGGTTGTGCGGGTCGCAGCCGAAATAGACGGAAAACAGGCCGATGTCGGAGAAGGGGGTGTAGTTGGCCTCGATAGCGTATGCCAACCCCTTCTTCTCGCGCACGCTCATATTGAGGCGCGTATTCTGTCCCTGCCCGCCTAACATGTTGGTCATCAGCAGAAACGGAGCGCGCTTGTCCTCTTTGATGGAATAGGCAATATTGCCCAGAATCACATTGGTCTGGGCATTCTTCTTGTGCACAAGGCGTGTGGTAGGCTTATAACCCTCAAATGTGGCCCTGGGGCGCGGAGTGTTGGCAATATCATAGCCTCCGAAGTGCTTCTCGCAAAGGCTCAGCAGCCGCTTAAGGGAGATGTTTCCCACCGAAGCCAGCACGATGTTGTCCAGCGTGTAGTTCTGCCTGATGAAGTCCAAGATGCCCTGCCGCGTCATCTTCATCACGCTCTTCTTGGTACCCAAAATATTCTTTCCCAACGGATGACCGCTGAAAACCATATCCTCAAAATCATCGAAAATCAACTCGGCAGGCGAATCCTGATAATAGTTTATCTCTTCCAAAACCACAGTCTTTTCTTTCTCCAATTCTTTTTCAGGAAAAGTGGCATGAAAAAAGATATCGGAAAGCAATTCCACTGCTCTGGAATATTCTTTCGACAAAAACGAAGTGTGGAAATAGGTCTCCTCTTTGGAGGTGCTGGCGTTCAAATCGCCGCCCACAGCTTCCATGCGGCTGATGACACGGTACGCGTTGCGTTTCTCCGTGCCTTTGAAAATCGTATGTTCCACAAAATGAGCCAAGCCCATCTGGGCAGACGACTCGTCGCGCGTGCCTGCATTCACAAGCACACCGAAATGGGATATGGGGGAATTTGTTTCTTTGTGTATGAGACGAAGACCGTTGCGCAGTCTTACAATATCGTGCGGCATTGCTCAATCGTAACCTTTTGAATCGTATTGATCAGTTTTTCGTCATACGGGATGGAAACTCGAATGTAATTGTCTGTGAAGCCACAAAGATGGTCTTCCACCAACTCAGCCTCCACCAGCACGGGACGTTCCTGGCCCTCGCATTGCTGGTAGAACTCCGTTTTTTTCTTATGAGAGAGTTCCAACAGGCGGTCGGTACGCTCGCTCTTCACATCCTCCGGCACCTGGTCTTCCATCATGTTGGCCGAGGTGCGCGGACGGCGCGAGTAAGTGAACACGTGCATATAGCTGATGGGAAGTCCTTCCAAGAACTTGTAGGTCTCTTCGAAATCCTCGTCCGTCTCACCCGGGAAACCGGTAATCACATCGCATGCAATGCAAGCGTCGGGCATCAGTTTCTTGATGAGATTCACCTTGGCAGCATAGTCCTCGGCTTTGTAACGACGGCGCATCAAAGCGAGAATACGGTCACAACCGGATTGCAACGGAATGTGGAAATGCGGCATCAGAATCGGGGTTTTGGCCACCAGCTTGATGATGTCATCCGACAGCAAATCGGGCTCCACGGAGGAGATGCGCACACGCTCCATGAGATTCTGTTTCACGATGGCTTTCAGCAACTTAAGCAGGTTCTCATCCGTGCCGCGGCCGAAATCGCCCACATTCACGCCGGTGAGGTTCACCTCATGCACACCAGCTTCATGAAGCTTCTTGATGTTGTTCAGCACATTCTCGATGGTGTCGCTGCGGCTCTTGCCACGCGCAATCCACACCGTACAGTAGGTGCAATGGTTGTTGCAGCCGTCCTGGATTTTCAGGAACGAGCGGGTGCGATCGTGCACAGAGTAGGCGTCAAAATAGTTGGGCGCGGGCTGGATGTCGCGCTGCATCAGATAGTCCACCACCGCCATCTTGTTCTGGCTGCCGAACACCTTGATCACGCCAGACCAGCGTTCCAGCAAGTCGGGTTTCAAGGCGCTGTAGCAACCCACCACCACGAGGGAGGCCAGCGGATTGTCACGGTGCAGCTTGGAAGCCAGATTGCGGGTCTTCTTCTCCGCCGAACTGGTCACGGCACAGCTGTTGATGATGATGACCTCAGGAATACCACCTTGGTTCCATCCGTTCTCCACCAGTTTGGCGGCGATGGCGGCGGACTCGCTGAAGTTCAACTTGCATCCTAATGTGTGGATTTCGAAATTTCTCATATTGCTAATGTGTTATTTTTTCTGACTGTGGTACGGTGGATAATCCAACGAGTAATGCAATCCCCTGCTCTCTTTCCGGTCCATGGCATTTCTGATGATCAGATAGCCCACGTTGATCATGTTTCTCAACTCGCAGATTTCAGGGAAGAGTATGGATTTCTTATAGAGATCTTCTGTCTCGCGGTAGAGGATTTCCAGACGGTCGAAAGCACGCTGCAGACGCAGGTTGGAGCGCACAATGCCCACATAGCTGCTCATGATGGTCTGCAGTTCCTTTCTCGACTGCGTAATCAGCACCATTTCCTCGTTCAGTACAGTGCCATCGCTGTTCCAATCGGGCACATCGTGGCAGAACTGGATGCCGGGCAACGTCTGCATGGCCTTGATACAAGCGCGGTGCGAGAACACGAGAGCTTCCAGCAAAGAATTGGATGCCAGACGGTTGGCTCCATGTAAACCCGTGGAGGCGCACTCACCGGAGGCATAGAGGTTGATGATGGAGGTCGCGCCCCACTCGTCGGTCTGGATGCCACCACAGGAATAGTGGGCCACCGGCACCACGGGAATCATCTCCTTGGTGATGTCGATGCCGATGCTGAGACATTTGGCGTAGATATTCGGAAAATGGGCGAAAATCTCTTCTTGAGGGATGAGCGTGGCGTCCAGATAGACATGATCGACGCCCTGGCGTTTCATTTCGGAGTCGATGGCACGCGCCACGATGTCGCGGGGAGCCAGCGAGCCACGCTTGTCATATTTATCCACGAAAGTGGCCCCGCTGGCATCCTTCAGGATGGCCCCGGCGCCGCGCATGGCCTCGGTGATGAGGAACGACGGCGACTCTTTGGGGTTGTAGAGGGATGTGGGGTGGAACTGCACGAACTCCATGCCACGCACGGCGCCCTTGGCACGATAGACCATGGCCACGCCATCGCCCGTGGCAACCAGCGGGTTGGTGGTGTGCTCATAGACCATGCCCAGACCTCCGGTGGCCATCATCGTGATCTTGGCCAGCACCGTGTCCACCTCCTTCGAGTCGGGGTTGTAGATATACGCTCCGTAACAGGTGATGTCAGGCGAGCGACGCGTTACCTCCACGCCTAAGTGGTGCTGGGTGATGATTTCCAGCGCAATGCGGTTCTCGATAATCTCGATGTTCTTATGTTTCTTGGCTGCAAGGATGAGTTTCTCCTCAATCTCGTATCCAGTCATATCCTTATGATGCAGCACGCGGAATTCGGAGTGACCGCCTTCCTTGGCGAGGGCGAAGCTGCCGTCCTTGTTCTTGTCGAAATCGACGCCCCACTCCACCAGTTCCATCACGCGCTCGGTGGATTCACGGATGGTGAGCTCCACAATCTTCCGGTCGGAGAGCTCGTCGCCGGCCACCATGGTGTCCTGGATGTGCTTCTCGTAGGTGTCGGGCTGATAGACCACGGAGGCGATGCCGCCCTGCGCGTAGCGGGTGGAACCGTCGTCCATCTTGGCTTTGGTCACCATGAGCACTTTGCCGAAATTGGCAGCCTTGAGAGCAAACGTCAGTCCGGCCACGCCGGAGCCAATCACCAGAAAATCAACTTCTTTGCGCATTTTAGAGTATATTTTTAGCGTTGCAAAGATACAAAAAACTAATGATACTTAAAAATTTATTTTTTTGTCACCTATACACGCCATCATACCCCACACCCACCATTCCGCCAGCTTGCTGGCGGAACCTCCAACGTTAACCGACAAAACCCCTAATCTCTAATCTCTCATCTCTATACTCTAAACTAAAAAACGGCCCCTCCTTGCGGAGAAGCCGTTTGCTATCGTTGAGAGTGTTGTATTCTGTTTTAATAAATTCCCTTAAAACACCTCCCGCTTGCTCGGTTTCTCCAAGGAGAACATACCGTCGCTGAGGGGCGAGAGCACATACAGGCCCTTGCGCCGGGCATATTTGTCCGACCCGTTGGCATAGCGCATGGCCACCACAGCAGCATACACAGTCTTTCCCTCGAATTCATGGAATATTCCCTTGAAGCGTTTCATCTTCCGGAGAAAATAGTCAACGTCCTTCTTATAACATGTCGTCTTCACCTCCACGGCCACTGCTTCCGTCTTGTTGCACAACAACACATCGACCTCCATTTCTTCCTCACCTACTCTCTCACGTCGTGATCCCTCGTAGGTGTGGTCAATATCAATGCCCTCCTTCCTGAAGATTTTCAGCGCCGCCGGCCTGCACAGGTCTTCCACCATCTTGCCGAACTCGTTCGTGAAACCGCCATAGCGTTTGTTGGCCTCCTCTATTTGTTTAGAGGTCCGATTGAGTCGTTCGTCCGTCTCCTTGAATAAATTTTCCAATTTTCGGTCAGTCTCTTTCATCTGCTCGGAGGTTTCTTTGACTTGTTTGCCGGTTTCCTCGACCTGTTTGGAGACAGCGTGAACGATGTTTTTCAGATCTTCCCAAGTAAGCTGTGACTGCTGTTGAAATGTCATATTTTCCATAGTTTTAATATTTTAGAATCATGTATGCTCGGTTGGGGAGAATGTATTTCCTCCTCAAAAACCGATGTTGCAAAAATACAATTATTTTTAATACAAAGATAATTTATTGATAATTTTTCAATATTTTAAGATATTTCACATAGTCCCCACCGCCCACCATTCCGCCAGCAAAGCGGGCGGAACCTCCAACGTTAACCCCAACATTATCCGCAGCGGAACCCCCAACGTTAACCGACAAAACACACCCACACATCTCTCATCTCTAATCTCTCATCTCTAAACTCTAAACTAAAAAACGGCCTCCCCTTGCGGAGAAGCCGTTGAAATTATTGAGATGGTTTCGATTTGTTTAGATTATACTACCCCGCCCTTCGGGCACCCCTTCTAAAATAGAAGGGGATTATCAGGTAGTCCTCTAATCTCTCATCACTAATCTATTAGTACGCAATATCCTGCACGCAACGTACACTGGCGGCACCTGCTTTGGATAGGCCATAATATGTATTTATACCATGAGTAAGATTTGAATTAATCCATATGTATGTGGGGTTCGTTGCATCGTTATTACTCCACAAATAGCCACTCACATTGAAATTCGAAGGATCACCTGTGGTTGCCATGATAAATCCAGCATAAGAAGGACTGAATGCTGAAAAATTACTTGTGGTGTTCAATGATGAATTCAATGTAACCAATTCAGCTGATGTAGGAATATGCCAGCCACGAGGACAAATACCCTGGTTCTTGCTTTGATATGTTCCCATATTGAGAAAAGTGGAACTAGTCACACCATAGCCCGTAGCGGCAGACCAGTTGTAGAGATAGCCATATGTTCCATAATTGGAAGAGTTTCCAGCAGGATAGTAAATGTAACGTGCAGTAGTTGACATGTTACTGGGGTCTCCTGTTGATAGGAGCGAGATGGTGGTTCCGTGTATACCGGATGGCCAATCCAAATAATTGTCATAGTGTTTGGCCTTGAGGTTGGACTTCATCCAGCACTGGGTGCCAATCTTAACAGTAGCATAAGTATAGTCGTCCTGGTCGGTAAGGGTCTGGCCGCAGTTGAGGGCGGTCTTCACCGTCTTGGTAGCACTGCTGTAACCGGTTCCGAACGCATTCGAAGCGTATGATTTGATATAATACGTGGTATTGGCTGAAAGGCCGGTAAGGGTCATAACCTGGGCATTGACAGAACCTGACACTTTCACCCACTTGGTACCTGCCTCGGACGCATTGGTAGAAACATTGGTGCTGGAAGGTGGGGTGGACGACACGGATGAATTTGTGGTGTAAACCATTCCACGATCTGTCAACGGGCTGTTTCCATCGGTGGACACGTAAGTCATAAGCTTAATGGAGTTCTGGCTCACATTTGTACTGTAGTAGGCAGGTGCTTCATAATTACCGGTGAAACCTATGCCTGGTACGTTCGGAGTGGTGAACGCAACATGATTGGAGCTATACACATAAGTACCATCAGATTTCTTTGCGTATGCACGAACATATCTTGACACATTTGGATTAGACCATGTATCAGATCTGGTAAAGGTCCCCGTACCTGTACCTGATGCTGTGATACTGAAAGTGTTGCTGCCTCCTACAACGGGTGTAGTAGTCGCAGTACTCATCACAAAGCCTCTTTCAACATATGCCGGGTTACCAGCTTTGGTGACATTGCCAGTATATGTAAATGTATTACCCGAGCCAGAATAAACGGCAGAAACCATGGTCAATTCAGGATCAGCCAATGTAGTGAACTCGTCAGAACTGTATTCTGCATAAATCCAGCCTTGAAGGTCGGTTTGTATCTCTGCCCTGTACTTATAAGTGGCTCCTGGCTCCAGGCCAGCAACAGCCATGTAAAAAGCACCGGAAGAAGGTATGGTAGTCAATTGGCAGGTATAGTCGGTATTGATATGACTGCTCGTAAACACAGCAGTATTAGAATTATATTCATCCATCACTATTTGAAAAGATCCATCCGCTTGCTTTTTATACAAGTAGAAGCCCCAACTTTGAACGGTCTCTGTAGCAGAACCATTGGTGATATAACCCTTCAATGTTACATATGTTTTGGCTATATTCGATACTCCATAGTTGGAAACTGTCTTTCCGCTCTTGGTGGTAAAGCTCTTCACTTGTCCGTATGAGGTACCATTACCATTGATGGCGTATGCACGATAGTAGTATGTGGTATTGGGAGCAAGATTAGCTAAATCCACTGTGTAATCACCAGTGGTAGTACCAGTAGCTACTTTTATCGAATTGGCCGTTGTCGGGTTATCAGAGGTGGAGTAACAAATACCACGAGCCGAAATACTGCCAGTTCCCAGACTATTCACCGTGCCGGCCAAAGTGACGGTTCTAACAGACAAAGAGGAATATGCACCTGTGGACACGGCAGGAGCGTAGTTGCCGCCATACACGCAACGTACACCTTTGTAATCAATTTGGCCTACTACGTTATTGGTGTACAGGTATGCGTAAGCATTGACGAGGTAAGAATAACCTCCTCTATACCACCAGTATGCATACTTGCCGAAGGTAGTGTAAGAAGTGCCGTTATAGTAGCCATTAGGATAGGCGTTGAAACCGGAAGTATTATTGGTACTAAGATCATTACCAGGTACACAAGTGCTTGATGAAGTCGTCCAACCGCTCTTGGAAGCCATAGCCTTGGCAATACTGCCACTGTTGCTGTTGCACAAGTATTCAGAAGTACCCTCCAGGGTGGATTTCAGCGTAGCCCATTCTTCTGCGGAAGGCATGTGCCAGTTGGCAGGACAAATACCCTGCACGTTGCCGGTAGAGGCGTAGGTGCCACGCATAGCAGCATTGTAAGAGTATTCGTATCCGTAGTTGACAAATGAGCCAGAAGTGGTCTTATAGTCAGAAGAAGAGAGCGCAGTGCCGTCTGCGTACTTGGTAATACGCATGTTGCTGCCCAACCAGCATTGGTTACCAACAGCCACGGTAGGATAGCTATTGCTACTCGCGTCTGTGATGTTTTCTTGATACGGAGCAATTGATGAACAAGCCTTCTCATTGCTCTCGGTCTTGAAGGATTTAACTGCACCATAAATAGTATCGTTCTGCTTGCTAATGGCAAAAACACGGTAGTAATATCTGGTATTGGAGGTGAGACCTGATATATATACGGAAGACAGCTCGTATGGGAATGTAGCTGGATTTTCTACAATGGCACCATAGGTTGTATTGGGCTTGTTCAATCGCAGTGTTGCATCATTGAATGTGCCAGCAACACTACTGCGGATATAACCGGCCTTCTTGACGCCTGTAAGCGGAGCCATATCACCGTCAGACACAACTCTACCAGCCTTGAGAGTGACGGAAGTTGTGGTGAGGTCCGTGACAGCTTTTGAAGCATCATAAGTCTCCACCGTGGGTGATGGAATAGTGTTAGCCTCGCCATTGGAGTTGCTGCGGATACAACGCACGGACATGAACACGGAGTCGGGAACGGTATATGTACCTACATCAGATTGACTTCCACCGATACGGAAGTATTGGGAGTCATAACAAATAGCAGCAGGTTTTTTGTCTGTTGTCCAAAATCCAGCAACAGATCCAAAAGAATAATCAGAATAGAAAAGATTATACCCATTGTTAATATTAGTGGGATATATACCTGCTGGTTTAGCGGCAAAACCAGTGGTATTGTTACTAGCTTGGTCACTACCGGGTACGCCATTAGAGGAGTTGGAGGACCAACCTTGTGTAAAAGCAAGTGACTTTACGTAAAGAGAAACATTATTGTTATAATAATACTTACTTTGGGCCTTCACATAATCTTTCAGCTCTTTCCAGTCTGCGCTGGAAGGCAAACGCCAGCCATCAGGACAAATCGCAGAAGCGGCCTTATAATTATACAGTTTGCCATATTGAGTATTGTATTTACTATAGGTGGAGCTTGTTAAATTGGTAAGATTTGGATAAATGTATCTTGCGCTCGTTCCTCCACCGTATAAAATGGTTGAAGGGTTATCAGTGTTAAAACCTGTTGTAATTGAAGTATAGTTATTTTGACGAGAGGCTCTCATATTTTCTCTCATCCAACATTGGTTACCTATACGTACAGTGGCGTATGTATTACCACTAACGTCAGTTACGGTCGGAGTTGTCGGACATGCCTCACCGTCCTTCGGAGTGTTGAGTTTGTCGTTCAGCTTGGCAATGCTGTCCAACAGATCATCCACTTGATCGTTGAAAGCGTCGGCAAGTTCGTCCAGCTTGGCCTGCATCTTGTTCTGAATATCATTGTAAACGGTCTGCAGGTCGCAGAAGTTCACCGCATTGTGGCAGTCGTTATCATTAAAATTGTCCTCCACAACGAGTGTGCCATCTGTTCCTATCTCGTCTAACACCGAGGGAACCGTAATGCCGCCGTTAGTATTGGAGACAACGACTTTGTCATTAAAACTAACCGTATCTTGGAATTCAACATTTTCATAGAATCCAACCCATTCATCAAAATAAACGTCATCATAAAATTCTGCCCGGCTATAAAAATCAGACCAAGTTCCTTCAAATGTGGTATATCCTGTAAACGTCTTGTCACCACCGACTGTTTCATCTTCGGTCTTGGTCACAAAGTTATCCAAAGTATCAACGCTGGCGTAATTATTCATATCGGGTTTATTATGAATGTATGCAGGTGAAGTCGCATCCTCCTCGTTCCAGTTGGCCTGTTGCTGAGCAGGGATATCGGCAGTGGTGATATAGCCCATGTCATCGGTAAACTCGCTGAGGGCTGTAGGTTTGTTGGAGAGATCGTTATAGTCGTTGGAGTATGCAACTACAGCGAAATCCGGTTTGTTGAGGATGTTGTTCCATTGTGCCGTCATAACGGCGTATGTGCCGTTCGTAAAATAAATGGTATCATTGCTAATGCTTTGAATCTGGAGCTCGGAAACGGTCGGTTTGTGAAGAATAACGCCCATACCTTCGGTGGCTGTCCAGTCGGATTGCACCTGAGCAGCAGGAATGGTCGGCTTGTCGGTCAAATCACCGTAACTACCGCTGGTGGCTACCGTGGCCAAGTTGGGCTTGTGGAGGATTTGCGCCATACCTTCGGTGGCCGTCCAGTCGGATTGCACCTGAGCAGCAGGAATGGTTGGCTTGTCGGTCAAATCGCCGTAACTACCGCTGGTGGCTACCGTGGCCAAGTTGGGTTTGTGGAGGATTTGCGCCATACCTTCGGTGGCCGTCCAGTCGGACTGCACCTGAGCAGCAGGAATGGTAGGCTTGTCGGTCAAATCGCCGTAACTACCGCTGGTGGCCACAGTTGCCAAAGTGGGCTTGTTCCAGATATAAGCGGGGTTAGTATCGTCGGCTTCAATCCAGTTAGCTTGCACCTGCGTGCCGCCACTGCCGCCTGCACCCACCGGAATCTGCCATGTTGTGGTCTCTCCGCTCACCGTCTTGTGAATGTAGAGGATGGTACTGTCGGCATTCATGGTGTAGGTGAAAGTGGTAGCGGGAGCGTCTGCTCCGTCCTCACCGTTGGTCACATCGTAGGTAAATATGGTGTTATCGGTGTAAGTAATGGTGTATGTGTCCACATTGCCAACCGTGTTGGTCTTGGCAATGGATTGAATGCCACGGCCATCTTGGCCATTAGTACCGTCCGTTCCGTTGGTTCCATCCTGTCCGGGTGTACCATTGGTCACTGTAAAGGTGGATGTAGTGTTGTCGCTATAATGGATCGTATAAGTATCGACAAGGCCGTCAGACTCCGGTCCAGTGACATTCGTAATACCACGGCCATCGGTACCGTTCGTTCCGTCAGTACCGTTAATACCGTTGGTCACCGTGAAAGTAGTGTTGCTACCGTCGGTGTAAGAGATTGTATAGGTATCCACATTGTCGCTAGTACCCGTCTTGGTAATGGATTGGATGCCTTTGCCGTCTGCACCGGGAGCACCAGGCAAACCGTTGGTCACCGTGAAAGTGGAGGTTGTGCCGTTGGTGTAATTGATAGTGTAGGTATCCACATTGCCGCTGGTGCCCGTCTTGACGATGGACAGAATGCCCACGCCATCGGCGCCAGAACCGGAGCCGGAACCGCCGCCCGTAGGCAAGGTTACGGAGTTACCTCCGGAGATGGTAAGCACATTACCCACAATGGTGAGGGTCTGGGCAATGCCCACACCGTCCTGGCCGTCCACACCGTTGGTCACGGTGAAGGTGGAAGTACTGCCATCGGTTAATGTTATTGTGTAAGTATCTACATTGTTATTGCTCACCGGACCGGTAATGCTGGCAATGCCCACGCCATCGGTACCGTTCGTACCGTCCGTTCCATTCGTACCGTTTGTACCGTTGGTCACCGTATATGTAGTGGTGTTTCCGTTACTATAATATATTGTATAGGTGTCCACATTGCCGCTGGTGCCCGTCTTGGCAATGGAGTCGATGCCCACGCCGTCTGCACCGGTTTGGCCGGGCTGGCCAGAACCGGAGCCAGCAATAGAGGACAGGTCAACAGAGTTGCCGCCAGCGCCAGAGATGGTAAGCAGAGTGCCCACGAGGGAGAGGGTTTGATCAACGCCCTGACCATTCAGGCCGTTTGTCACCGTATAGGTAGTGGTGTTTCCGTTACTATAATATATTGTATAGGTATCCACATTGCCACTGGTGCCAGTCTTGGCAATGGAGTCGATGCCCACGCCGTCTTGGCCGGGTTGGCCAGGTTGACCGGGGGCACCAGCTGCTCCGTTGGTTACCGTGAAAGTGGAGGTAGTATTGTCACTGAATGTAATGGTGTAGGTATCAACGAGGCCGTTGGAAACAGGACCCGTGATGCCAGTAATGCCCACGCCGTCTTGGCCGGGTTGGCCAGGTTGGCCAGGATTACCTTGGGGACCTTGCGGGCCAGCAGGGCCTTGCGGACCAGGAGTTCCGTTGGCGAGGAAGAAACTCTGCGGCTGGCTGCCGGGATAGGTAATGGTAAGCATGTAGCCCGTGTCAACAGGGGCGATGGCGATGGCTGGCACGTTGCCAGCTGCGCCCGCATAGAGTGCGTATGGCACACTCAGGAGCTGCTGCTCGCCTTCAATGCTGTAATTGATTCCGCCGTCGGGGTCAATCTCCGACTTGAGGAAGAACGGGCCATTGGCCCAATCGATGCTGGCCATAGTGCCCGACACAATATTACCACTGCCCACTTCTATGGTAAGCAGGCCATTGACGTTGGTAGTCGCATTGTGCGTCTCCACATACATGGGAGTGCCGTTCACACTGCCTTGCAAGATACTGATTCTGGCAGATACAGTCTGGTTCGTTACCAGCGTGTTGTTGGCATTGCGAACCACTGCCTGGTAGCTCATCTTCTGCGGTGCCTGTGCGAACACAGCCGCAATCGTAAGCATGATTACGAAAAGAAATGATAAAAGTTTTTTCATAATATTGGGATTTAAATGAATATTCGTTTCCGTTGCAGAGACGCACGGCCGTGCGTCTTTACTGATTAGAATTTATTCTTGACGATTTGGAATGTTTTCAACAAACGTTTTCCGTCCATCACGCGCAATTGGTAGGTGGCGGAAGGATAGACAGAGAGGTCCATGTTGGTAAGCAGTTCCGTTACCTGGAACACCTGGAGCAGGCGTCCGTGCTTGTCGTACAGCTGGGCAGTGAGACCGTCTGCAGGAATCTCGAAATTGGAGATGCGCAAGTTGATGAAGTCCGGCGTCGGGTTAGGGAAGATGACGGCTTCCAGTTTGATACCAGGATAGTTGTCAACGCCAACGGTCTGGAATTCGTAGGGTTGCTGTACACCTTCAATGATGTACTTGCCCGTGGTTTCCACCCGTTGGTCGGCAATCTGACCTACGGTATAGGTGGCAGAGCCGCCACTACCGGAAGCAGTTCCGCCAGCCGGCACTACGGCCGACTGACTGAACAAAGAGAATGTTAACAGGCTGAAAATCAGCATTAAGTAAATCTTTTTCATAACAAGTTGTGTATTATTATTTGTAAAATTAATTTTTCAGGCTACAAAGATGAGCATATTATTTCATTTTATCAAGTTATTCACAACAAAATGTTATTAACACAATGAACAAGTCCGATTATTTTTCGCATGATAGATTTTTTTGTGTACCTTTGCACCCCGTTACACTCCCCCTTCTACCCCCTAACTGCTAACTCTAAACTTTTAACTCTAAACCAAATAATCCCCCCATTTTTATGATAAACCCCAAACTCATCAACCCCAAAAGCATCGTAATCTGCGGTGCCTCCAGTGACATTCACAAGCCGGGCGGCAAAGCCCTGAAAAATCTGTTGGAAAGTGCCTTCAAGGGCGAAGTCTATGCCGTGAACCCCAAGGAAGACGAGGTACAGGGCATCAAGTGCTACAAGCAGGTGGAAGACCTGCCGCAGGTAGATTGCGCCATCCTCTGCATCGCGGCCAAGTTCTGCGCCCACACAGTGGACGTGCTGACGCAGCAGAAAGGGACGCAAGGCTTCATCATCGTCAGCGCGGGCTTCTCGGAGGAGAATGCCGAGGGTGCTGCCATTGAGAAGCATATCGTGGATGCCATCAACGCCGTGGGCGGATCGCTCATCGGCCCCAACTGCACCGGTTTCCTCAACACCAACTATAGCGGCTGCTTCGACACCCCGATCCCGAAACTCGACCCCAAGGGAGTGGATTTCATCACGGGTAGCGGTGCCACCGCTGTTTTTATCAAGGAATACGGCATGAGCAACGGCCTGAAATTCAACAGTGTGTGGGCTGTGGGCAACAGCGCACAACTCGGCATTGAGGATGTATTGGAGCATCTGGACGAGACCTTCGATCCCGAGAAGTCCAGCCACGTCATCATGCTCTACATGGAGAAAATCGGCGATCCGCAACGTTTGCTGAAGCATAGCCGTAACCTCATCAACAAGGGCTGTAAAATCGCGGCCATTAAGTCCGGAGGTTCCGCTGCCGGCTCGCGTGCGGCTTCGTCGCACACCGGCGCACTGGCCACCAATGATGCTGCTGTCGATGCCCTGTTCCAGAAAGCCGGCATCGTGCGCTGCCACAACCGTCAGGAGCTGACCACTGTCTGCGCTGTCTTCATGCATCCTGAGATCAAGGGCAATCGCTGCGCGGTCATCACCCACGCCGGCGGCCCCGCTGTGATGCTCACCGACGTGTTGAGCAACGGCGGAATAGAGGTACCCCCACTCAAGGATCACCCAGCTAGCCCCGCGCTGCTCGCCAAACTCTTCGGAGGTTCTTCCGTGGGCAACCCCATCGACTTCCTCGCCACCGGCACCGCCGAACAACTCGGCTATATCATCGACACGGTCGAGAACGAGTACACCGACATTGACTTTTCCGTGGTTATCTTCGGCTCACCGGGTCTCTTCTCCAACAAGGAGGTCTATGACCTGCTGGATGAAAAGATGAAGACCTGCAAGAAGCCCATCTTCCCTGTGCTACCGTCCATCATCAACGTGAAACAGGAGATCGAGGACTTCATCGCCAAGGGACGCATCAACTTCCCGGAGGAGTGTGTGTTAGGCAACGCCCTCGTCAAAGTGTGGAACACCCCGAAACCGCAACCCGAGCATGTGGAACTGCCACAGGTGGATGTAGCCCGCATCCGCAAGACCATCGAGCGCTGCGAGAGCGGTTATCTGGAGATTGCCGATTACAACGAGCTGTTGGACGCCGCCGGCATCTCCCGCAAGAAGTCTGTGGAAGTGGATAAGAAAGAAGATGCGTTGGCATTCGCCAAAGAGGTAAACTGCGGCAAGGACACGCCGTTGGTCATGAAGGTCGTGGGTCCGCTGCACAAGTCCGATGTGGGCGGCGTAACGCTCAATGTGAAAGATCTCGACACCGTCGGCAAGGAGTTCGACCGCCTGATGGCGATCAAGGACACTTACGCCGTGGAGATGTACCCGATGTTGGACGGTACGGACGTCTATATTGGCGCTATCCGCGACGAGAAGTTCGGCCATCAGATCTTCTTCGGTTTGGGCGGCATCTTTATCGAAGTGCTCAAGGATGTGCAGTCCGCGTTGGCTCCCATCACGGCTGACGAGGCCAAGCAGATGCTCACGAAGTTGCGTGGCTACAAGATCCTGCAAGGTGTGCGCGGCCAGGAGCCCGTCAACATCGACCTCTACGCAGAGCAGGTCGCCCGCGTGAGCGCGCTGGTGCAGGCCGCTCCCGAAATCGTGGAGATGGACCTCAACCCGCTGCTCGGCAACCCGCGCTACGTGACTGCAGTGGATGCGAGAATCCGAATCGAAAAATAAATAAACGATTAGAGATTAGAGATGAGGAAATGGCTGCAGACATTTCCTCTTTTTTTTCTCGGCACCTTTGCAATTTTTACCGTCTTCATATCGTTAATTGAAAGTTCATTTTTAATCCGCGCTTTATGAAACGGCTCCTCCCCTTTTTCCTGCTGATAGCCATGGCAAACATACTTTCAGCTCAAAGCCAATATGCCATTACGGGCACTTTGATCGATTCCCTGAACAAAGAGAAAGTGATGTTTGCCACCATCGGGTTGCTAACCCCGGACTCCACCGCACAAATGGTGGGCAGGTCTCTGTCGGACGCACAAGGCAAGTTCCAGATTTCCAATGTTCCTGCCGGAGAGTATCGTTTCGTGGCATCCTTGGTGGGCTATGAGATGCTCAACATTCCCTTGACGGTGAGTGGAGAGAGCCGGACTATTGACATGGGAGATGTTTCCATGCACAAGACGAGCACCGATTTAGAGGAGGTGAAAATCATTGGCGAAAAACCGGTTTATATGGTGGATGGCGAAAAGACGCTCTACAACGTGGCCGAGGACCCCACCATCCAGTCGGGCACGGCTGCGGATGCTTTGCAGAACGCGCCCGGCGTAGAGGTGGACGTAGAGGGAAATGTGACGCTGCGCGGCGTTTCCTCCGTGGAGATCTGGATCAACAACAAGCCCTCCAACATGAATGCCGAGGCGCTCAAGCAGTTCATCCAGCAGATGCCTGCGGGCAGCATTGAGAAAATAGAGGTCATCACCAACCCCTCCGCACGCTACAGCGCACAGGGCAACGGCGGCATCATCAATATCATCACGACTTCCAAAATCAAGAAGAACAGCTTTCTCAGCTTCGGCTTGCGCGGTTCCTCCACGCCCGACATCACCCCCTTTATCTCATACGTCTATGCCAACGAGAAGTTCTCCATCAGCACTTACCTCAACTACTCCTACAGCATCAACAAGGACATGAACGAATCCTTCAGCACCATTCTGACTAATGAGGGAGACACCTCCAGCACCACCCATAGCATCTACGAAATCCGACAACCCTCGCACAACATTGGCGTGTATATAAACGGTTCATATTCGCCGGACACCATGAACAGTCTTTACTTTTGGGCAGGGACTTACCCTCAAATTGGAAGCCATACTCTTTCGGATTCCACTTATTACCAAGAGTATATCTTCAACCCTGGCGACCGTTCATATTATCACAATCAGGTTTCCCACTACACAGGTGCTGGCGGTTACGGCGGACTCTGGTACGAGCACAAGTTCAACAGCAGGGGGCACAAAATCAGCACCGACGCGAGTTTTTGGACTTGGGCAAGCAAGAGCAGCGGTGACGATGTCCGTGACTATCTCTTTATGGACCATTTGGACAAGAATAAAAGATATGAACAAAAGTACAGCATGGTGGGGGTTGATGCCTCCATTGACTACACTATTCCTTACCACAAGGACGGGGAGATTGAATTGGGTGTGTCGGGAAGCTATGATCCTCGTTTGAATTATTACCGGCTTGACACGTTAGTTTTTTCCACGGACGAGTACGTGATGGACCAGTTGCGTTCCAAGGATGTGCGGGCCCACAATGGCAGCGTTGACGCATACGTGACGTTGCAACATCGTTTTGGCGGTTTCACCCTCAAGGGTGGCCTGCGTACGGAGTATGAAATATACAACCTGCTGATGCTCAATTCGCCTGCCGACAATGTGCACAAGGGTTATTGGGGACTTTATCCTTCCCTCCATCTGAGCTATCGCACCAAAAACATGCACAACTTCAAGCTCAGCTACACGCGCCGTGTGAACAACCCCGATGGTGATAACCTTACCACATACATAGATTACGGAGAGGATGAGTACAGCACTGGAAATCCTGATTTACGGCAGACCTTCACCAACTCCATAGAGGCTGGATGGACCAAGTACATCAACAAGTTCGGCAATGTCGGCATCAACGCCTGGTTCAAGAACAGCAAGGACGAGTTCAGTTCGCAATCGGATGTGGCTTACAGTCCTTTCTTCGGACGTTATGTCACCTTCACGATGCCGGTCAATGCGGGCAAGTCGCTCAACACGGGCGCGGAATTGAACGTGATGTACCGCCTCAAATCCTTCATGAATATCCGCTTCTATGCCAATGTTTATTACATGAAATCTTCTTTCCAATTCCGTAAAGAGGAAACACCTTACACAGTTGATAATTTGGGTTACAGTTTCCGTCTGAACTTCTGGGCCAAGATGTGGGATGTGCTGGAGGTGAACGCCTCGGCCAATTACAGTTCCAAGAGTGTATCCATGTTCACGGTCACGCGCCCGCGCTACAGCATTGATGCCGGATTGCGAGCTGAATTCTGGAAGCGCCGCATCTCCATCCATTTGGATGTACATGACATCTTCAACTGGAACAAGACCACCACCGATATCAACAATCCCTATTACACATCGAACAGTACCAGTTGGAGCAGTTGGATGGGCCGCAGCATCCGTGCGGGTATCACCTTCAAGTTCGGCAAGATGGAGCTGGAGGGTGCGCAGGCGCAAGCCCAGGGAGGCGGTGGCCAAGGGATGGGGATGTAAGGATTTTTTTCTTATCTTTGCACCTCCAAAAAACGAAACTGATTTATTAACTTAAAATCTTGAATATGAGCAACGTTAAGTACGTTTATACCTTTGGTGGAAAGACAGCTGAAGGTAAAGCTGACATGAAAAACCTGCTGGGTGGCAAGGGTGCCAACCTCGCTGAAATGTGTCTTTTGGGTCTCCCTGTACCCGCCGGTCTGACCATCACCACAGAATGCTGCACCGCATACTATGCTAACAACTGCGAACTTCCCGCAGGCTTGATGGATGAAGTGTGGGCTGGCATGAAGAACGTGGAAAACATCATGGGCCTCAAATACGACGATGCCGAAAATCCTCTGCTCGTCTCCTGCCGCTCTGGCGCACGCAGCTCCATGCCCGGCATGATGGACACCGTACTTAACATCGGTCTCAGCTCCAAGACGCTCCCCGGCCTCATCAAGAAAACCAACAACCCCCGCTTCGTCTATGACTCCTACCGTCGTCTCATCATGATGTACGCCGACGTGGTGATGGAAAAAGCCGAGGGCATTGAACCCGCCGACGGCAAGGGCATCCGCAAGATTTTGGATGACATGCTCGATGAGTTCAAATCCATGAAGGGCTACAAGAGCGACACGGAAATCACCGCAGAGGAACTCCTCAAACTCGCCGATGCTTTCAAGGCGAAAATCAAAGAGGTACTCGGCACTGAGTTCCCGGATGATGCCAAGGCTCAGCTCGAAGGCGGTATCAAAGCCGTGTTCAAGAGCTGGAACGGCAAGAAGGCCATCTCCTACCGTCGCATCGAAGGTATTCCAGATGACTGGGGTACCGCAGTGAACGTGCAAGCCATGGTGTTCGGCAACATGGGTGACAACTCCGCTACCGGTGTGGCTTTCACCCGTAACCCCGCCACAGGCGACAACCAGTTCTACGGCGAATGGCTCATCAACGCACAAGGCGAGGATGTGGTGGCCGGTATCCGTACCCCCAACCCGCTGAACGACGAAACCAAGAACGAGCAGAACAAGATGATGCACTCCATGCAGGAGCTGATGCCCGAGACTTACAAAGAGCTTTGCGACATCCGCGAAATCTTGGAGAAGAACTACCACGACATGCTGGATGTGGAGTTCACCATCCAGGAAGGCAAGCTCTACATGCTGCAATGCCGCGTGGGCAAACGTACCGGTGTGGCCGCTCTGACCATGGCACTGGATATGTTGCACGAAGGCCTCATTGATGAGAAGGAAGTGGTGATGCGTCTCACGCCTGCTCAACTCGACGAGTTGTTGCACCCGATTCTGGATGCCGCTGACGAAAAGAAACATGAAGTTATCGCCAAAGGTCTGCCCGCAGGCCCTGGCGGTGCTGTTGGTGTTATCGCATTGGACAGCGAGACTTCCAAAGCTTATACTGAGAAGAAAATCAAGAACATCCTCGTCCGTGAGGAGACTAACCCGGAAGATGTGGAGGGTATGCGTTCTGCAACGGGTATCCTGACCGCTCGCGGTGGTATGACCTCCCACGCCGCTCTCGTGGCCCGTGGTTGGGGCAAGTGCTGCATCGTGGGCTGCGACGCCGTGAAAATCGACATGGCCAGCCGCACCGTCACCATCGCCGGCAAAACCTTCAAAGAGGGCGACCTGCTGAGCTTGAACGGCTCCAAAGGCTGGGTCTATGCTGAAGAGGTGAAGATGATTGACGCCACCGAGAATCCGCTCTTCCAAGAGTTCATGAAGCTGGTGGACAAATACCGCACCATGGGTGTGCGTACCAACGCCGACAACCCGGAGGATGCCCAGAACGCCATCAACTTCGGCGCTGAAGGTATCGGTCTGTTCCGTATCGAGCACATGTTCTACGGCAAGAACAGCGAGAAACCGCTGGAGAAGCTGCGCAACATGATTCTTTCCGACACCTTGGAGGAGCGCGTTTCCGCTCTCAAGGAACTGGAACCCTACATCAAAGAAGCTGCCAAGGGCACTTTGAAGGTGATGGACGGCAAACCGCTCACCTTCCGCTTGATGGACCCGCCGTTGCATGAGTTCGTTCCGCAAACAGAAGACAAACAACGCGAAAAAGCCAAAGAACGCGGCATCAGCTTCGAGGAAATCAAGAAGCGCATCGACGCTCTTCACGAGGTGAACCCGATGATGGGCTTGCGTGGTGTACGTCTCGGCATTATCTATTCCGAAATCACCGAAACCCAGTTCCGCGCTCTGTTTGAGGCCACGGCTGAGTTGATGAAAGAAGGCTTCGACCCGCATTTGGAAATCATGGTTCCGCTCACCATCAACGTGAAGGAGCTGGAGCATCAAAAAGCCATCGCCGACCGCGTGCTGGCAGAAGTGGAAGCCAAGTTTGGCGTCAAAATCGAGTATCTGTTCGGCACGATGATCGAGATTCCGCGCGCTACGTTAGTGGCCGACAAGATTGCCTCCGTAGCCCAGTTCTTCTCCTTCGGTACCAACGACCTCACCCAGATGACCTTCGGTTTCTCCCGCGACGATGTAAACGCTATCGTTCACGAGTATGTCGATCAGAAGATTATCCCTGCCGATCCGTTCAACACTTTGGATCAGGAGGGTGTTGGCCAATTGGTGAAACTCGGTGTGGAGCGTGGTCGCAGCACCCGCGCTAACTTGAAGTGCGGTGTTTGCGGTGAGCACGGTGGTGATCCCGCTTCTGTAGAGTTCTTCTACAAGGCTGGCATGACCTACGTGTCCTGCTCTCCGTTCCGCGTGCCGGTGGCCCGTTTGGCAGCCGCCCAAGCAGCAATAAAAGATGAGAGAAAATAGATGAGAGATTAGAGATAACCTGTAGAGACGCGGCATGCCGCGTCTCTTTTTTTATTGTTCCAACAACTCCGCATCCACCCCAAACAGCCGGGCGATGTTGAACGCCTCCATGGGCACTTCGTCCGCGTCGGTCTCCACCAAGGAGTAGTCCATGTAATCGTGGATATTTCCGACGGTGATAGCCTGGTTCTCTTTCAGCTGCAAGCCTTTTACGCGCAGGCGTCGGCAGGTGGTGCTGATGCCGCTGTAGTGGGTGGTCACCAGGGTGGTAATGTGCAGCCTCTCGGCCAAGCGGAGATAGTTGCCCACCAGGATCTTGCCCTCTTCGGGGTTCGTGGTTCTGGCAAGCTCGTCCACCAAGGCCAGCACTTTGTACCCTTGACGACCTGCTTTGATGATGCGGTCGATGGTGAGGATCTCCACGGCAAACGAGGAGAGTCCGCTGGTCTCCGACTGCTGGTCGCCGATGCTGCTGATGACCTCATCCACGATGGAGAGGGTGGCCTGTGTGGCGGGAATGAAAAAGCCGAACTGGAACAGGTACTGCGCTAATGATACAGTCTTGAGCAACACTGACTTGCCAGCCATGTTGGCACCGGTGATGAGTACGGCCTCGTTGCCGAAGCGGATGTCAATGGGTTGGAAGGCCTTGCCGCGTTCTTTCAGCGCACTGTCCACCTCTGGGTTCACCATCTGTATCAACTCACTGAACTGCCCAACGGCAGGGCGGCAAGCGTGCCACTCGAGGGCAAGCCGTGCCTTCGCTAGCACGAGATCGAAATGGGCAAGCGTATCCAGATTGTCGGCAATGCCCTTGCCATACGGCACGAGTTGAGACGACAGCTGCGTGCGTATGCGGTCTTCCACCTTCTGCGCCTGGAATCGGTATTCTTCCGCCTCGGCCACGCTTTTGGCATTGTCGATGCGTTCGCGCCAAGTGGCCAGTTCGTGATCGTAGGCCGAATAAATGTAGAAGTGCGGTATGTTAGTATGCTCTGGGTCGAGCATCGCCACCACTGCATCCATGTTGGTCAACGGGAAACTCTCGCACTCAATGACCTTAAGGTCATCGGCAATCTTTCGGGTGAGGATGGCTGTTTTCTTGATTTCAAACAACTGGATATCGTCCAGCACACGGCCGTCCGACAGGGCGTTCAGCGTGGGACGGATATCATTGATTTGATGCAGATGGTTGCGAATATGCGTGATTTTGGTGCGATATGACTCGTTTTGGAGTATCGCAACGGTCTTCTCCACCAAATCAAACTCTCCTTCTAACTCCTTCACATCAGTGCAAAACGGCAGATTCAACAGATAATGCCTCCCCAGATTGGAGGTCAGCTGAAGATGCTCGTACACATAGTGCAACGCCGGATTCTGTTCAAAGGAATTCTTAAAAAGCATATCCAAATTCTTACAAAAAATATTTCATCTCTAATCTCCTCATCTCTAATCTCTAATCTCTCATCTCTCATCTAAAATCCTCACGCTTTCCTCAGCCACTTGAAAATCTCTTTCCAGCTGCTCTTCTTGCCGTACATCAGAATGCCCATGCGATACACTTTGGCGGCGAACCACACGCAGAACACGAGGAACAGCAAGGCCAAGCCCATGGAGGTAAGCAACTGCCACAACGGCACGCCGGCGGGCAAACGCACCATCATGATGATGGGCGAGGTTAACGGAATCATGGAAAACCACAACGCCAGCTGGCCATTGGGATTGGTAGAAATGGTCGGTATCAGAATGATGGCCAGCATCAGCGGAATAGTGACTGGCATGGTGTATTGCTGCGAGTCACTTTCGTTGTCCACCACCGAACCTGTCGCCGCATACAAAGTGGCATAAATCAGGTATCCCACGATGAAGAAGAAGAGGAAACAGAGTATGATTTCCGTGAAAGAGACAGGGAAATAATCGTTGATTTTCTGGAAAATGTTCACACTGTCGGCTATTCCAGTTTGCTCGGCTGCGTTTTGCAGAGCTTCCTGTGTTTCTCCGGCGGCCAATTCCGTGGTTGTTTCGGACTGGAACAGATTCGGAGCAGCCAACTGAATGCCGCCCAAAATGCCCATTGTCAGCATTATCCAGATGGCAAACTGCGTGAGTCCCACAAGCGCGATGCCCACAATCTTGCCGATGAGCAACTGCATGGGCTTCACGGAAGAAATCAACACCTCCACGATGCGGTTGCTTTTCTCCTCCAACACGCCGCGCAGCACCTGGCTGGCAAAGATAATGATGATGAAATAGATGAAGAAACCGCACATCATGCCGATAATCTCGTTCATCTCCGCATCATTCTCGCGCTCCATGCCATCGTCATCCACCTGTATCGTGGTGATATCCACTTTGGTAAGATCCTGAAGTTTCTCAAACTTGGCGGGCTCAATATGAAGCGAGTCTTGCAGGATGCGGTCGAAAAATATCTCGTTCATCTGGCTTTCCAGTTTGCCCTGCAAGCTCGATGGCAGGTTTTTCTTGTAATAGAGGTTGCTTTTCAGCCCTTGGCTGTTATTGAGAATATGGAACACACAGTCGTATTGGTCGCCGTTGAGTGCCTCCTGCTTCAGCTGGTTGATGTCACCCGACTGATAGCTGAAAGTGGTATTGTCATTTTCCTCAAAAGCATTCAGGAAAATATCTGTATCATCCACTACAAGTACATGGGCAGTCTGCGACTTCTCGCTGTGCATGACCAGCAACACAGGCAACACGATGATAGTGGCCAGCAGTACCGGCAACAAGAGGGTCATGATGATGAAGGATTTCTTCTTGACCCTTGTGGTGTATTCGCGGGATATGATAAGGGATATGTTGTTACTCATGATGTTGTTGGTTGAAGGTTTGAACTTGTTCGATGAAAATCTCATTCATAGTTGGAAGTATCTCATTGAAAGATAGTATATTGCCATACTCAACCAGCATTTTCAGCAAATTGTTGGCCGGTTGGTCATCCTGAATCTTCACCGTATAGGAAGTCGATCGCGGGCTCGTTTGCTTCTCAATCAATTCGTAAGGATGCTGCAGCAGAGAGGTGACGTCTGAACTGTCTGCAGACATTTCGATGGCGTAGATATTTTTCTTGAAACGGTTTTTCACATCGTGGATGTTGCCTTCCAGAATTTTCTGCGCATGGTTGATGAGGGCAATCTCATCGCAAATCTCTTCTACCGAAGCCATGTTGTGCGTAGAGAGAATGATGGTGGCCCCGTCTTTCTTCAATTGCAAAATCTCTTCTTTCAGCAAGTTGGAGTTGATCGGGTCAAAACCGCTGAATGGTTCGTCCAGGATGATAAAAGAGGGCTTGTGCAAGATGGTGGTAATGAACTGCAACTTCTGCTGCATACCTTTCGACAACTCTTCCACCGGACGGCTCCACCAGTCCAGAATACCGTACTGCTCGAACTTGACGCGCAACCGCTGGTACGCGGTATTGCGGTCAAGGCCCTTGAGACGGGCCAGATACATGGCCTGTTCGCCGGCTTTCATCTTCTTGTACAGTCCACGTTCCTCGGGCAGATAGCCAATCTGACGCACATCGTCCGCCTCCAAGGGATGGCCTTTGAAATAGACGGTACCCGAATCTGGAAAGGTTATCTGGTTAAGAATGCGGATAAGGGTAGTTTTGCCGGCACCGTTGGGGCCCAGCAAACCGAAAATGACGCCCTCCGGCACGGACAACGACACATTGTCCAACGCCAGGTGGTTGCTAAAAGCTTTTGTAACCTGATCTACTTCAATGATGTTCATAAATTAATCGGGCCTTTTTTCTTTTTTTTCTTCTTCTTTTTCTTCTTTTTCTTGGTCGGAGTAACGTAGAAGGAAGCATTGCTGTTGGCTGTATGCAACAGGGCATTGGTGGTAGCAAACGTGAAATCCTCCGGAACGGAAAGCTTTCCATCCGACAATTCGTTGATCTGGTGCGCTATCAGCGCATCATTCACCGAGTCGCGGTTGTAGGTCAAGTACATCATCTTCAGGTGGTTGGCCAACGGGCGCACCAGCACGTTGCGCACATCTTCCGGATAGGTGGCCACCATTTTGATGACATTCTCCATATTTCGTCCGTATGTTCTCAAACGGATGTGATGCTTGTTGTATTCAGGCTTCACCACTTCCTTCTCCTTGGTTTCGGGCACCGGCTTCGGAAACGGTGAATCAATCTCCAAAGCGTAATCCGACATGATGAACAGATGGTCCCAGAGCTTGTGCCAATAGTCGGCAGACTCGCGCTTGCCCACATTGGCCGGATCCTTGACCTCGTTGAGCTGGTCCATCACACGCACAATGGCGCGGGCTGTCTCATTCCGCTTCTCGCGGTCCTCGATAGCCATGCAATCCTCAATCATCTTCTGCACATTGCGGCCATACTCCTTGATGACTAATTTGTTTCGTTTGGTGTTGTATTCTATCATAAAAGGAAAATGATTTTTTCAATTGGTTTGCAAAAATAGAAAAAAACGGGATAACCTATCGGGTCATCATTTCTTCTTTTCGGGAATCACGGGCAGCGTCGCGAGACTGTCCAGATATGCCTGCTCGCGCGCTGCAAGGCTGTCGCGGACGGCACGCTGACGTAACTTGTAGGAATTCTGGTAGATGGCAACGATGGGCTTGGAGTCCACCCGCAACTGATATATCGTGTTGTCCGACGGCCAAGTGCCGTTGCGGAGCTGCACCGGCGGTATGTTGCTGCAGAAATCCATATAGTAATCCCACGTGCTGTCCAGCTTGCTGTAGGGCACAAATTTCAAATCTATCATGCCTTTTTCCTGCTGGAAGAACAAGACACACGCTGCATTGCCATTGGTGGCCACCGTCACGACACTGTCTTCCGTATTCTGGCTGATGTTTTCCCTGTAGATATGCTGAACGAGCCATTGACAAACCGTCTTGTTGGCATCATCATTGCAATCCAGCTCATACTTGGCATACGCATTGTTGATACCGCCGGAAATCTCGTTGAAATAGAGCGACACCACCGGCCGGTTGAACATGATATGCCGGATAGGCAAGCAGGAGAGCAGCGCAATGATACCCAAAATCACGACATTGGTATATCTGTCGTTCACCGCACGCAAAGTGCACTCTACCCCACTCGCAGCAATCAGCATGAAGAGCGGGTAGATGAAATAGTAGATGGCCCACATGGTATCCGGACGCAAGTAGCTGAAACGGACCTCATGGATGCAGTACAGGAAAGAATAGAAGAAAATGAAGATGGAATAGAACTTCAGCGACTTCACCGCCGTACTGAAAAAGATAAAGAAGAGCAGCACGCCCGTCAGGATGATGGTAGGCGTAGTGATGAAAAGATACTTGATCAGATAGGTTCTCGGAAAGTTGTCCGGTCCGATGATGTGCCCTTTGTATAGCTGGTTGCCGGATTGCGGGTAGTTGACCGTCAGCAATTCGAAGGCTTTGCGCGGGGCCACCACGGAGCTTTCAAGGAACCACGTGCCCAAACCATGCACCAGATACACGATCAACGTCGTGCCGAGCAACATCAAGCACAACAAACCCAAAGCCTTGCCGTACTCTTTGGTAAACATCTTCCTGGGCGGATTATAGAGGAAGAAGTTGAGCAACGTGAACACGATGAAGAAATGCAGTAGCACAAAACCGGCATTGTAGGTGGACAGCGCGAGAAACATACCCAGCAGAATCTTCACACAGCGGAAGATACGGATAACCGGCAACTCGCGGGAAAAATAGTACATCTGTGTAATGGTGAACACGAAGCCAAACGCAAACGTCACATCCACCATATTGCTCAGCGAGTACCCGAAAAAGCGGGGCGAAATGAACAGGAAAAATGCGGTGAAAAACGCCGCACGCCAGTTGAAGGCCTTCAGTATCAAGATGGAAAGATACAAGATAAGCAGCCAGCCGAATATCGCGCTCAAGCCATGACGGATGGTGAATGTATCTTCAACATGCAACGCTTTGCAGATGGAATAGACCATCAGGTCGATGTATTGCGCCTGTGTGGAGGCGTACGGATGCATCTTGTAAGCATCCGGATCTCCTGTATTATGAAAATGGTCGTACACCAACGCCGAATAATGGTCCTGCTCCATCTCTCGGGTGGAAATGCCCACATGACGGCTCATGAGAACCATCACCACCAGCATCACCGCCATGGAAATCATCAGCAGATATTTATAGACATCATCGGCGCTTCTGAGCGAGAATGAGAACAGTTTCTTCTCCACAGAATATCTGATGTTCTTCTGCGCCTGCTTGGAAAGCCGTATTTCCCAAATATCATCATCAAACAGCTCCTGAGAATAAGTAATTCTGGCAAAAAACTGCTTGATAACCTGAAAAATGCGTTCAGTAATATTTAATTTCTCCTTCTCCATGGCATTATGATAAGTCATTAAATGACGCGTTGAGGGCTTTGAGGTAGTCAACGGCTTCGGGGCCGACATTGAACAACAGGTCTATGATGGAAAGATTGGGCGTAAAGCCGAACCGGTCCTCGAAGACCTGATAATACGGAGTGTTAAACCGATATGGATAATCGGGGCTGGCACTTCGTTTGGGGTGGATGAGCGTCCGCAAGTCGGACTGGCATGCCGCTTCGTAGTCTGTTGTAAGCTTGATTTCAGTCTGGATGCGAAGCAGTTTCACAATCGTCCGTATCAGTTGCAGATTGAAATCGAAGAGTCTTTCGTAGCGTTGTTCGTAGAAAGAACGTAGGGAGTCCTGATAGTACATAAAATAGGGACTGGTGTTGTAGGCTGTCGTGATGGTACGCCAATGGCTACGCTGCCAGGGGGTGGTGTTTTCGATGCATGCCTCTGTAATCAAGGGTTTGTGCGTGTCGTGCACCACTGGTATCATCAAAGCCTGCACCCCATTACCCGTCAGGATGCAAGCCCTGTTGCGGTAACTCTGCTTGCAGTAGTTCTCCCTGCTCTCCATCCACACTTCCTGATTCATCAAAAAGGAGAAGTATTCGATGGGCGGAAGATATGCAGTCGATAAGAGCGGGACGGTATTCAAAACTATCGGGCAATAATCATTTTGGATTGGTAGATATGATCATCACACACAATCTCCACAAAGTAGATGCCATCAGACAAACCCTTGAAATGCAAATCGAAGGTATTATCCATCAAGACATCCTGAGTGCACACCAACATACCCATGGAGTTATAGACATTGCAGATACCCTTGCCCATCGGGAACGTTCCTTTCACAGTAATATCGCCGATGCTGGGATTAGGCGAGATGGTAAACACATTGGAAGAGGTGTTGTAATTCTCGATGCCAGCCGGGTTACCATCATAGTGCATACCGCGAAGTGACAGCGTTCCCGTATTATCGGGATCAAGCCAAGGTTTCAACTTTCTGGCATTATTAGCATTATTGTTATTGGTCCAGGAATAGGAGATCTTTCCGTAATTGTCATTACCCTGCGGGTAATCGCATGCACTGGATCCGTTGCTCAAGCTGCCGATGATGAGACCGCTGGCGTTGAACAGTGGAGAACCGGAAGAACCTTGTTCCGTACAGCCCTTGTTTTCACCAAATTGTCCATAATACCAGCCTACTGTCCAGAACTTGTTGTACGAGCCACCAGGACTGGCCACAATTCTCGGGAAGCTGATTTTCTTGTAGTCGCCGCCAGGGTGATGGATGGCTGCACCCACAGAAGAGGAACCGCCTGCATCCCAACCGGCAAACACCAGTTTGTTCTTCACATTGCTGGGAATACTTCCTGTGACTTTCAATAGCAGGAAGTCGGAGCTGGAGGAAATACTATAATTTTCGCCAGTGTACCCAGCGCTAGCCACCATCACACCATTATGGGCCATATTGTAATAAGGTCCTGAACTACCCCCACATGTATTCGTCTGATATTCAAAAACAAATATATAGGTATCTTCATTAGGATAAGTGGAACAATGGTTGGCCGAATAGACGTACGGGGTTTTGTCTTTTCTCACATTATTGATCATCGCGCCGGAGCAGCGATAGGATCCTGTGGAATTGTTAATCGCAATAAGCACTACGGAATTCACCTGATCGCGCCAAGGGTCAGCTATAGGACAAGCCACATCATAATGGCAGTCGCCTTCAGCTTCTCCCCAATAACCCTTTTCTCCATCCTGGACATGGAAAAGATCTTTGTAGAAATGGCTGATACGGGCCACCGTAACCTCGCCGTGGAAGGGAGCATTGGCAGGCTCGTAATATTCCAAAATGATTTCATCACCAAAGATGATATCCGAGGTCATATAGCCGTTCAACTTTTGATACTCCTCGTTGGTATAAGGTCCGCCAACCTGGCTGCGATCTGCATTATAGACATGCATCGTGGCTCCTTCGGGAATATTGAACTGAGAAAAAACTGCAGACAACATGATAGCGCCCGGGGAGCTGAACGACAAGCGCCAGATGCGGCTTCCGTCTGCCAATATATCGGTACGGCCACTATTGTGGAAGTTAAAATCCACATTATGGGTATGTCCTATACGCTCCGGGGTTCCCTTTTCAGCCCGTGCATCCTCCGTCAATAGCTTATCAACATCCACGGCGGGCAGGTCAATTTTGTCAATATTCATTGAGACATTGCTGTGATTGAAACTGTACGGTTTCACCGTCACATCGTTTTGAGCAAATGCGGCAAACATGCAAAATGCCACACACGCGAAAGTAAAAAGAGTCTTTTTCATATCATCTGTTGTTTTAAAGGCTGCAAAAATATAAAAAAAAATTGTACCTTTGCCCGCTAATTAATAAACCACACCTATGACCGTAAAAAGAAAAGTCAAGTTTGAAGGCACGCCCTTTGAAGGAAACATTGAAGAGCTTATCATCCAAGCTCTTATAGAAAAGCAGGGCGTAGATATCCAATGCCTGAACCTGAAAAAGATCAACCATACCTATTTCGATTATTTCGTCATCTGCACCGGCACCTCCAAACCGCATGTGGAAACTCTCTGCGATTTTGTGCAGGAGAAGACCCAGCGCGAAGCGGGCGTGAAACCCATCCATGTGGAGGGCCTGGAGAACTGCGAGTGGATCCTGCTCGACTATTTCAACGTTCTCGTACACATTTTCCAACCCGAGGCACGCGCCTACTACAACCTGGAAGCATTGTGGAGCGACGCTGACGTACAGAAGTTTTAATCTTTTCTTTAACCCTTTATCACATGGCTTCAAATCCAGCTAACAACAATAATCGTCCGAAATCACCCTTCGACGGTTTGAAAAACCGGAACTCCAATAAAAAGCCGAGATTCTCTTTCGCCTACCTTTATCTGCTGATATTCATCATTTTGGGTGTTTACTATTTCATGACAATAGGCACCACTAGTCCCAGGGATGTCACGGACATGGAATTCAACCAGATGGTGAAAAACCGTGAAATCGACCACGTGGATTATGTCCGCAAAGATGACCGCGTCAACATATTCCTGAAACAGGATGCCCTGAAGAGCAATCCTGCCTACGAGAAGGTAAAAGACAACACTGCCGGTCCTCAGTATTACATGACCGTGACCGACTTGAAAGTTTTCAATGACAATTTAAAAGAAGTTAAGGAGAATGCCATCCAGAGCCGTTTGGAGAAGGACTCCACCCTGTCGGCCAGCGACATCTCCAGCGAGTACGATTTCCCGACCAAGCAGGACAACACGAAAAGCTGGGGCTGGGAGTTCATCATCTGGGTGCTCCCCACACTCATGATATGCGTGCTCCTGATCTGGTCCATGCGTTCCATGCGTGGCGGCATGGGCGGCGGTGGCAGCATCTTCAACATCGGCAAGTCGCGTGCCCAGGAGTTCGACGAGAAGTCGGGGCAGCTGGTCACCTTCAAGGACGTGGCCGGCCTGGAGGGCGCAAAGTTCGAAATCGAAGAAGTTGTTGACTTTTTGAAAAATCCGAAGAAATATACCGTCCTGGGCGGCAAGATTCCCAAGGGCGTACTTTTGGTGGGTCCTCCGGGTACAGGCAAAACCCTGCTGGCCAAGGCCGTGGCAGGTGAAGCCAAGGTCCCGTTCTTCTCTTTGTCCGGCTCCGACTTCGTGGAGATGTTCGTGGGCGTGGGCGCGTCCCGCGTGCGCGACCTCTTCAAGACAGCCAAGGAGAAGGCCCCGTGCATCATCTTCATCGACGAGATTGATGCCATAGGCCGCGCCCGTGGCAAGAATGCCCTCTCCAACGTAAACGACGAGCGCGAGAGCACGCTCAACCAGCTGCTCACCGAGATGGACGGCTTCTCAACCAACGCCGGTGTCATCATCATGGCCGCCACCAACCGCGCCGACATCCTCGACCGCGCCCTGTTGCGCGCCGGCCGCTTCGACCGCCAAATCCAAGTGGAGTTGCCCAACCTCAACGAGCGCAAAGGCATCTTCGGTGTGCACGTGCGCAACCTCAAGCTCGGGCCCGACGTAAATCTCGACTTCTTCGCCAAGCAGACTCCGGGATTCTCCGGCGCCGACATCGCCAACGTATGCAACGAGGCCGCCCTGATTGCGGCACGCAACAACAAAACCCAGATTGAGAAAGAGGACTTCCTCTCCGCCGTGGACCGTATCATTGGCGGCTTGGAACGTCGCGGCAGTGTCATCTCCCCTGAGGAGAAACGCTCCATCGCCTTCCACGAGTCTGGCCATGCCTGCGTAAGCTGGATGTTGCGCTATGCCTCCCCGCTGGTGAAGGTCACCATCGTGCCCCGCGGCAAGGCCTTGGGCGCAGCCTGGTACCTGCCCGAGGAACGGCAGCTGACCACTTACGACCAGCTGGTGGACGAGATGACAGCCACTTTGGGCGGACGGGCCGCCGAAGAAATCACCTTCGGGCGCGTTTCCACCGGAGCGCTCAACGACCTGGAGCGCGTCACCAAGCAAGCATACGCCATGGTCGTCTATTACGGCCTCGACAAGAAAATCGGCAATGTGAGCTACTACGACTCCACAGGCCAACAGGAATACGCCTTCAACAGACCCTACAGCGAGAAGACTGCTCAAGATATTGATGCACAAATCCACGAGCTGGTGGAATCCTGCTACCAAAAGGCGAAGGACATCCTCAACGAGCACAAGGAACAACTCGGAGAGCTTGCCCAACTGCTGCTGGAGCGCGAAGTCATCTTCACGGAAGACGTGGAACGTATTTTGGGCAAGCGCCCATTTGAGGCACAGGAAAATCCTGTAACTGCCGAAAATGATGCCAATCCCTCTGAAAAATAACCGATAATCGTTAATCTATAAACGTGATTCCTATGGCTGACAACCATCAATTTGATTCAAGCATACTGACAGAAAAGGAGAGCATCCGTCAGAACATCCGCAATGCCCTCTCCAACAAGATGGAAGTACTGAATTCCGAGTTGGACATGAACATGAATGCGGACGTCTATGAGCCCATCGCCAATCTGTCGGCTTCTTTCATAGAGAAGTTCAGGGAAGCGGGCGGTCTGTACGTGCCTTGCACCAATCAGGACCTCATCCCCATTCTCATCAAGCTGTGCAAGAGCCAGAAATACCAAAACATCTTGAGCACAAGCCCGTTCTTCTCGCAGTATCTGGACAAGCATCAAGTGCCTTACATCACGGCCCTCGCCCCGGGCGAGCCCGCCGACGCCGCACTGGTCGTGTCCAACCAGCTGATTGCCCGCACCGGCAGCATCGGGTTCTCCCAAGTGCTCAATGTCTATCCTTCCGTCAAGGGCCTGGCCCGCGACCTGGTGGTCATCTCCCGCGAGCGCTGCATCTTCCAAGATCTGTATGACGCACTGAAAGCCCAGGTTGCAAAGGACGAGAACAACGCCTTCCCCATGACTGAATTCCTTTGCCCCACCCACATCGAGAAAGTCGATGGCGTGCCGCAATCCACCCCTGTCAACCCTCGTGTTATCTTATTGTTAGTTTCCGATCATGAACCCCAAAACGAAGAACCTGCTCGTTAGAACATTGGCGGGTGCGGTCTATATCGCACTGATGATTACCGCCGTATTCGTCTTCCCAATGATGCCTGTGCTGCTCTGCTTAGTGGCCTGCATCGGCATCTTTGAGCTCTCGAAATTGACTTCCGGCCCCACCGACCATATCAGTCGCATCGTGCTGTCGGCCGCCACCATTGCCCAATTCGCACTTATTCTCCAATATGGTGTGCAAAAAAGCACTTTCTTCTACAACGCGCCTACCATCACCCTTACGGGGTTCCTGTTTAGCATACCTCTTATTCTGATATGCATCGGCCTGCTGATGACTATCTCTGAATTGTTCCGCCAGCGTCCGACTCCCGTGGAACACATCGGCTCCGCTCTGTTTGGCTACTTCTGGATTATCCTGCCATTAGGATTTGTAGCCGTGATGACCCGCATTTGCCCGCAAGCGGTGTTTGCCTTTTTCCTGCTGTTATGGGCCTACGACACCTTTGCCTATCTGGGCGGTTCGATGTACGGTCGCAACAAGATGTGCCCGCACATTTCTCCGAAAAAAACCTGGGAAGGAACAATCACAGGACTGGTCCTGACCATCGTGATGGCCATGGTCTTGCCCAGCATTCCTTACTTCTCCCATCTGCACGCCCCACTGTGGAAGTGGGCTGTTTATGCCATCATCATCGTGGTGTTCGCCACCTTCGGCGACCTGCTTGAGTCGGTGTTCAAAAGACGCGCCGACGTGAAAGACAGTGGCCACATCATGCCCGGCCATGGCGGCATCCTCGACCGTTTCGACTCCATGCTCCTCGCCGCACTACCTGCTCTGATTTATGCTCTTTTCGTAATGGTTCTTAAATGAAAAACGACATCATCGAAATACGAGGCGCCAACGTCAACAATCTGAAAAACATTGATGTGGATATTCCGCGCAACAAGCTGGTGGTTATCACCGGGTTGTCGGGATCGGGCAAGTCGTCGCTGGCCTACGACACCCTTTACGCCGAGGGACAGCGCCGCTACGTGGAAAGCCTCAGCTCCTATGCCCGCCAGTTTTTAGGCCGTATGCACAAACCGGAGGTGAAATCCATCACAGGCATCCCTCCCGCCATCGCCATCCAACAGCGCACCATGTCACACAACCCGCGCTCCACGGTGGGCACGGTGACCGAAATTTACGAATACCTGAAATTGCTCTATGCCCATATCGGCCATACCTACTCACCTGTCACAGGCAAGGAGGTGCGCCGCGACCATGTCTCCGATGTCATTCGCTACATAGAGAAAATACCCGAAGGGCGCAGAATATATATTGTATCCCCCTTGGTGCTGCCGTCTGGACGAACCCTCAAAGAGCAGCTGGCTATCCTCAAGCAACAGGGGTTCAGCCGCGTGGTCTATAACCGCAAACTGGCCGAAATCGATGAATTCCTGAACGGCAAGAAAGCCAATCGCATATCGGAAATGTACGTACTCGTCGATCGTTTCAAATCTGAAAACATCGAAGCCAACATGAGCCGCCTCTCCGACTCCATCCAGGTGGCCTTCACCGAAGGCAAAGGTGTCTGCATGATCCACACCGAAGGAGGAGAATCCGTGGTGCAGAAGACCTTCAGCAATCTGTTTGAGATGGACGGTATCGCCTTTGAAGAACCCTCTGTCAACCTGTTCAGCTTTAACAATCCTTACGGAGCTTGCAAATCATGCTCCGGTACTGGATTCATCGAGGGCGTGGACGTGGACTTGGTCATTCCCAACCGTTCCCTTTCGGTGGCGGAAGATGCTGTTGCCTGTTGGCACGGCGATGTGCTGAGCGAGTGGAAACAATATTTCATCAAGCAAGCATCTAAACTCAACTTCCCCATACACAGACCTATAGAGGAGCTTACGCAAGAAGAATTCAACCTGTTGTGGTACGGCGATGAGAAGCACAAAGTGGAAGGTATCACGCAATTTTTCCAATACGTAGCCTCCCGTACCTACAAGATTCAATACAGGGTATTGCAGAGCCGCTATCGGGGGCGCGAGTTGTGTCCCGACTGCCATGGCACACGCCTGCGCACCGAAGCGCGTTACGTGAAAGTCAGCGGCAAGACCATCGTGGATTTGCTGCAGATGCCCGTTTCCGATCTGAAGAATTTCTTCCTGCATTTCAAATACGGCTCTCCCGCAGAAAAGGAGATTGCCCAGAAAATCGTGGCTGAGCTCACGAACCGCATCACTTTATTGGATGATGTGGGATTGGGCTACCTGACCCTGGACAGAACTACGGGCACGCTTTCGGGCGGCGAGACACAGCGCATCAATCTGGCCACCTCCCTGGGCAGCAGTCTGGTAGGCTCTCTCTACATCCTCGACGAGCCCAGCATCGGCCTGCACCCGCGCGACACGGAGAACCTCATCCGCGTGCTCAAACGCCTGCGCGACATCGGCAACACTGTCGTCATTGTGGAGCACGACGAGTCCATCATCCGCGCCGCAGACTACATCATCGACATCGGCCCCAATGCCGGCCAATTTGGTGGCGAAGTGGTCTTCAGCGGTACCTTCAAGGAGTTGATGAAGCACGAACATGACCTTACTGCCGACTACCTCCGCGGCATGGAGGGCGGTTATCCTGAGGACCTCTGCAAGTCCATCCCCGTGCCCACCCGCCGGAGACGCTGGCGCAACTATATCGAGATCATCGGCGCCAAGGCCAACAACTTGAAGAACATCGACGTGAAGATACCTTTGCAGTGCTTCACGGCCATCACTGGCGTGAGCGGCTCAGGCAAGAGCACGCTCGTCAACAACATCCTCTATCTGGGCATGTTGCGTTTGCTGGACAAAGCCGGCGACAAGCCCGGCAGCTTCACGCGCATCAATGCCGACATGACCAAAGTAACGGAAGTCGTGCTGGTGGACCAGGCTCCCATCGGGCGCTCCTCACGCTCCAACCCCGTCACCTACGTAAAAGCGTACGACTATATCCGGGAGCTCTTTGCCTCACAACCGCTTTCCAAGCAGCGCAACTACAAACCCAGCTTCTTCTCTTTCAACGTGGCTGGCGGTCGCTGCGAAGAGTGCGAGGGCGAAGGCGTCATCCACATCAACATGCAGTTCATGGCCGACGTGGAACTGATTTGCCCCTCCTGCAACGGCTCGCGTTTCCGCGAAGAGGCATTGGATGTCAAAATCAAAGACAAAGGCATCAACGATATCCTGAGCATGACCATCAACGAGGCTGTGGAGTTCTTCCGTTCGCTTCCGCCGACTGACATTACCAAGAACATTCTCAAACGCCTCGCTCCGCTGCAAGACGTGGGCTTGGGCTATCTGGTCATGGGCCAGAACTCCTCCACCCTCTCCGGAGGTGAGGCTCAGCGCGTCAAGCTGGCCTATTTCCTCTCCTTGGAGGACGACCAGCAGAACAAGCTTTTCCTCTTCGATGAGCCGACTACCGGTTTGCATTTCCACGATATCAACAAGCTCTACAAAGCTTTCAACCGATTGGTGGAACGCGACAACTCCGTCGTGGTTATTGAGCACAACACGGAGCTCATCAAGTGCGCCGACTGGATTATCGACCTCGGCCCAGAAGGCGGCGAGCAAGGCGGAAGCATCGTATTCGAAGGCACGCCTGAAAAGTTGATCGAACGCAAGAAATCGCACACGGCACAAGCCCTGCGCCACACCCTCTGCCACTGAACAATTGAGAATTCTCTCCTAACTACTAACTACTAACTACTAACTTCTAACTTCTCACTCCTTTCCTTTCCTCTTCTCCTCTCCTCCTCCATTCCTCCTTCACCTCTTTCACCCCATTTACCCTTTCCTCCCCCTCAACTTCTGTCCCCTGACTACTGATCCCTGACGACTGTCTAAAGGCATTGATTATCTCAAAAAAAGGTGTATATTTGCCCTCCCCTACCAAAGGGGTGTTTTTATTTGTTACTAATTGATTTTTAACAAGATAGATTATGAATAAAACTATCACATTGTCTATTATGGCAGCATTGTTGCTTGTCGTTTTCACAAGTTCTACCCCTATGACCACCAAAGCCAAACCTAAAAAGAGCAAATCCGGCATCACAGCCACCAATTTGGATAAATCCGTAAAACCTTCCGCCGATTTCTATCAGTATGCCTGCGGCGGCTGGATGAAACTCAACCCGCTGGGCGCCGAGTACGCTCGTTATGGCAGTTTTGATGTGCTTGGAGAAAACAACCAGAAACAGTTGCAGGAATTAGTGGTGAAACTCGCCGGACAAAAAAACGCTGCCGGCACTGTGGAGCAGAAAGTAGGCGACCTCTACAAAATGGGTATGGACACCGTGACACTTCAGAATCAAGGAGCACAACCCATCCAGAAAGAGTTGATGAAGATCGCAAAATTGCAACGCCGCGACCTCTCCACTACTCTCGCCGAGATGTCCCTGGAGGGTTTGCATCCCTTCTTCGGTCTCTTCGGTTCCTCCGACCCTGACAACAGCGACATGACCATCGCCTATCTTTGGCAGACAGGTCTGGGCATCGGTGACCGCGACTATTATCTCGAAGCCGACCAGCAGAAGATCCGCGACGAGTACGTAAAGCTGCTGGCCAAGATGTTCCAAATGTCCGGCTACAGCAAGCATGCCGGCTTTGAGGGCAAAGAGAATGACATGGCTCAGCGCGTGCTGGCGCTCGAGACCATGATGGCCAACTATTTCGTGGACAAAACCACGCTCCGCGATCCGTACCAGACCATCCACAAATGCACACCAGCAGAATTTCAGAAGATGATTCCGGCCATCAATTTACAACAGTATCTCAAGACTCTGAATCTTTCCGACATAAAGATTGTGAATGTGGGACAACCCACCTATTTTGCAGGTCTCAACAACATCCTGTCCGTATCCGACATGGAGGTGATTCGCGCCTACATGGCCTGGAACGTCATCAATGCAGCCGCTTCATTTCTGAACGATGACTTTGTAAATGCCGACTTTGACTTCTATGGCAAGGTACTCTCCGGCAAGCAGGAGAACCGCCCGCGCTGGAAACGCGTCATCGGCACCGTCGATGGCTGCCTGGGCGAAGCGCTCGGCCAGATGTATGTGAAGACTTACTTCCCCGCCGAAGCCAAGACCCGCATGGAGCAGCTGGTCAAGAACCTGCAGTGGGCCCTTGGAGAGCGCATCAAAGCATCTGAATGGATGACGGAAGTTACCAAGAAAAATGCACTGGACAAACTCGCCACCTTCAAAGTCAAGATTGGCTATCCAGATAAATGGCGCGATTACAGTGCGTTAGAGATCAAAAACGATAGCTATTACGACAACGTTCTCCGCGCCCGTCGTTTCGAGAGTGCCTATCGATTGTCCAAAATCGGTAAACCCGTGGATAAGGACGAGTGGCAAATGACTCCGCAGACGGTGAATGCCTATTACGAACCCAATACCAACGAAATTTGCTTCCCCGCCGGCATCCTGCAACCGCCGTTCTTCGACATGAATGCCGATGATGCGGTCAACTACGGTGCCATCGGCGTGGTAATCGGCCACGAGATGACGCACGGCTTTGACGACCAAGGCCGCAACTATGATCTGAACGGCAACCTCACCGACTGGTGGACGGAGGCCGACTCCAAGGCTTTCGAGGAGAGAGCACAAGTGCTGGTCAAACATTTCAACAACATTGAAGTCGCTCCCGGCGTACATGGCAACGGCTCCTTCACGTTGGGTGAGAATATCGCTGACAACGGTGGATTGAACGTCTCCTACACCGCTTTCCAGAAAGCCAAGGCTGAAGGCGCCATCAAGGGAGACATGGACGGTTTCACTCCGGAGCAACGCTTCTTCCTCGCATACGCAGGCGTGTGGGCTGCTAATATCCGCCCCGAAGAGATTCTTCGCCGCACCAAAGAGGACCCGCACTCCCTCGGCCGCTGGCGCGTGAACGGCACCCTGCCCCACATTGATGCTTTCTATCAGGCATTCGGCATCCAACCCGGCGACCCCATGTACCTCGCACCGGAGAAACGTGCCAAAATCTGGTAGAGTTTTAATTGGAAATTTACAATGGGGAATGGGAAATTAAATCCAACGATCAATCCCCAATACCTAATTCCATAATCTTGATATTTTTTTTACGAACTATAGTTTATTTTTATGACGAACAACAAACTTGCCGTTATTGCCTTTGGCGGTAATGCTTTATTGAAAAGCCATCAAAAAGGCACCTATCAGGAACAGATAGAGAATGTTACGGAAACCTGCAGATGTCTGGTTCCGATGTTGAAGGCCGGTTACAAAATGGTGATCGGTCATGGTAACGGCCCGCAAGTGGGCAATGTGATGTTACAACATAAGGCCGGCAAAGAGACTTTCGAAGTGGAGTCCATGCCGCTGAATTTCTGCGTAGCCGAGACCCAAGGTTCTATCGGCGCGCTCATTGAAGAGGGTTTCCGCCATATCTTCGCCGAAGAGGGCTGGGATCGTGACACTGTGACCCTGCTCACGCACGTGGAGGTGGATGGCAACGACCCACTGTTCCAGAACCCGACCAAGCCCGTGGGGCCCTACGTTTCCAAAGAAGAAGCTGAACAATACCACGATGAGACGGGCGACATCTACAAAGAAGACCCGAAGGGCAATGGCTGGCGCAAAGTGGTGGCATCACCCAAGCCTATCCGCATCCAGAACATCAAGCTGGTCCGCAAGCTGGCCGACGAAGGTATCATCGTGATCACCGTGGGCGGCGGCGGCATTCCCGTGGCCATGAAAGACGGCTACCTGAAAGGTGTGCAGGCCGTGATCGATAAGGATCTCGCTTCCGCCATCACCGCTGTGGAAATCAATGCTGACGAGTTTTACATCCTCACCGATGTGCCCAAAGTCTATATCAACTTCCGCAAACCCGATGAAAAAGCTTTGGACGTAATCACCGTATCTGAAGCCAAACAGTATCTCGCTGATGGCCAGTTCACCGAAGGCTCCATGGCTCCGAAGGTACGCGCCGCCATCATGTTCGTGGAAAAGACCGGACACCCCTGCATCATCACCGAGGCCGGAAGACTTGGTGACGAATCCTGCGGCACACGCATAGTAAACGATTAGAGATTAGAGATGAGAGTTATCTCAATCTCTTTTATCTCTAAACTATAAACTTTAAACTCTAAACTAATATTTTATAAACAACATTAACACCCAAAATTATGGCATTCAATTTAAGAAACCGCAACTTTTTGAAATTGTTGGATTTCACTCCTACGGAAATCCAGTACCTGTTGGACCTTGCACGCGACCTCAAACGCGCCAAGTACGCCGGCACCGAGCAACCCCGCCTGAAGGGCAAAAACATCGCCCTGATTTTTGAAAAGACCTCCACGCGTACCCGCTGCGCTTTCGAGGTAGCCGCTTACGACCAAGGTGCTCACGTTACCTATCTGGGACCTTCAGGTTCTCAAATCGGCATCAAAGAATCTATGGCTGACACCGCCCGCGTGCTCGGACGCATGTTCGACGGCATTGAATATCGTGGCTTCAAACAGACCACCGTGGAAGAACTCGCCAAATTCGCCGGCGTGCCCGTTTGGAATGGTCTTACAAACGAATTCCACCCCACCCAGATTCTGGCCGACTTCCTCACAATGAGCGAGCATGTTGACAAACCGCTCAACAAGGTGACCTACGCTTACCTCGGCGATGCCCGTTACAATATGGGTAACTCCCTGATGGTGGGTGGCGCCAAGATGGGCATGGATGTCCGCATCGTGGCTCCCAAGGCTCTGCAACCTGACAAAGACCTCATCAAGAAATGCAAGGAGATCGCCAAAGAAACCGGCGCTACCGTCACCGTCACCGACGACGTGAAGAAGGGCGTGAAAGGCTGCGATTTCCTCTACACCGACGTGTGGGTATCCATGGGCGAACCCGTTGAAGTCTGGGAAGAGCGTATCAAACTGCTCAAACCTTATCAGGTGAACAAAGAAACGATGAAACTCACTGGCAACCCGAAATGCAAATTCATGCACTGTCTGCCCGCTTACCACAACCTGGAGACTCAGGTGGGCCGCGACGTGAACAAACAATTCGGTCTGGATGGCATCGAGGTCACGGAAGACGTGTTCGAGTCCGAGAACTCCATCGTCTTTGACGAGGCTGAAAACCGCATGCACACCATCAAGGCCGTCATGGTGGCCACGCTGGGTGACTAACCAATACAGGGTAATGGCAACATTATCCTCTATTCTCAACAAAAAAGGGTGAATCTAAATTCACCCTTTTTTATTTTAACCCTTAATGATTCTAGTCTGATAGAAACTGCGACCCTTATCCAGTATGTGTATCACATAAGCTCCGGCAGGCAAGGAAGTGATATTCAACGTGGAGGTTCCCGCTTCGACGATGGTTTGGTAAATCAACCGCCCCTGATCGTCAAACATCAAAAATTCGAATTGCTTAGGCGGATCCACCATAGAGGTGACATACAAATAGCCGTGTGTCGGATTGGGATAGATGACAAACGCAGGCGAATTCTGGTCGTCAACACCCGAAAATTTGGAAACCAACTGCACATTTTGGACAACAATCTGTCCATCCGCCACGGACACGGTGATGGTTTTGGGATAATAATCCTCCGCTGTGTAAGTTACAGAATAGGTGCCTCCTTTAATCGGACGATGGTAGTTGCCCTCCGGGAGCATGGAATAAACCTGCGAATGGTCCTTGTCATGATTCTCCACATACACTTCGGCTTCGATAGGCAAACCCGTAACTGAGTCTGTAACGATACCCCGTATGCCATTCAAGGATTCTTCAATATAGTCCAACAACGCCTGGCGGGTATAGTTCCAATACTTGTAAAGCTGATTCGAGGAAACCACCTTGTCGGCACTAACCTCAATCGTGACTTCACGGCATCCAAGAAAATAATTGTAGCAATCCTGTCGCGAACCTACTGTCGTGTACCAATCGGAGCCACGCACCACACCATCGTCCAAATCTTGCATGTAGTTGTTGTTCTGCGCATGGCAAGTGTTCGCGAAATTATGCCCCACATACTGCCACCAAAGATCGTCCGCGTGAATCTTATTTGACGATTCCCATGTATCCCAAGGGTAATTATAGACCTCCGCACCGCCATGGAAATTGGCCGACATCGTGAAATTGTGCGCCATGCCAAAATCCAGCATCGCCCGAACCTCACTGGGATAGTCGCCATTCTCATTATATGGCACATATACAATAGGATATGAACGGTTTAAATCAATACGCGAATAGTTGCTTCGCGTGCTGTAGGGCGACTCACCCAAAGAATCATTGTGATTGCGGTATGTGCCATCTGGATTCTCTATCGGACAAATCCAAAGGTCCACATTGTTGATGATATTCTGGACTTGAGGATCAGAATCGTAATTATTCAACAGATATTCAATGAGTCGCAACAACAGATAATACCCCACGGGCTCGTCGCCATGCATGGTGGAAGTATAGAAAAACGCAGGCTTGTTGCCACGCTCCTGCAGATTGTTGCTGATGTGGGCAGCTAAAATCTTGTGATTGGCAGTCGTATGGTTCAAAATAGGCTCTATTTTGCAAATATTTGGAAACTGGCTCTGGAAAGTATCCATTGTGGCCACATACGCGCCCCAAGTGGGATAGCGGTTCCATGAATCGGTAAGCTGCTCGTAACTATGCGCCATGCGCACGTTCACCTTCGAACCCGTTACAATGGTAAACGGGATGCCTTGTGACAAGAAATGGGCATAGTCGTCACGGCCGATGCACAATCTAACCTTGTAACAGTCATACCCTTCTGCCACAACCTTGTCCACAGAAAACTCGCGACTCACCTCCTTAAGCATCTCGCCCGACAGGCTTGTTTCGATGTACGTCTCCGGCCATTCGCTGTTGAACGGACGCAAAGAGTCGATCTGGGCGTATCCGACGGTAAAGATGATGAGAAAAGAGATAAGGGATAGAATTTTATTCATGAACAGGGTTATAGTTGCACTAACTTATGGATTTCGTTGGAAAGATTATCGGAAACGGGCACCAATGGCAGGCGCAACACGTTCTTGATTTTACCTTGGGCAGCCAAAATAGCCTTGACACCGCAAGGATTGCCCTCTTTGAAGCAGGCTTGCGAAATGTCAAATAGCTTATCGTGGTAAAGACGAGCCTTGATAAACTGATCGTTCATGGCCAAGTGCACCATATTGGCGACTTCAGCGGGATAGGCATTGGCCAACACCGAGATAAGACCATCCATGCCGGCAGCCATCATGGGCAACGTAATCAGATCATCGCCCGAAATGACCAGAAAATCTTTCGGTTTATGGTTCAGCAAATACAGTATCTGCTTCACATTGCCGGAGGCCTCCTTGATACCGATAATGTTGTGATGACTCTCCGCAATGCGGATGGTGGTCTCTGCCAGCATGTTGCAGGAGGTTCTGCTCGGCACATTATACAGGATGATGGGCAGTGGCGAGCTCTTGGCAACCACCTTATAATGCTCAATCAAACCCAATTGGCTGGGCTTGTTATAATACGGTGTAACCGAGAGAATAGCATCAATGGGCAGCTTGTCCACATCTTTGATACGGTCCAAAATGCTCTGCGTGTTGGGACCGCCGAGCCCCATCAGCACGGGTACGCGCCCGGCATTGACAGAAGTGATGCAGCGCACGATGTCCTGACGCTCCGTCTTCGACATGGTCGGGTACTCACTGGTGGTACCTAACGCCAACAGATAATCCACCTTATTCTGGATGAGATTCTCCACAAGATTCTCCAAACTATGGAAATCCACTTTCCCCTCGACGGTGAACGGCGTGACGACAGCAACACCCAAGCCTCTGAACTTGTCCAAACTATTTTTCATTACCCGTCAGCATTTGAGTGTAGGTGTAAATCTCTTTCAGATAAGTCTGGTTGTCTTTCGGAGATTTGTCAATAAAAAGATCATACAATGCGCTGTTGGTGCGCTCGCGGCCAATGATGAATTTCGCATTCGACTGGGCCAAAATGGCTTTGATAGGCCCATGATAGCGATAGTTGAAATCAATCAGAACATCAAAATCCTTGTTGATGAAATCCTGCACCTGCACCATGGTAGGGTTGCCGAACCAGTTGAGATGCTTGTTGCAGAAATAGTCCGCAGACAGCTGTTGCAAGCAGAAAAAGGGCACCTCTTTGTCATCAATGTAGCCAATCATCTTGACCGTATGCCCGTCGTTTTGCAGATTGTTGAACAGACGGAATATATCCTTATAGGAATTCTCATCGGTGATTTCGCACACGATTCCTATGGATTTTGCACGAGGCAATGCAAGCAGGCTTCTTTGCCTATTTTTCTTATTATCAGCAAGATGCTTCTGCAGAAAATAATTTTTTATCTTGGAAAACATAGGATTCTAACGTATATATTCAAGCCTGCAAATATACAAAAAAAATAGCGGCAGAGTACTGCCGCTATCAAACCATTAACCTATGTAAGATAATCGAAAACTATTCATGATAGTTTTTCAAAATCGTATAGGTCTTTACGTAAGGGTTTCTATTTTGTTACAACAAAATGATATTTTCTTTGATTTTTTTTGCAAAAGAGGTATTTGCAAAATGTCCAGGACGGTTGGCAACAATCTCCGCGCGCAACGGATAACCCAATAAATAGAGGTCGCCGATGAGATCCAGCAGTTTGTGGCGGGCAGGCTCATTGTCATGGCGCAACGTGATGTTATTCAGCACATGATCGGGCGTCACGGTAATGTCTTTCTTATTGAAAAACAGCGCCAACTGCTTCAAAACGGCCTTCTCGGGAATCTTATCGACAAAAACGATGGCGTTATCCACATCACCACCGCGGATCAGGTTGTTCTGAATGAGGAACTGCAACTCATTCAAAAAGACAAAGGTCCGACAGTTATAGACATCTGGATAGAAATCTTCCAGATTGTTCAACACCGCCTGCTGTTCGGCGAGCACCTTGGTGCCGTAATCCACATTGACCGTCATCTTGAAATGATCGGCAGGCTTGATGGTAAGCTCAATCTGCTGTTCCGGGATAGAAAATGTAATCTCTTCTTTCACAGTAGCATAATGGCGCGGCTTGTCCAGCTCCTTGATGCCTACCTCTTTGATGAGCTCCACATAGACTCTGGAGCTACCGTCCAAAATGGGGGTTTCAGGCCCCATCATCTTCACAAGCACATTGTCGAGACTCAATCCAGCCAATGCAGCCATAAGATGCTCTATGGTATGCACTTCTGCAGGACCGTCCTTGATGGCAGTACCGCGGGAAGTGTCGAACACATTTTCCGGAATAGCCTTGACCACCGGACTACCCGGCAGGTCAACGCGCATGAACTGGATGCCGGAATCCGCGGCAGCGGGCTCCAAGGTCACGGTGACTTGTTGTCCCGTGTGTAATCCTTTTCCCGATATGGATATCGGGGATAAAATTGTGGTTTGGAAATTCATTATATTAGAAATAGTTTACAATGATTCTAAGTGAAACGCCCTTACTTTTGAAGGTCTTTGACTTGTTGGAACAGATCCGGCAACTTGCGACGATAGACGATGAGCCGTTTTTCCTCACTGAGCGGAATGGCAGGGTTGCCGAGATACATGCCTCTCTTGAGCGAGTGCGACACACCGGCCTGCGCACCCACGATGGTGCCGTCTTCCACGGTGATGTGACCTGCCACACCAGCCTGTCCAGCCAGAATGCAATGCTTGCCAACCTTGGCAGAACCTGCAATGCCCACCTGTGCAGCCATGCCCGTGCCCTCGCCCACCGTGACATTGTGCGCAATTTGCACCAGATTGTCGATTTTCACGTTATCTTCAATCTTCGTGGAGCCCATAGTGGCACGGTCGATGCAAGTGTTGGCGCCAATTTCGACATTGTTGCCGATAACCACGTTGCCGATTTGCGGGATCTTGAGGTATTGTCCATCTTGTGCAGCGAAACCAAAACCGTCGGCACCAATGACGGCACCTGCGTGCAGGATGCAGTCGTTGCCGATCACACAGTCAGCATACACCTTCACGCCAGCATTCAACGTGGTGCGGTCGCCCACCTTCACGTTGTCGCCCAAACAGACCTGCGGATAGATGCGTGCGCCGTTGCCGATGACCACATTCTCGCCGATACTGACGAACTCACCGATATAGACGTTCTCGCCAATCTTCGCAGACTCCGAAATGCAAGCTTTGTCGGAAATGCCGACCTTGGCGTGCATCATGACCGTCTCCTGATAAAAATTCAGCAGTTTGGCAAACGCCAGATAGGAGTTATCGACTTTGATAAGTGTGCACTTCACCTCGCGCTCGGGCACGAAGTCTTTGTTCACGATAGCCGCGGTGGCTTTGGTGTCATATATATAATGTGTGTATTTCGGATTGGAAAGAAAAGTGAGCCCACCGGGCACACCTTCTTCAATTTTGCAGATAGTGGTAATCGTGCCTTGAGGGTCGCCAACTACCTTAGCTGCAAGCAATTCCGCAATTTGAGAAACCGTGTATTTCATATCTCTGAATTTGGGGTGCAAAGATATAAAAAAAGGGGAACATGAGGGAGGAAGAGGTAAAAGAGGTGAATGGGGGACATGGGGTAAAAAATATTTTTTGGAAATAAATGATGGAATGACAAAAAAGTGTATTTTTGCCGCCGATTTCAAAAACGAAACCCGGAGAGGTGGGTGAGTGGCTGAAACCAACAGTTTGCTAAACTGTCGATGGGGAAACCTATCCGCGAGTTCGAATCTCGCCCTCTCCGCAAACAAAAAGGCGATACGAAAAGTGTCGCCTTAATTGTTTGCAGGAAGCCGTCGTCCGCTTGCGGACGTAAGGCTGACGGTAAACAATTAAGTGGGCTTGCGCAGCAAGGCCTTTTTGGTTGCAAGGATGCCCGCGGCAGCGAAGAGATATCCAATCTCGCCCTCTAAACACGACGCAGGCGTCGTGTTTTTTTGTATTTTTGCCCCCGATTTCACGGTGAGCGGTTCACACATGAACCGCGAGAGGGAAACAGGTGCGAATCCTGTACAGTACCCGCTGCTGTAACTCTTCATCCGCTTCGGACACCCCAAAACGCCACTGTTGGTACGCCAATGGGAAGGCTCGCCCGAAGGAAGACAAGTCAGAAAACCTGCCGGAAAATCAGCATAGTGACAGCTTCGGGATGTAGGCTAACACGGAACACGGCTTTGCTAGTCGCCGTATCTTTTCCCAAAGCAATGGCACCACAAATGTTTAACTTAAAACCAAAAAAGTATGAAAAAGTTATTGTGTGTATTGCTTGCATTGACAACTTTAAGCCTTTCGGCACAAAACGACCAACTGCCTGACGACGCCACCCTCGCCGCCGACCAAGTCATCTATTGGGTGGGCAACGGCAACAGCCAAGTGGTGCTGGCCGTCAATTGGGCCACGCCGGACACCTGCCTTGCCTGGGGCGTGCGCTTTGACGGCGACGAAGCCTTGGTGGCAGACCTTTTGCACACCATCGCCATCTTCGACGACCGCTTCTCCTATTCGGGCGACGGCTTACTTGACAGCATCAACTTCAACGACGGTCCGCTGCACTTGATGCGTACCGGCAACTGGTGGATATACAACATCAACGGATCCGGCGCCGAACTGGGCTACCAGGAGCAGACCGTGCAACACGGCGATTTCATCAAGTTCGGCGATGAAAGCTGCGGCGTATCCGACGAAAACTACCAATACGCCTGGACCACAACGGTAATGCCCGTGTGGCTGCCCGACCAGACCAGCCTGCTGTTCACCGACTCCGTGGGCACATCCGGCTGCCAGGCCATCTACTATAACAATCCCGCCATCCTGGGATGGGCCACGGGCTGCACAGTCACGCGCGGATTCCAGAATATCGCCAATCCCACTTCCTACGCTGATTACGGCACCGACAGCGACGGCATCGGCTCCAGCAGCGAGTCAACCACCGACGGCGTGGTAAGCCTCGGTGACGGCGGCATTGCCGTGCTCACCTTCGACATGCCTATCACCGATGGAGAAGGCTATGACTTCGCGGTTTTCGAGAACTCCCTGAACCATACTTTCCTGGAGATGGCCTTCGTGGAAGTGAGTTCTGACGGCGAGCATTACTACCGTTTCCCGTCCGTCTCCAACACGCAAATTGCCACCCAGATCACCAACGGCGGAGCTGTCGATCCGCGTAAAGTACACAACCTGGCTGGCAAATACATCGTGGGCTGGGGCACGCCATTCGACTTGGCTGAACTGGCTGGCTACAGCGACCTGGACATCGACAACATCACGCACGTGCGCCTCGTGGATGTGGTAGGTTGCATTGATCCGCAATATGCCACCACCGACAAGAACGGGCACATCATCAACGACCCCTACCCTACCCCCTGGGGCAGCAGCGGTTTTGACCTGTCAGGCGTGGCTATCATGAACGGCTGGCAGCCCAATGGCATCGAGGAAGAACAACTCTCAAACGCCCTGTTCGCCTACCCCAACCCGTGCACAAGCACGTTGTACATCAACAACAACCAGTCCGAATGCGACATTGAAATATACAATGTCTTCGGCCAACTGGTTTGGAATGAGCATTCCTCCGACAGCCGGATTCAGATCAACATGCAAAACTTCCCGGATGGCATGTATATAGTCAAATCCGGAACTCAATGTGTAAAAATCGTCAAACGATAATCCATTGCTTTTATCGGCCCATTCTTAAAAATCTGTATTTTTGTCGCTTCAATCAATACAGATGACAAGGATTTATATCTTTTTTACCACGACCCTGCTTTTCCTCTGTACATGCCAGATCCACGCTCAAGAAGAAGGAAAAGTGTATCGGGGATTTGACGGTGGCATGATGGTTCATGCCGGGTATCTCCAAGGTAACATTTCACCCCTGCAGCACCAAGCGAAAGGGGCCACCTTCGGACTTGGGGGAGTGGCTCGCGTGCATCTTGGCAACCATTGGATGATTGGTGGCGAAGGGTACGTGTCAACCTTGAATCAGCTGAAAAACGGCAGCTACATCAAATACGGCTGGGGCGGTTTTTTGGGCGAATTCTACTGGGCTTTTAAACACGTGATGCCATACATGGGCGTCACGATTGGAGGCGGAGCGGGCACCTATCTGCTGATGTTTGAGGGCGACCGCACAAACTGGCTGCCGGAGTCCAATGCCGTGTTCCACAAACAAACATTCATGGCCATTGACCCGTTCATCGGATGTGACTTCATCGTTTCCAAATCCGTTCACCTGACCTTGAAGGCCGACTGTCTGCACAGTCTTTCACACGGAAAACTCCTGATGCCCATGGGACCCCGTTTTTATTTCGGATGCATTTTTTACCATTAGAATATGAACGATAAAGAACAGAAATACGACCTGCTGTTTCGTCAAATCCAATCTTTGGCCGAAGGCGAGACGGATGACATCGCGCTGATGGCCAATATGGCTGCGGCCATTCATGACACTTTCCATTTCTGGTGGACAGGATTCTATCGTGTAATAGGTAACGAATTGGTATTGGTATTGGGACCGTTCCAGGGCCCGCTCGCGTGCACGCGCATCGCATACGGGCGCGGCGTGTGCGGCACCGCCTGGCAGGAGGAGCGCACTTTGGTGGTCCCCGACGTTCATCAATTCAAGGGACACATCGCGTGCAGCAGTGCCTCCAACAGCGAAATCGTGGTGCCCGTGTTCCGCGACGGCAAAATCATCGCCGTGCTCGACATCGACAGCGAGCACTACAACACCTTCGACGAAACGGATCGTGTTTGGCTAGAACGGATAGTAGCAATCCTCTCTAATCTCTAATCTCTAATCTATCATCGCCGCCATCTCGGCTTCTTCCTGAGCTTTCAAGTCTTCATAAAACTCAGCCACTGACACTTGTATATACGGAATCAGCCACAGAAAGCCGATACCCATCGTGAACAAGCACAGGATGAACCAGCCGATGAAACTCAAATAGAGCACGAAGAGATCCCATTTGTGACCATTCATCATATCCATACTTCTCTCAATACACTCATTGGCAGAGAGTTCTGGATGATCCTTGGAAATATAGATGGTCATGGCATAGGAAAACGACTTAATGATGCCAGGAATAATCAACAGCACCGCCCACAACATTATCAAGATGCCCATTAGAAGCTGCACACCTATAGCGCGTCCATAAGTTTTGAACCCGTCAAACATGCGTTCCACTGTATCCTCTTTGCTTCCACGAATAAACTGCAGGAAGCAGAGCGTAAAACCATACGCCAGCGGTATCAACACAAATAGGGAAACCAACATACTTGCACTCGAAAAAGCGATTGCAGCAGAAGAATGTGGCAATGCTGCATTGAGCGCGCGAGGCACTCCGCAAACGGATGCAATCAAAAAATAAACCAGCGTGGCCAACACGGGCATGGTCCAGAAACCGGAGAGTTCATTGCGAGCCGCAGCTCTAAGTTCTTTGTTTGTTCGCATAATTCAAAGTTTTATAATGATTAATATTGATAAAAAACAAACACATCAGGGATTCCGGATTTCCCGCCGCACGATTTTGGACAAAACCGATGTCTTCAACACATTGGGTACCAGAGAAGAAAGACAATAGCTGACCGGATTGATGACAATGAGGCGTTTACCCCGCAAGGTCTGCCGCACGCACTTGCACGCAATGGCTTCGGTGGACTTGAGTGTAAACTTCCCTAAAAAGCCTTGTTTCAAGATACGTTCCGTCACCTCCGCATTGGTGGCCATGGCTCCCGGCGAGGCCACACTCACCGACACTGACGTACCCTTCAGCTCCTCGCGCAAACCCAAAGAGAAAGAAAGCACAAAACTTTTGCTGGCGGGATATACCGTCTTGAAGCCTATGGGCGTGTGCGCAGCCATGCTGCCCACATTCAGTATATGGCTTTGGGGTTGACGTTTGAGATTCGGCAATAACTGGTGCGTGAGCAATGTCGTACAACGTACATTCAGATCGATGATATTCTCCAGATATTCGACGCTGGCATCCTCAAAGCCATGGGTGCCACCCACGCCAGCATTGTTAACCAGCATAAAGACCTCAAACTGACAATTGATGGTCTTCGCCATCCTCAGCACATTCTCACTTTTAGTCAAATCTGTGATATAGCATTCAGAAGGAACGTGATACGTGGTCACAATTTCGTCACACACTTCGCGCACGCGCTCATTGGTACCCACCAGAATTGTGGGTATGCCGCGCCGTGCAAGCTCCCTGGCAATATCCTTGCCCAACCCGCGGCTCGCACCCGTCACCAAAGCATAGCGTCGTGAATTATTGTCCATCCCCAATCTCTTTTTTGTAGCATCTTCTTCTGGCCATCAGCTCTGCGCCATATCTGGGCCAGATGCGGGCGGCCGTGTTGTCTTCCAGCTGCTGCGAGGTAAACGCAAACTTGTAGCCATTGGCCAGAAACGCCTCATGCAACTGCTGATGGTAAATGGCATGGATTCCGCTGTTGTGGTACTCCGGCAGCACCCCCGTGAGAAACATATCTACATACTGGTTGTGTTTCAAAGCACGCAAGATGTGTATCCAGCCGAACGGGAACAGACTGCCGTTAGCTTTGCGGTAGGCCTCGCTCAACGAGGGCAGGCAGAACGCAAAGCCGACCAATTTGCCGTTCTCATCCTCCAACATGGAAGAAAGCTGTGTGTTGGCCACCTGGAAATTCTCGTCCACGGCCCAGTTGATTTCATCTTCGGTCAGCGGAATAAAATTATACAGGTTGGCATAACTCTTGTTCAAAGCCAGGAAAAACTCCTTGCCGGACTCCCTGAGTTCCGCTTTGCATTTGAAATGACGCAAATGGACATGGTACTTCTCCGCCATCATCGCCGAAAGTTTCTTAATACGTTCGGGAACTTCATTAACCGGCACCTTATATTGTATATAGTCAACCTCTTTCTCGTATCCCAACTGCTCCACCAATTTAGGATAGTAGGGATAATTGTAGTCGGCGCAGATGGAGGGCATCACCTCGAAACCGTCCACCAACATGGCCTGTTTTTCCATATTGGAAAAGCGCGACGGACCGGAAATCGTGTCCATGCCTTGAGCCTTGCCCCACTCCTCCACCGTATTGAACAGTGCGCGGGCCACTTCGAGATTGTCAATCACGTCAAACCAGCCGAAGCGAACGCGTTTCTGTCCTTTCAGCTCATTGCATTTCCGGTTAATAAGACCGCCGATGCGCCCCACCACCTTGCCATCCTGGTATGCCAGCCAGAACTTGGCATCGCAAAAGGCCAGTGCCGGATGCTGGGTCATGATTTTGATCTCCCCTTTTTCCAAAGCCGGCACAAAATAAGGACAGTCTTTGTACAACTGTTTAGGGAATTGCACAAACTTCTTGATTTCTTGTGGAGTTGAGACTTCTTTGATCGTCATGAGCACAGTGGATTTTAATTATCTTGGCAAAGATAGGAAAAAAAAATTATACAATTCAATCGTCTATTTTGGAAAAAAGAAGGGAGAATGCACAAACAAAAAAAAATCCTGAAAAACTTCAGGATTTTCTCAATTTCTGTCTGCTTCAGTGCCCAGGACAAGAGTCGAACTTGCACGGGAGTACTCCCACTACCCCCTCAAAGTAGCGTGTCTACCAATTCCACCACCTGGGCTCGTTTGCGGCGGCAAAAATACACTTTTTTTCATACGGCAAATCATTTTTTCAAAAAAAATATTTTTTTTCAAAAAAATATCGTATATTTGCAACCTTGAAAATTTATATATAAAATGGCGCAGAAGAAAGTCCTATTCATCACCCCTGAGATATTCCCTTACTTCCCGGAAGGGTACATCTCCAACATTTGTCGTTATCTCCCCCAGGGCATCCAGGAGCGCGAGAACGAAATCCGCACGTTCATGCCCAAGTTCGGGTGTGTCAATGAGCACCGGCACATGCTTCACGAGGTGATACGGCTGTCTGGACAGAACATCATCATCGAGGACACCGACCATCCGCTGATCATCAAAGTGGCCTCCCTGCAGAACGTCCGCATGCAGATTTATTTCATTGACAGTGAAGACTTTTTCAAAAGAAAGACCCCTTATTACGACGAAGAGGGCAACTTCTACCCCGACAACGACTCGCGGGCCATTTTCTACGCCAAAGGTGTGGTGGAAACCGTCCGCAAGCTGGGCTGGGAACCTGACATCATCCACTGCAGCGGCTGGATTTCCGCACTGGTGCCCCTGTTCATCAAGACACTCTACAAGGACAACCCCCTGTTCCAGGGCACCAAAATTGTCTATTCCATCATGCCTGACGCCTTCCCGGAGAAATTCTCCCCCAACTTCGCTAAAAAACTGCGCCTGACCGGCATCCCGAGCAAGTGCCTGACCCATTTCAGAGCGCCCGGCTACGACCAGATCATCCAACTGGCAGTAGATTACGCCGACGCTGTCGCCCTCACGATAGACACCAAGAAAAAACTCATCACCTACGTGGAGCAATCCGGCAAACCCGTTCTGCAACACCCCGATGACGACAACTACGTGGACATGTACGACGAGTTCTACGACCAAATTCTGCTTGAGTCTTCTGATACGGAATAAACTGCGATGAAAAAGTATTTCCTTTCCATTCTCCTTGCCGCCATTATCGGCTGCTTCTCTGCATGCCAACACGATGTATCATCTATCGGGTTAGGCCTGATTGACGAAGTGGGCACGGATTTCAACGACACCACGACCATTGTCGCCTACTCCTGCCTGGAAGACACCATCTTGACAAGCAAGCTCTCTTCCAACCTCGTCGGCGAACTCCACGACCCTGTCTTCGGAGACAGCAAGGCAGCCACCTACGCACAATTCGCCCTGAGTGGCTCCGCCGTCAATTTCGGCACCAACCCTGTGGTGGATTCCGTGGTGCTGACCCTCCAACTGTCGTCTTACTACGGCGACACCAACTCCCGAGTAGGCATCCGCGTGTACAGGCTGACAGAAAGCATGTCCTCCGACGAAAAATATTACCACTTCAGCACGCTCAACCACGATGCCACTCCGCTGAACTACAGCTTGACCAGCTACACTATCCAGCCCAAAACGAATGTCGTTGTGGACACCAACTCGTACAATCCACACCTTCGTATCCGGCTGTCGCAGGCTTTCGGCCAATACCTGCTCAACAACCAAGCACACATGCTCAGCAATAGCAGTTTCCAGCAGTTCTTCAAAGGACTCTGCATCGAAACCATATCCCATACAGGTTCCACTGGATACATGCTCATCACCAATATGACCAGTGCGTTGTCCTGCATTTCCTTGTATTATCATAACGAGTCCGGTTCACACCTGAAATATGATTTCGCCTGCAACAGCGATTGTGCACGTTTCACCAACTTCTCCCATAACTACCAAAGCTCCAGCTATCCTGATTTCGTCCAGCAAGTACTGAACGGGCAACACGCTATCGGAGAAGAAATCCTGTTCGTCCAAGCCTCGGGCGGCGTCAAGACACGCCTCACATTCCCGCATCTTCAGCAGGCTTTCGCCCGACTGAACAACCGTGTGGTCATCAACAAGGCTGAACTAGTCATCACGGATGTCTCCCCCAACGAGCAATATCTGATACATCCCGCATCCCTATCCATTCAAGGCATCAACGTCAATTCAGGAAGCATCATGTATCTGCCTGATGATGAATATTATACCAGCTCATCATATTTTGGTGGCACATACGATTCCCAAAAGCATGAATACCGCTTCCGCGTCACCAAATACGTGCAGAACCTCATCCTGCAGAACGCCGACCTCTCCAACTCCATCAACCTGGTGGTCAAAGGTTCCGGCGTGCGCGCCAATCGCCTCATGTTCGGCGGTCCTCAATTGACCGATGACAAACGGCTCAGGCTGGAGCTTTCCTACACCACGTACTAATTGGCCGTTGGCCATTAGCCATTGGCTGTTAGCCGTATAATTGACTTTACATTCTACTCTTCTACTCTTTTACTCTTATACTCCTTTTACCCCTTGTACCCTTTTCACCTTTTCACCCTATTCTCATGGCGGATAATTTTTTGGAAAAGAAGCTTGATGAATTTCATAACGGCAAGAAAAAGACCGTCATCAAACCCGTCGGGCAGTCGTTGGACACGCTGCTGCTGAAAAACCGCAGCTACCGAGGCTACGACAAGCAACGGACGGTGAGCATGGAGACGCTGAAGAGCATCGTCGGGGTCTGCAACAAAATCCCCTCTGCTCGCAACCAGCAAGTTCTGCGGTTCAAGCTGGTGACGCGCGACAGCGGTGCGGACACGGTGTTAGCCAATATCAAGTTGGGCGGCGCGCTGCCGGAGCTACACCTGCCGCTCCAAGGCACGGAACCTGAAGCCTTCATCATCGTATGCAGCACCATAGCCGAGAACAAACTGGTAGATATTGATGCCGGCATCGCGGTCCAAAGCATGCTGCTGAAAGCCGTGGAGCTGGGTTTCAACGGCATCATCATCGGCGCATTCAACAAAGAGCGCATCACGGAAGAGTTCCAACTCCCCTATGAGCCGCTGCTCATACTGGCTATCGGGAAAGGCAACGAGAGCATCCGTCTCACCGAAATCGGAGAAAACGACGACCACAGGTACTATCGACAAGACGGCACCCATTACGTCCCTAAAGTGAAAATCGAAGATTTGCTGCTGCCGTAGCCTTATTGTTCGTTGCCGTTGCTCGGGCGGATATCCTTCACGTTGAGTTGGATATTCACCACATTGTTCCACACATTCTCCTCCACATGATACAGGACATCGAATGTCTTGTTGTCCTTGATCATCTCCAACTTGTCTTTTTGGTTGAAAGCAATCACGTCGATAGGCTTCACAACTCTGTCGGGATATTGCACCCGCGCCTTGAGATGCTTGTCGCCGACAATACGGGCCACACCCTCGTCCACCACGTTGTTGGACTGGAAAATCGGCTCCATGTTGCCCGGACCGAACGGGGCAAAACGTTTCAAGTTATTGAGGAAGCTATGGGTGATTTCTGACAAATCCAACGGCATATCCACGGAAATTTCCGGCACAAACGAGGATTCTTCCAAATTATCGCTCACATATTGCTCAAATTTCTCTATAAACTCCTCCAGATTCTCCTCTTTCATAGAAAGACCTGCAGCGAACTTGTGTCCTCCGAAGTGCTCCAACAAATCGGAGCAATAGTCAATACCATCATAGATATTGAACTCTTTAACCGAACGGGCGGAACCGGTAATGAGGCCATCGGAAGACTTGGTCAGGACGATAGTCGGTTTATAGAAGACCTCCACCAAACGGGAAGCCACAATACCGATGATACCCTTGAACCAGTTGGGGTTATATATGACAATGCTCTTCCGGTTGATGTATTCATGCGACGTACGAATCGTATGGATAGCTTCTTCCGTAGCATTTCGGTCTTGTTCCTTACGTTCCTCATTGAGGGTATTGATACGCTTGCCGATATCCACAGATTTATACTCGTCTTCGCTGATGAACAATCTGACCGACTCGCGGCCGCTTTTCATTCTGCCAGCAGCGTTGATACGCGGTCCCACATAGAAGACAAGGTCGGAAATGGAGATAACGCGGGAGAAAATGGTCTCCTCCTTGAAGGGATAATGCAGTTTGATGCCTGCCTGATCCAAGATGGATTTTATACCTACCCGAGGGAATTTATTGATAATCTCGAGGCCGAAATGGGCCAGAATTCTGTTCTCACCCGTAATAGCCACGATATCGGAGGCGATACTGATGGCTACCAAATCCATACGGGAGAGCCACAGCTGATCAGGCAATTTGAATTTCTGGCAATAGCCTTGGATAAGTTTGAAGCCCACGCCACAACCGGAAAGTTCCTTGTAAGGATACGGACAATCTTTACGTTTGGGGTCAAGGATGGCAACCGCAGGAGGAAGCTCATCACCTTCCAGATGATGGTCGCACACAATGACGTCAATACCGTATTTGTTGGCAAGTTCCACTTTGTCATTGGCTTTGATGCCGCAGTCGAGGGATATCAGCAAGTTCACATTATTGTCACGGCAGTATTCCACGCCCTGTTCAGAGATGCCGTAGCCTTCGGAATAACGGTCGGGCACATAATACTCAACAAGGTTTTTGGATTCGGATCCGATGATTTCGCAAAGGAAAGAGTACAGCAGGGCAACGGCGGAGGTCCCGTCCACGTCATAGTCACCGTAAACGAGGATTTTCTGATTGTCGATGATGGCGTCGGAAAGACGTTTGACCGCCTTGTCCATGTCCTTCATCAAGAAAGGGTTGTGCAGTCTGCTGATGTCAGGATTGAAGAAATCCTCAGCCGCCTCGGGCGTGTTGATGCCTCTTTGAATCAGCAAAGCCGCCAGCGGTTTTTCTATGGACAAGCGCGATGCAAGCCTTTCTACAGCCGCATTATCAGGGAGTTCGTTGCATATCCACCGTTTTTTCATAATAGAACTTTTTTTGCCAGCGGCAAAGATAAGTAATAATATTTAGATATGCAAGCGAAAAAAATGAAAAAAATTACAACTTCATTTTTATGTCAATATCATCCACGTAAAGCTTCATTTTCTTGTCTGTTTCGTACAGATTGTTGACTGTACGGCAAGCATGCAGAACGGTTGCGTGGTCTTTGTTGCCGCAGTACGCGCCGATGATGGAAAGTGGCAATTTCGTGTACTTGCGGGCAAAATACATGCTCAACTGACGGGCCTGCACAATCTCGCGCTTACGCGTCTTGGCATTGATGGCGTCAGTGGAAATCTTGAAGTAGTCGCAGATAATCTTCTGAATGTACTCGATAGAAATCTCCTTCGCGTTGGTTTTCACGTACTTGTCCACCATCTCCTTGGCCAGTTCAACGGTGATGGCCTTGTGGTTCAGGGAAGCCTGCGCCAGAATGGCGATCATGGCGCCTTCCAGCTCGCGGGTGTTGGACGTGATGCACAACGCCAAATAGTCCACAACCTCTTTCGGGAAGCTGATGCCGTTGTTTTCCAATTTCTTGTTGATGATGGCGATACGCGTCTCCAAGTCCGGCACTTGCAGGTCAGCCGTCAAGCCCCATTTGAAGCGGTTCAGCAGACGAGGCTCGAAACCGGAAATCTCCACCGGCGACTTGTCGGAGGTAATGATAATCTGCTTGCCTTTCTGGTGTAAGGAGTTGAAAATATGGAAGAAGGCCTCCTGCGTCTTGGCCTTGCCGCCGGAGATAAACTGAATATCATCAATAATCAGCATATCCACCGACTGGTAAAACCAGATGAAATCGGGCACATTCTTGTTCTTAATAGCCTCAATGTATTGCTGATAGAAGGTGTCCGAGCTGACATACACCACGGTTTTGTCCGGGAAATTGATCTTGGTCTGGATGCCGATGGCGTTCACGAGGTGCGTTTTTCCCAAACCCACATCCGAGTAGATGAACAGAGGGTTGAAGGAGGTTTGCCCGGGTGCCTGCGAGATAGCCCAGCCGGCAGAACGGGCCAGACGGTTGCAATCGCCCTCCACATAGTTGTCGAAGGTCAGCGTATCGATAAGATTGGACGGGATTTTATGTTTCTGGATGCCTGGCAAAACGAAAGGATCCGGGATTTCCTTGTTGGAGGTGTTATAGACATCGATGGGAGCCAACGTAGGCGGATTGCTTACAGCGGGACGGTGGTGGGAAGGCAACGTGATAGTCTTCGCCTTGTGCGGATCCTCTTGCTTCTCCATCAGGATGCGGTACTTGAGTTTACCCGACTGTCCAAGTTCTTTACGAATCACACTCTTCAACACTTTCACATAGTGTTCCTCCAAAAATTCATAATAGAGGTGACTCGGCAGCTGCAGCACCAAAGTGTTATCTTCCAAAGAAACAGGCACGATAGGGGCAAACCATGTTTCGTATGCTTCTTCTCCAACAATATCAGCTATAGTGTGCAGGCAATTCTGCCAAATCTGAACATAATCCCGGGTAATCTTATCCATACGCAAGCAATCTATTTTATTTCACTATAAAAGAGGTTATTAACAATATCCTCTCATTCGTTTTTCCAGACTGCAAAAATGAACAAAAAAAAGTTAAAAAAACAGCCCCTACACCCTTGATTTTTAAAAAAAATAGTGTAAAACAAAGACTGTTTTAACGGGATATGAACAGATTTAACTGATTTTATTTCAATATATTACAAAAGTCTTTATACTTTCCGACATCCATCCAATCATCTTTCTGATGCCAATAGCCTTGAATGTGCAATTCTCCGGCCTTATGAACATAAAAAGGCACGATGGAACTCTTCTCCACAGTAGGCAAATTGTTCATAACTTTCTGATTCACCACATGAATTCCACTGAATGCCAAGGGGATGGCATCGGGAATATTCCGGGACAGGATTTCCTCGCCCGTTTGTACATTCCGCCAGCCGCACAGTGACAGGTCCTCAGGATCGAAGAGCAGATAACGTGCGGTGTTGCGGTCACGCACCGCAAGCGTGGCATCTGCGCCGGAGGCAACATGGTGTTCCACCAACTTTGCCAGGTCGATATTGGAGAGGATATCCACATTGTGCAGCAGCACGTGGTCGCTGTTAGCGAAAAGCGGTGCGGCGAACTTGAGGCCACCTGCCGTATCGCGCAGATAGGCACGTTCGTCCGAAACGCGCACTCGAGCGTCTTTTGGATGCTCCTTCAGGAAATCGATGATCTGGTCGGGGAAATGGTGCACATTGACCACAATATCATGAATACCGGCGGCGATGATCTTGTCGAGCACATGCTCCAACAGAGGCTTGCCCTCATACTCAACCAGCGCTTTTGGGCGGTTGGCCGTAAGCGGATAAAGTCTTGTGCCCAAGCCGGCGGCGAAGATTAATGCGGATGTCATGATGATAGTTTAGAGTTTAGAGATTACTGACGCGTTCTTTGAGCATGGGGACGAAGAGGAAGTCGCCGAAGGTTTCCTCGTCATATTGATTGTCATCGACTTTGACGATGCGCTTCATGGTATGCGACTCGTCGCCCACGGGGATGACCATGATGCCGCCCACGGCCAATTGTTGCAGAAGGGCCGCAGGGACCTCCGGAGCACCGCACGTGACGATGATTTTGGAGTACGGGGCGAATTTCGGATAGCCCTGGAAGCCGTCGCCGTAGTAGAGCACGATGCGGTCGTCCAGTTTCTCGAGCAGGCGCTTGGCACTCAGGTGCAGTTGCTGCTGGCGTTCGACGGAGAACACGCGCGCGCCCATGGCGCTGAGGATAGCGGCCTGGAAACCAGAGCCTGTGCCAATCTCTAGCACCTTGTCGCCGGGCTGCACCTGCAGCAGCTGTGACTGAAACGCCACTGTGTATGGATGGGAAATTGTCTGCCCGTTCATCAGCTTCAGGGCCTTGTTCTCGTAAGCCTTGTCCCACAGAAATGACTCCACAAACCGGTGCCGTTCCACCTTGTCGAAGGCCTTCAGCACATTCTCGTCCGTGATGCCCTTCTGACGAAGCTCCTCAATCAGCCGTTTCTTTGCTCCTAATAAGAGATAGTTGTCGGTCATTCTTCAAAATTTCAGTCTGCAAAGATAACAAAAAAGGCGGCAGGAGTCAAGCTCCGCCGCCTTTATTATCAACATTTAATGTTACATTTATTTCTTATAGAACACGAACTTGCCGTCCTCCACCGAATCCACCATGATGGTGCAATCGCGGTCGATGTCCTCCGCGAGGATGATCTTGGAAAGCTCGTTCAGAATCCGCTTCTGGATGACCCGCTTGAGCGGACGCGCGCCATACACGGGATCGTAGCCAAGCTGCAAGAGCAAGTCCAAAGCATAGCGACTGAACTCCAACTTGATGTTTCGCGGCTCCAGCAACTTCTCAAGCTGACTGATTTGCAGGTCAATGATGGACCGGATTTCGCGCTTGGAAAGCGGCTGGAACATCACAATCTCGTCAATACGGTTCAGAAACTCAGGTTTCAGCGTCTTCTTGAGCAAGTCGGTCACCTCAGCCTTGGTGCGTTCAAAGACTTCCATATCGGAGAAATTGGCTCTGTCGGCATAGTTCTCCTGGATGATATTGGAACCTAGGTTGGAGGTCATGATGATAATGGTGTTCTTGAAGTCGGCCACCCTACCCTTGTTGTCCGTCAGTCTTCCGTCGTCCAAAACCTGCAACAGCACGTTGAACACATCCGGATGCGCTTTCTCGATTTCGTCAAACAGGATAACAGAATAGGGTTTACGACGCACCTTTTCGGTCAGCTGGCCACCCTCATCGTAGCCTACATAGCCTGGGGGCGAACCGATCAGTCGGGAAACGGAATAGGACTCCTGGAACTCGCTCATATCGAACCTAATCATAGCATCTTCCGTATTGAACAGATACTCTGCCAACGCTTTGGCTAGCTCGGTTTTACCCACACCCGTGGTGCCCATGAAGATAAACGATCCGATAGGGCGTCTGGCGTCCTGCAAGCCGGCTCTACTCCGGCGGATAGCATCTGCCACGGCACAAATAGCCTCGTCTTGGCCTATCACCCGTTTGTGGAGTTCCTCTTCCAGATTGAGCAACTTCGATTTCTCGCTCTGCATCATCTTGGTGACCGGAATGCCGGTCCAACGGGCCACCACCTCGGCAATGTCGTCTGCACTCACCTTCTCGTCAATCATGGCATCATCACCCTGCAAAGTCTCCAGTTCTTTCTGCAACTTCACAATCTGGTCTTCGTCACTCTTGATGAGACCATAGCGCAACTCCGCCACACGGCCGTAGTTGCCCTGGCGCTCCTCATTAGCAGCCTCCAGTTTGTAGGTCTCTATTTCATCCTTGCAATGCTGGATTTTGTCCATAATCTCCTTCTCACTGCGCCATTTGGTAGAAATCTCATTACGTTTCTCCTGCAATTCGGCAATCTTCTTGCTCAATTCTTCCACTTTTTCGGTAGCATTCTCGCGCTTGATGGCCTCGCGCTCAATCTCTAACTGGCTGATTTTGTGCTCCACTTCATCCAGCTCCTCGGGTACCGAGTTGATTTCCAGTTTCAGTTTGGCTGCTGCCTCGTCAATCAAGTCGATAGCCTTGTCGGGCAGAAAACGGTCGCCGATATAGCGTTGCGACAGCTCCACAGCGGCAATGATGGCTTCGTCCAGAATCTTCACTTTGTGATGGTTCTCGTAACGCTCTTTCAAACCGCGCAAGATGGAAATAGCGGAATATTTGTCAGGTTCCTCAATCTTCACAGGCTGGAAACGACGCTCAAGGGCCTTGTCTTTTTCAAAGTATTTCTGATATTCGTCCAAGGTGGTGGCACCGATAGAGCGGAGCTCGCCACGGGCCAGTGCAGGTTTCAGGATGTTGGCGGCGTCCATGGCTCCGTCGCCCGACGCGCCCGCACCTACCAGCGTGTGGATTTCGTCGATGAAGAGGATAATCTCACCGTTCGACTGCACCACCTCGTTGATAACCGCTTTCAGACGCTCCTCAAACTCGCCTTTGTACTTGGCACCGGCAATCAGCGCGCCCATATCCAGCGAATACAACTTCTTGGTTTTCAGATTTTCCGGAATATCACCGCTTACCAAACGTTGGGCCAGGCCCTCGGCAATAGCAGTCTTACCCACACCAGCTTCACCAATCAGAATCGGGTTGTTTTTGGTTCTTCTGGATAAGATTTGTAACACTCGCCGAATCTCCTCGTCACGGCCAATCACCGGATCGAGTTTGCCCTGGCGCGCCATGTCGTTCAAATTCTTGGCGTATTTGTTCAGCGCATTGTACGTTTCCTCGTTGGAGGCACTCGTCACCTTGCTGCCCTGATGCAGCTCCGTGATGGCGCTCTTCAGCCCTTTCTCCGTCATGCCGGCATCCTTCAATATCTGTGAGCACTTGTCATTAGACATGAAGATGCCATACAGCAAATGTTCCAAGGAAACGAATTCATCGCCGGAGTCCTGACAGAAGATGATGGCCTTCTGCATGGCGGTTTGCGCACTGCCCGCCAGATAAAAATCGCCTCCGGAAACCTTTGGCAAGCGGGCAATCTCACGATCCACAACAGTAGCAATGGTCTTAGGGTTACAATCCTGCTTCTTCAACAGGAAGGGTATCACATTATCGTCCACGTCTAACATGGACTTCAACAAATGAAGCGTCTCTATCTGCTGGTTCTGATTGCGCATGGCAATCATCTGCGCATTAGAAATCACTTCCTGGGTTTTAATCGTTAAATTATTCGGGTTCATAGTGTTTTTTCCTTTCTATTAAGACAACACATTTAATCAATAATGTTGCCAAAATCATTTTACTGACAGAATGGCAGTAGAGAGGTAAATGGGGTGAAGGAGGTGAAAGGGGTGTGTATTTTTTTGTATTTTTGCGCTATGAAAAAACCGGACATGCATACAACTTTACTATGGCGGAGAATACTGTTCCCGATGTGTGTCATATTGTTAATTTTCAGTGGTTTCGGACACATTTACGCCCAAGAAACCGAAAAGAAAACGCGGACCATTGACTCCGCGATGGCCCTGTCGCCCGCCTACATGCCCGTATATACCGCCGACTTCCCCACTGTAACCTTCAAACCATTACAATATCATCTGGTAGATACCTCCATCTTCCACACCTCCGATTTTTCCCCATTCCTGGAACCTCAGAACCTGTATCAGACGCTTGGCATCAACGGACAAGCGCACAAGTCTGTCGTTTTCGACTATGAGCGGGAGATGGGCTTCACTATGATCAAGTTGCCTTTCGAACTCTTTTTCAAACAGCAGAAAGATCTCAGACGTTACAACGTACAACCTTGTTACACAGTTATTTCGTACAATTACGGAGTTACTGCCGAGCACGCCATCTTCGCCACCCACGCACAGAAAATCAAGAATTTTGAATTTGCCTTCAACCTGACAGGATTGGCCAACAAAGGCTATTTCCTGCATCAGAAAGTCAATATGCTGAACACCGACTGGCAGTTGCATTATCACACAAAGGACAGCATCTACGGGTTATCCATCTCGTACATCCTCAACCATCTCAAGCAAGAGGAGAACGGCGGGTTGAGCGACTTGCACTCCTTCATTGACCGTGACCGCCAAGATGCGAATCTAACTACCTCACTGAGCAACTTCAACGTCATGTTCAGCAATGCCAGCTCTCTCATCAACACTCATGATGTTCTTTTCCAACAGTATGTCAACCTTCGTGACAAGAAAAACCGCTATTACGGTACCATCACCCATTCGTTCCAGTTCAAGAAAATGAACTGCAATTTCTCCGACTACAACCTCAACAACGATTTTTACCAGAACCGGTACTTTATCAGCACCGACACGACAAGGGATTCCATCAATTATTATGGAATTGCCAACACGCTGCAATGGTCCAACTACAGTCCCACCATGCGGCAAAGCGAGAGTGGCTACTTTTTCCGCTTCGCTGGCGGCATCCAGCACGAGTTTGTGCGCGCCCGCATGCCCCGATACACAGCCAACAGTTTCACACTGTTCGCCCGCACCTCCATCCGGCTTTTCAAGGTTTGGGACATCTATGGCAACATCTCCTATTCATTCCTCAAATACATCAAGAATGATGCCCACGCAGGCGGCACCGCCACTTTCGCCATAAACCGGAAACACCGCCATTATATCGGTTTTGAGGCCAATTTCTACCGCAGATCCCCGGATTTCATTCTGACCCACTATGTTGGCAACCATAACATGTGGACCAACACATGGAAAAAGCAGAACATCCTCAAGCTAAACGCCTTCTATACCATTTTCGACTACAAAGTCAGCTTCAACTACTTCATGTTGAACAACTATGTATATTTGAACAGCAAATGCGAACCCCAAGTCTGCGACAAGGGCGTCAACCTCGTCCAACTCAACCTGTTCGCCCCGCTACGGGTCAAGGGTTTCTACATGGACCTCAACGTGGCCGTACAGCACTCAACCCAATCCTGTATTTCCGTGCCGCTTTTTGCCGGCAAACTCTATGTCGCTTACCAGTTCAAGATTTTCAGGAACAGATTGCACATCCAGCTGGGTGGTGATTTGATGTACAACACCTTGTATTACGGTGATGCCTACAACCCGCTGATGCACCAGTTCTATCACGAAGACAACGAGCAGGTGGGCAATTACCTGTATTTTGACCTGAACCTCACCCTGCGTGTGGAGCGTATCGCCTTCTACGTCAGGGGCGGCAACCTGCTGGCGGGCGTATTCGGATTCAATTACATGACCACACCGTTCTATCCGATGCAAGGACGGAATCTGGAGTTGGGCATCACGTGGAGGTTCTATGATTAGGTGCATGGGGTGCATGGGGTGAAAGAGGTGAAAGAGGTGAATGAGGTAAAACGACAACAACATACTAAAAATGACATACAGAATTGAAAAAGACACTCTCGGAGAGATGAGGGTGGAGAGCGACAAATTATGGGGAGCGCAGACGCAGCGCGCCATGGAGAATTTCGTAATCGGCAAGAAACGGATGCCCATTGAAATCATATACGGCATCGTGACAGCCAAGAAGGCGGCGGCATGCGCCAACTGCGACCTCGGCGTGCTTCCGGAAGACAAACGCAACCTCATCGTCCAGGCGTGTGACGAAATATTGGCAGGCAAATGGGACGAGCAATTCCCACTACACATCTGGCAAACCGGCTCTGGCACCCAGACAAACATGAATGTCAATGAGGTAATCGCGCACCTCGGGCAGTTGATGTACGGGGGCAAATTGGACGACTCCCCACTCTATCTGTCGCCCAACGACGACGTGAACAAATCACAGTCCACCAATGACATCTTCCCGACGGGCATGAGGATTGCAGCCACCAAGATGCTGTTGGAGTTCACCATCCCGGCCATTGAACGACTGATGGCCACTTACCGCGTCAAGATTGAAGAGTTTGCCGACATCAAGAAAATTGGGCGCACGCACATGATGGACGCCACCCCCTTGACTCTGGGACAAGAATTGTCGGGCCATCTCTCGCAACTGGAACACAGTCTGGGCGCAATCCATGGCAGCCTGAAGCATCTCATGGAGCTCCCTATCGGCGGCACAGCCGTGGGTAATGGCATCAACACGCCAGAAGGATACGACAAACTGGCATTGCAATACATCAACATGTTCACTGGGCTGAATTTCACCAATACGCCGAACAAGTTCGAGGCCATGGCCACGCACGATTCCATGGCAGAGATGTCGGGCAGCCTGAAGCGTCTGGCCGTCTCGTTGATGAAGATCGCCAACGACTTCCGGTTGCTGAACTCCGGTCCGCGCTGCGGACTAGGTGAGGTAATACTGCCCGCCAACGAGCCAGGTTCCTCCATCATGCCCGGCAAGGTGAACCCTACGCAGTGCGAAGCCCTGTCGCAAGTGTGCTGCCAAGTCATCGGCAACGACGTGGCCATCACCACCGGTGCTATGCAGGGACACTTGCAACTCAACGTGTTCATGCCGCTTATCGGGCGCAATCTCCTACAATCGTCCCGTTTGCTGGCCGATGTCATCAACTCCTTCAATGACCACTGTCTGCAAGGCGTGGTGGCCAACCGCGGGCGCATCGCTATGCATCTGAAAAACTCGCTGATGCTGGTCACCAAGCTCAACCCGCACATCGGCTACTATAACGCTGCTAAAATCGCACAACATGCGCTGAAAGAGGGACTTACATTAAGAGAGTCCGCACTGGAGCTGGGATTGGTGAGTGAGAAGGATTTTGATGAGTGGATGAAGATTTGATAAGAGATTAGAGTTTTCCTTGAGCAGCCCCGTTAGGGGCAAAAGCTTGGTAGAAATAATAGATTATTGATTATTGTTAATATATGGGGATTATTTTGATAGCTTCGCTTGCGCCGGTCATCTTTTTGATGATTTACATCTATGCGAAAGACCAGTTTCAGAAAGAGCCTTTCAGACAGCTGATGAAGGCTTTTCTGGGCGGCATTCTGGCTGGTTTGTTGGATGTGCTTTTGCTGTCTGTGTTTGGCGTATCGGATCTGCAGCCTTTCCCTGGCGCTCACGGGCAGGCATTCTACCAAGCATTCTTCCTGGCGGGACTGCCAGAAGAATTTTGCAAATTGCTTTTTCTATATCTCTTCATCTGGAACAGCCGCTATTTTGACGAGTATTATGACGGCATTGAATACGCTGCCTTCGTGGGACTGGGATTTGCAGGATTGGAAAACATCATGTATGTCATGCAAGGAGGCTTGGGCGTGGCTGTGAGCCGTGCACTTTTTGCTGTGCCCGCACACTTCTTCTTCGCCATCATTATGGGCTATTTCTTCGCCTTCGCCAAGTTTAGGCCGGAAAAGAAAACATGGTACCTACTTCTCGCATTACTATGCCCTGCCATCTTGCACGGCATATACGATTTCATCCTGATGTATGCCAACCTCATCCAAAACACTGACACCGCCATCGCCGCCCTTCTCAACCTCGGATTCTTCATCTTCTTCATATTCATCTGGAAATTGGCTATCAGACGGGTAAACCGGATGGTGGGTCGATGATTTTTTTATACTTTTGCCCGCATTTTTAAAACATCGCTATATGACCGACACCCTGTCTTTAGACCATATCGAAGATCTCTTCCCTGCCGATTTTACAGAAGAGCAGAAAGCCAAAGCCAAAACTCTGTTTTACAAGAAGATGTCCATTGCCGCGCATAAATTCTACGGCGGCAAGATGCAGACATTGCCCAAAGCGCCCATCTATGGGTTCAACTGGTTCAACGTGTGGTACACGCCCGGCGTCTCCGCCGTTTCTACCACTATCCGCGACGACAACGACCAGTCGTTCTACCTCAGCAACCGCTCCAATCTGGTGGCGGTGGTGAGCGACAGCACGCGCGTGCTGGGCGACGGCGACTGCACCCCTCCCGGCGGACTGGGCGTGATGGAAGGCAAGGCCATGCTGATGAAATACTTGGGCGGCGTGGATTCCGTGCCCTTGTGCATTGACAGCCGCGATGAAAACGGTGAACACCAGGCCGACAAGCTCATCGACTTTGTGAAGATGGTGCAACACAGCTTCGGCGCCATCAATCTGGAAGACATCTCGCAACCCAACTGCTACCGTGTGCTGGACACACTGCGCGAAGAGTGCGTCATCCCCGTCTGGCACGACGACGCACAAGGCACCGCCTGCGTCACCTTGGCAGGTCTCATCAACGCGCTGAAGATTGTGAACAAGAAGATGGAAGACATCAAAGTGGTGCTTTACGGCGCCGGTGCCGCCAACACCACCATCGCACGACTGATGATTACCGATGGTGTGAAACCGGAAAACTTCATCATCTTTGACACCAAAGGCACGCTGCACAAGAACCGCACACAGTACCGCGACGACAAACGTTTTTACCGCAAGTGGGAGTTGTGCGAAACCACCAACCCCAACTGCATCGAAACGCACGAAGAGGCTTTCAAGGATGCCGATGTGCTCATCGCGCTCTCCAAGCCGGGTCCGGACACCATCAAGCCTGAGTGGATCCAGCTGATGGCCGACAAGGCCATCGTGTTCGCCTGCGCCAACCCCGTGCCGGAAATCTATCCCTACAAGGCCAAGGAAGCTGGTGCATACATCGTGGCCACCGGACGCGGAGACTTCCCCAACCAGGTCAACAACTCGGTATGCTTCCCCGCCATTTTGAAGGGTACACTGCTGGTATCGGCCAGCAAGATCACCGACAGCATGGCAATTTGCGCGGCGCACTCCATCGCAAAATACGCAGAGAACCAAGGCATTACCGCCGAGCGCATCATGCCCACTATGATGGACAGCGATCTCTTCCCCACCGTAGCCGCCGACGTGGCCATGCAGGCTATGGCTGACGGTGTAGCCCGCAAACAACGCACTTGGCAGGAGGTCTATGACATCGCCAAACACGACATTGACGAGACCCACGCCATCGTGGAACAATTTGAATCCAACGGGGTTATCCGCGAATTTCCGGAAGAAGAAATCCGCAACATTGTCCGTCAGGTTTGCAGTGAGTTATGAAAAAAAGAATCATCGTAACGCTGTTCTTCATTGTAGGTATCACCTCAATCCTGCTGATTCTCTCCATCTTCAAGCTTTACACAGAGGCGGAGAAGGTGCAACGCAGCATCTTTGTCAACGAGGTGCTGACCGCCGGAGATGAGATGGTGAGCCGTATTGATGCGCTTATCAAGAACGACACTTTGCCGGAAGACCAACTGGACAGCGTGAACAGTCAGTTGCCTGACACTACGGCGGTGGTCTCCGAGCAAAGGGCACGGCGTTTCCTTCTGGACTCCATCTCCTACCAGCCCATCGGCATCATCCAGACCGTCATTTTCGTCAAAGAGAACAATTCTCGCATCATAGAGGACGACACCACCTATTTCAGCGATGCGTACCGCAAAATGTTCCCCTTGAACAACGATCCGTGGTCGCCGAAAAACGCCAAAGGCAACGTCTCTTCCATGGTTGCCAACATGGATGTCAACCTTGTACAGATGGACAGTAGCACCATCCAATTGCTCAGTCCCGAGTTTCTGTACCGTCTGATCAAGTCATGCCTGGCAGACGAGAACATTGACGCACGCTTCGATTTCGCTATTTATAACGCCTTCACCACCGACTTTGTCGTGATGCCGGAATTCACCGACGAGGAGACAATGCTGCAAAGCGAATATGTGTTCAGATTGAAATATAACGAGAAAGTCACTTCGCCCAACTATCTCATTCTATACTTCCCTGCTGAGCGCGGCATCTTTTTACAGCGCATGAGTACCATTGTCGGGTTGATTATCTGCCTGCTGATTGTATGCTTCACCATCTCTTTTGTGGCACTTTACTCCCTATATCGCCAGAAAAAGGTGTCAGAAGTCACCAACGAGTTCGTCAACAACATGACGCACGAGTTCAAAACGCCCATTTCCACCATCTCGCTGGCCTGCGAGGCCCTGTCAGACCCCAATCTGCATAGTGACGCCTCCATGAGAGAAGCCTATATCAGCATCATCCGTGATGAAAACGACCGTCTGAAGGACATGGTCAACAACATCCTCCAGATTGCGCAACTCAAGAAGGGACAAGTGAAGATGAACATCGAGTTGTTGGATATGCACGAGCTCATCCACAAGGTGACCGACAGTGTGGCGTTGCAGATCAGCTCTACCAATGGCACGCTGAATCTGGCTTTGAACGCCGACACCTACAAGATTTTCGGTGACCGCCACCACTTGGCCAATGTCATCATCAACTTGGTGGAAAACGGCATTAAATACTCTACTTCAAAACCGGAGATCCTCATCAACACGCAGTCCGACAAGAAATATTTCATGCTTTCCGTCACCGACAAGGGCATCGGTATCCCCAAGAAAGCGTTGGGCAGCATTTTTGACAACTTTTACCGCGTACCCAAGGGCAACGTGCACAACGTAAAAGGATATGGCCTTGGATTAGGGTACGTGAAGAAAATCGTATCCCTGCACCACGGCCATATTGAAGTTCAAAGTGAAGAGGGCAAAGGCAGCACATTTGTGGTTTATCTGCCTTTGAAAAGCACCAAATAGGATTACATCACAAACTTGAACCCAATTCCATGCACGTTGATGATCTGGATGCTGGGTTCACTCTTGAAGTATTTTCTCAACTTTGTGATATACACATCCATGTTACGGGCGTTATAATAGCTATCGTCGCCCCAGATCTTCTTCAGCGCATAGCCACGCTCCAACACGTCGTTTTTCTTCTCCAAGAGCATCTGCAAGAGTTCAGCTTCGCGAGTCGTAATCTTACGCTCTTCACCATCTATAATCAGCAGCTGGCGTTTCTTATCGAACTGGATGCTGCCCAGTTGGACAATCACCTCCTCCGGCTCCTGGTTGGTGGTACGGCGCAACAGCGCCTGAATGCGAGCCACCAGCACGTCAATGGAGAACGGCTTGGTGATGTAATCGTCGCCACCGATGGACAAACCTTTAATCATATCCTCTTGCAAATTCTTGGCAGTCAAGAAGATGATTGGAATTTTCTTATCCTGTTTCCGGATTTCCTGAGCCAGCGTAAAACCATCCATCAGCGGCATCATCACATCAATGATGCAGATGTCAAAATCGCCTTTGCAGAACATCTCGAAGGCAATCTCGCCATTGGTGGCATGATGAATTTGATAGCCCTTGCCTGTCAGGTAGGTAGTGAGCACCTTGCCCAGATTAACATCGTCTTCAGCGAAAAGAATTTTTACAGGTTCCATGATATAACGATTAGAGATTAGAGATTATAGATTAGAGATGTATGATTATTGATAACCTATAATCGATAAACGATCATCGGTTCAAAAAATTATCCTCTGTATGGAAAATCTTTGCCCGGGAAGTAGGCTTGGCTGCCCAGCATTTCCTCGATACGCATCAGCTGGTTGTACTTGCAGATACGGTCGGTACGGCTGGCGGAGCCGGTTTTGATTTGACCTGTGCCCAATGCCACGGCCAAGTCGGCAATGGTCGTATCTTCCGTCTCGCCAGAGCGGTGCGACATCACAGCCGTATAGCGGTTGCGCTGAGCCAAGGTTACAGCTTCAATCGTCTCGGTAAGCGTTCCTATCTGATTTACTTTCACCAAGATAGAATTAGCCACACCCTTTTCGAGGCCCATGGCCAAGCGGTTGGCATTGGTCACGAACAAATCGTCACCCACCAATTGGACTTTGCCGCCAATAGCTTTGGTAAGCAGTTTCCAACCATGCCAGTCATCCTCGGCCATACCGTCCTCAATAGAAATGATGGGGTATTTCTTAGTCCAGTTTTTCCAGTAATCCACCATCTGTGCAGGGGTAAACTCCTCATTGGTGGACCATTTCAGTCTATAGACATTCTTTTCCACATCAAAGAATTCGGAAGCGGCAGGATCCAGAGCGATGCAAACCTCATCGTAAGGTTTGTAGCCGGCATTCTCAATGGCTTTCAGTATAACCTCCACAGCCTCCTCGTTGGATTTCAGGTCGGGAGCGAAGCCGCCCTCGTCGCCCACATTGGTGGAATAACCTTTTGATTTGAGCACTTTTTTGAGGTTATGGAAAATCTCAGAACCCATACGCACAGCCTCGCGGAAAGTAGGCGCACCGATAGGCATCACCATAAACTCCTGGAAGTCAACGCGGTTGTCGGCATGTGAACCACCGTTGAGGATATTCATCATCGGTACGGGAAGCACATTGGCATTACAGCCACCCACGTAACGATAGAGGTCTTGGCCGGTTTCCTGTGCGGCAGCCTTGGCAGCGGCGAGGGACACGCCCAAAATAGCGTTGGCGCCCATCTTGCCTTTGTTCTCAGTGCCGTCGATTTCAATCATGCGGGCGTCGATTTCAGCTTGATCGCTAACATCCATTCCCTCAATCTGTTCAGCCAGCACATTGTTCACATTTTGCACGGCTTTCATCACGCCCTTGCCCATGAAACGGTCTTCCTGACCGTCTCTCAGTTCCACAGCCTCGTGCACACCAGTAGATGCGCCGGAGGGAACAGCAGCACGGCCCATAGCGCCGGCAGCGGTATATACGTCAACTTCCACGGTGGGATTACCACGGGAATCCAAAATTTCTCTTCCTAAAACTTTAATAATCTGACTCATAGAATTTATAATTTAAAACGTGCAAAGATAATAAAAATTAGGTAAATGAGGTAAAAGGGGTGAAAGAGATTAAAGGAGAAGATTAGAAGATTAGAAGATTAGAAGATTAGGAGATTGGGAGATTGGGAGATTAGAAGATAAGGTGGTGAATAGGAGATTAAGTTTTTGAACTTTGAACCTTGAATTCTCAATTCTCAATTCCCTCAATTATAATCACGAACTCCCCTTTGACTTCGGATTGGGAGAAGTGTGCGACGGCTTCTTCAAGGGTGCCGCGGAAGGTGTGGGCGTGGATTTTGGAGATTTCCTTGGAGACGGAGATTTTGCGATCTGGGCCCATGATTTCGAGCATCTTTTCGAGCGATTTTAGCAGGCGGTGGGGAGATTCGTAGAAAACGACCGTCTCTTCCATCTCAGCCACGCGCTTGAGGAGGGTTTCCTTGCCCTTCTTGTGCGGGAGAAAGCCGTAGAAGTAGAAGCTGCTACACGGGAGTCCCGACTGCACGAGAGCCGGCACGAAGGCGGTGGCGCCAGGCAGGCACTCCACCTCGATGTCGTTGGCCACGCACTCGCGCACGAGGAGGAAGCCTGGGTCGGAGATGCCAGGAGTGCCGGCATCGCTCACGAGGGCCACCTGCTCATGGGTTTTGATTTCGGCAAGGAACCGCGCCATCTGTGCGTGCTCGTTGAAGATGTGGTACGCCATACAGCGCTTTTCTATCTCATAGTGTTTCAGTAATTTGGCGGTGGTGCGGGTATCCTCGCAGAGGATCAAATCCACGGAGCGCAACACATTGAGCGCCCGGAGGGTGATGTCCTCCAGGTTGCCAATAGGGGTAGGAACGATGAAGAGTTTCATTGTAATCGCATTTGAAGTGCAAAGATAAAAAAATGTAGGGGCGAATAATTATTCGCCCCTACATTTTTTCAGTGCCCGGAACAGGACTTGAACCTGCACGCCTTTCGGCACACGCACCTGAAACGTGCGCGTCTACCACTTCCGCCATCCGGGCAGTTAGTAAATACCCTCCTTGATGATATCGTGGAGATGAATCACTCCGAGATACCGGTCTCCGCTGTCCAGAACGAAGAGGTTCGTGATGTTCTTGCTCTTCATCAGTTCCAGCGCGTCCACGACGAGGGTGTCTTCGTGGACCGATTTCGGTTGTTTGGTCATCACATCCTGTGCGGTAAGTTGGCTGTAGTCGGGATTGCGTTCCAGCATTCGCCGGAGATCGCCGTCGGTGATGGCGCCCACCACCTTCTCATCCTCAACCACGGCCGTGACGCCGAGGCACTTGCCGGAGATTTCCAGAATCACCGTCTGCATCGGGTCAGTGGGGGCCACCATGGGAACGTCGTTGAACTTGTACAAGTCCTTGACCTTCATATAGAGGCGTTTCCCCAGAATGCCACCCGGGTGGAGCTGTGCGAAATCTTCGGAAGTGAAGCCGCGCAGTTTGATCAGGGTGGAGGCAAGGGCGTCGCCCAGGGCCAGCTGCGCCGTGGAGCTGCAGGTGGGGGCCAGGTTGTTGGGGCTCGCTTCGCGTTCCACCGTGCAGTTGAGCACATAATGCGCTTCGTGAGCCAGATGCGACTCCGTATTGCCGACCATTGCAATCAGGATGTTGCCATTTTTCTTCAGAAAGGGCGTCAACAATGAAATTTCAGGTGTATTGCCGCTCTTGGATATGCAAAGAACCACATCGTCGGGCTGAATCATGCCCAGATCCCCATGAATGGCGTCCGCCGCGTGCATGAAGACCGCCGGTGTTCCCGTGGAGTTGAGCGTGGCGACAATCTTCTGTCCTATAATCGCGCTCTTCCCGATTCCGGTTACGATGACCCGGCCTTTTGAATGCAAAATCGTTTCCACACTTTTCGCAAAATCATCCGAAAGATACTGTTGGAGTTTCTGTACGGCGTCGGCCTCCTCCTGCAACACCTTTGCGGCGTAGTTGATTATGCTGTTGTTGTCTTTCAAATCCACGATTCCTTATTCTGAATTTTTAGACTTTTTAGCAGATATGGCACGGCTAAATCTCTCATACTTCCTTCGTGCCATCGCAGTGTCTCCAAAGTAGGTCTTGAAATCCTCCGGAGAGAGGTTTTCCATCTCCTCATTTTGGAGCTGCAAAAATAATGAACTTTTCAATACATTCGGACGTGAGCCGATATTTTTTTTGTTTTTCGGACAAACCTCCTGGCAACGGTCGCAGCCAAACACCAACGGAGCCTCCGCAAGTACCGAATTATCAGGGGTTTTGTTCTCCACCGTCTGATAGGCAAAGCACTTATTCGCATCCACCTTGTAAGGCGACAAGGCATGCGCGGGACAGCTGTTCACACACAACATGCAGTCGCCGCAGTCGGACTTTTTCGGAGAATCGTACACATCAAACTCGCAAGTTGTCAGTATGGTGCCGAACACAAAATAGGAACCCTCGTCGTTGTGAACCAGCCCGTTTTTGCCATAGCAGCCCACGCCGGCCTCCACTGCCCAGTTTTTCTCCGAAATGCAGGAACTATCTACCGTGATACGGCATTGCACCGAAGGGTCAACTTCTGTCATCTTATCCACCACCGTTTGCAACATACGTTTCACCAGCTGGTGGTAATCCTCAATCCAGGTGTAGCGCGCCATGCGGTACTTGTCGCTGGCGGGCTGCTCGGCAATGCGGTAGTCGAGGGCGCCAACAATGACACTGCGGCAACCCGGAAGCAGATCTTCTGGGTTAAAGCGCTTATCGACATCCCTTTCCAAGAAGTGCATGTCAGCATGTCTCCCCTCCCCTATGGCGGCTTTGAATTGTTCCTCGGCATCGCGCAGCACGTGCGCACGCGCCACGCCCGCACACGAGAAGCCTGCCTCACAACACCATGTCTTCACCTGCTGCGCCTGCATCATGACTTATAGCTTCAACTCTTTGAATTTTTCGGGAATACGGATGCCTGTCGGACCCGGCACATTGAACCGGATAACCTTGAGATGAGCCCGGATTTCCGTCAACTGATGCAAATCCTTGAGCACCAACTCCGTGAAAAACGATTGCGTGGAATCCACAGCTGCATAGTCGTGGTACTCGCAGGCAAAGCGCGAGTGTTCCAACCGCTCATCCCCATGCCCGTTGAGCACATCCTGCACAAAGGCAAAATCCACGGGCATTTTCAGCAACAGCCTAAGCGGCGCGTAGGTGCCGCAATAGTACTGATAGGTCAGTTTGTTTACATATTTCACACTGTCCGGGGTGAACACTGCACGCATCACTTCAATGCCGTATGCGCTGACATTCAGATAGATAATGCTGTCCACGCGGTTCACCATGAAGATATTGCAAGTGCGCGTGCCGCCTGTGTCCACAATGTCGGCCTTGCCACGGTAAGAAAGCCACTGGTAACCGGAAGCCAACGGAGGCAGTGTATCAAGTTGATCGAACACTTCTGCCGTTTGTGGTTCAGCACTGTCCTCCGTTTGGGAAAATGCCAAAAGAGGCATCCCAAAAAACAGGATGCCCATAAAGGAAAAGTGCACAATATGCTTGAATAATGCTGACATTATCGGATAAGCGTGAATGTACCCGTCACAGCCGGCTGACCGTTGCCACGCAGGTCATCCATTTGTGTCCAATGGTGAATGTAGTACACATACACCCCCGATGGCATCTCTATGCCATTCGGGTCGCGGCCATCCCAGCCTTCGGCGGGGTTAGAGGACTTGAACATAAGTCTGCCAGCCCGATCGTAAATAAGCATCAGGTATTTAGCCATTTCAACACCCTCATAAACGGGTTTGAAAACATCATTAAGGCCGTCATCATTGGGGGTGAAAGCATTCGGCATCACGAAGGAAACTGGCACATATACGCGAACATGCTCGGTCACGGAGTCCCGGCATTCAAATTCATTGGTGCCGGCAAGGGTAATGTCATACGAGCCCACATGGACAAAATCATGGGAAACAGTGTGCTGGTTCTCCACAATGTTATTTTCTGGATTGTACCGGTCGTTGAAATTCCACACGATGTCATAATCAGGATCGCAGTTGGTATGGCAAGTAAGGGTTCCAACGCCATGCTCAATAACCACCTCCTCAGGAGAATAGGTGAATGAAAGTTCCGGAAGCGGGTTCACCTTCACCGTGATAGTGTCCATGGTGAAGCATTCCTCATCATCAGGATGCACGGCCTTGACCACATAATCAGCGGTTGCCGCAGGACGCACTACCAGCACATCGCTCTCGAGCCCATTGGCCCAACGCAGAATATAGGAGGGTGAGTCCACTGCTGCTACCAAACGCGCCATATCGCCGAGACAAATCACGGTATCGCCCGTAATAACAGGAACGGCCATGGTGTCCACATTGACGACAGTCTTGGCAGTACGTTGGCAGTTGTTGTCAAAAATAACCTTCAATTCATATTCTTGGGTTGAGCGAGCCACCAAGCTCAAAGTGTCACTCGTGTCGGTGGTGCTCCAATAATAGTCTTGTGGATGGATATCTGTTGTATCTCCGAAAACAGGCTTAAGCGTAACCGTTTTCCCTGGGCACACGGTAAGTGTATCCAAGGCTAAATCAGGCACTTCCACACTCACATGAACCGTATCATACAAGTCGAACGAGTTATTACCTGCATTGGTGAAGTGGTATTTGATAATGTAATCTGTGGTTTGCTGCGGATCCACTGCCAGTTTTTTCGAGTGACCTATGGACGTGGAATCAGAGACAGTGTTCTCGAACCATTCGATGGTGGCATCTTCGTCCATCGGGGTGATGGGGGTGAAACGCCAAGCTTCGCTCTGATTCTGCTGAACAGACCAACTTGTCATGTCCCTGCCAGGAGCAATTAATATTTGCGAAGAAGTGCTGTTCTGGAGGCCAATAATTCCTTCGTTATTGTTGCTAGGTCCATTAGTACTGGCACAGCATTGTCTTTTCTTGACAAAAATGTCAATAATGTTCGTACCTTCATACAGCACCATCTGGTACGTACATTTATTGGAATTATTACCAAATTCAGGAATCTCATTAAAGTTAAACACAAATGTACGGCAAGGATAACTTCCCAAAACATCTCTATACACCCAACCAGTACCCGTACTGATATCAATATCTTCAAAGACGCCGTAAATGGAATTCTTATAGCAATGGGGAGTGTTTGCATCTGGTGTTCCTCCCGACGCAGTGGGCGTGGAATATGGTGGTGTTGCTGCAGGTGGCGAGTATTTGTAAACGCAACCCGTCAAAGCTGTACGGGGAGTAAACGATATAATACCATTTGTACCCGGGTAAACTATGGAATAATTTTTCCCGAAAAAGGAAAATTGAAATGGCAACTCCACTGATGCCAACCATTTGTCATCATATGAAGCGCTTACTTGTGTACCCGCATTAAATTCATACGGATGCAAATTAAACGGGATTTGTCGCACCGTATAGTCATTGGTGTATCTTCCCGTAGCTGTCACTTTGGCAGACAGGATAATCGGCACGCCGCAAGTATGGATAATCGAATCTGGCAAAGATGGAAAGTCGTCTCCATTTTCATCCTGAATAACCACCTCAGGACAGGCAGATCCGTCGGGGCTCTCAAACAGCTCCGGCACGCAAGTAATGGTCGCATCCCAACCCGGTTTGCTGGCATCCCCACTTCCGGGGACATACTCTACACTCAAGGTGTGTCCGGACGAGAAAAAGACAGGAGGCTTGTTGCCAAGAGTAGGATCCACCGTAGTTGAGTGGAACTGTCCTATCAATCGCGTTCCTGGCTGCCCATATTTTCCATCATAAATCTTCATCACGCCAGCGACATTAAATGACACAAACTCCATCTTGACATGCGAATTAGGCGAGGAAAAATTACAATGGTATGTTCCCGTTGCATTGATATTCCCATTGGGGCCGCCGGAATCATAGAATTTCACATAACACGAGTTGGTCTCAACACCATGACCATCATCCAAGTTAAGCCATAGTGTCGTCGGCGATGTAACCTCCACATAGGCACGCGCCACCCATCCCGACTTCAAAAGACCGTAATCGTCGATACTGTCGGAATGGAAAACAAAAGTTAAAAAACCTGTTGTCGATGTGATATCCTCAGGGGACGAAACCGAATTGTATGCTCCTACAAGATTGCTCTCCGTACATTCCTGTCCATCAAAAACAAACAAGCTGTCACCATAGCCCATGGCAAAATCATCAAAAATCATCCATAACTGACCCGGTTCACTCAACCCGTTTCGTATTGTAAGCGTATCCCGTATTCCGAGCCCAAAATTTCCTGTATAACCCGGATCATAAAAATAAACGGCTTCTTCGTACACACTTTGCAGTGATGGGCCATTGCCCATGATGATCGGTTGTTGGGCAAAAGATATGCCCAAGCCCAGGAAGGCACTTAAAGCCAAAAAGAAAAATAATCTTTTCATTGTGCAAAAATTAACGAATCAGCACTACATTACCAGTTCTCACCTCCAAGGCATCTTTGCTCACTGTCTCTGCTGCCTTGTTCCGGTTTCTGAGCTTGTACTTAATCACGTACGTATAGACTCCCGCCGGGCACAGCGTGCCGTTTTTGTCCTTACCGTCCCAATATGCAGTTGGATTGTAGGTTTTGAACAACACGTTCCCGTATCGGTCGCAAATCATCATGAAGAAAGTGGAAAACGTCTCCTCTGGTGTCAATTCATACTTCAACATGAAGTACTCATTGATACCGTCACAATTCGGGGTGAAAGCATTGGGCACATAGAATGGCACAGTATCACCGACCGTCACGCCCACTTCGTTAGGGGACGCCGAAACAACACTATTATCTGATGCGGCAAAAGTCATAAAGCCAGCCAGCACGAAAACGTATAAGAAGACAATCTTTTTCATCTTAGAAATTTATGTAAATATATAACGAATGTGTTTCTATTATGTTGCAAAATAATGATTTTTTCATCTCTTCATAGCCTCCACTACCACCTCGGCAGCCTTGGCTGAAGCAGAACCATCGCCAAGCAGGGCATACAACTTCCGGTAATCCTCTTTCATGGAGTCTATACAGGCCACGTCTTCGGTTATCTTCTCCAATTCCTTCTTAAGATGGAATGTATTGAAGTCGTGCTGGATGAGTTCTGTCACCACTTGCTTGTCCATGATCAAATTAGGCAGGGAGATAAAATGAATACCAGTAATCAATTGTCTTGCAATAAAATATGAAAGCTCACTACCCGCATAGCAAACCACCTGCGGGGTACCGATCATGGCTGCCTCCAGCGTTGCCGTACCGGATGCCACCACTGCAGCCTTGGCATTGGCCAGCAAAGGATATGCGCTGCCACTTACCATCTTAACCGGACTCTTCCTGATAATCTTCTCGTATAAACTCCTGGACTGCCAATCCACCACGGATACCACAAACTGATACTGTGGAAACAAAGGAACCATCTTCAGCATTTGCGGTAGTATGGCTTTGATTTCCTGCTTGCGACTGCCGGGCAACAGGGCAATGATCTCACGCTCATCCAAATCGTGCTGTTGGCGGAAGCCAAGCACCTCCGGGCTATCGTGCAAATCCTTGCTCACGGCATCCAGCAACGGGTGGCCCACATAGTGAACATCCATGCCGTTTTTAGCATAGAAATCCTTCTCAAAAGGCAAAATCACCATCATTTCATCCACATATTTCCGAATCTTCTTGATTCTGCCCTTCTTCCACGCCCAAATCTGCGGTGAAATGTAATAGATAACTTTGAAGCCTTGCTCTTTGGCAAATTTCGCCATGCGCAGGTTGAAGCCCGGATAGTCCACCAGAATCACCACGTCCGGTTCATAAAGAAGCATGTCCACCTGACAGATGCGCATGTTGCGGAATATGGTATTCAGGTGAGTGAAAACCTCCCAGAAACCCATGAAGGCGAGCTCCTTGTAATGTTTTACAACGTCGCCGCCGGCTTGTTCCATGAGGTCGCCACCCCAGCAGCGGAAATCCGCCTGCAGGTCACGCTCCTTCAGGGCCTTCATGAGATTGGACGCGTGCAAGTCGCCTGACGCCTCGCCGGCAATGATGTAGTATTTCATGACTATGAGAGCAAGCGTTTCACGATGTCGGAGACCATCTTGTTGTCAGCCTTGCCGGCAAACACCTTGGTGGCCTGGCCCATCACTTTGCCCATGTCTTTCATGCCGCTGAAACCGTTGTCGGCGATAATCTGCTTGAGAGCAGCCTCCACCTCCTCTGCGGACATCATTTGCGGCAGATAGGTAGAGATGATATCCAGCTGGAACTTCTCCTCCTGATAGAGGTCTTCGCGATTCTGCTGCTTGTACATCTCTGCAGAATCCTGACGTTGCTTCACCAGCTGTTTCAAAATCTTGATTTCACCCTCTTCGCTAATTTCATCGGCGGCACCCTTTTGGGTTTTGGCCAACAAAATAGCGGACTTAATGGCTCTCAAAGCATTGAGTTTATCTTTTTCCTTGGCCAACATGGCAGCCTTGATATCGTCGTTAATTCTTTGTTCCAGATTCATAGCAGTAAGATTTATATTGTTGGCTGCAAAGATACAAAAAAGAGTTTAGAGTTGAGAGTGTAGGGTTTAGAGAATTAAAGGGTAAATGAGGTGAAAGGGGAGAAGGAGGTACATGGGGTGAATGTGCAATGAGTAATGGGGAATTAGAAATGATGGGGATTCTTTATGGGCATCGGAGATGTCCAACATTGGTGGCCCCGCACGGAAGTGCGGGGATATATAAAAAAGATAACAAAGAAAAAACGTATTTTTGCCGTCTGGTTTCATTATTATGACATCTCGTGGAAGAAATATCACATTGGTGGTGGCCGGTGCGCTTATAGCACTGGCCGTTTGCCTCTTTACATTCGGCAGGCGCACGCAGGTGGTGGAAAGCATCAAGAAGCACACTGCCGCGCTGGCGAAGAAAGAGTACATCCCTGACCAGCATGTGAATATGGAAAACACGATGGCCTTCCAGCAAGCCGACTCTCTGTACAACACGTTCCGTAAGCATTTCCGGATGCACTACCAGACCATCGGAACAGCCACATTTCCAGACAGCAGCCGTATCATCCTCATCGCGGAGCCGGCCCCGTTCTTCGAGCTCGACAGCTTGGAGAAAATCTGCGCCAAGTTCACACACCAAACCGTGCAAAAGCATTTCAAGATAGGCTACGATGGCCGCATCACCGACCTGCTCATCCTGCTGGGCAACGCCACTACCGAAAACCTCAACAACCTGACCGACAAGCTGTCGGAACAGCTTTATCTTTCTGATTACAAGCCCAACACTTTGGACTTAACCTCCGACAAGAAGCGCGGCTATTTCACCCGGGAAAACCTCGACTACCAAATCTCCTTGGCCGAGTTCGACGACTGGTTTTTCCAAGCAGCGGAAGAGTTTATTGACGACAAAGACACCTCCAAGACCTTGACCATCAACAAGATGTTCAAGCAGAAACGCAAGGGCGTCTTTTTCAGCAAAGCGCCTGGATTAGTGGCCTGGAGCATCCGGCGCAACAGCGACCTCATCAACCAAGTACGTGATATCCGCCAATTCGCCTTAGACGCAGATTTGATTCTGGGCGCACTGCGCGACAGCAGCACGCTGGTCATCATCGGGCGCGAGCGCGAAGCCCCGCTGGAGGTGCTGCCTCCGTTGCGCGTGGAAACCGTGCTGCTCATTGCCAGCATCAGCGCCAAGGAGCTGTCGCAGAGCCTTGACATCAACGACTGCATGGCCGGCAAGATGGGTGACGGCCGCGACTGGTGTCCCACCTACCTCAGCCGCGAGCTGGAAAATACCGAATTGGGTCACCTGCTCACCATTACGGACGTGTTGCTCAAAGATTGGTCGGAGAGCGGCAATATCCAGGAAGCATGCTATCACTACCCTTCCCCAGGCTACTTTCCTTTTGACAAACCGCTGTTCCAGAAACTCAGCATCAACCAGCTGGTCTATAACTGGAACACCGCCAACACCATGTACGCCATAGACCTGCCAGAGCATACCATCTACACGCTGAACCGCACGGGTGCGCTGCCTGTCTCCTACTTCAACTCGCAGGAGTCGCACCAGAGCATCGGCAGCCGTTATGAGTGGCAGGCCGGCAACTACTTCGCCCATTGCGGCAACACCGACATCGCCCGCGTGGTGCAATACACTGCCCTGTACCAGCTGTTTATGGACAATGGCATCCACTACAAGGGCAAGCTGCTGCACGCGGCTTTCCCAGGGAACAAACCCTATCTTTTGGCCAAGCCCTGCCGTAATCTGCTGGACATATTCAAAAACATGGACAATACCAGAATCGAGCAGTTTGCCGACACACTGGCCCGCATCCATTTTGACGCTTACGGGCTAAAGCAGGTAAACAAGCAACTAGCCGACAATGAGAACCGCTACAACTTCACTTACACGGAAGAAAACCGCCGCGACATTTATCAGGATGTCAACCAGCGGCAGAAGCAGATGCTCATCAACGAAATGCAGAGCGTAAAAAGCATGCTGAAGAGCCTATCGGAAGAGGATTACGGCAAGTTGGTGCGTTATTTGGCTTACCCGCGCGGTACGACCATCAACAGTCAAGAGAGCTACCGGCGCATGCTACAGGCCCGAAAGGTCAACGATCTGCTGCGCACCATCGGCAAGAACAACCTCAAGCTCATCGGCGTGGATTTAGCGCAAGTAAAGGACTATTTTGTGGGCAATCTGAGCAAGAGCGGCGGACGCTATCTGAAAACGCCATCGGTTATCGTTACTTACAATGACATGGTAACCACGGGCGGGCACAACATTTCCTCGCGCATCAGCCGAGTGGGCAGCACCACGAACTACAAGGCCAGCAGCGGGTCGGGAAGCGGGGGCGGATATCCAGCGCCCGCGCAGCCGTCAGCCGCCAAGCCTTCTGGTACGCCCAAAGCGACAGGGCCAGCCAAGCCGTCCTCCGGAGGCAGTAAACCGGCCACAACGGCAATGCCATCGTCCAGCACTGGTAGCCGGAGCACCGCACCTGCACCCGCACGAAGCGTGCCCAGCAACGGCAGCGTGCGCTCCCGGAGCAGCGTGGTTTCGAGCGCATCCAGAACCACCCGGGGATTCTAGTAGAGGCGAATAATCATTCGCCTCAAGAATAATCATTCGCCTCAAAAAACATTTATCTCATCAACATTCATTCGCCACTTCAACAAAAAAGGGATTCTCCTTTCGGAGAACCCCTTGATTTGGTTTTATCGATAATCGTTTATTTCTTCACAATCTGCTTTGTCACCATACCCTCGTCGATATAGATGCGTACGAAGTAGATGCCAGATGCGTTTGCGGTCAGGTCAACGACGGCTTTGTAGTCTTCTACCTTGACTGTCTTGATCAGCTTGCCATACACATCATAAACCTCAACATTCTCAATTCTCAATTCTGAATTCTCAATTGTGAATTGTCCTGTTGTCGGATTCGGATAGATGGCAGTGTTCATCAGGTATTCGTTCACTCCAACAGGATCCGTTGTAAATGTATAGATGGGTGTGTACTCACTCATAGTGTTCTCGCCACAGACAGCTGCCACGCGAACGTCATATTCTGTTTCTGCTGACAAGTTCGTCAGAGAGTAGCTTTGTGCAGCCACATTGTTCACACTCGTCCAGGTAGCAGCACTGTGTACCTTATAGTCAACCGTCCAGTTAACCACTTCGCCGGTCTGATCCCATGCAATCACAGCTTCATTGACGCCCACTGACGTGGTATGCAAGTTCGTCGGAGCATTGCATGTCGGCGTGATGCTGCCTTCTACACAAGTAACCTGGAGTTCAAATCCCTCTTCTTGTACACCGCTATCGGAATAGAAATAGAGTGTCAACGGGCCTGTAGTGGAGGTTACATCCAAGGTATAATCATCTTCGCTGTCGAAGAGCAATGTGCCACTGGTGCCGGCTCCATCATAAATCTGAATATAGTCATATCCCTCTTCCATACTGAATGTACCCGTAATATGCACCATCATGCCAGGTTGATCAGGATTCACCACAACAGTAACATCGCAACCTGATGAATAATCACCGTCCGGGCCACCGTCGTCATAAAGGGTTGTGCCACAAGAATTAATGGTGAGTTCTCCACTGACCGGGAGATTGGTAGCACCTGGTGTAACCGTTATCGGGCCATTCCAGTCGCCTTCTTCATCACCGCAATTGGCACGGACATAGAAATCATATTGAGTGGAAGCATTAAGATTAGTAACGGTATGTGTAGATCCGGTGATATCTTCAACAAGCGTGCCATCAGACAATTGGAAACCATGCTCACCATATAAAAGATCCCATGAATCAACTGGAGAAGTTGTAGTAACGAGCACCTCTGAACTGGATGAAGCAACTGCTGTAAATGTTGGAGATACGCAAGTAACACATGATGTAAATAATTCAAAACCAGCATATTGTCCCGTACCGTCAGACTTAAAATAAACGGTAATAGGACCGTATGTGGATGTTATCGTAGGAATGGTGTATAACTGATTAGAAGTCTGTGCCGATTTAAGAATGAGGTGATCTGTACCCACACCATCATAGAAAGCCAGATAATCCCATGTAGGACTTTCGGACAAGAAAGTTCCAGTAATCTGCACAAAACTGCCTTCCTCCTCAGGATAGATAACCAGATAGCTACTGCAATTGTTGGAGTAGTTACCTTCGGCGCCACCATCATCATAGATAACGGTACCACAGGTATAAAGGGTATCCCAACCTGTCACATGCATATTGTAGCTACCAGGTACTCCTCTGACAGGTCCGCGCCATCCGCTGACTTCACTGCCGCAGTTGGTACGCACATAGAACTCATAGGCAGTCCCTGAGGTCAATGCTCCAACCTCGTACGTAGTATCGTCTATGGATGTAATGATATTCTCCTCATCGTTTGGGTTGAAGTTTGGTGCACCGTATGCTATCTCATATTCCACACCCTCTACGGTAGCGGGCCATGATAAGATCACTGTTGTGGATGTTGTTCCTGTAACTGTTAATGAGGCAGGTTTCTGACAGGTAGCTATTTCCTCAACAACCACATCATCTATACTTAAATAATAATTGCTAGAATTCCCTCCCGTATATTTGAATGCGATATTAGCATTAGTAATATTTTCCGGAATAACATTCAACACTTTGGTCACCTCCGTCATGGCAGTGATTTGCGGGTAGCTAGCGAGCTCCACAAAGCTGTTTGCACTGGTAACATCTGTCATATAGCCTAATGAAAGCGTACCATTATATTCAGACTCACCCTCATTGCGATAGGAGAATGTAATCTGCAGGTTTTGTAATGGTTCTGTAAACGACGGAAGAATAGCGTAAAGTGGCGTATTCATATTCGATTTAAAGAACAAGCTATTGCCAGAAACCACATAATCGCTATAGCTAGTAAGGAATGCCTGAGGATAATAACTGCTTGATGTACTTCTGTTGAGGAAAGACCAACAAGATGGCATTTCGACATTGGGATAACTTGAGGAATATGTAGAAGTTTCAGCAGTATAACTGTTGAAATTTTCATAATATGGCAATTCTTCAATTGCCACACACGGTGTAGTGAACGTAAAGACAGCCGTGTCGGAGAGTCCATCTTCACTACCGCAATCACCATATACATATAAAGTATAGGAAGTATTTGCTTCCAAATTATTCAGTTCAATGGAAGAAGCTGCAACCACTGAAACGGTGCCAGTGCCAAGGGTAAATCCTGTGGTGTCATACTCCACAGTATAGCTTTCTGAACCACCCACCCAAGAAACAGTGGCACTTTCGGCTGTAAGATCAACTGTTGAAAAATCATAAGGAGCCGGGCAGGCCACAGTAGTAGTAAATGTTATCGTCAGAGTGGAATCGGCACCTTCGTTGCCACCACAAACGGTTACCACATACACTTGATACATCGTCTCTGGATCCAAATCCGTGAGTTCTACAGAGGTAGCATTAGCACTTTGGGTCTGCCAATCGTCATCACCGCCAGAAGCTGGCATGTAATAGACCATCCAATTGGTGTGGTTTTCATCGTTATCTGTCCAAGAAATGGTTGCAGAATGACCTACAACATTGGTAGCCGTCACGCTGGTAGCTGCTGGGGCAGCACAATCCGGAATAAGGGAAACGGTGAAGTCGTCCAAGTTCCAGGATTCGTATGCACTCGTGCTCGTATAACGAAGGGCAATGCGGCCTTCTGTTACCTGTACACCGCTAAAATCAAAGGGTCCCATAAAGTTGCCCCATCCATCGACGGTAGTACCGTAGGATCCGCGAGGACCAGGTCTTGGAGTAGTGGCTACCAACTGGAAAGTGGAAGCATCCATGGGATTGGTCACCACGCCAACCTCCAAGGTGCCTACTGATGTACTCGTGGCAGTAGCCCAGAAGGAGAGTCTCAATGTATTGATATCATTTGAAAAATCAGGAAGCACCAGCACATTTGTCGAGCCCTTAAGCTCTGCAGAATTAACACCAGAGTGACAAGAGGCTCTATTTCCACAATACACAAACGGACCATTATAGGTAGCGTCTGTTACAGGTGTAGCCCAACACACAAATGGTTGCTCACCACTACCTGCATAACTCTCAAAGTCTTCAGTCCAAGGTGTATCTTCCGTAACATCAATAGCATCACAGCCTGAATTAAAGACATAGTTGGATGAAGGCAGTGACAAGCTTCCATCATCACATACGGTTTGGATATAAACAGTATAGAAAGAAGCCGGTGTCAAATCGGTCAAATCCAAAGTCTGTGCGGACACTTCGTAAACGGTAGTATCGGAAGGACCGATGACCGTAACTTGATAATCGCCACTTTCATCTTCTTCTCCCCAGGAGATTGTAGCAGAGTTGGTGGTGATCTCACTGGCCATTATGCTGCTGCCACTGGGAGCTAGACAAGTGACACAAGATACCGTCAGTTCGAAACCTTCTTCACAAATCATATAATCCGAGCTGAATTCAATGGTCAGTGGGCCAGTGGTGGAAATGGCATTAACAGCTGATACTCCAGTATATGTCAACATCGGCGTACCCGTAGTACCTGCGCCATCATAGATATAAAGATAGTCATAGCCGTTTTCTACATCCACTGTGCCAGTAATAGCTACCATAGCATCTTCATTTGAAGGATAAATAACCAAGACACTCTCACAATTCAATGAGTAATCTCCATTAGGTCCACCGTCATCGTAAATCACCATGCCACAAGTGGTCAGCGTGTCGGATCCGGTCACGGCCATTGTGTATGTACTGGTGTTCAAAGTAATAGGACCGACCCAAATACTGGTACCATCATCTCCGCAATCTGCCTGCACATAGTAATCGTACACAACACCTTCTGTAAGGTCGTCAATTGTAACGGTAGTCTCATCACTTACGGACAAAGAATTCCCGTCTCCAAGGGTAAAACCGTGTTCGCCATATTCAACATTATAGTCGTCAGCAGTTCCGTTCCACGAAAGCGTCACTTCCGTAAGGGAAACAATGGAGACGGTAAAGGCAGTAGGTTTCGGGCACGGCAAAGCAGGTTCCACTGTAATATCATCCAAGATGACGCCCGTACCATAGTCATCCTCCACATGGAAAGCGATATAAACATCCTCGCCGTTGTACGTGGAAAGGTCAATTTCAGCCTCGTCAAATTCATAGTTAGAAAGAGTAAAATCCAGGGTTTCCAGCACCGTGAAATCGCTGGTTCCAGTACCAGTAGTAGAGATTTCCACCGTAAAAGTGGTCAAATCGGCATCAGCCACCCAAGTGCCACCATAGAAAAAATGCAGGGTGTAATTGCCATCAAGCGAAAGTTGTGGCGTAATGAGATAGCTATTATGCCCACTATAATTATAATTAACATAGGCAGAATTTGCTCCTCCATGGAAATAGTAATTAGTTGTTGTCCATTCGGAAGAAGCATTGGTTGTCCAGCCAGTAGGCGGGAATGCAGTGCCCTCAAAGCCTTCGTTGAGCAGGTTGGTCTGCGCGAAGCAGTTGAAGGTTGCCATCATGGCAAGCATCAAGATAAAAAAGTAAATTTTTCTCATAATTTTGGAAATTTTATTGATAAAAATAATCTAGATATCTATATATCAAACTGTTAACAAAATTCATAACGGTTCTGCAAAATACAAAAAAATATATACAAAAAGAGGCGACTGGTAAAAAAATCAGTCGCCTCTATAAAAAAATGTAGATTATTCTCAGAAAACTAGCCTCTGAAGACCTTGTCGAGGTCCACGCCGCGCACTTGTGCCACGGTGTAAGCATCGCGCATCTTGGAGAGGGCATCGATGGTAGCCTTCACCACGCTGTGCGGGTTGGAGGAACCTTTGGACTTAGCCAACACGTTCTTCACGCCAACGCTCTCGAGCACGGCACGCATAGCACCACCAGCGATAACACCGGTACCAGGAGCAGCGGGTTTCATAAACACGGTTGCACCACTGTACTTGCCTTCCTGTGCGTGAGGAATCGTACCCTTCAGGATGGGCACTTGGATGAGGTTTTTCTTTGCATCTTCCGTACCTTTGGAAATGGCGGTCGAGACTTCCCTTGCTTTACCAAGGCCATAGCCCACGATACCGTTTTCATTACCGACTACCATGATGGCTGCGAAGCTGAAGATTCGACCACCCTTGGTAACTTTCGTAACTCTGTTCACTGCCACCATTCTCTCTTTGAGTTCGATGTCAGTAGCTTTCACTTTCTTAATATTTACGTTAGCCATAAGTCTTGATGTTTAAAATTTGAGACCACCTTCTCTGGCTGCTTCGGCCAAAGATTTGATTCTACCATGATACAAATAACCATTACGGTCGAAAACAACCTCATTGATACCGGCGGCGATGGCGCGTTGTGCAATCTCCTTGCCTACGAGGGCGGATTTTTCGCACTTGGTCACCTTCTGCTCAGCGATAGCGGGCAGCTTGGAGGATGCGGAAGCCAGCGTCACGCCAGCCACATCGTCGATCAACTGCACATAGATGTCACGGTTGCTTCTGAACACGGACAGTCTGGGGCGGGCAGGAGTACCGCTGACAATCTTACGGATGCGGTTTTTAATCCTTTTTCTTCTATATTCTTTTCTATTGTAAGCCATAATAACAAATTTACACGATTATTTTTCTGCTGATTTACCAGCTTTCTTTCTAACATACTCGCCCTCGAAGCGGATACCTTTTCCTTTGTAAGGTTCAGGTTTTCTGTAGGAGCGGATCTTGTTGGCCACCTGACCGAGCAATTGTTTGTCAATGCTCTTCAGGATGATGATGGGGCTCTTACCTTTCTCGTTGATGGTTTCCACGGAAATCTCCTCCGGAAAATCGAACAAGATGTTGTGAGAGTAGCCGAGGCCCATATCCAGCTGGTGAGCACCCTTGGCTTCTGCCTTGTAACCGACGCCGATCACTTCCATTTTGATCTGGAAGCCTTCGGAAACGCCCGTCACCATGTTGTTGATCAGCGCTCTGTAGAGGCCGTGCATGGATTTGTCGCGTTTGCTGTCGGTAGGACGGGTCAGATGAAGGTGACCGTCTTCGATGTTCATTTCAATACGAGGATCGACATATTGTTGGAGTTCGCCCTTGGGACCTTTCACGGTCACGACATTGGACTTCTCGTCTCTTTTGATTTCTACTCCGCTAGGGATAGCGATTTGCAATTTACCTATTCTTGACATATCAATTCCTCCTATTAACTAATGTAACAAATGACTTCACCGCCGACGTTCTGTGCTTTGGCTTCCTTGTCGGTCATCATGCCACGAGAAGTGGAGATGATGGCGATGCCGAGGCCATTGAGAACGGAAGGAAGTTCTTCCACGCCGGAGTACTTACGCAGACCCGGACGGCTCACGCGTTGCAGCGTCGTGATGGCGGATTGTTTGGTTGTCGGGTGGTACTTCAAAGCGATCTTGATCATCTTCGGGTGTACGTCATCGACAAACTTGTAATTAAGAATATAGCCTTTTTCAAAGAGAATCTTGGTGATAGCTCTTTTCTCGTTGGAGGCGGGGATTTCCACCACCTTGTGATTAGCGCGGATCGCGTTTCTCAAACGAGTCAAATAATCTGATATTGGATCGGTATTCATAATCGTAAACTTCTAATTTAATTTTACCAACTAGCTTTTTTAACACCTGGCAACAAACCAGCCATAGCCATTTCCCGGAAATTGATACGGGAGAGACCGAACTGACGGATATAGCCTTTCGGACGACCAGTCAGCTTGCAGCGGTTGTGCATACGGATAGGATTGGAGTTGGGGGGTAATTTCTGGAGAGCGATGTCAGCGGCGCGTTTTGCGTCATAGTCGTCGCCCTTCATGATCTTCTTGAGTTCTGCGCGTTTCGCACTATATTTAGCAACTAATTTTGCTCTTTTTATTTCTCTTGCTTTTAAGGATTCTTTAGCCATAATTATTTCTGATTTTTAAATGGTAAGCCAAATTCTTTCAATAAGGCAAGGCATTCCTTGTCGTTCTGGGCGGTGGTCACGAATGTGATGTCCATACCGTTGATTTTGGCCACCTTGTCAATGTCAATTTCCGGGAAGATGATCTGCTCCGGAACACCCAACGTGTAGTTTCCTCTGCCGTCAAAACCCTTGTCGCTGATGCCTCTGAAGTCGCGGATACGAGGAATAGATACAGAAACCAATCTGTCTAAGAATTCATACATACGGTCGCCGTGGAGGGTCACGCGGACACCGATCGGCATACCTTTTCTCAATTTGAAGTTGGAAATGTCCTTCTTGGATTTGGTCGCAACGGCCTTCTGACCGGCGATCATGGTCATTTCCTGCACACCTGCATCGATGAGTTTCTTGTCAGCGATGCCGAACTTGCCCAAACCCTGGTTGAGGCAGATCTTGGTGATGCGGGGAACACGCATTACGGATTTGAAACCGAACTGTTCCTTCAGTGCGGGAAGCACTTCATTCTGATATTTTTCTTTGAATCTCGGTGTGTACATTATTTGATCTCCTCTCCAGACTTTTTAGAATATCTAACCAATTTACCATTGTCATTCAATCTTCTACCAACACGGGTAGCGTTTCCTTTAGCGTCAACCAACATGAGGTTGGAGATGTGGATAGGGGCCTCTTTCTTGATAATGCCACCGTTCGGGGTCTTGGCGTTGGGCTTAGTGCTCTTGGACACCATGTTGCAGCCTTCCACCAAAGCCTTGTTTGCACTCGGCAGGACTTCAAGGACCTTGCCTTGAGTACCCTTATACTCGCCGGTGATGACTTTTACGATGTCGCCTTTCTTGATTTTAAGTTTCATTGTTCTTTTTGGATTTTTAATGTTTACCAATTGGTCTTTGTCAATTGTATCTTAAATGAATTATCTGCTACAATACTTCCGGAGCCAAAGACACGATCTTCATAAACTGCTTCTCACGGAGCTCACGTGCAACGGGTCCGAAGATACGGGTACCGCGAAGCTCGTCACCGGGGGTGAGGAGAACCACGGCGTTGTCATCGAACTTGATGTACGAGCCGTCGTTGCGGCGCACGTGTCTCTTGGTGCGCACGACCACTGCCTTGGATACGGTGCCGGCCTTGACCTGACCGGAAGGGATGGCACTCTTGATAGCGACCACAATCTTGTCGCCCACGCCGGCATAGCGTTTCTTGGTGCCGCCCAGAACGCGGATGCAGAGGACTTCCTTAGCACCGCTGTTGTCTGCTACTGCTAATCTTGATTCTTGTTGTATCATAACTATTTAGCTCTTTCAATGATTTCTACTAATCGCCAGCACTTGTTCTTGCTCAAGGGTCTGGTTTCCATAATTCTTACTCTGTCACCGATATGGCAATCGTTCTTCTCGTCGTGGGCCATGAATTTGGTGGAGCGTTTCAGGAACTTTCCGTAGATGGGGTGTTTCATTTTGCGCTCAACCAGAACCACGATGGATTTCTCCATTTTGTCGCTGACGACGACGCCTTCTCTCACTTTTCTATTGTTTCTTTCCATAACTATCTGGTGGATTATTTGTTATCGTTTAATTCGCGTTTGCGCAATTCCGTGTGCAATCTGGCGATTGTGCGGCGTTGCTCCTTAATCAGTTGGGGATTCTCCAACGGGGAGATGGCGTGGTTGAGTCTCATCTTGACCAGCTGGTCTTTTTCGACGTCCAGTCTCTCCTTCACCTCAGCGGTGGTAAGCTCGTTAATGACTTTCTGTTTCATATCTCCTCGTTAAATTTCTGGTGAATAATCTCTTCTTACGATAAACTTGGTATGCACGGGCAGTTTCTGGGCTCCGAGTCTCATAGCTTCCTTGGCAACTTCCATAGGGATGCCGTCGGCTTCAAAGAGAATACGGCCCGGGCTGACGCGTGCGGCCCAGAATTCGGGGGTACCTTTACCTTTACCCATACGAACACCCAAACCCTTGGCGGTCACGGGGCGATCGGGGAAAATGCGAATCCACAACTGACCCTGACGCTTCATCTCACGGGTGATAGCCTGACGGGCAGCTTCAATTTGGCGGGCGCTGATCCAGCACTGATCAAGCGTTTTGAGGGCGAATGATCCGAATGAAATGTTCGCACCACGCTTGGTGATGGATTTCATTCTGCCCTTCTGCGGCCTTCTGTATCTAGTTTTTTTCGGTTGTAACATTGTTTTTTAATGTTTATAGATTATTATTGATAACCGGCATCTTGGCGTCGGTCTGTTATTTACTTGCTGTTTCTGTTGCCTCTCGGCGCAGCACCACCCTTGCGGGGACCGCGGAACATGCGCTTGGCCTGTCCCTTGGCGTCCTTGCTCTCCACGTTCTGGGCGAACAGGTCGCGCTTGCCGTAAACGATACCGCGGCAGATCCATACCTTGATACCGATGCAACCATAGGTCGTGTGTGCCTCAACCGGAGCATAGTCGATGTCTGCTCTCAGGGTATGCAATGGAATACGACCCTCTTTGAAATGCTCGTTACGAGCCATTTCGGCACCACCCAGACGGCCGGCAGCGGTGATCTTGATACCTTCTGCGTTGGCGCGCATGGTGGATGCGATGGCGGTCTTGATGGCTTTCTTGTAAGCCACACGACCTTCTATCTGTTTGGCGATGTTCTGGGCAACCAACTGGGCATCCAGATCGGGGCGTTTCACTTCCACGATGTTGATTTGGATTTCCTTGTTGGTGATGACCTTCAACTCTTCTTTCACTTTGTCAACTTCCTGACCGCCCTTGCCGATGATGAGGCCCGGACGAGCCGTGCTGATGGTCACCGTGACCAGCTTCAATGTTCTTTCAATGTAAATTTTAGAGATACCGGCTTTGAAGAACTTTGCATTCAAATACTTTCTAATTTTGTCATCTTCGACGATCTTACCGGCGAAATTTTTGCCGCCGTACCAATTAGAATCCCAGCCTCTTACAATACCAAGGCGTAAGCCTACCGGATTTACTTTCTGACCCATACTTAATTAATTAATTTTTTTATTCTTCTGTTGTTATATTTTCCGTATTCGTTTTTTCGGCATTTCTGTCGGCGATGATCAGCGTAACGTGGTTGGAGCGTTTTCTGATACGGTTGGCGCGGCCTTGGGGAGCCGTGCGGATACGTTTCAGCATTCTGCCGCCGTCCACCATGATGGTCTTCACGTACAGATCCGCATTCTCCAGTCTGGCACCTTCGTTCTTGACTTGCCAGTTGGCCACTGCGGACTTCAAAAGTTTCAATAATTTCTCTGCTGATTCTTTATGGCTGTATTTCAATACATTCATGGCGTAATCCACATTCTTTCCACGGATCACGTTTGCCATAATTCTGGTTTTGCGCGGGGAGGTCGGATTATCCACTAATCGGGCCATATAGATAGTCTTGTTGGCTTCTTTTCGCGCATCTGCTGCTAATTTTTTGCTTGCACTCATTTTATTATTTTATCTATTTTTTAATTTAAAAATCTTGATTATCAATGCATTACATGCCAAAATCACACCCGTTTGCCTTTTCCTATCAATCGGGCGGCAAAAATAGAAAAAAAATTTATACAATCAATTGTTTAAAAATATTTTTTTCAACAGGTTATGCACAAAACATCACACCCCCGAAAAAAACACGTCCGGTAACTATACCTATATATATTAAAAATAGTTGTCCGACTTCACCTTGGTCAGATGGTTGACCGTGTTCTCCAACTCATCCCGCCCAGGTTTGTAATGCACCCGCAGATACGCCACATCCTTCAGATAGTTGATATGGCCGACCTCCACATTGATAATATCCAAACCCGTGCGCTCTTTCAGGTCCGCCATCAGTTCCTTCTCCCGGCCAGCCTTCACCAACTCGATTTTCTCATAGAGGATGATCTTGGTATCCACGCGATGCTTCCACTTCACATGTTCAAAAATCCAAACGGCCACCAATATAAGAATATTGGTAAGGAGCAGCTCGGCGTAACTGACCGTCATGGCCAAACCATTGATCACGGAAATGCCAATCACAACGAAAAGATAGGTCATCTCACGGATGGGTATCGATTCTGTCCGATACCGTATCATGCCAAAGATGGCAAAAAGGCCCAACGCGAACCCGATCTGCACCTTCACATTGTCCATCAAAAAGATGAGGAAGAAGATGGTGATGCTGAACATCATGAAGGTGAAATAATAGTCGCGGCGCTTGCTCTTCTTGTAATAGAAGAGGGCAATGATAACCCAACAGAAGATCAGGTTAATCGCAAAGCGGAACAACATCTGCCACAACGACGGACCGTCGAAGAAGGGGATGCCAAACAATTGCCCTGCGCCGTCAATGGTTTCCATGCCAAACTCGCGCATGATTTCAGGATCGTAATCGGGGAAAGAACTTTGAAGCATAGTTTAGGATTTATAGTTTAGAGATTAGAGATAAAAATTTTCCTTAAGCAGTCCCGTCAGGGACAAAAGCTCGGTAGATTATAGATAATGGTTATTTTCAATTCGGGGCGGCGGCGATGGCGAGGGTTTGTCCGGTGAGTTTGCTCACGTAACGGATTTTGTCCTTGAAACGGTTGTATTTGATGGTGTCATCGGTGAGCAACATGCCGAGGCAGTATTTGCTGAGACCACGTTGCTGCACCCGCGCATCCAGTAGCAGACGCTTGAAATCGGATGGGTGGTTCCCATCCTGCTTTACCTCCACGATGACCAACCCTGGCACTTCAGCTTCACGGTCGTTGAGCATGTTATGAAAACGGATTTCACTGTCGATGGTGATGCGCTCGGTCTTGGCTTTGTTTACCAGCGTGATGCGCTTGAACTGGTTTTGCAGTCTCGGGCTCAGCGGTTCTTGTGTAAGCCAGAACTTTTCCTGGATGAATCGGGTCATTTCAGGCATATTATACAGACTCCCCCACTCCGCAGCCGGAATCTCAATGCGTTTCTTCTTTGTCCTGCCTGTATTGACTTTGTTTTTTATCTCGCAGAAACAGGTACCTGTATCGACATATTCGCGCTGGCGGATTTTCTGCCGATGCAAATGTTGATTATGATGAACGGTATAAGTCAGTGCATCCTGCGTATCAAAATAGAGGGTTCTGTAATGGGCCATCCGGTTGGCGGGGATCTCCTGCACATAAAAGGAAGAAGCCCAACGATCCGCCAAAGAGTCCAGAATCTGCCGATTCAACAGATACTTGGTGTCCGTGCGGTTCATCAGCTTCACGGAGTGCATCTCCTCCAGCGAGATGGGGTCCATTAAGGGAAGCACCTCATCTAACATACTCAAATTCCTTTACGGATTGCAACTTGCCGTTGGGGGCATAGTTGTACTGTTTCTTTTTGGTACCATCGGCGTTGTACTCGAACTTGCGGATGCGAACCGCCTTGTTATGCTCATTGTACACCACCTCGCGCGACACCTTGCCGTTTTCATCGTAATCATACGTACAGCGGGCTTTCAGGGCACCAGTAGAGGTGTATTCAATGTCCTCCGCTTTACGCCCGTCTGCATTGTACTTGGTCACATGGTCCAGATAGCGGGCCCCTTTGCCGCCGTCACCACGGTTCCATTCCTTGACCACCAAATTTTTTCTCGCCTCATGCTTGGAAGATTGGGCATAACAGGAGAAGCCCACGAGGCAAATGATAAGAAGTGCCGTGATTTTTTTCATTGAAGTGTGTTTTACGCGGCAAAAATAGGATTTTATTTGAAATACCGGAAAAAGGCTAAACAGTTTTGTCGGTCATTTCCTCGGCATTCCACACGAAGGCGCGAAGGCCCTGCTGCTCGGCAGTGAGGTCCAGCGCGTGCAAATCCTTGAGCAAGGGCTCCACTTTCTCATCCGGCATAAAAGCCAGAACGGCAGAGTTGAGCGTAGGCCAGGCGTGCGTGCCATAGTGCGGCTCGCCGTTATCAGAGCCACGCCCCTGCACCTCGTTCCAGAAGGTAAAACCTCGGATCTCGTTCTTTTCCAAGACCTCCATCAGCTCATCGTAGAAGGCCTGGTATAGGGATATGAAGACTGCTTTCATTGTATGTTAGTGATTTGGTTTATCTTTGTGTTATTCCCCACACTGCGCTTCGCTTGTATGGGGTTATTGCACTTCGTGCGGATCGTCTCTTCGAGACTTTCAAGGTATCTGCCCTACTGACCACTGATCTCTGACTACTGTTCACTGATCACTACTGCGGCCTGCGGCCTTGTATGGGGTTATTGCACTTCGTGCGGGTCGTCTCTCCGAGACTCTCAAGGTATATGTTTTAGACTTCGTTGACGCCTAAGGCTTTGTTGCGCTCGCGGCGGGCACGGCGACGGGCTTTGCCCTTCTCGGACCACTCTGCGAACTTGCTGTACAGCACCGGGATAAGGATCAAGGTTACCAGAGTGGAGAATGACAGACCCCACGCGACAACCATACCCATGGAGTTCCACATCTCGGCACCTTCGCCTTTGTCCACAGCCAACGGAATCATACCCAACACTGTGGTCAACGTGGTCATCAAAATCGGACGCAAACGGGAACGGCCACCAGCCACCACAGCATCCTTAATAGTCATGCCACGCTCCACACATAGGCTGGTATAGTCCACCAGCACGATACCGTTCTTCACCACAATACCGATTAGCATCATCGCTCCTATCAAGGCCATGATACCCAATGCCGTGCGCGTGACTGCCAAGCCGATGAGCACACCTGTCAAGGCATAGAAGATGGAGAACATGATGACGAACGGGTAAATGAAGGACTCAAACTGGGCTGCCATCACGACATACACCAACATGACAACGAGTGCCATCAACATGAACATGTCGCCGAACGCATCCTGTTGATCTTCCCATGTACCACCAATCTTATAATCCAAAGTGGAAGGCACATCCATCTGGTTGAGCACTTCTTGGGCTGATGCCACAAGCTCACTCAGCGCAGCACCTTTGGCCACCACGCAAGACACCTTCACCATACGCTCGCGATCCTTACGTACAATGGTCGGCGGCGTGTATGTCTCTTCAATATGGCCCACATCACCCACTCGGATGCCTTGGCCATAGTTGTTGTACATCAAGATATTCTCCACAGCGTGAATGTCGTCACGGAACTCAGGCGCATAGCGCACACGAATGTTGTACTCGTCACCATCCTCGCGGAACTTGGAGGCCGTGTAACCATTATAGCGATTGCGCACGTAACTGGCGGCAGTGGTGGAGTTGAGCCCATTCTCAGCCAACTTGCGGCGGTCAAACACCACTTCCAACTCCGGCGTATATTCGTCACGGCTGATGAGCACCTCCGAACAGCCCTCCACCTGGCGCATCCGCGCGGCGAGCTCGGCGGCGAATTGGTCAGTAGTATTGAAATCGTAACAGTACAGTTCAATATCCACCGTTGACTGTCCACCCATATTACCCATACCGGTGGAAACTGTATAGGAAGTAATCTCTATATGCTGCCGCAAAAGTTCGCGGATACCATCTGAAATCTCCGTGATAAACTTGTCACGCTCGGTTTTCTTCACCAAACGGATGTTGAAAGAGAGCAGGTTTGTACCGTTCTCGCGCATCAAACTCCACGTGTTGTCCTCATCGGGCATACCCACGGAATAGTTGATGGATTTGATTTCGTTCGGATACTTTTCACGAATTTCCTCTACAATCTGGTCACCCAACACCTTGGTAGTCTCCACACGCGTGCCCTGTGGCAACTTCACGGTTACATTCAAGCGGGCATTATCCTGTGTGGGGAAGAACTCCGTAGGAATGACTGCCAGCAGCGAAAGGCTGGACAAGAAAAGGCCGGTAGCCACCAACACCACCGTTTTGCGGTGGTTGACACTCCAGCGAAGCAGACGGGCATAGCCAGCATCCAGATTCTCCAGGAATTTCTGTACCGGCGCATCAATTGCGGCAAACCACTTGCTCTTTTTGGGATTTTTCTTCAGCAAAAGGGAACTCAGCATCGGGGTCAACGTCATAGCCGCAATCAAGGAGACTGCAATCACAATGGTGACAATCCAACCCAGCTGTTTGAAGAGCACGCCGGCCATACCGGTGAGGAAGGTGAGCGGCAAGAACACGGCAATAATCACGAGAGTGGAAGCCACAATGGAAAGCGACACCTCGCTGGTAGCAAAGATAGCTGCCGCCTTGGGCTTCGAGCCTCGCTCAATATGCGTAGTGATATTCTCCAATACCACAATGGAGTCGTCCACCACCAAGCCAATGGCGATAGAGATGGAGGACAAAGATATGATATTCAGTGTGTTACCAGTAGCCAACAAATAGATGAAGGCTGCAATCAAAGAGACGGGCACCACCACCGCGATGATGAGTGTGGCACGCCATCTACCCAAGAAGAAGAGCACCACTACGACCACCAACAACAGAATGATGAGAATGGTCTCTTCCAAACTGTCAATGGTATTTGTGATGTTTTCGGAGTTGTCCACCAACACGTCCAACTGCACGTCAGCTGGCAGGGAGTTCTTGATGTCCGGCAGCTGCTCCATCACGCGTTTGCAGATCTGCACGGTATTGGCTCCGGTCTGCTTCTGAATGATGATCATGGCACCACGTTGGCCATCGGTGAAGGATTCCTGCATACGTTCCTGCAAAGTATCTTTGACCACCGCCACATCGCGCAGGTAGATGTTCTTATTATTGTAGCTACCCACCACAATGTCTTCCATCTCATCGGCGCTGTTGAACTCGCCATCCACACGCATGGAATAGGTTTTGGAGCCAACATCCATGATACCAAGGGAAACGTTGCGGTTCTCCGCACCCAATACGGAGGCTATGCTCTCGATGGTGAGGTTATAACTCTCCATTTTATACGGGTCGCAGTAAACTTGGATTTCGCGCTGCGGCGCACCGGAAATGGATACGGCACCCACGCCGCTCACACGGCTCAACGGGGAGGAAACCTTGTCATCCAATATTTTGTAGAGCGCCTGTGTGCTCTGTCCCGAGCGCACCGACAGCATCATGATCGGCATGTCATCGGCACTGAACTTGAACAGATAGGGCTGGTTGGCACCATCGGGCAACGCCGACTTCACCATGTCCAGCTTGTCGCGCACATCGTTGGTCTTTTGCTCAATATCCACGCCATACTCAAACTCCAGATACACAATGGAATAGTTCTCTTTGGAATTAGAGGTAATGTGTTTGAGGTCACTCAACGTGTTAAGCACATTCTCGATGGGCTTGGACACGTTATCCTCAATATCCTCCGCACTGGCACCGCCATACACGGTAAGCACCATGATGGTATTGCTGTCCATATGCGGGAAAAGGTCCACCGGCAGCTTGACCATGGAGAAAATACCGATGATGACCACGGCTATGTAAATCAAGCCGGTCATAATCGGACGATGAACTGAATTGGAATATAAACTCATGTTTTACTTTATTTATTTTCTACTTTCACTTCCATGCCGTCTTTCAGACGTGCCAGACCTGTGATGGCAAGTTCATCGCCATCGTTCACGTCGCCGGAAAGCAACTCATAGGAATTGTCAATATGGCGGCCGATTTGCACTTGCTTGAAGGAGACTTTACCATTATTATAGACATAGACATAGCGGTTGCCGGAACCTTGCTGACGGAAGATAGCCTGGTCGGGCACCACCACATTGCGGGTTGTGCCAAAGTTCATGGTCACGCGGGCGTACATACCCGGGCGCACGCGACTGTCGCTATTGGTCAGCTCCACCTCCACAGGGAATGTATGTGTTGCTCCGTCAATGGTGGGATAGATGAGGCTCACTTTGCCCTTGAATTCTTCATCACCGTATGCATCCACCTTGATGGACACGGGCATGCCGACCTTCACTTTCTTGAAGAATGCTTCCGAAAGATTGATTTTCATCTTCACCGGGTTGATTTGTTGAACCGTCACCACGGGCAGGCCACCGAAGAGATCGCCACTGTCATAATTACGGGCACTGATGACACCCGAAATCGGGCTGATCAGGCGCGTGTTCTCCAAGAGGTTGTCATAAGCGGTTTGCGCCACGTCAAGTTGCGTCTTCATGGCATCCCAATCCGACTTGGAACAGCCGCCCACCTTGTAGAGCTCGTCAATACGGTTGAAACTTTTCTGAAGATTGTCGAGCTGCGCTTTCTGCTGCTTAAGCGTGCTCTCGTTCATCTGCACGAGCACTTTGCCCTTGGCCACGCGGTCGCCCACTTCCACATAGATTCTGTCAATGCGGCCGCCTGTGAGCGGGGCGATATTGTTCACTGCATTGGCCTCCACCGTAGCGGTGTATTCATAAACCTGCTCCACATCCTGCGCCGACACTTGCTGTGTGCGGATGATGAAATCCTGTACAACCGGAGCAGTGGTTTTGCTCTTGCAGCCACCCATGATCATGATGATGGCGGTCATTAAAATTGCTATTGTTGCTTTTTTCATATTGTTTGTGTTATTATTTTCGTTTGTTTCCCCACACTGCGGCCTTCGGCCTTGTTCGGGGTTAATTGCACTTCGTGCGGGTCGTCTCTTCTCTGCCTTCCTCTGTCTTCCCCACACTGCACGACTTTGTCGCTTGTGTGGAGCTATTGCACTTCGTGCGGGTCGTCTCTCCGAGACTCTCAAGGTATATGTATCACATCTCTCATCTCTAAACTCTAAACTCTTATCTCTCCACTCCCAGGGTGGCGTCCAGATTTGCCTTGGCTGAAAGGTAATTGTACAGCGACTGGCAATAGGTAAGCTGTGTGCTGGTGAGGGTCAATTCGGCACTGCTGAGATCCAGCCAGGTGTTCATGCCCACCTCATATTGCTTCTTGGCGATATCGTATGCTTTTTGAGCCTGCATCATCGTCTCGCGGTCGGCGGCAATGTCCTCAATAGCCTGCTGCATGTCGTTCAGATAGCTCTGCGCGCCAATGCGCAGGTTCCGCTCTGCATCCAGACGCTGGTCCTTCATATTCTCGATGTTCAGGTTGGTCTGTTTGATTTTGTAGGAAGTGGCGACCCAGGAAATGATGGGCACTTGCAGCGAAAGCGCTATGTAGGAATAAGGGTAGTTGGTGAATTTCTGTCCGTCATCGCCCATGCCGGAGTATTGGAAACTGCCAGCCAGCGCGAGCATCGGACACGAGGAACCGATGATGATCTTCTTAGACTGTTCCAACTCCTGGATACTCAAATCCAACTGACGCAGTGCGGAGTTATAGGCCAATTGCACTTCTTGTTCGTCAGGCATGGTAGCATTGAGCACGCCTTGCTCGTAATCGGAAAGCTCACCGTCGAAAATCACAGGTTCGTCGATGTTCATGCCCAAGAGGACTTTGAGGCGCATATTGGCAAGACGCACCGACTTGGCGGCGGAGGTCACGGCCGGACGCTGACTCTGCAAAGTCACATCCGAACGCAGTTTCTCGAACTCGGACACCAAACCTTGATTGTAGGAATTGGTCACCAGCTGGTTGCTGGCCTCTATGTTGGCGTAGCTCTTTTGCATCACGTCATACGACTGCTTGGCAAGCAGATAGATGTAATAGGCCTGTTTCACCTGGTTCACCATCTCCAACTTGGAGGAGCGGGCCGCTTCCATCGCAAGATCAATGTCCATTGAGCTGAGTTTCAGGTTGGACCAAAGCGCCGGTGAAATGATGGGCAGGCTCAGATTGGCACCAACAGAGTATGTGTTGTCACGGCCCACCTTGATGTTCATCGTCTGACCACCCATATCCATAGACATGGTCTGCTTAAGCAGCGTCCGGTTGTAGTTGGCCGCCAGCGACACATCGGGAAAGAGCGCGGCAATCTGCTCTTTCTTGTACAATTGTTTGATCTGAACATTACGATCGGCGATGCGCATGGTCGGGGTTTCCGACAGGGCGATTTCAATTGCCTTGTTCAAATCCATGTGAATGGAATCCTGTGTCTGGGCGTTGACCATCAGAAAAGAGGTGCCAAGCAGAAGCACAGTGAGCATATATTTTTTCATCTCTTGCAAAAAATTCATCTTACAATTTGTAAAATAACTAACTTATCAAACTAATTTACAATAATTTAGAAATGATTCTATACCAATGTAAAAGAAGCTGCAAAGATAGTAAAAAAAACGAAACGTGTGTATTTTTTACACACAAGATGATATTTTTTTTATTTTTGCGCCCTGAAAAAAAATTCCGGAAATGGGTAACAAAGGTGATTATCGGTATGAATACTGGCGTCCGGCGGTAACTGTGGACAATGTGGTGTACGGTTTCGACGGCACTCACCTCAACGTGCTGCTGGTACGCCGGGGCAGAGAACCATTCAAGGACAAGTGGGCCTTTCCGGGAGGTTTCCTGGATGAGCATGAGACATTGGAGGAGGCCGCGCGGCGAGAGCTGCAAGAGGAGACGGGCCTCACCCCGAAATACCTGACGGAAATCGGCTCTTTCAGCGCGCCTGACCGCGACCCGCGCGGCCGCACCATCACCATTGCGTTCGCTTCGGTGGTCCGTCCGTACCAAATGCAAGAGGCCGTGGCCGGCGACGATGCCAGCGCTTGCCAATGGTTCCCCATCACGGAGCTCCCCCAACTGGCCTTCGACCATGCCGACATCATCCAAAAAGCCCTCTTCATGCTTCGCATCGGCATCCTGACCGACCCCGTGACATTCCTGCTGCTGGACGACACGTTCACGCTTCCCGAAATGCAACGACTCTATACCGAAGTCTTCAACCGGGAATTTGACCGCCGCAACTTCCAGAAGAAGTTCCTCGCCTCCGGAATGCTCACCCCAGTACCTTGCGAGGACGAGAAGAAGAACGCACACTCCCCCATCCACTACCGTTTCAATGAGGACGGCTACGTGCAGTTCAAGGAGAAGCTGTCAAAATGCTAAAACGAGAAGACCCTTACCTTTCAGACATAAAAAAAGCCGCTGCGTTTCGCAACGGCTTTTTGGCATCTTCACTCGGCGAAGATTATTTTTCCTTGATCAACTGTTCCAAAGCATCCACTTCCTCTTGCAGTTTGGAAATTGATGCATTATTCTCTTCAATCTTTTTGGAAACATCGTTAAGGTTGAGCTGCAATTTTTCTATCTGACCATTGATTTTTTCCTGCTCCTTAAGCAGAGACTGCTTGCTGGTTTCCAGTTTGGCAATTTGTTCTTTCTTTTCGATAATCGGTTTACGAATTTGGTATTCGTCAACTTTTGACGGCATCTTTTGGAGGAATTTGCGAATGGCAGCATCGACTTGCGGGTCGGTGGAAGCGGTTACGGCATTCATATTGCCCTTGCACACGAGCAGAACCAACTGGGTCGTCTTTTCATTTTTCTTGCCGAACTCGATGACATTAAAGAAGATGTCATAGTTCTCCTGTCCGAACGGAGCAAATTGCTGGTTACGGTATGTACGGAAGCCACTCTCTTTGGAAGCCTTGAGATTATACTGGTTTTCGAAAATATCGCGCAAAGTCGCATCCAAAGTCTCCACGGACACGTTCTTCATGTTAAAAAGATAGCCAGGATACTGGGATTTGTTGAAATCCACCATGGAAGTGTGGAGTTTCTGTGCTGAAGCCGTAAAAGCGATAACGGCGATAGTCAAGAGTGTGAAAATCTTTTTCATAGTCAAAACGTTTTAAAATTAAACACTGTATTTGAGGCTGCAAAGATAAAAAAATTATTTTTGCACCCCAATTATGCATATTCAAGAGATTCTCAACCGGTTTGATTTTCCCACCTATCTTGCTCCCATGGAGGGCATCACGGACCATGCCTTCCGGATGATCTGCAAGGAGCACGGCGCTGACATGCTCATCTCCGAGTTCATCTCCTCTGACGCGCTTTCAAGAGAAGTAGATAAGAGCCTGAAAAAGATGAAGTTTGATGAGAAGGAGCGGCCTTTCGGGGTGCAGATTTTCGGTCACAACGAGAGTTCACTGATCACAGCGGCACAGATAGCGGCCGAGTGCGAGCCCGACTTCATCGACATCAACTGGGGCTGTCCGGTTCGAAAGGTAGTGAGCAAAGGCGCCGGATCGGCCATATTGCAAGACATCCCCAAGATGGTGACACTCACGGCAGCGGTGGTCAAAGCTGTCAAATTGCCCGTCACAGTCAAGACCCGCTTGGGCTGGGACCAGTCGAACAGGCCCATCGTGGAGGTAGCGGAGCGACTGCAAGACATTGGCATCGAGGCCATTGCCATACATGGACGCACACGCTCGCAGATGTACGGCGGAGAGGCAGACTGGAGCCTTATCGGCGCCGTGAAGGCGAACCCGCGCATGACCATCCCGGTTATCGGCAACGGTGACATCGACTCTGCCGAGAAGGCCATCCTTTACCGCGAACGCTACGGGGTGGACGGTATCATGATTGGCAGGGCCGCCATTGGCAACCCTTGGATTTTCCGCGACATCAAATGCCGCCTCCGGGGCGAAGAACCTCCAACGCTCACCTACCGGGAACGTCTAGAGACGGTGTTGGATCATCTGCACGCCTCCGCTGACGACAAAGGCGAGCGACGCGCTGTATTGGAAATGCGCACGCAATATGCCGGTTATTTCAAAGGTCTCTTCGACTTCAAGAGCACACGTATGCGACTGATGGGCGCCAGCACCATCGAGGAATGCCGGCAAATCATGGAGGCATACGCCCTCACCCACTCCGCATCCATAACGGAGTAATCTCTTTTTTATTTACTGATAGCAAGACACTTATCGTTATTGGAACAATAATGAACCAAAAACACTTGGCTCAAATAAAAAAAAATGTATTTTTGCCAGCTTACAAATAATATTATATTTTTTGTAGTATATAGTCACGTTAATAAAACTCTAAACAATATGACAACTAGAAAGAACCTCTTATTCGTGATTGCATTCTGCTGGATGTATATGGCCTCATTTGCACAAAGCAGCGTGGACTCCATCACCATTTACCGGGAGAATTTCGATGGTGCTACATACCAAGGCATCACGTCCACCTACAACTTTGCTGACGGCGACTGGATTTTGGATTCGTCACTGTCAGTATCAAATCCGGCGTGCATCCACCTTCGCATGTTTGACAACTCAGGTAACATGACCATGTTAACCTCTCCAATCCCCGTCACATCGAGCAGCATGACAGATTCGGTCAGACATGTTTATATGAGTTTTGATCATATATGCAAAATCAATGAACTTGATTATGCCACCATATTTTACCGTACAGCCACAGGTGTTAACGAAGACGGTTCATACCAGTGGGGCAGCTATCGTCTGTTAAACTTCAACAAGTCCAGCTCATTTTACTATGGCGATGGTACAGCTGATCCTTACGGCACGAGAACGACAGCCCATTTCGGTGACTATCTCGGAGGTCAGTTCAACGACGGTTGCTACGGCACCAGCGGCGCTGGGTCATGGTTGCCGAACAACCCTACCATAGCTCCCACCAACTCTTGGTGGAAACATGAGATTTTTGACATCTCCCGTTTTGTACTTGCACCTAATGTCACGCACTTCCAGATCAGATTCACCGTCAGTAAGAACTCTCCTACAACATCTGGCACCCACTTATGCAAAGGTTGGTATGTGGACAATTTAACATTCCTGTTGGCCAACTGCGAATTGGAGATTCCGAGAATTGCACTCACCGGAACCGTTTATGCCGGTGGTGATGCTAACAGCGGCGCACTGAATAATAACTTGAAAAACAACACAGGCCCTTACACCATTCAGGCCACTATCAAAGATAACGACACGCTCAATCTGAACACTTTGCTTTTCACTTACCAGAAAAACAATGGACCGACGGTGACGGTTCCCAACAACAGTGTCGTTGGACCGGTCTGGCCTGGCGATAACGAGCAACACACCATTGTCAGCGAATGGCAACTGCCAGACATCTGCTACTATGACACCATCCGATATCACATCTACATCGAGGATGTGCATGGCAACAAGAGACAATTGGACACTTTCTTAATAGCATGGCATAACCAAACCAACATACAGACCAATGACTGCCGGGCCGACAGTATCAACACGGGCGAGTTCCCGCACTGTTTCATCACTGGCCAGCCACAACCTGTCAAGTTCTATTTCACCAACAAGAGCGACGCCTTGCATTCCGCAGGCAACCCTTATCAAACTAGCCTCTCTGTTGTGTTGAAAGTGGAAAATGAGAATCATCAGGTGACACACAACTCCACGCATTCTTGGACTGGATCTATCTGTATGGACGTTGGTGACACGCTTTCGCTGGGAACATTTACGCCAACCCAGGGATACAACTACATCACCGCATACGTCAACATGCGAAACGGACAAGTGGACGGCTACCATGCCAATGACACCATCCACTTCACAGGTTTTGCTTGTGACAGCATTTTGCACGGCGACTACACCGTTGGAGGCGCCAACCCCGACTTCGCGGATATGAATGCGGTGAAGACCGCCCTATCCTACTGCGGTGTCAATGGTCCCACCACTTTCCATTTCCGCCCCGGCACTTATCAAGACTTCGACTTTACCGAAAATTATGTGGGCCAATCGGAAATCAACACCATCACCTTCCAGGGTGACCAGCGCGACCAAGTCATTATCGTCAACAACCACCAAGATGCCGGCACTAATCTTTTCGGCGCAGTCACATTGGTTCATGTTAACAACTTCCATTTCAAAGACATGACCATTCAGGGCAACAATAGTGCGCAATCCAAGGGTGTTCTTTTCAGGGGCAATGGAAGTACCAATATCTCTTTCGACAATTGCAAAATCCTCGCCAATACTGTCAACACAACGGATGTCACTTGCTTTGCAGCAGGCCGAAATGTCGCTGTACCCAACACGACAGGAAACACTCCTGATGCCAACATTTCCTTCAGCAACTGTACCCTGTCAGGCGGCAATATTGGTTTGTATTATATTGGCATTGCCGCACGGCGTAATGCTATCACGCTCCAAAACAACCGCATTATTTCATGTTATAGAGGTATCTACACGAATTATTGCAACCCAACAATTCTCAGCAACCACATTTCCCAATATCACATGGGATCCCACCAGAATTTCACGGGTATCTATATTGATCAAGCCATCAGTCCTGATATCAATGGCAACATCATTGACAGCACATACGATGTGGAATTTGGTATCCACTTGAAAAACGCCACCAACAACGACTTCTACATTCGTAACAATCACGTCAAGGTCGGAAATTCGAACTATGGTATTTATGTAACCAACAGTTCTTCTTCAGCGAGCATGACCGGATTCATCTATAACAACGAGGTGATCCTCTACCCTGTTACTGCAGACAATTCATACGCTATGCAGATTGTCTCATCCAACAACTTGAAGGTCATACACAACAGCTTATACATCAAGTCTGACGCTCCGTACAGCAATACAGCAGCCTTGATGATTCAAAACAACAATAATACATATTTAGACAATAATATATTATTAAACTATTGTAATTCCAATACCAGCAGCACACACTATCCACTCTATCTGAACGGTTCTTCCACTGTGACAGGTGGCCAAAACAACCTGATTTCAGCTGCAGGAACAATTGTATTCAAGACAGCTGCCATGAATACGATTACAGATATGGAACGCAACATCAATACTATGCATAACAACATCAGCATGTTGCCACCTATGGAAAATCCTACAGAGAGTCTGCTGCCCTCCGAGTTCAGTGGATTGGAGTGTACACATAATGAGAATGTTTCAACGGACATCCGTAGCATTGAGCGTACCAACCCCACGTATATGGGTGCTTATGCCAACGCTATCCCCGCTGTTGACGCAGCCATTACGGCAATGACCAGTCCGTCACTGGGTGAATGTCCTCAAGATTCTTACAATATTACTCTCACCATTGCCAACAAGGGTTCACAAACGTTGAACTTCGCCAATAATCCTGCAACCGTTACCATCCATTCCGACTCCCTGAACCTCACACAGCAGAATACCATCAACAGTGGTAGTGTGAATATTATGGAGAGCATGTCTTTCGTTGTTGCCTCTAACGTAGTGATTCCCAGAAACCAGCCGATGGATCTGACATTTGTTATCCACACCAATGGTGACAACAACACCAGCAATGATACATTGAGAATGCATTTCATTCTGGAAGTAGCCCAACCCGACTATGATGAAACCTTCAGCAATGGAACCCAACAGACCTGGACCATCGAACAGATTTCTACGGGCAACTTAATTGGTAACTGGACCTTCCAAGAAGGAAGTGGCATCAACCCCACCATAGCCCCTGTTTATGGTACTGGCCGTTTGTTCTTCAACTCCAAGAATTTCGCATCCAACACTTCTTCCCGCGCCATCATGCCGGTTGTTGACCTGACTGGAACCATCCACCCCATTTTGGAGATGTGGTTTGCTCACGACCGTGCCGGCAGTGCAACTGCTGCTGAGGGTGTTACTGTGAAGATCAAGACTGGTGATGGCAGCACTTTCAATGCCATCGCCCCGCAAGGTCAAACCAGCACCTTGATCAAACGATACAAAGCCACTGCCACAGAACCCGAGTGGACATTATACACATACGATTTGACCAACTACGTTAACGCTGGTTGTATTTACATCGCCTTTGACGCAGACGGAAAGGGTGGCAACAACATCAATATCGACCGTATCCGTTTGAGAAACCTGGTGGATGATGACATTGCCATCACCCAGATTTACGCGCGCGGCGAGAGTCCAAACCAATATGATGTCAACAATGTGGTGAAAGCTCTGGCTCGTAATGAGGGTCGTCTGGCACAAAACAACATCAAGGTCTATATGACCGTGACCGGTGCTACGGAGCAATATCAAGATTCCTTGGTCATCCCCTCTTTGGCCTCCGGAGCTGAGACCATCGTCACTTTCCCGGATCATCATTACAACGTACAAGAGATGAAGAACGTAGAAGTACGTTCACGTCAAGACCAGCTTAACAGCAACAATGCCATCAACTGGCCCATGAACATCACCGAGAATGTGGTGAATTATGCAGACACCAGTGCACAAGAGTTGTTAATTGGCGACTACAACAACATCATCCGTCCGTGCGTCCGTTACACCACAGATGAGGAGATTGCTGTCACTGCCGTTAAATATTACTATGATCAGACTTTCATCTCCAATCCTGAAAGCGGCTTCAGAGCTTTTGTTTCCAATGCAAACGGCGAAATCTTAGCCACCTCCGATATTGTCAATTTTGATAATCTGCAGCAGAGGGCATGGAACATCATCCCCATCAACAATTTCGCCCTTACCAACATGAACAACGAGTTCTATGTCGGTATTGAGATGTTGGCGAAGGGCAACTATTTGTGTGCTCAAATAGAAAGCCCGCTCAGAGATTCAGCATTCTACTACTTGGAGAGCAACGGCACATACACGCCGCAAACTACTGGCAGATTCATGATCGGTGCTGTCGTGGATACCCCATTCGTCCATGATTTAGCGCTCCTAAGCTTGGACAATCCGACTACGCGATGCGATCTCGGCCACGAGAATCTTGTCCTCACCATTACCAATAACGGCTCTCAAGACTTGTTGCCGGGCACATTGATGCATTATTTCATCAACGGACTTCCCGCTGTCAGCGAGACCATGACGGACACTTTGCACAGTCACGAAACCAAAACTTTCATATTCAACACTCAGTTTGACTTCACGAACAATCTCATTGACATAAATACCAATTACGACATTCTGGTGTGGGCCACCAAAGATGCTCAAGATCGTCTGCAATACAATGACACTTTGCGTCAAGTCATCGCATCAAGAGGCAAATCAGCCCTGCCTATCGTACAAGATCCGGTGAATGTTTCCTACTACACTCGTGGAACCCTGACGGCGCACCTGCCGAGTTCCATTTCACAAGGTGTGATCGGCTGGTTTGCCAACACTGGTTACGAGTCCTGGGAATTGTTAGGATACTCTGATTCCACTTACCAGACCCCTTACATCTTCTTTGACACAACATTCTACGCCAACGCTAACCCCGGTTACATTTTTGACACTATTGTAGGAGAGCTGACCGGAAGTACAACTGGCAATGGCGCACAGCCATTCGTTTTCACCAAAGGTTATTCCAGAGGCCGCATTCTCTATACAGAAAGCGAAATCGGACAACATGGTCCCATCACCACAATCGGCGTGTATGTCAGCTCCATCACCAATGTAGGTGAGGGCGGCATCCCTATCAAGTTGTATTTGAAGGAGACCTCTCTGCCCTCCTTCCCGTCCAATTCAGCCATAGATTGGGATAATGAAGTGCTCGATGCCACTCTTATCGTGGATGAAATGGTTCACTTTGACCATGTAGGATGGCACTATTTCACCCTGTCCACGCCGTTCAATTACAACAACGGCAATTTGATAGTGTTGACAGAGACCAACTGCGCTGACTATTGCACGGGCACAGGTACACAATGTAACAATTGCGGTGCATTCGTATCAGGTGGAACCGGATATCCGAGCTTCAAACAGACCAACTGCGCAACTGGATTTGTACAGTACAAGGATAACAATACCTTGCCGATGACAGGTAACTACAGCAACTATACCAAACGTCTCACCATGTCGTTCAAGATTGCTGACCTGCAATGCGGTAGCCAAAAGATACCTATCCACATCCATGTGCCAGACATTCCGACATACGACGTGCGTACAGTCTCTTTGGACTATCCTTCTTCTGGTTGTGCTTTGTATGACGAGCACATCCAAGTCTCTATCCAGAATATGCTTAACACTTCCATCCCTGCAGGAAAAGTGACGGTTCACGCCATTTTCAACAATGGCACAGAACTCACTGAGACAGTCAACGAGGTGTTTGAATCTGAGCAAACCAAAGTGATTACTTTCAGCCAGCCATTCAATTTTGCTGCTCCGCAAAGCAACACCACATTCAACTATGTCATCTACACCACGATGAACAACGAAGATGTGGTTTACACACGGAATGACACCATCACAGGCCAGCTCACTTCAAACTACACGGCAGGATTACAGGCCTCCTATACCTATGATGGCGCCTATACAGAGTCCATGGTTATTCTGAAACCTGAAGACCGTCTGCCTAATAACGTGCAGTACTATACTTTCTACGACAACGACAACAACCGTCTGACCACAGGTACCACCACACAAATGTACACCACTCCTGTGCTGTACGATTCTGTTACATATTGGGTTGAAGCTCAGACCAAGAACAGTCCTTGTGTCACACGAAGAACGCCCATTTACATCAATGTGCCGGTACCTGCATACGATTTGAAGACAGAAGAGCTGGTAAATCCGATATCTTATCAATGTGGAGTAACCCAAAACTATCCTATTCAAGTGCGTGTGTCTAACACGGACACCACCTCCACTTCAGTCATCCCTGCCGGCAAATTCAATCTGACAGCCCAATTCACCGGTACCCACAACGCCAACGGCAGCGTGGTTATCAATCAACCCATTTCTTCCTTGAGCAATATGGCTGTAACTTTTGACAATGGTGTGAATATCGGCTCTCAGACGCAAAACAACATTTACAATTACACCATCTTCAGCAACTGTTCTGAAACCGGTTCATATATCTACCGCACGAATGACACCATCCGCGGCACCTTGTATGTACCGGCATATCCGACAGAGACTCCGGTCACCCGTACCTTCAACAACACCAACTACGGACAACCTTATACTGTAAACGCTGCCAATTTCTCCAACAGTCCATACACGTACTATTATTTCTACGAGAATGCTACAGATGCTATTCCTTTCGCCCAAGGTCTTGGCTTTACGACAGCTCCGCTGTATGACACTGTACAGTATTATTATAGTGGCCGTATAGAAAGTCCTCATTTTGACAGTTTGGTGACAGTCGGCAATGCCAGTTCCTCTTCTGAAACTAACCTGCCTTATGTGTTGAATCAAGCCAAATCTTACGCACGAATCCAATACTCGTCAGATGAGTTAGGTGGTCATCCCGGACGTATTGACACTATTTTCGTCAACATCAAGACCAAAAACACCAATGCAGGAACCAGCGTTCCTATTAAAATCTGGCTGAAAAACACCAACGACACCAATTACACATCTTCCACTGTGCCTACTGTTAACTGGAATGCAGAGACTGCTTCCGCAGTGCTGATATTTGATGGTGATGTAGCATTCGACCAGACCGGTTGGTGGGCATTCCCTATACCTGGAGGTTTCGACTATGACGGAAGGGCCATCTTCCTTTACACAGAGCATGATTGTAACGGTGGTAGCTGTATAACGAACAACGGTGTTTCTATTCCGAAATTCTATTATACCAATATTGAAAAACGTTTATTGACCAAGACCACAGGCAGTTTCTCTTGGGCTAAGACCCGCTGGAATACGCGCTTCAAATTCAGCTACACCTGCGAATCTCCCAAAGGATTGTTGACTATCAACACTGCCCAACGCAATCATGATTTGCATTTGGAGGCCATCCTTACACCTACTGCTCCCAACGATAATTATACAACAAATGAGCAGGTCAGTGTTCGTATCACCAACCATGGTCGCAATAGCGAATCCAACTTCCCAGTACGTTATCAATTGGGCAACGGAACTCCTGTGACACAAAACTACACCGGTACAATTGCCCCGGGTGCTACCCAAAACATGACCTTCACTACACGTGTTGATCTCTCTGATGTCTATTTTGACACACCATTCAAAGTATATACAGATTTGACCAACGACAATTACCGTGCAAACGATACGGTAACCACGTCTTTGATGAAGCCTAATCTGCCTGTGCCTGTTAATAGCACCGCAACCTGTCACATCACAAATGTCACTTTCGCAGGTATTAACAATGGCAATCCAGATCCATTCTTGTCCCACCCACGTGACAACGACAATTATTATTCAGACTTCACCTTGAATGAGACGCATCGTGGCACCATCGTGAAAGGACAGCGCTATCCGATATCGGTATCTCACTCATTTGAGAGCACTACTGGCGCACGTGTGTACAAGGCAATTTATATTGACTACAACCGAGACAATGTGTTTACTAATGATGAAAGAATCACCCCTGCTGGAGGATATGTCAATAACGCTCAAGATTCTTTGCTGTTCCTCTATGTAAGAGTTCCTGCCAACGCCGGAACAGGTCTCACACGTATGCGTGTCGTCTGCGCCAATTCCACTATTTCACAAGTGTCAAGCTATGGTTCCCTTAAGGGTGAGGCAGAGGATTATGCCATCAACATCTTGCCACCATACGAGCATGACATGGGAATCACTTCATACGTGCACCCAATAGGCGATGTATGTCCTGATGCCGATGCCACCATGCGTGTTTGGGTCAAGAACTACGGTTCCCAAACACAAACATTCTCCGAAGGGAACGCCTTGACAGTGACGTCCACTGTTCGCTCAGGTTCCACCACCAACACTTACAACACGCAACTGACTTCCGGTTCAGTTGCTCCTGGCGACTCTATCATGGCAGTTTTGAATCATGTGAATTTGAGCACTATCGGCAACTACACCGTTTTCTCCCATCTCACCTACGCTCCCGATCAATATGCACACAACGACACGCTTACCACACGGGCATCTACAGACTCCCTGCACAATGTCCTTGCAATCCCATTCTTCCATGATTTCGATCATAATACGGGAACAACGATTGACAACCTTCATTTCACCAATGACTGGATTCTGAATCAACAGAATCCTTCATACGCATGGGTTCTCCACCAAGGTGCTGCTGATAACAACCCGCAAGCTGGTCCTGTTTACGATCACACGCAGGGCAATGCTTCAGGTCGTTACGCCACCGTTCCTGGTCCTGGCAATCCTTCATACTGGGCTACATTGACCACCCATTGTATCAACATGCACTACAACCACGAATACCCTGTGGAGCTCTCATTCTACAACCATTTCTTTGGTGTAAACTCCTCAAACTTCAGGATTCTCGTTCAAGTTGGTTCTGGTGAAAACTTCGTCACCATCGATACCCTCACCAAGGCAGACGGTGGTCAAACCTCCTCAGATTCTCCGTGGTCTAAATACGATAATGCGCTAATCGGTTTTGATGAGGTTGCCCAATTGAGATTCAAGATAATGAATCATTCAGGCAAGATTGATCCTTGTCTTGATGACATCAACTTGAAAGCCGGCGTACCCAGTATCAAGCTGGTATCAGTTATCAGTCCTGACACTAACGAGTGTATAGGCATTGGTGATGTGATACATCCGAAGGTTGTCATCAGCAATGTCGGCCTGTCACCTATTCACAAGTTCGATTTAACCACCACGATGTCTGTCGGCAACGATGTCGAAGTCAGATACGACACTATCGAGCATATGCTGTTGCCGAATGAGTCTATGACTTATACGCTTGATTCTGGTTTCGTCCTTGAATTCCCGTCTCCTGGTGTGGACTTCTTCTTCAGATTACACATTGATTATGAACCTGCAGAAGATACGCTGAACAACAGAAAGCACGTGATCACATGCACCAACTACGATGTACCTGAACTTGGTGACAAGGACGGCGTGGTCCTTATGCAGAACGACCCGAACCCTGCCATCACAAGCACGCGCATCGCATACACGCTGCCTGAGGCCGGTGTAACCAGACTTCACATCTACTCCGCAGCAGGACAGTTGTTGTACTCTGACAGTCAAGATGCTTTGGAAGGCGACAACCACTATGATGTAAACACCTCCAACCTTGCTGCAGGCATCTATTTCTACACACTCCGATTCAAAGATGTTGTATTAACCAAGAAGATGGTTATTCAAAAATAAGCCGTCTTTTTAACATACCCGAAACTACCCGAGTCAAATCGGGTAGTTTCATTTTAAGACTATGCGAAAAACTGTTTTTTTTCTTCTGATCAGCATTGTGCTCTGTGGATGGAGCCATGCCCAAAACAACGTAAAGACCGGTGCCGAGCGGGTTGACGACTACATCTGGCTCCTAAAGGGCAAGCGGGTGGCCGTTTGCGGGAACCAGACCTCTATGGTCGGCAACGTCCATCTGGTGGACACTCTTTTAAAAAGAGGTGTGAATGTGGTGAAAATATTTTGCCCTGAACATGGTTTCAGAGGGAACGCTGAAGCCGGTGCGCACATCGCCTCCGGGACCGATCCCAAGACTGGTTTGCCCATCGTCTCGCTTTATGGAAAGAACAAAAAGCCTGCGCTGGAGCAACTGGCCGATGTAGATTTCATCCTCTTTGATTTGCAGGACGTGGGCTGTCGTTTCTATACATACATTTCCACCTTGCACTACGTAATGGAAGCAGCGGCAGAGAAAGGCACTCCCGTTGTTGTCTTGGACCGCCCGAACCCCAACGGCTATTTTGTTGATGGCCCTGTGCTGGACCTGAAATACAAGTCCTTTGTAGGCATGCATTCCGTGCCAGTGGTTTATGGCATGACCATCGGGGAATATGCGAAGATGATCAATGGTGAGGGCTGGCTGGCTGGCGGCATCCATTGCAACCTGGCCGTTGTGCAATTGCAGAATTATACTCACAACACCCGCTATGTGCTACCAGTGCCTCCATCACCCAACCTGCCTAACGCGGAATCCATCTACCTGTACCCGTCGCTTTGCCTGTTCGAGGGCACGAACATCAGCGTGGGGCGCGGCACTACCCTACCCTTCCAGATTTACGGTGCACCGATGATGAACGGGGGCGACTACACCTTCACGCCCGCACCCATTCGAGGCGTGTCAGAGAACCCGCCACACAACGGGAAAGCGTGCCGCGGGTACTATCTCAAGGACTTCGCCACCACGCACTTGGACAGCGCTAATTCATTCAATCTGCAATATTTGATGACGGCTTACCGGCAATACGCTGACAAAGAGCACTTTTTCACCAACGCAAACTTCTTCGACAAACTTGCCGGCAACGACCAACTGCGCAAGCAAATCATTTCCGGCATGAGCGAAGAAGAAATCCGGCAGAGTTGGCAGGATGATTTGGACAATTTCAAATCCATCCGCAAAAAATATTTGCTCTATCCTGAACAATAACCGTGGCATTTATCCTTTTATTTTTCGCTAATATTTCTACCGAGCTTTTGCCCCGAACGGGGCTGCTCAAGGAAAAATATTATCTATTATCTCTACCGAGCCTTTGCCCCTGACGGGGCTGCTCATGGAAAACTCTTTTTTTGTATCTTTGCGCCGCTTTTTTGAAGAAACTTATTTTTAATAAAACAATAAAAACACCCGATATGCCGAGCAGAAGAAAAGAATTGTTCCCCAACGTTACCGATGCTGAATGGAACGATTGGAGATGGCAGGTCCGCAACAGAGTAGAGACCTTAGAAGAACTGAAAAAATACATAGAACTGACCCCCGAAGAGGAAGAAGGCGTGAAGAAGTCGCTGCAGACCCTCCGTATGGCCATCACGCCGTACTACTTGAGTTTGATTGACCCGAACAATCCGAACTGCCCGATCCGCAAGCAAGCCATCCCGACCGGCGCCGAAGTTCACCAATCACCCGCCGATCTGCTCGACCCGCTGCACGAGGATGAGGATTCTCCCGTTCCGGGCCTCACCCACCGCTATCCGGACAGAGTGTTGTTCCTCATTACGGACATGTGCTCCATGTACTGCCGTCACTGTACCCGCAGAAGATTTGCCGGCCAGAACGACTGCGAATCCACACAGGACCGCATCCAGGCTGCTATCGACTACATTGCCCGCACTCCGCAAGTACGCGACGTGCTCCTTTCTGGCGGTGACGCTTTGATGGTGGGCGACAAGATGCTGGAATCCATTATTCAACGTCTGCGCGCCATCCCGCACGTGGAGATTATCCGTCTCGGTTCCCGTACCCCTGTGGTTTGCCCACAGCGTATTACCGATGACTTGGTGAACATGCTCAAGAAATACCATCCGATTTGGCTCAACACGCACTTCAACCACCCGAACGAGGTCACTCCCGAATCTGCAGCCGCTTGTGCCAAACTGGCTGACGCTGGTGTGCCATTGGGCAACCAGACCGTATTGTTGCGCGGCGTGAACGACGATACCGAGATCATGAAACAGCTCGTGCACGACCTCGTACGTATGCGCGTGCGTCCGTACTACATCTACCAATGCGACCTCTCCATGGGTCTGGAGCATTTCCGCACGCCCGTTTCCAAGGGTATCGAGATCATCGAGAACCTGCGCGGACACACCTCCGGCTACTGCGTGCCGACCTTCGTAGTGGATGCTCCTGGCGGTGGCGGCAAGATTCCTGTCATGCCCAACTATGTAATTTCACAGAGCCCGCACAAGGTCATCCTGCGCAACTACGAAGGCGTGATCACCACCTACACCGAGCCTGAAGACTATCAGGAGAACACCTGCAGTCCGCTGCCCGACAAGAAGCATGTGGAAGGCGTGGCCTCCCTGCTGCACGGCGAGCAGATGGCGTTGGAGCCCAACGAGTTGGCCCGCAAGAAAAGACACAGAAAATAGTGATCAGTGAAGAGTGATCAGTGATCAGAACTAAGGTACGGTAGGGTTTCTGCCGTACCTTTTTTTGTTTATTACGGTTATTTCAAAATGCAGGCTAAAAACCGAACATCCTTGCCGCTATGATTGGCAATGCTGTGGCGGGCGCCGTTGCCGGTGAACATCACGTCGCCGGCACGCATGATGGCGGTGGTGTCGTTGTCGGTAACCTCAGCCTCGCCCTCCAGGATATAGTAAATCTCCGCATCTTCTATATGTGGATGCTCCTTGATCCGGCTACCGGAAGGCAGGGTGATGATATTGAACATGGAGGCGCGCTCCAGCATTTCCGCGGGCGTAAGGATGATGTCCTTGCAAATCCGGCCCTCTATATTGCCCTGGTTCACTACGGTTTCAGTCCGAATGTCTTGTTTGTTTTTTATCATTGTGGTATAGTTTGGTTGTTATTTTCGGCGAATGGATCAATCCATAACGGTGATAATACGTTTTCAAAAATCATCAGCAAAAATAGGAAAATATATTATCCGCGCAAATTGATCATAGGATCGAGAATCACGAGCAAAAATACTGTTCCCTGATCACTCTTCACTGTTCACTAAAAAATGTATCTTCGCAGTCCAATTTCAATGATTATGAAAAAGATTGCAATCCTGTTGTTCTGCTGCCTTTCAGCACTTTTCGCCACCGCCAACGACGGCGTTTTCTACGCTTCCGGCAACCAGCTGATCCCGATTACCGAGACCGACATCAGCGTGAAGAAGGAGGTACTGACCATCAACCGCGTGGGCGACCACCTGGAGGTAACCGTCTATTACGAGTTTTTTAACCCAAAGGGAGAAAAGGAGCTGCTGGTAGGATTCGAAGCCGAAGCGCCGTACAACGGCCCTGATCCCATGGATTATTTTCCGAAACACCCGCATATCCAAAATTTCAAAGTCATCCTGAACGGCGAGACCCTCACATACGAAATCGCACATGTGGAAAGAGGCCACTACGACGACAACGGGAATTATTCACCTTCGAAGTATTATGTCAACGGACATTTCCAAAACTGGACTAAAAAGCAAATCAAAGATACGCTCATTGCCTGGGACTATCCCGGCAGCATGCCCATCGATTATGTCTATCACTTCAAGGCCAAGTTCCGCCCGGGGCTGAACATCATTCAGCACACTTACGACTTTGACCTTTCCTATTCTGTGGAGGAAGAGTTCCACTTTCCCTACATTTTAACTGCCGCCAACCGCTGGGCCAACCACCAGATTGACGACTTTACGCTGAACATCAACCTCGGCGACCACGTGTCGTTCCACCTATTCCCCGATTTCTTCCAAACCGCCGAAGAATGGACAATTCTGGGCAAGGGCAAAACCACCATCGACACCATGTGGGCTTTAGGAGATGGCCAGAAATGCCCTGTTTTCCATATTCAGGAAGGCAGCATCTCCTTCCACAAGACAAACTTCCATCCCGAAGGAGAATTGAGAATCAGCCAACGCCGCGACTGGACTATTTCAGCATGGAGCTGGTCGGACAACGACAGTGATTGTGATGCCGCAAGTATCTTGAAATGCTTCAAAGAGCAATACATTCCGATTTCACTCCCTGAAGAGCGCAAGAAAGAGGACCTCTATTATACCATATTCTCCCCTAAGCAGCGCCGCGTCCTGAAGAACCTGCCTTTTGCCTATCGCGGCTATATCTTCAAGGACAAAGAATTACGAGAATATTTCGAATCCACCAACTGGTACCTCCCGAACTCGAACTATGACGGCAATATGGAAGCGCTGAATGCCGAAGAAAAGAAATGGGTGGAATTCTGGAAGTAATCAGGGTACAGACATATTTCCAATCCTTCTGTTCCCTGATCACTGACTACTGCTCACTAAAAAAATGTATCTTTGCAGTTTAAAATCAAAGAGATGACAACAGATATCAACCATATTCTGGCTACTGGTCAGCGCAATTTCTTCCTCATCGCGGGCCCGTGCGTGGTCGAGGGCGAAGAGATCACCCTGCGCATCGCACAGGACATCAAGACTGTGTGCGAGGAGTTGGGGATTCCGTTCCTGTTCAAAGCTTCGTACAAAAAGGCCAACCGCTCATCCTTGCACTCTTTCACCGGCATTGGCAATGAAGAGGCACTGGCTGTTTTGGCGAAAGTGAAAACCGAACTCAACGTGCCCATCGTTACGGACATCCACACCGCTGAAGAGGCAGCGTGGGCAGCGGAAGTGGCCGATGTGCTGCAGATTCCGGCATTCCTGTGCCGCCAGACCGATTTGCTGGTGGCCGCGGCTTCCACGGGCAAATATGTCAACATCAAGAAAGGGCAGTTTTTGAGCCCCGAAGCTATGCGTTTCGCAGTGGAGAAGGTGCGCGAGTCCGGCAATGAGCACGTCATGGTGACCGAGCGCGGCACCTCCTTCGGCTATCAGGACCTCATCGTGGATTTCCGCGGTATCAAGGCGCTGAAAGAGAACCGGTGCCCCGTGGTGCTCGACTGCACCCACTCCCTGCAGCAGCCCAACCAACCCGCGGGCGTGACCGGCGGGCGCCCCGACCTCATCGAGACCATCGCCAAAGCAGGCGTAGCCGTGGGCTTCGACGGCCTCTTCATGGAAACGCACCCCGACCCTGCGCACGCCCTGTCCGACGGAGCCAACATGCTGCCACTTGCAGAACTAAAACCGCTGCTTGAGAAACTGCTGAAAATCAGATTGGCTGTGAGTTAGGACGAATATTAATAAGTTCAAAGTTCAAAGCTCAAAGTTTCAAAGTCAACTGCAAGATACTTATGAAAAAGCAACACCTCCACCAGCTCATCATCGTCCTTCTGATTGCCCTCTGCTACGGGAACACATTGACTTTGAAATACGCCCTTGACGACCGAATGGTCATCCTGGAAAGCAAGCACACGATTGACGGTGGCTGGGAAGGCGTAAAGGCTATCTTCACCGAAGACACGTTCAGCGGCTATTTCGGAAACAACAAATCTCTTGTCGCTGGCGGGCGTTACCGTCCCATGTCGCAACTCACTTTTCTGATTGAATTCCAGTTATTTGGAAAAAACATCCGCGAAAAGGTTGGCGACACCTCCGATTACAACAACCTGCACAAAAGCGAAAACGAGCAATATTTCAACGATTCTCCACTACCCTTCGTCAACCATCTTTTCAATATATTGTATTTCACTTTGTTATGCTTGCTGATATACCATGTATTGGAATTATTGTTTCAAAAGTACAACAGGGAAAAATGGTACCAGTCGCTGCCGTTTATAGCCACTTTGCTGTTCGCGCTGCACCCCATCCATACCGAGGTGGTGGCCAACATCAAAGGCCGCGACGAAATCTTCGCCATGCTAGGCGCCACTGCCGCACTCTGGTGTTGCTTGAAATACGTGGACAAGCATCAATGGTGGTGGTTGCCGCTAAGTTTCATCGCTATCGCATTCGGTCTGTTCTCCAAGGAAAACGCCATCACATACCTTGCCGTCATTCCGCTTTCGCTCTATTTTTACGAAAATCCACAGAAACGGAAGGTGGATTACGCTCTCACGCTGATTCCCGCCATCATCGGCAGCGTGTTTTTCGTGTTGGTCAGAAGCCATGTGCTGGGCAGTTTCATACCAACAGAGGAGGCTACCCACATCTTGAACAACCCCTTCGTCAATTCCAGCAAGGCAGAAGAGATAGCCACCGTGCTCATCACCTGGGGCATCTACCTGAGATTGCTCATCTTCCCCCACCCGCTCACACACGACTACTATCCGCGCCAAATTGCAATCACCAATTTCTCCAACCCGCTGGTTTGGTTGGTTCTGGTCGGCTGCATTGCGTTAGTGCTTTACACAGTGATTAAACTGAAGAAGAAGAGTGTCATCGCCTACGGTATCGCTTTCTTCATCATCACGTTCTCCATCACCTCCAACCTGCTGTTCAACGTGGGCACCTTCATGAACGAGCGTTTCGTTTTCATGTCCTCGTTGGGTTTCGCGCTGATTATCGGATATTGGCTTTACCTGTTCAGCATCGCCCCGACACCCGCTCTTCAGAAGCTGTTCCTGCCGGTTTTCACCCTTCTGTGCCTCTTGTACGGCATCAAGACATTCACGCGCAATTTCGTATGGAAGAATGATTTCACGCTATTCCTGACGGATGTGCAGACCTCCGACAACAGCATCAAGTGCAACATTTCAGCCGGCGGCAGCTACCTGCAGATATGGAAAAAGAGTCACAAGGAATCCGACAAACGCAACGCGTACAAATATCTCAACAGAGCCATTAAACTGGACAGCAACGCTCTGAATGCGTACCTGCTATTGGGTGAATTGGAATTCCTGAATGGCAATTACGAGCAATCGTACAAGGCCTATCAAACGGCCAGTCTCATCGATCCGACCAATTCGTTGGCGCAAGAAAACCTCAAGAAAGTGGCCTCACGGGTGGAGAATGATGAGATAAAGCCTGTTACCGAGTTGCTGGATCTGGGAATACAGACGCAGGATGCAAGCAAGATACAGGAGGCTTATAAACTCATCAACAAATATCTGGAAAAGCATCCGGAAAGTCTGTTCGCCCAAAATATCAAGGGAAACGTACTGGGGCGCGGATTTGGCCAGCTGGATGCTGCCATTGATGTTTATCAGCAGATTCTGGACAAAGATTCCACTTTCGAGAGCGCCTGGGAAAACATGGGCATCGCATACGCCATCAAACGCGACTTCCTGAAAGCCGAGACGTGCCTGTTGCGTGCGCTGCAGCTTTCACCTGACAACGAGAACATCAAGCGTAACCTGTACTCCATGTACATCGACATGGGCGATACGCAAAAAGCGGAAGCCATGAAAGCCACTTTCGCACAATAAAAAAAGATGGCCGCGATGCGGCCATCTTTTTCAAGCTAAACATTTTATACTAGAACTTGTCGGCGTTGTCCACCAACAATTTGTTCTTCTTGTTGTAAGTAAGGAGCAGATAAACTTCCTCTGCCAAACAGAGCACCAGTACCACGATGGCGACGACCACCATATTACCATGGTTTGCTTTGTAGAACAGCGGGCCTTCTGAGAAGAATGTCTTGAAGAGCACGAAGTTCATCAACCATACGCTGCACAGGGTCAGAATCCACCAAATACCCATGTGGATGCCTCTATTGTCCACCAGAGAATCCTTCTTGTCGGCGGGAATTGTTACAACGCCCTTGTCTTCCAGTATATAATCCGTTTCTTCCCAGATTTCTTTGAAGAAGCTGAGCGGTTTCATCAGATGATAAACCGGAATAAGCCAAGAGACGTATGACATCCAAGCAGGCATACCATCTTTCATCCAATGGGCGATATTATGAAGATTCTTGGAGTTCTTATAGTTCCAGGTGGCGAATGTGAGAATCTTGCACAGGAAAACAACCAAGGTAATCACTGCCATCACGATGAAAGCGGACTTGGTTTTGGCGTTATCCTCATTCATCTGATCCCATTCAGCTTTCAGGGGAGTATATTCAGCCTCGTTCTGTGCGATTTGCTCCAGATGGCCGTCCATAATTTTCTTTTTCTCAGAAAGTGTGTTCTTGGTCACAGAGATGCTCTCTTCCAAAGCTTTTTTAGCATCTTTCTTGGCAGTCGGGAGCTTTTGTTGCAGAGTATCGAGCTTATATTGATAATAAGCAACCTCTGCGCTGTCCTGTTTCAGCGGATGCTGGGCCATGACATAGCTTTCATAAGCTTTCTCATAACCGGCTCTGGCCTCAACGACTTTGACATTTGTCTTGTCAAATTTCATCAGGAAGAGCATGGAAACCACGAATAAAACCAGCAGCAATACGTTGAGCAGAAGTGTCAACTTGCTCCACAAGGAATTGTCGGTAATGTTTTTCATATTACAATATTATTTTATGTTACTAATTATCAATACAATATTAAGCCAAATATAAATTTGGAAGCAGACGCAAAAGTAAAAAAAATATTTGGTATCAAGTGGGCTTTGACAAAAAAAAATGAAATATGGCGGTGTTATCAAAAAAAATGTATTTTTGCAGCCTCAAAAACGGCGGGGTGTAGCGCAGTTGGTAGCGCGCTACGTTCGGGACGTAGAGGCCGGAAGTTCGAGTCTTCTCACCCCGACAAAAAAAGGCAATCCGAAATGGATTGCCTTTTTTAGATTAGAGATTATAGATGAGAGATTAGAGATAATAAGTCTCTCTCCTCTTTAGAACCGGTCAAGTACAGTCCTGCACAATTCTTGCATCAAGCCGTGATAATCATCCAGAAACTTGCCGGTGACGCGATTGGCAATAATCAAACACACCGTCAACGGTTTGTGGCCTAAGACGTTACAAAGACCATAAATAGCGGAGCATTCCATCTCCATATTGGTGATAGTAAGTCCGTTATGGTTGAAAGATTCGATTTTGCGATTCAAGTCGGGGTACATGAGTTTCGCGCGGACCTGCCGTCCTTGCGGACCGAAGAAGCCGGGGGCGCTGATGGTAACTCCGTGTATCATGTCGTGGCCAATGCACTGCAACAGTTCCTCGCTGGCTGGCGTGCAGTAGGGATAAGGCAGCCGGTCGTTCCACCCCGTATGCTGCACAAAGGCATCCACCAAGTCTTCCTCATTCAGTTTCCTGCAGTCGTAGAACTGCAGCACACCATCGATGCCGAAGCCGTGCGCCGAAGCCACGAACGAGCCGCACTCTATGTCGGGCTGCAAGGCACCTGACGTGCCGATGCGGACCACATTCAGTGTCCTGTGTTCCTTCTTTACCTCACGTGCTTGCAAATCAATATTTGCCACGGCATCCAATTCCGTCATGACAATATCAATATTGTCAGTTCCCATACCGGTGGAAATCGCGGACACACGTTTCCCTTTATACGTTCCAGTATGAGTAATCAATTCCCTATTTTGCTTTTTCAGTTCCACAGAGTCGAACAGGGCGGAAATCATGGGCACGCGGCCTGGGTCACCGACCAGGATGATGTTATCAGCCAAATCTTCCGCGTGGATATTGAGGTGATAGATAGCCCCGTCGTTTTGCAGAGGCAATTCAGATGCAGGTATCTTCATAATGGCAATATTTTAATCGAAAGTGCAAAGATACAAAAACCTTTTGTATCTTTGCCGCCTTAATTTTATATATAGATGGAAAACACTACTGGAGAGAATAAACATAACAACCACAGACATAAACGTCACAACAGACCTCGTAATAATCAACAGGAAAGAAACCAAAATCGCCAACTGAAAGAAGAGCGGGAAAACATCACAGAAACACCGGAACAGGACATTCCTGCGGACGACCAGCTGCAAAGCCAGACCGAAATCAATGCGGTAGTAGAAGATGACGATCCTGATGATATCGGCAACATTTCCGACATCGAGCCAAAAAAGGTGGTGAAGCATGTCACAGACGACGACAAGGACCACACACAGGCTGAGGATTGGGAGAAATATTTGGACATTGACATCCGCACGGGATTGTCTCCTGAATCCGCCAAAATAGCCGAGAACATCTTCCTGACCCGTGGTTTGAGTGACACGCCGGAGCCAGAGAGCACGCACTGCAAGCAGTACCAATACAATGCCTGCAAACTGCCCACCTACGACTGGATCTCCAAGCTGGATATTTCGCTGGATTACACCGAGTTCCCTATTGCAGAGGTCCGTTTCAAGAACAGCCATAAGGATTTCTACCTGCTGCCGCAGGAGGGCGTTTTCAAGGTAGGTGACATTGTGGCGGTGGAATCGAATCCCGGTCACGACATCGGCATTATTTCCATGCTGGGTCTGCAGGTAAAACGCCAGCTGGAGCACAAGCGCATCGCGCCGGAGAACGTGACAAAAAAACTGTACCGAACGGCCCGCTACGCCGACATAGAGGAGTGGATCGCTACTGTGGGATTGGAGCACGAAACCATGCTCAAGTCGCGCTACACCGCTTGGGACCTCAACCTGAAGATGAAGGTGAACGACGTGGAGTACCAGGGCGACGGCACCAAGGCCATCTTCTACTATTCGGCAGAAGAGCGCGTGGATTTCCGTGAGCTGATCAAGATTCTGGCCGAGTTGTTCCACATCCGTATCGAAATGCGCCAAATCGGCGTGCGCCAGGAGGCAGCCCGCCTCGGAGGCCTCGGTTCCTGTGGCCGCGAGCTCTGCTGCTCGTCATGGCTCACCAACTTCCAGTCCGTGTCCACCAACACTGCCCGTACCCAGCAGCTCTCGCTCAACCCGCAGAAGCTGGCCGGCATGTGCGGCAAACTCAAATGCTGCCTCAACTTCGAACAGGACACCTACCTACAGGAACTCAAGGAATTTCCCGCTCCGAATATCCATCTGAAAACAAAAAAAGGCAAGGGTTTCTATAACAAAATCGACATCTTCAAAAAGATTGTCTGGTATTCTTACGCCGACGACCCATCTACCATCTTCGCCCTGCCTTTGGACAAGGTGAAACAGATCATCAAGATGAACGAAAGCGGCAAATACCCCGACACCCTTGAAGAGTTCGCCAGCGTGAACCAGAAGAAGGTGGATGAGGGCAACAACTACAGCATGGACGAGCTCAAGAACATCGCTGACGAAAAATAGTAACGGATTAGCACTTGCAACTATGAAAAAGATTGTCTGGCTGATATTTGCGATCGTTTTGGTTTGCACCTCGTGCAACAAGAATGTCTTTTACAGCGACATCCAGAACCTGCCCGACGAGAAGTGGGACATCAAGAAACCGCTGACATTCACGGTCGATATCACCGACTCGATGCAGTATTTCGACATGTACATGCATGTGCGCAACACCACCGACTTCCAAACGCAGAACTTCTATGTGTTCATGAACACGAAATACCCCGACGGGCACTGCGAGCAGGACACATTGGGGTTCATTTTGTGCGACAAGTTCGGCAAATGGACGGGCAAAGGCCAGGGGCGCATCAAGGACAACAAGTTCCTGTTCCAGCCCAATGTGCGGTTCCCTTTCAACGGCACGTACACCTTCACCATCACGCAGGGCATGCGCGAGGATGTGGTGACCGGCATCAGCGATTTCGGCATCACCCTGGAGAAGCACCAATAGTATTATTCCAGCTGCCAGTCGGCTAGCTTCATGTCGTCGTCCAAAAGGATGGCGAGATAATTCATGTATCGTGATTCGGCAATATCGCCGCGCTCAACGGCTTCGCGCACCGCGCAGCCGGGCTCGTGCGTGTGCGAGCAGTCATCGAACTTGCATTTGTTATTGTATGCCCGGATTTCCGGAAAATAATCCCGTATCTCTTCTTTGGAATATTGTATCAACCCGAACTCCTTGATGCCGGGTGTGTCCATGACATAGCCGCCGGCTAACGGAAACATCTCCGCGAAGGTGGTCGTGTGGCGGCCTTTGAGATGCTGCCGCGAGATCTCCCCCACGCGCAGATCCAACGCAGGGTCCAGACAAGTGATCAGTGCAGACTTGCCCGTGCCGGAATGCCCGCTGAACAGGGCCACCCCGCCCGCCATTCTCCGGCGCAAGTCCTCCACCCCCTCGCCCGTGACAGCCGAGGTGCACACCGCTTCATAGCCAATCTTGGTGTACAACTCCGCCAACTGACGCACCAATTCCCGCTCCTGCTCCGTATAGATGTCCATCTTGTTGAATACCAAACAGACCGGTATGCGGAAACCCTCGGCAGACACCAAGAAGCGGTCGATGAACCCCAACGAGGTTCTCGGCTCCTTCAGCGTCACCAACAGGAAACAAACATCGATGTTGGCGGCAATCACATGGCTGATTTTGGAAAGATTGGTGGATTTGCGCTCGATGAAATTGCGCCGTTGCTCAATCTGCGTGATTGTCCCCGTGCCGTCCTCCTCCAACTCAAATTCCACCCAGTCGCCCACCACCACAGGGTTGGTGTGCTTGATACCTTTGATGCGGAACTGCCCGCGCAGGCGGCACTGCACCACCTGCCCGTCGGCCTGACGGGCCTGGTACCAGCTGCCGGTGGATTTGGTGATGAGGGCTCTCATATATTGGGACAATATGGGGCATGATGGGGCGAATGATCATGCGCCCCTACACATGCGGTTCTTCGTTTCTTTATCGATAGACAGGTATTCTTCCACGCTTTGCGGCACACAGAAATCGGTCCTGGACAATGCGTTCTCAATGAGGGCAGGAATATCTGCATAGCGGATTTTCTCTTGCAGGAACCATTGCACCGCAACCTCGTTGGCAGCGTTCATGACGCAAGGCATGCAACCGCCCATCTCAGAGGCCTTGTACGCAATATTCAAGCACGGGAACGCATCCAAGTCGGGCTTCTCGAAAGTGAGTTGAGGGTAATCTGCGAAATTGAGGCGCGGGAAGTTGTTTTCCAAGCGGAACGGATAGGTAATCGCATACTGGATTGGCAATTTCATGTCGGGCAGGCCAAGTTGCGCCTTGATGGAGCCGTCTTGGAATTGCACCAGCGAATGGACAATGGATTGCGGATGAACCACCACCTCAATGTTTTGGATGGGAACATCGAACAGCCACTTGGCTTCAATCACCTCCAATCCTTTGTTCATGAGCGTGGAGCTGTCGATGGTCACTTTGGGGCCCATGTTCCAGTTGGGGTGCTTGAGCGCCATCTCCAATGTTACCTTCTCCAGCTTTTCTTTTGACCATCCGCGGAACGGACCGCCGGAGGCCGTGATAATCAGCTTTTCGATGGGATTGAAGTGCTCGCCTGCCAGAGACTGAAAGATGGCAGAGTGCTCCGAATCGACAGGATATATCGGTGTTTTGTTCTCTTTAGCCTTGCGGGTCATCAGCTCGCCGGCCACCACCAACGTCTCTTTGTTGGCGAGAGCCAGTTGCTTGCCACATTCAATGGCGTGATACGCAGGTCGCAAACCTGCCACACCCACAATGCAAGACAACACCATATCCACGCACTCCATCTCGCACACATCGCATAGCGACTGCTCGCCGCAAAAGACTTTGATGTCTTCATCGGCAAGCGCTTCCTTCACTTTCTTGTACGCCGCTTCCTGCACCACCACCACGATGTTGGGCTTGTAGGTCCGCGCCTGCTGAATCAGCAGGTCTGCGCTGGAATTGGCCGCAATGACCTCCAGTTGCAACAGGTCGGGGTACTGCGCAATCACTTGCAGCGACTGCACGCCCATGGATCCGGTAGAGCCCAAGAGGGCTATCCGGCGTTTATGCTCCTGTCCGTCCATTATCTGTGACTGTCTATGGTAGCGCAAATGTCAGCAAACACGTGCTCGATGTCCTGCATGCCGTTCAGTTGGATGAGCTTGCCCTGCTGCTTGTAGTAATCCACCAAGGGCATCGTCTGATCAAAGAAATTAGCCACGCGGGCTTTCACTGTTTCAGGCGTGTCATCAGCGCGGTTTTCCAGCTGGGCACGTTTAAGGATACGTTTTTCAACTTCTTCCATCTCCACATAGAGATAGAGTACCATGCTGATATTCAAATCTTTAAAGAGGTTCTTATCATCCAGCATCTCAGCCTGCTTGATAGTGCGTGGCACGCCATCGAAGATGAAACCTTTGCTGTCAGCATGTTTCTGGATATGATTGTTGAGCATTCCCAACGTGATATCATCCGGGCAGAGGTCGCCACGGTTGATGATTTCCTGGGCTTTCAAACCCAGCGGAGTCTTGTGCGAAATCTCGTAACGGAAAAGGTCCCCAGTAGAGACATGATCAAAACCATATTTTTCGGCAATCAGCTTTGCCTGCGTGCCCTTGCCACTGCCGGGGGCACCAAAAAGAACAATATTCGTCTGCATAATCTTATTTAAAAAAATTAAAATTCAATTAATCATCTATCTTCAGCTGATAGATATCCGGAAGATTCCTGCCATATCCGTCATAGTCGAGTCCGCGCCCAACAACAAATTTGTTGGGGATGGAGAAAGCACAGTAATGGATTGGCAAGTCCAGCTTGTAAGCCTCCGGTTTGTAAGTCATGGTGGCGATGCGCAGGTCTTTGACCCCAGCTTCCGTGAGCATGTCCACCAGATGTTGGTAAGTGCGTCCTGTGTCAACGATATCCTCGAGAACGAGCACGCGTTTGCCGTGCAGATCGTCCGTAAGGCCGATGAGGTTCTTCACCACATTAGTGGAGCTGGTTCCACTGTAAGAAGAAAGTTTCACACAGGAGATTTTGCATTTGATGGTCAACTTTTTCAGCAGATCCACAGCGAAGACAATCGCGCCGTTGAGTGTCACCAGCAGGATAGGATCGTCGTCCTTGTAATCCTTGTTAATCTGATCGGCCACCTTTTGAATTGCGGCATCTATCTCCGCACTAGGAATAAACTTGACAAATGTCTTGTCTAAAATAGTAACTGAATCCATCATAAACGTTTAGCAAATCGCTGGCAAAAGTACAAAATTGTTATGAAAAAATACATATTTTTGTTATTTTTGCACCCTCAAAAAATAGGGGATGAAGGGTTTCTTTCTATCTATATACGAATATCTCAACAAACACAATACAATTCTATGGGGCGGCCTGCTGCTCCTGGTTGTGCTATGCGTGTTCAGTGCGTTGCAATTGTCCTTTGTGGAGGATATCAGCAGTTTTCTGCCCAGCAACGAGCAAAACGCCCGCATCAACAAAGCATACGAACATCTAGGCGGCGATAACAAGCTGGTTATCAGCATTGCACAAAAAGAGGCAAGCGAGGAGGCCGACTACGCCCTGCTGTCGGAGGCTGCCGACCTGACGGCCGAGAAGTTGGAAGCCATCGACTCCACCGGCCTGGTCAAGTCCGTGTTGTACCAAGTGGACGAGAGCCAAATCAGCGAGATGATGGAGTTCGTCATCCGCAACATGCCCTATTTTTTGACCGAAGAGGACTACGCCCGCATGGACACGATGCTGGCTCCGGAGCACATCAACCGGCAGCTGGGCAATGACAAGCAGCTCCTCGCCTCGCCCGTGGCCATGATGCGCCCGATGATCCAGAACGACCCGCTCTTCTTCTCCGCCAATGTGCTGCAATCGCTCAACGCCTTCAAGGCAGATGACAGTTACCACACGGAAAACGACCACATCTTCAACAAGGAGGGCACGGAGGCCGTGGTGGTGGTCAACTCCAACTACCCTCTCAGCGAGACCAAGCACAACGGCATGCTCATCGAGCAAATCAACCGCATCATGCGCGAAGTGGAACAGGAAATGGGCCATAAGGTCAAGGTAAGTTGCTTCGGCGCATCGCAGGTGTCGCTGACCAACTCCACGCAAATCAAAAAGGACAGTCTCATGTCCATCGGATTGGCACTCATCTTCATCGTGGCCCTGCTCATCTACTACTACCGTAACGCTCGGAGTATCATACTGATTCTGGTGTCTATTACCTTCGGCGGCCTGTTCGCCCTGGGAATCATCTCCTGGATCAAAAACCCCGTTTCGCTCATCGCGGTCGGTATGGCCTCCATCATCTTCGGCATTGCCATCAACTACCCCATACATTTCCTGTCGCATTTCAAGCGCACCAACGACAAGCGACAGATTCTCAAAGACATCGTCAACCCACTGCTCATCGGCAATATCACCACGGTGGGTGCATTTCTGAGCTTGTTGTTCATCAGCTCCGACGCGATGAAAGACTTAGGCCTCTTTGCCGCGTTGCTGCTGGTTGGCACTATCCTGTTTGTGCTCATATTCCTGCCGCATCTCATGGGCAAGGAGTTCAAAGGCAAGGAGCGCGGGCTGGCATTCCGCCCCGTGGCCGAATTCAAGCCCGAAAATGTCAAGGGACTGTTTTGGGCAATCGTGGTACTCACGGTGGTATTCTACCTCTTCAGCACCCGCACCGCCTTCGACACCGACATGCACCACATCAACTTCATGACGAAGGAGCAGCGTGCCGCATTTGACAAGCTGCGCGCCGAAGCTGACACATCAGTGCAGGCCGTGTACTGCATCGCCGAAGGCAAGAGCTTGGATGAGGCGCTCCAACATCAGGAAGATGCCCAGCAGGTGCTACAGCAACTGAGCGGGCGCAACGACAGTCCCGTCACGCAGGTGAGCGGCGTAGGCCACTTTCTGCCCTCCCGCGCGGAGCAGCAGGCACGCCTCGACCGCTGGAACCAGTTCTGGCAAGGCCGCAGAGACGAGTTCTGCCGAAACCTGGATCGCGCCGCCACACAGAACGGCTTTGTGCCAGAGGCTTTCCAGCCCTGCAAGGATATCATCAACGAGAACTATAGCGTGCAGGATGCCGACCATTTTGAGCCCATCATGAGCCAATTGGCCGAGAACTATGTCGTGGAAACCGATGGTAACTACATGGTATATAACATCTTGCAAATCAAGAAAGACCAGACCCAAGAGATAGAGGCACAACTCAACAATATCGACAGCCACATTTTCGCCTTCACCGACAGTTCCATAGCCAGCAGGCTGGTCAGCGCCCTGTCGCACGACTTCGACTACGTGCTTTACATCTGCGGTATCATCGTATTTGCCTTCCTACTATTTAGCTTCGGCAGACTTGAGATCAGCATCATGGCCTTCCTGCCGCTCTTCACCGCGTGGATTTGGATTTTGGGCATCATGGGCATCACCGGAATCCAATTCAACATCGTCAACATCATCCTCGCCACCTTCATCTTCGGCATGGGCGATGACTACTCGATATTTGTCACGGAAGGGTTGATTTATGAGTATTCTTATGGCAGAAAGATGCTGTCACAGTTCAAGAATTCCATCATCCTCTCCTCCTCCATCATGTTCATCGGCATCGGAATGTTGATTTTCGCCAAACATCCAGCCATGCGCTCACTGGCAGAGGTGACCATCATCGGCATGTTGTCCGTTGTGTTGATGGCATACATCATCCCGCCCATACTGTTCAAATGGATGACCACCTGCAAAGGCAGACCGCGCCCGCAGCCCGTCACCCTGACCAGCATCTTCAGAAGCGTTGTCGGATTCCCGTTCTTCTTCATTGGCGTGGTAATCCTCAGCATATATGGATTCTTCTTGTTCCTTTTGGGCGGACACACCGACAACAACAAATTAAAATACCACAAACTGATGCAGAAACTGCTTCGGGCCACGGCTGTCATCATGCCCGGCTCCCCGTTCCGCATCCTTAACCCCCATAACGAACAGTTTGACAAACCTGCGGTCATCATCTGCAACCACCAGTCGCACTTCGACCTGATGTACCTCTTGATGCTCTCGCCCAAAATCATTGCCCTCACCAACGACTGGACTTGGAACACTCTGCTGTACAGACGTATTGTGCGCAATGCCGATTTCCTGCCCGCATCCTATGGTCTGGATTCGAACTTCCCGAAAATCAAAGCCATGGTTGACAAAGGCTACTCGGTTCTGGTCTTCCCGGAGGGAACAAGATCTGCAAGTCTGGAAATTCTCCGTTTCCATCAGGGGGCATTCCATCTGGCTGACAAACTCGATGTGGATATTCTGCCCATCGCCACCCACGGAATCGGCAACATCTTCCCCAAGGGCGACACCATCATCCACAAGAGCATCATTACCATCTCCATCATGGAACGCGTTCAGCGTGACAACCCTGTTTTCAGAGCAGGCAAAACCCCATTGGAGACCACCCGTCTATTCCGACATTTCTACATCGACACGTACGCGGCCCTTGCGGAAGCATGCGAAACTCCCGAATATCTGAAACCTATCATCCGAAGCAACTACATTTACAAAGGCAAGGAAGTGGAATGCTCTTGCCGGCGCAAGCTGACATGGTTAAGCGAACTGCTTGACGCCTTGCAGAATGTGCCCGACAACAGCAAACTGCTCTACAAACATTGCGGCTACGGAGAGTTGTCGCTGATGGCAGCCATGCTGCGCAAGCGGGTGGAGGTCACTGCCTACGATCCCGACGATGATCATATCGCCCTCGCCGGCCACTGCGCCGTCGTGCCTGCCAACCTGCACTACACCACAGAACTTCCCGACGAGTCGCAATTCGACTATATCATCAATGAATCTGAACTGTTATCCTCACATAAATCCAAAAAATAAAACTCAGTATTATGTCCGATAGAAAATATGACATCGCTATTCTCGGCACGGGCCTCGGCGGGCTCGTGTGCGGCTACATACTGAGCAAAAACGGGTTCAACGTGATTTTGCTGGAGAAGAACGCCCAGATTGGTGGCTGCCTGCAAACCTTCAAGCGGTTCGGAGTGAAATTCGACACTGGCATGCACTACATTGGCAGCATGTTGGAAGGACAGATACTGCACCGGCTGTTCCATTACCTGAACCTGCTTCCGGATGTCAAGCTGAACCGTCTGGACGAAGACGGCTACGACTTGCTGTCCATCGGAGGCAAGCAATACAAATACGCCTCAGGTTACGAAAACTTTGTAGATACCCTGTGCCAGAGCTTCCCCGACAACACCCGTGACATACGGGAATACGTGCAACAGCTGCAAAACATCGCCAACGCTTCGCCCCTGTACAACCTGCGGAAGGTCGAGGACCATGTGTTCATCGAAGCCGATTACATCAAGACCAGCATCAACGATTTCATCGCAAACATCACGGACAACACCCATTTGCAGGACGTGTTGGCGGGCAATTTGCCGCTCTATGCCGGCGTAAAGGACAAGACGCCCACCTATATCCATGCCCTCATCAACAACTTTTACATCCAGAGTGCGTGGCGTATCATCGGAGGCAGCGACAGCATCGCGAAATCTTTAGCTGAGTCCATCCGAGCTTTCGGCGGCACTATCCGCACCAAAAGCGAAGTAACGGAAATCGTGTGCGACGACAACCAAGCTGTCGGCATCCGGCTGGCTGACGGAGAGTTTATCGAAGCCAAGAGCATCATCTCCAACATCCATCCGCAATCCACATTGAAGATGATCCACTCCCACTTGATCCGCAAAGCCTACCGCGTGCGCATCAATGACTTGGACAACACCATATCCAACTTCACCCTATACATCAAATTCAAGGAAAAAGCCACACCGTACCTCAACTACAACTACTATTATTACAAGCAGGATGACGTATGGAAAGCCAACGACCGCCAACCTGGCGACCCGCTGCAAAGCTACCTGTTCATGCACCAATGTGCACACGAAACCCAGCAATGGGCGGAAAGCGCAGAGATGATCGGCTACATGAAGTTTGACGAGGTAAGGAAGTGGGAGAATACTACCGTAGGAAGAAGAGGTGATGATTATCTGGCCTTCAAGCAGGCCACCGCAGAGCACTATCTGGACGTGTTGGAGCAGTCGTTCCCGGGCATCCGGTCCACCATAGAGGATTACGAGACCTCCACGCCCCTCACCTACCGCGACTACACCGCCACCAAGGATGGATCCATGTACGGCATCATCCGCGACAAGAACTTCCCAACGCAAACGCTGGTATCACAACGCACCAAAATCCCCAATCTGTTCCTCACGGGACAGAACATCAACTCGCACGGCATTCTGGGTGTGACCATCGGAGCCGCTTTAACCTGTGCCGAGTTTTTGGGTCTGAATAAGATTATTGATGAGATTGAGACGTAACACGGAAACGATGGAGGTTCCGCCGCCTATGCGGCGGAATAGTGAAATAACGATAATAAATTAAACAACAACTATATGAAACTGAAACTGATTTATCCAAGATGGAGGAAGCTGCCCGGGCAGACCACCTTCACTTTGCCGCCTCACGGTCCGGTGGTATTTGCCGCCACACTTCCCGAAGAAGTGGAGGTGTCTTTCACAGATGAAAATGTGGAAGACCTTGACATGAACGAAGAATGTGACGTGGTGGCCATCTCCATGATGTTGACCACGCAAGTGAAGCGTGGCTGGGCCATCGCCGACGCATACCGCGCCAAGGGCATCCCTGTGATGTTCGGAGGCATCTCCACCATGCTGCACGCTGAGGAGACCCTGCTGCATGCCGACAGCATATTTTTGGGAGAATCGGAAGGACGCTCCGCACAGGTGATCGAGGACTTGAAAAACGGCAAGCTTAAGAAAGTCTATAACTACATGGGCAATCAGCCCGACATCGCACTCGTGGGACCCGCGCGCCGCGACCTGTACAAGCGCGAGCTGTACAACCACAAGGGCGTGCAGATGGTGGACCTTTTCCACGCCTCCCGCGGCTGCCGCTTCAGCTGCTACCCCTGCGCCGTCTCCTACCTCGGAGGCCGCTGCTTCCGCCCTCGTCCCATCGACAAAACCATTGCCGACCTGGAGACCATTGACAACAACCGTCTCTTCATCGTCGATAACTCATTGGCCCAGAACAAACAGTGGGAAATGGATCTCTTCCGAGAGATGATTCCGCTGAAGAAGAAGTGGATCAGCCACACCATCGAAGATGACCCGCAGGTGCTCGACCTCGCCGCACAAGCCGGCGCCTGGTATGTCTATCAGGCCGTATATGACACCTCCGATTACATCAAAGAGCGCGTGAAACGTTACCACGACTATGGCATCGGCGTGGAGGGCACCATCCTGTTCGGTCTGGACAACCAGACGGAGGACGACATCTTGCGTCTCATCGACTTCTTGCTCAAGATCGACCTGGACCTCGCCGAGTTCACCATCCTCGCCCCGTTCCCGCACACCAAAGCGTACGACGACCTTATGCGCCAGGGCCGTATCTTCGACCACGACTGGGATCATTACAACGCCGGACAGGTTGTGTATCAACCCAAACACATGTCGCCTGATCGTCTGCAAGAACTCTATGAGTATGCTTGGAGCGCCTTCTACCACGACGAGACACAAGAGGAGAAGATGTTCAAACTCTTCACCAACGTTGTGCTGCGTGAGATGGAGGATGGCACATACCGCCCGCGCAACCGAAAACTTGCCAACAAGACCTTCGGCAAGGACGTGGACAGAAGCAAGAGCCACTTCAACGAATTCTAATGGAGAATTGAGAATTAATTTTAACCACTTTTACACCTTTAACCTCATTCACCTCATTAACCCTTTTAACCCCATTTACCAAATACAATGAAAGTACCTGAAAAATATTACGACGAAATATTCCCGTTTGCCGGACAATGGGACATGCCCAGCGCCTGCGGTCTGAAAACCATCCATAAGGACGGCAAAACCTACATTATCACCACTGAGCTGTACCAGGAAAACCCCGGCACCTCCATCACATATGCGGGCGGATCGCTGATCAAGCAGATATGCGAGCAGAAGAATTTGGACATTTCCTCCATCATCTACATTGAGTGCAACCCTAACACCAACTCCAAACTCTCCTTCTATGATGAGGAGATGTTTGAGGTGTCGTACGAAATTGTGGATGGCATGCCGACGAATCTTTCGTACCGCCAACTTAGCAAGGAGGAAATTCAACACATTGTGGAATAATCATTTATAAATCAATTAAAAAACATCATTATGAAAAAGATTATAATTTTAGCATTGGTCATCGGTATGTTTACCGCATTGCAAGCACAGAAAGTTTCTGGCGATCTTTCCTGCCTCAAAGGCCAAAAAGAGGTCAATATTACCTTCAACTACAAGGGTGTCACCTACGATGGCGACAGCGAAGCTAAGTATCTGAAAGGCGAAGACAAAGCCAAAGATCCGGAATGGAAAGCCGCTTGGACATCCTCTTTCCGCACAGAGATTTGGGAGCCCCGTCTCATTGAAGATTTGAACAAGGAAATCAAGGGTATGGAATGTGGCGACTTTGCCGATGCCGAATACACCATCGTTGTGGATTTGATTGACATTGACCCTGGCACTTTCGCCGGTCCCATGTCGGTACCTGCCAAAATCACAGCCAATGCAAAAATTGTAAAGACCGGTACCACATCACCTAAGGCCACCATCGAACTGAAAAAAATCACCTACAAATATTTCATGTCCCCGCAACCCGAGGCTCGTGTGGGAGAAGTATTCAGTTGTATGGGTGAAGCAATTGGCAAAAAACTCAGCAAAATCAAATAATGAAACGGTTTTTTCTGTTTTTTATTAGTATCTTATGGGTTTGGTCTGTATATGCCCAGCCCAAACCCATCAAGTTGTGGAAAGACGTGCCGGGCATGAAAGCACAGCCCACAAAATTGTATGCATATCCGGCACCGAAGGAAAATAACACTGGAATAGTGGTAGTAATCTTCCCCGGAGGCAGTTACAGCCACACCATGGGCATTGCCACCGAAGGTTTCGGTGTGGCCGAGTGGCTCAACAGCCAGGGCATCAACGCCTTTGTAGTGAAATACCGCACTGGCAACCGCGGCTACCATCATCCCGCCATGATTGAAGATGCGCAGTATGCCATCCACTATGTGCGCCAACATGCCAAAGAGTACGGCATCGACCCCGACAAGTTGGGCACAATGGGCTTCTCTGCCGGCGGCCATCTGGTGACCATGACCGGCGCATTTGCCAAAGACAACTACATCGGGAAAGTGGGTGTTAAAGACAACATCTCCTTAAAGCCCAACTTCGTGGTGCCTGTGTATCCGGTGGTTTCCATGCGCGACGGCATCGCCCATGAGCGTTCCCGTCGCAACCTGTTGACTAGACGCTACACGCCGGAGCAACAAGCCCTCTTCTCCATGGAACTCAGCATTCCACGTGATATGCCGCCCGTATTCCTCGTCACCGCCAAAGACGACCCCGTAGTGAAATACCAAAACAGCGTGGAGCTGGACCGGAGCCTGCGAAAATCGGACATCCCGCACAAGTTCCTGCTCTATGAAACCGGCGGACATGGCTACGGCATGGACGAAACTCGCGCCCCCGAAGCCGGCAAATGGAAATATGAATTCATCAAGTGGTTAAAAGAAATCAAAATCCTTTAATCCCTTTCACCTCATTCACCCCTTTTACCCCTTTTACCTCATGATTTTCAATCCCGAAATAGAATACCAACCGAAAGCGGTCATCAAAGCCTTCCAAGAAGAGAAGATGCGGGAACAACTGGCCTATTTGCAGGCTCATTCCCCTTTTTACCAACGTCTTTTCGCGGAAAACGGCATTGACATCTCTAAAATCACCAAAATAGAAGATTTGCAGCAGATTCCTTTCACCGACAAGAAGGATCTGCAGTTGCACAATTGGGACTTCCTATGCGTGCCCCAGGAACAGGTGATCGACTACATCACCACCTCCGGCACCTTAGGCGACCCTGTGACATTTGCCTGCACCGACAGCGACTTGGAACGACTGGCGTACAACGAGGCGGTCTCATTCTCCTGTGCTGGTCTCACGGAGAAGAGCGTATTGCAGCTGATGACGACCATTGACAAGCGATTCATGGCCGGATTGGCCTATTTCTTAGGATTGCGCAAAATGGGTGCGGGGGTTATCCGCGTGGGCAATGGTATCCCCGAGTTGCAGTGGGACACCATCGAGCGCATCAAACCCGACACGGTGATGTGCATCCCATCATTCATCCTCCGTCTGATTGAATACGCCGAGGAGCACGGCATCGACTACCGCAACTCTTCCATCAAACGGATAATTGGCATTGGCGAGGGACTGCGCGACCAGAACTTCGAGCTTAACTCTTTGGGTAAGAAAATCAAGGAAAAATGGGACGTGGAGCTCTACGCCACCTACTCCTCCACGGAGATGTCGGCCACCTTCTCGGAATGTGAGTACGGTTGCGGTGGTCACCATCACCCCGAATTGTTGATTGTGGAGATTATTGGCGACGACGACAAGCCCGTACCCGAGGGTGAAGTGGGCGAAGTTGTCATCACGACTCTCGGCGTGCAAGGCATGCCGCTGTTGCGTTTCCGCACCGGCGACATGGCGTGCATACACCCCGAGCCGTGCGAGTGCGGGCGGCAGACCTTCCGCATCAGCCCCATCGTGGGCCGCAAGAACCACATGATCAAGTACAAAGGCACCACGCTCTATCCGCCCGCGATGACCGAAGTGTTGACCAACGCGCCATACGTGGAGAACTACTACATCACCATCAGCACCAACGAAACCACGGAGACGGATGATGTGACCATCACCATAGGATTGCGTCACGAGCCGGAGTTTGATGTGGTGAAGGACTTGAAAGACCGTTTCCGTGCTAAGATCCGCGTGGCACCCAAGATTGTCATTGCGCCGGTGGAAGATGTCAGGAAAGTCAACTTCCCTGCCATGAGCCGCAAGCCCGTCACACTCATTGACAAGCGGAAAAAGAATTGCGAAGTGAAATAACAAATCACCACTCCTATGGCAGAAGAACAATTCATAGACTACGTCAAGATATTCGGGCGGTCCGGCAACGGCGGCGCGGGCTCCGCGCACCTGGCACGCACGGCCAGAAACCCCAAGGCCGGCCCCGACGGCGGCGACGGCGGCAAGGGTGGCAGCGTCATCGTACGCGGCAACCGCAACCTCTGGACACTACTGCACCTGCGCTACACCAAACACGTGTTCGCCGAACACGGCGGCAACGGCCAGAAGAATCAATGCTTCGGCAAAAACGGCGAGAACGCCATCATCGAAGTGCCTCTCGGCACCATCATCAAGCTGATAGACACCAATGAGGTGGTGGGCGAGATTCTGGAAGACGGCCAGGAAATCGTGGCCATGAAGGGCGGCCGGGGCGGCCTCGGCAACGTGCACTTCAAGAGCGCGACCATGCAAACACCCCGCTTCGCACAACCCGGCGAGCTGGGTACCGAAGGCTGGATATCACTGGAACTGAAAGTGTTGGCTGACGTCGGCCTCGTGGGATTCCCCAACGCGGGCAAATCCACCCTCATCAGCCAGCTGTCGAATGCACGCCCTAAAATCGCCGACTACCCCTTCACCACCCTGAAACCGAACCTAGGCATGGTGGCTTACCGCGACTTCCAATCCTTCGTCATCGCCGACATCCCCGGCATTATCGAGGGCGCGTCCGAGGGCAAGGGCATCGGCCTGCGCTTCCTCCGCCACATTGAACGCAACTCAGTGCTACTGTACATGATTCCCGTAGCCGACAACGAGGGCACCCGCACTGCAGAAACCATCCTCAAGGAGTTCAACATCCTCAAACACGAACTGGAAGCCTTCAACCCTGAACTACTCGACAAGAAGTATCTGGTCGCCATCACCAAATGCGACATGGCTCCGGAGGCAGAAGTGGCCAAGATCATGCAAAAATTGTCCAAAAAGCTGCCCGTTATCAACATTTCATCCTTGACAAACTACCATCTTACCGAAATAAAAGACCAATTATGGGCCCTTTTAAACCAAGATGTGTAATTATTTAACATATTGAATATCATATATTTAAATCAATCCAAAAACTTTTTTTTCAAAAAAACAAGGGATAGGATGTATGAAATGAAAAAAAATGTATTTTTGCAGCGTCAAAAAGAAACGAATAAAAAGTAGATAAGAAATGGCAAAGAAAGTAAAAGAAGCTCGTCAACAAGTCATCTTGGAATGCACCGAGCAAAAGGCAAGCGGCGTACCGGGAATGTCCAGATATATCACTACGAAAAATAGAAAGAACACTCCTGACAGATTGGAATTGATGAAATACAATCCGTACCTGAAGAAAATGACATTACACAAAGAAGTTAAATAATTTAAAACGATAGAGAGATGGCAAAGAAGGTAGTTGCAACGTTGAAAAGAGAAGGTGGTGTTACTTACACCCGCGTGGTAAAAATGGAACGCTCACCGAAAACTGGAGCCTACACGTTCAAAGAAGCGATTGTGGACTCTACCACTGTTAAAGACTTTTTGGCTAAAAAGTAATATTTTGTTTTCATGGTTGAAAGAAGGTGGACCTCCCGGTCCGCCTTTTTTCTTTTTACGGCTTTCCATCGCCATCTCGTAGCAAATTATTCCGTATATTTGCCGCCTGAACCAAAAACACAGCATCATGGGATTCTTTTCTATATTTTCAAAGGAGAAAAAACAGGAACTGGACAAGGGTCTGGAAAAATCGAAAGAGAGCTTTTTCGCCAAACTTGCCAAGACTGTCGTCGGCAAATCCAAGGTTGACGACGATGTGTTGGACAACCTGGAAGAAGTGCTCGTCACCTCCGACGTGGGTGTGGAGACCACCCTCCGCATCATCGAGCGCATAGAATCCCGCGTATCACGCGACAAGTACATTGGCACAGAACAGCTCAACGCCATCCTGAAGGAAGAGATTGTGGGTCTGCTGCTCGAAAACGACATCGAGAAAGCCAACGACTTCGTCATCCCCAAGCTTGACACGCCCTACGTGGTGCTGGTGGTTGGCGTGAACGGCGTGGGCAAGACCACCACCATCGGCAAGCTGGCTTACCAATTCAAGAAAAAGGGCTACTCCGTAACCTTGGGCGCCGCCGACACCTTCCGTGCCGCCGCCATCGAACAACTCGAGGCCTGGGCCAAGCGCGCCGATGTGCCTATCATTACCCAGAAGATGGGCTCCGATCCCGCTGCCGTAGCCTACGACACCGTGGCCTCCGCCATCGCCCGCAAAAGCGACGTTGTGATCATCGACACCGCAGGTCGTTTGCACAACAAGACCAACCTGATGAACGAACTCATCAAAATCAAGAACGTCATACGCAAACTCGTGCCCGACGGACCGCACGAGGTACTGCTCGTCTTGGACGGTTCCACTGGCCAGAATGCCTTTGAGCAGGCTCGCCAGTTCTGCGCCGCCACCGAAGTCAACGCCCTGGCTATCACCAAACTCGACGGCACTGCCAAGGGCGGCGTGGTCATCGGCATCTCCGACCAGTTCAAGATTCCCATCAAATACATCGGCGTGGGCGAAAAGATCGACCAACTGCAAGTCTTCAACCGCGCCGAATTCGTGGATTCTCTTTTCCCAGACAATTGGTAAAATCTATAACAACCTTTCACTTTGCAAGTTACCATAGACAATAATTCGGGTTTCTGTTTCGGTGTGATTCACGCCATCCAAACGGCTGAAGAGTACCTGAAGGACCACGACACCCTTTACTGTCTGGGCGACATCGTGCACAACAACGAGGAGGTGAAGCGGCTCACCGCCATGGGGCTTCGCGTCATCAGCTTTGAGCAATTCCAAGAGCTCCGCGACACCACCGTGCTCATCCGCGCGCACGGCGAGCCTCCCCTCACCTACCGGACTGCCAAGGAAAATAACATCACCCTCATTGACGCTACCTGCCCCGTGGTGCTGAAACTGCAGCAGCGCATCGCCGACTTCCATCGCAATCCCGAGAACGAAGGCAAGCAGGTGCTCATCTTCGGCAAGCAGGGCCACGCCGAGGTGGTGGGCCTCATGGGGCAAACCGACAACCAAGGCATTGTCATCTCCTCTTTTGACGAAATTGACAAAATCGACTATAACCGGCCGGCCATGCTCTACTCACAGACCACACAAGGCCTGGAGCAATACTACGAACTAATCCGACTCATCCAGGAGCGTTACGAGACTGCCGGTAACGACAAACTTTTCCAATATGCCGACACCATCTGCCGCAAGGTGGCCAACCGCGCCGAGGAAATTGCGGAGTTCGCCAAACAGCACGACGCCATCCTGTTCGTTTCGGGTGAAAAAAGTTCCAACGGGCTCCATCTGTTCGACATTTGTAAGAAGAATAACCCGAACAGTTTCATGGTGGCCCATGCCGGACAAATTGCAGACCTCAACCTGAAAGGATATAACACCATCGGCATCTGCGGAGCCACATCCACGCCCATGTGGCTGATGGAAGATTGCAAGAATCAGATTATTAACACATAACATCACAATATGAAAAGAGCCATTATCAGCGTAAGCGACAAAACCGGCATCGTGCCGTTTGCAACCGAACTAATCAAACTCGGATATGAAATCATCTCCACGGGAGGCACCAAGAAGGCCTTGGACGCCGCCGGATTGAAGACCATCGGCATCAGCGAGGTCACCGGATTCCCGGAAATCATGGACGGGCGCGTGAAGACGCTCCACCCCAAGGTTCACGGCGGACTGCTGGCTATCCGCGACAACGAAAAGCACCAGCAGGAGATGCGCGAGAACGGCATTGAGCCCATCGACATGATTGTGGTGAACCTCTATCCGTTCAAGCAGACCATCGAGAAGCCCGGTGTCACGTACGAAGATGCGATAGAGAACATTGATATTGGCGGGCCCACGATGCTCCGGAGCGCGGCCAAGAATCACAAGTTCGTGACCGTGGTAGTAGATGCTGCCGATTACGACACGGTTTTGGCAGAAATCAAAGAGAACGGCGACACCACGTTTGAGACGCGCCGTCGGCTGGCCGCCAAGGTATTCCGTCACACCGCCTCTTACGATACTTATATCTCACGCTACCTGACCGAACAGGCCGGTGAGCAAGAGCCCGAGAGCATGACCATGACCTTCACGCGCAAGCAGAGCCTGCGCTACGGCGAGAACCCGCACCAAAACGCTACCTTCTATGCTGGCAAGAAGCAGGGCTATTCCATCGCCTGGGCCGAACAACTTCATGGCAAAGAATTGTCATACAACAACATACAAGACGCAGATGCCACCTTGCAGATTCTGAAAGAGTTCCAAGAGCCCGCCATGGTGGCCGTGAAGCACAAGAACCCCTGCGGCGTGGGTTTAGGTGCCAACGCCTTGGAAGCTTGGCAGCGCGCCTATGAAGCCGACCCAGTTTCCATCTTCGGCGGCATCGTGGCCTCCAACCGCGAAATTGACTTGGCCACAGCCGAGGCCATGAAGCCCGTCTTCCTGGAAATTATCCTCGCCCCGAGCTTCACGAAAGAAGCCTTTGAGCATCTTGCCACCAAAAAGAACATCCGCCTCATGACCTTCGATCCGAGCATGGAGAACGGCGACGACAAGATGTTCATCAGCGTGCGCGGCGGTATGCTGGAACAGACCATCGACAACAAGTCCACCGAAGACTACGAGCTGAACGTGGTGACGGAGAAAAAGCCCACGGATGCTGAGCTTCAGGACCTGTTCTTGGCGATGAAGATATGCAAGCACGTGCGTTCCAACGCCATCACGGTGGCCAAGGACGGCAAGATTGTGGGCATTGGCGCGGGACAGATGAACCGCGTGGGCGCCGCCCATATCGCGTTCGAGGAAGCCAAGGAAAAGGGCGTGACCGCAGGGCTCTGTCTCGCCTCCGACGCCTTCTTCCCCTTTGACGATGTGGTGAAGATGGCCGCGCAATACGGCGTGACCGCCATCATCCAACCCGGCGGCTCCGTGCGCGACGAAGACTCCATCAAGGCCTGCAACGAGCTGGGCATCGCCATGGTGTTCACGGGCGTGCGTCATTTCAAACACTAACCAACATGGCAAACATCAGCCCTAAAATCGAAGAATCCTGGAAGCGCGTGCTCTGGGACCAGTTTCAGGCGCCCTATTTCAGCGCGCTGAAGGATTTCTTGGTGGAAGAAAAGAAGCATTACCGCATCTTTCCGCCCGGCAACTGCATCTTCAACGCCTTCGACAGCACGCCGTTTGATGACGTGAAAGTGGTCATTATCGGGCAAGATCCGTATCACGAGTACGGGCAGGCGCACGGGCTGTGCTTCTCGGTACAGGACGGTGTTCCGTTCCCGAAATCACTGATCAACATCTTCAAGGAGTTGAGCGACGATGTGGGGTTTGTCACGCCGCGCAGCGGAAACTTGCAGAAGTGGACGAAGCAGGGTGTGTTGCTGCTGAACGCGACGCTCACCGTGCGCGAGCACGCAGCAGGCTCTCACCAGGGCCACGGCTGGGAGAAGTTCACCGACTGCGCCATCCAGCGATTATCAGAGCAGAAAGAGGGCTTAGTGTTCCTATTGTGGGGCAACTTTGCCATCAACAAGCGCGCGCTGATTGACCAAAGCAAGCATTACGTGCTCACCGCCGCGCACCCCTCCCCGCTCTCCGCACACCGGGGTTTCTTCGGCTGCAAACACTTCTCCAAAGCTAATGAGCTATTGCGTCAGATGGGGAAGACTCCTATTGATTGGCAGTTATAATATATGGTAGAGACGCGCCATGGCGCGTCTCTACTGAATCGGTTTCTTATATTTGCACCCCGCACACGAGTCTCCGCACCCCGGACAGCCATCGCAACCGCACGGATGGTCGTGGCGGCGACGGATGCGCCTCACTATCATCACCACCGCATACAAAACGGCGGCGGACACGATTACCAATACGATTATTTTCTGTGCCATAATCACTTGCATTCTCCCGAACATTCCGAATCGGGCGTCTCAAACTCCAAGGTGGCATGGATGATGCCCATCTCGGCCAGCTTGCCTTTCAATTCTCCTTTCAAATGTTCCATTTCCGACAGGTTGTCCACTACCACGTGAGCGGTCATGGCATTCTCCGTGGTGCTCAGCGCCCAGATGTGCAGATGATGCACCTCGCGTACACCCTCCTGCCCCATCATGGCCTCTTTCACATGGTCAAAGTCCAGCTGGGCGGGCACGCCGTCCAAGGCCAAACGCACGCTATCATGCAGCAGTTCCCAAGATGCCACGATGATCACGACCGCCACCACCAGGCCAATCAGCGGGTCGATGATGTACCAGCCTGTGAAATAGATGATGATGCCGGACACCACCACGCCCACTGACACCAAAGCATCCGCCAACATGTGCAGGTACGCGCCCTTGACATTCAAATCCTTCTTCTGGTCTTTCATAAACAGCCAGGCCGTAAATCCATTGATTACCACACCGATAGCCGCCACAATGGAGATTATTTGGCCCTGCACCTCCTGCGGGGTAATCAGCTTGCGCACACTCTCCACGATAATGAAAATCACCGCCACGCCCAAAATCAAAGCATTCAGCAGCGAAATCAGAATCGTACTCTTCTTGTAACCATACGTATATTTTCGGTTGGCCAGCGAACCCGACAATTTGAACGCAATAAGGGCCAGCACCAAACTGACCACATCGCTGAGGTTGTGGCCCGCATCGGAAAGCAAGCCCAATGAGTGGTAGCAAAGCCCGAAGATGGCCTCCGCGAGCACGTATGCCACATTGAGCGCAATGCCGATAATAAACGCCCTGTTCAGTGTGGTGATGACATGGCTGTGGTCGTGGTGATGATGACCATGATGATGCTCATGATCATGTGTATGTTGATGTTCATGTTGATGTTCGTGAGACATATCTCAATTTTTTAAAATAACATTCCAATTTGATATACCAAAAATGCCATAATCCAAGCGACGAGCGTGTTGAACAGCACAGTGAACGCAGCCCATTTCCCGCCAGCCTCCTTATACACGGCTGTAACTGCCGCTACACAAGGCACATAGAGCAGAATGAAAATCATGAAGGCGTAGGCCACCAACGGGGTAAAGACCTTTTGTCCTTTCAGTTCTCCGGAGGTCCACGTCTGCGCCTGAATGCTGGCCTGCAGCGCGGAGGAATGCTCGTCAGCATCCGTGTCCGCGTGATAGAGCACACCCATAGAAGAAACCACAATCTCCTTGGCGGCCAGCCCCGTGAGCAGCGATACACCCATCTTCCAGTCAAAGCCGAGCGGTCTGAAAACCGGCGCAATCGCCTGCCCCACTCGACCGATATAGGAATTTTCGGTTTGCACCACGGAGCGGTCAAATTCCAACTGCTTGATTTGTTCGGCTTTCACTGCCTCGTCCATCTCCGTATCTGCCGAAATCTGCTCAATCTGCGCAGTGTAGCGATCAATTTGCGGACTATGTTGCGGGAAGTATTCCAGCGCCCAGATGATGACGGTGGCCACCAAAATCACCGTACCCATCTTCTTGAGGTACTGCACGCTCTTATCCCACATGTGCACCATGGCGTTGCGGAACGTGGGCAGTCGGTACGGCGGCAGCTCCATCACAAACTGGTCGGAATTGTCTTTGAAAGCAATCTTCTTCATCAGCAACGAGGTAAGGATGGCGAAAAGGATGCCAATCAGATAGATACTGGTGAGAACCAAGCCCTTGTACACGCCCGTGACGAACATACCATGGGTGGTGGTGAAGATGGCGGAAATCAGCAAAAGATACACGGGCAACCGTGCCGAACATGACATGAACGGCACCGTGATGATGGTAAGGATTCTGTCTTTCTTATTCTCTAATGTCCGTGTAGCCATGATGGCCGGCACGCTGCACCCGAATCCGATGATGTAGGGAATGAACGACTTGCCATGCAAGCCCATCTTGTGCATCAGCTTGTCCATGAGAAAAGCCGCGCGAGCCATGTAACCTGTATCTTCCAATATGGAAATGAAGAAGAAGAGTATCAGGATGTTAGGCAGGAACGAACAGACGCCGCCCACACCCGCGATGATGCCATCCACAATCAAATCTTTGAGCATGCCATCTGGCATTACGCGCGATACGAGGCCGCCCAACCATCCGAAAAACATCTCCAGCCATTCCTGTGGATAGGCACCTAAGATGAACGTCATCAGGAACATGAAGAACAGGAAGAAAATCAGGATAGGGAAACCCAACCATTTGTGGGTCAAAATGTTGTCAATAGTGTAAGCTTTCTGCTTGCTACGATCTTTGCCAACCGTATAGGTTTCTGCCAAAGCGCCCCGCACAAAACCGTATTTGGCGCCGGAAATCACCGTGGCAGCCTCCTCACGGTAGCTCTTCTCCAACAGAGCACGCTGCTCGGCAGCTACTTTTTTCAACTCCTCAAACTCAACATGTTCTTCCACCGCCTTCAGCGTAGTCTGGTCATTCTCCAGCAACTTGATGGCCACATAACGGGCTGGATATTCGCTATCAACCACCGCATCTTTCTTGATAATTCCCTTCAGAATCTCTATACTCTTCTCAATATCAGCACCATAGTTAATGTGGATATGTTTGGTATTCTGTTCCATATTCTCATAGACATCCACAATGTTTTTCATCACATCCTGAATGCCAGTACCTTTTGATGATACTGTGGGAACAATAGGGCAGCCCAGCAACCGGCTCAGCATCTCCACATCCAACTTGTCGTGATTATGTTCCAGTTCATCAAACATATTGAGCGCCATCACCATCGGCAAGTTCATGTCGATGAGCTGGGTGGTGAGAAAAAGATTGCGTTCCAAATTGGAGGCATCCACGATGTTAAGCACCACATCAGGGTGGTTATTGAAGACGTACTCGCGCACGTAAAGCTCCTCAGGAGTATATTCGGTAAGGGAATAGGTGCCGGGCAGATCGGCAATCTGGATCGTATAATCCTTGTATTTGAAAACTCCGATTTTGGAATCTACCGTAACACCGCTATAGTTGCCCACCTTCTCGCGCATGCCGGTGGCGTGGTTGAAGAAGGAGGTTTTGCCACAGTTGGGGTTCCCCACCAAAGCCACGGAGATGGTTTTGCCGCGCTCGCCCAAGATTCGGGTAGTTTCCTCTGTGATGGTTCCGTTGAAGTTGTAATTATCCGCAATATCCTCTGTCAGAGGCACTACCTCAATATGTTGTGCCTCAATGCGGCGCAAAGAGACATGGCTCTGCATAATTTCGTACTCGATAGGATCGTGCAGCGGGGCGTTCTTGATGACGCGCACCTTCTCGCCACGCACGAAGCCCAGTTCCATCAGCCGGTGCCGGAAGCCGCCGTGACCGCTCAGCTTCACAATCACACATTGCGAACCGGTCGGCATATCAACGAGTCTAAAGGTTTGATCATCCATATTTTATATTAATTCTTATCTATTTTTAACACTGTGCAAAAATGAGGTTTTCTGAATTAATCTACATCCCCAAAAATGATGATTTCCGCAACATATTTTACCCAAGAATGAAAAGGTTATCATTTTGAATAATTTTGCAAAAAAAATTAAAAATAATTGATTTTTTTAAATTTTTCGTATCTTTGGGGCTGATTTTTTATCATTCTCATGAAAAAACTATTACTATTTTTCATTTGCTGCTTTTTAGCCCTGCTAGGCCAAGAAGCATGGGGACAGGATTTGCCATTCCCATACGATATTCATGTTGAAACTTTTGCTGGCAACTGCTTCGATGACTCGCAGGCAATCATCACGTTATGGGACGCTACAGGCAATGAAGTGGTGATAGATCCGAGCACCCACCATGCCGTTGACATAACGGTTCATCCTTTTTTCAATGTAGAATTCCAATATCGTAACCAGACGGCGGGCACCAACACCCGATACGACTCTTTGAACAACATACAATTGAGTGCCGGAACCTATTGCTTCGGCGTGGTAGGTTATGTGCCTGTAATCAATAACGGCGACACCACATTCGAATTGGTGGACACCATCATCTGCAACATTGTTGTTCCCACACATTACAACCACTTTGAGGCATCCATGTTGTCTGGCATTGCCGGAGACAATGATTATAACGGGAGAGAGAGGTGCGGCATACGCCACGCCTTTGAATGTGCTGACATTGGCCGTCTTCAGCTGAAACTCCGTTATGGTAAATTCCCCTATCACGTGCAAATTTACGATGAAAACAACCAATTAGTGCGTGACCGCTACTACTACCAGCGCGAACATAACGGCACCGATTCATCCTTTGCTGACTACATGGATTTCTATACCTTTGACAGCCTGGCAGCCGGTGACTATACCCTTGTCGCGAGCGACTCTTGCGGGTATAGCATCCGTTTAACCTCCAACGTTCCTTTACAGGTCTTTCGTTATTATACTTTCTTACATTACCGACAGTGTTATAATACGAACATGAATGATTCGGTTTTTGCATATCAATTTAGATATTATAATTATTGGATTGAAGATAACAATCATAACTATGACTTACCCTATTTGGACACATTGGTGAAATACCGTTTTATCAACCCAGGTCAGGATACCACACGTTGGTATAGTATTAGTGGAGGTGCATTTTATAGGAATGGATGGCATGTTTCCTTTATGGATACCATAAACAACATTGACCGCTATTGTGACATGTACGGCGACACCATCACGTTTCAACTTTGGAACAGTTGTTCGGGTCTCTACACTGTTAAATATGGCATTCACGATCCTTCTATTGATGACAATTATTACAGCGGAAACAGCTATCAGTATCAAGAATCTCCTGAACAACTCGAGACTATAGTCACGGAGGCCGACACTTGTGCTGTGCACTACCTTTCGGGGGTAATCACACAAAGGTATTTCATTTCAGCTTATAGCTGCAATGGATATACATCATATACTTATGGTTATGAACCTGGCACCAACACAACTTCTATCAATTCTTTCAACTTTACCCCACCTCTATCACTAGATGTTTATACTGCAAATGACGAACGAGTACTTGCTCACGATGAAAAATCATCCTTTAACCAGCTATCCTGTTCGTTTACCAATCCTACCCTCACTGACACATCCATGCTGGTACATATTGTTCTGACAGATGCCCATGGCTGTGTACTGGAATCGTTTTACCGGAATTACCAATTCACAGTGGACACTCTTGAAGGAGATGTACCTTACACATGGGAATTTGAAAAAGACAATTATGGTTGTTATAGTGATCACTATATTTTGTTAAGGGAGAAAGGTGTAGATTTTTATCGTTTTCGCAAGAATGCTGTTGTGAGACTGATTGATAGTCCTCAGTACGATCGTTATAATTTTACCGCCACATACCACGAATTGGATGACCAATGGGATGTGGTCATGGAAGATACTTCAATCCACTATTTCCAGGTTGATTTTTCCATGTCCGACCAGGAATGGCACTTTTGGATCCACACGCCCAATTGGCCCTACAATCCCAGCATTCCAACAGGACGCTATGTCTTTACCGTTACTTCCGACTGTGGTACCGACACGCTCACTTATACTTATTCGTATAGCGATATTCGTGAACGACATGCTTTTTTTAGTGTAGAACCACAATTTCCGGGCGTACAGGTTTGTGACCGGTACTTTGTCACGCCCTATGCGGAAGTGATGGTCAATGAATACCGCATTGATGTCAATGTCAGCAACGACGAGCCTATTGAAACGTATTATTATACCACACCTTCCTTTTCTGTGGTAAGCGGACCCACCAGTGGTTGGTATTACTCTAACAACCAAATCGTGTTCACAATTCCAGGAACCTATGTTGTCATGGCATCTTCAAGGCCTAGTTGTATGAATGAAACCATATATCATTACGACACCATCACCTATGAGCCGATTTATATAGATTTCAACATGGGATATGCGGTCATCTGCGATGCTTATACCAGTACAGGGAACGTACTCACCCACGCCTTCAACGGCACGCAGCCATACCAGTATTATTTGTATGATCATGCAGACTTGGAAGGGACCCTCCTCGGGACAAGCTTGGACGGCAACTTTTACGACATTCCTCTTTCAGAAGGACAACAAGTATCTGTAATGGCCGTAGATTCATGCCAAAACAGTTTCTCCATCAATATGGTAGTAACCTCGCTCAGTCAAAGTGCGTTGGCATGGGAGAGCGGCTATGCACCGGGAAATGGGCACTGCGAGGGTGACAGCGCCTTCCTTGCGGCACTTCCATTCACGCAATCCGTCACTTACCACTGGTCAGGACCTAACAACTTCGAAAGCGACGAGCGTGAGAACACCATTTATCTTCCCTACGGCAGCGAAAGCGGCTGGTACACCTTGGACATCACCAATACAGGATGCCAGACCGCATTCACTGACAGTGTGTATATTGAGGTGCTTCACGCCCCCACCGTGGAGATTCTGAGTGACACCACTCTTTGTGCAGGCAGTGAGATAGAACTGTCGTTAGTAGCTCATGGTAATGGTAATTTACACTACACCTTCCACCATGTCGGGGCGCCTCAGTCTGGAGAACTGGACCTCACAACCCTCGCTGGGGACACCCTTCACCAAACTTTCCCCATCTGGGGAGATAACATCTTCTGGGTTACAGATGCCGCGGACGATCGTTGTGCATACAACTACATCATCGACACCACTCATGTACTGATTTACGGCGTAGAGCCTGATGCAACCCCTAACATCCACACCTATGGCGGAACCGTATGCTACGACAGCGACATCTTCTTGATGGCAAATTCAACGCTCACTCCGCCGTATTACCTGAACTGGTACTCTTCTCCGACCCAAGAGGAACTTTTGCAAAGCGATACCATCTTGAGCAGCACACAAGTGTCCCAACTTTCTATCCCTAATCTGACTCATGACACAGTTTTATACATATCTCTCTCCAATCCAGGCCGCTGCGAGAACTTATACGGTGCCATCCACCACACAGTAAACATGAACGGCAGGACCCTCCTGTTGCAAAGTGGCGAAGGAGCACGCTTCTTCGATAGCGGAGGCGAATATGGCAACTATAGCAATAACGAACAGATAACCCAAACGTTCTGTTGCACAGGACAGGGCGCATTAAGGCTACACTTCAACTCGTTAGATGTTATCGCCGGCGACACTTTGTTTATCTATGCTGGCGCGATAGCCGACCCATCCCTTCTTGTGTCTGCCATAACCTATTCTACTCATAATCCAGACCTTGTCATCGAAAGCAACTGTGTCACATTCCACTTCTCATCCAACTGGATAAATGTAGGAGATGGATGGAGCATCGATATTTTGACAGAAATGGTAATGACCGAAATACACGGTTACGTCCATCCTCTTATTCTAGACACGCTTTCAGTAGAGGTTTGCCAGTCGGAAACGCCCTACACCCTGGCACCGTTCGACTATCTTGACATCTCCACCCCAGGTCATTTCACCTATGACACAATACTAGTCGCTGCCAACGGTTGCGACAGCTTGTTGAATTTGGATTTATGGGTAAAGCCTGTTTCCGACACCACCCTCTACGACTCTACGCAATATGCACTGCTTCCGTTTACATGGAATGGCATCGTCTTCAACGATTTCGGAACCCAGGAGGCAACCTTTACCAACATTTACAATTGCGACAGTGTAGTACACATGGTTCTTACGTGGACTCCTGCGCTTGAGCTCACATATGACACAATCGTTTGCGAAAGCGATCTTCCTTTTGAGTGGTACGGGATACCCTTCGAAGAATCGGACACCGTAACTATTGGTGTGGACACGCTCATCACCCTTCAGGTGGAGATTTTCAGACCTCGCCTTACGGTGTGTTCAGATGTCACCATCCGTACCAGAGACACAGCAGAATTGTGGGCCTCGGGAGCAGATTATTACTTATGGACACCCTCAATGGACCTTTCCTCCGACCACACAGATACTACATACGCCTTCCCTGAACGGACAACCACTTACTACGTCACAGGAACGTATAGCGGAAATCCTTGTAGCGCCGACACATCCATCGTCGTCACTGTGATTCCGCGGAATACAGTGGACGATTATATCACCATTCCGATGAATCTCGGCATAGACATCTATCCATTGGCTAACGACACCCTCAGCTGCACTGATGCCGTACCCGAAATCGTGTTTGGTCCGTCTCATGGCAGCGCATCCGTGCAGGGTTCCATTGTAAACTATCAGCCGGCAACGGGGTTCATTGGCATTGACTCCATATTCTACGCTGTGAACTGCAATGACACCATTAACCGCGCGTATATCTTTATTCTGATGCAACCCTATCCAGACAATGTAGATAGCGCCGAATGCGTATTTCCTCCAGCTACCAACGTATGGTCCATCCGCCAAAGTGCTGTTTCCACCGTCAGCAATGCGGTAACGGTTTCCGTACCAATGGTCGGCGACATTGACGACGATAACGAGCCCGAAATTCTGATTCCACAAGCCACCTATGGAAGTACTTTCCACAGCATTGGCGTTTATAAAGCCGATGGCAGACTGGAAATACAATTCCCCGTGGCAACCAGCTACATTTGGAACAACCTCGCTATGGGGAAAGTGCAAATCTCACCCAATGTCTATCAGCCCATTGTGGTGCTTTTTGCTGCCGATAGACACTTGTACGCCTACGATTACAGCGGCACGCAGTTGTGGCGTTCCGACCAGCCTTTCACCAGCCACAATAATGAGACGATTTCACTGCCGGCGGTTTCATTTGCCGACTTCAACCATGACGGTTGGAGCGAGGTGTTCATCGGCAGCGAGATATACGATGCTGCGACAGGTACGCTTTTGTGCAAGGCAAATGGCAATACCGGCCACGCATGTAGAAACTGGGACAACAATATCCACACCTACCAGTCGATGGCGGCGGATCTTACAGGTGACTTCGACCTCGACCTCGCGGCGGGCAACACCATTTATCATGTCATTCTGCAAAGCAGGACCGATTTCACCAGAAACAAAATAGAGGTGGCAAGACAAGTGGATTCTACGGATATGCGAATGGCAGACAATTCCGCAATCCCGTTCACTGACGGAAACACCTTTGCCGTGGACATTAACCTTGATGGCAAGTTAGACGTTGTAACGATGAATGTGGATCAGAGCAACCACGTGTTGTACCTGTACGTGTGGGATGCCAACACGGGCGAGATTATCTGTTCCAAGAAGATACCCAACAGTACCAAGTTCGGAGTCCCGCAGATCGGTGACATTGACCGTGACGGTGCACCGGAGTTGTGTTTCATTGTAGGAACTGCTGCAGGACACGGTACAGGCAGCAACGACCTGATATACGCGCTGAAGTACAACGGCAACAATTCCAATCATGAGATGGATGTCTTCTGGACAATGTCACACTCGGACAATTCCGGATCAACGGGACTTTCCCTTTTCGACTTCAACCAAGATGGCTATGCAGAGTTAGTATATCGCGACTTATACAACCTGCGCATCATCAATGGCAGCTTGGTACACCACCTGACACATGCGGCAGTTTCTGCGCCATACAATCTTGCCACAATCGCTTGTTGCAGTGCTACCGGTATCGAATATCCAGTGATTGCGGATGTGGACTTGGACGGCGAAGCGGAAATTGTGGTGGGTGGTGCATCCTCTCCTACCGATTTCGGTTATCTGTACTACTTCAAGTCCAATGGCAACCCATGGGCGCCGGCGCGGCACATCTGGAACCAATATGCCTACAATAACACCAATGTAAACGATGACGGCAGCATCCCACTTTGGCAGTTCAACAACGCGACAATGCTTCCTGACCGCTACAATCCGTCCGCATGGAGCCAACCTTTCAACAACTTCCTGCAACAGGGCACCTCCATTGATCGTTTTGGAAAGCCCTTCACCATCGTGCCCGATGTCGCCGTCACTGGAAGTGCTACAATCAACTATTATCCTGACAGCGTGACAATCGACATCTCCTATTGCAATGAAGGTGAAAATGTCCTGAATGCACCTTATGAAATCACCGTCTATGAGAATGAATACCGCGATACGGTGCTCTGGGTGGAGACAGTATCAACCGCTTTGCCTGTCGATAGCTGCACGCACTACAGTTTCTCCTTGCCTCAGGAGGTCATTTGCGCCCATCGGAGCCTTGCAGACTTAGTGGTCGCAGTGAACGATGGTGGCTTCGGCGTAGCACAAAACGGCGAACAACAAGGTGAATGCGACACGCTCAACAACTTTGCTGCCGCGAATGTCATTATCGCCCGCGACACCACCTATATTTTCGACACCATCGTTCAAAACCAACTTCCATATTCCATATCGGGACTGGTATTTGAGGAAGCTGGTATTGATGAAATTACACTTGCCAACCAACACGGATGTGACAGCACCGTTATCGTTGACCTATTCGTTTGGTCCAACGTCAGCACAAACGTTGACAGTACCATTTGCGATAATGCACTGCCCTTCACTTGGAATGGTCGTGTTTTCACTACTGCTGGAAGTGATTCCGCAGTGTTCGCCGCGCACAGCGATGCCGATAGCATCGTATATATGACCCTGTATGTAAATCCGACAAGCCACACACTTATTACCGATAGCGTATGTCAAGGAGACAACTACACACTCTATAACTTTAACATTTCCTCATCTGAGACTGACACATACGGAAATACCATCTATTTCCAACATCTTACAAACCAGTGGCAGTGCGACAGTACGGTTGAACTCCATCTATTTGTGACACCAGTGCCACAACTTGAGTTCACACCAGAACCTGAAAAAATGCTTCTCTCAGAGGGTGGCCTAATCGTCTTCCACAACAACACTGACATTTCAACGCTTGAAGGGGAAACGTATCACTGGAGCTGGAACTCCGGGGACGATAATAGCGAGAACTCGTCCGACTACGATTTTGAGCACACCTATCGAACTTGGGGAGAATTCTTGGTAACCCTTTCATTGCAAATATATGAATGTGAAGCTTCGGTATCTCATTCTGTTTACATTGAGGCGGATTTGGAGTTTCCGAATGTCATCACGCCCAACGGCGACGGCATAAACGATGTGTTTGCCATCATCAATATGGATGAAGAGCGTCCCAACCACCTTGTCATCTTCGACCGATGGGGAAAGAAAGTCTTCGATTGCAAAAACTACCAGACCTACGTTCGTGACGGTGTGATATATAATGAAAATCAAGGCTTTTCAGCTGACAATCTGTCTGATGGAGTCTATTTCTACTCATTCCATTATCAGGGACAAGTACGTACGGTGGATTTCCACGGTTCGCTTACGGTTATCCGGTAAAGTAAAGGCTGCCACATTGTGACAGCCTTTATGTTATTGGCGATTCTTTTGGGAATCTGCAATGGCTTCTTGCAACATTTCCTCAAACAAGTCGATGGAATGGTTGATGTCATATTGTTTTGCTGACTCGGAATATAACTTTTCCATTTTCGCCTTTTCCTCGGGGTTGTCCAACCAATAGTCGATGGCACGCGCCAAATCCTTGGAATCACCGGCTTTGAAGAGACTGCGCCCGTCAATGGCAAATTGCCTTGTAGCAGAAAGGTCGCTGTTGGCGATGACGGGCACTAAGCCAGTGGCGAATGCCTCAATGCAGGAAATGGCTTCTGACTCCATATCCGATGCGTGAACGTACAGGTCACATTGTCCCAGCATGTTTTTCAAATCCTCTTTGGGAAGGTAAGTGAAAATGGGCGGATTCTTCAATTTACTGCCCAAACGATAGTATTGTTTGTATTTCGGTCCCTTTCCAGCAAAGACCAATTGGATTCGGTCGCCATATTTAGAGTATTGGAGAGCGTTGATAATGATATCCTGACGTTTCTCGGCAGAAAGTCGCCCAACCATAGCAATCAGGATTTTGCCTTCATATTCAGGTTTTTTGGACACCTTATACCAAGTAAAGTCCGATTGGATGCCATTGGAGATGGCATGGATTTTGGCCCTGTAACCGCGGTTCTGGATCTCCTCAGCCATAAACTTTGAAGGCGCATGAATATGACCAAAATGGTCATACACGGCTTTCCTGAGTATCCTGAAAATCATATTATTAACCCATTCTGATTTTCCAAGTCCAAACTGGGAAGAAATGTTCTGGGGTTGGACATGGAAGGCTGCCGTGGCCGGCTTGCCGAGCAAATCGGCAATTTTCTTGGTCCTTGTTTCCAAAAAGAAGGGAAAAAAACAATGGACAACGTCTGCCCACTCCACTGCTTCGCGAATGACTTTCTTATCGCACTTCGCATATTGGAATCCCTGTTTGTGAATCATCCCGTTGAAGATGAAAAAGTTCAACTCTGGCAAACCATACACGCCTTCTCTGGGCTCACTGGCAGTCATAATGCGCACCTCATGGCCGCGCTTGCGCAGCTCGTCTGCAAACCGTTGCGCCGAGATACTGGTGCCATTATTGGTAGTGAAATAAGTGTCAATAGCAAATAAAATTTTCATAAGCGATACTTACAATAATTACGACCGCAAATTTAACATTTTTTAGTAAATGTAATTTATTGATATTCAATTGTATTAATGTGTTAAATGATAGAAAATAGGGTTAATTTCGGAGTTTTTAGGAATTTTCAAGGCATTTCTGTTTTGTTTTTTCTATGCCCTTATCACAATATTCATGAATCTTTTCCATTATCTTTTTTTACTATATTTGCAGGCGGTTTTTAATTGGAGGATTTTCACCCATTAATTTCCTGCATTAGATTTTTTTTGAAATGATAAAAAAAACAATCTTCGGACTACTCCTTCTAACAAGTACTCTCCTCTGCTCGGCACAGGTGAATGTGGAAGTGCAGCTTATCAATTCCAGCTCCCAAACTTTTTCCGTCAGCGAGGCGGGCAAGATTTATTTTGACAACGGGTATCTCATGGTGGACGACGGGAACGACACCCCGTTCTCTTTCCCGCTCTCTGATATCCGGAAAGTGCTGTTCTCCGGATCAACATCCGTGGAAACCATTGAAAGCGACCATATCCGCATCTATCCTAACCCGGCAACCACTTTTATTCGCATCAGCAATGATCGGAACAGCGACTGCTTCTATCAGCTTTTCTCCATTGACGGCAGGTTGCTTATGTCAGGCGTATGCAAACAAGAAGAGACTATCAATATCAGCAAGCTTCCCAAAGGCTTGTATCTCCTCAAAGTGGATGGTAAAACCTTCAAAATCAGTAAATCATGAAAAGAGCCGTTTCTGCCATCCTGTTTTTGACATTCGTCATGTCCCTGCATGCGCAGGAAATTCTGCATCTGTACAACGGCAGCAGTGTCATCTTTGAAAAATCCGTTTCCGAGATTGACAGCATCCATTTTCAGGGCAGTCAATCCATCTTCAATTTAGGCAACAGCTACCTTACCTTCCCAGTTAGTGTAGTGGACAGCATCACCTTCAGCAACGAGAGTCTGCTGGGCGATGAAATCTACATCACCTGGAACGGAAATAACGTCAATATCATCAATCCCTACGCCAACAATGGCGTGAATATTACCAACGACGGGGCTAAAGTTACAGTGACCGTAACCTCAACCGTGCAGGACATTGTCTATCACCTGTCGGGCAGCTCTTCGGAAGGGTATCTGTACATCACGCCCAACAAGCGTTTCACCCTTTCCTTGGAAGGCCTTTCGCTCACCAACAGTGAAGGACCGGCCATTGACATTCTCGTAGATAAGAAGACCAATGTCATTTTAGCCGACGGCTCGCAAAACTTCCTGAATGACGGGACGGCCAACCCGAAGAAGGCGGCCTTGCAAAGCAAGAGCGAGCTAATTTTTTATGGCAACGGCACGTTGACCGTGAACGGTTACAAGCGCAACGGCATCCACAGCGACGATTACGTGCAGATTAACAGTGGCAACATTGTCGTGGCTTCTGCTGCCGCCGACGGCATCCATTGCGACTACTTTGTGATGAACGGCGGCACCCTGAACATCGCCGCTTCCGGTGACGGCGTTGACGGGGACACCGGTTTTATCGAGGTTTATGATGGAACTATCACGATCAACGTCCCAGCCGATGACAAGAAGGGAATGAAGTGCGACAGTACCATCACCATCAACGGCGGCCATATCACCATTAACAACAGTGGTGACCAGAGCAAGGGATTGAAGAGCGGCCTGAGCACCTACATCAACGGCGGCGAGCTCACCATCAACTCCACGGGCACGCTCGTCAGCGAGACCACCACCTCAGGGGTTGACCTTTCCTACTGCACTGGCATCAAGGCCGACAAAAGCCTGTTCGTCACGGGCGGTTTGGTCACCATCACCTGCCCTGCAACCAATGCCGGGAGCAAGGCCATCAGTTGTGACAGCAACATCGTCATTTCCGGCGGCAAGCTCAACCTGACCTCTTTAGGTTCCTGCGCCAAGTATCTGGTTAGCGGCACCACCTACGACAGTTATGCTTCTGCTTGTATGAAAGCTAACGGAGATATCACCATTTCGGGCGGTGACATCACGGCCACGGCAGCCGGACGCGGCATCAGCTGCGATGGCAACTACACCCAGACGGGCGGTCATGTCATTGCTTCCACCAACGCGATAGGCTTCACCACCATGGGAACGGGCACCTCCTGCACCGACGGTTTTGCGTCCGCTTGTTTGAAGGCAGACGGCAATATCATATTCACGGCAGGCAGTTTCAATGGTTCCAGCACGGGCAAAGGCGGTCGTGGTATCGTAGCCGACGGCACCATGACCTTTGGCGAAGTTGGCGCGGCTGACAGTCTGCTTGTGGTTTACGTCACTACCAGCGGCGCGCCTGTGAACGCATCTTCTGGTGGCGGCGGCTGGCCTGGCGGAAGCAGCACCGATTATTGGAAAGGTTTGCCCAAAGGGTTTAAAATCGAAGGCAGCATCACCATCAACAGCGGGCATTTGCAGAGTTACTGCTCTCAGACCTCCGGAGACCCCACTGGCGAAGCTCTTGAAAGCAAGGATTCTCTTTTCATCAACGGTGGTTATGTAGAGGCCAATGCATACGACGACGCCATCAATGCCGCTTCTTTCATTGGCATCAACGGAGGACATATATGGGCCTACTCACGCGGCAATGATGCCATTGACTGCAACGGCACCAGCCTGCGTTTCTACGGCGGGGTCATCATCGCTCGCGGTAGCGAATGCGCCATTGATGATAACAGCGACCACGGCGGAAAACTGTACATCAATAACGCCACTCTCATTGCCCTTGGCGGCAATATGGGTTCCATAGAGGGCACGCCTACTCTCACTGGACAAAAGTACTTGACTCTCGGCAGTTCTGGCGGAGGCGGATGGCCTGGTCCTGGCGGCGGAGGCGGAAGCAGCACTGCTCAAACCATTGCACAGAACGGCGTATGCGTCAAAAACAGCAGTGGCACGGAAATTGTTACTTACAAGATGCCCACCGTCAACAACGGCAGCAACGGCTTTGAGAGCATCGGTACCAGAGGTGTATCCGGTCTTTTCATCACCACGCCTGCCATCCAAAGCGGCACATACACCTACTACACCTCACCGACCATCAGCGGAGGCACCAACTGGCACGGATACTATACCGGTGCCACCGTGACCACTTCTGGCAACGGCACCTCCACCACTGCACATTAATTGTAACTGAAAAAACCAAACTATGTACAACAGCCAATCTAAAAAGAAGCAAAACGACTCCACCAAGGACAACAACCGCCCTGCTTGGGTCAAGCCATTTTGGACAGCCTATTTCGGTTTCCTAGGCATACTTTTACTGCTTTTTATCCTCATATCCCTAGGATGGATTGGATATATGCCATCATTTACGGAGTTGGAGAACCCCTCCGCCAACCTGGCCACTGAAGTCATTTCAGAGGACGGCGAGCTTTTGGGCACCTATTATCTGGAGAACCGCTCCAACTGCAAATACGGTGACCTGTCGCAACCGCTGAAGGACGCGCTGATTGCCACGGAGGACTCCCGTTTCTACAAGCACTCGGGAGTGGACATGCGTGCTCTGTTCCGCGTGGCGGGCGGTGTGCTTACCTTCCACCACAAGGGCGGAGGTAGCACCATCACCCAACAGCTGGCCAAAAACCTGTTCCCGCGCGGTCAGAAGATGAACAAAGTCAAGCTGGTATTCATCAAATTCAAGGAGTGGGTGGTCGCCACCAAGCTGGAACGCAAATACTCCAAAGATGAGATTTTGGCCATGTATTTCAATACCGTGGATTTCGGCAACCAAGCTGTCGGCATCAAATCAGCGGCACGCACCTATTTCGACAAGAGTCCATCGGAAATCAACACCGAGGAGGCTGCCCTGTTGGTCGGCATGCTCAAAGCGCCCACCAAATACAGTCCGCGACGCCACTATCAGGCCGCCCTGGAACGTCGTAACGTGGTTCTCGGCCAGATGAAAAAATACGGTTACCTGAACGAAGCTCAATTCGACTCCATCAAGGCACTGCCCATCGACATGACCAACTTCAAGTCGCAGGCACACTACGCCGGCAAGGCCACCTATTTCAGAGAGTATCTTCGACTGATGCTCAAAGAATGGTGTGCCAACAACCCCAAGAAAGACGGTTCCCACTACGACCTCTATTGTGACGGTCTCAAGATATACACCACCATTGATTCCCGTATGCAACAATACGCCGAGGAGGCAGTCAAGGAGCACGTCTGCGACTATCTGCAGCCGCTGTTTTTCCAGCATTTCAAGGGTGTGAAAAATGCTCCTTTCGTCAATTTGTCAGAGGAGCAAACCAACCGGATTTTGTGGAATGCCGCCAAGCTTTCGGAACGATATGACCGTGCCAAAGATGCCGGTTTGAGCGATGAACAGATCAAAGCCCAATTCAACAAGAAAGTCCCCATGACGGTATTCTCCTACCAAGGAATGAAAGACACCGTGATGACTCCTTTTGACTCTATCCGCTATTACAAATCATTCCTGCAATGCGGACTGATGTGCGTGGAGGCCAAGTCGGGGCACGTGAAAGCCTACGTGGGTGGCACAAACTACGAGTATTTCCAATTTGACCACGTCAAGTTGTCCCAGCGGCAGGTGGGATCCACCTTCAAACCATACGTATATACGGTAGCCATGCAGAGCGGCGAATTCGACCCGTGCACGATGGTTCCCAACGTGCCCGTGACCATCGAAGTTCCCGGAGGTTCCTGGACACCACGCAACTCGGGCGCGCATCGCGAAGGTGAGATGATGCCCTTGCGCGAAGCTTTGGCCTTCTCGCTCAACCAAGTGTCTGCCTATCTGATGAAACGCTATGGTCCAGAGGCAGTCATTTCCCTTGTGCGCAACATGGGCATGACCTCCGAGATTCCGGCTGTACCTGCCATCTGTCTCGGCGCGTGCGAGCTCACGCTGTACGAGCAGGTAGGTGCCATCAACTGTTTCCCCAACCAAGGTGTTTACGTAGAGCCTATCTTCATCACCCGCATCTGCGACAAGGATGGCAACGTCATCTACAACAGGTTGCCCAAGACCAATGAAGCCATTGACCAGATTACAGCCTTCAAGACTGTTCGTCTGATGCAAGGCGTGGTGGACTACGGTACTGGCGGCCGACTCCGCAGTCAATATAAGCTGGACTTCCCTGTGGCCGGCAAGACGGGTACCACGGACAATCAGTCGGACGGCTGGTTTGTGGGCTATACGCCGTTGCTCACCTGCGGGGTGTGGGTGGGCTGCGAGGATCGTTCTGCGCACTTCCGAAGCACTGCATTGGGGCAAGGCGCACGCACGGCAATGCCTGTGTTCGGCCTTTTCATGAAGAAAGTTTATAGCGACCCAAAACTCCCCTACTACGCCATTGCCACCTCACCTAACAAATCTGCCAAGACGGGCTACTACTTCCCCATCCCATCTGCCTACACAGGCGACGAGTCGGGGTGCAATGAGGATAAGAGCACGGCACCTCACGACAAATTGAATTTTGATTAATCACCTACGCGCGGCGGCAGATGTGCTTGAAGTCACAATAACCGCAATGGGATTCATCGTCAGTCTGGTTGAACGGCTTATCCTTGTCCAGGATTTCCGCCAGCAATTCTTGTATTGAGGATTGAAATGCCTCCAAAACCTCAGCAGAGATACAATCCTCCGGCTCTCCACCACCCTCTATCAAAGCAGGATGCCAATAATCAGGGTAAGCGCCCGGCTTGTTCGCATCTTTGATGCACATGATGCCGCATTGCACTTGCGATGCCCGGCCAATTGCAGCCAAGTCCTCTTGTTTTGTTCGCTTCAACAACAAAGCATAGAACAAAAGTTGAAGCAGCTTTTCATACCGGACATCCTCCACCACCACTTTCATATTCGTCGAAGCCACTTTCAGATACGTGTCATCCACCTTGCCCGTTTTATAATCCACTACAACTGGATAGGTTTCTTCCTCGTTCTGATACATTTGAAGACGATCCAAGATACCATAAAGACCAATAGTATTTCCATCGGCAAGAGGTAAATCACACGTGACTTTCACCTCATTTCCGACAATCTTCACTTGGCCGGTCTCCAACTCTTTATCTGCTTTTTGCAGATAGTTGCACACATTGTTGTACACCATGCGCGTAGCCAAATACATTCGGCCGTGCGTCAGATCGTACATGCTCAGATTCAGTTTTATATCCTCGTTGTTCAGGATCTCCTGCGCAATTCTCTCTTCCGCATGGTCCAGAAAATCGCCGATAATCTGCCTGAAATCGGCAGGTTGTTCTTTAATTTCATTAAACACGGATTCCAGCAGGGCATGGACGACCGTGCCGATGATATTGCTCTCTATTCTTTCCTGGAACGACTGGCGAGGCTCAATGCCACAGAGGTTTCTATAATAAAACTGCAATGGACAGTTGATGTAACGTTTCAAAGCCGTGGCCGAGAAACTCATCTTCTTCAGTTTGCCCATCATCTCATCGGTTTTCTTCACCACAATATTCTCCGGCACCGATGCCTTGAACTGGAAACTCACCTGCGGATACTCCAACTGGATATTATCTAAATGATGCTCTTTCTTCAGAAACTCCAATTGCGTAATAAAGCGGCTCTTCTCCATCAGCGAGGTGTCAGAGTTGTTGTTGTACACCAAAACAATATCCTCTGCCCGTTGCAGCAGACGGAAAAAGTGATAAGCATATACCTGATCTTTGTACAGATAATTAGGTAACGAATCGTTGTCGTAGCGTATCTCAAACGGTAGCAAAGTGTTATAACTGATGCCTGCCGGCAGAACACCTTCGTTCACAGAGAGCATGATGATATGCTTGAAGTCCAAGGTACGGGTTTCGAGCAATCCCATCACCTGCAATCCTTTCAGCGGGTCTCCTTTGACAGGCAGAGAGAGGATATCGGTCTGCAAACCGATGGCATATTTCACTGTTGACAGGGCAAACGACGGTTCTTGATGGATGTTTTCCAGAGCGGTATCCGCCGTTTTCAGAGCTTCCAGTAGCATGGACAAGAGCGCATATCCTTGGCCATCGCTGTCCACATGGCCCAACATTTGCTCTACGTACGCTATCAATACCGGCAGCAGAGTTTTCGTGTCCGTCGTAAAATCGGGGAGATACGCTGCAGGCAGATCGGTGCGGGAATAGAGAGCTCGCTGGTTGTTCTCCAAATCAGCCATTTTTTCCTTATACGATGCTTCGTCTGGGAACAGGCACTGACGGACAAGAGGATTGCGCATCAAGGAGACCACATCCCGATGATGGAAGCGCATCTCCCCGCCACGGCTGTATCGCAACGCGGACTGGTACAAATCCAACAGTGTATTCAGCAAAGTGTATGCAGGCGTCGCTCTGAACGGATAGCCCATGGTAACGTTCACTCCTTCCATGCCATACGCCGACAAGAATGGCAACAACAGCTGCTCGTCGGCCAGCACTACGGCGGTATTATCCAAACTACCCTCTTCACGTTGAATGCGCTTAATCTGATCAATCGCATAGTAAATCTGGTTCATCTCCTTGGAAATCCCTACAATTTGAATGCGCTTCTGCGTCTCCTCATAATGATGGTTAACGTATTTCAGGCTCTCCATGTGAAGATTCAAGCCAGAGCAAATTTTCTTCAAGAAATAGGCTGTGGTGAATCGGTTATCCTGATTGGAATCGCAATAAAACGGATCTATATCAAAGAAGAAACTGACATGGAAATGCTCTTTCAGATAGCGTATAACGGTCAATTCCGCCGGCGTGAAGACATGGAAACCGGCAAAAACAAAATGCTTGAAATTCAATTTCCTGGCATACACATCTATATGATCGGCGCAATCTCGGTATTTGAGGCCGCCGTATGCCTTTCCTTCCTGACGCAACTGATTCCGGAAAAGGGTGTACAGTTCTGCCAGACGGGCATAAAAGCTCATCTTCTCTTGCAGGCTCTCCTTTTGGTCCTCATGTGCCATCGCAATGGTAAACTCCTTGTCAAAAGCCAGCGTCTTGAACACGTACTCACCATCTTGCAGTTGCATATCAATCTCATCAATATCGGAAAGATAGGCTGGAGCCCATGCCAACATCTCGTCGAACGACAACTCCAGCGGCGGGTCCATCTGACTGACAGTCTCACGCAGCCGCACCAACAGTGACAGCTTGTCAAGGGTCTGCAACGGAGAGAGCATATCGATAAAATGCTCAATAGAATAAATGACTGGAAGAAAAGCGGGCAGTTTAAGATTATCCGAAATATGGTTTACCAGCATGCGGCGAGCGCGCTCGTTGGGCAGTACAATCACGGTCTCCTGCAAGGGCATGCCGGAACTCACGATGCTTTTGGATAGATCTGACAGGAAGGACATAGGTAAATGTGGGTGCAAGGGGTAAAGGAGGTGAATGTGGTAAAGGAGGTAAAGGAGGAGGTGCATAATTCCCCTTCTATTTTAGAAGGGGTGGCCGTAGGCCGGGGTAGTATTATGAGGGGTGAATGTGGTAAAGGAGGTAAAAGGGGTAAAGGAGGATATGGGAAGTTAGTCCAGTTTGAGCACTGCGAGGAAGGCCGATTGCGGCACCTCCACGTTGCCAATCTGGCGCATACGCTTCTTACCGCGTTTCTGTTTCTCCAGCAGCTTGCGTTTACGGGTAATATCGCCGCCGTAGCACTTGGCAGTCACATCCTTACGCACAGCCTTCACCGTCTCACGGGCAATAATCTTGGAACCAATGGCAGCCTGAATAGCGATTTCAAACTGCTGGCGCGGAATCAACTCTTTCAGCTTCTCGCAGATGCGGCGACCGAAAGCATAAGCATTGTCGGCATGTATCAAGGCCGACAAGGCATCCACCGAATCACCATTCAAGAGGATATCCAGTTTTACCAAACGGGCCGGTTTGAAGCCGGTGATATGATAGTCGAACGAAGCATATCCTTTGGAGATGCTCTTCAGTTTGTCGTAGAAGTCGAACACAATCTCGCCCAGCGGCATGTCGAAGGTAAGCTCGATTCGATTGGCAGCTACGTACATCTGGTTCACCAGCGAGCCTCGCTTGTCGATACAGAGCTTCATGATGGCGCCGATATAGTCATCCTTAGAGATAATCTGGGCACGGATATAGGGTTCCTCCACGTGGTCGATTTCCGTGGGGGCGGGCATGCCAGAGGGATTATAGACATCCAGCCACTGTTTCTTGGTGGTCATCACCTTGTAAGAAACGTTGGGCACGGTGGCAATCACATCCTGGTCAAATTCGCGGTCGAGACGTTCCTCCACAATTTCCATGTGAAGCAATCCGAGGAAGCCGCAGCGGAAGCCGAAGCCAAGGGCAGCGGAAGACTCGGGTTCGAAGGTAAGGGAAGCATCATTGAGTTTCAGTTTCTCCAAAGAGGCGCGGAGTTCTTCGTACTGGTCTGCCTCCGTAGGGTAGATACCCGCGAAGAGCATGGGCTTCACTTCTTGGAATCCTTCGATGGCCGTCTCGCACGGACGAGCAACATGAGTGATCGTGTCGCCCACCTTCACCTCCGAGGAGGTTTTGATACCGGTGATGAGATAGCCCACATCACCAGCAGAAAGGGTGTCCTTAGGCACGCGGTCCATCTTCAGAATGCCGATTTCGTCCGCATCGTATTCGCGCTTGGTGGAGACAAACTTCACCATTTCATGGGTCTTGATGGTTCCATTGAAAATGCGGAAATAAGCGATGATTCCACGGAATGAGTTGAACACAGAGTCGAAAATGAGTGCCTGCAGCGGGGCCTCAGGGTCGCCCTCCGGCGCAGGAATACGTTCAATGATGGCTTGCAGAATTTCTTCCACGCCCTGGCCAGTCTTGCCGGAGGCCTCGATAATGTCGGACTCGTCGCAGCCGATGAGATCCACAATCTGGTCTTTCACCTCCAAAGGCATGGCAGCAGGCATATCCATCTTGTTGAGCACCGGAATGATTTCCAAATTGTTATCAATAGCCTGATAAAGATTGGAAATAGTCTGGGCTTGGACACCTTGGGTGGCGTCCACCAGCAAGAGTGCGCCCTCGCATGCAGCGATGGAGCGGGACACCTCGTAGGAAAAATCCACGTGGCCCGGAGTATCAATCAGATTGAGAATATATTTCTCACCCTGATACATATATTCCATCTGAATGGCGTGGCTTTTGATGGTAATGCCGCGCTCGCGTTCCAAGTCCATGTCGTCCAGCACCTGATTCTGGAACTCACGGTCATTCACCGTCTTAGTATATTGTAAAAGCCTGTCGGCCAACGTGCTCTTGCCGTGGTCGATATGGGCTATAATGCAAAAATTTCGGATATGTTTCATAAGGCGGCAAAGATACAAAAAAATATGGCAGTCTTAATTCCCCTATTACTTGCCACCCATCTTCACGAACTTTGCCCCGCGCCAACGTCCGTCTGCATACTCCACCCGCAGGAAATAGCTCCCGGACTTCAATGTCGTGACATCCAAAACCGACGAAGCGGAAACCTGCTTTGTCAGCACTTGTTTTCCACTGGCATCATAGACCGTTACTGTATTTGTGGCCTCAATTCCGGTTTCCACCATCAAATAATCTCCTGTAGGATTCGGGTAAATCTTCAATTCGGAATCTGCAGTGTATTCGGAAACAGAGGTGTTACCGAGAACATACACCGTGACAGCAACACGCGGGCTCACGCACAAGAGCGTATCGTCCTGATAATGCTCTTCCAAATAATAGGTTGTCGTGTCGAAAAGCACCGGCGTGGTGTAATAATCCCCCACGGCGATGGCCTGCAACGCGGTGTCGGAATCGTACCAATACACCTCGTTTTGCGCCAACGCGACCAAGGTCGTCTGCATTCCCGGCAAGATATACTGGTCAAAAGCAACCGGTGCATCAACCTGCGGCTGAAGGGCAACATCGCACCGCGCACCCATACCCGGCCGAGTGGTGACCGTGAAAGTAGCTGTCTGATAGCAAGGTGCAGAAACTTCCACCGTGTAGGTGCCTGCCATAATCGGACGATGATAAACCCCTAACGGCAAATGAGAAAACACTTCGGAATGAAACCGGTCATGATTCACCACTTTTATCATGGCCTCAATGGGTTCGTGGGTGATCGCATCGGTAACCGTGCCCCAGAAACCATAGCTGCACTCCACCGCGTAGCTTAGCAGAGCATCCTTGTTCTTATCCCAGAAGGTGGGCAACACCAAAGTGTCCGTAATCACCGGTATGTAGCTCATCTCTATGGTCACCTCACGACAACGTTGGTAGTAGGTCATGTAATCCTGCCGACCGCCAACAAGCGGGCTCCAGTCGGCACCTTCGATAACCGAACGGCCCCGGTAATCGCCATAGAGATAGGCAGTATCTTGCGCTTGACACAGCGAGGCATAGTTCTGGCCCGTGTATCGGAACCAGTCGGCATCGGCATGGGAGCGCTGTGCAGTCGTCCAGGCATCCCACGGATAGTTCACAATTTCGGCGCCGCAATGGAAGTTGACCGACATCACGAAATGTATCGGCGTGACCCAATCGATGATGGCTTGCGTCTCGGGTTGTATGTTAGCTTCGCCCTCCAATCCTGGCAAGTAGGGATAGTTGCGGTTCAACTGCACATCGTTGTAGTTGTGATAGATAGAATGGACACCGTCTTTCAGAATCAGGTCGTTGGTGAGATAATAGGTCCCGTCGGGGTTTTCGAGCGGGCAGATGTACAGGTCAACGCTGTCTAACAGTCTTTGAACGGCAGTATCGGTTGTCGCATTGTTCAATATATAGTCAGCCAGACGCAGCACCATGTAATAACACACCGTTTCCCACCCGTGCATTGTGGACGAATAGAGAAAGGCCGGTTTTGTGGTGGTCTGTCCCAGTGTGTTGCTGATGTGAATGGCGAAGATGGAATGGTGCAAATCGGGATGTGGCGTATCTTCCAAAATGGTGTCTATCTCACAAAGATTCGGAAAAGAGTCCTGGAAATATTGCAAAAGTTGTGTGTAAACATCGTAAGTGGGGTACTTGTTCCACCGCAGCATCTCCTCCAGCGTATTGGCCATGTGGCTATCGCTGACATCTTTGCTCGTGGACGGCAGCTCGTATGCTACGGCATCCCTTTCTTCCGATATGACCGCTGACGCCGATGGGAAATTGAGATATACGCACACGGTGTCGGAATGTGCCGACTCCACACCACCGCAAATGTATGTTATTGAATAACAATGCTCTCCTGCGGTAGCTAAGCTGTCAACATACACCGAGTCGGTCACCCCCGAGGCAATCAGCATCCCGTCGCGATATACGTTACAAAGGTGTCCGCTCGTCCGTTGGCCTCGTATGGTGAGATCATCCAAGCAAAATATATACTGGTCGTGCGATACGCAGTGTACCGCCACGTATTTGGCTGCTGCAGGCACCAAAAAAGAATATTCGTTCCACTCGGCAATTGTTGTGATTGTATCGCTGTGCAAGGGAATGAAACTGCTGGCATTCGTGTCCGTTATCGAATAAGCCACCACGAATTTCTCGTCTGGGAACCGGTCGGCAAAACCACGGGCGAAGAACGAAAAGATGAATGGTTCGGTGAAGTCCAGCTCAGGACTTATTATCCAGTCGTCGTTGGCCATATCCGAATGGAAAGGGCTCCCGAAAAACCGGTGTCCCGAATGTGCCGTGGTGTTATACTGGTTTCCGACGAGGAGATAGTCGTCCAACACCACAAAGGCCATCGGCGAGCCCACATTGGGAAAACTTAGAAGGCCGAAAGGGGCGGTTGGAGCACCATCACCATCGATATAGTGCCATCCCAATGTTCCGGGTGAATTGACTGCCCCGTATGGATGTCCTTCCACATCATCCAAAAGCAAGATTTCTTCAGCATGATAGGCGCTACCCCACGAGAGTGTTACTTCGTTTCCGCTGACCGAGGCTTGCGGTCTTCCCGGTGTCGCGCATGAATCCGTACTGAACTGCGCTATGATGCCTTTGGGCAGATGTATATCGTCAATCCATACGCAATCCGATCCTTTGCTTTTTGTCTGGTTCTTGGTATAGCAAAACTTCAGAACATGGTAACCCGAACTGATGGGGCATTGGAATTCGCTCCATTCCACATATCCCGCCAGCGAGTCGCGCAGTTCCCCGTCCAGCCAGAAGAGGAACCCGCCGCTACCTTCGGCCGAGAAAACCTTGCGGAAATACGAAAGAGTCCCGTTCTCCGTCAGATAGACACCCAACTGCATCACCGACTGTGTGTTCAGCGTGTAGTAGTTGCCGCTTCGCGCACAATATCTGCCACTATGCGCGCCTTCGCTGGTAATTTCCCAACGATACTGCGAGCCGGGGCGCTCCCATGAAAGAGTGGAAAAGTCACCTGACTCCCAATTCTCCACTATCGGATGCGAAACCACCTGTCCCGACAACGGCACGGCCATTATGGCCAAAATAAAAACTATGAAACTCTTGATTTTCATATCTTTATATAATCCATATTTGACTAATCCAAAAAACAGAGGCAAATGTACATAAATATATTTAATGAAGAAAAGACGATGAGAAAAAAATACAAATCTCCATGCTAAGGATGTATGGTTTATGGATTTTGTGTACTTTTGTGTTTTAATATCAATCAATAGCTGGTCATGGTAATCTTGTTCAATAAACCATACGGTGTACTGAGCCAATTCACCACCGAGGGTGGTCATCGTGCCCTCGATGAATTCGGCTTTCCTCCCGAGGTGTATGCCGCCGGACGTTTGGACCATGACAGTGAGGGTGCCTTGTTGCTGACGGACGACGGACGGCTGATCAAGCGGCTGCTGGATCCGAAGAATGCCCATCCCCGTACCTATCTTGCCCAAGTCGATGGCGAGATTACCGACGAAGCCTTGCATCAACTGAGTAAGGGTGTCGTCATCAAAGGCTACCGTACACGCCCCTGCAAGGCAGAGAAAGCTTTGCCACCCGAAAATCTCTGGGAGCGCGTGCCGCCCATTCGCTATCGCGCCAACATTCCTACCAGTTGGGTTCGCCTCACGCTTACCGAAGGCAAGAACCGACAGGTACGGCACATGACCGCCGCAGTAGGGTTCCCGACCTTACGGCTCATCCGCGTTCAAATCGGCGACCTCAGTCTGGGCTCACTCCAGCCGGGTGAGTGGAGAATCGTCAAATAGAGGTGCAAAAAACTGCTCAAAAAAATCATCATCCCAGAAACGGGAAAACATTTTTTACTATCTTTGCGACTTGTTTTTGACGCCCAAAATGGGCTCAAGACAACAGGGATTATTCTTTGAGCAGTCTCGAAGAGACAAAACGCACGAAGTGCACTTAACCCCTCACAAGCGACGAAGTCGCGCAGTGTGGGGCTACCACACGAGGCAACAGCCGTGGTGGGACAACCTACAGCACAAGCGACGAAGTCGCGCAGTGTGGGGGCTACCACACGAGGCAACAGCCGTGGTGGGACAACCTACAGCACCAGCGACGAAGTCGCGCAGTGTGGGGCTACCACACGAGGCAACAGCCGTGGTGTGAGAACCTACAGCACCAGCGACGAAGTCGCGCAGTGTAGGGGCTAGTAAATGGTAAATAGTAAACTCTAAACAATATGCAAACCATCAATCCTCAGGAAAATTACGAGAAAAGCCGCAAGGCCATCGGCTATGTTGACCGCAAGCAGGCCACGCAGGCTGACTACGACCGCATCGGCTTCATGTCGGGCTTGGAGGTCCACCAGCAACTGGCCACCAAAGAGAAACTTTTCTGCCGCTGTCCGGCCGGCATCTTCCAGAAACCCGACGAGTTTGACGCCGAGTTGCTGCGCCACATGCGCCCCACCCTCTCCGAGATGGGCGAGTATGACGGCACCGCGCTCATGGAGTTCAAGACCCGCAAGAACATTGTCTATCGCATCGCACACCGCACCGCCTGCACCTACGAGGTGGACGACACCCCGCCGTTCCCCATCAACCCCGAGGCGCTGCAGTATGCACTCGAAATAGCCCTCGCCTCCAAGCTGAAGATCGTGGGCGAGGTGCACATCACCCGTAAACAGTACCTCGACGGTTCCATCCCGACAGGATTCCAGCGTACCGCCATTTTGGGTATTGACGGTGAAATCCAACTGAAGAACAAGAAAGTGCGCCTCATCCAGCTCAGCGTGGAAGAGGATGCATGCCGCGAGGTTTCCGACATCGGCCACACGCGTGTCTATCGCACCGACCGTCTGGGCATGCCGCTCATCGAAACTGTGACCTACCCTGAGATGGTGAACCCGGACGAGGTGGAAGAGGCCTGCAACTACATCCGATTCCTGAACCGCAGCACGGGTCGCGTGCGCACGGGCATCGGCGCGGGGCGCGAAGACGTGAACGTGAGCTGCAAGGGCGGCACCCGTATCGAGGTGAAGGGCGTGTCCCACACCAAATGGATCCCGGAGGTCACTCACGTGGAGTGCTTCCGCCAGTGGGCACTGCTTGCCATCCGCGAGCAACTGAAAGCCCGCATCAGCAAAGAAAATTGGAAAATAAACTATACGGAACTCAACCCCAAGGAGTTCCATTTCTACTTCGACCCCATCACCGACGCTATCAAGAGCGGTGCTAAGGTCTATGCCGTCAACCTGCCGCAGTTTGCAGGTCTGCTCTCCCACTTCACCCAGCCCGGCCATCCGTTCTACAGCGAGTTCGCCGACAGACTGAAAGTCATCGCCTGCTTGGAACGCCCGAACATGGCCACGAGCGAGGATTTGGAGGATGTCGTGAGCCGCAGCGTGTTCGAGAAGGCCGCCAAGGCGCTCAACGCCGGCGACAACGACGCGCAGATCATCTTCTGGGCTCCGGAGGACGATGTGAAGACCGCTCTCGAGACCATCGAAGAGCGCGCCCTGATGGCCTTCGACGGCGTGCCGCAAGAAACCCGCAAGGCTCTGACCGACGGCACTACCATCTTCGAGCGCGTGCTGCCCGGTGCCGACCGTATGTACCCCGACACCGACTCCGCACCTATCCCGTTGACCAACGACTACATCGAGGAACTGCGCCAAAACATCCCCGACGCTGTCGCCGACCGCTACGCGCAACTGGTGGAATGGGGTGTGCCGCAAGATTGTTTCAAGTATATCTTCACGCACAACTTCTTCCCGCTCATCAAGAAGATTGCCACGGAGCTGAACTATTGCCCGAAATTCTTGGGAACCTTCTTCGGCCAGCGACTCAAACATCTGCACGGCCAGTATGGCCTGATTCCGTTCTGCACCTGCAGAATTTTCGACCTGTTCGATTTCCTGAAAAAAGAGGGTCTCGACAAAGCCATTGCCTACGACCTGCTCAAGCTGATGTTCGAGCATCCGAAGGCTGAATTTGAAGAGTTGTTGAAATTCACAGGCTATAGGAAGATGACCAAAGCGGAAATTGAAGAAGGAATGGGCATTATGGCAGAGGTTTTCAAACCGCAACGCAAACGTACTAATGACGAGGACAAACGCAATTATCTCCTCGGCTGCGCTCGCCAACATGCCGCTGGCAATGCCGCATTCACCGAAATAGCAACCAAATAATTTACTGAACCCTGTTCACTGACCCCTATACACTGTAATTATGGAAAATAACGACAAAGTAACATTCCAAGGATATAAAGGACGGGCATTGGAGATGCTCAAAAAATATGATGTCCATGTGTGGGACAAGGCCGAAGTGGAGACCACCCGCGGACACTTCTCGGGCAAGATTCTGCCCCGCGCCGAGAACACCGATGACATCCACATCGTGATGAAAGTGGCCACCGGCTACAACATCGGCATCGACATCGAGACGATTACGGACATGAAGGGCGAGCGCGACCCGCAGCCCGTATTCAAAATTCCGGAGAAGGAATTCCCCTACACACCCGGATTGCCCCATGTGAAATTGTTAGGCACCGGCGGCACCATTGCCTCGCGTTTGGACTACCGTACCGGCGCAGTGATTCCCGCCTTCTCGCCCGGCGAGTTGTATGGCGCCGTGCCCGAATTGGCCGACATCTGCAACCTACAGACCGAGAAAGTCTTCGCTGTCTTCTCCGAGAACATGTCTCCGGTGGAGTACAAAGCATTGGCCAATAAAATCGGTGACGAAATCAAGGCCGGCATTGAGGGCATCGTGATTGGCCACGGCACCGACACGCTGGCGCACACCGCCACTGCATTGACTTACATGTGCCAGAACCTCCCGATGCCTGTAGTGTTGGTTGGCTCACAGAGAAGTTCCGACCGTCCGAGTTCCGATGCGGCGTTGAACCTGATGCACGCCATGACCGCCGCAGGTCACGGCGACATTGCCGAGGTGATGGTTTGCATGTTCGGACCCACCAGCGATGACTACGGATTCCTGCACCGGGGCACGCGCGTGCGCAAGATGCACAGCTCCTACCGCTCCACCTTCCGTACCATCGGCGACACGCCGTTGGCCACGGTGAACCGCAGAGACGGCGTACAGCCTATCAAGGAGGTATATAACCACCGTAGAAGAGGCGAGCAGCACCGCCAGGTGGAGGTCATCACCAACTACGAGGACTACAAAAAGAGCATCGCCAAGAACGACCCGAATGTCACCCGCATCGTGCCGACCTTCGACGACCGTGTAGCCATCCTCTACTACTATCCGGGCATGAAACCCGATGTGTTGGATGCCTTGATCGACAACGGCTACAAGGGCATTGTGTGGGACGGCACCGGTTTAGGCCATGTCAACAAGGGCATGTTCGATGCTATTCAGAGAGCCACGGACGCTGGCGTGCACCAGTACATGAGCGTGCAGACGATTTGGGGTTACACCCACATGTTCGTGTATGACACCGGGCGCGACATGATGGCGCGAGGTATCATCCCCGCCGACAACATGCTGGCGGAGAGCTCCTACATCAAGCTCGGCTGGGCGCTCGGCCTCACCAAGGACAGCGGCCAAAAGCGCGAGGACGTGCGGAAGCTGATGCTCACCCCCATCAACGATGAAATCACCAAGCGCGAGCCCTACGACGGCTACCTCGTCTATCAAGGCGGCGTGCCGGAGGTGGAGGAGTTCGTGAAGAAGGTGAGAAAGTAATTGGGAAGAGCACCCTAAACATGCTATTTTGCCTCTGTATTCGTCGTAACAAGGAACACGCTTAAATACTATTTATCAACAAGTTACATTTAAAAAAGTTGATAAAATTAACATCTATTAAGATTTTGTATATCTTTGCGCCTCAAAATTTGTAAAGATATGCAAGAGAATAATTATTTTCCTTCTATGCTTCCTGCCGAGGAGCTCGCGCAGGTGAAGTACATCCCCACTCTACCCGAATTCGTAACCTGGATTGAGCAGAAATGGTCTGACCTGCCTTGTCTTTCCGACACGGTAAATACTTATACTTATAGCCAAGTTTGCGACAGAATCGCACGCAAACGCGCCCTCCTCAACAGCTTCGGCCTGCAGAAAGGCGACAAAGTGGCCATTCTCGACGACATCACCACAAATGCCGTCGAAATGTTTCTAGCTGTCACCTCGGCAGGTTATGTGGCAATCAACCTTCCGTCAATGTTGCCGCCGCAAGCCATCGTGGGCTGCTGCATGAAGTTCGGCGTGAAAGTCCTGGCCACTGGCAGCGCCTTCATGGAATCTGTGAAAGAAGCTCCGTGCAAGGTCATCGCCATCACGGATCTCGCAGAGACCACTGCACCAGTAGCTACCGTTGACAAGAACGATCCCGCTGCCATTTTCTTCACGGGCGGCACGACAGGTGCGCCCAAAGGCGCTATCCTTCCCCATCGTGCATTGATGCGCGGCGCATTGAACGGCCTCTACGCCCCTGGCAAACAACTCGGCTGCCACCGCTATGCTTGCGTGCTGCCGCTTAGCCATGTCTTCGGTTTGATTTATAGCACCCTGTCTGTGCTCTATAAAGGCGCAGCTTGGTATTCTGCAGGAAACACCAAAGATACTATCGGCAAAATTCCAGCCATCAAACCTACCATTATCGTGGCAGTGCCCGGCATTTGCGAAATCTTGCTGGGTCTTATCAAGATGTATGGCAAGAACTTCCTCGGTGGAAACTTGCGTTACCTCATCGCCGGAGCAGCCAACGTGCCCCCGAAACTCATCGGCGAATTTGATTCAATGGGCATCATCCTGTTTGCCGGCTACGGCATGACCGAAGGCGCCAACCTCACCACCGGCAACATCGATGTCATTGAAAAACCGACCTCTGTGGGCAAGCTCTACCCTGAGCAAGAAGCCAAGGTTGTCGATGGCGAACTCTGGTTCCGCGGCGACAATACCTTCCTCGGCTATTACGGCGAACCCGAAAAGACCGCCGAGACACTCACTCCCGACGGCTGGGTCAAAACCGGCGACCTCGTCCGCTTCGACGAAGACGGCTACATGTACATCGTGGGCCGCATCAAGAACCTCATCATCCTCTCCAATGGCGAAAATATCAGTCCTGAAAGCATCGAGGAACCCTTCTACAAGGATCCTATGCTCCGCGACTGCCTTGTCAAAGAGGATGAAATGGAAGGCCGCAAGGTAATTGCCATCGAAATCCTGCCCCGCATTGACGAATTTGGCCAAACTCCGTGGGAAGAGGTGGAAGCCTACTTCAAGGATCTCGTCGGCAAGGTCAACGCCACGCTGCCAAGCACACACCAAATCAGCAAAATCACCGTGCGCAAGGAAGACTTCAAGCGCACAGGAGCCTTGAAAGTTTCACGTAATCAATAAGATATGGAAAGAGAAACTATTTTTAAAGAATTGAAAGACATTCTGACCCTCATTAAACCTTCCATGGATCTTTCCTCAGTGACTGAGGATTCACAACTCGTCCGCGATGTCGGTCTCGATTCCCTCACCATCCTGCTTCTCAGCCTTGCCGTTGAGAACAAGTTCGGATTCAAGTTCGAAGGAACGCCGAAGTTTGAGACCGTGGGCGAAGTGATGGACTACATCAGCGCCCATGCTACAGTTTAAAGTGTTGAGTTTATGGTTTAGAGTTTAGAGTTTAAGGTTTATGAAAGAAGTAATATAACTATTCACTCTATTCTCTATTTCCTTTTCCCTACTCCCTTTTCCATAAAAAAAACATAGAATATGAATATCAATATCCTAAAGGTGGAAAGTCGCAAGCAGCTGAAGCTGTTTGTGACTTTTCCTCTTTCTCTTTACAAAGATTGTAACAATTGGGTACCGGCGTTGGAAGGCGACGAGTATGACACATTCAACCCCAAGAAGAACGGAGCCTACGATTTCTGCGAAGCCGACTGTTTCTTAGCCTATCGTGGCAATGAGATTGTGGGACGCGTGGCTGCCATCATCAACCACAAGGCTGATGACGAGCAACATTTAGTGCGCTTCGGATGGCTCGACTTCATTGAAGACGAAGAAGTTCTCAAAGCCCTGATTGACACGGTCGCTGAATGGGGCCGCCAGCGTGGACGCACCGACATGCGGGGTCCCTGGGGATTCACCGACATGGACAAAGAAGGTCTGCTGGTTGAGGGTTTCGAACACCTCAGTCCCTTCACCTGCCTCTACAACTATCCCTATTACGGTCCGATGTTGGAAAAAATCGGTTTCACCAAAGAGGTGGACTGGACACAGCGGACGCTGGAGGTGAGCAAGACAATGCCCAAAATGTTCGATCTGGCCAATTTGATTGAGGATCGATTCCACGTCCACGTGGTTCAGCCGAAAAGCATGAACGACATGTGCAAACGCTATGGCATGGAGATTTTCCACATGTACAATGAGGCTTTCGCTCCTCTGCACGGATTCTCTCCGTTGACCGACAAACAGATTGCGGCCTATCTGAAGACTTACGTGCCTATTTTGGACAAAGACTTTGTGGCGGTGGCCGTCAACGACAAAGACGAGCCCATAGGCTTCCTTTTCTGCGTGCCTTCTCTCTCCAAAGCCGTGAAAAAATCTAACGGACGGCTCTTCCCCTTCGGCTTTATCAATATCTTGAGAGCCTTGAAGAAAAACGATACGTTGGAAGCACTCATCATGGGCGTGATGCCTGAATACCAGCAACGTGGAATTCCTATGTTGATGTTCAAATACCTGCATGAGAACTGTATCAAACGCGGCATCGATACCATCATCATGAATCCGCAATTGGAAGAGAATTACAAGGTTCAGTCGTTGTTCGGGGAATATACCACCCACCCGTTCATGCGGCGCAGGGCATATAAACGCCATGTATAAAACACGGTAGGTGGAGACGTTTCATAAAACGTCTCCACAACATATCATTTACAATTTATAATAATCCCCAAGGATTTTCGCGAACCAACGGGCAGGCAAGATACGTTTGAGAAGCACCGAGAGACGCTGCTCGAAGGAGGCCACCACATAGCCATGACGCGGATGATTCTTACGGATGATGCTACTGATCTTGCGAGCCAGAACCTGCGGTTTCAACCCGCCGGTCTCGTCATGTTCCACCTTTCCCATCGATTCAGCGTAGGTCGTGTAAACCTGCACCGCTTCGGTGTTAATGGTCTTTTTGCGACTGGCCGTGAAGCCTGTGGAAAAATCGCCGGGACGGACAACCACAACTTGCAAGCCAAACTGTTGGATTTCCAATCGCAAAGCTTCGCAATAGCCTTCGATGGCAAACTTGCTGGCGGAATAAAAGCCTTGGAACGGCAGTCCCATCACTCCACCGATGGAACTCAACGCGATGATCTTACCCTCACCTTGCTTACGCATATAGGGCAGCACGGCGGTCACGAAATGCACGAGCCCCAGAAAATTGGCATCCATCTGCTCCCGGATTTCTTCTTCAGTGGCAAACTCCACAGGTCCACCGATGCCCATGCCGGCATTGTTGACCAAGACGTCAATGCGTCCTTCTTTTTCAACCACCTGTTTCACCGTATTTTTCACAGCTTCGCGATCGCGGACATCCACCTTCAGGTAATGCACACCAGGCAGCGGTTCCACATCACGACGCACGGTACCATATACTATATGGCCTTCTTGCGACAGCAATCGGGCAGTCTCCAAACCGAAACCCGAAGAAACACCTGTGATCAGAACAATCATGGCTATAGGATTTCAGCTTTCTTAAACGCTTTTGTGATTTTGTCGATAGCCTCATCCACCTGCTCGTATGTGTGCGTGGCCATCAGGGCGAAACGGATCAGCACATCGTTTTCGGGCACAGCGGGCGCGATGACTGGCGTGACGAAAACACCGTCTTCCAACAGGCGAGAGCAGAGCCAAAATGCCTTCTCCGAATTGCGCACAAACAGCGGAATGATAGGCGTTTCGCTGCGGCCCGTGTCGAAACCTCTCTCCTTGAACTGATTGCGAGCGTAGTTGCTCACATCCCAAAGATGCTGGATGCGATCCGGCTCCTCCAACATGATATCGATGGCCTTGCTGACCGCCGCCACATTGGAAGGCGGCATGCTGGCGCTGAAAATCAGCGACCGGGCATTGTGTTTCAAAAAGTTAATAGTGTCTGAATCGGAGGCAATGAAACCGCCTAAAGAGCCGAACGACTTGGAGAAGGTGCCCATGATAAGATCGACTTTGTCGGTCAAACCGAAATGATTGGCTGTGCCTCTGCCTTGATGTCCCAAAACGCCTAAAGAATGAGCGTCGTCAAGCATAATCTCGGCATCATACTTTTCAGCCAAAGCCACCATTTCGGGCAGCGGGGCAATGTCACCCTCCATGGAAAAGACACCATCAGCCACAATCAGCTTGACGGATTCGGGTTCGCATTGTTGCAAGCATTTTTCCAGGCTATCCATGTCATTATGGTCGTATTTCAGCACCTTGCTAAACGACAAGCGACTTCCCTCGATAATGGAGGCGTGATCAAGACGGTCGAGCAGCAGGTAGTCGTTGCGGCCGCACAGTGCGGAAACGACACCCAAGTTCACCTGGAAGCCCGTACTGAAGCACAACGCATCATCCTTGCTCACCAATCGGGCGAGCTTGTTTTCCAATTCCACATGAATATCGAGTGTGCCGTTGAGAAAACGCGAACCAGAGCAACTGGTGCCGTATTTGTCGATGGCAGCCTTGGCGGCCTCTTTCAGACGCGGGTCGTTCGATAGACCCAGGTAGCTGTTCGAGCTGAACATCAGCACATCCTTGCCCTCAATCTTCACTACCGTACTTTGCTCTGTCTCTATCGCTTTATAATATGGGTAAATCCCCTTTTCTTTTGCTATTTGCGGCGCTCTGTATTGCGCACATTTGTTTCTTAGAATCTGTGTTCTCATCAATTTGTATTAAAAATTACACAAACTCGTCCAGCAAGCTGGGCATGAGCAAAAAACAACAATCTGTATAAGAACTCGCATATTCAACTGACAATCAATATGTTTTTTTCAATATCCAACAATAACCAAGCCTATTCTTATACGAAGCGGCAAAGATACACAAATATTTGGTACTTTTGCCACCGTTTTAAAAATGAGCTTTTTGCCCGAAACTATCGCATTTTAACATAAAGATTTGATATGGTTTTTGTAAGAATTTACCGATTTTTCACCCAACACAAGATATTTTTATATTCACTTTTGATAATAAGCAGTGTCATCTTTGCCTTCTTCGCAGCAAAGGCACGCTTCGAAGAGGATTTAATCAAGCTTCTGCCGAAGTCTGACGAATCGGAGTGCGGATTGGTGTTCGGCAATATCAAGGTCAAGGACAAACTCTTCATGCAGATGACAGGTGCAGAGCCCGAGGTGATGGTAGGCTACGTGGATGAACTGATGGACTCCATACTCACCAATGACGAAGGCATCGCCAACACACTCTATCGTTTGGAACCCGACATGGCGCTCAACGCGCTCGATTACGCCATGATGCACGTGCCCTCGTTCGTGGACACGACCCTATACGCCCGTTTCGACTCAGCCATCGCACACGCCGACGAAACGATGGCCCGCAACTACGAGATGATCATGAACGACGAGACCGGCATGGCTAGCGAGTTGGTCTCCACCGACCCGTTAGGCCTGCGCGAATGCCTGATGCCCGACCTCTCCGGTGGTATGGGCTTCACCCTTATCGACGGCCATCTGTTCTGCGCTGACAGCACCGTGGCACTGATCTTTATCTCCCCTGATTTCCAGACATTTGATTCTCAAGCCAGTCATAAACTCGTCAGCCATCTCAACCATTGCATAGAGCAATTCCATCAGGCGCATCCGGATGTGGAGGTGCTCATGCATGGCGGCGCGGTGGAGGCGGTCGGCAACGCCAGCACCATGAAGCGCGACATCTTCATCACGATTGGAATCTCCTTGGTGTTGATTCTCCTCTATTTGTGTATCAGTTTCAAAAGCTACAATATTATATGGCAGAATGTGCTGCCGATTGTTTACGGCACAATCTTCGCGTTGGCCTGCATGTATTGGATTAAAGGTGGAATGTCATTGATGGCACTAGGCATTGGCGCCGTGATTTTGGGAGTTGCGCTCAGCTATTGTCTGCATGTAATCGTACATCAACGGTTTGTCGGTGATGTGGAGCAGATGTTAAAGGATGAAGCCATTCCCGTTTGCCTCGGATGCCTCACCACTATCGGGGCGTTCCTTGGTCTAATGTTCACTCAAAGTGAATTGTTGAAAGACTTCAGCTTGTTCGCCACCTTCGCGCTCCTCGGCAGCACCTTCTTCACATTGGTCTTCCTGCCTCACTTCCTTAATGTAAAAGATGCCAAGCACAGCAAAAGGGCATTCAAGTTGATAGACAAAATCAACAATTATCCTTACGACCGCAACCCGTTTATTATCATTACATTGTGCATAGTCATCCTGATAGGATTCATCTTTTCCGGCAAGGTGCAGTTTGATAATGATTTGAAGCATATCGGTTTCGAGAGCGAGGCATTTAAAAAATCCCAAAAATTGTATGCCGAGAAAAACGATCATGGCGGTTTACAGAAATATTATGCCGTAACTGCTTCCGATCTGGATGAGGCTTTGGATGCCAACGTCGTCATTTCCAATACTCTGGATTCGTTGCGCAAGGCAGGTGATCTGTTCACTTACACGCCTGTTGTATCCATGTTGTTCCAGTCGCAGGCAGAGCAGGAGCGTCGCATTGCTGCTTGGCAGCGCTATTGGACTCCTGAGAAGGTGGCGCAAGCCATGGCAGCCGTGAAGGCCGCCGCGGTGAAAAACGGCCTCTCACCCGACATTTTCGTTCCGTTCCAGGCGATGGTGGAAGCGGAGTATGAACCCGGGAACCTATATGAGTCCGGCGTTATTCCCGATGGCCTGCTCTGTAATTTCATCGAAGAGACAGATGGCAAGTATCTGATTTTCAGCGCACCACAATTATCCAAAGATAAAGCGGTCGAAGTCAGCGACATCATAGCATCCAAACCGCACGCCGTAGTGGTGGATCCCTTATACTACACAGGCGGCATGATTTCCCTGATTCACAAGGACTTCAACATGGCATTGCTCATCTCATCCATCTTTGTGTTTGTAGTGCTGCTTTTCTCATTCAGAGATATTTTGATTTCCCTTCTGGCCTTCATGCCCATGTTCCTTAGCTGGTACGTGGTGCAAGGCTGGATGGCCATTCTCGGTCTGTCATTCAACATGATCAACATTGTGATTTCCACCTTCATATTCGGTATTGGCGTGGACTACAGTATTTTTGTCATGAAGGGGTTGATTGAGAAGCAGACTCAGGAGAGCAGTAAATTGCTGGAGTACCACAAGGTAGCCATCTTCTTCTCGGCTCTGGTGTTGATTATCGTGATGGGAGCGATGTTGTTCGCCAAGCACCCGACCATCGTCTCTATCGGCGAGTGCGCATTAATCGGCATGATCTCCACCATCCTGATCACCTACACTTTACAACCGTTAATCTTCCGTTGGCTGATGAAGATTCCATTCTTGAAGCGTAGAGTGGAAAAATAAAAATTATACTTTTGCCGCCCATTTTTATCAAGACAACTTTTTAATAATGAAAAAATTACTGACCATCATCTTTGCAATGTTGACCTTTGCCGTTTCTGCGCAGAAGGTTGAGACTCATTTCACTGAATCCAAATTCATCAAAGCGTCCGGCAAGACCCTCGAGGCCGAAGGCACGTTCAAGCTCTTCTCCGCCGACAAGATGGAGATGCGCTACGCCAAGCCTGCTGGCGACTATTTCATCATCGACGGCAAGACGGTGAACATGAACATGCGCGGTAAGAAGTCGATGGTGGACACCGATAAAAATGCCGCCATCCGCTCGCAGCGCAACACCCTGATGAACTGCATCAACGGCAATTGGAAACAGGCTGCCACCGACAACAACGCCGAGAGCTCCGTGGTGGAGAAGGGTGCCAACAAGATCGTGACGTTGAGTGCGAAGAAAGCCGCGCCGAGGGGCTATTCCAAGATTATCATCACCTATCGGAAGTCCGACAACCTGATTACAGAGATGGTGCTTGAGGAGTTCAACGGCACGGTGACCACCATAAAATTGTCCAACATCGTAAAAAAATAGTATTCAACGAGAACTTTGGAGAATTCAGGGCTTTTTTTTCTTACCTTTGCAGCCTCATTAGAATCAACACAATATGGAAAACCCGAAAATCGTCATCGCCATCAACCGTGAGTTCGGCTCCGGAGGCGGGGAAATTGCCCGCAAGCTGGGCGAACTGCTGGGCCTGAAAGTTTACAACAAGGCCATCTTGAACAAACTGACTGAGGATTTCAACCTTACCGTGGAAGAAATCGAAAACATCAAAGCCAAGAAAGTCAGCTGGTGGAGCGATTTCTGCCGCTTTTACCAGCAATACGGCACGGGAGGCATGGTGAGCGGTGCCGTTCTGGAGGACCGCGAAATCACTTCACGCCAAATATACCTTGCCGAAGCCCAGGTCCTGCGCAACCTTGCAGAGCAAGAGTCATGCATCATCATCGGGCGCTCCGGGTTCCACGTCTTTAAGGACAACCCTAATGCTTTGAAAATATTCCTTATCGCCAATGAGGAGGCGCGTATAAAACGCATCATGCAGAAATACAACATGGACGAGGAAACGGCCAAGAAAAACATTCAAGAAGCCGACAAGTCGCGTGAGACATACACCCAGACCTTTGCGGGTGTATCTCGTTACGATGCACGCAACTACGACTTTGTTCTCAACGTATCCGACATTCCGACCACTTTGGTGGCTCAGTTTTTGGCCGACAACGTGCGGAAAAAATACCCGAATCTGTAAGCCAGATTCCGACGGGAAACACCATCTATGGGGACGATATACACATCGTCCCCATTTTTTTCTGCAAAAAATTATATTCCAACATGTTGGATATCAGAAAAAATGTATATTTGCAGGCTCGAAAATTAAACCGCAAAGTGTTGATAACTTTTTAATACACAGGAAGTTGTCGCAAAAGGATGGTTAACGTTCGATGCGTAAAAGACACTAAATTTTTTATAAATCAATTTAAAATGTCAGGATTAATAGGAAAAAAAATTGGTATGACTAGCATCTACGATGCCTCCGGCAAGATCGTGCCGTGCACAGTGATAGAGGCTGGTCCTTGCGTGGTTACGCAAGTCAAGACCGTCGAGAAAGACGGCTACAGTGCAATCCAATTGGGTTACGACGAAAAGAAAGAGAAAAACACGACGAAGCCTTTGAAGGGCCACTTCGCCAAGGCAGGCACCACGCCGAAGAAAATCTTACATGAGTTCACCCGTTTCGAGGAAGGACACAAGAAGAATTTCGGTGAGGTTCTGGACGTCACCGTCTTCGAGGAAGGCGAATTTGTGGACGTGAGCGGAACTTCCAAGGGTAAAGGTTTCCAGGGCGTTGTGAAGCGTCACGGATTCGGTGGTGTAGGCGATGCCACGCACGGCCAGCACAACCGTCTGAGAGCTCCCGGTTCAATGGGTGCTTCCTCCTACCCTTCCCGCGTGTTCAAGGGCATGCGCATGGCCGGCCAAATGGGTAACGCAAAGGTCAAGGTCATCAACCTTCAGATTTTGAAGATTGTCAAGGAAAAGAATTTATTAGTAGTTAAAGGTTCAGTACCCGGAGCCAACGGATCATATTTAATTGTTGAAAGATGGAGCTAACAGTATATAAAATAGACGGCAGTTCAACTGCAAGAACGGTTACCCTGAATGATCAGATCTTCAATGTGGAACCCAACGATCACGCCATCTGGCTTGACGTGAAACAATATTTGGCCAACCAAAGACAAGGCACACACGACACGCTGGAACGCTCCACGGTTTCCGGTAGCACCCGCAAGCTGAAACGCCAGAAAGGTACTGGCGGCGCACGTGCCGGTAGCATCAAGAGCCCCACGATCCGTGGCGGTGCAACCGTTTTCGGACCTCACCCGAGAGATTACTCTTTCAAGCTGAACAAGAAAGTGAAGAGACTTGCCCGTTTCTCCGCCTTCACCTACAAGCAGAAAGATGGTAAGATCACGGTGGTGGAAGACTTCAGCTTCGAGGCTCCCAAGACCAAAGCTTACAGCGAGATGCTGAAAAACCTCAAGCTCGACGGTCAGAAGACACTTCTTATCACGCCTGAAAGCAACAAGAACGTGTTCCTGTCCGCACGCAACCTGCAACGCACCAACGTGATGTGCGCCCAGAACGCCAACACCTACCACGTGTTGAACGCCGGCCATATCATCCTCTGCGAGAGCAGCCTCAAAGAGCTGGAGAAAATGTTAGGCGAATAATTATAAACCTTAAAAAAGAAAAACAATGAGTATCATTATAAAACCCATCATCAGCGAAAAAATGACGCAGACGGCTGAGAAATACAACCGCTACGGTTTCATGGTGACCCGCGAGGCCACCAAGCCTGAAATCAAACGCGAAATCGAGGCCGTTTATGGTGTTAAAGTAGTCCGCGTAAATACCTTGATCCAACGCGGTAAAGTCACGAACCGCAATACTAAGGCTGGCGTCATCACGGGTCAGAAGAACAACTTCAAGAAGGCCTACGTGTTCGTGGACAAGGATCAAAAAATTGATTTTTACAGTAATATCTAAAAAACAATGGCACTTAAAAAGTACAAACCAGTAACGCCGGGTCAGCGCTTCAAAGTGATCAGCGCATTTGATGACATTACCACCAACACACCCGAAAAGAGTTTGTTGTGTCCGAAACACAGGACAGGCGGAAGAAACAACAGTGGTAAAATGACGGTACGGTACCGCGGAGGCGGTCACAAACAGATGTACCGTATGATTGATTTTAAAAGAGAGAAAGATGGCGTTCCCGCTATCGTGAAGACGATTGAATACGATCCGAACCGTTCGGCCCGTATCGCCCTCGTTTATTACGCAGACGGTGAGAAACGCTACATCGTGGCTCCTCATGGTATCAAGGTGGGCCAGGAAATCCTCAGCGGTGCAGGCGTGTCCCCCGACTTGGGCAACTGCCTCCCTGTTGGCGAAATCCCCTTCGGTTCCATTATCCACAACATCGAGATGCGTCCGGGCCAGGGTGCCAAGATCGCCCGTAGTGCCGGTTCCTACGCACAACTCATGTCCCGCGAAGGCAAATACGCCATCATCAGAATGCCTTCTGGTGAAACCCGTATGATCCTCTGCGCCTGCAAGGCTACCATCGGCATCGTGTCCAATGGCGACCACAGCCTCGAGGTTTCCGGTAAGGCCGGTAGATCCCGTTGGTTGGGCAGACGTCCTCGCAACCGTGGTGTGGTTATGAATCCTGTCGATCACCCGATGGGTGGTGGTGAAGGTCGTGCATCCGGTGGACACCCGCGCTCTCGCAAGGGTATTCCTGCTAAGGGTTATAAGACCAGACACCCGAAGAAGAATTCCAGCCAGTATATCATCGAAAGAAGAAAGAAATAATCTAAAAGCTTAATATTATGAGTCGTTCATTAAAAAAAGGTCCGTATATACATTACAAACTGGAACAACGTGTAATCGCCGCTCAGGAATCCGGCAAGAAGACCACCATCAAGACCTGGTCCCGCGCCTCTATGATTTCTCCTGACTTCGTAGGCCTTACCATCGCTGTTCACAATGGCAACAAATTCATCCCCGTGTATGTTACCGAAAACATGGTCGGCCACAAACTCGGCGAATTTGCTCCCACCCGTATTTTCCGCGGACACGCAGGCCAAAAAGACAAAGGTTCCAAATAATTCGTTATTCAGAACCCGCTTCCTTCCTTCGATATTCAATTATCACATTATACCAAAATCCCTTTTCTACCGGAAAGGGATTTTTTATTTCAACAAACTGACTTCACTCTCCCTAAACACACAAATATTCCTTATTTTTGCACGCTAAAAACACCATCTGATGCTGTTCAACTCGCTGGAATTCGCCATCTTCTTGCCTATTGTGTTCCTGCTGTACTGGTTCGTGTTCAACAAGAACGCGAAATGGCAGAACCTCTTTGTCGTGGTGGCATCCTATATCTTTTACGGATGGTGGGACTGGCGTTTTCTCCTCCTGATCGCCTTTACTTCTTTCTGCAGCTGGGGGAGCGGCCTGCTGATCGAACGGTACCGGCAACAACAGACTGCCAAAATCATCCACATACTGAACATCGCGCTGAACTTGGGTATTCTGGCCCTTTTCAAATACTACGATTTCTTCGCCGACTCTTTCGCAAGAGTATTCCTTCATGGGAACAGCGACAAACTGCTGCTGCACCTCATCCTTCCGGTCGGCATCAGCTTCTACACCTTCCAGGCCCTGAGCTACAGCATTGACGTTTACCGAAAAAAACTGGAGCCCACCCGCGACATCATCCAGTTCTTCGCCTTCGTGAGTTTCTTCCCGCAGTTAGTGGCCGGTCCTATCGAGCGCGCCACCAACCTGCTTCCACAATTTGAGAAACCCAGAAGCTTCGACTATGCGCAAGGCGTGGATGGCATGAGGCAGATTCTATGGGGCCTTTTCAAAAAAGTTGCGGTGGCTGACACTTGCGCAGTATATGTAGATCAGGTCTTCGAAAACTACCAGAATCAGAACGGGACCACCCTCATTATTGCTGCCATCCTATTCGCCATTCAGATATACGGCGACTTTTCCGGATATTCCGACATTGCCATCGGCACCGCCAAGTTATTCGGGATCAAGTTGATGAGAAACTTCAGGAATCCCTATTTCAGCCGTGACATCGCCGAGTTTTGGCGCAGATGGCACATTTCGCTGACCACCTGGTTTCGCGACTACGTCTATATCCCTCTCGGCGGGAGCCGTGTGTCAAAAGGGAAAATTATCCGGAACACCTTTATTATTTTCCTGTTAAGCGGATTCTGGCATGGGGCCAATTGGACATTCATTGCCTGGGGCGCCTATCACGCCATTCTGTTCCTTCCGCTGATTCTGACCGGAAAAAACCGGAAATATCTGAATGAAGTGGCTGAAAACAAGGTAATACCTTCACTGAAGGAAACTGGACAAATCCTGCTCACCTTCATGCTGGCCACCATCGGTTGGATAATTTTCCGATCCGACTCCATTGCACAAGCTTGGCAATATATCATACTTATTCCTCATTTGGGTATCCCTTATACCGAAGGACTGTTAACCACCGCACTGCTAGTTATTGGAATGTTCATCGTGGAATGGCTGCAACGCACACGAGAGCATGGACTTGACCTTCAATTTCTTAATTCCCATATTCTTAAATTCTCTATTTACTATATTATCATCGTTATCCTTTTCCTCGTTCAAGAGGGGGCCGAATCGTTTATCTATTTCCAATTTTAAATGAAAAAATTCCTGCTACGAACCATATTGTTTTTCAGTATTCTGTATCTACTGGCATGGTCAGCGGATATTTGGATTACACACCAGTTCAAGGAACTGAAATCCTCCCCTTTTGGAAATTGGAATGACATTTACAGCTCCAGCATCCAAAGCGACGTGCTTATTATTGGAAGTTCCAGAGCATACGTACAGTTCAATCCCCGCATTTTGGACAGTGTCCTGCATATCAACAGCTACAATCTGGGCATGAACGGCAGGGCGGTGGAATCGCAAGTCATCAAATACCACACCTATCGGCGGAAACACAACGCCAAGCCGAAACTCATTCTTTTTGAAATATATCAGGGTACGTTAGACACCAGCAACGGTTTCGACCGCCTACAATTCGTGCCTTACCTCAAGGATCCCGTTCTATGGAACGATATTCGCAAAGTGGACGACTTCTCGTGGGCCGACTGTTTTATTCCATGCTGGCGATACAGTCATTACAAAAAAGACGTGACGGATATTATCAAGGGCAGGTCCGTTTATTATTGTGATCCGAGATACACGTTGTATAAGGGTTTTTGCGACTTTGACAAACCTTGGGATGGCAGCAGACTGGCCAAAATCGACACGCTTCACTACAGCAGAATACCATCTGCCATTCAGGAGCTCAACCGCTTTTTGCAGGAATGCAAGGAAGAGGACATCCGGGTAGTCTTCGTCATGGCGCCCTATTATGTCGGGGCTACACAGAAGATTGATGACATTGACGGTATGTACAATCTGTTTTATTCCATCACAGAGCCATATCAAATACCGATTATGGACTACACCTACGATCCAATATCCTGCGATACGGCCTATTTTTACAACAACACACACCTGAACCGAAAAGGGGCGACACTGTTCTCATTGAAGTTGGCACATGATTTGGACTCCCTGCACTTGGCGCCAGGGTACGCAAAACCAAAATATGTCCGAAAATATGATCTATAGGTTCGTGAGTACGTTCAATGCCTGCGGCACCAACTCCACACAATAGTCGCCAGTGGTCAGTAACTCACCTTCCACCTCGCTCCGGAGCAAAATATCTGACTTGATCTCCACCTTGTCCGCTTGGCACGTCTGGATGCCCTTGATGGTATGGATGTGCGTACCTTCGAAAATCTGTTTAACATTGGCCACCACTGTGATACCATGCACTTTGGGCACCACTACCACATCCAACTTACGGTCGTCGGGCACTGCCATGGGCACTTGGCGCATACCACCGCCATTATACTGGCAGATACCAACCACCATAAGAAAAGACTTGTCCTGATAACGAAAATCGCCCGCATTTACATCCACCTGCTGGCTCTTATAACGAAACAGACAGCGCAGAAGACCCAATACATAGACTGAGATACCTAGAAAATGGGGCTTATTATGGGTCACATCATGAATCACCTCTGCATCAAAGCCAAAACCTGCAATGTTAATGAAGTAGCGGTGCGCGATTTCTTCGCCATTCTGAAGCGTCTTCACCACGCCGATATCGTGCTGCATGAAATTGCCTTTGATGAAAATATCCATGTTCTCGCCAATCTCCGTGGAAAAGTTATGTGTGCGTGCCCAGTCATTGCCTCGTCCCACCGGCATCACGGCAAGATACACCTCGTTCAGTGCCACACCCGACTCGCAGATGCCATTGACAACCTCATTGATGGTGCCATCGCCACCCAGTACCATGAGATGCCGATGACCAGCTGCACAGAGCTGCCGGGCAGTTTCAATGCCTTTCAGCCGGGCATCTGCCAAATGCAGGACATATTGTACATTCTTTTCCTGCAACAATTTCTCAATTTGCTGCCAAGTATCCTTGCATTTATGTTCTCGCGCATTCGGATTCAGAATTACCTGCCACGTAAACTGTGTAACATTGATGAAATTTTTAGCCATATTCAGATATCACTTATTTTCACATAAAGCCAATGCTTTTTCCGATCCTGCCTGTTCTGATTTCTTCACGGCGAAACCAAGCCCTTCAGACAGCTCCTCACCATCCAGCAGCACTACCGTCCGGTAGATGTGTCCGCGACCGTCCGGGACAGACTTGGTGTTAAACTGCACTTTATGCTTGTTTTTCTGCGCCCAAATCAGGAGGCGGCTCTTGTAGTCATCGTCCTCTTCATAGACGGTTTCCATATCCAAATGGGTCAGGAAGATATGGTTGATGACGACGTCGTATGTTTTCTTGTACCCTTGGTCCAGATATATAGCCCCGACCACAGCCTCGAAAGCATTACCGTTCACACTGTCGCCATTGAGCTTACAGCCCTTTCTGATCATGTCGTGCAAGCCGAGTTTCACAGCCAAAGCGTTGAGCCGGGCTCTGTTAACCAGCTTGGAGCGCATGCGGGTAAGCACACCTTCGGACTCCATGGGGTATTTATGGAAAAGAAAATCCGCTGTAACTGCACTCAGCATGGCATCGCCCAAGTACTCCAACCTTTCGTTGTTCACCTTGCCAACAATAGCATTGTTTTCGGAACTAGACCGATGGGTAAGGGCGGTCTTATAGAGGTCCACATGCCGGATGCGCAAACCGAAAACATTACGAAAATAGGCACGAAACTCCTTGTTGGTCAGTTCCATGGCTATTTTTCAAACTTCTTATAGATGAGGGTAGCATTGTGTCCGCCAAATCCGAAGGAGTTGGTGAGCCCCACGCGCACTTCGCGTTGCACAGGGCCATTGAGGGCGTAATTCCAGTTCTGGGGCAATTTAGGATCCAGATGTTCCACGTTGATAGTTGGGTGGATCAGGCTGTCGCGCATAGAGAGCAGGATAGCCACGCTTTCCACGGCTGCGCCCGCGCCCATAAGGTGACCAATCATGGATTTGGTCGAGTTCATAACCATCTTTTCAGCATGGTCGCCAAACACTTGCTGAATGGCGAGGCACTCGGAGAGGTCGCCCAGCGGCGTGGAGGTGCCGTGCATGTTGATATAGTCAATGTCCTCGGGTTTCATCTCTGCATCCTCCAGGGCCTGTGTCATGGATTCCACCGCACCGAGGCCGTTCGGGCTAGGAGCCGTGGCGTTGTAGGCGTCTGCAGACATGCCGATGCCGGCCACTTCTGCATAGATTTTCGCGCCGCGCGCGAGGGCATGTTCCAGTTCTTCCAGCACGAGAGTGGCCGAGCCTTCGCCCATCACAAAGCCATCGCGATCCACATCATAAGGACGGGACGCGTGTTTGGGGTCGTCATTGCGGGTGGAGAGTGCTCTCATGGAGTTGAATCCGCCAATAGCGGTCTCCACGATGCTGGCTTCCGTGCCGCCGGTGAAAATGATGTCAGCCTTGCCCAGCTGGATGAGCCGGAGCGCGTCGCCGATGGCATTGCCGGCAGAAGCGCAAGCGGAGCTGGTCACGTACGCGGGTCCGCGAAGACCAAATTTCAGGGATATATAGCCCGTCACCATGTCGGCGAGCACTTTCAGCAGAAGATAGGGGCTGAATCTTGGCGTGTGGTCATTGGTGAAGAAAGCGTTAGCCGACTCCATCATAGCGGTGAAGCCGCCCACACCCGTGCCAAAAATGACACCCACGCGCCGTTTGTCAACACTTTCCAGGTCAAGGCCCGAGTCGCGCAACGCCTCCATCACAGTAATCATCGCATACTGCGCGCAAGGATCCATGCGCTGAGCCTCCTTTCCGGGCAAGTAATCCAATACATTAAATCCCTTGAGCTCGCAGGCGAACTTCGTCTGGAACTTCTCGGGATTGAAATGCGTAATAAAATCGGCACCGGAAACACCCTTCAACAGGGAATCCCAGTAAGTATTGACATCGTTACCGATTGGAGTTAATGCACCCAAACCGGTAACGACAACTCGTTTGAGTTTCATAACTCAAGGGTATATTTATATATATGTCGTGTTTTATTTGGAAGCTACTTTGCTCTCAATGTAGGCAACTGCATCACCGACCGTCATGATTTTTTCAGTCTCTTCATCGGGGATCTTAATGCCAAACACGTTTTCGAATTCCATAATCAGCTCTACTGTATCCAATGAATCAGCGCCAAGGTCGTTGGTAAAGCTCTTTTCAGGGGTAACATCTGCAGCGTCAACACTGAGTTTCTCAGCGATGATTGATTGTACTTTCTCTAAAATTTCTGACATAATAATGAATTTTAAAACAGGTTGCAAAAATACACTTTTTTTTTCAACCTCAATTTTTTTTGCATTTTTCAAAAACGGCAGACCATGCTCTCGCCGCCCATCCTGTGGCAACATTTGCCGCCATCCCGACGAATCCACACCCAAAAACCACCCAGAACAGCCTTTGCACAGCCTTTCCGAAGCGTTTCAATAGCTTCCACTGGAAAAATATTGTATTGATAATTAGTATCTTGGTTAAAAAAATCAAAAAATAATGTTTAAACTATTGGATGGAATGAAAAAAAGACTATTTTTGCGGCCTCAAAACAGAGACAAGTTCTTTGAAAAAAAATTGCAGTGCCGATATAGCTCAGTTGGTAGAGCAGCTGATTTGTAATCAGCCGGTCGTGGGTTCAAGTCCCTCTATCGGCTCTAAGGCACAAAGAAATATGATGGGAGAGTTCCAGAGCGGTCAAATGGGACAGACTGTAAATCTGCTGGCTAAGCCTTCGGAGGTTCGAATCCTTCCTCTCCCACTCAATTGCGGAAGTAGCTCATTTGGCAGAGCGACAGCCTTCCAAGCTGTAGGTGGCGGGTTCGAGCCCCGTTTTCCGCTCATCTTACAACAAATTACATTTAGAGCCGTCACGATGTGACGGCTTTTTTTGTACCTTTGCCGCCTTGAACTATTAGTAATAGTCTCTAGTCTTTAATCTTATCAAGCATGGCTGCTCCAGATTATATACTACACAAAATACAAGGCAAGAAGATTGTCATTCTCGGCTTCGGCAAGGAGGGCATATCCACCTACCGCTTCATTCGCCGGTTTTTTCCCGACATGCCGCTCACCATTGCCGACGGCAACGCGAACCTGCGCACCGACGAGTTTGACGATCCCAACATCAAGTTTGTCACAGGCGAGGGCTACGACCAGAACCTCAACAACTACGATCTCATCTTCAAGACCCCGGGCATCAGTTTCAACAAGGTGAACTACTGGATTGAAACCGAGCGCATCACCTCGCAGACCAACCTGTTTCTGGAAGCCTTCCATCAGCAGATGATTGGCGTCACGGGCACCAAAGGCAAGAGCACCACTTCGTCGCTCATCTACCACATTCTGCACCAGGCCGGCCGCGATGTGCTGTTGGCGGGCAACATCGGCGTGCCCTTCTTCGACATCATCGAGCAAATGACGGATAAAACCCTTGTAGTGGCTGAGCTTTCCGCACATCAGCTGGAGTTTGTGCAGTGTTCGCCTGATTACGCCGTGTTACTGAATCTCTACCAGGAGCATCTCGACCATTTCAACTCGTTCAACAACTACCAGATTGCCAAGATGAACATCACCAAGTTCCAAAAATACGAGAATTTCTTCGTCTATAATGGTGATGACGAGCACATTCCGGAGCTGATGAAGCGTTTTGACTACAACCGCACGCGTTGCATCTTCGGCACCAAGCCCTACAACGGACTTTACGCCTGCTGCATCGACCATGTCATCCACTTCGCAGTGAACGGGCACATTGAAGATGAATATGACTTGCGTTACTACCAAAACCTGCCCGGCACGCACAACTACTACAACATCATGGCGGCCATTGCCATCTGCCGACAGGTGGGACTTTCGCATGACGAAATCATGGCAGGGTTGCGCACTTTCAAGGGACTGCCCAACCGCATCGAGTTTGTGGGCAAGTTCCACGAAATCAGCTTCTACAACGACAGCATCTCCACCATCCCAGAGGCCACCATCGCGGCCGTCAACGCGCTGCGCAAGGTCGATACACTCATCATCGGCGGCTACGATCGCGGCATTGAGTACGGCATCCTCATCGACTTCCTGCGCGCAAATCCTGTGCCCAACATCGCGTTCACCGGACCTGCCGGCAAGCGCATTTTCAACGAGTGGGAAGCACTGGGCAATCTGCCTGATGCTTATATTTTGGAAGACGACTTCCGCAAAATCGTGGATTTCGCCTTTGAGAAGACCGAAGAGAATCGCATCGCCCTACTCTCCCCCGCCGCAGCTTCCTACGACCAATTCAAGAATTTTGAAGAGCGTGGCCGTGTTTTCAAACAACTTATCATCGAAAAAAGTAAAAACCTTCAATAATGAAAAAGATACTGCTGATCACAGCCATCGCACTCCCGCTGTTTTTCGGGAGCTGCCACAACAAAACCAAAACACTAGATGATTCTGCCCAAAAAGAACAGCTGGGAAATGAATCCGACAATTACAACTTCGCCGATCAGGATGCGGATGACGCAACCGGCAATGCCAGCGAGGACCTCTCAGGCAACGTCATTGCTCTCACATCTTCCACGTTCGTCGAAAAGGTTTGTGACATAGACAATCCGAAAGGTTTTGGATACAAGGGAAACACACCTTGTCTGGTGGACTTCTATGCTGGATGGTGCGGTCCATGCATGCAAATGAAACCCATTGTCAAGGAATTGGCAAAAGAATACAAAGGCAAACTGATTGTTTACTCAATTGATGTGGACCGCTCACCGGATGTGTGTGAAGCTTTTGGCATAGAAAGCATTCCCACGTTCATTTTCTTCAGCCGCACCAAACAACCCTCCAAATTGGTAGGATCCATGGAGGAAGCGGAACTCAAAGCTGTCATTGACGACTTCATTCAGAAATAATCCTTGCGAAAAGTCCTTCTTTTCATCGGCTGCTGCTGCATGATGTGCGGCGCGCAGGCACAGATTGCCTGTGATTCCGTGATGTCCACCTTCCTTCATTGGGAAGAGCGCATTGAGCGTCTCAATTTTGAGGATCCCGAGCTCATCAGCCTCCATTACCTGTTCCTGCAAGACATTCACAAAGAAATCTCCCGTTTCCAGCAACGTGACCTGCCCAAGCTGCACACCTGTCAGCAGTTGGACTACTACAAAGCCAAAGCTGCCTTTCAAAAGGCAAAGTTCAAGGCTGATCGTGCCGAGGAAGTACTGTCTGCCCGGAAAGAGCGGGTTGACAAGATTTTCTACCAACGCGCGGAGGAAGAGCTGGCGTTCCGCGACACGGGCAACGCCCTGTACAACTTGGATCGGGCACTACAATTCAACAAATACCAGCCGGAGGCCCTGCTCATGAAAGCCCGGCTCAAACTCGCACAGAAGTCGTATCAGGAGAGTGTTGACCTCATTCATCTTCTATACACACAAGCTGAACTGAATGATGAAATGGAAAAGGCGGTATCCGATTTCACCTTGGAACTCTACGAAGAATTGTATCAGGTGGGTGATAATTTGGTAAAAAACAATCATTCTGCTGAAGCTCTGGAAGTATTTCTGGCTTTGGAGCAATTCTGCACGAACATGCCGTCGGGCTACTGCAATGACGACTATTACCGCGGCATTTTGCGCTCGCGCGAAGGAGTCTATGAGTCCTACATCGCCATCGCGCGCGAGGCGGAGCTCAGACACAACCATGAAATGGCTCGAAAATTTTATCAATATGCGGAGGAATGGAAACAACGCGGTAAACAATAAGCGACATCTGCAGTCCGTTATATTCATTGTAATATTCTTTTATCATGAAAAAGACATTCATTATTCTTTCCGGGATAATTCTCTTCACTATGAACCTATCAGCACAGCAATCTCCGAAAGAGATCAAATCATTATTGGATAAATATGAGCAGCAACTCATGCGTCTTGATAATGGTTATGACACTGTCTATCAAGAAATTTCAAATCAGATAAAACAACAGCAGAGGGATCCTGCCAACCTGGCCATCTGGCACAGTTGCATGGCCCAGTTTCTCAACAACTATTACCAGGAGAACCGCTGGCGCATTCTGGACCGCACACCGGTGGAGGGTCCTATTCCCACCGACATCAATTTGTGGGACATCCAGACATTAGTGAAACAGATTGTATTCCACTATCAACAGTCGCTACGCGATGAGGACCTCCTGATCCAAATCTCCATCCGGGAATACGCTCCACTGCTCGACTCTGTGTACGCTGAAGAGTATCGTCCTACGCTATACGACCTTCTGGCCTTCCGCGCGCTGGATTTCCTGAACCGCCGTATCAGCGAGATGCCCATCCCAACCACGCCTTTTGATGTAAACAACGGCAAATACTGGTCCGACAACGAAGTGTTCACCAATATGAACATCACCTCTCCTGACGAATATTCGTTCTCGTATCTTTCATTGATAATAATGCAAAAGCTCACTCGGCTGCACTTGCACGACATCAACCCGCACGCGCTTTTGGATGTGACGTTGCGCCGATACGAATATCTGACTTCCATCAGCACCATGGAAAACACATCGGAAACGCTTTTGAAAGCGCTATCGAAGCTGGAGCAACAGTATCACAACCGGACGGGCCACGAGATGGTGGCATATCGGCTGGGAAACTATTATCAAGACAGAGGCCGATCTTACGACAAGAACACGCATCCGGAATATGCCAGCGACTATGTCACAGCAATCGAATGGTTCCAAAAGGCCATAGACGATGATCTCAAGTCCCTTGAAGGACGCAATTCTCAAGTGGAGATCAATCAAATACAACAATCCAGCATCGGTTTCTCCGTGGTCAACATCATGCCGGTTGGCAAGCCCAACCTCATCAATTTCAACTACAAGAACAGCCGGCACATCTATTTCCGCATCATCCCCATCACAGATGCTGAATATACCCAGTTGATGAGAAGCAAACATTTCTATCAGGATCTGATTGCCAAAAAAGACATCTATGAGACCAGTTTTGCCGCACCCGATGAAAAAGACTACCGGACAAAGAACGGCCATTTCCTGATGCCCGCTTTAAAGCAAGGCCAATACATACTGCTGGCTTCCAACGCGCCGATCGTCACCAATAACAAAGGCGAATACGCATATACCAAAGTACGCATCTCCAATCTGGCAGTCAACTACCGATCCAACGGCACGTTGTACGAATTTTTCGCCACCGACCGTTCCACTGGACGCCCCATTGAAGGAGTAACTTTCTCTGCACAAACCTTTTCCGACTATCAACACAAGAACCAACTCTCCCATCATAAACTCACCACCGATAAAAACGGCCGTTGCGAGTACAAATTTACAGACAAAGAAATCGGCCGCTTGCATGTTGCAGTAAGCAAGAGTGGCGAGGAATTCACTCTCATTGATAATGCTTGGATGGAGAAGCCCTATTCCGGGAGCCGGGATGAAGTGCACACCTACATTTTCACCGACCGCACCATTTACCGCCCGGGCCAGACCGTTTATTACAAAGGTATTGTGGTGAAAGAAGCCTCCGAATCCGGCCACTACCGCACGGTCAGCAAGGATGTGGCCATCGCTGAGATTGAGAACGTCATTTTGAAAGATGCCAATTGGCAGGACCTTGAGAAGGTTATTGTAACCACCAACGAATATGGTTCCTTCTCCGGCAGCTTTGTATTGCCCACATCGGAATTGAACGGCACCTTCCATATCCAATGCAAACATGGTTCAGCCGACATTCAGGTGGAAGAGTACAAACGCCCCACCTTTGAGGTGAAGATGGAACAGCCCAAAGAGCAATTCAAAATCGACCAGGAGGTGAAAGTGAGCGGCACCGTGAAGGCCTACGCCGGATACGCGTTGGAGGGTGCCACAGTCAAGTACAATGTCGTGCGCGAGGCCAGTTTCCCGTGGTGGCGCTGGTGGTGGTATTCGCCCAGCAGTCCCTCGCAGCAGATAGCCTCCGGCGAGGTGACGACCGACGCCGACGGCAAGTTTCTCATCCAGTTCACCGCGCTGCCCGATTTGGAGTCGCAACGCTACAACCCGCTGTACCGCTACAAAATCACCGTTGATGTAACCGACATCACGGGCGAGACGCACTCCGCCAACACCTCCGTGCTGGTCAGCAAAAACAGCCTGATGATTGACAGCGCCCTGCCCGAGCATCTGTTCACCAGCGACAAGAACGCCTTTGCCGTGAAGGCCACCAACCTGGCTGGCGAGCCGCAAAAGGCTATTTTGCACTATGAGATTATGGCTTTGCAAACTCCGGCAGAATACCTCAACGAGTGCCCCAGCCACAACTACTATCTCTCTGACTCCACGGCCATGAAGAAGGCTATGCCCTACCTGGATTTCCAGAACAAACGGCATATCGAGGATTGGGAAGTTGTCAAGACTATCGCCAACGGCGATTTCGAGGCCGACGGAAAGCGTCTTTTCTCCATTCCCAACATGGAATCTTTAGCCGAAGGCTCCTACAAAGTCACCTTTATCACCCGCGACCGCGATGGCAATGAGATAACCCAAGAGAGTTTCTTCACCCTCCATGACGAAAAAAGCAAAAAATCCGTTGCCTACAAGTCGCTGTGGATTCATCAGCAAAACGGGGAGGCCAATGAGGTGGGCGAAACCATCCATGTGACCATCGAAACGTACCTGAAGGACGCTTCCGTGCTTTGCGAAATATTCTCCAACGACAAACTGATAGAATCCAAATGGATGAATCTGGATCGTGGCAAGGCCACCTTCACTTATTCGCTCACGGAACGCGACCTCGGCACAATAGTATTCAGGGCATATACGGCGCAAAACAACCGACAGTACGAGGATGTTTTGAGCATCCACGTGCCCTATTCTCATAAAAAGATTGATTTCGACTTCCTCACCTTCCGCGACAAGACGGAACCGGGCAGTGCTGAACAATATCAGATACGGCTGAAGGACAAAAACGGCGACAAGGTGGCTGCCGAGCTGCTTTGTTCCATGTATGATGCCTCATTGGATGCTTTTGCCTCGCCCAACTCATTCAACCGTTCCATCTTCAGCCGCTGGCGCAGTCAGTACGATTTTTCTTTTTCCAGCAACCTGAAAGGAAACGGATTTTCAAACTCTTACAACAACTCTTTGTCCAACAACAATATAGGTGGAATCCGGGAACGCATTTACCCACAGTTGCAATTTCTGAACAGAGGCTACTATAGCTACGGCAGAGGAGGCGGAAGACTCTATAAAACCGCAGGAGCCGTACCGGCCAATGAAGAAGTGGTTTTGAATATAGTAGAAGATAATATCAGCGTAAATTCAGCCCTTGACTTTACCGCAGATGTAATGGAAGAAGCAGGTGTCGCTGAAATGGTGGACGAGGGCATTCTCGTAGCAGAATCTCGCCAAGAAGAGCCGGAACAAGCCCAAGTGCGCACCAACTTCAACGAAACAGCCTTCTTCTATCCTCACCTGCGCACCGACAAAGACGGCAATGTACTGATATCCTTCACCATGCCGGAATCGCTGACCCGTTGGAAGCTGTTGGGCTTCGCGCACAACACAGATTTGATGTCTGGCTATTTCGAGAAATATGTGCAGACCAGCAAGAAGTTGATGGTAGTGCCCAATGTGCCGCGTTTCCTGCGCGAGGGCGACACGCTAATCCTGTCGGCCAAGGTGGTCAACATGGACAGCGTGACGCAATGCGGCAACATGACCTTGCAATTTTTCAATGCGATTGACAACCAACCAGTGGATATGATTTTGGATGCCAACGGGATGCCGTTTGAGGTAAAACCCGGTGCATCGCAGGAGGTCCGTTTCCGCGTGTTGGTGCCGCAGGACCTCGGTGCCGTCACCTGCCGTATCGTGGCCCGCAATCTGGATACCCCGGCCTTTGCCGACGGCGAGGAGCGCACCCTGCCCGTGCTCACCAATCGCATTCTGGTGACCGAGAGCCTGCCGCTGCACATCTCTGGCAAGGGCAGCAAGAGCTTCACCTTCGAGCGGCTGAAGAACAGCTTCGCCGCCAACTCCAGCACCACGCTTTCCACCCAATCGTTGACACTGGAATTCACGCCCAACCCCATCTGGTACGCCATCCAAGCGATGCCTTACCTGATGGAGTATCCTTACGAGTGTAACGAGCAGATTTTCAGTCGCTACTACGCCAACACTCTGGCTACCAACATCGTGAACAGCCACCCGCGCGTGAAGCAGGTGTTCGACGAATGGCTCAACACCAGTCCGGATGCTTTCTGCTCGCAGTTGGAGAAGAATCAAGAACTTAAGAGTGTTCTGCTGGAGGAAACGCCGTGGGTGCTGGACGCACAGAAAGAGTCCGCGCGCAAGCAGAACATCGCATTGTTGTTTGACCTGCAGCGTATGGCCAAAGAGTGCAAGAGTGCCTGCAAGAAACTGGAAGAGCGGCAGAACAGTGACGGAGGCTGGTCGTGGTTCTCCGGCGGCCAGAGCAGCACCTACATCACCGAACATATCGTAGCGGGCAGCGGCCACCTCAACGCGCTGGGTGTCAAGTCGGAGCTGAAATCCGCCACCATTCGAAAAGCCATCAATTACATGGACCGCGAGATGTACGACTTCTACCAGCGTTGGCAGAAGAAAGAGCATTCTTGCTCCTGGGGCGACATCCACTACCTCTACGCCCGCAGCTTCTTCCTGGACCAGAAAGTCAGCCTTACGCACCAAGAAGCGTATAATTACAACTACAACAACATCAAAAAGAATTGGAAGAGCCAATCCATTTACATGCAAGGCATGATTGCGATCGTGTGCCATCGCAACGGCGACACGCAACTGGCGAAACAAATCATAGCCAACATCAAATCCATGGCGCAATACAGCGAGGAGATGGGCATGTACTGGAAGAAGTCGGGCTACGGCTACTTCTGGTACGAGGCGCCGATTGAGCGGCAAGCGTTGCTCATTGAGGCTTTCAACACCATCACGCACGACACGGAGTCCGTGGAAAAGATGCAATTGTGGCTGCTCAAGCAGAAGCAGACGCAAAGCTGGCCCACCACCAAATCGACCACCGAGGCCATCTACGCCCTGCTGCTCAACAACACGCAATTGGAAAGCACCAACAGTGTGCAGCTGACCATGGGCAATTGGACTTATACCGAGGGTTCCGGCACCGAACAAGCGGAGGCCGGGACCGGATACACCAAGAAGTGCTGGAAGGGAGATGAGGTGACGGCCGACATGAGCACGATAAAGATCGAGAAACAGACCTCCGGTCCCGCGTGGGGCGGCCTCTACTGGCAGTATTTGGAGAATCTCGACAAGGTGGAGCACAGCTTGGACGGCAACTTCAGCATCCAAAAACAGTTGTACAAAGTGGAGATTGGCGAGCGCGGCGAAGTGCTCACCGCCATCACGGAGCAGTCGCCGCTGAAAGCGGGCGACAAAGTGCGCGTGCGCGTGGAGATCCGCGCGGACCGCGACATGGAGTATGTGCACCTGAAAGACATGCGTGCGGCTTGCTTTGAGCCCACGAATGTCTTGTCGGGCTATCGCCATCAGGACGGCTTATGGTACTACGAATGCACGAAGGACGCCTCCACCAACTTCTTCATCGACTATCTGCCCAAAGGCACCTACGTGTTCGAGTACACGCTGGTGGCCACGATGACGGGCACCTACAGCAACGGACTCACCACCATCCAGTGCATGTACGCGCCGGAGTTCACCTCGCACAGCGAAGGGATCCGGGTGAGTGTGAAGTAATCATCATCTCATAGAGAAGACAACATGAAAAAAATCTCCCTTACCGCCCAAATCGGCATTACCCTTGTGCTGGCCGTGGCTGCCGGCATCGACCGCATCATCGACATGGGCCGCACGGTTATGTCTATCACCGGCGACGCCTCCTGCGCAGTGGTAATGCAAAGGATTGTGGGAAAGAAGTTGTGATGAAAACCTTAATTCAAAATAAGTATGAACGAAACTGAATATATCCAAAAATTAGGCCTCGTACCCCATCCGGAAGGAGGCTATTACCGACAACTGTTCGGCAACGACGAGACGGGCGAAAAGCCCATCTCTACTATCTATTATATGCTGACTGCCAACGATATGTCGGCGTTCCACCGTCTGCACAACATGATGGAAATCTGGTACTTCCACGCGGGCGAACCCCTCAACATCTATGTAATCGATCCAGACGGAAACTTGACCGTCCATCAGCTTTCCGAACAAGACGAAATGCAGGTGCTCATCCAGCCGGAGCAGTGGTTCGCCGCCGACATCCCCTCCAAGCGCGGCTTCTGCCTTGTTGGCTGCGCCGTTGGTCCGGCCTTCCGTTTCGAGAACTTCGAATTGGCCAAAAGGGACGAGTTGCTGAAACTCTACCCGCAACACGGGGAGTTGATTGAAAGAATGTGTACGGAATAAGATGAAGAGAGTCCTGTTGATATGCGCAATCCTGTTGGTGGTTCTTTCCTCTTGCTTCCGCAAGAGCGGCAAGACGCACCACCACATTGAGACCGACGGCTACACCCTGACGGTCAGCGGACAGCGCATTTTCAGGGAGAGGCAACTGGCTGCCATTCCTAAGGATACTATTCGGGTATTCGGTGATACTGTGACTTTGCACGATGATGTGACATCGGTGGCATTGCGTATTGAGACAATGTCACGTGACCTTTTTTGGTACACCGAACCAGGTCTTTTCAGAGGCGATTACATCCTTGACCTTGAGCTCATTCACCATCCAGGCAGTGACCATGCCGCCAACGCCAGCGCGGCATTGGCCAATTTGCGCGATTGGGGTTACATTGACATTGATACCATTGATTGGCAGGATGTTACTGTTGTGCGTCACGGTGCACGTCCGGAAGACTACTCAAGACCGACACATTTCTACGGCAGCAAACCCAACAACATTTGTGTTCCAGATGAGCTGTTAGCAGACAGCGTCAATGACATCACATTAGAGCAATGGATGGCAGGTTGGATGGATGATTTTCTAAACACTGACGAGGAATTATTCCAATACCTCACAACCCACGGTTATGACACTGTTCACGTCGGATCGCCACATAGACAAATCTACCCCCATGCCACTCTAAGTTATGGAAACAGCATGCTTATCGATTTTGGTGGTAAAACAGCCGCAAAATCGAAGAAAGCTGCAAAAAAAGTAACAAAAAAGATACGAAAAGCATTATGACCCTACAAGATGCCATTGTTGCCCGCCACAGTGTGCGGCAATACACCGAACAGCCCATCGAGGCGGAGAAAATCCAGCAGTTGCAGGAACTTATCGACCAATGCAACCGCGACGGGGGCCTGCATATCCAGCTGGTGACCGACGAACCGAATGCCTTTTCCAGCATCATCGCCCATTACAGCAAATTCCGCGGCGTGCGAAACTACATCGCCATGGTCTGCAAGAAGGGCGACGACGTGAACCTCGGCTATTACGGCGAGAAGGTAGTGCTGTTGGCGCAGATGCTCGGGCTGAACACCTGCTGGGTGGGCGCCTCCTACCGCAAGCAGCCCGACCGTTACAAGGTGGAGAGCGACGAGACGTTAGTCTG
>JBGURP010000008.1:0-2775 GCA_045132055.1 Bacteroidales bacterium
ACGATCATGTGATAGTCACCGTGACCGCCACCCTTGCAAGCCTGGAAGTAGTCGGCCTGCGAAGCATGGATAGTACCCAGACCGGGGCCACCGCGCTGCACGTTGATCAACAGAGCGGGAACCTCGCTGGCTGCGAGATAGGACACACCCTCCTGCATGAGGCTGAAACCAGGGCTGGAAGTAGAGGTGCAGACGGCCTTGCCGGTCATTGCGCCACCATAAACCATGTTGATGGCAGCGACCTCACTCTCGGCCTGCAGCACAACCATACCAGTAGTCTCCCAAGGCATTTCTTCCTCGAGTTTCTCAAGCACCTCACTCTGCGGAGTGATCGGGTAGCCGAAATATCCGTCGGCGCCGTAGCGAATCATAGCCATGGCGAGGGCTTCGTTACCCTTCATCAATGTTACTTTATCGTTCATATTGTTCGATAGGAGTTTAAATGGTTAGTCACTATTATTTCTCGGTCACGCGGTAAACCTCGATGCAGGCATCGGGGCAAACAAGTGCACAACTCTGGCAACCGATACAAGCCTCGGGTTGCTCCATATACGCGAAATGATATCCGCGGTCATTCACCTCTTTTTCTTTGAGGTTCAGCACATTGCATGGGCATGCCACAACACACAGGCGGCATCCCTTGCATCGTTCCGTATTCACTACTACGGCTCCATGAATTTTTGCCATAAAAGAAATAGTTTAAAGGTTATAAATTCTAAGTTTGTTTAGTACCCACAAAAATACTCCTTTTTGGGGACATGGCAAACAAAAATGTATGATTATTTACCAACAAATGGTGATTTTTTTCTTTTGGCGCTTGCACTCGGACTTTCATAACGAGACGAACCACAAAAAACGAACACCTTTTCACATGTGACAGGAACATTGGCGCTCAATGGCTAATCAAGACGAAACACCTTGAACTGCGAAAAAGGATGGAGATTTCCAAGCGGCACCAGTTGATCAAAATCACTGAAATCCAAAAGAGAAAAGTGTGTATAGCATAATAATTTTGTTATCTTTGCATAATCAAAAACACCGCTCGCCTCGACAGCGAGCCGTCGTAGCGAGTATTGTTTTGTCTATTAACCGATTAATACATAACGATATGAAAAAGTTATTCCTATTATGTCTAGCACTTGTAGCGGCCTTGGGCGCCAACGCACAAGTCACGGTGTGTGGTGTTTATCCCGATGAGAACGGCCGATTTGACAGCCCTTACATCAAGAGCGGCTCTGTCACTTGGAATGAGGCCAGCCATACCCTCACTCTGTACAATGCAGTTATTGAGTACAGCAGCAACAATCCCCAGGATGGCATCAGGCCCATTCGTGTCACCAGCGATGCAACCATCGTTGTTCAAGGAAATTGCAGATTGGCCACTACTGGCCATGTGGTTATCGCAATTGACAGCTATAACTCCAAGAATGTGATCATCAAGGGCAATGGCACCCTTTCCACATACAGCTCGTGGATTGACATTTTCCTTGTTGTCGCACATTTGACCATCCAGGATATCACGTTGAATACCGTCAAAGGAATAGCCAATAATGCTGAAGGCAATGGTGTCGCGCTCACATTCGACAATGTGCAGGCCACCATTATGGGCGAGGTTGCCAGAATCGGCGATGGCATCACCTTCAATAACTGCGCTATCACCTACCCCGAAGACGCCTATTTAGAACCATCATCCTATGGCTATAGCATCTATTGTGGCAACCATCAAAGTCCCGACAAGATTATCATCTCTCGAACTGGTGGGCTTAAAGGTGATGTCAACGGCGACGGAGAGATCAATATCGCTGACGTGAATGTAATAATCACCATGATTCTGGGCGACGGTGGCAGCTACACTTCGGCGGACGTCAATGGGGACGGTGAAATCAACATTGCCGATGTCAACGCAATCATCAATATCATCCTTGGCAGTGATGCGTCCACACCAGTGGGCATCGAGACATTTACCGTGCGTGGCGTGGAGTTCAAAATGGTCAAGGTCGATGGCGGCACCTTCACAATGGGCGCTACCCCTGAGCAGGGTGACGACGCTTACAATAGTGAAAAACCGGCTCACCAAGTGACCTTGTCTAGCTACAGTATCGGCCAGACCGAAGTGACTCAAGAGTTGTGGACGGCCGTGATGGGCTACAACTGGAGCCATTTTACTGGCGACATGCTCCTTCCTGCTGATCAACTATCCTGGAGTGAATGCCAGGAATTCATTACCAAACTAAACCAACTCACCGGAAAGACGTTCCGTATGCCCACCGAGGCCGAATGGGAATATGCTGCGCGTGGCGGCAAACAGAGCAAGGGCTACAAATACGCTGGCAGCAACAACATCGACGAAGTCGCTTGGTATGACGATGGCAACAGTCCCCTGGGAACAAAGCCGGTCGCCACCAAAAAGCCTAATGAGTTGGGCATTTATGATATGTCGGGCAATGTGATGGAGTGGTGCAGCGATTGGTATGGCTCCTATAGCAGTGATGCGCAGATTGATCCTGTTGGTCCTGAAACCGGCACAGATCGCGTTACCCGTGGCGGCTGCTATAACTTTTCATTGCCGAGGATGTGCCGTGTATCGTCCCGGCGCTACTATAGCCCTACGTTTGAAGCCCCAGCCAATGGCCTTCGTCTGGCCCTCTGATCGGTTCAGTTTATACGACGATTACTGGGTAATAATATAGCAAGGCGGCTGGACATTGTGGTGTCCAGCCGCCTTGGCTTTATTGACGGGGCCCGCGCCCTTTAAGTTTCTAGTTTCTAGTCCCT
>JBGURP010000009.1:0-1899 GCA_045132055.1 Bacteroidales bacterium
TCGAGGTCGTTGTGCTTGCCGCTCACGCGGAGGCACTTCTGGCTGTCCGCCGCCCGGGGGAACTTGGGCGCGGCGTTGCCGAGGAAAATATCCTTGAACTGGTTCATTCCCGCATTCGTGAACATCAGGGTCGGGTCGTTCTTGATCACCATCGGAGCGGAAGGGACGACGGTATGGCCCTTGGAGGCGAAGAATTCCAGATATTTCTGCCGAATTTCTTTTGCAGTCATTTTTCGTACTTTTTACAATAACTTGCAAAATTACAACAAATCTCGGAAAAATCCTTGCGCCGGCACGTAATTGGCAAAAAAGCGCCGGATTTGCGACTTTTTTGTTATATTTCCTCTATAAATCCAATCTTCGCACAGCACAGACGTTTCCAGCGAGATATACAGCTGTCCCAAACCCATCAGGGAGCCACCTCGCGATGCGTATCGCGAGTGTAAAAGGGAGATAATAAAACAATTTCCTCTTCGGGCTCTATGGCCACACACTGGCGTCCTAAGCCGCATAAAGGGTGAGTCAGTTTGTCGCCGGGGTCGAACCACCACAAATATAGTGACCTTACAGTATGCGGTATATATTGGACCGACCGATTACTCGGAAGGGACAATATCGGGCGTGAAGTCCCTGTACGGGACGTTGTCGTGAAGGATATACCAGACGGCCGTCAGCATCTTACGAGCGATGGCGACCTGAACCTTCATTTTGTTCTTGTGCCGCACGGTGCACTGAATATAGCTGAAGCGATTGTAGAAGCAGTTATGGGTTTTGCTGGCCGCCCAGGAGCATTCAATAAGCGTTTTCCGCAAATACTTGTTGCCGTGAGTTACTCTCCTCGACTTGATTTTTCCGGCACTCTCCTCATTGCGGGGCTTGAGTCCTGCCCAAGAGACAAGATGAGCTGCGGTCTGAAAGGCGTCCATATTGGTTCCCACTTCGGCAATAATGGCCGTGGCGGAACGGGCTTGTACGCCCGGAATGGTCTGAAGGTTGGCGTACTGCTTCGGGAAGTACTGTTTGCAAATCTCATCCATCTTGGCCTGACATTCATCCTTGTGCCGCTGTGCAAGCTCAACTTCTTTGCGAAGTTGTCTTATGGTATCTATATCGGCTGCGGTGATGACGCCGGAAAGGGCACTTACAAGGACATCTTTACCAAGACGGTTGACTGTACGGCCATGTATATGCTTGACGAGTTCTTCGGAATCGGTCTTGCCTTCACTGATGAGACGGACAATCTCTTGATAGGCCTTCCCCCTGGTGGTGGATACATAGTTGCTGATGCGGATATTGCACCGTTGGAGGGCCGCATCCAACTTGGTCAGCTTATACACGATATCCTTCGACAAGTCAAAGATGCGTCTGTCATACTGACGTAGCTGCTGGATAAGTTCATCGGGAACATAGCTCCCTTTGATGAGTTCTTTATGAAGGCAAGTTGCTATCCACTCTGCATCCTTCACATCGCTTTTCTTTCCGGGCAACTGCTTGATGAAAAAAGGGTTCACTAGCCGAAGTGCAACGTATGGCTCAAGAACCCGCCATACCGGCATCCAGTAGATGCTGGTGCTTTCCATGGCGGCTTCTTCCACGCCATAATCCACCATCACTCCAGCCATCTGTTCCAACTCAGGTGTCAGAACACCGAACTTTGATTGAAAAACTACTCCGTCTTCGTCCACAATACAAAGAAATACACTATCTTTGTGGACGTCAAGACCGCTAACACGTCTCATAGGGCACAAAAATTTTGAGGCATAGACCTCGTTAAACATGAACACATTGTGGCGTATCCGTGAGGAATAAAACGACCACTTGCCTACAAAGATACGTTGTTACGGTCTTGATTTTTATCCCTACTGGCGTAAAAATCCAAGATTTTTATGTAAGTTTGTC
>JBGURP010000010.1:0-1900 GCA_045132055.1 Bacteroidales bacterium
GTATGTGTCAAGCGTTTATTGGCAGGATTTCTTTCAGCAAAAGGCAAGCGGTACAGATGGAGTTGCCAAGGCGAGGAAATGGAGACAGGTACAGCAAAGCTCAGCGCGGGGCTTCGCGCCTGCTGCGCTGTCGTGTCATTTAGAAATTGTTGTCGGAACCGCGAAGCATGTTACGACACAGCTCACTCAAATAGGTGCCTACATTCTTGGACAAGGAGAAGGTGTGGCAGTAGTCGTAGCCGTGTCCCTCTCGCTCGGGCACTTTGCTGGCTCCGAACAGAGGCAGCGTATCCTTCCACTCCTCTTTCGGCTTCGGCGGGGCTGGCAACTCGGCAAACAGGTTTTCCAGACCGCTGGTGTGGTAGGCAGTCAGCAGAAGCGCCAGATTGTTGCCGCCCCGGATGCTCCAACAGCACCGTCCGCCTTTCATCCGGTTTCCGATTAAGGTGAACACGTTACTCTCCATGCTGCCAAGTCTCGCGTGGTGGATCTTGCCCGGCGCATAGGTATCCGGGATCTCAATGCCGCGCTTGTACGGATCTAACAAGGCTTCTTTGTTTTCAGAAAAGTAACTGTACAGGTCTGTCAGCTTCTCTATTTCCTTCTGGTTTTCCCCCGGCAGCAGAGAATTGATTTGCGCCTCAATGACGGTTAGCAGCATGTCGGTATCGCCTGCATAGAGCAGCTTCCGCAGATTGTCAGCGAGGTCTTTATCTGCAACACATTCCGTGATCTTCTTGTTTCGGTGGTACTTATCCAGTACCGGGATCGTCTTGACGCCGTTCTTCTTTTGAATCCACTGCGCACCGTCACCGTTGACGATCCGCAAGTCGATTCCTTTCACGGCAAAACGGCTGGCAACCAAGCCTTCTTTGAACTTTCGAAATGCACCGACCGGGTCAAAGGTCGCGTAGGCGACCTTGTTGTCCAGTATCCGGCGCTTCGTTTTTCCGCACGGCATCCAGCGCACGCCGGGGTAGGCGATACCGACCTTCATCTCCCTGGCTTTTCCGTACTGATTTCTGTCTTTCCCTTGCAACTTCAGCCATATCCCGTCGTTTTCTTCATACAACAGCTTTGTTTCCAGGACGCCGGCGCCCTGCCCGCGCTGCGCGAGCTCCGCATGGCGCTCTACACGCGCCTTTTGCTGCTCGCCCAACTTCTGGACGATATTCCATACCCCTTGAGGACTTATGCTAAGGCCGGTTGTCTCTGTTATTGTTTTTGCCGCTGCACGGTAGGTTGTCTCACAGGCTGCCGTCGCCGCCATTTTGCAGACGTCTTCTGTTACCAATCCGACCTGATGCAGTTCCAGCGCCTCGTCCAGCAGGTGGACGCAATGCTGCCCTTCCACGGCGGCGTTGTCCACATACACCCGCCGCTTGAACTCCACAGGCCCCAGAATCGTTTTGATGCAGGTTTGTTGAAAACCTTTGCTCCGGTACCGGCTGGCGTCGCGGCTGCCCAGAAGCTGCTCATCCATGCTTTCCAGTGCTTTTACCGCAATCTCCCGTCCAAGTTGCAGCACCGTCCCGTGGATTGTTCTCACTAATTCCTGAAAATTCTCAATTTCCCTCTTGCCAAAGTCCAGATTTACTGTTATAGTCATCCTTGCCACCCCGTTTCGTGTTTGGTCTCGTCAACTAACACTATACCACAGGTTGGCAAGAGGAAGTGCTTCGGTGCTTCCTCTTTTTTCGCCTTTTGCCAATACAAATTATACACTAAGTTTGCAGCTCACGCTTGATTAGACCGGAGGTGGCGGCCTCCGGCCCTGCGAGGCGCGTTGTGGGCCTGTGTGGGCTTTTCCGGGAGGGGGTAGGGTATGGACAACCTTGCGAGCTGTGACAGGCATTTTTCGGAAATTTTGAGAGGGCAAAATTTGTGACGCTGTAATCAA
>JBGURP010000011.1:0-30385 GCA_045132055.1 Bacteroidales bacterium
TTACAGTCTTATCAAGCCCGAGCCCGACTACTACGCCTGGTTCTGCCAGGAAGTGCACGGCCTATCGCACGAGGACACGGACAACGCACCGGTATTTCCTGATGTTTGGCGTCAGATCGAGCCGCTGATTGAGGGCTTGCCTTTGGTGGCGCACAACAGTCCGTTTGATGAAGGCTGTCTGCGGGCTGTGTTCCGCGTGTATCAGATGGACTATCCCGATTACGAGTTCCGATGCACTTGCCGTGCTTCGCGGCGGCATTTCGGGAGGCGCTTGCCCAATCACCAGTTGCACACCGTGGCCGCGGCGTGCGGTTGTCCGATGGAGAACCATCACCACGCCCTTGCGGATGCCGAGGCCTGCGCAAGGATTGCGCTAAGGCTACTTTAATTCTATTCCTGCTGTCGGAACCTCTGTTCCAATTCTGCAACTTTCTCTCTCAGTTTCCGCATCTCCTCATCATTCTCCCGTTTCACCGAATGCTTGAACTTGAACATCGCCAAGTTCAATTCGAGGAAAGTCTCGCTACTCTGGACCGGCAACACATCTGTTAGCAGATCCTCCACCAACTGGCCACCACGCTGAAGCAAAGTTTTCTGTTCCAACGAGTTCTCCTCCTGCTGCGGAATTTCCGTCATCACCCGAGACAGTTCCTTCAATTTCGCGTATGCCTCCACAATGGCGAGGGTGGTTTCCACCGCTCTCGGGCTTTTCAAAATAGTGGCCAGCATGTAGAGTCCCTTTTCTGTGAATGCTTTAGGTGGATATTTGAAGTGTTGTCCCCGACCCGCTTTCTTTAAGGTCGAAATTTTCGACCTTAAAGCCGACACCTCCTCTTCTAACAATTCCCAGACATACCCTTCTGGGAATTTTTCGGGATTGTTACTGACAGCCTCGTTGATGCGCTTGGTTTCTACTCCATACAATTCTGCAACATCGGAATCCAGAATCACTTGTTGATCCCGCAGGGTGATAATCTTGTTCTCAAGGAATTCAAGGTTTAATGATGATTTTCACATCCTCAACAACAGTGGTATCGGTCACCACTTTTTCCTTCAACTCCTGTGGCAAGTCGAGACTGCGGAATTCACTTTTGGCCTCGCGGTGAATGGGAATAATGGCCAGTTTAGGATCAACCTTAGTACAGACCTCCGTAAGCGTCTCTTTCGAAGCATGTCCAGAAGTATGGAGATACTTTACTTCCCAATCATGAGAGTGTACGAAGTCGAATGTCCGCTGTTGAAATGCCGAGTGTTCCTTAAAGATATATCCTGTGAATTGGGAATATATAAAACAGGTCTTTTTTGAGTCAAGTTCAGGGTAAATGGTGTCGATGAATTTACGAATTCGATAATTGTTTCGTACCAACATCACAAAGCCGTTTGCCTTTGATGCTGCACGGATTTCATCTTTATGTTTTGCGTAGTATCTGTATTTGGGGAAGCGATATCGGTCATCCTTTTCCCCTAGGGTGCTTTCTATCTTTTTCAGAATATGCCATTGGTAACCGTCCACCACAAACATCATCCCCTTATCCATCGCTGCTTGATAAAACGAAGCTATCCGGTCGGCATCCATCGAAGAGCACATCACAAAGACATTCTTATTATCGCCAATTATTTCAACCGCATTACATTTCAGTTTCTCTTCAGACATCAAGCGTTTATCTTCGCGATTAAGCATCGTGCCCTCGATGATAAGCACATCCGGTTCCTTTCGAGTTACGCATTGTGTAATTGTATGCATCAGTTCCCCGCCACGATAGCCGTGGTCGCGGAAGTCCCCTGTGTGTAAAACAACTCTGTTGTCACATTCAATCAAAAACATATAGGCATCTGGGGCCGAGTGGCTGACAAAGTATGGCGTAACCATTATCGTACTATCAACCTTGACAGTCTCGGTGTCACGGAAAGTGCGGAATTTCTCGAAAGCCTCTTTTTCTGCCTTTGGTTGAGGTTTGCCTGTATAAGCTATATGACCTTTAAGCAGCAACATCAATTCTTTGCTGGTTTCTCCGATATACTGCGGTATGCCTCGCTGAGCCACCTGAGCCTCAAATCCAATATGGTCGCCATGGGGATGAGTATAGAAAATAGCACTCACACCATCCAGCAACTTGTCCAGTTCTTCGCAATTGTCGTATTTATCGTATGCAATAGCATCTCCTTCTGGCAAATTATGTCCCAAGTCAATGAGGATTTTGCTGCCAGAGTCGGATGCGATTTCCGTAATGCATCCGCCGATTTGGTCGATTCCACGATGGATGGTGATGGTCATAAGGCAACCTTAATTAGTGTACCATCGTTGTCACACGAATAATATGGAGTGTCTTTCCCAACGATTTCACTTATCTGTTTATATTTTCTTTTTGCAGCAGAAGAAGAATCTCCTCCAACAACCACGGCAGTTCTAACTTTCCCACTAAACTTTTTAGGCAATTCCCATTGGGGTTTCAATATACCAATACGTCTCTTCTGTTCAACCATTTTTTTCAACACATCAAAGAAACCGGCAGAGCATTCATCAAGTAAAACTTTTGTCATATCAGCATATTTTCCAACCTGAAGTGGGCTAAGGTATATTTTCTGGGTGTCAACACTTTGCTTAAGTTCCAGCAGTAAAATATCACCATCCTTGGTTAAAGCAAGAAAATCACACTCTTCGCCAGACTGTTTGATATCTTTGGGCCATCTTTCAAAAGGATACAATACTTTTATTTGATTGATAATTCTATCATATTTTTTTTTGATACTATCTAATATTCTATCTTTTGTGTCTTGATTTTCGTACCCGATTACAAATTCTTTGTCCACTATTATTATATCATCTTCTGGCCTGCAATGCAAGGTATATCTTCGAGAAATAAGATTTTGATAGAAGCCCTCCTTTTTCTTATTCTCACTTTGATAATAACGGTCAAAACGCCTATCATTATTTACTCTTCTTAATAATTCAGCAAAAGTTTTTGGTGTAGGGTTAGCATAAAAATCAGGATACAACTCCATATATGCCTTATCCGCACTTATTTTCCCCTTTTTGTTAAGAGATACTATACTGCTTGTACCTCTATAGATAGAGATTTTTGTAGAGATTGTCTGAAAGTCTAATTCTGGCATATCAATTACTTTTTGAATAAGCCATGCGTAATCTTTTTTTACCAAAACCTCTATGGCCGGGTCAAGAACTCTATTGTAATACATTTGTCTTGAGCTTTTCATATTATTTTTTTTGGCAAAGATACGATTTAAATAAATAGCCAATAATATTCAAAAACTATTTCTTTCATGCTTCCCAATTTGCAATCTTTATATAGCAAGACTTCATTTATTTTTTATTTTTGCATTCTCAATGTGAGTTAAAAATCATAAAGTAACCCCGCTATGTATTATAAAGAATTCCGACAATTTCTTATCAAAAACCACGGCGATTTATTTGCCTCCCTGCAAACGGCTTTTTTTGAAAAAGCGGTGGAGGCAGCTCAGAATGGATTTTATGATGATGCTTTGATTTTGGGAGAGGATGCCATGACATTGGCCAAGTATTCCAATATCGGCTATCCGAACATCTATATGGCCGGCATGTTATGCCAGTGCTATTTGGACAATGGCATGCCTGAAAAAGCAAATGCCATTTTCGAACGAGTAATGCCCTATCTCGATGAAAAAGATGATGCTTATAATGAAGATGTGGATCGTTTTCTAGACCTGAAAATCGAAATCGAAAAGGAACTAGATACGAAGAAAAACAAGAATTTGTAAGAATTAGTGATAACACGAAACACTTGAAAGGGTAAGTACATCGAAGAATGAGGTATTCATAATACCATGCCCACCGATGAGCCCGATATCGTAAAGGCCGCTATTGAAGAGTTCGACAAAGTGTGGCGCGGCAGCGAGTGCGCCCAGTGCCAACGGCGCAATGTCTGCCCGGACCCGATAGAATAATACTCCTTTCATTACTTCAAAAAAAGAATTCTGTATCTTTGCCCCATCAAAAAGCATCTCACATGCGAAAAGTCCTTGTCCTTAGCCTCCTCATTCTGGCCTTCGCCACTGCGGGCCACGCGCAGACCGTCTATCAAAAAGACCGGTGGGGCGCGCGACTCCTCTTCTTGCAGGAGAACACCGTGCGCACGCAAGACCGCTGGGGCGAACAACTCCTCTGGTACGACGAAAGCTCCCGAGTGGTCCGCCAAAAGGACCGCTGGGGACAACCACTGCTCTACATGGACGGGCAGACCGTGCGGCAAAAGGACCGCTGGGGCGCACCCCTGCTCTACTTCGACGGCAACACCATCCGACAGAAAGACCGCTGGGGCACGCCACTCTACTACTTCGACGGCCAAACCCTCCGTATCAAAGACCGCTGGGGCGATGCCGTCTATTACTTCGACTTCATCCCCAGTCAGTGGCTGTTGGCCAGCATTATACTTCTGTAACAGATTTCCAAGCCTATCTCCCTACTTCCAACTACGCACCGAAACGACAGGCTCGCCATCCATTTGATCGTAGTAGCCATAGATGGTTTTCGGGACATTGGGAAGCAGATTGAAATAGTTGTCCGACCAGCGGACTTCTTTCCCCGTGGGTTCCATCACCTGCACGCCATAACAAAATGTGGGACAGGTCAATGTGAGTTCGAAATGGTCGCCAAAACACTTCAGATCCTGGCGGATTTCATTCCGTTGGAGTTTCAATTGCCCGGGTTTCACGAAGAAGCAGACCTTTTCGGCCAGCACTTTGCCATCATGCTCAAATTGCGCTACCAAGCAAACCTGATCGGCACGCAGGCCCTTCAGTTCAGCGGAATTGCACGTGGCCACCAACTTGCTATTGTCCGGAACCACGCTTACCTGCTTTCTGGTCAGCACTTGAGACTTAGATCCGTCCAACGCCATGGCGGTAATCTTCAACATTCCCTTAACAGACGACAAAGAATCGTTAACCAAATAAAAATCAATAGATTGATTGTCGTTGACATGCACCGTAACTGCCACATTGGCAAAGGCTTCGCGCAAGCGGTAATGCAGGGCTTTCCAGCGGCCCGTGTAGTCGATGCTGCTCCACGAGGCCACAGGCCAGCAATCGTTGAGCTGCCAGTACAGGGTGCCGACACAGCGGTCGTGCTGGCTCCGGTGCGCGTCGATGGCTTGGCGGATGCCCAATGCCTGCACCAGCTGGCTCACGTAGGCAAACTCGTCCAGATCATCAGTACGCATATAGCCGAATTCCTCTTTCATCGCCTTTTGGATAATCTCCACTCCCCTACCATGTTTCTGGTGGTTGTTGAGCGCCGGAGAACCGAGTTTCCGGTCTTCGGGATTGGTAAATGTCTCTATCGTAGCCAGTTCCGGATAGGATTGGAAGCCGTATTCCGACATAAAACGGCCGGTTTTCTCCCACCAGATTGAAAAAGGCTGCTCGCCCCACCAAACGCCCCAATAATGGGAACATCCGTGCGTGCAGCATTCCGGATGCCCCCAGCCGAACGTGGGAGACGAGGAAATGTACGGAACGCCCGGGTGGCATTCGTGCACACGCTCCGCTAACATCTTCTCAAACAACTGATTGAAATCCTCAAACAGCTGCTTGTACTGCGCATCGCTCCATCCGAGAGCGGTTTGCCAGCCCCAGTCCTCCAGACCGTTATGCACCTCGTTGTTGCCACAATAAAGGGCTATGCATGGGTGGTTGCGCAGGCGCTTGAGCTGCTCATCCGCCTCAAAACTCACATTTTGCAGGAAATCCTTGTTGCCGGGATAGGGATTGCAGGCGAACATGAAATCCTGCCACACCAACAAGCCTAATTCATCGCAATAATTGTAAAAGGCGTCATTTTCGTAAATGCCGCCACCCCAAACCCGGATCATGTTCATGTTGACATCCACAGCATCATGGAGCAAACGGTAATAAACATCGCTACCCTCCGGCGTGTTCAGCGTGCCGGGATAGGAAGCGGCCGGAATCCAGTCGGCGCCGCGCGCGAAGAAGGGCTTGCCGTTGACCTTGAAGGCAAACGACTCGCCAATGTTGTCCTGCTCGCGCACCAACTCCACCGTTCTCAACCCGTGACAAACGGTCCTCTGATCGGCCTGTTTCCTGTCCATTATGGTCACAGAATAGGTGTACAAATGCTGCCCGCCCATGCCATTAGGCCACCAGAGCTTGGGATGGGTAATGAAAACAGGTATCTTGACGAGATTCTCATCATAGTCCAACTTAATGCGCTTTTCCACCTTGGCACAGAGTCCATTTTCATCAAACACTTCTACCCGAACCGTGCACTTTTTCTTCTCCTTGAGCGATTTTACGAGCACCTGCACATCGGTTTCCCAAGAACCTGTGGTGTCAATTGTCGGCTTTGTATCAGCAACATACACATCTTCCAATTTCAAATCGTTGAAACTCTCCAGACGCACATTTTTCCAGATGCCGCAGGTAATGAGCTTCGGACCCCAGTCCCACCCCGACATATACTGCGCTTTGCGGGAAAATACGCGGTTGTCGGGAAGCTTATAAGTCAACTTTTCTGCCTCAAGCTGTTCGAATTGATTTATTGGTAAAAACTTAACAATCAACTTATTATCTTTCTCTTTCAAGACATCATTCACATCAAAACGCCATCTGCGGAACATATTGTCCAGAAGAGTTGTGTCACCTTTATCCATGGAGCGTAATTTCTGTCCGTTGAGCCACACCTCGGCGTAAGTGTCTAGACCGTCGAAGACAAGCCAGTGGTTCTCGTACGACTGTCCCACACCTGCACAATCCGCATCGAAAATAAGCCGATAGGTCCACACGCTGTCGGCGACCCACTGCACGGAATCCTCATTGGTGCCAAAGAAAGGGTCCGGAATCAACTTATTGGCCAGCAGGTCGGTATGGATATTGCCCGGCACCGTGGCGGGATACCATTGCCCTTGATACTGGAACTGCCAATTGTGCGTAATGCACCCCGACTTGGAATCCAAGCTCTGCACGCGCGTGGCCGGCATCTTGTCCGTCTTGCAACCCAAAAGCAAAACCGAGATAAGAGCTATGAGGAAGGATATTCGTGAGGACATGGGAATGGGGAATGAGGAATTGAGAATTACTGCATGAATCCTTGTTTTTTCAAAGCGTCCAAAAGCACTTTGGCAAAATCTTCATTATCGGCTTTGACATAGCGTTTCTGGGTGAAAATCTGTGCCAAGTTAGGCAGATTGTTCTCACGAAGCAGCTGCTGAGTTTCTTCAGAAGATTCTTTCTCTGCGTAGAGATGATCTATCTTCTCTTTGTCGTAGTCTCGATAGGTTTCATAATGCACCATAGCCTCCACCGGCAGCTTCTGTGTCAGTGCAGGCTTTGCAACTGGATAGCCCATCGGGATGCAGGCCACGGGGATGACATGCTTGGGCAGATTGAGAACCTCAATGAACTTGTCCACATTATAGGTGATGGTGCCGAGCCAGCAGAAGCCAAGACCCAGTGATTCGGCGGCTACGCAAGCGTTTTGCGCGGCAATCAGGGCATCTATCACAGCCCAGTGATAGGATTGGAGATTGCTGTACGCCTCTGTTTCAGCATCGCGAAACTCGCAGTAGCGGTTGAAGCGGCGGAAATCGGCACAGAAAGTGAGAATCAGCGGCGCTTGCGTGGCCATGGGCTGGTTGAAGTGCAACGGGGCCAGCTTCTGTTTCATCGCCTCATCGCGCGTGACAATAATGCTGAAAAGTTGCATATTGCCCATCGTGGAACCGCTACAGGCGGCTTTCAAAATCAGGTTCAGAGTTTCATCATCCACTTTGCGGTCAAGGTACTCACGCACGCTCACGTGGTTGAGAATCGTATTAAGTGTTTCGTTCATAGCAATTTATCATAAAAAAATATCTATTTTATACTTTTGGATTATTGAGTGCAACTGGTTTATCCAAACCTTTTCACTCCCATGGCAATACAGAATACAATCAATACAACGAGTACGATTAACGACACAAGCATGATAAAGGCAGCCGTAAATGTCTTCAGTATTGTGCGCCACCAGCTGTATCCGGTCAACTGCTTCAGCGGAACCAGAGTAAGGAGTATGGAAAGTGAGGAGAGTCTTGTCAAAGCAAAAAAGTCGAACACGATGGAATAGATGGTGTACATATTGGAAATATACACCAGCGAGACAAAGAATTCAGAATATCGCAGGTCGGGGATATTCGGACAATGCCGGAAGAAAAAGTAAAGGACATCTGACACCAGCATCAGCAGCATCAGCATGAAAACACTAGGAAACCGTTTTTCGAAGCGTTCCATTTTCTCGAAAAAAACATTCAAAATCTCTTTCGTACGTTCTGAAAGCGATTCTTTGTCAACATCCGATTCATTCAACTCAGCGGCGCCTGTATCCACAGTCTCTTTCTCCCCTTTTACGTCTTGAATAACATATTCCGTTTCATCATCGTCATAGAGAGCCTGCCCCTTGATATTCAGTCCGTGTGTCACAAATACAGAGAGGGCGAAGAGCAGGAAGAACATCTTAAAGGGCGGGAAGTAGCCCATCTGTATTCCCTTGAGGTAGTCGCGAATCATGTAGCCGGGGCGCAGAATGAGGTCGCGGATGGTGCGAAACATACCGCGATTGCCCAGTCCCCAGACGTCCACAAAATTCCGCATGGCGACCTTGAAAGAATATCTTCCGATTTTGGCCGACTGTCCGCATCTCGGACAGTAGTTTCCCTCATAATGCGTGCCACAGGCCATGCAATCATGCTCTTCTTCCGACATTGGGGCCAAATGGCATGGTTGTTCCCGCCATATCTTGAATAGGCGGATCTTATCCTTTATTTTGAGGCTCTTTTTCATCATTTTTCAATATCGGTGCAAAAATAGTTATTATTCGGACATGCTAAACGCCGATGAAAACACTTTTAATATATCTGCATTATTTTTTATAAATCATTTTTTATATTTGACATTTCATATAGAAATTATTACTTTTGCAAACTATTTTGTAATATTCCAACAACCGATTCTAATAATCATTTTTTTTAAATAATACACCAAACATCATGAAAGACCTCAAAGACCAACTGAAAGACCTCGGCGTGCTTGACCCCGTGGAAATCTATCACAACCTGTCGTACGACGAACTGTACCAACACGAAACCAATCCCGCCCTCACGGGCTATGAGAAGGCCTATCTGACCAAATCGGGTGCCCTCTCCGTGGATACCGGCATATTCACCGGACGCTCGCCCAAAGACAAATACATCGTCATGGACGAGAACACCAAGGACAATGTGTGGTGGGCCGACCCCAACAAGAAGGGTTCCGATAACAAACCCATCGACCACAAGACTTGGGAGCATCTGAAGGCCATCACCCAGAAACAGCTCACCGGCAAGAAGGTGTATGTGATGGACGGCTTCTGCGGCGCGAATGAGAACTCCCGCATGAAAGTGCGCTTTGTATCTGAAGTGGCTTGGCAGGCCCATTTCGTGAAGAACATGTTCATCCGCCCCACCGACGAGGAGCTCAAGACCTTTGAACCCGACTTCGTGGTGCTGAACGCCGGCAAGACCACCAATCCCGACTGGAAGGAGATGGGCTTGCACAGCGAAGTGTACGTGGCTTTCAACCTCACCGAGCGCATGGCCCTCATCGGCGGCACCTGGTACGGTGGCGAGATGAAGAAGGGTATCTTCTCTGTGATGAACTACTTCCTGCCGCTGCAAGGCATGGCCGCTATGCACTGCTCCGCCAACCAGGGCAAGGACGGCGACACCGCCATCTTCTTCGGTCTCTCCGGCACTGGCAAAACCACCCTTTCCACCGACCCGAACCGCGCCCTAATCGGTGACGACGAGCACGGCTGGGACGACAACGGCGTATTCAACTTCGAGGGCGGCTGCTATGCCAAGTGCATCAACTTGAGCGAGGCCAAAGAACCCGACATCTTCCATGCCATCAAGCGCGACGCTCTTTTGGAGAACCTTGTGGTGGACGCCGAGGGCAACATCGACTTCGACTCCGCTGCCAAGACCGAGAACACGCGCGTCTCCTACCCCATCTATCACATCAACAACATCGTGAAGCCCGTGTCACGCGGCACGCACCCCAGCAAGATCATCTTCCTGTCGGCTGACGCCTTCGGCGTGCTGCCTCCGGTGGCCGTCCTCAACCGCGAGCAGACGATGTACTACTATCTGAGCGGCTACACCGCCAAGCTGGCGGGCACCGAGCGCGGCATCGTGACTCCTCAGCCCACCTTCTCTTCCTGTTTCGGCGCAGCGTTCCTGCTGCTACACCCCACCAAATACGCTGAGGAACTGGCCAAGAAACTCGACCAGCACAATGCCACGGCCTATCTGGTGAACACCGGCTGGACAGGCGGCGGCTACGGCGTGGGCGAGCGCATCAGCCTCAAAGCCACGCGCGCTATCATCACCGCCATCCTCAACGGCGACCTGCTGAACTGCGAAACGGAGATTGTGAAGCCCTTCAACCTCTACATCCCTAAACATGTGGAGGGCGTGGACGACAGCATCCTGAACCCCGAGAACAGCTGGGCCGACAAGGCTGCCTATGCCGAGAACGCCAAACAACTGGCCGCCTCGTTCATCAAGAATTTCGAGAATTTCAGCGACACCGAACAGGGCCGCGCCCTGATTCCGTTCGGACCGACGTTATAGAGACTGGAGACCTGTGACTTAAGACGGTGTTGGCAAGTACAATCGCAACTTTCTCCGTCTTAAGTCTTAGGTCTTTCGTCATCAACAAATATTTCTTTGTGGCATGTCACTGAAAGCCGTCATACATTCCATGCGCCTGCGCACCCTGCCCCTGTCCTTGGCGGGCGTTGTGCTGGGCATATTCTTGGCCTGCGCCAACCATAACGTGGAGCCATTGGTCATCATCTTGATTCTGCTCACCACCGTCTGTTTGCAGATATTGTCTAACCTCTCCAACGAGCTTGGCGACTATCTGAGCGGCACCGACGGCGGGCAGCGCGAGGGGCCGCTCTACAGTTTAGCAGAGGGCAACATCAGTATAAAGCAGTTCAAGACGCTCATTGTCGTTTTTGAAGAGCTGTGCTTTATTTTGGGCCTTGTCATGATCATCGCGGCTTTCGGCACGCTGTTTTGCGCCAAGGGGTTAGCGCTTGCCGTGCTCGGCGCGTGCGCCGTGTGGGCGGCCAAGCACTACACGCTGGGCAAGCGACCCTACGGTTACCGAGGACTGGGCGACGTGTTCGTCTTCATCTTCTTCGGGCTGGTATCCGTGATGGGCGGCTATTTCGTGGCTGCCGGCACCTTTGACACCTGGACTATCTTGCTGCCGGCCGTGTGCATCGGCTTTTTCAGCGTTGGCGTGCTCAACACCAATAACATCCGCGACATGGAGTCGGATGCGGAGACCCGCGTCACCATCCCGTTGAAAATCGGGGAGCGCAACGCCAAGATATACCAAACCGTGCTCATCGTAGGCGGGTGGGTGTGCATGGGAGTCTTCACGCTGCTCACCTACTCTTCTCCGTGGAATCTGCTCTATCTGCTCACTTTACCGTTGTTCATCATGCATGTGGCGGGCGTGTGGAGGCATCACGGCAGTGCGTTGGACAAGTATTTGCCCATGTTGGTAATCTCCTCCTTTGTTTTCTCCATTTTGGCAGGCGTCGGATATTTGTGGTGATTTTTTTGTATTTTTGCGGCCTCAAAAACTGAGACACGGAAAGTTGGCCGAGTGGCTTAAGGCAGCGGTTTCGAAAACCGCCGTAGTGTCACAGCTACCGGGGGTTCGAATCCCTCACTTTCCGCAAGAAAAAAGGCAATGCGTAGCGTTGCCTTTTTTTGTGTGCCGGAATCCGGTGACCGCTTGCGGGCACAAGGATGAGGGCATACAAAAAGGTATTGCGCAGCAATGCCTTTTTCTTGCAAGGACGCCCACGGCAGCGAAGGGATCTACAATCCCTCACTTCCCAGACCTTCAAGTAAGGTATTCTGATACCCTATATTACTAACTAAAAAATTCTCTTCTATCTTTATTTCGTTTTCAGGCGTTTAGCACATCCCAAAACACCTGCGGAAGGTAAACGTTCTCCAACGATATGGCTTCCCGGAAAAGCGGGGCCACCTCATCGGGCGTGTAGCCCGCGATGCCGCAGCCTACAGCGGTAACCAGAAATGTGAACTCAGGATGAGCTTTGGCGCAGTCGATAAAGTGCTCCACGGCTCTCTTCATCGAGGCGTCGCCCTCCATAGTGGGCAAGGCGTATGTGCGGCCGGTGAGACCTTCGCCCACGCCCCATTCGGCCCCGAACTTCTTGTGGGCGTACCACGCGGCACCACCGCCATGGGCGCCCTGAATATTGCTACCGAAAACAAAAATCTCGTTTTTGCCCAGCTCGGCTATGCGGTCCGACGCAATGCGGCAACCATTGATGACACTGGTGTTTTCCATATTCATTAATAGTGCAAACTGTTTGGACTTACGAATTAATTCTCGCAGATTTTGCTGATTATGCTGCTGGAGGCGTATCCGACGCTTTCTTGCTCTTCCACAAGAAAATCACCAGCACAGCAACGGTGATAACCGCACCGATGGTATAACCCAGCGGGCGCGGAATCATTGAGCCCAGACCTTCCTTGTAGGCCACAAACAGGAAACTGCCTGTCACCATGGTCATAAACAACGCCGGGAAGAGCGTGATGAAGTACCATACACCCTTCTTGTTCTGGCGCAAATAGACCGTAATAGCCCACAGGGTGAATGTAGCCAGCAGCTGGTTGGCCCAGGCAAAATAGCGCCAAATCACATCAAAGCCTTTGGCGTCAGCCAAACTATAAACTAAGATAACGGCCGTTACCAAAAAGATGGGAATCGCCACGAACAGACGATTCTTGATGGGTTTCTGGCTATAGTGCATGAAATCGGACACGATAAGACGCGCGGAGCGCAACGCGGTATCTCCGGACGTGATAGCGGCACTGATCACACCCAAGATGGTGATGACTGCAATCACGCTCGGGAACCAGTTATTGGCGATGAGACTGACCATGGCGGGACCGCCTTTGCCAGCGGTGTCCACCGGACTGTTGGGACCGAAGAAATAGGCGGCAGCAGCAGCCCAAATCAAGGCCACTACACCTTCAGTAATCATCGCGCCATAGAAAATGGGCCTGCCCTGCTTCTCATTGGTCATGCAGCGCGCCATAAGCGGCGACTGCGTTGCATGGAAGCCAGAGATGGCGCCACAAGCTATGGAGATGAACATCATCGGGAAAATCGGATTATGGGCCGCATCGGGATGGCGGTTCTCCAATCCGCTCCACAATTCAGGAATCTCCGGACGATACACCACAAACGCCACCACGATAGCCACGGCCATGCCCAACAACAAGAACCCGAACACAGGATAGATGCGACCGATCAGCTTGTCAATAGGTAACAGTGTGGCAATCAGATAGTAGCAGAGAATTATCACCACCCAGATATAAATATTCCAGTTGGGTGTGAAATTGGCGTTGAGCAACACAGCCGGCGTATTGACGAACACCACGCCCACCAAAATCATCAACATCACCATGAAGCCACGCATGAACTGTTTGATACCGTTGCCCAAGTACTTGCCGTGAATTTCTGGCAACGAGCACCCCTTGTCACGCAGCGACATCATGCCTGCCAGATAGTCGTGCACCGCACCTGCGAAAATGCTACCGAACACAATCCAGAGGAACGAGGATGTGCCGAACTGCGCACCCATGATGGCACCGCAAATGGGCCCAACACCTGCAATATTTAAAAACTGAATAAGATAGATTCGCCAAGGCTTCATCGGGACATAGTCCACACCATCTGCCATATAAGTGGCCGGCGTCTCCCGCTTGGCATCAATACCGAAAACACGCTCGGTAAATTTGCCGTAAATCAGGTAGCCTAACACTAACAGTACTAATGCGATACAAAAGGTGATCATGGGGATTATAGATTATAGATTAGAGATTAGAGTTTAGAGTTTAGAGTTTAGAAGATTAAGAGATTAGAAGATTAGGGGGGATTTGAACTTTGAACTTTGAATTTCTATTTAGGGATGGCGGCGGAGAGGGATTTGCCCGACTTTGTAATTTTCTTCACTTCATCAATCAGGAAATCTCTGAAAACCAGCATAGAATATTCCAAACTTTCGTACTGAATACCCGAAAGGATATTGTCACCGCCCTCCGCGATGAAGTTGAGCGTGATCAGACGATACAAAGCGTCATCCTGCAGTTCCTTGCCTTGAATGAGGATTCTGTAAGGAACATTGTTCTTATACAATACTTCCATACCAGCAGAAGCGGCTGCCAGCGCATCCAGACGGAAACGGCTCACGGCCTTCCTCAGTTCACTGCCCTTGACGGTGGCTATCACCAGATAATTGTCAAACGGGGAAATCTTGAAGATGTCGCCCACCGTCACATCGCCAGCCTGCAGGTTAGTGCGAATGCCGCCAAAATTCAATAATGACAAGTCGCAAGGAGCCTGTTTCATGGCCGCAGGACCGTCTTTCAGCATCAAATCCGTAAGCAAGTCAGAAAGCGGGCTTTTCGGGGATTGCACATTCATCGTGACATCACAATGTCCAATCACCTCGTTCATCTTCTTGTCAAGACGGGCTTTGTGCCGTTCAAGATACTTGACGAGATCCGGGGCGAGTTTGGCATCATAGGTGGAGTCAAGCCGCACCATCCTATATTTGTATTTATAGGAATGATTTTGGGCATAACTGACAAAGGTTATGCCCAAGAACAGCATCAGAAAAAAACAGGTTATCTTTTTCATGAATATTATTTAACAGGATATCCAATCGGTTGTGCGAGAACGGGTTTGCCATCCACTTTCAAAATTTCCATGATTTTGGGACGATCAATGGCACCCATAACCACTGTATTGAGATTATTCGCAGCACAATACAGATAGACGTTCTGGCTCACAAAACCTGCATCAGTGGCTCCGTAGAACTCGCGTCCAGCTTCATCAAAGCCATTCATCTTGTCATAATTGGCGAAGAAAAGCAACGTAACAGGAGCAGCCATAATCATCTTGCCGCGACTTGACATACCTTCGCGCATATCTTCAGGAATGACCATTTTAAGCATATTCTTCTCCGGAACATACAGGTAAACACCTTTTTTATTGAAAACATAGATGTCAATCTCCTGGGCATTGCGTGCCGATGGCGCGGTGCGCTTGCCATCATTGCGGTTTTCTCCGTTTGCACACCAAAGAAGGTCAGCCAGCTGCTGATCAGTCAGTTCCTTGTCGGAAAACTCGCGATTGGTCTGGCGGTTGGACAAAGCCTCATACAATGGCATGCCACCTTTGGTATTCGGCTGAGGCAATTGGATATTTTGAGCCATACAGGAAATACTTAAAGTAATTATTAAGGTAATGATTGTTAATTTTTTCATATTAAATATCTTTTATTTATTTGAATTCTTGGGCGTTGACTGTTGACCGACCTTGCTAATGCCTTCACGCATCTGAGTATCGGCTTTGATATTCTGCAGCTTGTAATAATCCATTACCCCCAGATTACCATTGCGGAATGCATCTGCCAGTGCAAGCGGGACCTCAGCTTCAGCGAGGATGACCTTAGCGCGCGCATCCTGAGCCTTGGCTTTCATCTCCTGCTCCTGAGCCACGGCCATGGCACGACGCTCTTCGGCCTTGGCTTGGGCGATGTTCTTGTCAGCATTGGCCTGGTCCATCTGCAACATAGCACCGATGTTCTTACCCACATCAACATCTGCGATATCGATGGAGAGAATCTCGAAAGCAGTACCAGAGTCAAGACCCTTTGAAAGCACCAGTTTGGAGATGGAATCCGGATTCTCGAGCACCATTTTGTGCGTCTCGGCGGAACCGATTGCGGAGACAATACCCTCACCCACACGGGCGATGATGGTTTCCTCGCCAGCACCACCCACCAACTGGCGGATGTTGGTACGCACGGTCACACGAGCCTTGGCAATCAACTGGATACCATCCTTGGCCACTGCGGCTACTGGAGGAGTGTTGATAACTTTCGGATTCACAGAGGTTTGAATAGCCTCCAAGACATTACGGCCAGCCAAGTCGATGGCGGTGGCCGCTTTGAAATCCAAAGGAATATTAGCCTTGTCGGCAGAAATCAGGGAGCTAACCACGGGCTTGATATGACCACCGGCCAAAAAGTGTGCTTCCAGCTGGTCGCGGTTAAGCGGAATGCCAGCCTTTGTGGCCGTAATCATGGCGTTTACAATCACATCTGGCGGAACGCGACGCCAACGCATTAGGATAAGCTGTACCAGAGATACATGTACACCGTTTAAAATGGCGATGAACCACAAGCGCAACGGCACCATCCAGAAGAAGAGGATGACCAGCGCGAGCACGCCGATGATGATTAATATTGTCTGTGACATAATTTATTGATTATTTGGGTTTAACATATACTTTTCCGCCTTCGATGCGTGTGATTTCAATTTCTGTATCCACCTCAATGAAGTCCTGCGGAGAGGAAACCTCCACCACTTCGCCTTCAAACTCACCGGTACCCATAGGAGCCAAACGGGAAATCGCCTTTCCTGTCGCACCGACCTTGACCTTGCTGGAGTCCACTTCGTTCATCTTGCTGTCAATGCGAGTGTTAAGCTGCAATCGCTTCCATGTCTTGGTGCGCATCATCAGCACAAAACAGCCAATGGTGAACACCGCAGTAAGCACCAGTGTGACGGTGCCCGCCACCATGCCATACTGCACGTAGGAAGCCACTACACCTGCCACCATGCACAACACGCCGATGATGGCCACTACCCCACCCGGGATCACCAGGAAGTCGAGAATCATCAGCAAAATGCCGATCAGGATGATGAATATGATAGAGAACCAGCCCATGGGAGATTAGAGATTAGAGATTAGGGTTTAGAGTTTAGAGATGAGTGATTAGAGTTAGTTGATTTTTACGATGTAGTAGTTTTTCTTGCCTTTTTGAACGAGGATATATCGTTGATTCAGAAGATTTTCCTTGGATACACTAAAGTCTTCCTTCACTTTGGCTTTATTAATGGAAACGCCGTTGTCTTTGAGCATACGGCGAGCTTCGCCCTTGGAGGCAAAAATCTGAGTGTGCTCAGCGAGAAAGTCAACCACACCGCAACCGTTTTCGATCACAGAGGCGGGAACTTCGAATTGCGGCACGCCGTCGAACACGGCGAGAAACATCTTTTCGGACAAGGAGGCAAGGCTTTCGGCGGTGCCTTTGCCGAACAGAATCTCGGAAGCGTTAACCGCGGCATCGTAATCCTCCTGCGAATGTACACGAACGGTAAGATCTTTAGCCAAAGCCTTTTGCAACACACGCAAGTGCGGAGCAGCATCATGTTCAGCCTCCATGGCTTCTATTTCCTCTTTCGTAAAGTGGGTGAAGATGCGGATATAGCGTTTGCTGTCCTCATCGGAGCAGTTGAGCCAGAACTGATAGAATGCATACGGGGAGGTTCTTTCGGGGTCGAGCCAGATGTTGCCCTTCTCAGTTTTGCCAAACTTGCCACCATCAGCTTTCGTGATCAGCGGGCAGGTCAGCGCGTAAGCCTCGCCATTGAGCTTACGGCGAATCAGTTCCGTGCCTGTGGTGATATTGCCCCATTGGTCGGAACCACCCAGCTGCAAGCGGCAATTCTGCGTCTCGTAGAGATGCAGGAAATCATAACCTTGCACCAGCTGGTAGGAGAACTCCGTAAAGGACATACCGTCGCCCTCGCCGTTGAAGCGCTTCTTGACGGAATCCTTGGCCATCATATAGTTGACGGTAATGTGCTTGCCGATGTCGCGGATAAATTCCAAGAAACTGAACTTGCTCATCCACTCGTAGTTATTGACGAGGACAGCTCCATTGGGTTCATCCGTGTCAAACTGGAGGAACTTGCTGAGTTGTTTCTTGATACACTCCTGATTGTGCTTCAACGTCTCTTCATCCAACAAATTACGTTCTTGCGACTTTCCGGAGGGGTCGCCAATCATGCCGGTGGCACCGCCCAACAACGCGATGGGGCGATGGCCGCAGCGTTGGAAGTGAGAAAGCATCATGATACCCACCAAGTGTCCTATATGAAGAGAATCGGCAGTAGGATCAATACCCAGATAGGCACTGCACATGCCTTTGTTCAACATTTCTTCTGTACCGGGCATGATGTCATGCAACATGCCACGCCATTTGAGTTCTTCTACAAAATTCATCGATCTAAAAATTATTGATAATTAGCTAATTATAATCAGTCTTCGGAAACATCCACCAGCCACTTTTCTTCCTGCTTCTTCACTCTGAACTCCAAAGATTTCTTTTCATTGTTACAGGTGAAGTGGCATGTGCACACTGCCAGGCTGTCGTTGACATACTTGCATTTGGTATCCAGCACTTCGACTTTGCTCTCATTCATCATCTTCAACCGTTCTGGATTGTTGCGCATATACTTTTGAAGATTACGGAACAGCGCCGCGTCATGCGCAACCGAATACTTGTACATGGCATCAAAATCAGCAGTTACAAAAGCGACGGAGAATTTCTCCATCACACTCTCGGGGGTGGAGAAGTCTTTGTTTTTGTCTTTACAAGATGAAAAGAGCAAAAGGCCGATGGCAATGAAAGCGATAATCCTAATTTTTCTCATAATAATGCAGTTGTTGAAAAGTGTGCAAAAATACAAAAAAAACGTATCTTTGCAGCTTGAAATAAAGATTAATACTAAATGAATAATAATATGACACTTCAAGAATTTCAAGAAGACATCAAACGAGGCATTCCCAGCACTTTACCTCAGGCAAAGCCTTATGATCCCACTGTAAATCATGCGCCCAAGCGCAAAGACATATTGACCAAAAAGGAGAAACAACTTGCCTTGCGCAACGCACTCCGCTACTTTGACCCGTCGCTGCACGCACAGCTGATTCCCGAATTTGTGAAGGAGCTTCACGACTACGGCCGCATTTACATGTACCGTTATCGTCCTGATTACGAGATGTATGCACGTCCCATTGACGCCTACCCTGCCAAGTGCAAGCAGGCCGCGGCCATCATGTTGATGATCCAGAACAACCTGGACCCCGCAGTGGCACAGCATCCACACGAGCTCATCACCTACGGTGGCAACGGCGCCGTTTTCCAGAACTGGGCACAATACCGTCTGGTCATGAAATACCTGTCGGAGATGACTGACGAGCAGACCCTCGTCATGTACTCCGGCCATCCGCTAGGACTGTTCCCGTCACACAAGAACGCCCCACGCGTGGTGGTCACCAACGGCATGGTGATCCCCAACTACTCCAAACCTGACGACTGGGAGCGCATGAACGCTCTCGGCGTGAGCCAATACGGACAGATGACCGCCGGCTCGTACATGTACATCGGACCGCAAGGCATCGTGCACGGCACCACCATCACGGTGCTGAACGCCAGCCGCAAGATTGGCGGCGAAATCGGTGGCAAGCTGTTCGTGACCGCCGGTTTAGGCGGCATGTCAGGCGCACAACCCAAAGCTGGCAACATTGCCGGTGTGGTCTCCATCACCGCTGAAATCAACCCCTCTGCTACCCAGAAACGCTATGACCAGGGTTGGGTGGATGAGATTCATGAGAACTTGGACGAATTGTTCGAGAAGGTAAACGAGGCACGTGCCAAGAAAATCGCCCGCTCCTTCGCCTACCAAGGCAATGTGGTGGATTTGTGGGAGTACTGTGCCGAGCACAACATCCAAGTCGATCTGGGCAGCGACCAGACCTCGTTGCACAACCCGTGGGCCGGAGGCTATTATCCTGTGGGTATCTCCTTTGAGGATGCCAAGGTCATGATGGCTGAGCAACCCGAGAAATTCAAAGCAGCCGTGGAGGAATCGTTGCGCCGTCAGGTAGCCGCCATCAACAAACTGACCGCCAAGGGCATGTACTTCTTCGATTACGGCAACGCCTTCCTTTTGCAATCCTCGCGCGCCGGAGCCGACATCATGAAAGAGGACGGCACATTCCGCTATCCTTCCTATGTACAAGATATCATGGGACCGATGTGCTTCGACTACGGTTTCGGTCCGTTCCGCTGGGTGTGCACTTCCGGCAAGCCTGAAGATCTGGAGGTTACCGATCACTTGGCCATGGATGTGCTCCGCAAGATCAGCGAGACTGCGCCGCAGGAGATTTCCCAGCAGATGAAAGATAATATCACCTGGATCAAGGGAGCCAAGGAGAACCATCTGGTGGTAGGTTCGCAGGCCCGTATCCTGTATGCGGACGCCGAAGGCCGCACCCAGATTGCCGCTGCTTTCAACGAGGCCGTCAAGGACGGCAGACTGACCGCTCCGGTGGTCATCGGCCGCGACCATCACGACGTGTCCGGCACGGACTCCCCGTTCCGCGAGACCTCCAACATCTATGATGGATCCAGTTTCTGCGCTGACATGGCCGTGCAGAACGTCATCGGCGACGGTTTCCGCGGCGCCACGTGGGTGAGCATCCACAACGGCGGCGGCGTTGGCTGGGGCGAGGTCATCAACGGCGGATTCGGCATGGTGCTGGATGGCACCGAGGAGAGCGACCGCAGACTGCGCAACATGTTGTTCTGGGATGTCAACAACGGCATCAGCAGACGCGCGTGGGCACGCAACGACGGCGCCCTGTTCGCCATCAAGCGCGCCATGGCGGCAAATCCCAACCTTACCGTCACCATCCCGAATATGGTGGAGGATTCTTTGGTGGAAGGGGTGTTTTAATAACGAGTAAGAGAGTAAGAGAGTAAGAGAGTAAAAGAGTAAAAGAGTATAGGAGAATGTTTGGGCGTTACAAGTTTTTGATTCTCGCCATTTTAGTGATAGCGATAGCTGGGTGCAAAAAGAAGCCCGACCCTATCGTCATCACACCTGACATCAAGAAAAACCACCTGCAACGCAACCACATATACGGCGGCGTGAAAATCATCAAGACGAACACCTACTTTATGGCCGCCGACTCCATCATGGTGGAGGACACCGCCAACATCAGCAAGTTATTGAGACGCCGCAAGCCGGATATCATCACTACCCAGCAATACACCTCCGACGGTTATCTTCTCCAGTTTGTAAAATTCAACCAACAGAAAGACACCCTGCTAAAGAGAGATTACCATTACAACGACCTGGCCCTGGCGACCCGCTGGGAAGAATACGACTCCACGGGCATTATGATCACCCGCGGCAAGTACCTGTACGATCGCAACAAATTCCTCTGTGGGGAGCAAATCTTCAATGGCGACAGCATCGCTATTGCATTTGCCTACAACACCGACGGGATTGGCAACATCACCAGCGTCACCCAATCCATGGGCGACTTTACCATGCATACCGAGAACAAGTACAACCAGGACGGGCAAGTGGTCAAAATAGTGGAGTATGAGCCCAACGGACGGGCTTTCAAGACCGTCAAGCTCGAATACGACAACTATGGCGACGAAGTGAACCGCTGCGTGTACAAATCCGGCGACAAGTTGATCGAATACACCTACAATCAATACAGCCAGGAAGGCAAGCAACTGAAAACCATCTATGAAGACAAAATCCATCATCTGAAAGAGACGCACTACTACTTCGATCACGACCGATACTGCAACTGGTTGACTGAGGTGCTCGTGCAAGACAATCAGATACTGTCTATCAGAAAACGTCAAATCATTTATTATCAAAACTAACATGGATTTAAGCAACATTTTATCAATCACCGGAAAAGGCGGACTATTCAAACTCATTTCCAGAACGCCAAACTGCTTCATCGTTGAATCACTCGAAGACGGACATCGTTTCCCTGCATTTTCCCAGGACGGCGTAGCCACATTGGACAACATTGCCATATTCACCGAAGAGGATGAAGTGACCCTCCAGTCTGTATTCCAAGCCATCTTCAAGAAAGAGAACGGAGCTGCTCTTGAAGCACCCAAGGATGGCAACGCCCTAAAAGCTTACTTTGCCGAAGTACTTCCCAACTATGACCGCGAGCGCGTCTATGTCTCCAACATCAAAAAGGTGCTGGCGTGGTACAATATTCTCGTCGGACATAACCTTATTGATTTGGAAGAGGAGAAGAAAGATTAGAGATTAGGAGATTAGGAGATTAGGTGATTATAATTGAGAATTGGGGAATTAATAAAATTCCCTTCTAAAATAGAAGGGGTGGCCGAAGGCCGGGGTAGTAATATAAAGTTAGAAGTTGGGATTTCATTATAACATTTTTCGCTAATAACATTTTATGAAAGAAGTTTACAATAATGAGAAACGCCGAGGGCTGATTACGGTATTGAGCATCGTTGCCGTGCTGTTAATCGGAGTGGGCATATTCTTTTACTACAATTTCTTCAGACAGACCAAGTCTGAACTGATAGAGGCTGTGCCCACCGATGCAGTCTTCCTGTTCGAGGTGAACGACAACACTGCCTTTGCCCAAAATGTCTCTCCGCTACTCCCCTACTTCAACGAGTTGTTCGCGATGGACGTGCTGCCAGCATTTGAATCGGTTCACAACGCGCTGCCCGCCAACCAGTATGACATCACAATTTCCGGACACCCGTTGGACAACAGCAACGTTCTCCTCTTCAACACGCACATCGACAAAGCTTCTTTCAAGCGAATGCTCAAGGCCCTCAGCATTGACCCGGGCAACTGTGAGACATTCGAACAGCAGAAAATCTACACCTACGGTACTGATTTCAAGAAACTTCATTTCGCATTCGTCAACCACATCCTCTCCATCACCACCAGCATGGACCTGCTGAAGAAATCCATCATCCAGCATCGTCATCCCAAGAACCTGCTTTCTGTGGAAGGATTCAAAAAACTATACGACTTGGCGGAAAAGAACAAAAAGCACAACTGGCTCTTTGTCAGCGCCAACTACACCGACGAATTGTGCACCTATTTTGCACCCGCTTCCGCCGCCAAGATTCAGGCTTTCAAAGCCATGTCGCCATGGGCTGCATTTCAGATACGGTTTTCCAGCAACGAGGTGATGCTTTCAGGATATACGTTTACCGGTGAAAAAATGCAGGAGCAGTTCGCCAATGTCATCGCCAACAGTTCCATTCCGGAAGAACTCCTACCCTACCATACCAGCCAGTATTACCAACTGGAGCTGCCTGAAAACGACCTCTGCTATTTCACCATGCCACAGGACACAGCTGGTGGCATCCGGTTTTTGTTGGTCAAAAGAGACACTACAGGCAACAGCTATTCTCCTTTCATGAACGACAGACAGATGGAAGACCTGATGGCTGCCTACCCCAACGGGGTATTTCCCATCTCAGACAGTATAATTCTACCCAAAGGATCCATTTTTGACACCACTCAATACAAACTGTTCACCATCAAGGGTGACCAATATTTGTTTGCGCCTTCCATTGAAGCTTACGTGATGTACAATCAAGATATTGCATCCAACGGATCCATCACAGGCAACCGCTACTACAAATTCGCCAAGGGCAACATCGCATCTTCCAATATCATGGAGTTCACCATCTACAACCCAACAGAGAAAAAAGGTCTGCCTTCCAAGCTGTCCGACAAGGGCAAAAGCTCCCGTTTTGGCCAAGACCTGTTCATTTTCTCCTTGAGTTGCAACAACATCACGGATGATTTTGCTTCCGTGAGCATTTATCTTAATTTTGTAAAATGAAAAAAGAAATACCCGTATTGCTGCTCACTGGTTATCTTGGAAGCGGCAAAACCACATTGGTCAACCGAATCCTGACCAACGAACGTGGCATCAAATTCGCCGTCATCGTCAACGATCTCGGAGAAATTAACATTGACGCGGACCTCATCCAGAAGGGCGGCGTAGTAAACCAGCAGGACGACAGTCTGGTGGCCCTGCAAAACGGCTGCATCTGCTGCACGCTGAAGATGAACTTGGTGGAGCAACTGCGCGACATCATCGACCAGCAGCGCTTCGACTACATCGTGATCGAGGCCAGCGGCATCTGCGAACCGGAGCCCATCGCCCAAACCATTTTCTCCATGCCGAGAATGGGCGAACAGTTTATCCGCAACGGCATTCCGCGACTCGACTGCATCGTCACCGTGGTGGACGCCATGAGAATGCAGAGTGAATTCGGCTGCGGCGACCGCCTACTGCGGAAAAACATTGAAGAAGACGATATCGAGAATCTTGTCATCCAGCAGATTGAGTTCTGTAACATGATACTCCTGAACAAGGCCTCCGAAGTGACGCCCGACGAGCTGGGGCGCGTGCGTGGCATCATCCGCGCCATCCAGACCAAAGCGCCCATCATTGACTGTAACTACTGTGATGTGGAGTTGGACCAAATCTTGAACACCAAGATGTTCGATTACGAGAAAGTGGCCACCTCCGCCGCCTGGATTAGGGGCGTAGAGGGGATTCACGATGAGGTGCATGAGGAGCATGAGGAACACAAAGAACACGAAGAGCACGAAGAACACGAAGGGCACGAAGGGCACGAAGAGCATCACCATCACCACCACCATCATCATGATGACGAGGGCGAAGCCGAGGAGTACGGCATCAGCACGTTTGTGTATTATCGCCGGCAGCCTCTTGTTTTGGGCAAATTCGACGAGTTCGTTTCCACCCTGCCCAAGAGTGTTATCCGCGCCAAGGGCATCTGTTATTTCAAGAGCGAGTACGACGCTTGCTACCTGTTTGAGCAGGCTGGGCGACAGCTGCAGCTGAAAGATGTGGGCCTGTGGTTCGCCACCATGCCATCTGATGAGCTCGCTGAAATGATGGAGAAGGAGCCCGGATTGCGCCGCGATTGGGACGAGCGCTACGGCGACCGCATGCAAAAAATCGTGTTCATCGGACAGAACATGGACCAAGAGGCCCTAACCGCCGCACTGGACGCATGCCTGACGGAGTAGTAATCCAAAATTCAAAATTCAAAGTTTAAAGTTTCAGGTTTCAAGTATAAATACCCATTCCCCATTCACCCCTTTTACCCTTTTACCCCTTTCACCTCGTTCACCCCATTTACCAAATTCACCCTCTTATGGCAGACGACAAGAAAATCATATTCTCGATGGTCAACGTCAGCAAGACGATTCCACCGCAAAGACAAATCCTCAAGAACATTTACCTCTCCTTCTTTTACGGAGCCAAAATCGGTGTATTAGGTCTAAACGGCGCGGGCAAATCCACGTTATTGAAGATCATCGCCGGCATTGACAAGTCATATCAGGGCGAGGTGGTTTTCGCGCCCGGCTACTCCATCGGCTATCTTCCCCAGGAGCCGCAATTGGACGACAATCTCACCGTCAAGGAGGTCGTGATGCAGGGTGTACAGAAGATTGTAGATGTATTGAAAGAGTACGAGGAGGTGAACATGAAGTTTGCCGAGCCGATGAGCGACGATGAGATGAACAAACTCATTGAGCGTCAGGGCGAGCTCACGGAACTGATTGACCAGTACGACGCTTGGGAGCTGGACTCCAAGCTGGAACGTGCCATGGATGCCTTGCGCTGTCCCGATGGCGACACGCCGGTAAAGAACCTCTCCGGAGGCGAGCGCCGCCGAGTAGCCCTGTGCCGGTTGCTGCTCACCGAGCCTGACATCCTATTGCTTGACGAGCCCACCAACCACTTGGATGCAGAGTCCGTGGAATGGTTGGAGGCTCATTTACAGCAATATAAGGGAACGGTCATCGCCGTAACGCACGATCGCTACTTCCTCGACCATGTGGCCGGCTGGATTCTCGAGCTTGACCGTGGCGAGGGCATTCCTTGGCAAGGCAACTACTCCTCTTGGTTGGAGCAGAAATCAAACCGCTTGGCCATGGAGCAGAAGCAGGAGAGCAAGCGCATGAAGACACTCGAGCGCGAGCTGGAGTGGGTACGCATGGCCCCGAAAGCGCGCCACGCCAAGTCGAAGGCCCGTTTGAACGCTTACGACAAGCTGCTCAATGAGGATGTAAAAGAGAAGGAAGAAACCTTGCAGATCTTCATTCCCAACGGTCCGCGCTTGGGCAACAACGTGATTGAGGCCCAGCATGTGCGCAAAGCTTTCGGCGACAAGTTGCTCTTTGACGACCTCAACTTCAACCTGCCACCCAACGGCATTGTGGGGGTCATCGGGCCCAATGGAGCCGGCAAGACTACCCTATTCCGCCTCATCATGGGACTGGATACGCCCGACAGCGGCGACTTCAAAGTAGGCGAGACGGTGAAAGTGGGTTATATCGACCAGCAACACACCGTCATCGACCCGGAGAAGAGCGTCTGGGAAGTGGTCAGCGAAGGCAACGAGCAGATCATGATGGGCGGACGGCTCATCAACTCACGTGCCTACTTGTCGCGCTTCAACTTCAGCGGCACGGAGCAGAACAAGAAGGCCGGCGTGTTGTCCGGTGGTGAGCGCAACCGTCTGCACTTGGCATTGACCTTGAAATCAGAGGCCAATGTGTTGCTCTTGGACGAACCGACCAACGACATCGACGTGAATACGCTACGCGCGTTGGAAGAGGGTTTGGAAAACTTCGCGGGCTGCGCCGTCATCATCTCCCACGACCGCTGGTTCCTGGACCGCATCTGCACGCACATCCTCGCCTTCGAGGGCGACTCTCAGGTCTATTTCTTTGAGGGCAGTTACACCGAATATGAGGAGAACAAAAAAATGCGTCTCGGCAATGTCACCCCGAAACGCATTCGATATAAGAAAATCACGGTGATATAAACGAGAAAAAAATCACCTTGGCCGATACTGCCGCCAACGTTTATTTCTTCACAAAACTCTTCGTCACCACACCACTGTCGGTTTTGACACGCACAAAGTATATGCCGTCGGCCAAACCGCAGACATTGATGTGCATAGGGCTCTCTTCGGAGACTATGGCATTGAGCAACTGACCATACACGTTATAAACCTCCACACCCGTAATCTGGATGGCGGCATCAGTGGTTGACACGCTCACCATATCAGTGGCAGGGTTCGGATAGAGAGTAAGGTTATGCTCTAGATAATCCTGGATTCCGGAAATTACAGTATGGAAAGTCACTGTGTTGGACGACTCGCTGGTCAGGCCATTGGTGCAGTGTGCTACCACAAAAGCCTCGTAGTCAGCATCAGGGGCCAAATCACCCAATGTAATGGTCGTAGAAGTCGTATTAAAGATGTTCCAAGTGGGGTCCGTGATCTGGCGGTAGTGGACCTCCCACTCATTGGCTGTATTGGCTTCCTGCTGCCAGAACAACACCGCACTAGATGATGAAGGGGAAGCAATCAGATTTGTCGGAGCAGGACAATTCTGACTACCTTCCTCAGGTGTCGTAAAATATACTTCTCCTCCATATATCGTAGTACCGCTGAAAGTAATGAATGCCTTGTACACATAACCCGTATTAGGTGTCAGTTCATTTAGGGTGAAGGAAAACGTATTCCCGCTTCCCGTAGCCGTCACCGGGGAGTAATATCCACCCAAGGTGCGCTTCCACTCAAACCCCATGCCTGTGACATTCACATTATCGGGATTCGTGATGGTGGCGTTCAGTGTAGCGGCATTCGGCATCAGATTGCTGGCATCATCCGTCGTCACCACCGGGTTGGTGGTAACCAAGTCATTACCAAACACCCTGTTGCCATCATCTTGTTGCGCTGACACCTGATAAGAAAACACTCCCAGCATCAAGGCCAGCAATAAAGATAAAAGTCTTTTCATATTTTCAAATTTTAAGGGGGTTCCTATTTCAGCAATCCCATCAAATAGCTGCCATAGCCGCTCTTCAGCAGGGGTTGGGCAATCTTTTCCAGCTGTTCCGCATCGATGAATCCATGCTTATAGGCAATCTCCTCGATGCAGCCCACTTTCAGGCCCTGGCGCGCCTCGATGACCTGAACAAACTGTGTGGCTTCTATCAAGGAATTGAACGTGCCCGTGTCGAGCCAGGCCGTGCCACGATCAAGTTGGCAAACCTTCAGCTTGCCAGCTTCAAGATAGTATTTGTTGACATCTGTGATTTCATACTCTCCACGTGCGCTGGGTTTGATGTTCTTGGCCACTTCAACCACACTGTTGTCATAAAAATACAAACCGGGAACCGCAAAATTAGACTTGGGTTGTTTAGGCTTTTCCTCAATGGAAATGGCTTTCATATTCTCATCAAACTCAACCACACCATACCGTTCGGGATCAGACACATGGTAAGCGAAAATCACACCGCCTTCAGGATCCTTGTTTTCCATAAGATGATGTTCAATGCCACCTCCGTAGAAGATGTTATCACCCAGCACCAGCGCGGCCTTGTCGTTGCCGATGAATTCTTCGCCCAGCACGAAAGCTTGTGCCAAGCCGTTGGGCACTTCCTGCACTTTATACTCAAAACGGCAACCGATGCGCGAACCATCGCCCAGCAGATGCTCAAAGTTAGGGAGGTCCTGTGGGGTGGAAATGATGAGTATCTCCCGAATATCGGCCTGCATCAAGGTGGATATGGGATAATAAATCATCGGTTTGTCGTAGATAGGCATCAGCTGCTTGCTCATGGCAAGCGTGATGGGATGCAAACGGGTGCCAGCGCCGCCGGCCAAAACTATACCTTTCATATTATTGTAATTTAATAATTTTCCTTTTCGATTTTTGGATTTGCAGATGCAAAAATAATAAAACAATCTTTACAAAACAAGAATGGACCCTTTCTTCCGATAAATAATGCCATCAATGTCGAAAATTTTTATCTTATAACTGAAGACCTGCTCCTTACAAATAGTTCCTTTGTAATCGCCATACCAGCGGAAGTGTTTGTCATTGGAATAGAACACAGTCTCTCCCCAACGGTTGAAAATCATTATCTCGCACTCCCCTATCCGGTCAATGTACGTTTCCGGAAGACTGAAAAAGTCGTTCAAACCATCATGGTTGCTGGGGGTAATGGCATTGGGCAGATGCATCTCGGACAGCAGCAATTCAGGCTGTATCGGTTCTGGTTGGGGTGGTTCCGGTTGGGGCGGTTCAGGAGGATCTGGTGGCTCCGGCGGGTCGGGCGGGGTCGGAGGCACTATGATGTCCAGTTCCAGTGTCACTACACTGTCGCAGCCGCTGACACTCACCAGCGTATTTTGCAGCGAAAGATGATAGTCGGGAACATTGACCGTCTCGGATGCCGGAACGACAAAGCCATTGCCGATATACTCCTCACCTTCATTTACTTCATCGTACACCACAGTTTCAAGTGTAGGATTCACAGTCAGGTGCAAAATCACGATACTGTCACAACCCGCCGCGTTGGTGGTGCGAAACGTGGCCGTGTCGGTACTCTCGTAGAAGGTCCGGCCGTGCCATACAAAACTGTCGCACGCGGTGGCCGCGGTATCTCTTGTCGTGGGGTTGTTCACAATCAGGTGCAAAGTTACGATGCTGTCACAGCCCACCGCGTTGGTGGTGCGGAACGTGGCCGTGTCCGTGCTTTCCGTGAAAGTGCGACCGTGCCATACGAAGCTACCGCAAGATGTGGCCGTGGTATCGCCTATAGAGGACGTGTTCACAGTCAAGTGCAAAGTCACGATTGAGTCGCAGCCGACTGCATTGGTGGTGCGGAACGTGGCCGTGTCGGTACTCTCGTAGAAGGTTCGGCCATGCCATACAAAGCTGTCGCAGGCGGTGGCTGACTCAACAGACTGAACATTGTGCCACACGTGCAGATGGAAGAAGATGATGACGCTGTCGCAACCATTTGGATAGCGTATCGTATCCGTCTGTGTGCCAGCCTCGGTAAAATGCAAACCAAGCGTGTCGTATGGCAAATCATTCTCTATAATGGTGTCAAATAAATGAATAATAGTATCGTATAGCACCGTTACATTCATCAATATCACACTATCACAATTCTCAGCATTGGTTACCGTTGCGTTAGCTCTTTCAGATGCGGTGAAAGTATGTCCATTCCACACCAAAGGCAGATCATCGGAACAGACTGTGGAATCCAAGGTGCTGAACGTACTTTTGCGAATGGTAAGCCTTAACATCTCTGTTGAATCACAACCATGAACCGTTTCGCCAGCGTTCCAATAGTACAGTCCAGACTGCCGATAAATCGTATTGTGCCACTGATACCAATCGCAAACATTCTGCGTTATCACCACTGTTGTGTCACGATAAATGGTCAAGTGCAAGGTCACCATGCTGTCGCAACCGTTCTCGTTCGTGAACGTGTGTGTCAAATCGTCGCAGCTGGCCGTGATATTCGTGTGCTCGTACCAGTCGAAGCTGTCACATGCAACAGCCGTCGTGTCACCCGTGTTGCTGTGGTTGATGGTCAGGTGTAGGGTCACAACCGAGTCGCAGCCCAAAGCACTGGTGGTGCGGAATGTGGCCGTGTCGGTACTCCCGTAGAAAGTCCGTCCATGCCATACAAAGCTGTCGCAGGC
>JBGURP010000012.1:0-158501 GCA_045132055.1 Bacteroidales bacterium
ACGCATGAATGTGACGCATAACACCATATACCGCCACATCGCACGCCTCAAACAGCAGGGCCTCATCGAGCACGTCGGGGCGAACAAAACGGGAGGATACAGGGTAGTTGAGAGATTAGAGATTAGAGATGAGAGATGAGGGTTAGGAGTTAGGAGTTTTGGGGATGGAGGAGGTGGATATTAGTTACGTACCTTCGGCACGCTGGGTTCCATAGAGATCATCACCACCCCAAACTGCGCTCCTTTCAGTCGCTTGTTAGGGGTTATTGGGATGGCGTGCTTCCAGCACGCAAACTCAGAATGAACCTATTTCACCCCATTTACCCCATGTACCCCATGTACCCCATTCACCTCATGTACCAAAAAGAGACGCACGACCGTGCGTCTCTACTGTACCCTGTTCCCTGCTCACTGTTCACTTTTTTTCGTACCTTTGCAGCCGATATATTATGTTAGGGTAAAAATATCTAATTTTGTATGAAGATCGGACTGATTAGAGAGACGAAGGTTCCCGAGGACAATCGCGTGGCGCTGACACCCAGCCATTTAGCCGAGTTGCAACGCTGCTTCCCGCAGGATGAATTTGTGGTGCAGTCGAGCGAGACGCGCGCCTACAGCGACGAGGCATACCGCAACGCCGGCGTGCAAGTGGCCGAAAATGTGGACGACTGCGACATCCTGTTCGGCATCAAGGAGGCGGACATCCGCACGCTGATTCCGAACAAGCACTACTTCTTCTTCGGACACATTGCCAAGATGCAGGCTTACAATCGCCCGTTGCTGCAGACCCTGATAGCCAAGCACATCACCTTCTCGGATTACGAGTACTTAGTGGATGACGACAACCGTCGCGTGTGCGCGTTCGGCTGGTGGGCCGGCATCGTGGGCGTCTATTATACCCTGCGCGGCTATGGCCTCCGCCATCATCTCTATGAACTGCCCCAACCCGACAAACATTTTACCCTGGAAAAACTCACACAAGCTTTGAAGTCGGTGCAACTGCCACCCATCAAAATGCTGGTGACCGGCAACGGGCGTGTCTCGCACGGCGCACAACACCTCCTTGAAACCTTGGGCACCACTCGCCTCACGGAAGAGCAGTTCCTCGCTGATGGGCCTGTCAATAGCCTCTCGTTCTGCGCCGTAGATGCCGACCACCTCGTGGCCCGCAACGATGGCGGGGCTTTCTCGTGGGACCACTTCACCCAAAAACCATCTGCCTACCACAGCGACTTCATGCGCTGGGCCCGCCAAGCCGACGTACTGGTGTGTGCCCACTTCTGGGCTCCGGAGGCCCCTGTTTACCTCAGCCAAGAGAACCTGGCCGACCCTACCCTGCGCATCCGCTTCATCGGCGACATCACCTGCGACATCCAGGGCAGCATCCAGAGCACCCTACGCGCCTCCACCCACGCCGAGCCCTACTACGACTACAACCCCATCACCGGCCAAGAGGAACCCGCTTTCTCCAACGACAGCAACATCTCCGTAATGGCCGTGGACACTTGCCCCAACGCACTGGCCCTCGACACCAGCGCCTATTTCGGCGACATGCTCATGCAACACGTGCTCACGCCCCTGCTCAAACGGGAACACTCCAACATCATCCAACGCGCCACCATCCTCGAAAACGGCACGCTTACCCCGAAATTCAACTACTTAGAACCTTTTGCAAAAGGGGAATAACAATAGAACACAATAGACCATGGCAGAAGGCGACTTGAAACAGAAGACCATCTCCGGAATGATATGGAGCGGCATCGGGCGAATCGGCACGGTGGGCATCTCCTTCATCTCCAACATCGTCCTCGCCCGCTTGCTCATGCCAGACGACTTCGGCTGCATCGGCATGCTGTACGTCTTCATCGCCATCTCCGGCATCTTCGTCAGCGGAGGATTAGGCCAAGCCCTCATCCAGAAGAAAGAGCCCACCCACATCGACTACACCACCGTTTTCTACTGGAACCTCGTGATGTCAGTGATTTTCTACCTCATCCTCTTCTTCTGCGCCCCGGCCATTGCCCGATTCTACGAAATCCCACTGTTGAAAGATGTTTTGCGGGTGCAAAGTATCGTGCTGTTTATCCAGTCGTTTGCCATCGTGCAATCCAACCAGCTGCAAAAACAGTTGCGATTCAAAGAACTCTCCGTGCGCAACATCGTCTCCGCATTAGCGGGCATGACGGTGGCCATCATCATGGCTTTCTTAGGCTACGGCGTATGGAGTCTGGTAGCCTCTACGCTCGTCACCGCATTGGTGAGCGTGGCCCTGCTTTGGAAGATGAGCACGTGGCGGCCCACCATGGAGTTCAGTTTCCAATCGCTGAAGGAGCTCTTCAGCTTCGGCGGCCTGATGCTCCTTTCTTCTTTGGTGGAGACTATCTACACCAACCTGCAGAGCCTCATCATCGGCAAGTTCTATTCCGCCAAAGACTTGGGCTACTTCACGCAGGCCAAGAAATTGGAAGAAGTGCCCACCAACTCGCTGTCCGCTATCGTCAACGAAGTGTCCTTCCCCGTATTTTCTGCTTTGCAGGACGACAAGGAGAAGTTGCTGGCGGGCGTGCGCAAGAATGTGAAAGCCATCACCTACCTCAACTTCCCGCTGATGGTGTTGCTGATGGTCATCGCCCAACCGCTGATTGTGTTCCTGTACGGAGCCAAATGGGCGCCGGCAGCCCCATTCTTCCAGATTCTGTGCGTGTCCAGCATGATCTACACGCTCAACACGCTCAACACCAACGTCATCAAATCGTTAGGCAAAAGCGCCATCTACTTCGTCGTTCAGCTTTCCAAACGATTGCTCGGCATCGGGCTCATCGTTGCCGGCTTCCAGTTCGGCATCTACGGCTTGCTGTGGGCCGTTACCTCCGTCGGATATATCAGCTTCATCATCAATGCCATCGTGAATGGCAAACTGATTTGTTACGGGATTCTCAAGCAGATGAAAGATGTGGGACTTTGTTACATCGGCACGGCAGCCATCGGCTTGGCCGTCTATTTTCTCGGCACCCTCATACCGTTGCACCCCTATTGGGTCATGTTCATCCAAATCATCCTGTTCGTTGGCATGTACTGGCTGTTTTCCGTTGTATGCAAGATGGAAGGCTATCTAACTTATAAAGAGATTCTTTTAAGCAAATTCAAAAAATGAGTCACCTGAAACTGTTTTTCCATATCCTTTTCAAGACCAACCTCATCAAGACCTTGTGGTTGAATTTCAAGATGCTGCCCTTCCAACAGGCAGTGCACTTGCCGATTTATGTTTACGGCAGAGCGGAATTCAGAAGGATGAAAGGAAAAATCGTGCTGGACACTCCGGACATCTATTCCGGCATGATCAAAATCGGGAAGCGGGACTATTACATCGCCACGGCGGTGCAGAAGTGCATCTGGACCATCTCGGGCACGCTGATTTTCCACGGGCCGGTGAAATTCCTGCAGGGCTCCTACTTGCTGATTGCCGACAATGGCACACTCGAAATCGGCGGTCGCGATGGCATTTTCGGCACCAACATCCGTATCTTCTGCTTCGACCGCATCACCATCGGGCAAAACGTGCGCATGGCGTGGGACATCCAGCTGATGGATTCTTCTTTCCACTACATAGAGCTGACTCAAAAGGACAATTTGGTGAAACCGCTCACCAAGCCCATCGTGCTGGGCGACAACATCTGGGTGGGCAATCGGACCACCTTCTCCAAAGGGGCCATCGTGCCCGACCAGACGGTCATTGCATCCAACAGCGTGGTCAACAAGGACTTCACGGGCATTGAGCCCGACACGCTGTTGGCCGGCACACCTGCCATGGTGAAAGCCACGGGCTGCCACCGCATCTTCGATGTGCAGCGCGAAAAAGAGCTGGACAAACAATTCGGTTATTCAAGAACACATCTGTAATCATGGGAATATCTGCTGCTTTTCATAAAATCCATCATCTCCGCAACTGGCTGCGACAATATCCGTGCAACCAACGGGGTCGCATTCTGCGTGATTATCTCCACCTTTACAAGGAAAAAGGTCTCACCATGGAGGAGTATTATGAATTTTCCATGCACGAAAGAAGCGAAAAGTTCCGCAAGCAGTTTTTGGGCATCAACGAGCAACGCTGGTATCTGGATTTGCTGAATCCGAAGAAATATTACACATTAGGACGCAACAAATACATTGCCCACCGGATTTTAGAGAACGCTGGCATCCGCACTTCGGAGTTGTATGCCTATTACCAGCCGGAGGGAAGATGTGAGAGCGGCAGTGTTTCTTCCTCTGTGACCGGCATCTGCAGCATTTTGCACAGTCAGGGTGTGCAATCCTGCGTGGTGAAAACCACCGAAAGCTCGCACGGCGACAATGTATTGGTAATCACTGCCATCGATTACAAAGAGTCGGAAGCGCTGCTGCACCTGCACAACGGGAAAGTGATGAAGATGTCGGAAATGCTGGCCGACGAGCCGCTAATCTTCGAGAGTTTAGTCACCCAAACCGACCAGATGGCCGCTTTGAACGCCAGCTCCGTGAACACGGTGCGCTTCATGACCACGCTATATCCGAATGGGGAAGCGCGCATCATCGCCACCTTCATCAAGATAGGCCGTGCGGGCAAGTGCGTGGACAACGCGGGCGGCGGTGGCAATGTGGACGCCAGCATCGACACCGAGAGCGGCACGCTGCAATACGCCATCCAGTACGACGGTTGGCGCAACATCACAGACATTGACAACCACCCCGACAGCGGCAACCCCATCAACGGCGTGCAAATCCAGAATTGGGACAGCATCAAAGCACAAGTGCTGCAATTCCAGCAGGCCCTCCCCTTCATCAAAGCCTCCGGCTGGGACATTGCCATTACGGACGAAGGTCCCGTGGTGATTGAGGTCAACGACTTCTGGGACCGCACGGGGCAATATTTCATCCGCCGGGGCTGGCGCGAGGAAATCCGCGACTGCTACTTAGCTTGGCAGAAAACCGGCAAACAATACGGAATGGGACGACTTTCTCATTCCCTGTCTAAAAAACACCTTCAGAAAATCATTGCAAAACCATAACACCGACCGCCATGTTCATGAATCTGTACAAACGCTGCCTCGCCAAGCTCACCAAGCAGGTGTCCATTCACTCCTTTGTGTCGGAGCTGACGAGAAAATACCATAAACTGCACGTGCGCCGGGAGCTGACGCGCGCCCAAAAGCAGGAGATACAAGCCTACTACAAACAGCTGACGGGCCACCGCGTGCCGCTGATTTGGCACAAGTTCCTCTATTCCAGAACCAACGTCTATTCCAAGCAATACATCCCGCTCAGCCTGTACCGCACCGAGCTCATCGGCAGGATGAACCAGTTCTGGATGATGGAAGCGTACGCTGACAAGAACATCTCCGACCTGCTTTTCCCCGATGTGACGCAACCCAAGATTTTCGTCAAGAACATGAACGGGTATTTCTATGCAGATGGAAAAGCCATCACGCGGGAAGAGGCAGAGCGTATTTGCGGCAATTTAGAGGCAGCCATCATCAAGCCTTCCATGTCCACACGCGGACACGGCGTGCGCAAAATCCGTGTTCAAAACGGAATCACCGACCTGAACGGGAAAACCATCGGGGAAGTGTTCACTTCATACGGCCAAGACTTTTTAGTGCAAGAGGTGGTGCAACAGCATGAGGCCATGTGTGCGTTGAATCCCACCTCGGCCAATACCATACGGCTGCTGACCTACCGCTCGGACATGGAGGTCATCCTCCTCTATGCCGTCATCCGTATCGGTCAGAAGGACCAAGTGATCGACAACGAGAGTTCTGGCGGTATCAGCGCGCGTATCAACTTGGACGGCACGTTGGCCAAGTACGCATACGGCGCGCCCGGCAACGACATGGTGGAGAAAACCGATGTCGGCGTCACGCTGGAAGGCTATGCCATACCCAACTTCGACCAAGTGGTGGCCACCGCCAAACGACTGCACTACAGGCTGCCCTACTTCAACATCGCAGCGTGGGATTTTGCGGTGGGCAAAGACGGCGAGCCCATCTTCATCGAGTGGAACGCCAACCCCGACCTGAGCCAAACCGCCTACGGACCTGCCTTCGGAGAACACACCGAGCGCATCTTCCAAGAGACCTACAAGAGGAAAAATTCAAGAAACGAATATTGGTAAATCAGTAAAAATCAACAATATATGGAATTTCGTTCCAATACAAACTTAGCCTTCCGCTATCTACTCACGAGCATCTCGCCCAAGTTGAGCGTGCGCACGCTGTTCCGCATCTATCATCATCGGAAGCTGGACCTCGACAACCCGCAGACGTTGGATGAGAAGATTCAATGGATGAAGATTAACTACTACAAAGACAACGAGTTAGTGAAAAAATGCGCCGACAAATTGCGTGTGCGCGAGTACGTGCAGGAGTGCGGATTGGAGCACATCCTTAACCCGTTGCTCGGCACCTACAATCACGCTGATGAAATCAACTGGGACGAGCTTCCTGAAAAATTTGTGCTGAAGTGGAACTTCGGTTGCGGCGGCAATGTCATCTGCCCCGACAAGGCCAAACTGGACGTCCCCGCCACCATCCGCGACCTGAACCGCTTTGAGAAAATCAAATTCCACCTCATCGCCGCCGAGCCGCAATACGACTTCCCAAAACGCATTCTATGCGAGCACTTTATCGAAACCGAAGACAGACATTCGCCCGTGGATTACAAATTCTACTGCTTCAACGGCGAAGCCAAATATGTGCTGTGCTGTATTGGGCGTGGCACGCAAGAAAAACCGGATTTCTACTTCTTCGACCGGGATTGGCAACTGCAACGCCTGAATCGTCAGGGAAAGGCTGCTCCGGAGGGCTTCACCATTCCCAAACCGGAAGGCATGGACCAGCTCTTTGAGTATGCGGAAACGCTCTCCAAGCCGTTCCCGTTTGTGCGTGCCGACTTCTACCTGGAAGAGGGCCAAGCTTACTTCGGCGAGCTCACCTTCACCCCTGCCGGCGGCTTCGACCGTGGCAGATTGCCAGAGACAGACCTGCACTTCGGACAAATGGTGCACCTGCCCGAAAAACATTAACCCTAACTTTCCTGGATTATGAAACAGAAAATCGCAAAATCCTGTCTCTTTATAACCCTCGCGCTAGTGGCCGCCTCCTTCCTGCCTTGGGTCTATCTGACCAAGATCTACTACATCTTCCGCTACATCATCATGGCTCTGATTGGCCTCTCCCTGCTACTCACGTTCTCAGTGGAAAAATTTTTCTCCGCAAGATTCATGCGACTCTTTTTACTGACCATCGTGCTGGTGGGCATCGAGTTTGTGTGTTTCCATCTCTTCGGGCATCGCTACCGTCCGGAAGACCTGAGCCAGCTCATCGTGGCATTCCTATGCATCGGCATTGGTATTGGTATGGACGAAGACATCCATTTTTGGGCCAATGTTTCCTACTATTACACCCTCATTCTGATAGTGATGACGCTCATCAACTGCTTCTATTGGGCAGGCGGTTTGTATATTCCTGAACACTACATGCTGGATGAAGGCAAGAACCAGATTGGCGGAATGCTGGCCATCGCTGCCGCCGCCACCTTCTTTTTCGGTGTGAAAATCAAAGAGCAGCGCACCCCTTACATGGTGGTTTTCGCGCTGGCGTTCCTCGCCCTGCTGCTCATCCGCGCACGCTCCGACTTCTTCGCCGTACTATTGTGTGCCCTTTTCATAGCCGGCAAAGACTTGGACTGGAGATGGAAATGGAATCTGAAGACGGTCCTGACCATCCTCGGCATCATCGTCATCGGCTACATCCTTTACACGGGCTTCATTGGCGATGAACTCACCCGCTTCATGGTGGGCGGCAAGTCCTCCTCCGACCTGGACGTGCTGACTTCCAACCGCATGGAACGCAATAAGATGGGCCTCGATGCACTCATCCATGACCCGTTAGCTGGCGAGATGGAAGAAGAATCTGGTATTCTATTGATACACAACTACATATTACTTCGATTAGTGCGTTATGGCATCTGGTCGCTACCGTTGGTGGGCTTCTACATCTATTTTGGAATTCTTACCATCGTGGCCCTCTTCCGGGAGCGCAAAACGGACATCCGCGATGCGGGTTTTGTGGCATGCGCAGTGCCCTTGCTCGTCAGTTTTGTGGAGCCGAACTTCCCCTACGGGCCGGGCTCGGTGCAAATGCTGGCCTTCCTGCTGCTGGGCGCGACGTTCCATGCGCGACAAGTGCCTCCGAAGCGCGAACCGGTCAAGGGTGGCAAAGTGCTGCACATCTGTAACGACTTTACATACAGTAAAGTACACACCGAACTCTATCAGAAACTCGACCAGCAGGGCGTGGAACAGATCATCTACACGCCCATCCGCAAAAAAGAGCTGGAGGGTCTCAATCGTTTTGAAGGCGAACATACCCGTATCATATATTCGTACATTCTGAAGCCGCTGCATAAGGTTTTCTTCAATCTGAAAATCGACAAGATTTGCAAAGACATCGCCAAGCAGGTTAATTTGGAGGAAGTCGGCTACGTGCATGCCACCAATCTGTTCAGCGACGGCGCGGTGGCATTGCGCCTGAAAGAGCGGTACGGAATCCCCTTCATCACGGCGGTGCGCAATGCCGACGTGAACGCATTCTTGCGTTACACACCCCACCTTTGGTGGGTACACCGCGCCGTTATCCGCAAGTCCAATCATATCATCTCCATCACCCCTGCCCTGCAAAACCGGCTCAACAGCCACTGGACCCTGTGCGGAATGCGTGAGGTTGTGAGAGCTAAGAATATCATCATCGCCAATGGCATCAACGACTACTGGCTCAATCATCTTCATCTGGACATGGCGCAACATGGCCTGAACCATCATATTGTCTATGTGGGCAACTTCGATGACAACAAGAATGTAGTGCGGCTGGTGGAGGCTGTGCTTTCGATCCAAAAGGAGATTCCAGACATCCATCTGGATTTGGTTGGTGGAACGGGCAATATGGAAACCAAAGTACTGGCCCTCGTGCAGCAGCATCCCAATACACTAGCCTATCTCGGCAAAATTTACAAAAAAGATAAATTGCAAGCAGTCTATGCTCAAAACAGCATCTTCGCCATGCCCTCCAAAACAGAGACGTTCGGTCTGGTCTATGTAGAAGCCCTGTCGCAAGGATTGTCGGTCCTGTACACCAAGGGTGAAGGCATTGACGGCCTGTTCGAGGAGCACATCGGCGAGGCGGTCAACCCTACCTCACCGGCCAGCATTGAGCACGCTTTGAGGACTTTGCTCACCCGTCCTGAAGATTACCAAACCGTGCCCCAAGCGCGTTTTTCGGATTTCGACTGGCACAGCATTGCTCAAAAATACCAGGCATTGTATTCCGCCGAAGCACAAAACTGTTAATCATTCTTTGAAAAGCGTATGAAACTGTCTGTTATCTGCCCGATTTACAACGAAGAGAAGCACATTGCCGCTTGCTTGGATTCCATTTTGCGTCAGGATTTCCCGAAGGAGGAGTTGGAAGTTTTGCTGGTGGACGGCATGAGCACCGACCGCACCCGCGAGATTGTACAACAATACACAGCGCAATATCCGTTCATCTTTTTGCTGGACAATCCCAAGCGTATTGTGCCCACTGGCCTGAACATCGGCATTCGCGTGGCCCAGGGCGAAGTCATCATCCGCCTGGACGCGCACGCCATCTATCCGGACAATTACTTCTCCGCGCTGGTGGACAAATTATTCGCGCTCAACGCTGACAACGTGGGCGGCCTATGCAGGACCCTGCCAGCCAAGGACACACCTATGTGCGAGGCCATTGCCGCTGCGCTCAGTTCCCCCTTCGGCATGGGCGACTCGCACTTCCGCATCGGCACCAACAAGGAAATGCAGGTAGATACTGTGCCCTTCGGTTGTTTCCGTCGCGAAGTGTTTGACAAAATCGGCTATTTTGACGAAGAATTGGTCCGCAACCAAGATGATGAGTTCAACGGGCGCATCATCAAATTCGGCGGACACATCTACCTCATCCCCTCCGTTGTCATCGACTACTACGGCCGCGACAGCATCGGCAAGTTATCGAAGATGTTCTACCAATATGGGCTTTTCAAACCGTTAGTAAACAAAAAACTTGGAAATCCCGCTTCCGTGCGGCAGTTTTTCCCGTTTTTCTTCGTTCTCGGACTGATTATCGGATTAATTCTCAGCTTAGCAAGTACCTTTTTCCGAATTCTTTACATTGCCGTCCTGGCACTCTATATTTTTCTGGCAGCCTATTATAGCATCCGCCAAGTAAAAGGGTTGAAAAGGATTTTCCTGCTGATGGGCACGTTTTTCGTGATTCATGTCAGCTATGGCTGGGGATACTTGCGGGGTATGTTTAAACTGCTATTGAAGAAGAGTTTTTCAGCGGAATCAAACCACTGATTTGCAACCAATTATAATATCTCCTTGATTTTCTGTTTGATATCATCCACACCAAAACCCACTTCGTGATATAGGCTCGGGATATCTCCTTGTGCAATAAAGCGGTCGGGAATGGCCACATGATGCAGTTGGTTGGATAGCTGATGATCTTCCAGAAATTCAGCCACAGCAGAAAAGAGGCCACCCTTTTCGGTGCCGTCCTCCACGGTGAGCCAGACGGGATATTGCGCGGCCAATTCTTGCAGTTTTTCCTCATCCAAAGGTTTCAAGAAGCGCACATTGAGATGTGCAGGTTTGATATTTTCCTCTTTCAAGGCATCGAGGGCCTTACTCACGTTGTTGCCCAGCGGTCCCAACGAGAGCACGAGCACTTTCTCGCCCTGGCGCAGCATTTCTGCCTTGCCAATGGGCAAGGTTTGTGGTTCATTGCGCCAGTCGGTGAGCACGCCGCGCCCGCGGGGGTAGCGGATCACGAAGGGCAGTCCGCCGTTCTTGGCATTCTGATAGGCGGTGAACATCATATTGCGTAGTTCATGCTCGTTGAGCGGCGAAGCGATAATCAGGTTGGGCACGGAGCGCAGGAAGGCTAGGTCGAACGAGCCCTGGTGCGTGGCGCCATCCTCGCCCACTAAGCCAGCGCGGTCAATGCAAAAGATAACGGGCAGATTCTGCAAGGCCACATCGTGAATCACCTGGTCGTAGCCGCGTTGCAGAAAGGAAGAATAGATATTGCAGAACGGGATATAGCCTTCGGCGGCCAGTCCAGCGGCAAAGGTTACCGCGTGCTGCTCGGCGATGCCCACGTCAAACACGCGATTGGGAAACTCTGCATCCATGATGGTCAGCGAACAGCCCGTGGCCATGGCTGGCGTGATGCCCACCACTTTTTCATCTTCACGTGCAATTTCCAGTATCGTGTGCCCGAACACATCCTGATATTTCGGAGGCATGTCCGCGCAATCGGGTTGGATAATCTGTCCCGTGGCCGGATCGAACTTGCCCGGCGCATGGTACGCCGTCTGCTGCTTCTCCGCCATATCCAATCCCTTGCCTTTGATGGTCAGCACATGGAACAACTTGAGCCCCGGTAGTTTTTTCAAATCCTGCAGGGTCTTGACCAGATGGATTACATCATGGCCATCGGCAGGACCGAAATAGCGGTAGCCAAGACTCTGGAACCAGTTGCTGCCACCCAATAGATAGCCTTTGAGCCCATTGCCCAATCTACCCAGTTTGTCCGTGAAACGGTTGGATTGCTTGGTGCGGAAGGTGAACAGGTTCCACATGCGGTTCTTGAACCGGTTATAGGCAGGCGACGCGGTGATGGAGAGCAGGTACTTGCTCATCGCACCCGTGCTACTGTCAATAGAAATCTTGTTATCATTGAGAATCACCAGCATATTCACATTGCGGTAAGCAGCCTGATTCATGGCTTCGAAGGCCATACCGCCCGTCATGGCACCGTCGCCGATGACAGCAATGTGGTTACGCTGGGTGTCGCCGTCCATTTTGGCGGCCATAGCCATGCCCAGAGCGGCGGAAATGGACGTGGACGAATGTCCGGTACCAAAGGAGTCGTATTCGCTCTCCTCGCGGCGCGGAAAGCCGCTAATACCGTGATAGCATCTGTTGGTGGCAAACTGATCCTTGCGTCCGGTAAGAATCTTGTGTGCGTATGCCTGATGGCCCACATCCCACACCAGCTTGTCGTTGGGTGTGTCAAACACATAGTGTATGGCCACAGTCAGCTCCACCACACCAAGGCTGGATCCGAGATGACCTGGATGCTGAGCCGTCTGCTCAATGATGAAATGTCGCAGTTCATCGCACAATTGCGGCAACTGGTCAAGAGAAAGCTTGCGCAAATCCTCCGGTGTCTGTATGTGTTCCAAATATCCCATTACTTAGCGAGCACTTGCTGATAGAATTCCAATAATTTTTGGGTAATCAATTCATTGTTATGATGCATGGAGATGAAATCCCGCGCATTTTCCGAGATGATGGAACAGAGGTCCGGGGTTTGGATGCACTTGTCGATAACCGACAGAAACTCTTCGGGCGTGTCTGCGATGAAGAGATGCTTGCCATTTTCCACGGCGAGGCCCTCTGCACCCACAGAAGTGGTAATCACCACGCGGCCCAAAGCCATAGCCTCCACAATTTTCACGCGTACGCCGCTACCGGAGAGAAGCGGAACAATCATCATGTCATGATCCAGCATAAACTCATTGGCGCTGGGCACAGCACCCACAAATTGCACGTTCGGGTCCTGCCGTTGCAAGAGTTTGTCGGGAGTTCCATGGCCGGCCACCGTAAACTGGAGCTCTGGATGTGCCTCGTGAATCAGCGGCCACACATCGTCCAAAAACCACTCGATACCCTCCATATTGGGCGACCAATTCATGCTGCCAATGTGGCATAGCGACGGCTTGTCAGAGGCAATGTAATCATCTTCCAGCTCGTAATTATCCATGTCAATGCCAAACGGAATGACCACGCCCGGTACTGATGGTGCCGTTTGCTGGAAATATTGGTAATCAGGATCCGAAATCGTCATATAACCATCCATTTTCTTCAGGATGGTGTTCTCCACATGTTCCAGTTGTTTTTTGTTCACACGATACACCATCTTCATCATCAGGTTGGACTCGTTCTCTGCCAGCCGTTCCCAAATCTGATGTTCAATGTTGTGCATACGGATGACCACTTTGGCTTTGCTGTATTTTCTTATCACATCCAAATAAGGAGTCACATAGATGGATTCCAGATGGATGATGTCAAAAGTCTCATGTCGCAGGATATGTTCCAACTTGGAAGCCATATCCTTGGAGTTGAAGCGCTCGATATGATACGATTTTCGCATGAAAATGGAACGGATGCCGTCCGTAATATGCGGGGTGGTGTCAATGAATGTGGATTCGAAGCGCGTTTTCTGCAGGTAATCTGCAGGGAAGGCGTCAATTTTGACGGGATGCTTCTGGGTCTCCACTGCAACCACGCGCACTTCCTGTCCGCTTTCCAGCAGACCGCGCGTAATGTTGTGCATGGCGATACAACCGCCATCCACCTGCGGCAAAGGGGGCTTATGACAAAGTTGAAGAACTTTCATTTGATTTTTTTCGGAATATTTTAATGTTTTTGATTTTTTCTACCATACGGGTATATGTCTCCGGCGAAAGCACCGCAGAATCGGTGGTGGCATGATACGTCAGGAACACGCAAATCGGCAACAGCACAAAAGAAGACAAGAACATACCGAACCACACTGGCATGGGACTGTTCTTGGCAATTTTCTCTCCCATGATAGAGATGGCGAAATAGAGCGTGAAGAACACCACGGTGATGACCAACGGTATGCCGATACCACCCTTTCGGATGATGGAGCCCAACGGCGCGCCGATGAAGAAGAACAGCAGACAAGCCAGCGACATAGTGAATTTTCTGAAAAACTCAATCTGATATGACCACATCTGCGACGTTCTGAACGACATGTCCTGGAAAGAAAACCGAACTGCGAAATTCGCGGCGTGTGCCCTGCTGTCAGCAGTTTGCATAATGCGCGGCAACAGTTCTGGAGACACTTGGCTCAGATCATAATGGCGTGTCTGCGTGGTAATCGTATCAAAGGTTGTGTCGTTTTGTATCATGTTATGATAAAAATAGAGATGCGCCAAAAAGGCATCCGACGCGGTATATGCGAAATCCTTGATCTCTGATTTCAGCGTGTCTATTTTCTCGTTCAGCTGAGAGATAGACATGGCGGTGGAGTGACTTTGGAACAGGCTTTCGTCATTGTTGCCCATGGCAGAAAACTCCGACAAGTCGAAACGCTTGTACTGTTTGTCAAAGGTGGCGCGCGTCAGCGGCAATCTGTTACCTGTCGCACGGGCATTCGAGTAAGATGCCTCATCCCAATAAGACCCGTCATACAAGGTGAACATGATGTACTTCTTGTCGGGCGTCATCTTCATTGTGCCGCTTTGGGCGTAAGTCACCGTGGTGTTACCCATGTGCTTGGAGTGGTCGTAAATGAGTACATCCTTGATGGTTTCACCATCTGCCATCTTCTTTCCCACGCGGATTGTATAGTTGTCGAACCCATAATAGAAGACGCCTTCGTCGATATTGAATGCAGGCTTTTGCTCCTGGATATCGAACAGTAGCATACGCAGTTTGACCGCGGAACGGGGAATAATCTCGTTGGAGAACTCGAAAGCCACCAAAGAGATAACGAGTGACAGAACAGCCAAGGGACGCATCATCTGGCGGATGGACACGCCTGCCGATTTCAACGCCACTATCTCATAACGTTCGCCCATGTTGCCGAACGTCATGAGGGAGGCCAGCAGCACAGCCAGCGGAAACGCCATGGAAGTCAGCGTGATGGAGGCGTAGAAAAGGAGTTTCAGGAGCACACTGATCTCCAAACCTTTTCCGACCAGTTCATCCACCCATTTCCACAAAAACTGCATCAGCAGCACAAACAATGCGACAAAAAAGGTCAGGACAAAGGGTCCGAGGAAGTTTTTACACAGATACCGGTTTATGATTTTCATGGTGATACTGAATATTAGTAATCACCAAGGGTCTCCGGCAATTGTGCCAGGGCAGCCTGCGCCTGTTCGTCATTAGGGGCACTGCCGTGCCATTTGTGCGTTCCTTCCATGAAATCGACACCCTTGCCCATTTCGGTCTTCATAATGATGACCACGGGCTTCTGGTGGTGCGTCAACGTCTTGGCCAACGTGAGTGTCTGCACGCATTTTTTCATGTCATTGCCGTCGGTTTCCAACACAATCCAATCGGAAGCCTCGAATTTGGCTCTCAAGCGACCCAGGTTGCACACGGCATTGACAGGGCCGTCAATCTGCTTGCCGTTGTAGTCCACCGTGACAATCAGGTTGTCCACCTTCTTTGCTCCAGCAAACATGACAGCTTCCCAAATCTGGCCTTCCTGCAACTCGCCATCACCCGTGAGAGCAAACACGAGATGCGGGTCTTTGTTGGCTGTTTTTGCCAGCGCCGCGCCAATAGCGACCGACAAGCCCTGTCCAAGGGAGCCGGAAGCAATGCGAATGCCAGGAAGTCCTTCCACTGGCGTTGGGTGTCCCTGCAAACGGGTGTGCAGCTTGCGGAAAGTGGCCAACTCGCTAATCGGGAAATAGCCTCTGCGGGCCATCACACTGTACAGCACCGGCGTGATATGGCCATTGGAGAGGAAAAACATGTCCTCGCCTGCGCCTTCACGAGTGAATTTGGCCGGGTCGATTTCCATAATCTGAAAATAGAGGGCAGTCAGAAAATCCGCACAGCCCAATGAGCCGCCCGGGTGGCCGGAAGCGGCACCATGTACCATTCTGATAATGTCGCGTCTCACTTGAGCGGCAACATCTTGCAATTCCTTTATATCCATAATATTGTAATTTTGTTCATTAACTTATAGCTCAACCGCAGAAGAAATCTTCTCTGCAATCTGCTGGAATTCCTCTTGGGTCAGCTGAACACGCTCGGCCTTGAAATTCAAATCGCCGACGCCATTGATAGGCACGAGATGGATATGGTTATGCGGCACATCAATGCCAATCACAGCCACGCCTACACGGTTGCACGGGATGGCCTTCTTGATGCCGATGGCCACCTTCTTGGCAAACACCATCATCTCTCCCAACAGATCATCGGGAAGATCGAATATGTAGTCATTCTGCAACTTGGTAATCACCAAAGTGTGCCCCTTTGCAATGGGGGATATGTCCAAAAAAGCAAAAAACTTGTCATTTTCTGCAATCTTGTAGCAGGGAATCTCGCCTTTGACGATTTTGGTAAAGATTGTATCTTCCATGATTTTGGGATTTTAGCGTGAGACTTCCAAAATTTCGAACTCCATAGCGCCTGCCGGGGCCTGCATGGTGACCGTATCACCTTTCGAGTTGCCAATCAACGATTTAGCCAACGGGCTGGTGACGGAAATCTTGCCAGCCTTGAAGTCGGACTCAGATTCCGGCACAATGGTATAGGTCATCACCGCGTTGGTTTTGACATTCTTGACCGTGACGATAGAATAAATCAGCACTTTGGTCACATCAATTTTCGATTCATCCAACACGCGGGCCTTGGAGATAAGGTTGCGAAGGTTGGCGATTTTGAGTTCCAAGAGGCCTTGGGCTTCCTTCGCAGCATCATACTCAGCATTCTCCGACAAATCTCCTTTGTCACGCGCTTCAGCTATGGCCTGGGAGATCTTGGGACGCTCCACAGACTCCAACTCATTCAACTCCTTTTTCAAGGCATCAAGACCCTCCTGGGTATAATATTTCAAATCTTCCATAACAGTGGTTTTTATTACACAAATAGAAGAGGCTTTTGCAAGCCTCTTCTATTATATTCAAAAAGGTTTATGCTAAATTACAACGTGAATTTAAGGCCGATATAGTGATTACCTCTCCATTGTTTGGTGAATCGGTAAGCATAATCGATATAAATTCTGCTGCCGGTGTTGCCTTTCTTCAACGGAATCACACAGGTGGCGCCCACGGACGGGCCTGCGAAGAAGGAATCGCTGTTGAAGAGCATAGCAGAGAGTTGTTGGGTCTCAATGCCGTTCTCATCATACACAGACTCAGTCTTCTTGGTGATGTTCTCCAGCGCATAACCTGCACGGATCATGAAGTAGTTCATGAAACCGTATTCCAAACCGAGAGCGAAAATGTCGCGGCTGTAAGAGTTAGCGATGAAGGAACCTGCCAGCGTGATTCTGTGTTTGGCATCGTCACGGGTCAAACCTTCAGCTTCGAGGTCTTCTTTCGACATGGAGGCATATTCGCCGCCGAAGAAGAGGAAGTCGTAGGACACGCCGATGGACAGAAGAGCAGGCATTTCATATTCAGCTGAACGGACGGCCAAGGTCTGCTCAACGGTGGTACCGTTGATAACACCGGTATAGGTCATACCGTCGCCCTTGTAGCTCATCGGAAGACCGATGTTCTTCAAGGCCACACCGATTTTGAAGTTCTCAAATTTACCGGCGATGTACTGGACACCAGCGTCGAGTGCGAAACCCGTAGCATGCAAGTCAGCAATACTTTCATTGATAATCTTAAGGGAGATACCACCCTTGATGAAGTTATTGAAGGACTTGGCATAATGCAAGCCGATATACATGAGGTTGGGGCTGAAAGTACCAAGTCCGCCTTCGGGCTGAGCCACCGTGGTGATATCCACGTTACCGAAGCCCATAGAGAAGAAGGATACGCCAAGTACACCGAAATCCTTGCCCTTGCGTCCCAGGTGTTGGGCGAAGCCAAGGGAATTGATAGCTATGCCAGCGTTAGATCCAACCAAATACTGGGTGCGGTTGAAACTGAACTCAGTCTTCTTGACGAAGGTCAAACCAGCCACATTGGAATACATGGACTCCAAACCGCGAATCTCAGCGATGCCGGCATTGGCCATACCGTTGGTTCGTGCCCATGGGTCAATCAACAAATGGGAAGCACCTGACTGACCAGAACGGTCTCTGTTACCTGCCCACACGTTGGAAGAACCCACGGTCAACAGGGCAAGCACTGTGCAAATTATTAACGATTTAAATATATTTTTCATATTATCTCTGTTTTTACGTAATTAATAATTTTAGAAACCATTCAAGTCGGTAGGACGCATAGCACAGAAGAATTTGAGGGTACGCTCACCAATACCTGGAGCCTTGACATGGATGATGTAAACGCCACCAGCGATTGGAATGTTAGCATGGTTCTTCAAATCCCATTGTACGTAAGACGTACCAGCATCACCCTTCGTGAGGGTTCTAATAAGAGTACCGTTAACGGTGTAGATAGAGATCGTACAGTTAGCAGGCAGATTCACGATGCGGACATAGTTCTGCAGTGCGTTCTGCTCATACTGGGAGAATCCATAGTACGGGTTCGGAACAATGTTGATTTCATCCAGAAGGGTTTGCATCGTTTCTTCAGCAGCCGTTACCTTGGTAGGAACAATGTTCTTGGTGGTGAACTCATACATAGGATAGCCTTCATTCTGTGAAGCGTTAGGAGCCTGAGCAGGATCACTGTACCAACGAGAAGAGTATCTGTAGTACGGACGGGTCACTCGCAACTTGATGGTGGCGTCAGAAGAAAGCCATTCGTCTTCCATTCTGTATGCCGGCATCGGAATGCTGGTCCACATCACATTGTTGAAGAGCTGCATCTTGTACTGCTTACGAGTGTTGTCTCTCAAGTTGGAAACACTTTCAACTTGGTCAAACTTGGCTCTCAGCCATCTGCCCTCATCGTATGCACCGCAATCGTAGAACGGATAAGATTGTCCGTCGTTGCCGGTGATTGTGCCACCATGCCACTTTCCGTTGGCGTTGGTTTTCACATCATCATCATTAAAATTACGTTTGAAAGTACGAGTGCTGTTGGCGTAAGCATAATAGGAACTTGCTGTATTGCCGGAGCTGCCGACAACATATACATAGTGACGACCGCCATTCACAGGTTCACCGTAGGTGACACTGTAATAGTCACGGAAGTAATTGTATCTGTCAATGCTGAGGGAGATTGGATTACCTTCATCATCCAGCTCCAATTCACCAGTTGTCATATTCTTAGCGTATGCATAGACATTCGTAGGATTGAAAATCATGTCATTACCATTGTTCAGCTCATCGGCTGAGTTTTCAGCAAACATGATGTTCAAACGCTCACCAGTTTCAACGTTAATAGCATAACCCGGGAACCAACCCATACCAGTGGTACCACTGTTATCAGGCTGACCATCTTTGCCTACTGACGGACATTTCTTAGGTTCATGACGGACATTCTTGTAAGTCTGGCCATTGAAATGCTGGTCAACCATGTATTGGTTGGTAGGCAGACCTGAACCAGACTCAAGCACGATACATCTTGTCCATTTGCTCTTATCGGGCGTCAAGACGATATCCACTGAATAGAGGTTAGCCATAGTCTGGTTGTAACCCGGACAAGCATACTGGGAAGTCAGGTCTTGGAAAGAGAAATAACAATAGTTCGGGCTAGGAACATTGGTACCCACAGTCTCATCAGGCAGGAGGAACTTAGCTTGAGGACCACCATCGTACGGGGAAGAAAGCACGTAAGGTGACCATGTACCACCAATGACACTCTCAAATTGTTGTTGAGCATCCTTGAAAGCACGAACACTCTCATGTTGCTCAACGCCGGTGGAAGAGGTACCTGAAGGCAATTGGATGATGGAGCACATATCCTCCGTACGCCATACCATATAGTCGGCCTCGGCACCTGTCTGACCATTCCAGTCATCCCATTTACCAGCAGACAGCTGACCAGAGTGGATCCAGTTAGCAGGATAATCGCCTTCTATATCCTCCACGCCAGACAGCCATTGGTTTTCTCCGCTATAAGCAATAGAAGATCCAATGAAATCCACTTGGCCGTACCACATCTTATTGATATAGTTGTGACCGCCCATATTGGAAATTAAATAATCATCCACATTTTGCTGATAGAACTTGAAGTCATAGTTCTTGATGGAAATGGAAATACCGAGATCCAGGAACAACTGCTCATTGGTCATGGAAATAGGCATAGAGGCAACAAACTCTCTGGAAAGACCTAAATCAGCCAACTCCTCGTCTGTTACTTCATCGGAGATGATCAGCTTCCATGTTGTGCTGTCGTTCACATCATCGCTGAGGCTGTTGGGCATGAACTTAATGTAATAATCGTAAGGTTTCACTTTCAACGGGTCAATCACCTTAATGCTCAACGGACCGTAGTTGTTCTTGTATTGAATGTTATTGTAAACATTGTTCTCCAAGATCTTGTCACGGCTCTCGTCTGTCATATCAAGGAAATAACCACCGTTACCATGACCTTCGATACGGGTAATCATCGGTTGGTCACCGTAAGCACAGTTCGTCAAGTTCTCCACATTCTTGTGAGGAATACCCACGTAAGTGTTGATATTATGACGGCCGGCCAGATACGGGGTCTTTTGTCCATCCAAGTAATCGGCGTCCATCTTGAACTCCTTGTACTGGTTGTAACCGTAAGCAATCACCATGAAGTAATACTCTTTATGGTTGACGAGTTTTTTGTTGGAACCCGTGGCGAATTTATCTTCGGTCACTCTCAAGGAGTGGAAAATACCTGAGTTGCTACCATTCACCATTTCAGTGGCAACAGAAGCACCTACAGCGTCATTATAAATCCAGTTAACCAGATGGCTAGCCTCATTCTCAATATCGCATTGGGCAATCAGGATAGCTTTGCTAAGGTCACCGATATCGGTAGCACTAACTGATTTGTTGGCACATTGATAAATCTGATAACCTTCAAACTTGTATTGTCTTTGTTCCAGTGTCAGCGTATCTTCTCTAACGACAGGCACTTGACGAATGATGGTATCTGGATTAGCATGCTCATCATAAGCAAAAATTGTATCATTCACATATTCCGTAATAGGAAGAGTTTTTGTAATCTGAGGATCAAGCTCAACATAAGTCTCGTGGTAGTTGTTAAGGTTAGGATCTTCGTTGGAGAGATAGAGGACAAGTTCATTTTCAAACTCACGGATAGTAACATCAGGAGCAGCCGGGCCATCCAGAGTCTTGAAGCAGTTCTCGAACAGAGACTGACACTTGTCATCGGCAATCTTCAGCAACTCAACAGAAGCAAGTGCACCGCCTTGGGTAGCACGTGCCCAAGGAATACCCACGGTGATGTAGTTGACGGAACCTGGTTTCAAGGTGAAGGGACCAGCAGATTGCATGAAACGACGGTCATAGGGAGCGTTGCCTTCATTAGCCTCCGTCCAGCCACCATCCTTGTTATAATTAGGAACAACACCAGCTGTACCCCAATTACAGAGGTCGGAAGTACCGGGGAACATGAAGTCGCATTCAGGTTGACCAGATTGGTGCACGGCGTTGCCACCATACTGCATTCTGGTATTATCTTTCCACTTACCAGTCAAGAAGTTGTAGTAGTCTTGTGCAACCTTCGGGTCACCACTAATAATATCATCATTATTGTTGTGATACACGAATCTACGCATACCAAAACGCTCGTTATCGATAATGCTATCGCCGAAGTTCACACCATTGATAGCCATTTGGTCCATTTCACTTGCAAGGAATCTAGCACAATAGCCCGGGAAAGAGGCACTATCAGCATAGAATTTCGGGTTGTCTCTGTTATCAGCATCCATGTAAGGACCTTGGAAGAAGTCAACACCAACCGCAGGCGGCTGATCGCCGTATGCCCAGGTCTGACCGGAACCGTCCACATTGGTACCATTGTAGCAGTAACCCAAACCACGACCCACATCGCAACCTACATAGTCATCATATGCATAACCCAAATCCGGGTCAACCCACTGGGAGAAGAAGGTCTTGGTCAGCGTATAGGTAGAACGGTTGATAATCTCATAGGAGTAGAACGTCATGTTGTTCAACTCATCATTGGTAGAGAAGCCGAAGCACTGACCACGGATTTCAAGACCGATAGGGCTACCTTGAGATTCGGTATGAGCACCTGCGTTATCGTTGAAAATCCAGAAAAGTGTAGCATCGCCTTTGAGCACGTGGTCAGCATAAATCATACCATTGGAACGTTTCCAATCGTACTGGAAGTCGCCATCACCTGAACCGCCATAGTTACGACGTTCGGTCCACAGGTCTTCCGGCGTTCTCGGAAGCTGGTGAGCAGCTGCACGGGCAATGTTATCTTCTGTCCACGGACAGAGTTCATTGTTGATATCATAGTAAGGATAGTCACCGTTTTCAGGATCATAAACCTCGTTGCCATTGACATCCTTGAAGGGAGCCAAGTAGTAGGAATAACCCTCATCACCATGGGCAGGCCAATTGGCAATGGAAGCAGGCATCACATAACCGGAGGTGTTGTATCCGGAAATGTGTTGGTCAACTTCTGCACGGGTGATTTTGAAGTGCTTGTCGAACTTGATACACATGGACTGTGTAGTACTGGCACCCGTAATCTTCAGAGGACCAGTCCAATAGTCGTTACCCACTTGTCTGAATCGGACAGCAGCCAATTTCAGAATGTCGTTGGCATCATAACCACCAATCCACAAAGCGGCGCAGAACATGGAAGTCTTACCAGATCCGGCAGGAACCTCGTATTCGGCAAGTTCCTTGAACCACATCGTACCACCAGTTTCAATATATGCACGTACGTTGTTCACCGTAAGCTCATTGGAACTACTTGCCGGCAGACAGGTAGCTGATTCAGCCTTCGGTGTGGAAGGTCTGCGTTCTCCTTTCAACTTCTCGGCATGCAGGGAAGTGAACGCCATGCACACCATGAGAAGTGTTAAGCATAAAATTTTACTAATGTTTTTCATATATAACTTATTTTATTTCTTCTATTAAAAACCGAATTGGATACCTAAACTAGCACGGATCGGACGGCTGTAGTTGTACGGATCTTGTACTCTCATCTGATAGTAGTTAATGAAGGAGGGCACATAAATCTGTGATTGGATAGCCTGCTGATACTCAGAAGCGGAGAGATAACCATCATCATCCGGGTTTCCGGTGTAGCTATACACGGAAATCACATTCTTGAAATTGAAGAGGTTCTGGATATCGATATAAACGGTCAAGTAACCAGGTTTCGCGGATTTGGCGTTGCCATCTTTATCCTTGGCATTCTTGTTCAAGTTGAAGATAAAGGTCTTGTCAATACGGAAGTCACATTGGAACTGCCACGGCAGGTTAGAGCCATACAAGGAACCCACGATTCTGGAATTGGTACCCAACACGATATTAGAATTAGGTGTGCTGGAACGAGTGTAAGGAGTACCGGAAGCAGCAGAGAACAAGAGGGAGAATCCAGTATTGGACAACCATTGGATAGTCTTGGTGGTCGGTTTACCATCAACTATGACTGTCTTCTCGGTTTGAGGACCTTCATAGTCCACACCGCTTTCGAAACGATAATCAAGGTTCACACCAATTCTGTGTCTCTGGTCGAATGCCAGATTAGAAAGGGTACGCAAGTTAGGTTGGTTAGCAGCCAAAATTGACAATTGGGATTGGGTGCTGGAACCAGTACCCTTAGCATATTGCAACGTGTAGTTTGCAGAAAGGGTTAGGTTATGCGTTCTGTTCATCTTATAAGCGAAGGTGAAACCTTGCACAGTACCGAAGTCAATGTTCTTATAGGAATAATAGGTGTTCGGATAAGAACCTGAGAAACGGTAGGATTGGATTTGGTTACGTTTCTCAGAATAGTAAGCACTGATACTGATAGAGGACTTGTTACCGATTTTCTGACGGAAACCGATTTCATAGTCAATACTCTGTTGAGGTTTCATGTTCGGGTTACTGATAATGTCGCTAGCCGCATTTCTTTGAGAAATGAAGAGGTAGTCCACCGGAGAAATCTGCAAGTTGGTAGGACGGGAAGTGATGATGTTGTAGTGAGCGTAGAACAAAGAGTTGTCAGATACCGGGAAAGAGAAGGAGATACGAGGCATCACAGACCATTGAGCTTTGTAATCTGTAAAAGCGCTGGATTCCACTTTCGTGATACCGCCAATCAAATTATTGTCTTCATCGTAAAGCGGGTTCTTCAAGATAGGTCCGTTCACATTGAGACTGAGGGCGGTCTCAGGGTTGGAGACTTCCTCACCAGCGGCATTATACCAGATATCACCGCTACGGTAACCTGCGATAGAGGCTCTGTTGAAACCGCTACCGGCAATGTCAGCCTCGCTCAAATAAGTATCACTGCCTGAATAATAGACAACCCAGTCGCTCTGGGCATTACCTGTGAACACATCAGCAATAGAAGCGTCAGCGTAAGAAGGATTCTTCTTGAGAATCTCCATGATGTTGCCGACTGTATAGGCCTCACGGAACAGATAAGGATCTTTCAAGACTTCCTGGTTGGCATCGAAGCGGTCAACACGCAAACCGATGTTGAACAACAGGGAATTGATGGAGAATTTATCTTGGAGATAGAAGGCCATGTAAATAGGCTCATAAGCACCGATGGAATAGGTACGTTTGCCTGAAGAATTCTTACCATTGAAGAAATCGGAGATGGTAGTTTTGTTACGGTTAATTTTTCCAGTATAGTCGTAACCATAGTAGCTGACCATCGGATATTCACCAGCAGATGTTCCAAGGAGAAGCTCTTCAGCATCGAACATGCCGATATTGAAAGTGGAAGGATCCAGATTGTCGATATCAATCCAGTCACTACCATTAGGATTGAGACCTAAAGACTTACGCAAGCTTCTGTCGAAGGTGGTCTGGTCATCCAATTTGATCAACTGATTATAATCTACATAGAAATAATCATCAACAGCGGTGATGATGGGGTGATCCTTATCCAACTCCATGATATGGGAGTTTGCTTCGTTTCTCATGAGCGTCCACAAAGAAACGGGATTGATGCCGTAACCACGATAGGTCAGTTTTTCGAAGTCAAAACCGAATTTCAACTCGTGGTTTTTCAAGTTCATGGAAACGCTGGCTTTCACGCCAAACTGTTCGGTCTGTGATTTGTTATAGGCATCATATACCATACCCGGGGAGGCATACATATATCTGGAGTAGATGTAATCAGGAGAATCACCATTACGCAAAGCGCCGAATGTCTGATAAAGATTCAAGTCAATGGGATATCCTTGATAAGTGTAACCGTAAATCACATCTGCAGGGAACTGCTCGCAGAAGTTCAATGTATATTGTGAAAGGATGGGGTTCACATTGTAATCAGGGTTAATCTGGAATGTCACGATGGAATCATAGTAACCTTGGAATTCGTATGCATTCTCGATTTTCGTTTCGATGCTGTCAATCATAACCGTGACCTCATCAGGTGTTGTAGGATAACCTTTCACTCTTTGCGTCGTGAATTTGCCCACATAGCCATATTCAAACAATCTGTCTTTGTGACGGGCTGCATAGCTATAGGAATTGAACTTGGTGTAGTTCACATTCAAGTCATACATGACGTTTTTGAGAACACCTGTACCCGTTGTGTCGGTATAGACACGGTGGTTCAATCTGGCATTCAAACGAAGAGTTGCGTTGGTGGTGATAGGGTTGTTGTCGCCGTTAAACAGTGAATAGCTGGTGCTCCAGGATTTGCCTTTGAGGTATTCGTAAGATCCACCGAGGGAGAGACGCATATTGTGTTTCTTGCCCATGGTGAAGTCAAACTTCAATTGTCCCAGATAATCCCAAGTGCCAGCGTTCTTTCTGACACGCTCTTTGTGGAAGGATTCGCTGGTCAGATAAAGGACTTCCTGATAGTTTACGCCGAGAGCTTCGTTGGTATAACGGACCGGGTTGGCAATGATAGCCTCTCTGACATCTTCGTTGGCCACCCACACGCCACCGCGTGCAGGAGCTGCGTCGTGGTCGTAGGAAACCTCACCACTGAACATGAAACCGATACGGGTGGGGTCGCTTTTCTTCTTGCCCTTCAACAGCGGACCGGAAATGGAAACAGCACCCAGGAAGTTGTTGTAACCGTCAATGGAACCACGCAACTCCACAGAGCCGTGGAAGTCCTTCGGCGCAGATTTCGTGGTAATCACGGTGAAGGAGGTACCATCACCATATTCAGCCGGAATACCGCCCTGGATCAACTGGGCTTCTTCGATGGACTGCATGGAGATACCGCCATTACCGCGCACACGCACACCGTCGATGATAGTCTGCTGACCGTCGGAACGGTTACCACGCACAGAGGTCATGGCGCCGTCCACACTGGACACACCCTCAAGGTTGGCCAAAGCGCTGGTCACGGAACGACCGGGCGTTGTTCTCACATTGTCACCGCTGATACGGCTGGTGGAACTCGTGTTATCCGGGTCGAATACCGGCGGTTCGTACTTGATGACGACCTCTTCCAAGTCGCTGGAACAGTCAATTGCGAAATCAATGAAGAGCACCTGGCTGGTACCCACCTTGATGTCCGTCTTTTTCAGTGATTTCTTACAGGTCATTTGAGCATCCGCTTCAAGATCGTAAGTTCCAAGTTCGACACCGAACATGGAATACTCACCCTTGTCATCCGCCATAGCCATGTTCACGACCTTGTCGGCAATCTTCAGATAAACTCTTGTGTATCCCAAGGGTTCACCAGTCTGATCCACGACCTTACCTTTGATGGTACTGGTCTGTGCAAAAGCCATGCTTGTGAAAAGGATGATCACTCCTAGAACTGAGAGTAATTTTTTAATCATAGCCATTAATTTATATTAAACTTAAAATTTATATCCATTATATAATTTTTGGGGCGGTAAAACTACAAAAAATTTTGCTTACCTCCCAAATATTTTTCATTTAAAATTCAAACTATTTTAAATCAAATAATTAGAATTTTCTTTTCAAAATTTCCGAATATACTACACCCTTCAGGACCTCATCCTCCTCAAACGTAAGTAAACCATCTTCATCTGTCTTATTATCAATTTGTTGTGAAATATCTGAAACAACTGGATCTTGGCTTTCCTTTTTATTTTCAAAATCATCGTCCATTGTCTCGTAAGTGAAATATTCCTCCTGTTTCGGAGTCTCTGACGCATTTTCATGCAAAAACGCCTCCTCTTCCAGCATGTCCTCATCCTCTTCCGGAGGGACATAGGATGCAGGTTTTTTGGCCGTCTCCTTTACACTCTTCAACAAGGAAGGGAACAGAAACAACGCAACCATCGCTAAAGTTATGATGATTTCCAAGAAATTATCCATAATAACTAATGTTATAAATAATTAATTATGTTTTACTCTTCTCCTCTGCCTTTATGGATTTTGCCTTGGCAATGCTCACATTCAGGTCATATCCTATCAACAGCACCACTGAACTCCAGTTAATCCAGAGCAAAATGGCAAACAAAGCCCCTAACGAGCCGTAAATCAAGTTATAATTACTGAAATTGGAAAAATAGACATTCAGCACCCACAGCAGCAACACCATCAGAACCGTACAAGTGATGGAGCCTGCCGAGAAGAACCGGTAGTTTTTCTTATCCACTGGCGCAATGTAATAGGTGAAGCTGACCAACAGATAAATGGCAGTGTATATCAGGATCCACTTGACAGCATGAATGATATAGATGTATCCGCTGCCTTCTCCGCCAACCAGACGGTCGTGCACTTCGTTAATCAGAAGGGATGAGAAGATGAAGAGCATGGCCACAATCACAATCGCCACAAAATATACAGCCATCAAGACAAAACTGAAGCCAATCTGTTTTAAAAAGTTGCGTTTTACCTCATCATAATAGGCAGTGTTCAATGCCACCAGTATGCCGTTCATGCACGCAACGGTAAAATAGATACCAATTACCAGCATAAACACTGACAGGGTTCCGTTCTGCTGCGTGACGACGTCGGTGACCACCTGCGAGACTGCCGACCAAGCGTAAACGGGAACCAAAGACTCTATGAAATCCAACAGAACATTCTGTATGCCCTCGCCCAAAAAGGAGATAACAGAGAATAACGCAATAATCATGGGAATAAGGGCGATGAAAATGCGATATGTGAGGGCGGCCGCGCGCTGGAAAATAATGCCTTTGCCCAAGGATTCGATATAGAATCGCATGGCGTCATACAAAGGCACTCGCTGGAATCCGGGCAACGTCACCGTTCTTGACTTCCGGACGACCTTGCCAATCACCGGGGCCTGTTCCAGATCTGTTCGTGCAGCCTGTATTTTTTCCTTTATTTGACCAAAATTCAGCATTATTCTTCTTTCACGTTCAAGTTAAACTCCACTTTATAATCCTGGGAACCAGCACTTTTGCACGCTGTACCCATCGTAATGCGATTGGCCGCGACACCATATTTCATCAGTTGCTCTTTCACCATGCGGAAGCACTGCTCTGTTTTCGATTGAGAAGGTTCCTCTTGCGGAGGGCAGACATTCACAATCATCTGAATCAGATCCCGCTCCTTCATGTAGTCTGCAATCTCGCCCAAACGATGTGTCTGTTCTATCGAAAGCGATATTTGGTCGGCAGGCAGAGTCATGGGCTTGAAAGTCTCGTCGCCAGCCACCGCCTTGGCAATGAAGTCCACAGGCGAAGCGGCAATCTTGACGATAAGATTGAGAAAAGTCTTCCAAATCACCTTCCGGAACGAGAACTCGGGAGAGGAGACATCGCCCTTGACAGGCAGATCCATCTTCACGTGTCCTTTGCGGTCGGTAATAACATACATAGCTGCCCTCATAGGTATCTTCGCTGCCGCCGGCTTGAGGCTCTTGTCTTTCTTTCCGAAGGTGGGTTTGAAGATATCCAGGAAGTTCTGGCTATCCAGCCAATTGTCCTTCACTGTGATATGGCTCGTGAAGTTTAGCAGACCATCTTCCACTGGGTAAGCCAGATAATAAAGCGAATACGGGTTAAAGTCCGTGATTTTCAGATTGCGGATGGAGATATCCGCTTCTGCATTACGCAGGTTGAGCACATCCATGTGGGCATCACAAAGCAACTCGCCCAAAGTACCCAGCTTGGCTTTGAGTGAAATCGGATAATCGCTGCCGTTGCGCATGTTCTGAGCGTGAATCTCAATGCCGGACACCTCAAAAGTCTGTTCCTGCGGCGCAACGGAATGGTCCGTATAGACGATTTTGCCGTTTGTAACCAACAGATTCTTAAGTAGATATCTAATAGTACTGGTACTCACATCTTCGGCCTTGGCAGTATCTTTTTGCGCCGGAGCAGAATCTAGTGAATCTGCTTGCGACTTCTTACCCGAAAGACGGCTCAGGGTGGTCCCATCTTCATACACATCAAAATGGAACACCAAATCCTTCAACATGACCTTGTCCACGTCGAACTCTTTCTTGCCCAAATCAACCTTGTCCAGATTCAGCTCAAAAGCACTGAACGAGGCCAATGGCGACTGGTCTGCATTGGTAGCTTTGACATTGTTCAATGAGGTTGTACCTGAGAAAACCATATTCTCCATGTGCTTCACATTGCCTTTCACCTTGGCATCTCCATTGAGAATGCCGCTGAGTTTTCCCCAACTGGTCAGTTTCTTCAGGTAGGGCAACACCAAGTCCAGAGAGAGCTTGTGCATTTGGACATGCGCGTCAAAATCGCCCTCTTTGATATTGTAGTCGCCAGCAAGGTTGAAGCCGCTTCCATCTTTGAAATCCGTAGCAAGGTCAATATGCGAAGGGCCGCCATTGAGATCGAGACGCGGCACCTTGGCAGAAACATTTCGGGTATCGAAGCGACTGCCCATCTTCAAATCCTCATACAGAACTGCGCAATTTCTCAATTCTATATGGCGAATATCCACCTTCCATTTGGACGGCTCCTTTTTAGGTTTGGCATCTTTAGTGTAAAACTCAATGATGTCGCTGAAATTGAACCGAATACCATCTTGTACCACATGTCCATCCAGACCATCCAGCAGGATGCGGTTGATACGCACCGTCTTGCCCAACAATCGAGGCAGCGACACGTGCACTTTCAACTTCTTGAAAGATAGAAATTTGTCTTTACCATTTTCCTCCTGCGCTTTCAACCCGATGATGGCCACTTTGCCGGTGAAGAGATTGATACGAACATGCTTCATCGTCACCTGGCGATGACAAAGCTCAACGCTATGCTTCTCCACATAGGCTTTTACAATGGGGCCAGCCAAAATGTTAATCAGCAGAATTAGGCCGACAATGACGCCAACTGTGATGAGCAATATTTTCAGTCCTTTTTTCATGCTTTAGAGGATAACCGTTTTGAGACTCAAATCAAGACTGGCGATATGGTGGGTAAAAGCTCCGATGGAAATGAAATCGACGCCCGTTTCGGCATAGTCGTGCAGTGTTTCGTCGGTGATGCCGCCCGAGGCTTCGGTTTCCATACGATGGTTCACAAGTTGCACGCCCTCACGCACTTGCGTCGGCGTAAAGTTATCGAACATGATGCGATGCGCACCGCCATGGTCTAGCACGCGTTGCACATCGTCCAGACTTCTGGTTTCCACCTCGATTTTCAGATTCAAGCCTTTGGCTTTCTGATAGGCGACTGCAGCATCGATGGCTTTCTCTATGCCACCCGCAAAATCTATGTGATTGTCTTTCAGCATCATCATGTCGTAAAGGCCGAAGCGGTGGTTCTGTGCACCACCTACTTTGACCGCATACTTCTCGAAGATGCGCATATTGGGGGTAGTCTTGCGCGTGTCAAGCAATGTAACCGAAGTGTCTTTCACCATCTCCACATACTGGTGGGTGGTAGTGGCGATGCCGCTCATGCGCTGCATGAAGTTGAGCACGGTGCGTTCCGCGGTGAGCATCTTCTGCGCCGAGCCGCGCAACTTGAACACAATGTCGCCCTTGTGAATGGTGTCACCGTCGTGCATAAACTGCTCCATCTGGATGGTGTCGTCCACCTGCCGAAGCACCTCGCGAGCCACATCCACACCACAGAGAATGCCGTCCGCCTTCACCAGAAGTTTCATCTCACCCTGCACCTCAACCGGGATGCAAGACATGGAAGAATGGTCGCCGTCGCCGATATCCTCGGCCAAGGTCATCTGTATCAATTGCTTAATATTGTCAGTAATCTTCATTTGTTCACTATTATTTCAGGTGTCTCAATCGTATTGCTCTGGTGTAAAGCCCGGTCGTACAAACAACAGGACAACTTTATCGTATCGTAGGGAGAAAAATAATTATTAATAAAGGTTAATATGGTGATTTCCCCTTCAATGGATTCGGGCACATTATCACTGAGCCTCGGAACGCGGGCATGCAGCGGAGTGGGCAACTCCACGAGTACCCACTCGCCGTTTTGCTTTTCATAATAATCGATGAAGAAATTGTAGTAAAAGACAGAATCCTTTGAAAAGTGACCTGTCGTGTCGGCATCATTCAGTCCAATGTCGCCGTCGCCGTCCTGAAAACGCAGCACCAAGTTGGCCTGGTTATCCACGCCGGAGCCATCATCCACCTTTTCGAGACGCACAAACTCAATGTACGGAATCTCGGAATAAGGTTCCGGGCGGTGGCAGCTGAAAAACAGCATAGCCAGAAGTCCGACAAGCAACAGTTTCTTCATCAAAGTTAATATTTCCTAATCCATCAGGATATGCACGCCGTTCACGAAGTCGATGGACTTCTGGATAAGCTCGTGCATGTAAGTGTCGTTCTCCACAAACGGGACAAACTCACGATAGGCGGCCACAAAGTCCTCGATGAACGGGGAGGATTTCAGCGGGCGACGGAACTCAAGCGCCTGTGCGGCGTTGAAGAGCTCAATGCCGAGAATCTTCTCCACATTGTTGACCACTAAGTAACACTTGGTAGCGGCGTTAGCGCCCATGCTCACGTGGTCCTCCTGACCTTGTGACGACTCGATGGAGTCGGTGGAACACGGCATGGTGAACGCCTTGTTCTGGTTCACGATGGAAGCTGCGGCGTATTGCGGAATCATGAAGCCGGAGTTGAGGCCCGGGTTCTTGACCAAGAAGGAGGGCAGCTCGCGTTTGCCGGCAATGAGTTGATAGATACGGCGTTCGGAGATATTGCCCAGTTCGGCCATGGCGATGGAGAGGAAGTCGAGCACCAGGGCCAATGGCTGGCCGTGGAAGTTGCCGGCCGACACCACGATGTCTTCATCCGGGAACACGGTCGGGTTGTCTGTAACGGAGTTGATCTCAGTCTCCACCACATCCTGTACGTGTTGGATAGAGTCTTTGGAGGCGCCGTGCACCTGCGGAATGCAACGGAAGGAGTACGGATCCTGCACGTGCTCTTTGTGGCGCTTGATTAGCTCGGAGCCTTCCAGCAGCTGAAGCATGTGGGAGGCGGTGATGATCTGGCCGGCGTGCGGGCGCACCATGTGCACGTTCAGGTTGAACGGCTCGATGCGACCGTCGAAAGCATCCAGGGAAACGGCGGCGATGATGTCGGCCATCCAGGAAAGCTTCTTGGCCTTGATGAGCAACCATACAGCGTATGAGCTCATAAACTGTGTGCCGTTGAGCAGCGCCAGACCCTCTTTGGATTGCAGGGTGATGGGTTCCCAGCCAAATTTCTCATTGATGACAGAAGCGGGGTATTTCTTGCCTCTGTAATAGACCTCACCCATGCCGATGATGGGCAGACTGAGGTGGGCCAGCGGGGCCAAGTCGCCGGACGCGCCGAGCGAACCTTGCTGATAGACAACAGGATAGACGCCCTTGTTGTAGAAATCCACCAAGCGTTGGATGGTGGCCAGTTGCACGCCGGAGTGGCCGTACGACAGCGACTGGATTTTCATGAGCAGCATCAGTTGCACGATTTCCTGAGGCACCTCTGCGCCGACGCCACACGCGTGCGAGATGACGAGGTTGCGCTGCAGGGTGGAGAGGTCCTCCTTGGAGATGCTGCGGTTGCAGAGAGAACCGAAGCCGGTGGTCACGCCGTAGATGGGTTCCTTCTCGGTGTCGGTTTTCTTGTCCAGGTAGGCGCGGCATTTCTGCACGGCGTCGATGGCCTCCTGTGACAATTCTATTTTCTGTTTGCGGTCGATGATTTTTTCAACCTTCTCAATACTGAGGAATTTGGTAGAGATTTTGTGTCTTGTCATATAGGTGTAACTTTAATAATATTTTTATCCAATATAAGCGCGCAAATGTACATAAATTTCGGATACATTTTATTTGTTGAAATACTTACTGTAGAAACGATGCTTGCGCTGTTCCCACTTTTCAGAAAAAGACAGCATGTAATTGATTACAGGTTCCGTTTAGACATCCAAAGGCTTAGCAGAGGGTCGGAAATAGTATAGGTATTTTCAGCACGAGTAATAAAATCATATTCAAGCAGTTTCAACGCAGCCGATTGAGTTGAGCTGGGTGAGCGCAACCGGTATTTTTTGTTAAAGGCCATGGAGGTTATATTCTGTGCTTCACGCTCTGCATGGATAGCATAGAGTAATTCTTTTTGTGCTTCCGTGATAAAAGCAAGCTGCTCGCGCAAACGTGAGTCGTTCTCATCAATGTAATCCTCAATCAATTGTTGAACTTTCTCCAAATCACAGGTCTCTCCCACCCGAGTTTCCGCAAAAGCATCCTTCATAATCCGTTGAACATAGAAGGTAACACCCAAAAATGTGTTATAAACGTATAGAAAAGCATCTGTGGCAATCGATTTTTCAGCTTCTTGGAAGTGCCGCTTAGCAAAATCGCAGTATATTTCAGGTTTGATAGGTTCAAGACGAAGGGGTTTCGCACTCTGGTAAAATGGTCGTTTCGACGAGAAAAACATCTCTTCCATCAGTCGGCGGCGACTGCCCGAAAAGACAAAATTCGCATTGGACAGTTTTTGGATATGGGTCCTAAGCAATGCCTCAACATTCTTTTCAGGATAACGGGTGATTTGCTGAAATTCATCAATGACAACCAAGCAAGGCTTTTCAACGGATTCAAGGTAATTGAAAATCTCCTGCAAAGTGTAGTCTGGATGCTGAACATCTCCCAATTTGATGTCAAAAGTAGGCATGTTTTGGATAGGATCGTAGCCGAAGCTGGCACTCAACGATTTGAGAAAAGAGACAAACTGCTTGCGTAGCTTTTCGCTTCGTGTGGCCACGCTCTCAAACACAGCTGTTCCAAGGGCAAGAATCAGTTCCCTGAACGTCGTAGTGTGCAAAATATCCACATTGATAGTGATATATTCGTCTTTGATTTGCGGTTTGTCGAACACAAAACTAATGAGAGAAGTCTTACCCATCCTGCGCGATGAGGTCAGCACCACATTCATCTGATTGACAAGGGCTTTTTCTAACACAGCCGCTTCTTCCTGCCGATCGCAGAAATATGCCGGAGGAATCTTCCCGGAAATCACAAAGGGATTGATACTGTTTACCATACATGTAAATATTGGATGGCAAATATACTATTTTTTAGATTACCGAAAAAAAATTACCGAAAAAAAATAATGTACAGTATCCTGAAAGGATACCATCTCAATAACCCCATACAAGCGACCGAAGGGAGTGCAGTGTGGGGAGGTTAACAAGACTGAACGGGACAAGTCCGAAAAAAATCACCCTCTGAGCTGCAACTTCACCACATTCTCCACATGGTGGGTGTGCGGGAACATATCGACGGGTTGCACGGCGACAACCTTGTACTTCTCGTTCAACAGGGTGAGGTCGCGGGCCTGCGTGGCCGGGTTGCAGCTCACATACACGATGCGCGGGACCTCCAGTTTCAGCAACTGCTCAATCACATTGGGGTGCATGCCCGCGCGCGGCGGGTCGGAAATGATCACATCCGGCTTGCCGTGCTCCTTGATGAAGCTGTCCGTAAATATCTTGGCCATGTCGCCAGCCACAAACTCCGTGTTTTCAATGTGGTTCTGCGCCGAATTGATTTTGGCATCTTCCACGGCAGTATCCACATACTCGATACCCACCACTCGCTTGGCGCGGCGGGCCACGAAATTGGCAATGGTGCCCGTGCCGGTGAAGAGGTCATACACCACATCGTCGGGATGGATGTCCGCGAAGTCACGCGCCACCTTGTACAGGTTGTACGCCTGCGTGCTGTTGGTCTGATAGAACGACTTCGGGCCCACCTTGAATTGCAAACCTTCCATCTCTTCCATGATAAAGTCTTGTCCTTTAAACAGATGGAACGGCAAATCAAAAATCGCGTCGTTCATCTTCGTATTCACTACATAGACCAACGAGGTGATTTCCGGGAAGCGGTCGGCGATGGCTTGCATCATGTCCCGTGTCTTCTCGTTGAAATCCGTAATCACCATCACTAACATCAAATCGCCAGTGGAGGCGGTGCGGATGATAATGTTGCGCAGCAATCCCTTCTGCTCACGCGGGTTGTAAAACGCCAGGTTGTGGGTCAGCGCATACTCGCGACAGAAGAGGCGGATGTCGTTGCTCGGGGCAGCCTGCAGCCAGCAATGCTCAATGTCGAGCACCTTGTCGAACATGCCAGGCACATGGAAGCCCAAACAGCGCTGTTCGTAAAATTCGCCATCTTCATAGCGTCTCAAATCATCATAAGAGAGCCATCGCATCGTGGAAAAGGTGTATTCCAGCTTGTTGCGGTAATAGTACTGCTTCTCCGCTCCGATGATGGGCATCAGCTCCGGAAACTCGAACTTGCCGAGGTGCTTGAAGTTGTCTTCCACCTGCTTCTGCTTGTAAGCCAATTGCTTATTATAGTCAAGCATCTGCCATTTGCAGCCGCCGCACACGCCGAAATGGCCGCACGGGGGCACCACGCGGTCGGGCGAGGGCTTGCGCACCGCCAGCAGGTTCGCCTCTGCATAACCGTGCTTGCGCTTATAGACTTCCACATCCACCACATCGCCGGGCACGGCAAAGGGGACAAAAATGGTGAGACCGTCCAACTTGGCCACGGCCTTGCCCTCCGCACCCGCGGAGATGATCTCTAAGTTTTCTATGTTGTATCGTTTGAATGCCATGATAAAGGGTAAATGAGGTAAATGGGGTGAAAGAGGTGAAAGGGGTAAATAGGGTTTATATGATTTGTAAAATATTGTATTTCAACTATTATCTATTATCTCTAATCTCTCATCTCTCAACTTTCATAGAATCCCGTCTCGTCCAGATACTGCCACACCTTCGGGGGGAGCATGTAGCGGACGGATTTTTTCTGACGGATATTATCGCGGATCATCGTAGATGAGAGTTGCATTTGAGGGGCATCCACAAAAGTGACATGAGGGTGATTCTTTCTTTCGCCGGCATCGTAACCTGGTCTGGGATAGACATATAGCCGATAATTTTCCAGAATCCACTCGTAGTTCAGCCATTTGTCGAAGGTGGCCAGATTGTCCTCGCCCATGAGGAGGCAGAACTCGCGTTCCGGGTATTTTTCAGACAGATGCACCAATGTGCGGCATGTGTAGGAGGGCTGCGGCAGACCGAACTCGATGTCGGAAGCCCTGAAACGGTCGTCGTCCTCAATGGCCAGATTGACCATGTGGAGCCGCTGGCGGTCGTCCAGCAGCGAAGCCTTGTTTTTCAGTGGGTTGCGCGGCGAGACCACAAACCAAAGTTCCTGCAAATCGGAATGCTCCAGCATATACTCAGCTATGACAAGGTGTCCGATATGGATGGGATTGAACGAACCGAAAAAAAGGCCTGTTTTGCGCATTTTGTATCTTTAAAAAGTTGGCAAAGATACAAAAAAGCGGCAAACCTTACTTTAAAATGTGAAACGGTAATTCATCACAAAATTCCAAACGGTGACAACTCCGATGGCGATAAGCTTGGCCAGATAGAAGTTCAGCTTCAGTTTTTCATGCAACAGATAAATAACCAAGTTGTTAAGACCAAGCCCAATCACGGAAATCACCAGAAATTTTCCGTATTCGATCGGGATATTGGCATTGTTGCTTTGAAATGTCCACCAGCGGTTCCAGATGTAATTGTTGGTGGCGGCCAGCACAAAACCGATGGAGTTGGAGACGTATTTGTTCCATTTGAGCTTCTCTTTGCAAAGCCACGTAAAACCAAAATCGACCACCATGCCGGAAAATCCGACAATGCAAAATTTCAGGAATTTCAATATCAACGCTCTATCTATCATGGTCTTTGATCACCATTGGTTTACTGTTCACCGAACGACAGGCTCCGTTGTCCAGACACACCACAAACGGCGTATTGGGGATAAAATTGCAATACGTGGAACATTTGACGCTGCCTCCGGCGGGAATCACAAGCCCTGACGGCACGGGACAGGTAATCGCAAAATATTCTTGCAGCTTGTAAGCCACGTGCAACGTAGTTTCAAATTCCGGATGGCAAAAATCGTAAGAAAGATTGTAGGGATTGTACAAAGTCAAATCCAGGAAAAGTGTGTCGCCCGCAATACGATATTGGTCAACGGTAATCTCGATCCGGTTTGCGCCTTGGAAGGATTTCACCTCACGGAAAGAAAACTCCGCGCCTGGCAGAAAGATGTCCACGGCATCCCGAATCGGGCTTTTGGCATTGACATTGCCAATCAGACAGACTGGCTTGCCCTGCCATTGGCGGTCGAACTGCCACAGGTCGAACTGTGTGCGCCGCATGTAGAGGGAACTCAACTGTACTGGCTGCTCACCTGTGTAGTAGCTATAAAGCGACGGATTCTGAAACGAGCCCACAAAAACTGCCTGCTTGCCCTTGCAATACTCTTGAATAGTCTCCATTTTCTTTTGGCTACCCAAAACACCTATCTTTTCCACAGCCAAAACAGGCAATATTATTCTGACAATCAGCAATATGCAAGCCATCGGCACCACTCCGTATCGCAGCCATTTCTCCCAAGCAGGCTGACGGAGGTCGTGATAGAGCAACAGCAACATCGGTACGGAAGCAGCCACCGTCCAATGCGGCTCCGCGTGGCCTTTCAAGGTCATCAGCCAGAAAAACAGGATGAAGCCGATGATGGAATAGATACAGGCACGCATGAAAGCATCTCCCGTTCCGCGATAGCGCCAGCAAAGAAACAAGGCCAAACAGAAACAGACTGGGTTAAACACCAACAACTGGTTGGGTAAAAATTCAAGTGGGTGCAAAATATTGAATCCGGTGCTTCGCGCTACCAGGTGATACTGGAAGCTGGGGAAACCGTTTCGCACTTGCCACAGAATATGGGGAAGGAACAGCGCGAGGGCAACAAAACCGGCAATCCAAATTTTGGGATCCTTTAACAGACGCAGATTCGACAGCAAGACAAAGCCGGCCACGAGCACCGCCATATATTTGCTGTAAAGCATTCCAGCCATCGCCAACCCGAGGCACAGGGCCATTCCCCAACCGGGTTTCTGGAGATATTGGCGATAGAGGAAGAAGAAGAGTGCCACGAAAAACAGCAGCGGCGCGTCGGGTGTCGTCATAATGCCGTATGCCACAAACATTACCAGCGAGGCGGCGATGGCAAAAAACACCCACACCTCGCGGGTTGTCTTCGGCCTGTCGGGAAGGGTTTTCCAAACCAGCCACACGGTTGCTCCGTGCAATAGCACCGTGAGAAACCTGATAGAGAGCCCTTTGCTAAAGAGCAGACTGCTAAAGGCGGTCATCAGGGCCACCATGGGCGGATGGTCGTAGTAGCCCCACGCCAGATGCGCGCCATAGAGCGCGTAGTACGCCTCGTCCGCGTGCACGGGCGTGAACACTGCCTGCAGGAAATCCATCAACACCCACAGTATCAAGAGAATATAAAACAATCTCTGCGGTTTCATCACAGCGGCAAAAATACAATAAAGTTTGTCTTTTGGATTTTGAAGATTGATGGATTTTCACTATTTTTGCATTCTTTAAAAAAGACCTTATGGCAAAAAGCAAAACCCTATATTTCTGCAAGAACTGCGGTGCGCAGTCGGCACAATGGATAGGCCGTTGCCCGTCGTGTGGCGAGTGGAACACCTTCGTGGAGGAGGTGGTGCAGCGGGAGGAGACGCCGGCGAAGGGCCGCTCGCGTGCCGTGACCACCAAAAACGCGCCGAAGCCCATCGACGAGGTCTCGCTGCTGCAGCTTCCGCGCATATCGACCACCTTCGAGGAGTTCGACCGGGTGCTCGGCGGCGGCATTGTGGCCGGCTCCATCGTGCTGCTGGGCGGCGAGCCCGGCATCGGCAAATCCACTTTGCTGCTGCAGATGGCACTGAACATCCACGACCGCAAAATCCTATACGTCTCCGGCGAGGAGAGCGAAGCACAGCTCAAGATGCGCGCCAGCCGTATCTCCGACACCTTGGCGCCCAACTGCTACGTGCTCACCGAGACCTGCACGCAGGACATCTTCAAGCATGTGGAAGAGCTGCAACCCGACATCATCATTGCCGACTCCATCCAGACCATGCAGAGCAACTTGCTGGACTCTGCCGCGGGCTCCATCTCCCAACTCAAGGAGTGTGCCGCCGAATTCCAGCATCTGGCCAAGACCACCGGCATCCCCGTGTTCCTCATCGGCCACATCACCAAGGAGGGCAGTTTGGCTGGACCCAAGATTCTGGAGCATATTGTAGATACGGTGTTGCAATTTGAAGGCGACCAGCACTACGGCTACCGCATCGTGCGCTGCATCAAGAACCGATTTGGCTCCACCGCCGAGCTCGGCATCTTTGAGATGACGCAAAGCGGCCTCAATGAAATCCACAATCCATCGGAGATATTGCTTTCGCAGCATGAAGAAGATTACAGCGGCAACGCCGTGGCCTGCATTTTGGAGGGCAACCGCCCGATGATGATCGAGACACAGGCGCTGGTCAGTTCCGCCGTTTATGGCGTGCCGCAGCGTTCCGCCACGGGCTATGACATCCGCCGGATGAACATGCTGTTGGCCGTATTGGAGAAACGATGCCACTTCAAGCTCGGCGCCAAGGACGTGTTCCTCAACATCGCGGGCGGCGTGCGCGTGGAGGATCCCGCCATCAATCTTTCCATCGTGGCTGCCATCCTCTCTTCCGCCACCGACATCGCCATTGACGCCAAGACCTGCTTCGCAGGCGAAATGGGACTCAGCGGCGAGGTGCGCCCCGTGACCCGCATCGCCCAACGCATCGCCGAAGCCGACAAACTCGGATTTACCCGCATGTTTGTCTCCAAATACAACCTCAAGGGCCTCAATCTCAACGATTACCACATCCGTATCATCCCCATCACCAAGGTGGAGGAGATGTTCAGAACATTATTTGAATAACCATCATGGATAACACCATTTGCAAAGAGGGCATCGTCCGGGCCGTAAACGGGGACAACATCGAGGTGGAAATCATCGTCAGCTCGGCATGCAGCGAGTGCCACGCCAAGAGCATCTGCATCCCTACCGACCACCGGCGGGAGACCGTCACCGCGCAAAGTCTTTACGGTGAGCAATTTGAGCCAGGCGAAAAGGTGCAGTTGGTCTTGAAAGGTTCGGCAGGCAACAAAGCTGTTGTGTTAGCTTATCTTCTGCCCTTCATCGTGTTGATGGTGACCTTGTTCGGTACCTACGCCATCACCAAAAACGAACTCGCCGGCGTTATCGTCAGCATCGCATTCGTCGTCATCTACTACATTATTCTCAAAACACAGAACAAAAAAATCGAACAGAAATTCCAGTTTTTCGTGAAGCGGATGCCGGAATAAAACCATATCCTTTTTTCACTACTTTTGCAAACCTAAAAACCTATAACCACCTATGGAAGATACCAATCGTTTTCATGAACTCAGCGAAGAATTGTATGACGCTGTAAAAGAATATCTTGCACACCACACTCAATATCCTACCGATGTGGTGATGGCCATCAACTGGGATACGAAAGAGATCAAAATGGACAGTCCGGGCAAGATTGCGCCGGAGTTCAGCCAGTATTCCATGGCCGATTTCATCAAAATCAACGAGCAAGGGTTGTACGAGCCCATGGTTTTTTAACATATCCTGTCATGAAGCAGGGTGTAAGTAAAGTGTTCCTGATTGCGCTGGCATTTTTATTGTCAGCGGCATCGGTATTTGCGCAGTCGCGGGCCGAGGAGATGCTCTCCAAGATGACGTTGGAGGAGAAAATCGCGCAGCTGATGATTGTGCGCGTGAGTTCCACAGGCACGGCGGCGGAGACCAAGGCCATGCTGGACGACATTGCGCGCTACCAGCCCGGTGGCGTGTGCTTCTTCAAGGGTGGGCCCGTGCGCGAGGCTGCCCTCACCAACCAGATGCAAGCGCTCAGCAAAGTGCCGCTCCTCGTCTCCATCGACGGCGAGTGGGGCCCGAACATGCGCCTCGACAGTTGCTCCGCATTCCCACGCCAGATGACACTGGGTGCCTTGTCGGCAGAAAATGATCCGCTTATCTACCAGATGGGCCTCGAGGTAGCCGCCCAGTGTAAAGCCATTGGCATCAACCTCAACTTCGCCCCCTGTATCGACATCAACAACAACGCCAAAAACCCCGTCATCAACAGCCGCTCCTTCGGGGAGGACCGCGACAAGGTCTTCCACAAGGCCAATCTCTACCTTCAAGGTATGATGGACGGAGGTATCATCGGCTGTATCAAGCACTTCCCGGGGCATGGAGATACCGAAACCGACTCGCATCTTGGGCTTCCCGTCATCAAGAAAAGCCGAGCCGAACTGGACGAACTGGAACTCTATCCCTACCGTCAGTTCATCAACGAAGGTGTGGACCTGATCATGGCGGCTCACCTCAACATTCCTGCCCTCGACAGCAGCCGCAATTCGGTCTCCTCGCACTCCTACCCCATCGTAACCGAACTGCTGAAAAACGAATACGGCTACACGGGCATGATTATCACCGACGGCTTGGAGATGCAAGGTGTCCGCAAGCACAACCGCTTCGAAGGCGATGTGGAAATTAAGGCCCTGCTGGCCGGCGTGGACATTTTGCTGCTGCCCGACAAGCCCGGCTTGGCCATCCAAGCCATCAAAACCGCCGTTGATAGCGGGCTTATCCCCATTGAGCTCATCAACGAACGATGCCTCAGGGTTTTGAATTTTAAAGATTACAAGGGTGTATTAGACAGCAAACCCGTTGACCTCACCGCCATCCCGCAAGCCATCGCTACTTCCAATGCTATCGATATCAATGACAAGCTGGAACAAAAAGCCCTGACTTTGCTGAAAAACGAGCAAATCCTGCCCCTGGAACAGACTTCTTGCTCCGACAGCATGGCTTTTCTCTGTATCGGTCGCAGCGAATACCAAAAAGAATACAAGGAGATTGTAAAACACTATGGGTTAGCGTACGTTTGGCAAGACAAAAGTATTTCCGATAAAACCAAAGCCACTGTCTGCAAGCAGATTACAGACAAACTTGCCCCCTACTCGACCGTCATCATCGCCTACGGTGGCTCTAATCAGATGGCCAGCAAAAAATATGGTACCGATGAGAATGTCATCGCCCTCCTAAACCAAATCGCCAAGAATAAGAAAACGATATTGGTACATCTGGGCAATCCATACGCGCTCAACTATTTCGGTTCCACCCAGGATTACAAAGCGCTGATGGTTGCCTATCAGTTCACGCCCAGTACGCTGAAATCCGCGTTAGAAGCTTGTTTCGGAGAGATTGCCTGCGAGGGCACGCTTCCCGTTTCCATCAACGAGTACCCAAGTGGCACAGGTCTCACCCACACCCAATCCGACACCAACTTCTCACTGCTGCCTGAAGCCTGCACCAAGCAAATAGACAATCTGCTCCAGCAAGGCATTCGCGACAAAGTCTATCCAGGATGTGTAGTGTTAGCCATGCAGGACGGGCAACTCATCTACCGGAAAGCCTTTGGTTACTACACCTACGACCAACAGGATGAGGTGACCGCGAACACGATGTACGATGTGGCCTCCATCACTAAAACCGCTGCCACCACCCTGGCGGTAATGAAATTGTACGATGAGGACAAAATCAAGCTGCACGACCACATCGGCGAGTTTCTGCCCTATTTGCACGGCACCAACAAGGCACATATCTCGCTGGAGGAATTGCTGACGCACACCTCCGGACTGCCCGCCTTCATCCCCTTCTACACCAAAATCCAGAACGACACGAATTACTTGCGCAACGAGTGGTCTCCGGACTTTTCCATCAAGGTGGCCGACAACCTCTATCTGCGCAACGACTACCCCGACACCATGCGCCACACCATCGCCCACTGCAGATTAGGCAGTCATCAATATCTATACAGCGACCTCAACATGGTGTTGCTGAAAGACATGGTAGAAACTATCACAGGGCAGCCGATGGACAGTTTCCTGATGGAGCATTTTTATGGTCCTATGGGGCTGAGCCACACCTGTTTCAATCCGCTGGAGCACGGCTTCGTCAAGTCGGAGATTGCGCCCACGGAGAAGGACGAGACCTTCCGCAAGCAGGTGGTACAGGGCTATGTGCACGACCAGACCGCCGCACTGTTTTACGGCAATGCGGGCGACGCGGGCCTGTTCACCACCGCTGAAGATCTGGCCGCCATCTACCAGATGTTGCTGAACGGCGGCAAATATAATGGCAAACGCTATTTTTCGGAGAGAACGGTTGACCTGTTCACATCTACCCACCCACAGCACGGGTGCGAGGTGCGCGGGCTCGGGTTCCACACGCCCAAGCATCCCGGCAGCAGCAGCATCGTGCCCGCCAAGGCCAGCAAGAAAACCTTCGGACACCAGGGCTTTACTGGCACAGTGGTGTGGTGCGACCCCGACAGCCGACTCATCTACGTGTTCCTCTCCAACCGCGTTTATCCTACCTGCTATCCCAACAAATTGTCACAGAGCGGCATACGGTTGAAGGCACATGAGATAATATATCAGGGGACAGGGAACAGTGATTAGGGAACAGTGAATTGAAAATTGAAAATTGAGAATTATGGAACCGATTTTACTGCATATAGAGACTGCGACGGATGTGTGCTCGGTGGCATTGACACAGGGCGCAGAGGTGCTGGGCGTGTGCGAGAGCGCGGACGGCAACTCCCACTCCAAGAACATCCTTCCGTTCATCGACCAAGTATTGCGTGAGAACGGGAAAACCACTGCCGACTTGCAAGGCATTGTGGTGAGCATCGGGCCGGGCTCCTACACGGGCTTGCGCATCGGTGTTTCCACCGCCAAAGGCATGGCCTATTCGCTCGGCATTCCTGTCATTACGGTCAGCACGCTGGAGAGCATTGCGCATGGCGCGAAACTGCACGCCGGAGCATGCAACTGCGACATCGTGCCTATGATTGACGCACGGCGGATGGAGGTGTTTGCGGCAAGATACGACAGCGACATGAACTTGCTGGATGAGGTGGCTGCCGTCATTGTGGATGAGAACGCCTATTCGGAACTTTTGCAGAAAAAAGAAGTTCTATTTTGCGGCAATGGAATGCCTAAATGCAAGGAATTGTTGTCCCAATTCCCGAACGCCCGTTTTGCCGATTTTACCTTGTCGGCGCAATACATGTTGCCAGCGGCGTTGAAAAAATGGGAAGCCAAGGATTTTGCCGACACTGCCTATTTCGAGCCCTTCTATTTGAAAGAGTACGTGGCCGGGAAGCCCAATGTAAAAGGATTGCACTAAACGATTATGGAAATCAACGAGCCCATCGACCAGCAGAAGAAGCTGAACATCATAGCCATTGCCGACGATTCCGAGTACGGCACTTCGGCGGTGTGCTACGGCGGAATGCTGGCCGCTGTGTTCCGTGCCTCCCTCACGGTGGTCACTAAGTTCGACTTCACGCTGGAGGAGCGCAAGGGGCGGTTCAACGCCGAGCGCGTGCTCCAGAATGTGCAGCAACTCCTCGCCCACGACATCGAAACCATCCTGCTCACCGACTTCTTCTTCCCCGAGCGACTGTATCATTACGCCGAGGAGACCAACACCATCATGTTTGTCATCGGGGTGGATGGCGAGGAAAAACAGGGCTTTTTCGACAAACGGAAGGCCATGCGGTTCATCAAGCCCTCGCGCCTGCCCGTGATGACGGTGGGGAAAAAGTTGCCGGAAAAGGATGTGTTCCAGCATGTGCTGCTGCCGTTGGACATTGAGCGGCAAGCCAAGGAGAAAGCCTTGTGGGCGGGCTATTTCAGCCGCTTTTACCAAGCCACCATCCATATCATCGCACCGCGTTACAAAGACAGCGGCTTGCAAAAGCAGGTGAGCGACAACATCGCCTTTGTGGAGAAATTGTACAAGAACCTGGAGATTGGCTACACCATCCACGAAGTTGCGCCAACGAGCGATATCGACCGCTACTCCATTGAGTATGCGCCGGAGGTCGGCGCCTCGCTCACGGTCATCATGATGACCAAGTACCTCACACCTGCCACACTGCTCACAGGCAAGCGCGAAAAGAAAATCATCGGCAACCCGCAGCAATTCCCCGTGCTCTGCATCAACCAGCGGGATGATCTGTATGTGTTGTGCACGTAGGAGGGGTGCAAGAGGTGAAAGAGGTACAAGGGATGGCTGCTGGAGGCAGCTTCCTCTTCCTGCAACTTCACACGGGAGTGTGAAGTTGCCCTAAAGAAGGTGCTGCCTCTGGCAGCCCTCTATAGAATCCCCTTTTGCCCTCCCTTACTCCATTTACCCCGATTTTTTGTATCTTTGCACCCTAAACAATAAAAGCACGCCCCGACCATGACAACAACCGACCATGACATTCTCCAAACACCGATAGAGTTCCTGAAAGGAGTGGGACCGAAGCGCGCCGAGGTGCTGCGCAAGGAGTTTGATATCAGCACCTTCAACGACCTGCTCCACTATTATCCCTACCGGCACATCGACAAGTCGCATGTATATCATGTGGCCGACATCGTCGAGGACGGCAGCTACATCCAGCTGCGCGGGCGCATCACCAATGCGCAGGTGGTGGGCCAGCAGCGCGCCAAACGGCTCACGGCGCAGTTTTCCGATGAAACCGGCAGCATCGACCTCGTTTGGTTCAACGGCATCAAGTGGGTGCAGGACACCATCCAGAGCAAGCAGGAGTTCATCATCTTCGGCAAGCCAACCGTCTTCAACGGCCGCTGGAACATGACCCACCCCGAGATGATCGACCCGAACGCGCAAAGCGACTCGCCCGTGCCCATGCGCTTCCAGCCGCTGTATAACACCTCCGACTTTGCCAAGAAGAAGACTTTGGACTCCAAGGCCATTTCCAAGTTGGTGGCCAACCTGCTGCCCATCGTGCACGATGTCATTCCGGAAACACTGCCCGATGACATGCTCAACAACCTCAAGCTGATGCCATTGAAAGACGCGCTGTGCCAAATCCACTATCCGTCCAGCAACCAGGACCTGTCACGTGCCTCACTCCGACTCAAGTTTGACGAGTTGTTTTTTACCCAACTCAAAATGCTGTTGCTGAAACAGATCAACACCAAGCGCATCAAAGGCCATGTATTCAGCCAGGTAGGCGATTATTTCAACACTTTCTACAAACAGTACCTTCCCTTTGAACTGACCAACGCGCAAAAACGGGTCATCAAGGAGATACGCGCTGACTTGGGCAGCGGGCACCAGATGAACCGCCTCTTGCAAGGCGATGTGGGCAGCGGCAAGACCATCATTGCACTCTTTATCATGCTGATAGCCAAGGACAACCAGTATCAGTCGTGCCTGATGGCACCAACCGAGATTCTGGCCACGCAGCATTATGAGAAGATCAGCAAGCAGGTGGCACCATTGGGGTTGCGCGTGGAGTTCCTGTCGGGTTCCACCAAGACAGCCAAGCGCCGGCAGATTTTAGAAGGCTTGCAGAATGGCGATGTGGATATCCTCATCGGCACTCACGCGCTCATTGAGGACAATGTGCAGTTCAAAAACTTGGGACTGGTAGTGATTGACGAGCAGCACCGCTTCGGTGTGGAGCAGCGCGCCAAGCTATGGCGCAAGAACACCATCCCCCCGCATGTGCTCGTGATGACCGCCACGCCCATCCCACGCACCCTCGCCATGACGCTCTACGGCGATCTCGACATCTCCGTCATTGACGAGCTGCCACAAGGCCGTAAACCCATCATAACCAAACATCTATACGAAAAAGACCGCCTCAAACTCTTCGGTTTTATGAAAAAGCAAATCGAAGAAGGCAGGCAGGTGTTCATGGTCTATCCGCTGATTCAAGAGTCGGAGAAAATGGACTTGCTGGATCTGATGGCGGGCTACGAGGCCATCGAGCGCGCCTTCCCGCCGCCGAAGTACGGCATTGGCGTGGTGCATGGCAAAATGAAGGCCGAGGACAAGGACTTCGAGATGCAACGGTTCATCAAGAAGCAGTCGCAAATTCTGCTCTCCACCACGGTCATCGAGGTGGGCATCGACGTGCCCAACGCCACGGTGATGGTGATTGAGAACGCCGAGCGGTTCGGGCTCTCGCAGTTGCACCAGTTGCGCGGGCGCGTGGGCAGGGGCGGAAACCAGTCCTACTGCATCCTCATGTCCAAATACGAACTCAGCACCGACGGCCGGAAACGACTCAAGGCCATGGTGGAAACCAACGACGGCTTCGAGATTGCCAACTACGACCTGCAGCTGCGCGGGCCGGGCGACATCCAAGGCACACAGCAGAGCGGCATGCTCGACTTCAAAATCGCCGACATCGTAAAAGACGAGAAGCTAGTGGCTTACACCCGCAACCTGGCTATGCAAGTCTTGGACAACGACCCGGAACTCCGCAAACCCGAGCACGTGCGCCTCGCCACCACCGTAGCCAAACTCATGCAACGTGAGACCAACTGGAGCGTCATCAGCTGACAAAACCAAGGCTTTTCTTCCCTAAAGTATCAACAATCGGCAAGTTTCATACATATAATATAATTTGTATGGAAAAAAAGTGTATATTTGCCGCCCTTAAAAAATAATAACAAGCATTTATCAATCAAATAATTAAAATCACCGATGAAAGTTTATCAAACAAAAGAAATCAGAAACATTGCCTTGATAGGCGGTAACCGTGTGGGTAAAACCACGTTAGCCGAAGCTATGGCATTCCACGGAGGCGTAGTGAGCAGAAGAGGTACCGTAGAGGACAAGAATACCATTTCCGACTACCGTGACGTCGAATTGGAAAGACAACAATCCATCCAAAGCACCGTAATGTATGCCGAATTCGAGGGCAAGAAAATCAATATGATCGACTGTCCCGGTTTTGATGACTTCATTGGTGAGACCATCGGCGCTTTGAGAGTCATGGACACCGCTTTGATGGTGATCAACTCCCAGAACGGCGTGGACGTGGGCGCAGAAATCCAATGGCGTCGCACCAAAGAAATGCACGTTCCTGTGATGTTCGTCGTGAACCAACTCGACCACGAGAAAGCCAACTTCGACGAGACTTTGCATCAGCTCAAGGAATACTTCGGCGGCAGCGTGATGCCGTTCCAGTATCCCGTCAACGCCGGCGTCGGCTTCGACTCCGTCATTGACCTGCTGCAAATGAAGCTCCTCAAGTTCCCTGCCAACGGTGGCAAGATGGTAGTGGAAGACATTCCCGCCGACCAAGCCGACAAGGCTGAGGAGATGCACAGCGCTTTGATCGAGGCTGCTGCTGAGAACGACGAAGCCCTCATGGACAAATTCTTCGAGGAAGGCACCCTTTCTGAAGACGACATGATCAAAGGTTTGAAACTCGGTATCGCCAACCGCGGCACCTTCCCGGTGATTTGCGTTTCCGCCAAGGCTGACCAAGGCATCGACCGTCTCATGGACCTCATCGTCAAGAACTGCCCCACCCCGGACGAGGCTCCTGCAATGAAAGCCACCAACGGCAACGAGCACAAGTGCAACGCCGCTGAACCTTTCGTGGGTTACGTGTTCAAGACCGCTATCGAGCAACACCTCGGCGAGGTTGCCTTCATCAAAATCGCTGACGGTGAAGTTTCAAAGGCTGCCGACCTTACCAATAACAACACCAACACCAAGGAGAGAATCTCCCAGCTGTTAGTGTTCGCCGGCAAGAACAGAGTGGAAGTTGACAAGGCTGTGGCTGGTGACATCATCGCCACCATCAAGCTGAAATCCACCCCGACGGGCACCACGCTGGTTGCCAAGGGTGATGACATCATCGAACCGACAACTTATCCGGATCCCAAATTCCGTACCGCCGTGCGCGCCAAGAACAGCGCCGATGATGAAAAACTCGGCCAGGTGCTCAACGAGATCCGCAAGACTGACCCGACCTTCCTGATGGAACAATCCAAGGAATTGAAGCAGATGATCATCTCCGGTCAGGGCGAGCAACACCTCAACATCGTGAAATGGATGATTGAGAAGTTGAACAAGATTGAAGTTGAATACTACGCTCCGAAGATCCCGTATCGCGAGACCATCACCAAGTCCGCTGAGGCTATGTATCGTCATAAAAAGCAATCCGGTGGTTCTGGTCAATTCGGCGAGGTGCACATGCTCATCGAGTCCTACTACGAGGGTATGCCTACCCAGACCAAATACCCGATCCGTGCCACGGAAACTTACGATCTGCCTTGGGGCGGCAAGCTCATCTACAACAACTGTATCGTGGGTGGTGCCATCGACGCACGCTTCATGCCCGCTATCCTCAAGGGTATCATGGAGAAGATGGAAGAGGGTCCGCTGACCGGTTCTTACGCCCGCGACATCGTGGTGAACATCTACGACGGTAAAATGCACCCGGTTGACTCCAACGAGTTGGCATTCAAATTGGCCGGCCGTAACGCCTTCAAAGAGGCCTTCAAGAATGCCGGTCCGAAGATTCTGGAGCCCATCTACGATGTGGACATCTTCGTTCCTTCCGACCGTATGGGTGATGTGATGACCGACCTTCAGGGCCGTCGTGGTATCATGATGGGTATGGACGCCGAGGGTGCCTTCCAGATGATTCACGCCAAGATCCCGTTGGCTGAGATGAACAAATACTCCACCACCCTGAGCTCTATTACCTCAGGTCGTGCTTCCTACAGCATGAAGTTCGCCGAATATCAGCAAGTTTCCGCCGATGTCCAGAGCGAAATCATCAAGAAGTACGAAGAGGAGCACAAAGACGAAGAATAATCTTTACATTATTCTTTTATACGACAAAACCCGGCAGAAATGTCGGGTTTTTTTGTTAGTTTTGCACTTCCTTTTCACAACGTCATTTTCTATCCTTATTATGAAAAAATTATTCATTCTATTTGCTTTATTTACAATACTTTACGCTTGTAACAACAATACCCAGGCCCCTGCAAAAGAACCTCAAGCAGACCCGGCAACCGAGGCTATGCACGCAAAACAGCAGAAGGCTCAGGAAGATTGGAAAAACTGGGACAACCTCACCGATGAGCGCAAAAACGAGCTGTTGGAGGATTACAAAGCCACATACGATGAAATAAAAGCCATCAAGGAGGCACGCGAAGCACGCAAAGCCAAGTTCGAGGCCGCCATGCAGAACTGGGACAACCTCACACTCGAAGAGAAGAAAGCCGCCATTGACCTGATGGCCCCCAACTCCGCCAAGGCAGAGCCCGTGACCACACCCGAACAAAACACAAAATAATCTCAGCATGAAAAGAATAGCAGTGTTCGCCAGTGGCTTCGGCTCCAACTTCCAAGCCATCATTGAAGCAGTACAACATCGCACGCTAGAGGCAGAAATCGCCCTGCTCGTGTCCGACAAGCCCACCTGCAAGGCCGTGGAGCGCGCCCAAGAGAACCATATCGACGTGTTCGCCTTCTCCTCCAAAGACTACGAGAACAAGGCCGCCTACGAAACGGCAATTTTGAAAGAACTGCAACAACGAGGCGTGGACTACATCGTGCTGGCCGGCTACATGCGCTACATCGGCGAAGTACTGCTCAGCAACTTCCCGATGAAAATCATCAACCTGCACCCCGCACTGCTGCCCTCCTTCCCCGGCGCGCACGGCATCGCCGATGCCTTCCACCACGGCGTGAAAGTGTTCGGCATCACCATCCACTTTGTCGATGAAGGCGTCGATACCGGCAAGATCATCGACCAGTTCGCCTTCCATGCCAATGACGGCGCCACACTGGAAGACATAGAACGGCAAATCCACCAGCTGGAGCATCAATATTTCCCCATCACCATCAATAAAGTCATCAACGCATAAATCATACACCTCATGGAAAAAATCATTATTCTGGATTTCGGTTCTCAAACCACCCAACTGATAGGCCGCCGCGTGCGCGAGCTGGACATGTTCTGCGAAATTGTGCCCTACAACAAGTTCCCGCACGATGACAAGGACGTCATCGGCGTCATCCTGAGCGGCTCTCCATTCAGCGTGTATGACGAGCGTGCCTTCAAGGTCGATTTGACCGGCATTCGCGGACGATTGCCCATTCTCGGCATCTGCTACGGCGCACAGTTCATGGCATACACCAACGGCGGCAACGTGGAACCCGCCGGCAGCCGCGAATACGGCCGCGCCAATTTGGCCGAGTTCGAGCATGACAATCCCCTGCTGCAAGGACTTTCCGACAACACACAGGTGTGGATGAGCCACGGCGACACCATCACCAAACTGCCGCAAAAATGCCGCAAAATTGCCTCCACCGACAAGGTGCAATATGCCGCCTACCAATTTGAGGGAGAACAAGTTTGGGGCGTGCAGTTCCATCCGGAAGTATTCCATACGGTGCAAGGCACCCAGCTGTTGAAGAATTTCGTGGTCGGCATTTGCGGTGGCCACCAGACCTGGAGTCCCGCCTCCTTTGTGGAAACCACCGTGGCCGAACTGAAAGAGCAGATTGGCAACGACCGCGTCATCCTCGGCTTGAGCGGCGGCGTGGATTCCTCCGTGTGCGCCATGCTGTTGCACCGCGCCATCGGCAAGAACCTCACCTGCATATTCGTGGACCACGGCCTGCTGCGTAAGAACGAGTTCCAGAATGTGATGCGCGACTACGAGGGCCTTGGCCTCAACGTGATTGGCGTGGATGCCAGCGAGAAGTTCTTCAAGGAATTGGAGGGCGTGACCGAGCCCGAGCGCAAGCGCAAAATCATCGGCGCCGGCTTCATCGACGTGTTCAATGCGGAAGCGCAGAAGATCACGGATGCCAAGTGGCTGGCTCAGGGCACCATATATCCCGACCGCATCGAGAGTCTGAGCATCACGGGCATGGTCATCAAGAGCCATCACAACGTGGGCGGACTGCCCGAGAAGATGCACTTGCAGTTATGTGAGCCGCTGAAGTGGCTGTTCAAGGACGAGGTGCGCCGCGTGGGCCGCCAGTTGGGCATGCCCGAGCATCTCATCACCCGCCATCCGTTCCCGGGACCGGGTTTGGCTGTGCGCATTTTAGGCGACATCACCCGCGACAAAGTGCGCGTCCTGCAAGATGCAGACGACATTTTCATCCAAGGCCTGCGCGACTGGAAAGTGAAATTGAGTGGCGAAGAGGCCCGCAAGGTGCTTGCTGCCGGCGTACCTGCCAACATGACCAACGGAGAAATAGAAGTGTCGCTGTACGACCAGATTTGGCAGGCGGGCGTCATCCTGTTGCCCATCAAGAGTGTGGGCGTGATGGGCGACGAGCGCACGTACGAGCGTGCGGTGGCCCTGCGCGCCGTGACCAGCACCGACGCCATGACCGCCGACTGGGCGCACCTGCCCTACGAGTTCATGGCGAAGATTTCCAATGACATCATCAATAAGGTGAAGGGCGTGAACCGCGTCTGCTACGACATCAGCTCCAAGCCGCCCGCGACCATAGAGTGGGAATAATAACGCTGCACTCCCATTGACAGGGCTCCCCGAGTGGAAAGCTCCGAAACATATAAATAACAAGGACTTAGAGCTACACATTGCTGCTGTTGCACAATCCGTGTGGCTCTGTTTTTTTGGTTGAGAAGGAACATTTTCCTGCTGTGAGGGATAAAAATGTTGGGAAAATTATGTATTTTCGCGCATGGCATAATGACTTGCTATTTGAAACATGTATTATTATGATTGGTTCAGTTTTCACAAAAAAAACAATATGGAGTTTCTTTGCGCTGTTGATGTTCAGTTTGCACTGTCTTGCGCAGAATACGGTTACATTAGTATTTACGGGGGAAGATCAGCAGGGAGCCTATGTCAAAATGAACGGCATAACCATACAAAATCTAAGTCGTGATTGGCAGGAGACCTTATTGTTTCCGGACACTATATACACTTTGAATATCGGCACGGGAATTGAGGATGTTAATCAGGCAACCGAAATGAAGGTAATGCCCAATCCTTTTGAAGGACATACACGAGTAAATATCTTTTCCGCCAAGGATGAAGAGGCTAAAATGCAGATAGTGGATATGACTGGGAGAAGGCACGCCCAATACACGGGCAGAATCACATCGGGGGACAATTATTTTGACATCTCACTATCCACCCCGCAAACCTATGTGTTATCAATACAGACTCGAAGTGGCATCCGTAGCTTGAAAATGGTAAACGTCGGACACGGTGGGGCTGACAGGATTAGTTATGCAGGTAACAATCCCGAAACCGTCAAGGTAAACATCAAGGGTTCATCTTCACACGCTTTTGAGTTGGGTGATGAAATGCGATATACCGGATTCGCTCATATATACGGACACCTTCGCCAAAGCGCGCCTGTCCAACAGATGCAATTTACCAGTGAAGAGATTATCCTTGCGTTTGAAGGATACCCAATTGAGGTTACTACGGATTCTGTAATGTTTCCTGATGAAACCACTTTTCATTGTTTTGGTACCGTGAATACATACGGTTCAGGGGCTGTTCAAACAGGTTTTTGTTGGGGCAGCGAGCCGAATCCTTCTTTTCATGACAATCACATCTCAAGTGGCATGGCAGAAGGTATATTCTCTGGTGTTCTGACAGATATGGATGCAGACGCCACCTATTATATTAGAGCCTACGCCATAAATGGAATAGACACAGCGTATGGTGAAAATATAACTTGTGCAGCTGATATTTCCGTTACGAAAACAGAGACCGTTTCCATTCCGGATAATGTTGATTGCGGTAACGGGTGCGCTATGGTATCTTCTGTTGAAGTCTCAGGTTTCACCCCTACAGCCCCCATCCATAACGCCGAAGATATTTTATTTTTGCGAGTCAAGCTGGAGCATTCTTTTATCGGTGACCTTTATATTGCGCTGACTTGTCCTAATGGGCAAAGTGTCAAGATTATGAATAAATACACAACTACCGGAACCTCCGGATGCGCAAGTCAAATTCCAACCCCTTGGGGGTGGCAATTGACATCAAATGTGTCGATTGGTGCAGAATTCGGGGCGGCTATCAGTAGTTATCATGGATGCGACCCTGCTGACAGCTTGAATCAAATGGGAGCCCCATGGAACTATTGCTGGTCAAACAACACCACCAAGGGCTATCAATACGCCAATGGACAAGGCTATGTATATGAAAACGCAAATATCACCAATGACAGGGTGGATTCAACTAATACGATCAACATGACTCAAGTGTATCATCCAGACCAACCCTTCTCCCAACTTATCGGTTGTCCGATAAATGGCATTTGGTCCATTACAATCATTGACGGTTTGAATGGTGACAACGGCTGGTTGACCGAATGGGAATTGGCTTTCCGTGGTAGAAACAATTCTGTTTCTGTTGAAGATGACCCCTATCTTACAAATCCGTGCCAGAATGTCACAACAGTGCCAGACTATGACGGAAACGTCTATCACACAGTGGCCATAGGAAACCAGTGCTGGTTGAGAGAGAATATGCGTACCACCCATTACACGAATGGCGAAATGATACCTTTGGGTGAAGGAACAAGTGTGTCAATGGCCTGTTACTTTCTGCCACAAAACATTGAAGACACCCTCGCGGGATTTTTGTATAATTGGACAGCCGTCATGGACAGTGTGGGGCTTGACGCCACATCCACAAACCACGTCCAAGGAGTTTGCCCTTACGGCTGGCATGTGCCTGTTGATGCCGAGTGGTCCAAATTGACGGAATATCTAAGTCTCAGGAGTGAATACACTTGTGGCGATAACACGAGTAGTATTGCCAAATCTATGGCCACTAAGACAGGTTGGAACATTTCCGATAACATTTGTGCTGTTGGCCATGATATGTCTTCCAACAACTTCACCTCCTTTTCCGCTTTTCCTGCAGGCAAGGCAAACGGAATCCCTTATGATTATGGCCAAAGTGCCAATTTCTGGACAGCCACAGCGTATAATAGTGACTTTGCCTATTATCGCAGTCTGAATTACGACAACAGTTTTGTGGAAAGGAACTGCTATGGCAACAAATTCAATGGTATGTCTGTACGGTGTGTCCGCAATGAGGGTGTTCCCGTGTTCTTGCCAAGTATCTCAACCCTTCCTGTTTCAGACATCACGGAGTATTCAGCGTTTTGTGGTGGACAAATCAGTTCCACCGGTGGTGCCACCATAACGGAACGAGGTGTATGCTGGAGCACTTCTCCCAATCCCACAGTTAACGACAATCACATTACGGATAATAGCGGATTGAACACGTTCACCTGTAGTTTGGATAGTTTGGCTTACAGCACCACCTATTATATTCGGGCTTACGCCATCAACGCTGCCGGTACTGCCTACGGGGAGCAAAGCTCTTTTACCACTCTTGCGCCCAGTATATCAGTAAGCACCACCTCTGTGAGTGATATCACATGCTTTTCAGCCAACTGCGGAGGAAACGTAACAGCTGGCAACCCCTTTGCCGTCAGTTCCCGTGGCGTTTGCTGGAGTACCTCGGCCAATCCCACCCTTGCAGACAGTCATACTATCGATGGCAGCGGCATGGGCGGTTTCGCCAGTAGTATTACAGGTTTGCGGCCTAACACCACTTATCATGTGCGAGCCTACGCTATCTATTACAACGCAGATACTGTATATGGAGAACAGCTGAACTTCGTCACCCCTACTGATCTGCCTATGGTGACGACTTCAACCTTAAGCGATATTTTATACACCACCGCTACTTGTGGCGGGGAAGTGACATACGAGGGCTGTACCCCAGTAACTGACCGAGGTGTTTGCTGGAGTATTTCCCCCAACCCCACAACCAATGACAGCCATACCGTTGACGGCAGCGGCATGGGCAGCTTCACCAGCTCTATCACGGGTTTACAACCGGACACCCGATATTATATTCGTGCCTACGCCACCAATAGCGCCGGTACGGTTTATGGTACACAACGGTTCTTCAACACCTTGGTGCCCATACCTGAAGTGAGCACCAATCCCGTCAGTGACATCTCTTACACCACGGCCACCTGCGGCGGTAATGTGACCAGCGAGGGCATGACACCTGTGACAGCCAGAGGGGTATGTTGGAGTACTTCAACAAATCCTACGATAAACGACAGCTTGACCGTTGACAGCAGCGGGGCGGGCAGTTTCACCAGCCTTATCACAGGATTACAACCCAACACCCATTACTATGTGCGGGCATACGCCACCAATAACTCAGGCACGGTATATGGTACACAACGAAGCTTTTCAACCCTAGTAGGAACACCCGTAGTAAGCACAAACATCATCAGTAACATAACAGATTCTTCTGCCGTCTGCGGCGGAGATGTGACCAATGAAGCCGCTTATGCGGTGACCGCTCGTGGTATATGTTGGAGTACGTCAACAAATCCCACGATAAATGATAGCTTTACCATTGACAGCAGCGGAATGGGCAGTTTCACCAGCTTTATAACAGGACTGCAACCCAACACCCGTTACTATGTGCGAGCATACGCCACCAACAGTTCGGGAACAGCGTATGGTGTGCGGCGAAGTCTCATTACTACCGCTAAAACACCATCCGTAACCACGTCTGCCGTAAGCAACATTACCTGTATTGCAGCAGACTGCGGAGGAACTGTATCTTCAGATGGGATCTCCGGAGTGACAGCCAAAGGCGTATGTTGGAGTACCTCTACGAATCCCACCATCACAGACAGTCTTACAATTGATGGCAACGATGTAGGCAGTTTCACCAGCCATATCACAGGCTTGCAACCTAGCACGCATTATTATGTACGGGCATACGCCACCAATAATGCAGGCACAGTATATGGTACACGACGTCAGTTCACCACACCGGCCGCCACGCCGACAATCACAACAACTGGAGTGAATAGAATTTCCTTCACATCGGTCACTTGCGACGGCACCGTGAGTTACGAGGGCATAGCAGCAGTAACTGCTCGCGGGGTATGCTGGAGTACCTCTCCCAACCCTACTGTTAATGACAATCATACTGTTGACAGCAGCGGAGTGGGCAGTTTCACCAGCCTTATTACTGGCTTACAGCCTATTGTCCATTACTATGTGCGGGCATACGCGACTAACAGTGCAGGTACAGCGTATGGCAATGAGATAGAATTTACCACCTCTGATGGATATTCATGTCCAGATGCATCTACTCTCACCGACATAGATGGGAATATATACAACACGATTCAGCTTGGTAACCAGTGTTGGATGCGAGAGAATCTGCGTACCACACGTTACGCCAACGGCACGGAAATACCATTATCCAATTATGCTGCAAGCTATGCATATCGATGTTATCCAAATGGTAGTGAAAGCAATGTGTCCACATACGGCTATCTTTATAATTGGCAGGCCGTGATGGGTGGCTCACCCTCCAGTACTAGCAATCCGAGTGGTGTGCAAGGCATCTGCCCCAATGGATGGCATGTGCCAAGCGATGCGGAATGGACACAACTGACGGATTATGTTAGCTGCCAAAGCCAGTATCTTTGCAATGGTGATTCAAACTATATAGGCAAGGCATTGGCGGATAATGCCTTGAGCTGGAGTTATGACACTACTACTTGCGCGGTTGGCAATATGCCAAGTAATAACAACGCCACTAATTTCTCCGCACTTCCCGCAGGGGATATCGTTTCCGGGGGCTATTTTGGTTTTCTCACCTTCGCTGTCTTTTGGACTGCCACCCAATATAATAACAGCCGCGCATACGACCGAGATATTGCCTGGTATGTTGCCACGGTGCGCAGACAAAACTTCGAAAAAGTAAGAGGTCATTCCGTCCGTTGTCTTCGCAATTAAAAGTCATCAACCAAACATTATCGTATGAAAAACATTTCTCTTTTCCTACTGGCAGTATTATTCACGGCTTTTGGTGCAGTTGCGCAAAATCTGCAGGTCACCCAGATTGCCGGCGCCTCCGCTTTGGTTACATGGGATAACGACCCTACCGGCACTGTCAGTTTCTATTCCTTGGAATATGCCGAAGTAGGTCAAAACAATGGCATTTTTGTATCGAATATCACGGACGCATCCTATATGCTCAGTCCACTTGAGCCGCTCACCTATTATGTGGTACGTCTCCAAGCCAATTACAATGACAACAGCGTAAGCGGATGGAGTACAATATCCTTTATTACAGGATGTTTGGCGGGTGGTGAAAACGCCGTCGGGGATGGTACTTCCACCAGTAGCAACCTTCCTTCAAACAGTACCTATGATTATGGGTATTCCCAGCAGCTATTCACGGCAGCGGAAATAGGTGGTGCCGGCAACATCTATTCCATATCATTTGAAATGACCAATTTGGAAGGTCAAAGACGCTATAAGATTTACCTGATGCACACTACAGCACTCACACTCTCCTCCTGGCTGCCTGCCAACAATGCACAACTGGTATTCGACAGTGAACAAGTCCTGGTGGAAGGGTGGAATACCTTTCGTTTTTCCACTCCTTTTGCTTACAATGGAACGGACAATCTTGTATTAATTATTGTGGATATAACCGGTGATAATACACCTTTCTATTCCTATAATGAATGGATGGTTCACAATACAACCCAATATTGTTCACACTATGCCTATAGCCAAAACACCCCATACGATATCAGCAGTATTCCTTCTTCAGGTACTCAGTCGCTTTTCCGCAACAATGTTATCTTTGGAGGCATTTGTGACACTACGGTAACCTGCATCGTGCCGAACATCTTTATTGACCATATCACTCAAACCACCGCCGATGTGAGATGGGCTCCAGGTTATGACGAAAGCGCATGGGAATTGGAATATGCCCTGTATGACGATTCCGTATGGACATCCGTTACCAATCTTACAGGCGATGTGTTTACCCTTAATCAACTGACTCCTTACACCCACTATAAGGTAAGAATGCGTGCCGTGTGCGCTCCCGGTCAAGTAAGCGAATGGGTTATGACCGATTTCACCACCGAATGTGCTAAGCTTTCCGTTCCATACTTCGAGGACTTCAATTCAATTAACGCCAGCCACATAAGCGGATTGTTTCCGGGGTGTTGGACCAGATATGATTGCTTCAGCACTTTTCATCCTTTTGCTGGCATCCTTAACCACGGTGGAGCCGAAGGTTGTTCTCTGAACTTCTATTCTACCTCTAGCACATTTAACATGGCGGTTATGCCTGAAGCAGAAATTGAGGTGAGTCTTTTGGAAGTCTCTTTCTATTTGAGAGTTGACGAACTTATCAATGGAATGGTTGTAGGTGTGATGACGGAGGCTGATGGTTTTGATGGTTTCATCCCCGTTGACACTGTTTTTTGCACAGAGACGAATACCTTTCAACACCAAGTGGTTGACCTGGACACCTATCTGGGAACCGGCAAATACATTGCATTTAAAAACTGTAACAACACTTCTGGACAACTCTATCTTGATGATGTTAATGTGATGCTGATTCCAAGTTGCCGATATCCAAATCATATTGTTGTCACAGACATTTACAAAGACTCTGCTGTAATTGCCTGGACAGAAAGAGGTTCTGCTACCGAATGGATATTGGAATACGGGCCATCCGGCTTTACCCCAGGTTCGGGCACTACCATACAAACCACACAGAATCCATATACTCTGACGGGACTCTATGCAGAAACTGGATATGACGTTTACATGCGTTCCGACTGCAGCGAAGGAGATATGAGTGACTGGTACCCAGATCATGCGTCATTCACCACACGCAGTTGCTCACCTGCCCATCAATGCGAATATTATTTCGTATGTGTTGACCGTTATGGTGATAGTTGGAACGGTGCATACGTCAGCATACAGCAAAACGAGTTGCCAATAGCCATTGTGAGAAGCACTACGTATGTGACAAGTGAACCTTCCACCATGATTGATACTATCGGTGTAATGCTATGCGATAATGTCAACACGACAATCATTTGGCATGCTGGAACATACGACAATGAAGCCAGTTTGATGGTGTTGACCCCTGCAGGAGATACGCTTTATACTCACACAAATATGTCAACGGTTGGTTCCGATACTTTGTTGAACTTCATCGCGAACTGCGACGGTTTTATATCTCCTGTTTGTGACATGCCTTTATACGTCACTGTTGATTCTGTTGGCGGGAACAGTGCGGATATCAGTTGGACAGCCGGTTACGTTGAGACCGAATGGAATTTGCAGTATAAGGAAGCAGTCGCCACTTCTTGGAGCGAAAGTATTCCTTTAACGAGTGCCCACTACCAAATCCCATACTTGATGGCAGAAACCGAATATCAGGTGCGTGTCCAGGCAAACTGCATTGACACTCTCAGCGACTGGACAAATCCTGTCAGCTTCATCACCCAAAGTGGTGGTGTTGACAGTGTGGGTGTTGACCATCTCCTTTTGGCTCAAAGCATTTGTCTGAGGCCAAATCCTGCTGACAAATTCATCGAGTTAATCGTCAATAGCCATATTGAAGTGAAGGAAGCCTTGGTTTTCAATGCTTTCGGGCAACTAATCCAAACTGTCCAGCTGATTGACAACCACGCTCGTATTGACCTTAGCAGGATGGCAGCAGGCATGTACTTCGTACGCATCAGCAACACAGGTGCCACTAAGAAGTTCATTAAACGATAGCTTTTCATGCTGCTGCAGATGTGAAAAAATGGCACGAAAACTTGTCACTCAAGCAGATAGCAACAGCTTTAAGTCAATGAACCACAATGGAATTAGTATAATTGAGTGGGAGTAATAACGGGGAAATCTTCGCTATGAGAATCCCTACAATTTATGAATTACTATTTCCGAATCGCAGCCTCATACATTTCAATGAGACGTTTCGCAACCACCTCGTTGATGTCGTAATTGTTCATTGATTCAGCATATTTAAATCCCATCTCCCAACGCTCTTTCGGGTGATCGAACCAGTAGTCGATACGTTCGGCAAGCGCTTTTGCATTTTTTGAGGGGAATTTGCTGCGCTCATCCAAGGCATACGCCGATGTGCCAGAATAGCGCGCGGTGGCAATTACGGGCACAACAGCCTGCTGCAGAGCTTCCGTGATGCTCATGCCTTCCACTTCAATGTAGGCGCAATGAACAGCCAAGTCAGCATTAGCGGCCAGTTCGCGCAGCTGATCGCGATTGTAATAACCAATGATTGGCTTATATCCGACCACACCGTCTTCGTACAGCTTTTCGGCCATACGCGTGTATTGTTCCAACTTAGGACCACGGCCTGCAATGTGCAGTCGAATCCGTTTCGCGTACTTGCTGAGTCGAATGGCCTTATACAGCGTCGGTTGGTCCTTTTCCACAGCAGTTCGACCGATGTAAATCAGATCGAGCGGACGATTCTCATCGAAATAGTTTTCCGGCGGTGTAAGCGGACGAATACATTTATCCGGAATCACGCCATTGGAGAGGGTGAAACAATGCGCTTTGACGCGATGGCGAACCAATCGCTCACGGACATTTTCCGTAGGACATTGTATATATTTGTAATGACGGTAGAAAGTGTGACACCAATGACGCAAGATAAGTTGACATGTCAGAAAACCGGCACGGCAGCCCAAGGTGTTGAAGATGATATTCTCTGGATGCACGTGGTAGGTCCCCACAAGAGGTTTTCCAAGCTTTAATGCCCATTTCATTGCGGCACGGTGGAGAAAAAAGGTCTCTTCCATGTGTATGACATCTGCCCAGCGAACCGCTTCCTCAATTTGTGGCCCCTTCCACTTGGCAAAATGGTAACCGAATGAGGAGAGCATCGGCTGTACCAAGGGAAAATCGAAATCCTCCATCTCATAATCCGGTTTCTCTCCGTTGGGATCTTCCAGGTTTTTACCCGAAAGGACACGAACCTCCTGGCCTGCCTCACGCAGTGCTTTTACGGTTCGTCTTGCAGATTCGTCAAGGCCATTGCCTTCGCAGAAAAAGTTGTTTACGACAAATAATATCTTCATAAGATAACAATTTAAATAACCGCCGCAAAATTAACATTTTTTATGAAATATAAAATATTGGTAATCAATTGTATTTATATGTTAATGATATAATTTTAGCAAAAAAAGGAAACTAAAGGTGACGTGATGGTTCTACAAAAGTACAAAAATAGCCGCGGCCTGATTTATCTGTCAATCGTCAAATTGACAATCCTGTTGACCACCTCTTCCGGATGGTCCACCAGCAACTGTCCGTGGTTCATTTTGGGAAAGACTTCCACATGCGTGTCCGGGTGGATTTTGCAGAGATGCTCTGCCTGCGGCTTGGCCACAAAAGCCTCCTTGGTGCCATACCAAAAGTGAATATCAGCCCCTTGAATGGATTCCAGCTTATTCGTATAGACATCCTTATAGCCATCGCGCACTGCTTTTCCTTTTCCAGACGGCCATACCTTCTTGCATTCGTCCAAGAGCACATCGAAATAGTGAGAATGGAACACAAATTTCCAGAAACCCGTCCAATGATAACAGGTCCATACGTTTAAACTCTGATAATATCGCAGCGGATCCACGCTCCACTTGGGCAATGGCAGCAACGGTGCCGCGTCCAAGATGGCATGGTCGATGACAATCTCATTGCGTTCCAGAATTCTAGACAGAATCTTCCCGCCCAAAGAGAGTCCATAGGCAACATCCAAATGGCTGTTCAAGTTTTCCTGCACGTAACTGATAGCCTGAACGGCTTGATCATCTACAGAAGTGAACTGCGACTTTTGACCTATCAGGAAGCCGTCTATACCAACGGCAACGATATAGTATTGGTCTCGCAGCAGCCCTATCAGTGGCAAGAATATCTCGTAGGACACACCTAACCCCGGGATCAGCAGCAAACTCTGATTCTCTTTATTTCCGTATGTATTGAATGTCATAATGCGACGAAACTAATTAACCATGGGTGGCATCATAGGATGCGGAAGATTATTTCTTCTTCTCCTCCACAAGCTCCTCTTTGTAGGGACATTCGGGGTAGTTCGTCTTGACAAACGAGTAAACCAGCAACCCGACACCGAGCAGGATAAGCGGGATGCTCAACAATTGTCCGTTGTTAAGAACGTGTCCAATTTCGGATTCCACCTGCACCTCCTTGAAAAATTCAATGATGAAACGTGCCGTGAAAATGACCGTAAGCGTGATACCTGACGTGCGCCCGGCGGCCACTTTGCCCTTGGCAAACTTGAAGTAATAAACAGCCAAGCCAATGAAGAGCAGCAGATAAACAGAAGCTTCGTACAACTGGGCCGGATGGCGGAATGTACCAGCTACGCCCGGGCCACCCATAGTGAAATCAAACGCCCATGGCACGGTGGTGATACTGCCCACGATTTCGTGGTTCATCAGGTTGCCGCAGCGCACGAAAGCCGCCGCAATGGGGATGGCAATAGCCAAGCGGTCGAGCAGCCACAGGAAATTGATTTTGTGCCGCCAAGTGTAGTAAATGACGAACAAAATGATGGCGATGACGGCGCCATGGCTCGCCAGACCCTGATAGCCGATGAAATTACCCTGACCGTCGATGGGCAGCAATATCTGCAACGGAGCTTTGATGAACATCTCTGGCTCGTAAAACAGAAAATGTCCGAGGCGCAAACCGATGATGGTCCACACAATCGTCCAGATGGAAATCTTATCCAACAGCTTCTGCGAGAGTTTTTCGGTCTTGAAAATCTGCTGCAAAGCATAATAGGCCAGCAGGAAACCGGTAGCCAACAGAATGCCGTACCATCTCACCTCCACAGATCCGAGGTGAAATGCGATGGGATTAACCTTCCAAGTAATCGTGCACAACGTATTCAAAAAAGTCATCTTTCTATATTTTAATCAATTAAAAAGCATAAACATATCCAGCTCCAAGCGTACCTCTGAAGCCTTTTTCTTTCGTATAGGATTTCAATTTTGTGCCGTCAGCATTGGCATCCACCACCTTGTCGCTCACGTAATCACCCAAGAAGTAGAAATTCAGTTGGTGATGTTTGCTGATTTTCCAGTCCACTCCCAAAGAGCCCCGATAGCGGTTGATATAGCCGCCTTTAAAGCTCTGGAGAAACCAGCCTGCCTCACCTACCTCCGAGCCATCTTCGGTCAGATAGCTGGTTCCATCGTAGAGGGCATGGATAACAGGTGCATTCAGGAAATTGCGGATCTCAAAATAGACGTATGGGGTAACCTTGGCGAAACCCCTGTACTTCAAAGTCAGCCTGCTTTTCAGGGCCAGGGCGTTGCGTGGATACTGGTATTCGTTGAAATCGCCAGAACGGTAAGTCCACTGGAAACGCTCCTTCAACGACAAGCTCCACTTACCCATTCTGACCGTACCCGTGGCGTCCACAAACAGTCGGTGGCGAAAATTTCCGAATGAGCTGGAAGAGTTGCTATAGGGATTCATGAAAACATAACCGATGCCGCACTTGAAATACTTGTTCACCTTATAGCTGAGACCAAGCGTGGTTTGCAGACGGTCAAAACTCTGGAAATTCTTGTCAAAACGAGCCTCTTCCTCCAAGGAGACATGGAGCCCCTTCACAATCTTCTTGTCCAATCCCACTGACAATCTGCCACCCACCTCAGGATCAAGCACCACCTCCGTTTGCGCACTGGCAGAATTCCAAATGGAGAATTGAGAATGGAGAATTGAGAATTCGCAATTCACAATGAATCCCACCAATAAAACAAAAACCCATCTATATTTCATAACCAAAAAACCAATTATTATTTCTACCAAGCTCTTGCCCCTGACGGGCTGCTCAATGAAAACCATTATCTATCATCTTTCATCTCTAATCTCTCAACTCTCATCTTTTAACTACCATCCCCCTGGTCCTCCTCCATTGCCTCCTGTGTAGGAACTCAATGACACCGTGGTGCCGCCGCTCACACTTCCGTCTTCTACAAACATTCCGTTAAACAGCGTACTGCCGCCACTAACCGACACACCGGATTTCAGCGTGGGGGTTGAGGAACCGGAAACAACGAGGGGTGTGCCGCCGCTGGCCGGGGTCTTGAACGCGTACGTCTCAGAGCCGACTTTGAGGGCATACCAAGTGTTGGGTGTCCACGAATTGGCCGAATAGCAATTTTGCGTCAGGGAGGAGCCGCGTTCCAGTCCTCCGATAGCCACCAGCATGCCGCCCTGCACATAGAGTTTGTAACCTTCCTCGGTGTTGGCATCAATGGCCACTTCTGGTGTACTGGCGCCTATGGCATACACCACACCGCCGGTAATGTAAAAGTTTCCGTTAGCATCCATACCATCATTCTTGGGTGCATATCCGCACACGTATCCGCCGCTGATGGTGAATGTGCTGCCGGAATTGATGGCATCGTCGGTTGCCGAATAGCTATAGACTTCCCCACCACTGACGGTGATCGTGCCTTTGGACTCAATTCCTTCGTTGTTGGCGCAGTTCACTGCCACTATGCTGCCGGCAAACACCAAGTTACCATCGAATTTGATGCCCTTGGCGGCAATATCGCCCGTAGTATAATCGGCTCCCGTGGTGGTAACATTCACTGTTCCACCGTTAAAGTAGCCTGCTCCATCGCAGTTGATACCTTTGCCTCCGGAGCCCGAATTGGTGATGGTGAGCGCGCCACCGTTCATCTTGAAAGAGGCATCCGCCTTGATACCGGCCGTGCCCGAATAGGCATTTTCTTCATTATCGTACGCCGCATTACCCGTAACCTGAATGGTGGTAGTACCACCGTCAATCTGGACATAACCATCCGAGCCAATGCCTTTTTTCGTGTCTGCAGAGACATTCACATCCACCGTACCACCCGTAATCACCACATACTCTTTGCCGCGGATGCCATGTCCTGCCGAAGAGTTGACCTTTACTGTAGGAGAAGATCTGAAATACACAAAATCATCGGAGATGATGCCCGACTTGCCCGTGGCATTGATCGTCAGAGAACCATTGCCATTGAAGACTAGGGAGCCTTCACTGAAAATGGCGGCTTTTTCATCCTCGTTGGCTGGCGTGACTGTATAGGAGGAACCGTCGGCCAAAATATTGCTGTTTTGCACCATCACATACGTCATGGCACCATCTTTGGGCTCTTCCTTAGGCCCTTGTATGTTGATGGCTGCCCCATTCTGATGCGTAAGAGTCAGATTGTTGAGCGTGATACCTTGCGTGCTGGAACTGTACAATTTGAAAAAGCCATCACCAGCAGATCCCGAAAGCACATACATCACAATGGAATCGCCACTGTACACAATCGTGACATCATTCCCATTGATAGTAACATCAAAATCATCATTAGTCCCACTTACGGTCGCGGAACCAGTAGAGGAGAAAACCACGTTGACCGTCATGCTGAAATCCACGTCGGTAATATCTTCTTCACCAGTTCCTGTCGGGTCTATCCATATAATGTTATCCTTCTCGCACCCGACCAATATCACTGTCGTCCATATTAGTGCAAGAAGGATAAACCAGAATCGTTTCATATAGGAATCTTTTAAGACCTGCAAAAATAATATTTTTTGGTTAGTAGCCCTTTGCAAGTCTTTCGGACCCGATTTAGAATTTCAATCTCACGCCGCCCAGTGCGTTGATGCCTGCCTGCGGGAAGTAGCCCGTGTTATAACCCTTCTCTCCACCGTAATAATAGGTGTAAATCCAAGCATTGCTCTCATATTTTGCGTTGAAGATGTTGTTTACTTGGCAGAACAGCTCCAAGTCTTTCAAGCATTTGAAATGGAACACATAGGAAAGACGAAGATTGCTGTATGAGTACGGCTTCAGACAATAGGTGTCGTCGCCTGTATTGTCCATGTATTGCTTGCTGACGAACTTCGTGACAAAGGAGATGTTGAAGTCTTTGAGCGGGGTAAACGTGAAGTCGTTGCCCAGAATCACATTCGGAGAGAAGGAGATGGGCGTGTTGCCGAGATGCTGCTCTACATAGCCGCCGTTGTCCCAGTCTTCCAGATAATTGACGTAATCCACAATTCTGTTGATGCTGAGGTTTCCGTTGAAATGCCAGGTAAAGAAGCGCACAGGACGGTAACCCACAGACAACTCAATGCCAGCACGATAACTCTTTTTCACGTTGGTCATCAGCGCGTCGCCAGTCTGATCCAACTCACCGGTGCGCACCAACTGGTTCTTGTAGTTCATGCCATACAGCGTGGCGTTGAGGAAAAATTTATCGTTATGAGCCAAATAGCTGAACTCCAAGTTGTAAAGCGTTTCCGGAATCGGTTTTCTGTCATCGGGAGCACCTACCAGGTCATCGCGAGTAGGTTCGCTGTTGGCCGTGGAGAAGGAGAGGTCGAAGCTGTGTTTCAGCCGGCCTCCATTCAGATAATAGTGCAACGCAATCCTCGGATTTATGAAATTCCAGTTATATTTTTGCGCAATATCCATCATGTCATCGTTAGTACCATCGATCACATAGTTGATGTGGCGGTATTGCAGTTCTGCCGTCACACTGAACTTCTTGTACCAATAGCGAAGTCCGGCAAAGTTCTTGATTTGCGTCTTGCGTCCGGTGCCGTAATACCACTGGTAATCACACGGAAAATCCTGCACGCGGTTAGGTTGCGACCAGAGCACATTGCCAAAGTGCTTGCCAGTGTAGAAGCTGTTGTCTATACCAATTACCCAACGCAAACCCTGGTCGGGGTGGTTGCGGAAAACCTGAGAGCCGGTGTATTGCGCATGAATTCCGTAAAAATAGTTGTCCAGATACTTCTGCGTGATGAAATCCGCTTTCTTGATGGAATCATACAACGGCACAAGTCCGAAGTTCTTGATTTTCTTGTCATCCTTGTATTGCTGATAATAACCCTCGCCACGTGTCAAATAGGGCATCACCTGCAATTTGTGGTGCTGAAGTCCATCCTGACGAATCCAGTCTTTCAGGTATTCCAGTTGATAGAACGTTTGGGTATAATTGTCCTTGGAATCAATATAATAGTGGCGTTGACCATCGTCTGTATAGTACTCGCCGCAAGGATTGTAAGTACGATTGGTGGCAAGGCTGTCGTATGGAATACCACTCCAAGCGAGGCCGGTATGCTCTGTACCGAAGAGCATGTGGAATTTCAGCTTGCCGTAGTCTTTGTTCTTCTTAAAATTGTACAAATTATACTGGGCGGTGAGGAAACCGGAGTTGAGGCGTACGCCGGAGTAATCCAGAAAACCGTCGCTACGGATGTCGGAGAAAGAAGCCAGCATGGAAAAGCGTTTGCCAATAAGGCCAGTACCTGCACTCACCATGTTTTGGAAAGTGTTGTACGAGCCATAAGAACTGCGCACCTCGGCAAAAGGTTTGTCAGGAATATCCTTGGTAACGAAATCGATACGGGTGCTGAACAGCGTGCTACCATCATTAGAATTTGCGCCGTTCTGCACGCTCACCTGCCCGATGTAGGCAGCCATGTCGGGAAGATTGACAAGCCAGGAACCTTGCGACTCGGCATTGTTGATAGTCACGCCATTGAGGGTGGTGTTGATGCGGGTTTGGTCAATGCCTCGGATAAACATGTAAGTAGCACCGAGGCCAGTACCGCCGTCGGAAGTGGTGACCACGGAGGGCATGAACTCCAACAGGTTATTGACACTGCCGTTGCCCTGCTGTGCGCGAATCTGCTGCATTGACATGGTGGTGACATTGGCAGCGGTTTGCACCGTGGGCTTGGTGAACTCGATGGTCACCTCGTCCACCTCGCCGCGCTGCACGGTGTCTTGCACCTGCGCAAATGACGTGATTGCGTTGAAAAAGATGACGACTGCAAACATTACGACAAGTCGAATACTTTTCAACTCTAATCTCTCATCTCTAATCTCTAAACTTTTAAACATACTCTAACAGTTTTGGTTTTTAAAATTAAACAATACTGAAAGAGGGATTTGAAAATAGAAGCGTTTATCTCCCTACGGCGGCATTATCCGCATCAGGTTCAACGGGTCTGATCTCAGCCTAAAAAGGCACCCCTTTCAAAACGGCGGCAAAGATACAAAAAAGTGCGCTTGTGGCCGATTTTTTATTATTTTTGCACCTTGATTTGAAAGCATCGTTTTCTACATGAATAATTTCGACGACATACGGCCCTATAACCAAAGCGAATTCCGTGAAGCTTACTACAGACTCATGGACCAACCCGGCTTCCAAGATGCTGTGTCCAAGTTTCTTCCCAACTATTCGGTAGATGATTTGAGGAGGGATTTTGACAATTTTCATTCCATTGATGATGTGCAGGCCAACTTTATCCGGAGATGGCTGGAACTTTTCATCAATCAGTTCACCACGGGTTTCATCACATCCGGCCTTGAGAATCTCGATCCCGAAAAAGCATATCTGTTCATCAGCAATCACCGCGATATCACCTTCGATCCGGCTGTACTCCAATACTATCTTTTCACTTCTCATTGGAAAACTTCCAAAATTGCCATTGGCGACAATCTGTTGAAAACCCCGTTGTTGGGTGAGGTAGGACGTTTGAACAAGATGATCAAGGTTATCCGTTCGGGCTCTATGCGGGAGAAGCTGGCCAACTCTCAACGCCTCGCCGCATACATTCAATACAGTCTGTTTGAAGAACATGAATCTGTCTGGATTGCCCAGCGCGACGGCCGCACCAAAGATGGTAACGACTACACCAAACAGGGTCTGCTGAAGATGGTTTCCATGGGTCGTGACGAAGATGTGGTGGAGAGAATCAGAAAGATGAACATCCTTCCCATGGCCATTTCCTACGAATATGAGCCATGCGCCCAGCTGAAAGCTCGCGAAATGGCCTTGAGCGAGAACGGCAAACATTATGAGAAACGTCCAGGCGAAGATTTTGAGAGCATCAAACAGGGCATCTTCGACCAAAAGGGCCAAGTAACCCTCGTGCTCGGCAAGCCTCTGCAAGAAGAACTGGACACGGTGCCAGCCGAACTAAACCAAAACGACAAACTCTATTACATCTGCAAGCTCATCGACAAGCAAATCTACGAAAACTACCGCTTGTACCCCAACAACTACATCGCACATGATTTGATGAACGCAAACAATCTCTATGCGGAACATTACACGGAAGAGCAAAAGCAGGCTTTCGAGCAATATCTGCAAAGAAAATCCATCATCCAAGATGTGAGCAGAGAGAAAATGATGGATTATCTGTTGCGCATCTATGCCACTCCGGTGGACAATCATTACGGTACGAATATCCAAAATTCATAATAAAAAACAAAGCTATAAAATGGATGAACTACAACCCCCGTCGGCCATTAAGGTTCTGGTAATTCGATTGAGTTCCATCGGCGATATCGTGCTGACCACCCCTGTGGTGAGAGCTATAAAGAATCAGCTGAATCCTGTGGAACTGCATTATCTGACCAAAACCGCCCACGCACCAGTGGTAACCCCGAACCCGTACATCGACCACGTACATATATATGACCCCTCCAACTTGAAAAAGCTTATGGAGGAATTAAAAAATGAGAATTTTGACTATGTGGTCGATTTGCACAACAACCATCGTTCACGCCAGGTGACGCGCAAGCTGAACCGTCCCTATTTCAGGTATAACAAAGTGACTTGCAAAAGGGACATTTGCGTGTGGCTCAAACTTAATTTCCTGCCATATAACCATGTGGTGGACCGTTATTTTGACACTGTATTCCCACTGAATGTGCGCAATGACCACAAGGGACTGGACTTTTTCATTCCCGAAGGTGCGGATTTTGACGAGGATGACCTGCCCATGGTATTCGAAGACGGCTTTGTGGCAGTGGTTTTGGCCGGCGCACATGCCACCAAGCGAATCCCATTATCCAAAGTGGTCGAAATTGGCAGCATCTTGCACAAGCCCATCATGTTGCTAGGTGGCAAAGACGTGTACGAAACGGGCGAGGAAATAGTCTCCCAGCTCGGCGACCGCGCCTACAACGGCTGTGGCAAGTACAATCTCTACCAGTCGTGCTCCATCCTCAAGCAAGCCGACTGCGTAATCACAGGCGACACCGGGTTGATGCACATTGCCGCGGCTTTCCAGAAGCCCATCGCAGTCCTTTGGGGCAACACCATCCCCGAATTCGGTATGTACCCGTACATGCCGGGCAATCGCGAACTGTTCCGAAATTTCGAGGTATGCCCCCTGCACTGTCGCCCTTGCTCCAAACTGGGACGCAAATCGTGCCCGCGGAGACATTTCAAATGTATGCTCAACATCCCAGCCACTGAAGTGGCCGACTGGGTTAACAAATTCTAATACACCTTTTCAATATGCTGTTTGACCATCCCATCACCATACAAGGCAACGCCTTCTTCGTCTCCGACGCGCACTTGCGCACGCCGGAGGATCAGGACAGCAAACAGCGTGAGACTCTGTTGATCCAATTGCTCGAATCCCAAAAAGGAAAAATTCAGCATCTTTTCTTTCTAGGCGACATCTTCGACTTCTGGTTTGAGTATGGCGATGTAGTCCCTAAAGGTTATTTCCGACTGTTCAACTTGCTGTACGAAATGCATGAGGCAGGCGTTGAAATCTACTTTTTCACCGGCAATCATGACATGTGGGTGCAAGACTACTTCACCGAGCAATTCGGCTGTCATGTCTTCTACCAGCAACAGGCCTTCGTTCTGAACGGCAAGCGCTGTTTGATTGGCCACGGCGACGGACTCGGCGGCAAGCAACGACGCTACAACCTCATCAAACGCATCTTCGCGTACAAACCCAACCGTGTGCTTTACAGCATGTTGCATCCAAGGCACGCCTTTGCCATCGCGCGCCACTTCTCTACCCGCAGCCGCGCCTCCCACAAACCGGAGGTCTTCATTTTCAAAAACGAAGAGGAATTCCAGGTTCAATATGCCCGCCAAGTGCTGCAGACCGAGCCCGTGGACTACTTCATCTTCGCCCACCGCCACATCCCTATTGAATACCGACTCACTGACAACTGCGTCTTCTACAATACGGGCGACTGGCTGACGAATTTCAGTTATCTGGTTTATAACGAAAACGATGACGCACCCGTGATATTTCGTAAGGGCAAATGATTATTCGCCCCAACAAAAACAACAATTATGACAATAGACCCCAATATCCCAATACCCGCCAACCACCGCGCCGGTTTCGTGAACCTCATCGGCAATCCCAATGTGGGCAAGAGCACCCTGATGAACCAGCTCGTGGGCGAGAAAATCTCCATCATGACCTCCAAGGCGCAGACCACGCGCCATCGCATCAAGGGCATCGTCAACGGAGAAGACTTTCAGATTGTCTATTCCGACCTGCCCGGCGTGCTCGACCCCGCCTACATGATGCAGAAGATGATGATGCGCTTTGTCATCGACTCCTTGCAGGATGCTGATATCATCCTCTATCTGGTGGAGTGCGGCGAGACCAAATACAACGCCGAACTGGTGGAGAAAATCAAAAAGCTCGGACGACCGATCGTTTTGATTATCAATAAAATCGACAAGTTTACAGCCGAGCAGGTGGAGGAATCCAAGATACATTGGCAAGAGATTTTCCCCGAATCGGATGTTTTTGCCATCTCCGCCTTGAAGGGGCAGAACATCGAGGCCATGCGCGACCGTATCATCGAGTTGCTGCCGCTGTGTCCACCCTACTTCCCGAAAGACGCACTTACCGACCGGCCCATGCGGTTCTTCGTTTCCGAACTTATCCGCGAACAGATTCTGTTGCAATACAAGAAGGAAATACCTTACAGTGTGGAGGTAGTCGTAGATAGTTACAAGGAAGAGGAAAACATGATCCGCATCGGCGCGACGCTGTATGTGGAGCGCGACACGCAGAAGGCCATCATTATCGGTAGCAAGGGCTGTGCCATCAAAAAGTTAGGCACCGACGCCAGAGCATCCATTGAGGATTTCCTGCAAAAGCACATCTTCCTCGACCTGTCTGTAAAAGTGCTCAAAGATTGGCGCAACAGCGAGCTGTTGATGAAGAAGTTCGGGTATGATTATGGCGATTAACAGATTATAGATTAAAGATTAGAGATGAGAGATTAAAGAAAATCTTCCGTCTCTAATCTCTAATCTCTCATCTATAAACTATTTAAAATGGCAATATTAGTAAAAAACATCAAGCAACTGGTACAGGCTGAGCCCAAGGCGGTGAAGTTCCGCGCGGGCAAGGAGATGCAACATCTTCCCATCATCGAAAACGCCTATTTGTTAACCGAAGGCGACAAAATCAAAAACTTTGGTCCGATGGCGGAGCTGACAGCCGAAAAACTGAATAAAGTAAAAGAGCATATTGAAGAGATTGATGCCACGGAGCGCATGGTGTTCCCGTCGTTCTGCGACTCGCACACGCACATCGTGTATGCGGGCAGTCGCGAGGTGGAGTACATCGACAAGATCAAAGGGCTTTCCTATGAAGAGATTGCCAAGCGCGGTGGCGGTATCCTGAACTCCGCCAAGCGATTGCACGAGACCTCCGAAGAGGAATTGTTCGACAGTGCGTGGCTCCGGCTCGAAGAGATGGCTTCGTTCGGTACGGGCGCCGTGGAAATCAAGAGCGGCTATGGCCTCTCCACCGAGGACGAACTCAAGATGCTGCGCGTGATCCGCAAGCTGAAGGAGAAATCGCCGCTCACCATCAAAGCCAACTTCCTGGGCGCGCATGCGGTACCATTGCAATACAAACAAAACCCTGACGAGTACGTGGATCTCATCATCAACGAGATGATCCCGATGGTGGCCGCCGAAGAGCTGGCCGACTACGTGGATGTGTTCTGTGACCAAGGTTTCTTCACTTGCGAGCAGACGGAGCGCATACTGATGCAGGGCATCAAATACGGGCTGCGTCCCAAAATCCACGCCAACGAGATGGCTTGCTCCGGCGGCATTCAAGTGGGCGTGAAATACAATGCACTTTCAGTGGACCATCTGGAGTACACCGGCGACGAGGAAATCGCCGTGCTCAAGGGCAGCGAGACCATGCCGACGATTCTGCCAGGCGCAGCCTTCTTCCTGGGTATGGTGTGTGCCCCCGCGCGCAAGATGATGGAAGGCGGCCTGCCTGTGGCCCTCGCCTCAGACTACAACCCCGGTTCCTGCCCCTCCGGCAACATGCAACTCGTGCTCGCCATGGGCTCCATCATGTACAAAATGCTGACGGAAGAGGCCATCAACGCCACCACCATCAACACCGCCTACGCACTGGGCGAGCATGAAACGGTCGGTTCCATCACCAAAGGGAAAAAAGCCAACTTCTACATCACCAAGCCGATGGATACCATATATTATATGAGCTACGGCTTCGGCAGCAACAAAGTTGATCAATATTTCTTGAACGGGAAAAGAGCCTAACGCTACCGCGCCACTACCATCTTCATGGATTTTCTTCCGATTCTGATGAAATACAGCCCAGAAGGAAGGTCAAATTCCAAACGGAAGATGTTGACTCCACTTTGAAAACTACACAATTGCACTTCTTCTTGAAGACGCCCTTGCATGTCGGTTATGCTAACCGGCAAGATTGCATTGCGATCCACGATGACACGAATATTGATGTGTCCTTGTGTCGGATTAGGATAAAAAGATAAGGAATCCAGCTCGATGTCTGGAAAGTCAAAGTACTCATTCAGCTCCTGCCAGACAATCTCAGGCCGTTTTTTCAAAAACTTATCCATATTGTTCACCGCATTCACCCATGTAGATTCATTGACTGGCTCATGAAAACGATGGATTTGGTTTTTGATTTCGGGTTTTATCTCATTCCGTATCATGGTTAGATATGGACTGGTCTGATTATAGGCGAACTCGTTTTTCTGCAATTGACTGAAACGGAAGAAAAATTGCTGTTGGAAAGACTCATTTTGCAACAATTTCCTAAAAAGCAGCGTGGAACGGGCATTAGTAGGCCATGCCAAATCCCCCTCATCCGTAGCATTTTCAAAACCATTGAACTGAGGATACGTGAAACAGGCGTCTCCGTCAAAGAAAATCCATCGCCATTTGTATCCGGGAGCCTGCCAGCAGCGCATGTTGTTCGCTGGCCAATCGGCATTGGCAGAGAATATCTCCATAATCTGATAGTCGATAAAATTGTGAACGTCAATCATATCAGACACACGGCGGTATTGCTCTTCGTCGGAAAAGTCAGCGGCGGCTACAAAATCCATGAGCTCCTGAAAGCCATCTCCACTACCTGCATCCAACAATCCAAACCAGTTGCCCATGATGTTGAACAGCTCCGAATCCAGATTGTAATGATTCTCCAGATAACGTTCATCAGATCTCTCCTGAATAAAATAGATGCCCCAATACTCTCCATTCAAAAACAGCACCACAGGACGAGTGTCCAAAACGTCAAGGTCGAGGTTGCGGGCCACATAATAACTCAAGGAGTTCTGCAGTCCGGCAGCAGTCCATGCACACACGAAAGGTTTCAGTACCAGATGTTTGAAACTGTTGATCTCACAATCGTCAAAAATCTTGTATTTGAAGCGTTTTTTGCCATACTCCTCGCGGGCATAGACTTTCAATCCCTTTTGCACCTCTTTTCTGGACTTTCCTCCGTGCGTGCGCAAGCCCGCCCGTTGGTTGAATCCGTCATTGTCCGGCTCATAGTACTCCACATTGCAATTGCGCTCCCACTCCCGGCCTGACATGTGATAATTGCCCGACCAATCCGGATTAGTGGGGTTAAAGTGCACCCCGGGCACCAGAATTCCGGTCAGATAATCGAACAGAGCCAGCGAGTCGGCACAGAGGGAAACCACCGGCAGGTCAGGAAGCGTGCAGCCCAAATCTCGGATAAAGTAGGTCTGCGTAACCACTGGACTCACACACGTGCCCGCCTCATCAAAAGCCGCCGCCCGAATCACAATGGCTTTGATGACCGTGTCTGGAATATAAAAATCAGCATCGGGCCCCTGCTGTATCTTATAGATGTTGGATGACGACTGGTAACGGGCATTCAACAAGAGAGGCTCTTGATAACGGGGCGAAGACACCGTGGGCATACCCCCATTGGTGGTATAATGAATATGGCCCGCAGGATAATCGCAATGCAGCGTCAGGAAAAAGGTATGCTCATAACGCCCGCCCGGCTTGGAAAAGGTTATGGTCCCCTGTGCTTGCAACAGCAAAGGGAATAGTAGTAATAAGCCAATATGCAGTTTTTTAACGATTAGAGATGAGAGATTAGAGATTAGAGACTTCACCCCTTTCACCTCCTGTACCTCTTGCACCCCTTGTACCCTTTTCACCCCATTCACCTCTTTATCCTACTATGCCAGAAATAATGATGATGAGCAGCGCTGCCGGAGCTACGAATCGCAAAACTAAGTAGTAGGCTTCGAAGGCCTTAACTTTGAGCGTGCCACCGTTGGAAAGTTCGTCTTTCACTTCCACTTTCGGGAAGTACCAGCCCAGGAAGATGGTCATAAGCAGTGCACCAATAGGCATCAGATAAGATGCCGTAATAAGGTCAAACAGCTCAAAGATGGTCTTACCGAAAATAGTTGACTCTTTCAACGGACCGAAGGAAAGGGTGCAAAATGCGCCGATGATGAATACCACGATGGTGCTAATCAGTGAGGCCGTACTCCGTTTCCAGTGCAGCTCCTCCACGGCAAAGGCCACCAGGATTTCCAGCAGGGAGATGGTGGATGTGAGGGCCGCGATGCCCAACAGCACAAAAAAGAGTATGGCAAACAGCGTTCCAGCCGGCATGCTGTTGAACACGTTCGGCAGCACGATATAGACCAGTTCCGGACCGCTGGCAGGATTCATGCCAAAGGCAAACACCGCCGGAAATATGACAATGCCGGCCAAAATGGCCACCAAAGAGTCGCAACCGGCAATCCACAGGCTAGTATTGAACAATTTGTCTTCCTTGCGGATATAGGAACCGTAGGTCACCATCGCGCCCATGCCGATGCTGAGGGAGAAAAACGACTGTCCCAGCGCAGACAAGATACAGGAACCGTTCAGCTTGCTGAAGTCGGGTTTCAGAAGAAATGCGAGACCCTCCTTGGAGCCTGCGCCTAACGTGAGCGAGCGCACACACATGAGAATCAGCAGGATGAAGAGGATAGGCATCAGGATTTTGGAAACCTTCTCTATGCCCTTTTGCACGCCCATCATAATGACCGCACCCGTGAGGGCGAGAAACAAACCTTGATACACCAGAGGCCAGAAGGAACCTTGGGTAAAATTCTCAAAAAGCTGGGTGATGGCCACGGGGTCTTTGCCTGCCAACTTTCCGCCACTGGCCATGACGATGTAATTGAGTGTCCAGCCAGCCACCACGCTATAGAACGCGTAGATGAGGAAAGCTGCCACAATGCCGAACACACCGAGGGTAACCCATCCTTTGTTGCCATGGCTAAGCTTCTTGTAGGCGCCCACCACGTTGCTTTGGGCACGGCGGCCAATGATGAACTCCGTCATCATCAAAGGCACGCCTATGAGGATGACAAAGAAAACGTAAACTAACAGGAAGGCACCACCGCCGTTCTGCCCCAGCATATAGGGGAAACGCCAGATATTGCCCAAACCCACCGCACCGCCGGCGGCTGCCAATATTGCACCTATGTTGGAGGTAAATCCACGTGTGTTATTTTCCATAATATTGTATTTTATTGTGTTTTGCGAATATAATTTAAAACCGTCCACCAGCACCGCCACCACCGAAGCCACCGCCGCCACCAAATCCGCCAAAACCACCGAAACCACCGCTGCTTCTTCCGCCGAAGCCACCACCAAATCCACCTCCCGTGTAATACGGACCGAAGAAACCACGGTCAGCATTCCCGCTGAATGGATCAGAACTGTGTGGAGTATTGTTCTTTTTGCTGAAAAAGACAAGTACAATAACTATGACGATAATGAGGAAAATCAGGAGTGCCAGAAAACCGTCCGAGTCATCATCTTCCAAATCCTCCGCTGAAATCTCCCCAGCGGCAAGGGGCAAAATATAGGCCAAAGCAGAATCTACTGCCGCGCCGTAGCGTCCCTCTTTGAGTTCGGGAATCATCTTTCTTTCGATGATACGCTTGGCTATGGCATCTGGAATGGCCCCTTCAAGGTCATAGCCCACGGAAATGTAAACTTCCCCGTCGCCATGATCGTTTCTCGGTTTGATGAGGATGACCACGCCATTGCGCTTATCTTTGGAACGCACGCCCCATTGCTCGCCAATCTCGTAGGCAAACTGTGCCGCCGAGTAGGTGCCAATGTTGTCCACCGTAACCACACAGATGACATTGGTGGTGCTGTCGTTGAACGCCACCAGCCGCTGCTCCATGCTGCTCACCTGCTCAGGTGGGAGCACGCCGGCCAAATCATTGACCAGCCGTGGAGGGTTAGGCACAGGAGGTATGCCGACTTTAGCATAGCCGCACACCATCGCACATGCCAGAAGAAGGCACAGCGCAAGTCGTTTCATCTATTAGTTGAAGTTAAAATCCACAGAAGGGGCGTTCTCAGCTCCAGCAGTAGCCTGGAAATAGCCTTTCTTGTCGAAGTTGAACATGCCAGCGATGATGTTGTTAGGGAACTTCCGGATATAGGTATTGTAGTCTTTCACCACCTCGTTGAACTTGTTGCGTTCCACGGCGATGCGATTCTCGGTACCCTCCAATTGAGCTTGCAATTCCAAGAAGTTCTGGTTGGCTTTCAGCTCGGGGTAGCGTTCCACCACCACCATGAGGCGATTCAAAGCGGAGCTCAACTCATCTTGCGCTTTCTGGAACTGCGCAATGGAATTTTCGTTCAGATTGTTGGCATCCACTTGCACCGAAGAGGCTTTGGAACGTGCGTTGACAACTGCCTCCAGCGTGCCTTTCTCATAATCGGCAGCACCTTGCACAGTTTTCACCAAGTTCGGAATCAGGTCCAGACGACGCTGATAGGCGCTTTCCACGTTGGCCCAAGCGCCGGAGCAACTTTCATCTTTCTTGACCATCGTGTTATACGGCGTGATCATCATGGCTAACAGCAACAAGATGACACCTACTACAATAATAACGGTAACGACTGATTTTTTCATTTTTGTATTTTTTAAAGGTTGAGACACACGGCCGAATGTTGAGACGCACGGCCATGCATCTGTACAATAAGATTATGTTAAAAATATTCGTTTGTAAATTTTTTCACAGGCCCCGATATTCTCTGCCACATATTGCCGGCAGATGTCACAGGTTGCTTTGTAGGTTTCTGGTTCCTTCTCAAAACGGCAAAGGATGTCGTACATTTCCTTCGATGAACGAATGGAAAAAGCCCCTTTGCGTTCCACAAGCATAACCGCCTCGTTGAAATGGCTGTACTTGGGGCCAAAGAACAAAGGGACTCCGAACACAGCCGCCTCCAGGATGTTGTGCAATCCGGTTTTGAAGGCTCCGCCAATGTATGAAATATCGCTGTACTTGTAAATCTTGCTCAACATGCCGATTGTATCGACAATGAGCACATCGGCAGTTTCCAGCATCTCATCATTGGCTTCCGTAAACAGGACCGTTTTGAAATTGGAAAAGGTCTTTTGCACCTCCGCCTTGCGGACGATTTCATGCGGGGCCACTATCAACTTGTAGCCCTGCTGGCGGGTGAGCAGCTGCGCGAGCAGGCTCTCGTCCGGACCCCAAGTACTACCTGCCACAATGAGCTTACAATCCTGCTTGAACCGCTCCACAAAATCAAGCGTGTAAGACTGCGTGGCGATGGCATACACGCGGTCGAAGCGCGTGTCGCCACAAACCTCCACCTGCGGTATGTCAATGCTCCGAAGCAAATCCTCCGATTCCTTGTTCTGCACAAAGAAGAAGGACGCCTTTCTCAACTGCTCGGCAAACCATTTTCCTGCAGGTTTGAAGAAATACTGATTGGGACGGAAGATGGCACTGACGTAATAGAAGGGGATATTTCTTTCGCTGAGCTGGTTAATGTAGTTGTACCAGAACTCATACTTGACAAAGATGGCCATGCGCGGCTGCACAATGTGCAAAAACCGTTTCGCGTGGCGTTTCGTGTCAGAGGGCAAATAGAAAACATAGTCCGGCAACGTGTCATTCTTACGAATCTCGTATCCCGACGGGGAAAAGAACGTCACCAGCACCTTGATGTCGGGATGCTCCTGCTTGATCTTCTCTATCAGCGGGCGTGCTTGCTCATACTCCCCCAGCGATGCACTGTGCACCCACACGGGATGCTCGTCACCGCGGAGAATTTCAGCAAGCTTGTCAAACTGCCCTATCCTGCCCTTCACCCACAACCGCGCTTTCTTGTTGAAGATGGACGCGATGCAGATGCAGGACGTGTATAAAATGATGCCAATAGATAAGAGGATCAGCATGATTTATCGATAGTAGAATGTGGTAACGGATTTCTTTTCGTACAACGGGATATTCCAGCCAATCTTAAGGCTGACAAGACCGCTGAACCTGCTCTTCGTGCCTGCGGTAGGACCCTCATAGAAGATGTAGTTGCGCATCGGCTTGGTCCAGCATTCGTAAAACTCAATACCTCCGTAGAAGTTGAGGATTCTGTTTTTCTGATTGAAAAGATAGCCTACAAACTGGGTCATGGCAAAGCCGCCGGAGAGATGGTCGTACCCTTTCAGGTAGTTGCCATCCAGCTGGGGAACCTGATGGTCATAGTCGTTGATACGGATTTTATGACCAAAATAGCCGGCCCCGAAGCGCAGCCAAATGCCGGAATTTTTCCATCGGTTGACGGGTATGATTTTGCCCACACCCAAACCGAACATCCAATAACGGCCCTCGAAGTAGAGCGTGGCTTTCAGGCCATTACCATCCATCACAACACCATTTTCGTTGGCCAAGTCGCCCAAAAAAGCAAAATTAGTGTCGCGGATATTGGCACCGAACATGTAGCTGAATGCAGCATCCAGCGTCCAGTTGCTCTTAGACTTGTAGAGCACATTCGCGCCAACGGACAAGTTGGGTTTGAACCATTCTTTCAGATAGCCCAGCGGCAGATGCCCTGCCATGTTGACACCCACCCACACCATGGTGGCCGAGGTATCCACATAGTTTTTATCCTTGAAATCGGTGCGGATGTGCGACTGTGCCCGCAATGTCGCCGGCAACAGACACAAACCAATCAATAACAGTAGGAGGGTTCTTTTCATTGGAATTGAAAATTGAAAATTGAGAATTGAAAATTATAAAACAGGATTATCCATTCATAATTCTCAATTCTCAATTCTGAATTATTAATTAGTTCGTTCTTCCCGGATAGACCTTCAGAGCCTCTTCGAGGCATTTCACGGCCTTCTTCAGGTCTTCCACCTTGAGGCAGTAGCTGATACGAACCTCGTTGGTGCCTTTACCTTTAGTGGAGTAGAAACCGGTAGCCGGAGCCATCATTGTGGTTTCGCCGTTGTAGTTGAACTCTTCCAACATCCACTGGCAGAAGCGATCAGAGTTGTCGATGGGGAGGCGGGCCACACAGTAGAACGCGCCTTTCGGCATAGGCACAAAGCAGCCAGGGATAGCGTTCACGCCGTTCACCACAGTGTTGCGGCGGGCCACATAGTCGGTGATAACCGCGTCGAAGTACTCCTTCGGAGTGTCAACGGCAGCTTCGCCAAGGATTTGGCCGTAGGTTGGCGGCGACAGACGAGCCTGTGCGAACTTCATGGCCGTGTTATAAACGTCTTTGTTATGAGTGATGAGCGCACCCGTACGCACGCCACATGCACTGTAACGTTTGGAGACGGAGTCCAACAGGACCACATTCTGCTCCAGACCTTCTAGCTGCATCACGGAGAAGTGTTTCACACCGTCGTAGCAGAACTCACGATACACCTCATCGGCGAACAGGAAGAGGTCGTGCTTTTTGGCAATCGCACCCAACTGGCGGATTTCCTCTTCGGTATAAAGATAACCCGTCGGGTTGTTGGGGTTGCACACCATGATAGCCTTGGTCTTCGGAGTGATAAGCTTCTCAAATTCCTCGATGGAAGGAAGCGCAAAACCGTTATCAATAGTGGAAACGATGGGTTTCACCACCACGCCGCAGGTTACGGCAAAACCGTTGTAGTTGGCGTAGAACGGTTCGGGGATAATAATCTCGTCACCCGGATCCATACAGCTGTTGAATGCGAAAAGAAGACCTTCACTGCCACCCGTGGTAATCAGAATCTCATCGGGAGTAATATCAATGCCCACGCTGTGGTAATATTCCACCAGTTTTTTACGGTAACTGAGGTTACCGGCGGAGTGAGTATAAGCGATAACGGGCACATCGGCGTTCTTCACAGCCTCACGGGCACCCTTGGGGGTCTCGATATCCGGCTGGCCGATGTTCAAGTGATAAACGTGTACTCCGCGAGACTTGGCTGCATCGGAGAAAGGCACCAATTTACGAATCGGTGAAGAGGGCATTGTCTGTCCTTTTTTAGAAATTTGAGGCATAGTATTTAATGTGTTGAATGTTAATAAAATATTCTTTTTTCTAAAGAGTGGGCAAAGATACAAATTTTGTGTAAAGAAAGACCTCACACTTAAGAAACAAACAAATTATGAGATAAACGAAAAAAAGGGGTGTTATTGTGCATTACGATTTTTACTATTTTTGCACCAATATTTATTAGCGAAACGTATGAAAAAATATCTGCTCTTTTTGCTGTGTATCATCTTTTTAGGCGCATTTTCCGTGCATGCACAGGATACGGAATCTGGCAAGAAAACGAAAACGGAGAAAACTGCCAAAACCAAGAAACCCAAGAAGGAGAAAAGCGCAATCCGTACGGGCTGGACCTTCGGCATACTGCCTTCGGTGGCCTACGATGCCGACAAGGGTTTCCAATACGGCTTGCTGGCCAATGTCTATGATTTCGGCGACGGCTCCATCTACCCCGAATACTTCCATTCTCTTTACTTTGAAGCCGCCTATACCACCAAACGTTCAGGCCTGTTCCGTTTCGCGTACGACTCCAAATACCTCATCCCCAACCACCGACTTAAAATCGATGTCTCTTACCTGCCCGACGCCCTGTGCGATTTCTACGGCTACAATGGCTACCAGACTGTCTATAACGCAGGCTGGGCAAAGAAGAAATACACGGACACTTACATCTCCAGAGCATTCTACAAATCGCAGCGCGACTTGTTCCGCGTGGCTGCCGACATAGATGGCTCCATCGGAAGCAACTGGTACTGGAATGCGGGCATCGGACTGCTCGGCTATCAGATTGGCAGCGTCAATCTGGCAATGATCAACAAGAACAAAAAACCGGAGAACATACTCCCCGAGGTGGATGGCTTGTACGAGAAATACACCAAATGGGGCATCATCGCGCCCAACGAAGCCAACGGCGGCTGGCATCCCTACCTGCGCGGCGGTATTACCTTCGATAATCGCGACCGCCAACAGAACACCCACAAAGGCATGAATGCAGAGGTCTTCTGGACCTACAACGCCGCCTTCGGTGCGGATAAAGAGTTCAATAATTTGATGTTCAATGCCTCTTTCCGCCATTTTGTGCCAGTCTATAAAGAACATATCACCTTCGCATACCGCTTGGCCACCCAGCTGACTGTGGCGGGCAACTCGCCATTCTACTTGAGCAACTATTACAACAACCTGTTCATCCAGCGTGTGTTGTACGAAGGACTGGGCGGCGGCAACACCCTCAGAGGTGTGCTCCGTAATCGTATTACAGCTCCTGGCTATGCCTTCGCCAACGTGGAGTTCCGCTTCCAAATCTGCAAGTTCGACATTGGCAAGGAGCACTTCTTCATCGGCCTCAACCCCTTTGTGGATGCCGGCATGATCCTCCAATCCTACCGCCTGAACGAACAAGAGATTCGTCAGAATATCGAAACGAATGATCCCGATTTTGACTTGTCAGAACTGGATAACTACATCGTGTTCGGCGACAAAGCCAATGTTTACCGCCCGCATTTTTCCGGCGGTCTTGGCCTGAAATTGATGATGAATGACAATTTTGTACTCTCCGTGGACTGGGCAGTACCTTTTGACAAACGCGACAACGACGGTATGGCCAACATCTATGTGAAAATGGGCTATATGTTCTAAAAATTCCTTCCATGCAGACCTACGAACACTACTCGGTAAAAGCGTACAACACATTCATGATGGATGTGTCCTGTGAACGTTTTGTCTGCGTGGAACACCCTGACGAGGTGCGACAATTGGCGGAGCAAGGCGTGTTCCAATCCGAGCACTTCATCCTTGGCGGAGGCAGCAACGTGCTGTTCACGCAAGACTATCCCGGCACTATTGTGCATCCCGTGTTCAAGGGAATGGAAGTCATAGAAGAAACGGCTGATGATGTGCTATTGCGCGTGGCCGCGGGCGAGGAGTGGGAGCAGCTGCAACAATACTGTCTGCAACACCAACTCTACGGTATCGAAAACCTCATCGGCATTCCCGGGCTGGTGGGCAGTGCTCCGGTGCAAAACATCGGCGCCTACGGCGTGGAGGTCAAGGACACTATTGCAAGCGTGGAAGGCCTGCGCACCGACACCCTGCAACCCTTCGCACTTTCCAACGCACAGTGCCATTTCGGCTATCGCGACTCCATATTCAAACGCGAACTGAAACACAAGTGCTTCATCACCCACGTCATCTTCCGCCTGTCCAAACGCGAACACTACACCCTCACCTACAAAGCCCTGAGCCAGGAACTGAAACGCTGCAACCTGCAACCCTCCCTGCAAAACATCACCGACTGCATCCTGCGCGTGCGCAACAGCAAGCTGCCCGACATCTCCAAAATCGGATGCGCCGGCAGCTTCTTCCAAAACCCCATTATCCCACAAAACCAGTTCGAGCAACTATTACGCACCACACCCGACTTGGTGTCATATCCGATGGAAAATGGTTTTGTGAAACTGGCTGCTGGACAACTCATTGAGAAAGCAGGCTGGAAAGGGCGCCGTATCGGCGACGCGGGTGTGTACGACAAGCAGGCCCTGGTGCTGGTAAACTACGGGAATGCTACGCCACAGGAAATAGTGTCAGTATGCCAGCAAGTCATTGATGACGTGAAAAAACACTTCGGGGTAACGCTTGCGCCGGAGGTGAACCTTTTGTGATTTTTGAAAATTATTTGAAAAGATGGATAAAGTTACCATTCTTCCGTATGACCGGATATACAAAAACTTCATCGATCCCAAGTATTTGCACGATGGACATGATGAGTATTTCTACCGTAACCAGCAGGTGAAGCAACCTGAAGGCGGCTGGCGGCACTTGCGCTCCGACGAAATCGAGCGGCTGGTCATCAACAATAACACCGCCTCCAATTGGGACGACATCTGGATTACGGACGAGTTCGACACCAACATGATCCGCAACAACCGTTTCTTCGGCATGGTGCGTATCGGGCGCGTGCGCAACGAAATCCTGCAATATCACGACCTCCGCTTGCCGGTGGGTATCACCGATAGCAGCATCATGTCGTGTGACATCGGCGACGACGCGGCCATCCATGACGTACACTATATGGCCAACTACATCATCGGCGACCGCTGCATCCTTTTCAACATCCAGGAGATGTCCACCACCGACCACTCCAAGTTCGGCAACGGCGTAGTAAAGGAAGGCGAACCCGAGGATGTGCGCGTTTGGCTGGAGGTGATGAACGAAAACGGCGGCCGTTCCATCCTGCCCTTCGACGGCATGATTACGGCAGATGCGTACCTATGGGCCAAATACGCCGACAATACCCGCCTGCAAGAGCGTCTCAAGGATATCACGCAAAAGAGCCTCAGCAACCACAGAGGTTTTTACGGCACCATCGGCGAGAGTTGCGTCATCAAAAACTGCTGGATTCTGAAAGATGCCAAAATCGGCACGCACTGCTACATCAAGGGAGCCTCCAAGCTCAAAAACGTCACCATCAACTCCTCCGAAGAGGAACCGACCCAAATTGGCGAGGGCGTGATTCTGGTAAACGGAATCACTGGATATGGCTGCCACATCTTTTACTCCGTCACGGCCACACGCTTCGTGTTAGGTGACAACTGCAACCTGAAGTACGGTGCACGTCTAATCAATTCTGTGTTGGGCGACAACTCCACTATCTCCTGCTGCGAGGTACTCAACAACCTCATCTTCCCGTCGCACGAGCAACACCACAACAACTCTTTCCTCATCTCCGCTTGTGTGATGGGACAGAGCAACATGGCCGCCGGAGCCACTATGGGATCCAACCACAACAGTCGCGCCACCGACGGTGAGATCGTGGCAGGCCGAGGCTTCTGGCCCGGTCTGTGTACCAGCGTGAAGCACTCTTCCAAATTCGCTTCCTTCACTCTGCTGGCCAAGTCGGACTTTCCCCACGAGCTCAACATCAAGCTGCCGTTCAGCCTGGTGAACAACAACCCCAAGACTGACGAGTTAGAGGTGATGCCCGCATTCTGGTGGATGTACAATATGTACGCCATCGCCCGCAACACTTCCAAATATCAGAAACGCGACACCCGCAAGCGCAAAATCCAAAACATCGAGTTCGAGACCTTCGCACCCGACACTATGGAAGAAGCCATCGAAGGTCGCAAACTGTTGGAAGGCTGGACAGGCAAGGCGTATTTGCTCCAGCAAGGCAAATTTGATCCGAAGATGGACTTCAAGGAGCTGCGCAAGATCGGCAAAAACATTCTGGATAACGAACCTGAAACTGCTCAGAAACTGGAGGTTATAGGCGAGGGTATGGAGTGTGGCCACCGCAAGGTGCGCATCCTCAAAACCTGCCAAGCCTACCATGCTTACGGCGATATGATTACCTACTACGCCGTGAAGAACATCATCCGCTTCTTGGAAAACAATCCCACTTTCACCATCGACACCTTGCGGAAAGAGTTGGAGAGCAAGCGGCAGCGCGAGTGGATAAACCTTGGCGGACAACTGATGAACGGTGATGAGTTGGAGCAATTGATCCACGACATCAACAGCGGCGCACTCAACAGCTGGGAGGATATTCATCACAGATACGATGAGATATGGCGCAGCTACACCATGGAGAAACTCCGCCATGCATACCTATCCCTCATCTTCCTGCATAAGGACGAAACAGAAACACTGACTCCTGAATTGTGGAAACAAGCAGTAAAAGAAGCCATGCGCATCCAACAATTCATCTGCGACCAAGTTTATCTTACCCGTAAAAAAGATTACGACAACGAATTCCGCAACGCCACCTTCCATAACGAAGAAGAAAAAATCGCCGTCATCGGCAAACTCGACGAGGTAAGCTTCGTGAAACAGATCCGGGAACAGACAGCGACAACTTTGGACACGTACAAGAAATACCTATAAATTGAGAATTAAGAATTGAAAATTGAAAATTAATACCCCCATTCACCCCCTTTACCTCATTCACCCTTTTAACCCCTTCTTTCCATGCGAGTAATCATCAAAAACAACTACGACGAGATGTCCCAATGGGCTGCGCAACACATCGTGGAGCGCATCAACGCCTTCAAGCCTACTAATGAAAAACCTTTTATTTTGGGTCTGCCCACCGGCTCCACACCCATCGGCACCTACAAGGAATTGATCCGGATGCATAAAGAAGGCAAAATTTCCTTCGCCAATGTGGTAACTTTCAATATGGATGAATATGTGAAGATTCCGGAGGGTCATCCTGAGAGCTATCATTCTTTCATGTGGAACAACTTTTTCAATCATATTGACATCAAAAAAGAGAACGTCAACATTTTGAATGGTAACGCCGAAGATTTGGAAGCCGAATGCCAGCGTTACGAGGACAAAATCAAGTCATACGGCGGCATTGACCTGTTCATGGGCGGCATTGGCCCTGACGGGCACATTGCGTTCAACGAGCCCGGCTCCTCGCTCACGTCGCGCACGCGTGTGAAGACGCTGACAATGGACACCGTGATTGCCAACTCCCGTTTCTTCGACAACGACATCAACCAAGTGCCCAAGACGGCCCTGACCGTGGGTGTGGGCACCGTGATGGATGCTCGCGAGGTGATGATCTTGGCCAATGGCCATGGGAAGGCCCGCGCGCTGGCCGCCGCCATTGAAGGCTCTGTCAGCCAAATGTGCACCGTCTCCGTGCTGCAACTCCACCCCAAGGGCATCATCGTCTGCGATGACGCCGCCTGCGACGAGCTCACCTACGGCACGGTGAAGTATTTCAAGGACATCGAGGGTAGGTAACAGGGGACAGTAGTCAGTGGACAGTAATCAGTGAATAGAGAATTGATAAAAATTGCTTTTATATGAATATTTCAGTTGCCGGTACCGGTTATGTAGGACTTAGCATCGCCACTCTTTTGGCCCAGCACAATCACGTCACCGCCGTGGATATCGTCCCCGAGCGCGTGGAGATGGTGAACCATAAAAAGTCCCCTATCCAGGATGACTACATCGAGGATTATCTGGCCCACAAGCCGCTGGACCTCACAGCCACCTTGGACGCCGAGGAAGGCTACAAGCAGGCGGACTTCGTGGTCATCGCCGCCCCGACCAACTACGACAGCCAGAAGAACTTCTTCGACACCTCAGCGGTAGAGGATGTCATTCGTATCGTGCTCCGCGTGAACCCGACGGCAGTGATGGTCATCAAGAGCACCATCCCGGTGGGCTACACTGAGCAAGTACGCGAGAAGTTCAAAGGCGCGGACGGAAAGCTGCCGAACATCATCTTTGCACCCGAATTTCTGCGCGAGAGCAAGGCTCTGTACGACAATCTCTATCCTTCCCGCATCATCGTGGGCTTCGACCGCACCAATCCATTGCTGGAAGGGAAAGCGCACGAGTTTGCCGCTCTCATCAAGCAAGGGGCGCTGAAAGAGGATGTGCCCGTGCTGTTCATGGGTAGCACCGAAGCCGAGGCTGTGAAGCTCTTCGCCAACACCTATCTGGCACTGCGCGTTTCCTACTTCAACGAGCTGGACACGTATGCAGAGATCAAAGGGTTGAACACCCAACAGATCATTGAGGGCGTGTGCCTGGACCCGCGCATCGGCACGCATTACAACAACCCGAGTTTTGGCTACGGCGGCTATTGCCTGCCCAAAGACACGAAACAGCTGCTCGCCAACTATGCCGACGTGCCGCAGAACATGATGAGCGCCATCGTGGAGAGCAACCGTACCCGCAAGGACTTCATCGCCGACCGCGTGCTTAACATGGCCGGCTACTACGACTACTACAACCGCGGCGACTTCAACCCCAATGAGGAGCGGCAGTGCGTCATCGGAGTCTATCGCCTGACGATGAAGAGCAACTCCGACAATTTCCGCCAATCCTCCATCCAAGGCGTGATGAAGCGCGTGAAGGCCAAGGGCGCCACTGTCATCATCTATGAACCTACTTTACAGGACGGTACCACATTCTTCGGAAGCCAAGTGGTAAACGACCTAGAGAAGTTCAAAAAACAGGCACAGGCCATCATTGCCAACCGCTACGATGCCTGCTTGGACGATGTGGCCGACAAGGTCTATACCCGTGACATTTTCAAAAGAGACTGATTTTTGACACAAGCCAAGCGCGTGTGGATGCGATATTGTGATGATTAACAATAAGATGAAAAAACTTGTAGCGCCGTTCATATTACTGCTTTTCTTGATGATGAACACCTCTGTTGTCGCCCAAGACACTACCCTGTCGCCCATCAAGTTCGGCCTGTACGAGGCCAACTCGGATTCGGCGCGTTATGAGGTACTTTACCAAACCCACGTGACGGCCCTCAAAGCCGGCGTGACAGTGGATTACAGCGGCATTGACACCCTCACCATCGAGGTAACCAAGTCGTCGAATCGCATACCACTGGGCAAAACCACCGACTTCAAGGGATTACGACTGCGCGTCAAGAACCGCAGCAAGCTTTGTTATCTTTTTGAGCTGCAACAGGAAGCCAAAGCCATCACCATCGACAAGAGTTTGCTGGATGGCAATGACTTTTCGTCGGTGCCTGAACTGGCCGATGGGCTGTATCAGCTGGCCATTGAGGATGAAACTCCCTGGGTGGAGAAGCGCGAGGGTTACAGCTATCCGGCCACGCGCTGTGACATTCTGCTTATCTGCGACGGACAGAGCCGCAACAACCCCATCTCCCCGTACAACAACGAGCAATCCAGTCCGAAGTGCACTTTTTGCAGCATTGACGATGATGAACCGCCCATCCTTATCCAAAACCTGACCATACAACGCGACGAAGCCAACACCTACAAGGTGATGCCTTTCCTCATCAGCCATCAGCACAACCTGCAAATCAAGAACATAACCCTCCACACGCCCGAAAGCAAATTGACCGCAGATGCTGCCTTCGATATCCGCAACTGCACCAACGTGTCCTTCGAGAATGTCAGCATCTTCGGAACCTACTCCCGAAAAGATTACTACGGCTATGGCATCGTGATGAACAATGTGTGGAACAGCCGCTTTGTACGTCTCAAGGCTGTGGCCAACTGGGGTATCTTCGGCACCAACAACATCAACACCGCCGAGCTGCAGGATTGCGACATCAACCGCTTTGACATCCACTGCTATGGCCGCGATGTGACTATGAAAAACTGCAGGTTCAACAATTTGTACAACCAGTTCTCCTCCATGTTCGGCACGCTGACCTACAAAAAATGCCGTTTCATCAATTTCGTGCCGGTGCTGCTGGAACCATCCTACAACGCGTACACCAATTTCAACATTTACATGGAGGACTGCGTATTTGACGCTACCAACAGCCGCTACTTCCTGATTTCTGCCGGCAACCTGAACGCCAAGACGAACTCACGCCCGGAGCTGGCACAAAAATATTGGCCCAAAATCACCATCAAAAACCTGACGGTAAACGTCCCTGAAGATGTCAGCAAGGTGGTCATCTTCTACCCTAAGGACAAACAGGAATCTGGCAACTCGCTCCGAATCGGCGGCTTCGACATCAACGGGATAAAATTCAACTATGCCGGGCAGAACAACACAGCCAGCCTCTATCTTAGCAGCCGCTATGTGAAACTTGACAAGGCATACTCCTGCAAGCTGAAGAATCTTGATATGATTCCGGTGACCGATGCCAAGATTGCCCAGGCTACAGACAAATACAATTATCCGAACAGCCTCTACATCAACCTCCGGCACTCCGCCAAAGATGTGATTGAGGTCACCAAGTCGCGGCTGAACTATAACGTCAACACCAACAAAGCGTACAATATCACGTTTGACCGCTGCACCATTGGAATGGTACGTTACTCTTCGGATATCAACACAACCATACGCACCTACAAAAACTGCAACATCTATCTCAACTGCGGGGATGACATATTCTACTACATCGACAACCATGCCGTGTATGACGGTTCTCTCTTCATCCCCTGCGACCCCAAAAGACAGGTAGGTTTCACCGGAACCAACAATGATGTGGTTTTCAAAAATTGTCGCGTACAAAACCGCTCCGGCCTTCTGTTCAAAGGCTCGTTAGACAATCGCGAGTTCAAAAATTTTCGCTTGAATGGAAAGAGATAGTGTTATGTTTTATCTGTTTTCCAGATTGAACCGACCTTTGCGCAAACCACGCATACCATAGTAGTACTTTTCAATCTCAGCCAAATCCTGCTCATAATTTCCAGTGGGATAGAAAATCTTACCCACACCGGTGGTCCGGCTCTTGAAGTCGATATGGCTCAGACAAATGGGCACGCCAGCCTTTTCCGCAATCTGATAGAAACCGCGTTTCCAATGTTCCACGTATTTACGGGATCCCTCCGGGCATAGGATGAAGGCTATCTCCTCCCGTCCTTTGATCAGATCGACGGCGAAATCGGTAAAATGAAGGGCATGTTTGCGGTCCACCGGCACGCATCCTATTTTGGTCAGAAAACCTTTAAAGGGGAAAATGAACATCTCTTTCTTTACCACCATAGCCATCTTCAATCCCAAATGCCGAATGCAGAGGAGACCCACCAAAAAATCATAAGCGGCCGTGTGCGGTGCCATAATGATGACACATTTTTTCAATTCAGGATTGTTCTGAAAATCCTCAGGGGTGAAACCTGTCACCTTAAAACGGCATAACTTGAGCAAAAAAGAGTATTTCGACATAATGCTTAATTTTCTATGATGATTTGTTGATTTCGAATTGAACAGTGCATCGGACAACCCATTCTAATGGCTTTATTCATCGCTTCATGTCCGGCAGGGAAGTTAAAGATAACCGGGAAATTGTACTTCTGGCAGTGCTCTGCCACAATCTCCTCTGCATTTTTGCCGTAGGGTATCGTGTTGTCGTGCATATCGCTCAAGTATCCCACAACCAAGCCTGCCAAATTGCGCAGCTTCCCGCTGCGATCCAGATTGGTCATCATGCGATCGATGTGATACAGATACTCGTCCAGATCTTCAATAAACAGCACTTTGCCGTCCGTATCCAATTCGGATGGGGAGCCCATGAGCGAATAGAGGATGGAAAGATTGCCTCCTACCACAGGCGCGGAGAACTTGCCAATGCGGCTGAGGGGATGCGATTGAATGTCGTAACGCAGTTGATGACCCGTCAAGGCATCTAACAGTGTCTGGTTGGCCTCGTGGCCAAATTCGCCGTCATGCACATTGATGGGCATGGTGCCGTGCAACGTGGCAATGCCATACCGCTGATGCACATGTGCGTGGAAGACCGTAACATCGCTATACCCCACCAGCCATTTTGGATTGCGGCAGAATGCGGAGAAGTTGAGTTGGTCGATAATACGGGCAGAACCATAACCGCCGCGTGCGAACCAAATGGCCTCGATGTCGGGGTCGTCGAGCAACTCCTGGATATAACCCGCCCTAACGGCCTCATCGCCGGCAAACTGGTGGCACTGGGCAAAGAGCCTGTCGTCATAATAAACCTTGAAGCCTGCCTCTCGGAGAAAGCGCACCGCAGGCTGGACCTCCTGTTCGGAGACCTTGCGCGCCGGAGCCGCAATGGCTATGGTATCGCCAGCTTTGAGGTAGGGAGGAATAATCATAATGTAATACCGTTACGCTCCAAGGCTTGGCGGGTGATGTTACGCAATAACTCCCGCTCTTTGATATTGTTGTAGAAACGCTTATTATGCGCTTTCACTTTTTTCTTCTTGAAATAACATCCTGTCACACCCTCAAATTCGGGATTCAGGGCCGCGGCCAGCATGGTGGCGGCACCCTCCTCAGGCGTGTTGATGACCGGACGGAAAAACCAATCACAAAGCTTGTCCACCACAATATTGCCCTGGCAGATGATGCCCGTGCTCACAATATCTGGATCGGCCACATTGATGCAGATACCCTTTTTCTTCCATTCATCCGCAACATCCAGCATGAAGTAGTACAACGCCCGTTTGGAGTTGCCATACGTAGTAAAACGGTTGAATTTCTTGTCATTGGTTTCGGAAAGAAAATCTTCCCGTATTTTTCCCATAGCGTATGCGATGGAAATCATGCTTACAATACGCGTCCCCTGCCCCATGATGGGCAGCAAGGCGTTAGTCAGGGTGTAATGTCCCAAATAGTTGACAGCGGCAGTATATTCCACACCATTGACGCTGTTTTTGGCGCGATGGCAAAGCACACCAGCATTGTTCAGCAATATTTGCAAGGAGGGGAAACGCTGCTTGACCTCATCGGCAAAACGAATCACGTCCTGCAGATTGCCAAGATCCACTTGCATCAAATGGATGGTCGCGCCCGTTTCCTTTTGAATTGACTCGTACACAGGTCTTGCAACTTCTTCATCATAACAGGCCATAATGACCTCATAACCGGCTTTTGCCAGCGTCCGTGTGTGGATGGTGCCCATGCCTCCGTCTGCACCAGTTACCAATGCAATTTTTCTTTCCATAAAGTCCGTGTATCTATACTGTCAGGATAACTGCCATTCTTAGTTTTGAAGTTGCAAAAATAATAAAATTAGCCGAGCCTCTACGATAAAAAAGAGGCTGATCATTGGATCAGCCTCATAAATTCATACTGCTTGAAAAGCTATTTCTTGATGATGCACTTGGTTACCGTGCCCATTTCTGTGCTGATGCGCGTGAAATACACACCTGAAGCATTTTCTGACAAATCAAGGTCAACACTGTTGTCTTCCACCTTGACGGTCTTGATCAATTTGCCATATACATCATAAACCTCCACATCCTCAATTCTAAACTCTGTATTCTCAATTCTGAATTCACCAGTGGTGGGGTTAGGATAGAGTGTGGTGCTGTTCAGCAGGTAATTATTGATACCGGTCGGAATGAACGTGACATGGTTGGATTGATCGCTTATCTGATCTCCGCAGTTAGCCACCACAAAGGCCTCATACTCCACATTATTCATTAAGTTTTCAAGGAAATATGGGTTCGATGTAGCGGTTTGGGTTAACCAAGCGCTGGAAGAAGTCTGTCTGTAATGGACAGTCCAATCGTCAGGTGTGCCTTCTTGATCCCAAACCAATTGAATTCCAGCGCCATTCAAAAGGGTAACGGCATTCAGATTGGTCGGCGCATAGCAAGGAACTTCCAGGCTCTCGCAGCTCACTTGAATGATGAAACCACTATACTGGATACTTTCATCAGATTCGAAGTGGAGTGTAAGCGGACCCGTAGTGGATGTCACATTAATGGTGGTGTCCTCATCGCTGTCAAAGAGCACTGTACCACTAATGTCGCCGCCGTCATAAATGGTAAGCTTGTCATATCCCTCCTCTATCCTAAATGTACCTGTCATGTGAACCAACATACCATCCACATCAGGATTGACAACTACCGTCACGTCGCAATCGGAATCGTATCCAGCATCAGGGCCACCGTTGTCATAGAGATAGCCGCCGCACATGTTCAAACTATATTCGCCAGTTGTCGGCAAAATGTAAGATCCCGGGGATGCATGAACAGGTCCGATCCATGCGCTAAAGTCATTGTTACCGCAATTGGCACGCAAATAGAAGTCGTAAGTGTTAGTGGAAAGATTATCGATAGTGTATGGGTTGGTGGTTACAGCAATCGTAGTGCCCGAACCCGGCGTGAAGCCCTCTACACCATATTCAATCTCCCATGCATTGGCAGAGCCAATTTCCGTCCATGACAAGGTCACGGAAGAAGTGTTGCTTATTGCGGTCAGATCGCGCGGTTTCAAACATGACGGCATAAGATCAATCACCAAACTATCCATATATGCAAAAGCAGCGTAACTTGAGGCTTCATTCTTGAAAGCAATATAGCGTCCATTACCTTGGTAATTGTTCAAATACACATCCCGCTCAATCCATGATGATGCAGATAAGGAGGAAGGATAAACCGTATCCACTGGAACAAAGGTGTTGTCATCTTCCGGATCGGACATCACACCGACAACAAGCTTGTCGTTGATAGAGGTTGCTGCATACATGAACGACACTTGCAAATTATTCATGACAATCGATGTGTCAAACTCGGGAGTGATAGCAATATTGCGAGTGCCCGGAGAACCGGCTAAGAAATACAAAGAACCCGGGGCACTATAATTAAAGGTGTTGATAATCGGCATATCCGTCGGGTGATTGTTAATCTTACTCCAACAAGGAGGATAAGCATTCTCACCTGTGCCGTATAGATCGAAATTCTCCTGGAACGGAAGTATGCTAATCACATCGCATTCGGTCATGAAATCCACAACCTTGTCGGTGCTGTAGGAATTACCACAGTTGGAACGCATTCTCACCGTATAGAGAGTACTAGGTTGCAAGTTGGTAAGATGTGCTATGAAGTTGGACAAATTGGTAACAGGTGTCCACGTGTTATCTGACACTTTCTTGTATTCCATTTCCCAAGAGGTTTCCGTTCCACCGTTCGTCCATACAATGTCGGCAGAGTGAGTGCTGATGTTGCTCACAAAGAAGTTTGGTGGAATACAGGTGACCTGGCTGTTGCATTCGCCGCCGAAGATCACATCGTTACAATACTTCGAGGGACCTCCGGTGGTAGTTGAAGGCGTGTCGATGATAGCGTAAGGATTATAATCTGAAAAAGTGCAACGGGAAGCACCCATTCCAGAAGGAGATTCATGTACATACCATGTATTGCCGTTGTGATAGCTTCCTGTTTCATCAATAACAATAACCGCCAAGTTTTGAACGCCATTATACACGAATGGGGTGTGGAAAACAAAAGTATTCCATCCATGTTCCAAGGTGGGCACACCGGAGTACACTAACGTTGCATTGGTTGCAGGCAACCAATTGGTAGGTGCACTTTCGGCTGTATGCATCAAATAGATGGATAAAGTTCGGTTCTGTACCCAATTGGCCATGTTAAATGAAATTGAGTTCAACGTGTTTGCACCACCCATCTCATTGGCGGTAAACACTTGCTGCGAGTAACAATAGTTGTAGTAACTATAAGAAGGAAGATCGGAACTGGTTTCTGCTCCGTTACCAATAGCTATTTCACCGCCAGCCAAACAAGTTGTGCTAAACGTCTGTGAAACTACAGTACTGGAACTGCTGTCACAATTGGTAATCACCTTCACTTCATAGCTTGTGTTGGGATTCAAGTTGTTAAGCATATACATAGTACCTGTGATGTGGATGCTTGCTGTATCCCAATGGTTTTGTCCAGTCACGGAATATAGCAATGTGTAGTCGGTTACATTGCCGTGATGAGCAGGATCCCAAGAGATCAAAGCTGAAGTTCCAGCCACATTGGATACCGTCAGGTTGGAAACAGGCGAACAATCAGAAATATAAGACAACACCACATCGTCAATATAGCCATAGTTATAGTTACTGACAGGTTTCTTCACTTTCAGTGCTATGTACTTACCGTCTCCCGAGTAATCATCAAAACAAACATACTGGTTGGAATATACTGTTCTATTGGTCGAAACCGTCTGCACAGGAGTAAATGTGGTAAGGTCTTCAGGATTGGACATGACACCCACTTCCACTTGGAATGGATAGTTACTTGAGCGTGCTGCCATGGACATGGATAACTGCAAGGTATTGATGGGCAATGCTGCGGTATCAATCTCCGGCAAGATAGCATATTGATCACCATAATTGGAAGAGCTATGGGTATAGAATGCCAGACAGTTGACTCCAGAATTGGCTCCGGAGGCATACACTGTCGGGAACCCGACATAAGTGTTTCCGTTGTTGATTCTGCTCCAGCAGTTGGGTGAAACATTGTCGGTCGAACTTGTGGTACCTGCATAACTATCAAAGTCCTCCATATAAGGCACTTGTTGCAAAATTCCACAACCCGTACGGAAACTGCACTGCACCCATGAACTTTGTTCAGCTGTGTCACAATAAGCCTGTACGTGAACAGTATAAAGAGTGTTGGGGATAAGTCCGGTCAATGCCAAAGAATTCACATTGCAGTATAAAGGCGTGTCCACGGCAGGATCTACGGAGCCGTTAGGTCCGTACATGTATGCCCACTGTGTCTCTGTATTGCCAGCTGTCCATTTGATAGTGGCCGAGGTTGATGCAATGTCGGTTGCATAGATGTTGCTCACGTGAGGACAAGCGGAAAGTTCCTGGACATCCACATCGTCAATGTACATGGCGTTTGGATACCACTTCGGAATCCGGAATGCCAAATAATGACCATTGCCTTGATACAGATTGGTAATGACCTCACCCAATTCCCAATTATTGATAACAGAAGGAGAAAACTCGCCAATCACCTCGAAGGTAGAAGGATCCATTGGATCTGTCATAATACCAATATCTATTCTGTGTGCATTGGCAGTTTTATATGCATTGAACTGCACCTGCAGATTGTTCATCTGCACTTGATTGTTGAATCGCGGAAGAATACCGTATGCGTAATTGCTAGCAGTAGGACAATTGAAAAACAGTGACTTGCTGCCAGAAGCGGCAAATGAACCGTTGACAACAGGCATTGGATAGGTCGTGTTACTCATGTTCATCCAGCAAGAAGGCAACTCGTTAATAACTTCATTTTCAAAATTCTCGAAATAAGGAAGGCTGACAGATGCACATGGCGTGTATGCTGTGGTATAGGACCATTCACTGCTTTCAGTGGCAGAGCAAACGGCACGCAAACGAATGTCATAGTGAACATCGGGAACCAAGTTCCTAATGGTGTATGGAGAAGCGGATACAGAATCGGCAGTGATCCAGATATTGCTATTCTCCTGTTTATACTGAAGTGTCCATGCACTTTCGCTGCCGTTGGAAACCCAAGCCACTGTGACACTTTGGTCATCGGTACCAGTAGTGTAAACCATAGGTTCGGGACACGGCATGGGAGCCACTTGATTGCATAAGAACAATTCCATGTCACTGAGAACAAAGCCACGTGTACCGGTTGGCGGCTCTGCTGGATTAGGATTATTTTCGTCACTGAAGAAATACAAAGACTGGTATGAATTGTACGTGCGGCTTCGGAAAACAAAAGAGGACGTGTTATAGACACCAGAGTTGTCATCCAGGATAACCACTAGATTGTCATTACCGTTGTATGTGAAATACGTGTCAAAATCAAAAACGTTCCAACCTTGCGTACAATTGAGGTTTCCCTCATATACCAAGGTAGCCTCCGATATCGGAGTCCAGTCGGAAGTGGAGGCAAAAGTGGACGTGGTACGATGTGCCAGATAAATCTTCACACTGTTCTTGTTCGTAACAGGAGTACTATAGTCGTAGTAAAAACCAATACCCGTGATGACGATAGGCGTGCTGGTTTGAATCTGAGAGGCAGGAACAATTTGTTGGGTGTAGGAATAGTTATAGTAGGTGTTGATCGGGAGTTGGAAGGTTGTGGCAGCATCAAGAGAGTTGTCTGCAAGATTCATCGGCGTGGGATTGGGTTGTGCACAAGTGACGAAGCCAAGCGTATTTAAAATTGTACTAATCGTGTCAGAAGAGCCAGCGCCACAGTTGGAAACGAGCTTAATTTCATATTGAGTGTTAGGCGTCAGGCCTGTGAGCATGTACTGGCAGTCTGTAGTGGTGACCGTTCTAGGTGCCTGTCCTGCCGTTTCATATTTGATGGTGTAGCCAGTGGATCCATATTGAGCGGGAGTCCAGGAAAGTGCCGCCGCTGTACCTGTAATCGTCGATACAGTCAGATTGGACGGATTGGAACAAGTGGGAACATAATCCACTCGCACTTCATCCACATTTACATAGTTGATGATGCTAGCCACAGGAGCCGGAGCATAGAAAGCCAAAAAAATGCGTGATGGGTATGATTCCGGAAGGGTGATGTATTCATGCATCCATTCTCCAACAACAGGAAAATCGCTGGGATGGTAAGACTTAAGAGGCATGAAAGTACCCATATCGGTGGGATCAGTTATCAGACCCACATCCAATCTTCCGTAGCTTTCGCTGGTAATTCCGACAAGAAAATCAAGTGCCAGCGTGCCTGCAGGGTAAGCAGATAAATCCAAAGCCTGAGACACGGCCAAAGAATAGATATTCTCGTAAGAGTAAAGAATCAACTGACCATAGGAAGACACATAGGGATATTGATTGGTAGTACTATTGGTTCTTCGTCCCCAGCAGAAAGGATAGGTGTCTTCACCACCTTCGCCATAATTATTGAAAGTTTCCACATACGGAATAGTTTGATGATCTGCACAATACGTGCGGAAAGAAAGCGTAACCCAGTTGCTGGATTCCGATGCGGAACAAATAGTGCGGACATACACTTCATAATCGCTGTTGGGAATAAGATTCGTCAACGTGCATGTGCTATTTCTGACAATGATTGGCGTTCCGCTATTGACATTATTACCGGCTGGCACACATACAACTTCCCATTGATTATCAGTAGAAGAATGAGGTTCCCAAGATACGATAGCAGAAGTAGGAGTGATATCGTAATCGTGGATTATCGTATGGTCCGGTGTATAGCAGGTAATCTGAGCACCGAAGCAGAATTGGATGTTGTTACGGGCATTGGCCAAAAAACCGGCCGATGGATTGGAAATATTATATGCGGCTGCATCACGATATGCATACAAAGAGGTGGTACCTGCCGTTTCATGGTAATAAAAACGGGAATCGTTATCATAGAAAGCACCCTCATTGTACAGGATAGCTACAACCACATTACTTGTTCCATCCCACTCAAAAGGGGTGTTGAAAGCGATAGTGGAAAAGCTGTCCGCAGCATTACAAGTGTATGGACCGTCATAAACCAAGGTCAGTTCACTGCCCGGAATCCAATCTGATGTGGAATTGAACGTCGTTTTGGTCACATTGGCCATGTAAACCTGAACATTGGCGAAATCTTGCGGTGTGCCATACATATAAGGCAATCCGAGGGAAACAATGGTCGCTTGATGATCTCCTATTTCGCTTGCCGTGAAGATTTGTTGAGAATAACCATAATTGTAATAGCAATTGAACGGAAGATTAGAAGTGGTAGTGGTTCCTGAGCCAATTGGGTTACCACAGGTAGGTACGAATGTTGTAGAGACACAAACGGAATCAGCACTGCTGGTTGTAGATGGACAAATAGATTCTACCCTGTAGCAATAATGAGTATTTGGCGTCACATTAACGTCCGTATAGGAATGATCTGTAATAGGAGCAGTGTTCAGCATGGTGTTGTTTCGATACACGTTGAAACCGCTGATATTGGGTACACTTTGGACAAAACAACCTGTAATTGCCCAACCCAAGCCGTCAAGTCCGTCATATATTGACAACGCATACCAATCTCCCGAATAAAACAGATTGTTAAGATTGTCAAACATTTGATTCGTTGTTGCAGCAGGATATACATCATCTGAAGGAACTTCGACATAATATCCGATCCACAACTCTTGAGTAGCATTAACCAAAACAGGGGTGCTCAGCTCAACAATATTCTCCCCATCCTCCAGAGTGGATACATCCACCTGTGTTTCAGACACAAGCGTACCCTCATTGAAGACATAATCAACACTGTCGAAACTTCCTCCTTGCCATACTCTGATAGTTAATTGCGTCACATTAATATCACCCAATGTAAATTTCACATGGGATAAGTATTTGCCATTCATACGGGTTAGACTGTCCTGGGTAAACCGGACCGCAACACCGAAAGGATAGCCTGCTAATCCGATATTTATACCCGACAGTTCACCACTGTAGGACATCATATCTGTATAGGTATAATGGAGCAATGGCGATTCCCAAGTGAGTCTAACTTGATCCCATCGCGGGGCGGCTTGCACGTACGTCGGCGCATCACATTGAGCATGTAACTGCAAAACGGCAAATGAAAGCAAACTGAGCAAAAATAGATTTTTTTTCATAACCCTGTGATTATTATATACTTAACCAAATTTTCTATTACACAAAATTGTGTGTTGCAATATTAATAAATTTTTTTCTCATATAAAAAGAAAAAAAGTTAAAAAAAACAACTTTTTGTGTTGTTCTTAAAACAGGTACACAATATGTATTGGATTGGGTATTAGAAGAAATGATTAATGCACATAAATTTCATGCAAAACGCGTTCCTCATTTTCCCATGTCAAGTCCTGCGCTGCCAGTCGGCAGTTTTCTTTGCATTGTTTGTACAGGCTGGGATCCTGTTGCAATTTTTTCACAGCTTCCGCAATGGCTTCGGGGGTCAACGATTCGGCCACAACGCCTACCTGATAGCGATTGACAATGGCGGCACGTTCCACAAGGTTGGAAACCACTTGCGGGGTGCCAGCTTTGATGTATTCGAAAATCTTGTTGGGAAGGCTGAACCTTAAATTGGCACTCAAATCACGGTCAAGGGCCATGCCCACATCGGCCAAAGAAGTGTAGTTGAAAAGCATCTGCTGGTTTTGTCGGCCCACAAATGTGACTTGTCCTTCCAACTTCAACTCCTTCACCATAGCTTTCAGTTGGGGCAGCACCGTGCCACCACCCACCACCAGCAAATGTGTGCCCGGCAGCAAAGTCATGGCTTGTATCAATTCTTCGCCCCCGCGACCCTCATTAATGCCGTTGCCCTGCAGAATCAGCACAAACTTGTCCCCCGGAATACCCAACGACTGTCTTGTCTCTGTGATTTCCGGTTTCTCTGCCGGTGGTATATTCCGAACCAAATATGGGCGAATGCCATACTCCCGCTCATATTGATCCACAATGGACTGGCTCACCGTTATGACGGTTTTCAATTTCGGAAAACAATAGTGTTCGATGGCTTTCCACACCTTGTACGCCTTGGGATTACTGACCACCGACAGCTCACCGCAGAAGTACTCGTGACTGTCATAAACCAGTCTTTTGTGCCGGAGCTTGCTTACCAAAGTGTTGGGCAGCAGTGTGTCCAAGTCATTGGCGATGAGCACATCGCATTTTTTGAAGAGCAGATAGAAGAAAAGCCGGAGGTTGTATTCAGCGTAGAAAATCCAGTTCTTGCGGAAAAGGAGTCTCATGCGGTGCGTGTGGTACGCGCGCGGGGCCAGCTCCGGCGAGTCGGCATAGCGGCGGCCCACCAATGTAACCTCATAACCGTTGCGAGTGAGGAACATAGCCACCTTGTCCACACGGGCGTCCGTGTAGAGATCGTTGGTAACCGATAGGATGGCACGCTTCATTATTCAGCGCTCATGCGACCGTGGCAGTTCTTGTATTTCTTGCCGCTACCGCACGGGCAGGGATCGTTGCGACCTACTTTTTTCTCCACGCGGATGGGCTGACTGCCTTTGCCGCCGGGGGCCACCTGACGGCCTCCGCCAGCCACTTCCTCGCGACCGGTGGTCAACTTCTTGGCATCCGACTGCGGCAACTGGGCCTCACGCACTTGCGGAGCCTCCTCTGCCATCGGGATTCTACCCTTGTTCAGGAAGCTCACAATCTCCTGGCTGATACGGACCAGCAACTGATCGAACAGGTTGAAAGATTCCAGCTTGTAAATCAACAACGGGTCTTTCTGTTCGTATGAAGCATTCTGCACACTCTCCTTCAAATCGTCCATAGCACGCAAGTGCTCTTTCCAAGCATTGTCAATCACGGCCAGCGTGATACCCTTCTCAAACGACAAGCCCACCTCTCGGCCCTTGGTCTCATAACATTTCTTCAACGGGGCCACAATGCTGATGTTCTTGTTGCCATCGGTGAACGGGATGGCAATGTTCTGGAACTTGTCGCCATGCTCCAAATACACGCGCTCCATCACCGGGTAGGCCTGCTCGCTGATTTGCTGCAACTTGGCTTTATAGTGGTCGTAAACCACAGGATAGAGTTTCTCCACCAGAATATGGGGACGCTCCTGCAGGAAATATTTCTCATCGAAAGGCGACTCGCAACCGAAGGTCTTGATCATGTCCATGCTGAAACCTTCGAAATCCTTTGCCTCCCAATTGTTGGTAACCACCGTTTCGCACACATCCTCGAACATCTGGGCAATATCGATGGCCAGACGGTCACCGAACAGGGCATTGCGGCGCTTGCGGTAGATGGTGGAACGCTGTTTGTTCATCACGTCATCATATTCCAACAAACGCTTACGGATACCGAAGTTGTTCTCCTCCACCTTCTTCTGGGCGCGCTCAATGGACTTGGAAATCATGCTGTGTTGGATGACATCGCCGTCCTGATGGCCCATCTGGTCCATGACTCTGGCGATACGGTCGGAGCCGAACAAACGCATCAAGTCGTCCTCCAGGGAAACGAAGAACTGGGAGCTACCAGGGTCACCTTGACGGCCGGAACGACCACGCAACTGGCGGTCCACACGACGGGAATCGTGACGCTCCGTACCGATGATGGCCAAACCGCCCTTCTCGCGCACCTCCGGAGACAATTTAATATCGGTACCACGACCAGCCATGTTGGTAGCGATGGTCACCGTGCCCTCCTGACCGGCTTCTGCCACAATGTCAGCCTCCTTCTTGTGCAACTTGGCGTTCAACACGTTGTGTTGGATGCGGCGGCTGGTCAAAATACGGGAAAGCAACTCGGAAGTCTCCACCGAAGTGGTACCTACCAAAACAGGTCTGCCTTCTTCGTGCAGTCGCAAAATTTCATTCACCACGGCAGCATATTTCTCACGTTTGGTCTTGTAAACCAAGTCGTCAGCATCAATACGAATAACGGGTTTGTTGGTCGGAATCACCACCACATCCAGTTTGTAGATATTCCAGAACTCACCGGCTTCCGTTTCAGCAGTACCGGTCATACCAGCCAGCTTCTTGTACATACGGAAATAGTTCTGCAATGTGATGGTGGCGTAGGTCTGTGTGGCGGCCTCCACTTTGACGTTTTCCTTGGCTTCGATAGCCTGGTGCAAACCGTCGGAGTAGCGGCGGCCCTCCATAATACGGCCCGTCTGTTCATCCACAATCTTCACCTTGTTGTCGATGATGACATATTCCACATCTTTGGCAAACATGGTGTAAGCCTTCAGCAATTGATGAATGGTGTGGATACGGTCGGAAGCAGCGGCGAAGTTATTGTAAATCTCTTCTTTACGTGCAGTTTTCTCTTGCGGAGTGAGATTATCTTTCTCCAACTCGGCAATTTCGGCACCCACATCGGGCATGATGAACATCTTGGCTTCTTCCGCATCGCGGCTCACCAACTCGATACCCTTGTCCATGATATCGACGGTGTTCAGTTTCTCTTCAATGACGAAATAGAGTTCATCGTCGATGAGGTGCATGTTGCGGTTCTGGTCCTGCATGAAAAAGGATTCCGTGCGTTGGAGCACCTGTTTCATTCCGGGCTCGCTGAGGAACTTGATGAGGGCGTTGTTCTTGGGCAAACCGCGGTGGGCGCGCAACAACAACATGGCACTCTCGTCTTGCGGCTTCGGGTCTGGATTCTCGGCCAGCATTTTCTTGGCGCGGGTCAGAATTTCCGACACATACACGCGCTGGGCATCGTACAGTTTTTGGACAATGGGTTTGTATTTGTCAAAATCCTGCTGGTCGCCTTTGGGCGTGGGACCGGAGATGATCAACGGCGTACGGGCGTCGTCAATCAACACGGAGTCCACCTCATCCACGATGGCATAGTTGTGGGGGCGCTGCACCAGCTCGCCGGTGTTGCGGGCCATGTTGTCACGCAGGTAGTCGAAACCGAATTCATTGTTGGTACCGTAGGTGATGTCGGCGTTGTAGGCGCGGCGGCGCTCGTCGGAGTTAGGCTCGTGCTTGTCAATACAATCCACGGTAAGGCCCAAGAACTCATACAGACGGCCCATCCACTCGGAGTCACGCTTGGCCAGGTAGTCGTTCACGGTGACCACATGCACGCCTTTGCCCGGAAGGGCGTTCAGATAGACGGGCAGCGTAGCCACGAGGGTTTTACCTTCACCCGTCGCCATCTCGGCAATCTTGCCTTCGTGCAACACGATACCGCCGATGAGCTGCACATCGTAGTGGCACATGTCCCAAGTGATCATGTTGCCGCCGGCGGACCAGGTGTTGCGGTAGCGGGCGATGTCACCATCAATCTCGATGCCGTCGTGCGTGGCAGCCAGGTCGCGGTCCAAGTCAGTGGCCTTCACCTCGATGATTTCATTGTCCTTGAAACGGCGGGCGGCCTCCTTCATCACGGAAAAAGCCTCCGGCAGAATCTCGTTCAGTACATCCTGGGTGGTATTATAAACCTTGTCTTCCAGTTTCTCTACTTCTTTGTAGAGATCCTGTTTCTCCTCGATGGGCAGGTCATAGTTGTTGTCCAAGTAATCGCGGATTTCCGTCAGACGGTTCTCTTCCACTTCCGTGGCTTTGCGGATTTTCTCGCGGAACTCCACGGTTTTGTGACGCAGGTCATCGGTGGAAAGGTCTTTGATGGTTTCGTAAGCTTCAAGCGCCCGGTTCAACTTGGGCTTGAGCTCTTTCATATCGCGGTCGGCCTTGGTGCCGAACAATTTAGTCAGGAAATTTGCCATAAAAAGTTATAGTTTTAAAGGCTGCAAATGTACAAAAATTGTGCCAACTTCCCATTGACATGGCAGTGTCATAGTATAGATAAATGATTTTATTTAAAGTGGATGCTGGTATAAATGCATTTTTTGTACTTTTGTAACTTGATAATCAACTATGCTGGGAATACCTTACGATTCTAAACGAAATTTCGGGCTGGATTTATTGAGAGCCATAGCCATATTTTTTGTAGTGCATGGTCACGGTGTGCATTTTCTCGCCAATTCACGCTTTTCGTTTTTGCAATCTGTTTCCCTTCCTCACGGCGTGGATATATTCTTTATTCTTAGCGGATATTTGATCGGATATTCATTTCTGTCATACGCAAACAAAAACAATGGCGTGGATTTGCGCAAGACACTGTTGTTCTATAGCCGCACCGCCTTGCGAATACTACCCAATTACTATTTCATTCTTGTGGTGTATTATTTCCTGGTTCAGGGCGGAATCATACACGGCAACACCCACGAATTTTCCGTCTGGTATTTCATCACATTCACCCAAAATCTCTTCTCTCCGTTCTACAACTTCTATTGGGAATCCTGGTCGTTGCCTGTGCAATGGTGGTTCTATATTCTGTTTCCGCTCGCTCTGACAGTTTTCGCCAAACGATTAGGTGCAAAACGGACAACCCCTATTATCTGCTTTTTCTTTATCGTATTCTCCCTGATATATCGGTATTCTATTTCCGACCACCTCACCGACAGCTTCTGGCGGGATGTCTGGCTTCGTAAAACCGTGGCTTCCCGTTGCGACAATATTTACATCGGTGTGCTGGCAGCTTGGGTCAGGACATATATGCCTGACTTTTGGCAACGGCATTCCGTGAAATCCTTTGTAATCGGCATCCTTCTGATGGTCGCCTCTATCCTCATTCCCCGTCCCTTCGGCTCAATATACAGCAACGTGTTTGCCCTCACGCTTCCGCCTATTGCCATTGCGCTCTGGCTGCCGCTGCTGACCCGCATAAAGACTTTCAAGACCTTCATCGGAAACATTGTCGCTTGCATTGGCGTATTGTCATACGCGATGTTCCTCACCAATCTCATGGTCTGCCAAATTATCGACGCCAATTTTGCCGATGTTTTCAGCCGGATGGGAGCATGGGGGTATGTGCTCTATTGGGCAATTGTACTTTGCGTGTCGTATATCCTGTTTTTAGCAATAGAGAATCCTTTCATTAAAATCAGGTCCCGCTTGCAAAAAGGACAGGCAAATAGTTAGAATAATCTTACAAAATCCTTCACATCCTCCTCTGTTGTATCCCAGCTGGTCACCAAGCGGATTTCGTTTTCTTCTTCATTCCAGATGTAGAAAAACACCTTCTCCAACAATTTGTCAATGAGCGGTTTCGGCAATTTGAGGAGCAGGATGTTGGCGTCTGTGTTTTGGGTGAAAGTGTCAAAACCGGCGTCGATGATGCCTTGGCGCAAGAGCTGGGCCATGCGGTTGGCATTTTCAGCATTGCTTTTCCAGATTTCTTGCTCAAGATACGGAATAAGCTGGCAGCTGATATAGCGCATCTTGGAGCACAACTGTGTGCTTTGCTTGCGGATATATTTCAGATTCTCACCCAATTCCGGACGGAAGGCAATGACACACTCACACATCATCAGTCCGTTTTTGGTGCAGCCGAAACTCAGAATATCCACGCCGCAATCCACCGTCATCTCCTTGAAGGACTTGCCAAGGGTGATAGCGGCATTGGCCAGGCGCGCGCCGTCCATGTGCAGATACATGCCAAACTGGTGGATGTAGTCCGCGATGGCTTTGATCTCTTCGCAGGTATAGACTGTGCCCAACTCGGTGCATTGGGAGATATAGACCACCTTGGGTTGCGAGTGGTGTTCGAAGCCCCAGTTGATGAGGCGTGGCGCGATGAGCTCGGGCGTGAGCTTGCCGTCGGGCGTCTCAATCTCGCGCAACGCGGCGCCAGTCAGAAACTCCGGAGCACCGCACTCATCGACTGCAATGTGCGCGGTCTTGGCGCAAAGGATGGAGTTGTACGCCTGCACACACGCGCGCAAGGCGACCACATTGGCCCCCGTGCCATTGAACACAAAGTAGGGTTCGGCAGAATCACCAAAATGCTTTTTAATCAACATCTTGGCTTTCTCCGTGTAGATGTCGTCACCGTAGGCGTGCTGGTGATCCTGGTTGGCCGCTTCTATGGCCTTCAAAATGTCGGGATGAATGCCCGAATGATTGTCGCTTCCGAAACTGTGCATGATAAAAAGGGTTAATGGGCTATTAGGGCTTTCTCTTGACAATCACAACTACCGCTCCCAATATCAGAATGATGCCGAGGGCGAGGTTGAGCGTGAATGGTTCTCCGAATACAAATATGCCGATGAGCACGGCGGTGAGTGGCTCCAGCGCACCCAAAATGGCCGTGGCCGTGGAGCCCACGTATTTGGCAGCATAAACCAACAATACCAAGGCAAAGATGGCGGGCACAATGGCCAGCCAGCCCACATAGAACCAGCTAGTGGCATTTTGCGGTAACGTAAGCGGCAAGCCAGCTATCAGCGAGTACACCACCATGCCCAAAGCGCAATAGAGGAGCACGTAGAAATTGATCTTGAACGAGGACATCTGCAGGTTGCCCCGATTGACCAATATTATATATAGGGCATACGACAGCGCCGAAGCCAGCACCAACACCACGCCAAGCGTGGACAATGTACCCGCACTGTCGCTCCAGTAGAGCAACGCCACACCCGCGCCCGACAGCACAAGCGCCAACACCGTGCCCCACGTGATACGCTCGCGGAAAAACACCGCCATAATGACGGCCGTCATCACGGGATAGGTAAACAAAATGGTGGAAGCCACGCCGGCAGCCATGTAGTGGAAACTCAAATACAACGTGAGCGAAGAGATGATGAATAAAAGACCAAGACCCGTTAACGTGCGAAACTCGTGCCAAGTCACTTTCAGTGACTCCTTGCGAAAAAGCATGACAATGGCGATGATGACCCAGGCTAATCCGAAACGGAAGAACAGCACGCTGTTGGTCTGCATACCCTGCTCATACAGTTTCAGTGCGCCGAGAGGGTTGGTGCCATAGCACACGGCTGCAGCAATACCCGCCAAAGTCCCGATGAGCTTACGGTTACGCATTACTCTCCTCCTCCTTCACCCCATGTTCCTCTTGTACTTCATTCACCTCTTTCACCCCATGTACCCCTTGTACCACTTTCACCTCATTCATCCTCAGGTTTGTCAGCATGATCACGGCAAACGCACCCCAGAAAGGCAATGAGAGTTTGTCCGTATCCAAGAAATTGTTGAGGAATCCGTGCACGAAATAGGTAACCAAAGCTAACGTCATCATCAACGCAAAAAGTTTATCTGTCTTGTCTTTGCTGTGGTTATAAGTCCGTATGCCCGTGAAAAGACTCACGAACACAAGCGCGAGCACGGTGAGCAGGCCCGGAAATCCTGTTTCAGCGCACGGGCCGATGTACTCGCTGTGCGCGTTGCCTCCGTCGCCAAAGTCTGTCGTGATGATGGTCTTGAACTGGCTCTTCTGGAAGGGTGCATAGACAAATTGGTACGTGCCCGGTCCCCAGCCCGTCAGCGGACGCTCGCGGATCATCCCGAAAGCGGAAGTCCAACGGTTCAAACGCTCCACATTGGAAGCATCCGTGCTGATGTTGGAAATGGACTGCAACTGCTCCGTAAGATTGCCGGAAGCATCCTGACTGTTGCGGCTCATCTTGTAAAGGATGTCACTGGCAGAGAAATAGAGAAAAGTGCCGACAATCAGCAAGCCCGCCACCAGCCACGACAGCTTGATACGCAACTTCAACACAATCAGCACGCCGATAGCCACCACCAAGCTGATCCAAGCCGCACGGCTGAAAGAGAGATAAAATCCCATCAGCAGAATGGCTGTCAATATGGCATAGAAGATTTTCATTCCCTTGGTATTTTCGGGAAGGAAAAAGCAGCTGGCCGTGATGGGCAGGAAAAACGCCAGCACCGCACCGTATGCCGTGTGGTCGTTGTAAAACGGACTCATGATAAAATGTCCGTGAAAATCATCAAAACCGGTGAGCGAGTGCTTGTAGGTAGTGATGAGCACCACGACGGCCAACGCCACCGCATAGCAGTTGAAATAGCGCACTGCCTTTCTTCTGTCATCTTTCACAAATTGGATAAACATCCAATAGCAAGCGGTGGTAAACCAAATCTTGGACAGCCAGAATTTGATGGAAACCACGGGCAGCTCGCTAGTGATACAGGTGAGCAGCATCCATCCCAAATAGACAAAAATGGCAATGGATATCGGGTGTGATACAATCTTCGGATCCAAGCGCAAATCATAGATGATGCGGCACAAAAACAGGAATGTCAGCGAAATCATGATGATTTCTGACGGCAACGACAGACCCAAGTGTATATTTTGGCTCGATAAGATAATGGAGAACGGGGTGCAAAATGCCATCAAGTACATGAGCAGATCCACCCAGAACATCAAAAGGTATATCAGAAAAGCTCCGCCTGTCAGTACAGGAATAATAGGCATTTCCTGTATGATGGCGTAAGCGTTGATCAGAACTATCAGAACGCAGGAGACTATGGAAAGCCACTGCTTCAAAGAGAGCCTACTCAACAGATTCTTCAGCTTTTCCGGAAGGCTTTTCTTCAATTTTATCAATCATTAAGAGAACAATGACAGAAAGAATCATAACCGACAGAGTCGAAATCAGCACGACGAGCGATTTCTTCGGATAACATTTCTTGTCGGCCACAATCGGACGTTCCACCACGAACTTCACAGGCATGGAGCCTTGCATATCGAGGCGTGCGTCCAACATTTTCTGCTTGCACAGAGCCTGATATTTGAGGAAAGTGTATTGCATGTTCTGCAGAGCGTCGAGACGGGGACCCCAGAGGCTCAGTTTCTCCTGCTCCTTGGCCAGCCGGCTGATGGCGGCAGCATTGCCCTGTGCCACAGCGATAGCATACTGCTGCATCACACGCTCGGACTGTACTTCCACATCGAAAACGCCGTTCTGCATGCAAATCTGGATGGAGTCGTCGATGCGACGCACTTCGCGGTCAATGGAATCCATCTGCTCGCAAAGAGCTTGGTAGGCTGCCACAGCACGCTCGCGCTCCGTACGGTTCTTGATGGTGTCCAGCAACCGGAGAATGTCGTTGGTCATCTGACATGCCAACACCGGATCATGATCCTTCACGGAGATGGAAATCGCGCCGAAATTGGTACGCTTGACCTCAATCTCACTCTTCATGACCTTCATAATCTTCGTGTACCAGCCCTTGGAATTGGTGTCAATGTCGTAATGCTCAGCCAGATTGTATTTCTGAATCAAGGAATCCTTGATTTCACGGGCATCCAACAACTGCATCATCTGCTCGGTCTCTTCCTCCGAAGCATAGGCCTTGATATCCAGACGCTCATTGTAGTTCTCTTCGTTCAACAAAATCTTGGCCATGGAGTTGGTACGCGGGGCATAGATGACCGCCGTGGACTGATATTTAGGCTTGATGAGGAAAGAGCAGATGGCGGACACCACTATGGTAACAACGCAAATTATCAGCAGCAACTTGCGTTTCGCCCAGACAAACTTCATCAGGCTAAAAGAATTGTATTGGTTGCTATTTTCCATTAACAGAAGATTTTAATTGAATGTTTAATTCGTCTAACTGCGCCGGATTGATAGGCGTAGGCGCGGGCAACATCGTGTCGCGACCGGCGTTGTTCTTCGGGAAGGCGATGAAGTCGCGAATCGTGTCGCAGTCGGACAGTACCGCGCACATACGGTCGAAACCGAATGCGATGCCACCATGAGGCGGAGCACCGTATTTGAAGGCATCGATCAGGAAGCCGAATTGGCTTTGTGCCTGCTCGTCTGTGAAGTTCAAAGCCTTGAACATGCGCTTCTGCAATTCGGGATTGTGGATACGGATGGAACCACCGCCAATCTCGGAACCGTTGATCACCAAATCGTAGGCATTGGCATTCACTGCGCCAGGGTTGCTTTCCAACATGCTCTCATGCTCGGGCTTAGGAGCCGTGAACGGATGGTGCATAGCGTAGAAACGTTGCGTCTCTTCGTCCCACTCCAACAACGGGAAATCTACCACCCACAGCACTTTGTACTCGCCAGCCTTGCGCAGGCCCAGACGGTTACCCATCTCCAGACGGAGCACGCCGAGCTGTGTGCGGGTCTTCATGGCCTTGCCGGACATGATGAGAATCAAGTCGCCGGGCTTGGCTTCGCAACGTTCAGCCACAGCTTTCAGATCGTTTTGGTCGTAGAACTTATCCACAGAAGATTTGAATGTGCCGTCGGCGTTACAGAGAATATAGACCAATCCGCCGGCACCCACCTGCGGGCTCTTCACGAATTCCACCAAACCGTCGAGCTGCTTGCGGGAATAGTTGCCGCAACCATCCACCTTAATACCGGCCACTAATTCAGCCTCGTTGAAGACCTTGAAATCTTTGTGTTGCAACAGGTCGTTGAGCTCCACAAAGCGCATTCCGAAACGGGCATCGGGCTTGTCGGAACCGTAATACTTCATGGCATCAGCCCAAGTAATGCGTTCCACGGTATCTAATTCTATATTCTTGAAAGTCTTGAAGATATGTTTTACCAAACCTTCAAAGATGTTGAGAATGTCTTCTTGTTCGATGAAGGACATCTCGCAGTCAATCTGCGTGAATTCCGGCTGGCGGTCGGCGCGGAGGTCCTCATCGCGGAAGCAGCGCACAATCTGGAAATAGCGGTCCATGCCGGCAATCATCAACAGCTGTTTCAATGTTTGCGGTGATTGCGGCAGGGCGTAGAATTCGCCTTGGTTCATACGCGAAGGCACCAAGAAATCGCGTGCGCCCTCCGGCGTGCTGTTCACGAGGAACGGCGTCTCAATCTCCAAGAAACCGTGCTCGCTCAAATATTTGCGGATTTCCAGACCCAGCTTGTGGCGGAAAATCAAGTTGTTCTTCACAGGGTTGCGACGGATGTCCAGATAACGGTACTTCATACGCAACTCATCGCCACCGTCGGACACGTCCTCAATGGTGAACGGAGGCACGGCAGATTCGTTGAGCACGTTGACGTTGGTTACGTCAATCTCGATGTCACCCGTAGGGATATTTTTGTTTTTGCTGTAACGCTCAATCACGGTGCCGGTCACCTGGATGACCCACTCGCGGCCCATCTTCTCCACCTTTTCGCAGAGCTCGGGCCGTTGTTCGTGGTTGAATGCTAACTGCGTGATGCCGTAACGATCGCGCAAATCAATGAAAATCATGCCACCCAAATGGCGCAGTTTCTGAATCCATCCGCACAGTGTGACTGTTTGGGAAACGTTGGCGATAGTGAGTTCGCCGCAATTATGTGTTCTTAACATTATACTTATATTTTAAAGAGGCGCAAAAATACTAAAAATAGCAATATGCCAAGATGCTGACAACAAGACACAGGTAACCGGTTCGAAAATAAAATGAGTAATTGCCAAATAAAAAAGGTGGGAAATGTGTTGTCATGGATGAAAATAGGTGGGACTGCTCGGTTACCTGTTCACGAAACACGCGGCAAAAATAACAAAAATTTAAATAACCACACACTTTTCATAAAAAATTTTTAAAATTTTATTAACAATATGAAGCCCGAAAAAATAGTACCTTTGCAGCCTCAAAAGAGACAAGATGACCCCCGAAGAAAAGATATTATCAGAATTGAACGATCAGCAGCAAATAGCTGTGAAACAGGTTGATGGGCCCGTAATGGTAATAGCGGGTGCAGGTTCCGGCAAGACCCGTGTGCTGACCTACCGCATCGCTTACATGTTAGCGCGCGGCGTGAACCCGTACCGTATTTTGGCCTTGACGTTTACCAACAAGGCCGCCGCCGAGATGCGCGCCCGTATCGTCAACCTCGTGGGTGGCGACGTGGCCAAGGCCGTGACCATGGGCACCTTCCACTCCGTATTCTACCGCATACTCCGCGCCGAAGCCGACAAATTGGGCTATACGCACAACGTTACGGTTTACGACACCGACGACTCCAAGTCCCTGATCAAGAACATCGTCAAGGACATGAACCTGGACCCGAAAATCTACGCGCCCAACTACGTGCTCAACCGCATCTCCATGGCCAAGTCCAATCTGCTGTCTGCGCAAGAATATGCAGAAAACGGGGAAATCATAGCCGCCGACCGCACCGCGGGCAAACCCAGAATTGCTGAAATTTTCTCCGCCTACAACATCCGCCTGAAAAACGCGGACGCCATGGACTTCGACGACCTCCTGTATTACATGAACGTCCTTCTTCGCGACTTTCCCGACATGCTGTACAAATACCAGAACCGCTACAATTACATTCTGGTGGATGAGTATCAGGACACTAACTTCGCCCAGTATCTCATCGTGAAAAAGCTGGCGGCCACCAACCAGAACATCTGCGTGGTGGGCGACGACGCGCAGAGCATCTACGCCTTCCGCGGCGCGAACATCCAGAATATCCTCAATTTCCGCCGCGACTACCCCAACGCCAAGATATTCAAACTGGAGCAGAATTACCGCTCCACCCAAAATATCGTGAACGCCGCCAACGCCATCATCAAGTACAACAAAGACCAGATGCCGAAAGAGGTGTGGACCGACAATGAAGTGGGCTCGAAGATAAACCTCATCCGGGCCGGCAGCGACAACGACGAGGCCCACGCAGTGGCCAGCGCCATCTTCGAGACCAAGATGAACCAACACGCCGCCAACCGGCAGTTCGCCATCCTCTACCGAACCAACATTCAGTCCAGAACGCTGGAAGAGGCCATGGTGAAACGGCACATACCCTACAAAATCTACGGCGGGCTTTCATTCTACAAGCGCAAGGAAATCAAAGACGTATTGGCTTATTTCCGGCTGACTATCAATCATTTCGACGAGGAGTCGCTGCGCCGTGTTATCAACTATCCTATGCGCGGCATCGGTGACACCACCGTATCCCGCATCGCCGCTGCTGCTAACGAAAGCGGTGCACATTTTTGGGATGTTGTGAGTGAGCCTCAACTGTTCAATTTAGGCGTCAACGGCCCCACGATGAACCGGTTGGTGGAGTTTGCCGATATGATCAAAGGCTTCACTGCCCAATTGCAAACCACAGACGCTTACGAATTAGGCAAACAGATTGTCATCAAAACGGGCATCGCCAAGATTCTGAAAGAAAACACGGACGAGAAAGAGCGTGTGGATCATGTGGAGGAACTTTTGGATGCCATGAAAGGCTTCACTGAAAAGGAGCCTGAAAGCAATTTCGACGAGGCCACCGGCGAAATCATAGACCATTACTTCCCCTCTTTGGACCACTTCATGGAATCCATCGCGCTGCTGAGCGACGAAGAAGAGAACAATGCAGGTGAAGAAGAGGACGTGGTGAAGCTGATGACCATCCACTCCGCCAAAGGCTTGGAGTTCGACTACGTGTTCATCACGGGTTTGGAAGAGAACCTTTTCCCGTCATCCTTATGTGTCAACTCACGCCAGGAGATGGAAGAGGAGCGCCGCTTGTTCTACGTGGCGCTCACGCGGGCGCGCAAGCAGGTGACCCTCACGTGCGCACAAACGCGCTACCGATTCGGCTCACTGCAATTTTGTGAGGACAGCCGTTTCCTGGAAGAAATTCCTGACAAGTTCCTGAATATGAGCCATAAAGCATCAGAAGGACAAGGCACTTTCTCGCGCCGGAGCGAAGAGCCGTGGGCGGCAAAATCGGGATTCGGTTTCCGCCGGCAGTCGGAGAGTACGCCACGCACTACCTCGTCTTATCGCACGCCCACCGCGCCGAAGCCACAAGTGAAAACCCAGTCGGATGTGCGCCTTGACCAGATTGGCTCACTCGCCGCTTTCGACCAGATTGTGCCCGGATTGCGCGTGTATCATGGCAAATTCGGCTTCGGAAAGGTAATCTCTCTGGAAGGCGCAGGCCCCGACGCCAAAGCACAAGTCGCCTTCGACACCGTGGGCACCAAAACCCTGCTCCTGAAATTCGCTAAGTTAGTCATTCCTAATTAATTCGCAATATGTTATTCAGAACCAATATCCCTGCTCCCCAGTTTCCGTTCAAGATTGGATTCGACGACCGCATCATGCTGCTCGGTTCCTGCTTCTCGGACAATATCGGCAGCTACTTTGACCGGCATCGCTTCCAGGTGTGCTCCAACCCCTTCGGCGTGCTGTTCAACCCCGTGTCCATCGATCACTCCCTCCGCATCCTCATGGATCCGGAGACCTTCGACAAGGACCGTTATTTTTACCGCAACCGCGACTTATGGGTGAGCTTTGCCCATCACGGACGTTTTTCGCGCGAGAACTTTGATGTTTTCGAGAAAAATATCGATGACCAATTGGCTTACGCCTCCGATTTCCTGACTCGTACCGATTACCTGTTTGTGACCTTCGGCACCGCGTTCTGTTACAAGTTCATTCCCCGCGACCTGATTGTCTCCAACTGCCACAAGATCCCCAATTTCAAGTTCGACCGTATCCGCTTGGATGTCAAGAAGATCGTGTCGTTATGGAACACCACTTTGCAGAAACTGAAAGAGGTGCGTCCTGACATGAAAATCATCTTCACGGTGAGCCCGGTGCGGCACGCCGGCGAGGGCATGCACGAAAACACCCTCAGCAAGTCCGTGCTCCTGCTGGCTGTGGAAAAACTGGTGGACAACGAGACCACTTTCTACTTTCCGGCATACGAATATCTCATCGACGACCTGCGCGATTACCGCTTCTATGCCAAAGACTTATGTCATCCCAACGACCTGGCGGTGGAGTATCTGGAAGAGAAGGTTTCCGAGTCATTTTTCACAGTGGAAACCCAAGACAAGGTGCGACTGATCCGACAGGAAAACAAATTCCTCAACCACCAGCGTTTCAGACGCGACTAATTCGGTGATTTTTTGTTCGTTTGCCTCTTGACAAACAATAATTTTTGTTGTACTTTTGCCAGCCCAAATATTGTACAATGAAATTATCCGAATTTAAGTATTATCTGCCTCAGGATCTGATTGCTTTACATCCTACGGAGGAGCGCGATGAGGCACGTTTGATGGTGCTCGATCGCAAGACCAAAACCATTGAGCACAAATTATTCAAAAATGTCATTGATTATTTTGACGAAGGCGACTTGTTCGTGATGAACAACACGCGCGTGTTCCCGGCTCTGCTGTATGGCGAAAAGGAACAGACCCGCGCCAAGATTCGCGTCTTTTTGCTCCGTGAGCTCGACGAGGAGAGCCGTCTTTGGGACGTGCTCGTGGATCCTGCCCGCAAAATCCGTATTGGCAACAAGCTCTGCTTCTGCGAGGACGACAGCCTTGTGGCCGAGGTTATCGACAACACCACTTCCCGCGGACGTACGCTCCGCTTCCTGTTCGATGGCGACCATGACGCATTCAAGAAAAAGCTGATGGACTTGGGTACGACTCCGCTGCCGGAAGACATCCAGCGTTTGCGCGAGATTGTGCCTGAGGATGAGCAAGATTATCAGACCATTTACGCTACCGAAGAGGGCGCGGTAGTGGCTCCGGCGGCCGGTTTCCACTTCAGCCGCGAACTCCTCAAACGTATGGAATTGAAGGGCATCGAACGCACGTACGTGACGCTGCACGCAGGTTTGAGCAACTTCAACGACATTGACGTGGAAGACCTCTCCAAGCACAAACCCGACTCCGAGCGCATGATCATCCGCGCCGATGTCGCCGACACCATCAACCAGGCAAAAGACGAAGGCCACAAGATTGTGATGGTGGGCACCACCACAACCAAGGCTCTGGAATCTTCCGTCTATGCCAACGGCCACGTGAAGACCACACAGATGAACGGCAAGGAGGATGCGTGGACCAACAAGTTCATCTATCCGCCTTATCGTTTCATGGTGGGCGATGCCATGATCACCAACTTCCACGCCTCCCAGAGCTCCATGCTCATGATGGTGGCAGCCTTCGGCGGCTACGATTTCGTGATGCGCGCTTACAAAGAGGCCGTGGCCGAGAAATACAGATTCCTCACCTACGGTGACGCAATGTTGATTATTTAACTTTTATTAAAATACTTCCCACTATGGCAAAATCATACGAAGCAGCAGGCGTTCGTCTGGAAGCCGGATACGAGTCCGTGCGCCTCATTAAAAAACACATCTCCCGCACCAACCGTCCGGGTATGATGGGCAACATCGGCAGTTTTGGCGGCATGTTCGACCTGGCCTCCCTGAACTACAAGGAGCCCGTTTTGGTGAGCGGAACTGACGGTGTCGGCACCAAACTGAAAATCGCTTTCATGATGGACAAGCACGATACCATCGGTCAGGACGCCGTGGCCATGTGCGTGAACGACGTGCTCGCACAGGGTGCCGCGCCGCTGTTTTTCCTGGATTACATTGCCGTGGGCAAGAACGAACCTGCTAAGATTGAGCAGATTGTGAAGGGCGTGGCCGACGGCTGCGTGCTCTCCAACTGCGCCTTAATCGGCGGCGAAACGGCAGAAATGCCCGACATGTACGACGAAGACGAATATGACATCGCCGGTTTCACAGTGGGCGCCGTGGAGAAATCCAAACTCATCGACGGCAGCCAAGTCAAGGTCGGCGATCTGCTCATCGGCCTCGCCTCCTCCGGCGTGCACTCCAACGGATTCTCCCTGGTCCGCAAAATCGTCTTTAAAGACAACCATCTGGACCTCAACAAGCAATATGAAGGCTTGCCCGACACGTTGGGCAACGTGCTCCTCACCCCTACCCGCATCTACGTGCGTCCGGTGTTAGAGGTGTTAAAAAAAGTCAACATCCATGCCATCTGCCACATCACCGGCGGTGGCTTCGATGAGAACATCCCGCGCGTGCTGCAAGAAGGTCAAGGCATCTACGTGGAGGAAGGCACTTGGGATATGCCTGCCATCTTCCCGTTCCTCGAGAAATACGGCAAGGTGGAACACCGCGAAATGTTCAACATCTTCAACATGGGTATCGGTATGGTGCTCGTGGTGGATCCCAAAGACCGTGAGGAAGTGCTCAGCATGTTCACCGAGCTCGGCGAGAAAGCCTTCGTCATCGGCAAGGTGACCGACAAAGAGGGTGTCGATATTAAACTTCTGTAATCATGAAACGGCTGATTATCCTGGCTCTCTGCCTCGCATGCAGTCTGATGGCTGTGGCCCAACAAGAAAACGACAATCCAAAAGTCAAAGTGGGCGTGCGCGTGGGCGGAGTGGGATCTTGTTTTATCGTCCCTCAAAATGAAGTCATCTGCCTCAATCCGCAAAACAGCAAGCCAAAACGCCCCATGAAAATCGGTCTTACGGCTGGTGTAACAGTGGATATCCCTATTTCCCAAAAATTGAATTTGCAGACAGGGCTGATGTATTCATTGCAACGTGCGGGTGAGAAGGATCAGTGTATCTATAACATCGGCGACACGAACTATTCTGTCGATTCCAGAATCACGTACAAGTCTCACCATATCAAGTTGCCGTTGATGATCATGTTCCAAGGCTCAAACAAACCTAATCATTTTGTTGCTGGCGTGGGCGTGTTCGCTGATGTGGCCTTGGGAGGAAAACTCCGGTATGATGCTTCCGCCGTACTTACCCCGGGTGGCAAATATCTGATTGAAGGAGATTTGAATCCATACAACAAGGAAAACCAATATTTGAGATATCGTTTGAATGATGATGATTTCTGGTACAAACACACCCTTGGGTATGGAAGCCTGTTCAAACGGTTCAATTTCGGCGTATCAGCGGAAATCGGATACCAGATTTCCAAGGTTTACTTGGGCGCGCACATTGACTTCGGCGTGCTCAACATGGCCCGTCAGGAAATGTGCGGCGAGAATTACAGACAACGTCCGCTGGATGTGCAGGTGTTAATAGGATACAATATCAATTAAGTATGAAATACATAGGACCGCATGTCAGTGCCACCGGCGGAGTGGAAAACGCCCCGTTGAACGCGATGGCCGTCGGTGCAAATGCCTTCGCACTGTTCACCAAGAATCAACGACAGTGGGTTTCCGCACCGCTTACCCAGAAATCCATTGTCGCGTTCAAAGCCCATTGCGAGAAAGCCGGCATCACACCCGACTTCATCCTGCCTCACGACAGTTATCTCATCAACCTCGGACAGCCGGAAGAGGAGGCATTGCAGAAATCGCGCAACTCCTTCTTTGATGAAATGAAACGTTGCGAACAGTTGGGATTGAAGATGCTTAACTTCCATCCAGGCAGCCATCTCAACAAGATTTCGCTCGAAGAGTGCCTCCGGCGCATTGCGGAGAGCATCAACATGGCACTGGACCAGACGCACGGCGTGACGGCTGTAATCGAAAACACTGCCGGACAAGGCTCCAACGTGGGCTTCAGCTTTCAACATATCTCCTATATCATTGAAAAAGTGGAAGACAAAAGCCGCGTGGGCGTTTGTATCGACACTTGCCACACCTACTCCGCTGGCTATGATTTGAAGACGGAAGAGGGCTACAAACATACGTGGAAAGAGTTTGATGAAACCATCGGCGGCCAATACTTGCGTGCTATCCACCTCAACGATACCAAGAAACCTTTCGCCTCACGCGTGGACCGTCACGACAGCATCGGCAAGGGACTGTTAGGCATGGAGTTTTTCCAGCGCTTTATGCGCGACCCGCGATTCGACAACATGCCACTTATCCTGGAAACGCCCGATGAAACCCTGTGGGCAGAGGAGATAAAACTACTGCATTCGCTTGAAAATTAGAAAAATACAACAATATTGATTTTTTTAAGGCTCCATTTGAAAAAAATTGTATTTTTGCAGCCTCAAAAAACACCTAATGCTGCGTTCTTCTAACGGTTAGGAATCAAGATTCTCAATCTTGCAATACGAGTTCGATTCTCGTACGCAGTACAACCAAGCACCTTCTTCAAAAAGGTGCTTTTTTATTTTCCTAATACTCTTTGATTCGCTGCTCGATGCGGATCACCTCATCACGAAGCTCCGTAGCCCGGTCAAAATCCAAATCTTTGACCGCCTTGTCCATCTCCTTGCGCAACATCTTGGACCTCAATTTCAATTGCTCCAAATTCAAAAGACGTATATCATCTTCAGCGGCCATCGCCTCGATGGGTTGCACTGTCTTGTACTTTTTCTTGTCGATTTCGCCCTGTTTGGTCACAGCTTCGTCAATCTGGCCGGCCAGATAGACCTCTTCGGACTTCACCACGCCCTTAGGCACGATGTGGTGCTCTTCGTTGTATGCCATCTGTTTTGCCCTCCGGCGGTTGGTTTCGTCCATAGTTGCCTGCATGGACTTGGTAATCTTGTTGGCATAGAAGATGACCTTGCCATTCACGTGGCGCGCCGCGCGACCGGCTGTCTGCGTGAGCGAGCGCGTATTGCGCAGGAAACCCTCCTTGTCGGCATCCATGATGGCCACCAGGGAAACTTCCGGCAAGTCCAAGCCCTCACGCAAAAGGTTCACGCCCACGAGCACGTCGATGGCGCCGAAGCGCAAATCCTTCAGAATCTCCACTCTGTCCAGCGTTTCCACATCAGAGTGGATGTAGCACGATTTGATGCCGATGCGGATCAGATAGCTGTTCAGCTCCTCGGCCATCTTCTTGGTGAGGGTCGTCACCAACACGCGCTCGCCGCGATCCACAGTGTCCTCAATCTCATTCAGCAGGTCATCCACCTGATTGGTGGCAGGACGAACCTCAATGACAGGATCCAGCAAGCCCGTGGGGCGGACCACCTGCTCCACCACGACGCCACCCGACTGCTGCAACTCAAAGTCCGCAGGTGTGGCACTCATATACACAGTTTGCCCGATAAGGTCTTCAAACTCATTGAATTTCAGCGGTCTATTATCCAACGCCGCTGGTAAGCGGAAACCGTAATCCACTAAGTTGATCTTGCGGGAACGGTCGCCACCATACATAGCCCCGATTTGCGGCACCGTAACGTGACTCTCATCAACAACCAAGATAAAATCATCAGGGAAAAAGTCCAGAATGCAGAAAGGCCTTTGACCTGGCTGCCGCTTGTCGAAATAGCGGGAGTAATTCTCAATGCCAGAGCAATATCCCAGCTCCTTCATCATCTCCACATCATAATTCACCCGGTCCTCCAGTCGCTTGGCCTCCAAGTATTTCTCAATGGAGCGAAAATACTTCATCTGCTCGCCCAAATCAATCTTGATATTGTCAATAGCCTCATTTAACGACTGTTGCGTAGTTACAAAAATACTGGCAGGATAGATGGTGATCTTGTCCAATTTATTAATGACACCGCCAGAAGAGGCTTCGATTTCGAAAATGGATTCTATCTCATCATCAAAAAAGACAAGCCGGAAAGCGTGCTCATTGTAGGGCGGAAAGATATCGACGGTATCGCCTTTCACGCGGAACTGCGAGGTTTGCAGGTCTAGCTCGGTGCGGGAGTAGAGGCTGTTCACGAACGCGAGCAGCAGCTTGTTGCGGTCAATGAGCATGCCCGTATGGAGATGGATGACATTTTTGGCAAAGTCATCCGGATTGCCGATACCGTATATGCAGGATACGGAGGCCACCACGATGATGTCGCGACGCCCCGACAACAGCGAAGCCGTCGTATGCAGACGCAGTTTTTCAATCTCGTCATTGATTGCCAAATCCTTCTCGATATACGTGTTCGTAGTGGGGATGTAAGCTTCAGGTTGGTAGTAATCGTAATAGGAAACGAAATACTCCACCGCATTTTCCGGAAAAAACTGCTTAAACTCGCTATAGAGCTGGGCCGCAAGCGTCTTGTTGTGGCTCAGCACCAGTGCGGGGCGGTTCAGCTCGTTGAGCACGTTGGCAATGGTAAAGGTCTTGCCCGAACCGGTGACACCCAAAAGAGTCTGTGCCTTGTCGCCGCGCCGAAGTCCTTCTACCAACTGTTTAATAGCGGTTGGCTGATCGCCGGAAGGTTCATATGAGGAGGTTAACTTGAAATTCATTCTTCAATTTTAAAGGGGGCAAAAATAATAAAATTGTATCTTTGCAACCTAGTTTTAATGTCAGAGGATTATGATAAAATACGAAGAACTTGTAGCTCAATTGAAAAGCCGTCAGTTCAAGCCGGTTTACTTGCTCATGGGCGAGGAGCCGTTTTACATTGACCGGATTTGCAGGTTCTTCGAAAACAAGGTCATCGAAGAGGCCGACCGCGACTTCAACCAAGTGGTACTGTACGGCAAGGACACCTCAGCGGCTGAGATTGTAGCCAACGCCAAAGAGTTTCCGTTCGGCAGCCAGTACAAGCTGGTCATCGTCAAGGAGGCCAAGGACTTGAAGGACATCGACCTGCTGAAATCCTACGTGGAAAATCCAGTAGAATCCTCCATTCTGGTCATCTGCTACAAATACGGCAAGCTCAAAGCCACGCAGTACAAGGCTTACGAAAAGAAAGGTGTGGTGTTTGAGTCCGTAGGCATCAAGGACTGGAACCTGCCCGACTGGGTGCAGAAAACTGCCGCAGCCTTCAAGTACAAGCTGGATGCGCAATCCGCTTACATCCTCACCGAGCATATCGGCAACGATTTGTCGCGCATTTTCAACGAATTTGAGAAGCTGAAGGTCATCCTGCCACCCGGCAGCTCCATCACCCCTGATATCATCGAGCAATACATCGGCATCAGCAAAGAGTACAATATTTTTGAATTGCAGGAGGCGTTAGGCGAGCGAAATCTTCAAAAAACGTACAAAATCATCCAGAATTTCACCCAGCATCTGAAAGAAAACCCCAACATCAAGACTATCCTGATGTTGTACAATTTCTACCACAAAATGCTGATGTACCATCTGTCGCCTGACAAGAGCAACGAGGCCTTGCGTGCCATCTACGGCAACCTGCCGCCCATGATCATGAGCAAAAATGTGCGCTACGCACAAAGTCACACCTTATCTCAGCTCACCTATATCATCTCGGTACTAAGGGAATACGACGTCAAATCCAAAGGTGTGGACTCCAACTGCGAGGAGGGCGAGTTGCTGAAAGAAATGATTTACAAGATTACACGATAACATTCATATTTCAAGATGAAAAAGATTTTATGGTTTGTCTGGGTTTTTGTCTTGTGCATGTCCCTTGGGCAAGCACAGAATGCCACTTCCGTCCAGACTTTCAAGCCTTTACAGTCTCAGGGCGAGTTCCCTTCTTTTTTAAATGAAGTGCTTGCTGCTTCTCCCAAAGACAATATTTATAATGTCTTTTTGAAAAATCTCGTATCAGAAGGAAAAATCCTATACGGGACGGAGTTGAACCAATACATTGACCATATTGCCGACCAGTTGCTGGCCAAAAATCCCGATTTGCGCAAAGAAATAGATATTTACATTCTGGAAGTACCGGAAGTGAATGCCTATTCTCTTAAAAACGGGACCATTCTAATAAACATGGGGATGCTGGCGCAAGTTACCAACGAAGCGGAACTGGCTTTTGTCATTGCGCACGAGATTGCTCACTACAGTGAGCGTCACGGCACATTGGATCCAAAGAACAAATCCAAAAACAAGGATGTCGTGACCGATTATTTGCAAACCCATCAATATTCACGTGACCAGGAGTTTGCGGCCGACCGCGTGGGGTTGACCCAGTATTTCAAGAATTCGTCATACAGTTTCGATGTGTTGGACGGAATTTTCGATGTTTTACTCTTTTCCAATCTGCCTTTTGATGAGATACCGTTTGAAAGATCCGAAGTGGAAACCGGATTCTATTCATTTCCGGAGAATTACTTCCTGAAGACCGTCGCCACTATCTCCAACCGTTCCGCTATCGTGGATACTTTTCTCACGCATCCCAACATTGAAAAGCGCCGTGCCGCAGTCAAAGTGCTCACCCAAAGCTTCTCCAACGAAAACCGTAAAAGATTCGTACAGTCGGAAGAAGACTTTTACCGGATTCGCGACCTGGCTCGTTTCTCCTGCATTGAGTATTATCTGATTCGCCACCAATACGACCGGGCAATTTACAACATTCATGTGCTGCAACAGCTGTTCCCCGACAACGAGTATCTGGAAAGCGCTATGGTTTCTGCCTTATACGGGGCTTCGAAGCACAAATCCGAGGGGTCCATCAGCTCCACCTACAAATCCTACAAAAATGTAGAAGGTGAGATGCAGCAAGTGAGTTATTTCATGTCCAAGATGAATCGCCTGGAATATTCACTGCTGGCGCTTCGCAAAGCATGGGCAGCCAGGGAAAAGCATCCTGACGACCCATACCTGAATAGCATAACCAAAGAGCTCCTACAAGACATCTTTGTAAAACAGAAGAAGACTTACGTCGATTTTTGCGACTATCCACAAGGTACCAAGCTGGAAGATATCCACGAAGAAGAGGTGACCTCCACCACAGGCGAATCGAAATACGACCGTATCAAACAGCAGACAAACACGGGCAAGGTGCTACCCGAAGCAAAATTCAAGACAGCCAATTACATGTTGGTTGACATCCATCAGGATTCGCTGTTCAAGGCGTGGGTGAACGATGCCATCATCAATTCCGATGCCATCAATCTGTTAGAGAATCTAACCGAAAAGCATATTGGAGATGAAAAGCGGTTGCTCATTGCCGAGCCTATCTACCAAATCTACGACAGTGAATCCCAAGTGCAGCTTTCTAAAAGCAAAAAATACGCCTTGCGGCTCCAGAATATGATGGCCCGTACCACAAAGAAAATGGGGATTGAGCCAAGCACTTGCAATGTGCAACCTGGTAGCCAATTGGACACCAAAACATACAACGAACTCTCCCGAACTCGTCAATTATGCCATGACATCAACAATTGCGAGGGAGCTAGCATGCGCTATTACTCGGCAAAGTACATTGAGGACATAATCCCTAGCGTAGGCTCCAAAATGTGCTATGTATTTGTTTCCGCCAATCCGTACAGCTGGTTTACCCTTAATAAATTATGCTTGATGATCTACTCCATTGCCTGCCCTTACACCATACCTCTTGCTGTGGCAAACTGCTGCTTTATGAAATATGACACCAACGTCAGTTTTTGCATTGTAGATGTCTCCACCAGCCAAATTGAAAAGGTTTCATCCCTCTCAAAGAGCGCACCTATCAGCAGAGCATACGTTGACGGTTTCGTTTACAATCAATTAGAAAAGTATATCAAAGGCAAAAAATGAAAAAAATAATCCCCCTTCTCTTGTTCGTCACTGCCCTTTGCGCTCAAGTTAACGCACAGGGGTACAATTATATGGGAAAGCATGTTCTGTTCAATGCCAATGTGTCCATATCTCCCTCTTGGATCAATCCGAATCCCATGAGCCAGCATTTGTCCAACCTGCCTTCTTCCGCAAAAAAATACCTGGGTCTCAATTATTGGGTCACGCCCAGTATTGAAGCAATTGTTTGGTCAAAAGGAGCAATAGGCGCTGGCTACAATTTTTACAAGTCGCCTTTCAAAGGAAGAGCTTCCTACTACGACGATTATTATTTCAATTATTCCTACCGTGATTATAACGGCATGATCACTGCACACGGGTTCAATGTGTTCTACAAGCAGTATTTGGGACAAACGTTCGCACCATTAGGATCTTATCTGAAATTCAACTTTGACGGTTTCTTTTACCATTACATCACAGACGATGCCCAAGAAGGCAAAGACAAACTGTTTGGTGCAAAAGTGGAATACGGGTATGACTTCCTGTTGTTCGACCGCATGCGTCTTTCTGTCGGAGCCTCTATAGGCAGCACTTTCGGTGGCATTGGATTGGCATTCAAGCAAATGACGAAGGACGATTACGATATGTCTGCCATGACCGTCAACAATTACGTGAATGCGCGCATGTTTATGGCCTACTGGTTCGGTATCAAACTTGGTATCGGCTTCTTGGCTTTCTAATTATTGATGATTTTCACCACACTCCTGCCTGCTCCTTTCTTGAGCACGTTGATTTGCACGGGGATACGTTCAATCAGTTCCTCGCGGTGAGAGATGATGCCCACGCGACGATTCTGCTGGCCGGCAATCTCCTGCAAGGTTTCCAGCGTCTGCATCACGCTGTCCAGGCTCTTCTCGTCCAGCGTGCCAAAACCCTCGTCGATGAAGAGGATGTTGACATTGAGGTCGGGACGGTTGAGAGAGGAAAGCGCCAGCGACAGGGCCAATGACACCATGAAGCGCTCGCCGCCGGAGAGCACGGTCACGCTACGCACCTCATCTTTGTAATAGCGGTCCAGCACGAAAATCGACAGCTGTTCGTTCTCCTCGCTGCAGGTCAACGTATAGCGGTCGGTGATTTTGGAGAGGTAGATGTTGGCGTTGTTGAGGAGCGGGCGCAGAATGTAGGTCTGCACCAATGTGCGGAAGCGCGCACCGCCGAAGTAGTTGTTCAGCACATTCCAGTGATTGAAACGCACGCGTGCTTTCTCGACATTTTCTTTCTGCTGTTGCAGTTTGCCCTGATAGGTTTCAAATTGGCCGATCAAATTACGGGCTGTGGTTTCCTTCTGGATTGCCGCATCGCGTTGGTTATCCAAAACCCGCTTTTGCTCCTGTAGTTCATCAAGATTCGAAATTTCATTCTCACTTTCTATCTTCAACGCCTGCAAAGATTCTGAAAGAATAGCTTTAGCGCGTTCCTGCCTGTCTTTATGCAGCGTCATCTCCAGATTCATTTTTTGAATAGATTCCCGAGCAACCTCCACCTCCGGTTTCCGGTTCATCAAAGCATCCAGCAACGCCTCTGACGAGTTGTGAGATTCATAATACCGATTCAGAACCTGCTGTAAATCTGCAACTTCCTTCGTGGTTTTATGCATAGCATCCTGCAAGCTGCGACAGGCACCTCGCAACGTGTTCCACTCGGGTTCTGCATCGTCCAGCTCTCCTTTGCGGGCTGCAATGGAAATTTGCCATCTTGGAAAATCCTGCAAAATGGACGACTGTGTGGTGCTCATGCGCTGGATTTTCTCTTGCATGGAGGACCATTCGCCCTGCTCTTTCTCCAAGGCAGTTTTGCGCTGCAGGTACTCAACAGCCTCCTGTTGCAGACGCGAGCGCACACCGGCCAAATCGCTTTGCCAGTCGGGGTAGAAGGCCTCCAGCGCACGCGAGAGCTCCGATAACAAACCCTGCTGCTCATGCTCCTGATTCGCCAACTGGACCTTGTGGTTAGCTATGTCCGCATTCTTCCCTGTCAAGTCATTTTGGACACTGTTAAATGCATCATCTTTCTCCTTTCGAACTATTTCCAAAGAAGATTTTTCATGAAGCAAAGCGTTGATTTGCCGCTGCAATGATTCAGCCTTCTGCTGAGACTGTTTAAGCTCGATTTCTTGCTCTTGCCACTCCGCCACCTTGGCCTGGACATCCTTGGCAAGCGTCGCACTATAGGTAATATCTACCTCCTGAGCTTTAGCCTTCAGGGTTTGAATGTATTGCGATTTCTTCACATTCAGCTCTGCCAACAAATCTTTGTTGCCTTGATGTCGCGTTTGGCATTCCGTATGGACTTTTTGCGCAGCATCCCATTCACTTTGAGCAAACGCACGTGCCGCCACCGCCTCTTCTTGCTCCTTCTTGAGCGGATCTATAAGTCCTTGGAAATCAAAATGCTCCAAATGCAAATGATTGATCTGCTGACCACACAAAGGACAGTTTTCCATCTCCGAAAGATGGCTGCGCAACATGGTCAGCTTTTCGTCCATGCTGGCCTGCATGTCGTTGAGCCGCGACAAGGCTTTGTCTGCATTCTCCGCCGCCAAACGATATTTCTCCTGAGCGGCATTTGCTTTAAGCAGCAACTCGGGCAAGATCTTTTCATCTTCCAGCATTTTTTTGCCAAGATCATCCGCCTGCTCCACCACTTTCCGCAATTCTCCGATCTCAGTCAACATGGTTTCGGCCTTAGTCTTCCATTGATGAAAGGCGTTCAACTTTTCATTGACCTCTTCCAATTTGAGTGCATTTCGCTCCGTCTGTAATTTATTGATTTCTTTATCTTTATCCTGAACTTGTTGTAAAGATTGCTGTTGTTGAGCCTGGGCTTTCGCCAATTTTTCCTGCAAATCTGGCAACAGCGCCTCCTGACTTTTGATATTCTGCTGAAGCGCTTCCATGTCGGATTGCATCTTGAGCGCTTGTCCTAACTTGACATCAATGGTTTTGGCCTCCGTATAAAGATCATCTTGCTTCTTTCTCTCTCCAAGCCACGTTTCTTCTTCTTTAAGATGTTGTTCCTGAATCTGTTGCTGTTGCCGATGCCATTCCAAATCCGCAAAGAGAGCAGCATATTGCCGTTGATGGCTTTCTGTCTGTAAACGTTGCTGATTCTGCTCTTGCAACTGGTCTTTCATCTGCTGGCGTTGATGCCGCACCTCATCTGTAGTCTCCCAATCTTTAACCAATTGCTCTTTGGCTTTATATTCTTCACTTTCTGTCTGCTGTTTCAACAGTTGTAAAGCCTGCTGGGCTTGTTGCAGCTCCTTTTGCGCATTCAAAACAGATTCTGTCCACTTTATTTGATGGGTGATTTCCCCAATCTTGGCATCCAGCTCTGTTTTCTGTTTCTCCGCTTCTGATATTTGCCGTTTACATTCCTCCGCATCAATTGTGCCCGCATCCTTCAGTGCATCTTTCAGCTTGTCTTCCTCAAATTCATGTGTTTTCTTAGCATTTTTGAAGATACGGCTTATCGCCTCGCCATATTGGGAAAAGAGCTCGGTGTTGGTCAATTGTTCCAATATGGTAGTGCGCTCCTCTTTGCCTCCACACAGGAAAGCGGCAAACTGTCCCTGGGCCAGCATAACCATGCGCGTAAACTGGTCGAAGGTGAGCCCTATCGCTTTCTTTTCTATGATGGGCGTGATGTCTTTGTCCTTATCCCACATCTGATCACCTTGCGCCAGCGTCCATTCCAACTCCTTATATTTGCGAATGTAGTTGCCGTCAGCATCTTTTTTGCGACTTTTGGTAATGCCCAAGGCGAGTTTGGCTGTATATCGGAGACCGTCGTTGCCCTCAAACAGCAGTTCGCTGTAACACTCGTCCTTTTCGCTGATGCCGATACGGGTGTATTGCTCGATGCTGGTTACATTCACGCTCTCGCCACTGCTGTTGGAGAAGACGTTGTTGTTCTTGCTGGCCACACTGACCGTGCGGGGAGTCCGTTTATAGAGAGCCATCGCGATGCCGTCAAGCAGCACCGACTTGCCCGCGCCTGTGTCGCCAGCGATGAGAAAGAGGGGAACTTGCTGGCCGTTCTGCGCGTCGCGAAGCTCCTCGAAATTGATGTCCGCACACTCAATGGAAGCGATGTTTCGCAAATGCAATTCCAGTATTTTCATAGTCCGCCTCCTTCCCTGTTTCCGTTTTCTTCTGCGGTTGGAACAGATTTTCTGTTCTTTTTCAGCTTCACTTCCTCCTGCATCTGTCGGAGCTCATTTTCCACCTCCGCGAAATCCATTCTCAATTTTTCCAAATCCAGTTCCGGATACTGGTCGATGGTCTTCTCGATGAAATCCATGGGATTGGTCATTTCCTGAAGTTCTGCCACCTCAAACACAGGTTTCGAGGCAGCCGACTGCTGCGATTCGCCCACCCAAATGGTTTTGGGATTGTAGCGCACCTCATCCTCCAGCCCTTGAAGGAGCTGATAGATGTGTTGGTCAAAGTCGGGAGGGAGAATGGCGCTGTAGCAGATGCGCAGCCGTATATAACCCGTTTTGCCTTGGTTCACAAACTGTTGCACAGCATCAATGGCATCTTCGGCAGTGCTGGCTGCTGTGCCGTCCAAGGGCAATTCGTAGAAATGTCGCAGCTCGTCAATGCGGAGACGTTTGAGGTGAACCTCACTGCCATGTTCGGCAACCTCCACAAAGCTGACCGTGTGGGGATACTTTTCATCGCAGCTTACGTGCAGTGCACTGCCCGAATAGCGGGCGATTCCAGAGGGGTATTCTTGCTCGTCGGACGACTCGTCTGCCAAGGGATAGCCGATGGTTTGCGGCCGATGAATATGCCCTAGGGCTAGATAGTCGTAGCCTGCACCCATATCTTCTGCAGTTTGGGTGGAAATCTTGCCAATTTCAAAGTCGTGGCCCGTAACATCGGCGCCCGCCACAGCGGTATGGCCAGTCATGACCACCGGCAGGTGTGACGTGTTTTCATTGCCTACATAGTCCAATATTTTCTGTATCAGCGCGCGGCGATTGCCCACCATGTAAGGCAGAGCCACCACATAGCCGCTTGGCACGCGCACCAGGAAACGTTCCTGCCAGCCGTCTGGCTGTTCCAGCAGCTCGGCAGAGGGCGCTACGCCTACGATATGTACGCCAAGGCACTCCCACACTTTCGCATCCGCTTGCAGGCGCGAGGCGGAATCGTGGTTGCCCGCAATGATGATGATGCTCATGTCGGGGCACTGGCGATGCAACTCTACAAACGTGTCCGTGAAAAACTTCTTCACGAAGGCGGAAGGCTGCTGAATATCGAACACATCGCCGCTCACCAGCAAGACATCTGGCGCGTACTGGCGGCACCAACCGCCCAGCTGCCAGAAGAAATGCTCGTGCTCGTCCACCCGGTCATAATTCTGATAAAGAATCTGCCCCAGGTGCAAATCGGCGCAATGCAGGAGTTTCATAGCATCATAATTTTGCGTACAAAAATAATAAAAAAGGCAAGCATGAGAATGCCTGCCCTGACTATATTAGTATTGAATATTACTCGGCAAGCACCAAGATGTTGTCGTGCAACACCTCGGCCACGCCACCGTTGATGTCAAAAAACTGGGTGTTGTTCTCCATATCCTCAATCTTGACACGGCCTTTTTGCAACGCGGCCACCAGCGCGGCATGATGCTCCAAAATCTCGAACAAGCCGTCAATGCCAGGCAATTGCACCAAGCTAACTTCGCCCGTGAAAACCGATTTATCCGGTGTTCTGATTTCCAACTTCATAGCATCAGTTATTTTGTGGATGCCAACTCTTTCTTACCTTTCTCGATGGCTTCTTCAATGGTGCCCACCAAGTTGAAGGCGGTCTCGGGCAGGTAGTCCAGCTCGCCGTCCAAAATCATATTGAAGCCCTTGATGGTATCCTCAATCTTGACGAACTTGCCGGGGATGCCGGTGAACTGCTCGGCCACGAAGAAGGGTTGTGACATGAAACGCTGGATACGACGCGCGCGGTGCACGGTTTTTCTATCCTCTTCGGAAAGCTCTTCCATACCCAAAATAGCGATGATATCCTGCAATTCTTTGTAGCGTTGCAGCGTCTCTTTTACGCGCTGAGCGGTGCGATAGTGCTCTTCACCCACAATGTCGGGCGACAAAATTCGGGAGGTGGAATCCAGCGGATCGACTGCCGGGTAGATACCGATTTCGGCAATCTTACGGCTAAGCACCGTAGTGGCGTCCAAGTGCGAGAAGGTGGTGGCCGGTGCGGGGTCGGTCAAGTCATCGGCGGGCACGTAGATAGCCTGCACAGAGGTGATGGAACCGCGTTTGGTGGAGGTGATACGCTCCTGCATGGCACCCATCTCGGTGGCCAGTGTAGGCTGGTAACCCACAGCGGAAGGCATACGGCCCAGCAAAGCGGAAACCTCGGAGCCTGCCTGCGTGAAACGGAAGATGTTGTCCACGAAGAAGAGGATGTCGCGACCGCCGGTAGTCTCGTCGCCGTCACGGTAACCTTCTGCGACCGTAAGGCCCGACAATGCCACGCGGGCACGTGCGCCGGGCGGCTCGTTCATCTGGCCGAACACTAGGGTAGCCTGCGATTTGGCCAACTCGTCTTTATCGACTTTCGACAAGTCCCAGCCGCCCTCTTTCATGCTCTTCAGAAATTCGTCGCCATAGCGGATAACGCCGGATTCGATCATCTCGCGAAGCAGGTCGTTACCCTCGCGGGTACGTTCGCCCACGCCCGTGAAGACGGTCATACCACCGTAATTCTTAGCGATGTTGTGAATCATTTCCATGATGAGCACGGTTTTGCCAACGCCGGCGCCACCGAACAGACCGATTTTACCACCCTTGGCATAAGGTTCGATCAGGTCGATGACCTTGATACCGGTGTAGAAAACCTCTTGTGAGGTGGAAAGATTGTCGAATGTGGGCGGGTCGCGGTGAATGTCGTTGCGCTTTTTGGATTCGATAGGTCCAATGCCGTCGATACTGTTGCCGATGACATTCATCAGTCGGCCATTTATATTCTCGGTGGGCATGGTAATCATGCGGCCAGTGGTGCGGGCCTCCATGCCGCGGTGCAAACCGTCGGTGGATTCCATGGAGATGCAACGCATGGTGTTCTCACCAATGTCCTGTTCACACTCCAAAATCAGCTTCTCGCCGTTCTCTTTCGTCACCTCGAGGGCGTCATAAATATTGGGTAAGGTGCAGTCCTCGTCAAAATGCACGTCCACGACTGCTCCGATAATCTGAGATATTTTTCCTGTAACTTGTTCAGACATAGACTGAATATTAAAAATAATTTGAGCCGCCAAAGATAAGAAAAAAAAGGGATGTGGAAAAATTGAAAAAAATTTTTTGAAAAAAGTTGTGGAATTAAAAAAAAGTGTATTTTTGCAGCCGAAATCACAAGCGGAAGTAGCTCAGTTGGTAGAGCACAACCTTGCCAAGGTTGGGGTCGCGAGTCCGAGTCTCGTTTTCCGCTCAAAAGCAAAAAGCTCAGTCAATTAGGCTGAGCTTTTTTTGTGTTGAAATGAGGATTACTCCTACTATATAGAACGTTACTATAATCTTTATAGCGCACTAATCAAAGAATCCCAATCCATTGATAGCGCTCAACATGCGATCGACGTAGTCCCACGTGGTGGGTGACCATTTGAAGCCCAAACGATAGAGCACCTGTGTGGTGTACGGGTTACTAACGACCACCTGTTTGACTTTCATGCCGTGGGCCATATCTTGGTAAGCGAGCAAGCTGGAAAGCGTCTTGGCCTTCTGGGGATCGTTGCCCGCACTCTCCATGGTGGCGTTGTACTCCTCGTCCTCCACAAGACGAATGTCTGCGCCCAGCTTGTTGAATCCGCTGAGGACGTCGCCGAGGAATTGCGTGTGGCTGTTGTAAGAATGGAACAGGCAGCACTCCTTAGGTGTGGAACTGAGTAGGATGATGGCGTGTGCCGTTTCGTCGATGGGCGAGAATTCCACTTTGCTCTCGTAGAGGGCGTATGGGAAACAGCCTAGCATGTTGAAGACTTTGATGCGCCCCATAAAGGAGTTTGTGGAGAAATTGATTTGGAACTCACCATCGCTGGTGCGCGCTGCCAAGTTACCTACGCGGATCACCTTGGCCGACAATCCTTTCTCCACTATTGATTGCAGCACAATGCGTTCCGCCATGAACTTGGAATGAACGTACTGGTTCCCGAGGTATTGACCGTCGTAAAGCCGCTGCTCGGTGAAAATGTAGTCGGGATCCATGGTGTCGTTGACGTTGAGGCCGCTGGTGCTGTACGTGGAAATGTGTACCAATCGGGCGCCGGTCTTCAGACAAAGTTCCACGCAACGCTGTGCACCTCCCACATTCACATCCTCAATCTCGGTGCCCTCGCTGAAGTGCTTCACCACCGCGGCACAGTTGAACACCGTGTCAATCTTCACTTGAACAAGGTTGGTCAGGTCGTTAGTGACATCGCCAAGGACAATGTGGATACGCTTGCCGAACAGTTCATCATAGGTGGATTCAAAATAGTAGAACAGCAGCGTTTTCAGTCTGTGCTCGGCACCATCTAAGTTTTTGTCGCGTACCAGACAGTAGATATTCTGTGCATCCGACTGGATCAGTTCCTGCAGCACGTGAATGCCAAGGTAACCCGTGGCACCGGTGAGCAGTACATTGCCCAAGGATTGCCGCTCGCCATTGCGGAAGCTATCCAATGTGTTGTTGCTAAGTAAATTGTTGATGGAAGAATAATCGAATCGGGTCACTTCCTCGTCATCGGTATTGACAGCCGTGCCGCCCGTGACGAGCGCGGCGAGTTTGCGCGGGGTGGCGTTGGCAAAGACGTCGCCGTAGGCCACATGCACCCCTTGCTTGTCAGCTTCGATGATGACGCGGGTCACCATCAGCGAGGTGCCGCCAAGGTCGAAGAAGTTGTCGGTGGCGCCGATTTTGTCGAGTGCGAGGACATCACCGAAGATACGGCAGAACAGCTCCTCCGCCGAATTGGCCGGTGCCACGTATTCGCGGTCGGAGGCCTGCATAACGGGTGTGGGCAGTGCCTTGCGGTTCACCTTCTGGTTCTGGTTCAGCGGGATGCTGTCGATCTGCATCGTGGAGGCAGGAATCATGTACGGCGGTTTCTGCTGCCCGATGAAGGCGTTGAGGGCCTTGATGTCCACCTTTTCGTCGCTGACGATATAGGCCGCGATGTACTTTCCTCCGTTCTCATAATCAAAGGCCTGCACGGTGGCATCCTTGATGCCCGGATACTGGCGGATGACAGCCTCCACCTCCTTGAGTTCGATGCGGAAACCGCGGATTTTCACCTGACCGTCCTTACGTCCCACAAACTGGATGTTGCCGTCGGGGAGGTAGCGTACGATGTCGCCGGTGCGATAGACGCGGGCGTGCTTCGGGTCGTCGCTGAAGGGGTTCTTCAGGTAGGTCTCGGCCGTCTTCTCAGGACGGTTCAGGTAGCCGCGGCTCACCTGCGGGCCTGTGACCCACAATTCACCGGCAGCGCCGAGAGGCAATCTATTAAACTGCTTGTCAACGATATAGAGTTTCAGGTTGTCCAGCGGTTTGCCGATGGGAATATCCAACTCGTAATCCTTCACCCAGTAGTTGGTGGTGAAGATGGTGCACTCCGTCGGGCCGTAGCCGTTGTACATCTTGTAGTTCGTCGGCGGGTTGAGGGCGGACAGTTTTTCGCCACCCACCGCGAAGCAGCGCAGCGAGTGGTTGTCCACATTCGTGGCAAACTGGTAGCCCACCTGCGTGGTGATGAACGAGTGGGTGATGCCCTGTTCATTGAAATAGTCGTTGAGGTCGGGCAGGTTCAAGCGGATGTCATCCCCGATGATGTGGACGCAGGCACCGCACGTCAACGCCGGGTAAAGGTCCATCATACAGGCATCGAAACCATAGCTGGCATACGCCGCCACGCGGTCGGCGGCCGTCAGCCCATAATGGCGCTGATACCAATGGCAGAAAGCCACCAAGTTGCCATGTTCCAGCTGACAACCCTTCGGCGTTCCCGTGGAACCGGAGGTGTAAAGCATGATGAAAAGGGAGGACGGCGTTAGTGGAGACGGTGCATGCACCGTCTCCACATTCGGTAATGTCGCAATATCCTTTGTCAACAACACCTTTCCTTCATATTCATTTACGATGGGACGCAATTCTTCATCGGCAATGAGCAGTTTCGCAGCGGCGTCTTTCATCATAAAGTTCAGACGTTCGGCGGGATAGCTCGGGTCGAGGGGCTGGTAGGCGCAGCCGGCCTTCAATACACCTAACGAAACGATGGCCATCCATTCGCAACGCGGAATCAGCACGGATACGACATCTTCGTTCCCAAGTCCTTGTGCGACGACATAGCCTGCGATACGCTCCGAAATCTCATCCACCTCGCGATAGGTGTATTTATTATCATGATACACCACCGCCAGATTGTCGGGCGTTTGCTCCACCTGCTTGCGGAACAGCGAAACAATGGTCTGGGTGTCGTCGTAAGGCACATCCGTCTGGTTGAAGCTGTCGAGCAAAGCGGTCTGTTCGGCATCCAGCAGGGAAATATGCTGCAACGCCGACTCCGGCTGGCGGATGAAAGCATTGACTGCATTGCTGACCGACTGCGCCAGACTTTGCATCAGTCCATGGCTGTAACGGCCGTTGTCGTATTCAATCACCACACCGGGTACACCCTCTTTCTCTTGAATGTAGAAAGCAATGCGGAACTTCGGCGTATTCAACTCAAGGGATTCTATTTCAAGTTTTTGACCATTGACGAGATATTGGTCAATAACGCCCATTTGGTAGGCAAACATGATTTCGGCCGACAGGTCGTAATCGGCGGCAATTTGCGCAAAGGGGTACTTTTCATGTGTCAGCGTCACGTCGAAGTTTTGGCTGGTCTCCTTCAGGAAGTCCATCACGCTTTGATCGCCAATCTGGGCACTCAAGGCCAACGTGTTGACAAACATGCCCGTCGTGTTGCGGATGCGCAGGTCGGAGCGGCCGTTGCTGATGGTGGTGATGCAGATCTGCTCGTTGTTGGTGAAACGCGAGAGCGCATAGAACACCGCCGCCAAGGTGAGGTGCGAAGAAGAAAGATTGTTCCTCTTGCAGAATTCCTCCATCGCATTGAAGTCCATCTTACAGAAAACTTCGCTGACGGTGCCTTGATCCACGGGATTGGTCAGGTCGGCAGGCACCTCGGTGACGCCCTCCACCTTTCCCAAACGTTCGTTGAAGAAGTTTTTGGCCTCGAGGTAACTCGGACTGTTTTCGGCAGCTTTCTCATCGGCGACGAAAGCTGCATAGCTGATGTCTTCGGCTTCAATCTCTTTGCCGTTCATCAGGTCGCACAACTGGTTCAGGAACAGGTCGAAGGAACCGCCGTCGAAAATCAGGTGATGCACATCGGCCAAGAGGTAAACATCCTGCTCGGTAGTGACGATTTCCATGCGGTACAGCGGTCCCTGCCGCAAGTTGAACGGTCTTACAAACTCCACCTTGTATTTCTCCAATTTCGCTTCACTTAACTGGCTCTTTGTGACGGTAACCGGTTGATTGGTGTCAACAATCTGTACGATTTCGCCTCCTTCGCTGTCAAAATGCACAAAGAACTGAGGATGCGCCTTGATGAGGGTCTCCACAGACTGGGCAAGCAGCTGCACATCGGTTCCTTTGGGGAAACGGGTGAGCGAAGGAATATTATAGATTGTGGACGTGGGCTGTTTCATGCAATCGACATAGACACCCATTTGCGCGTAGCTCAAGGGAACCGGGCCTGTCGGAGTGGCCTGTTCTGTCTGAACAGGCTGACCAGACTCATTAGACTGGACAGCGACATTTCCTGAGAGCATCGCGTTCAGGATTTCGTTCTCGATGCTTTGCAAAGTACCCGTCTTGGCCAATGATTTCGAGTCAAGGATGACGCCGAAACGTTTGTTGATCTGGATGGCCAGCTTGATGGCCATAATGGAGGTGAGGCCGACGTAGCCCAATACTGTTGTTACGCCAAAGTCTTCAGTGTTGATGATTTTGGCGATGATGTCGTGGATTTCCTGCTCCAACACGTTCATGGGCACGTTGCTCTCAACAACAGCTTCAGCCGCTTTCTTTTCTGGCTTCGGAAGGGCCTTCTTGTTCACCTTCTGGTTCTGGTTGAGCGGAATCCTATCGATTTGCATCGTCACGGCAGGCACCATGTAAGGCGGTTTCTCCTCCAAGATGAAGTTGTTCAAGGCATCGATGTCAATTTGTTCATCGGCAACGATATAGGCTGCAATGAACTTGCCGCCGCCCTCTTCGTCGAAGGCTTGCACGGTGGCGTCCTTGATGCCGGGGAATTGAAGGATGATGCCTTCAACCTCTTTTAATTCGATGCGGAAACCGCGGATCTTGACCTGTCCGTCCTTACGTCCCACGAACTGGATGTTGCCGTCGGGGAGATAACGCACGATGTCGCCAGTGCGATAGATGTGTGCGTATTTTTCGCTGGAATCGAAGGGGTTGTCGATATAGACCTCAGTGGTTTTCTCGGGACGGTTGAGGTAGCCGCGACTCACTTGCGGTCCGGCGACCCAGAGCTCACCCGCTACCCCCACCGGCAGACGGTGACCCGCCTTATCGACAATATAAAGCTTGGTGTTGTCCAACGCCGAGCCAATCGGGATGTCCTTCATGGGCTTTGTCACGTCGAAGGAGGTGATGCAGACGGTGCTTTCGGTCGGACCATAGAGGTTCACCAGCGTGTAATTCGTAGGCGGGGTCAGGGGTGCCAGCTTCTCGCCGCCTGTCAACAGGTAGCGCAGGCAGTGGTTCTCAATGGAAGTGGCAAACTGATAAGCCACCTGCGTGGTCATGAATCCGTGAGTAATCTGCTCTTGCTCAAAATATTCGTTCAATGCCAGCAAATCCAGGCGCAGTTCTTCGGGGATAATGTAGAGCGTGGCACCACATGTGAGCGCAGGATAGGTTTCCATCATATTGGCATCGAAACCAAAACTGGCGTAGGCCGTAACTTTGCAGCCGGGCGTAAGGTTAAACCTGCGGTGATACCACTCACAGAATGCAACGAGGTTGCGATGCACAATCTGACAGCCCTTGGGCGTGCCCGTGGTGCCGGAAGTGTAAAGCATGATGAAGAGAGAAGAGGGACTGATCAGTTGAGAGTTGAGAGTTGAGAGTTGAGAGTTAACAGCTGGCAATGTACTGATCTCTTTTGTTAGCAATACATCACCTTGGTATTCATTCACGATGTCGCGCAATGATTCATCGGCGATGAGCAACTTCACGGAGGCATCTTGCATCATGAAGTTGAGACGTTCCGAAGGATAGGTCGGGTCGAGGGGCTGGTAAGCACAGCCGGCCTTCAACACGCCCATGGAAACGATAGGCATCCATTCGCAACGCGGAATCAACACGGAGACGACATCCTCTTCATGAAGGCCTTTTCCATGGATATAGGCTGCGATGCGGTCGGAAATCTCATCCAATTCTTTATAGGTGAAACGTTTGTCTTTATAGACCACCGCGATGTTGTCAGGGGTTTTCGCCACCTGCTTGCGGAACATGGAGACAACGGTCTCGTTCATATCCAACTCCCTGTCGGTCTGGTTGAAACTGTCAAGCAAGGCGCGTTGACTTTCGGTGCAGATGTCGATGTCGCGCAGGAGAGTTTGGCTTAGGAAACCCTCCAAAACAGCCTCGTAACTCTCCATGAATTGGTCAACCAGCGTCTCGGAGTATTCGTTGGAGTTGTATTCCGCTTTTATATGATATTTTTTGCCGACATAGAAGGCCATCAGATAGAACGATACACCCTCGTTATGTTTGCGGAGTTGAATGGCCTCCATGGGTTTGCCCATCAGTTCGGTGAAATCAAGTATGAGTCCGTGCCATGCAAATATAGCGTTAGTTTGCAGGTTGAGGTCGGTCATGATGTCGGTATAGGAATAGAGGTCATGCTTGCGGCAACCGATCATCTGTTCCTCGCCGGCTTTCAGGAAATCGAGCACCGTGGTTTCTTCCGTGAACTTGGCGTAAACTGGCAACGTCTTCACCGTCATGCCAACGGAATGTTGGAACTTCGGGTCGGTGCGGCCGTTAAAAACCGTGGTGAACAGCGATTCCTGATCGTTGTTGTACTTGGCCAACAGGAAGGAAAAAGCCGAAGTGAAGAAAGTACTTTTTTTGATGCCGTTGGTCTTGCAGAAGGCATCCACCCGATCCATGTCGGTGTCGAGAATGCGGAGTTTATCGGCATCCGTTTGTTCGGGATTTTCGAGGTCGGGCATGAGCTGGGTGAAAGTGTCACCGCAGTCGAAGTTCTGGGCATACCATTGTTTACATTCCTCGAAAGCAGGCGTTTTGCGCATCTCTGCTTCGGCAAGGGCAAATTCTTGCATTGTCATCTCCTCGGGAGCAAGCGTACCGCCGTTGTAAGCCGTCTCCACATCGCAAACGATAATATGATACGAGGAACCGTCATTGATGATATGATGCATATCGAAGAACCAATAGACATGCTCTGCGTCGCGCATCACTTTGGTATGAAACAGTCTGCCACCATGAAGCTGGAAAGGCTCTATGAATTTTTGTTTCTCCGCCTCAAGATCCGTAACCTGTTCGACAGAAAGGCTGAATTCCTCTTTTTCCAAATCAACAGTTTGCAGCGGCTCTCCCTCATCACTCAACTCAATGCGTGTAAAAAAAACGGGATGAGCTTGTACCGTCGCCTCTATGGCACGACACAAACGGTCAGCATCAATACTGCCGTCAAAGACATGAAGAAAAGGGAGGTTGTAAAAAACCTCGTTTTCGTGATGTACGCACTCGGCATAAATACCAAGCTGCGATTGGGACAAGGGAGCTGATTTTTTCATATAATGCAATTACTTACTTTAAACTCTAAACTCCAAACTCAATACTATTCACTCTTAGCCTTCTTCTTGTCATTCCACGGTAACGTTAAAATCGTCGGATTGACGGTCAGCATCACCCATCCCCAGTGCAGGCGACGGTTGTCGGAGACCTGCTGAAGAATTTCCATTGTCTCGGTGCCGCGCATGAAGGTGTAGCCGGCCCCCACGGTGACGAATTTTGCGAAGGTATAGCCTAGGTTGAGTTCAACTTCATGACCCAAGGCTTTCTTCAAATATCCTTGGTAGTATCTAAGATTGGCAGAAATGGCGTAAAAGTGATAGGCTGCGTTGATTTTCAATCCAGGAACAGGCGCTACGTTACCACCAACGTAGAGGTTTTGCAAGCCCGGGGAGAAGTTGTGCATGTAGCTATCCAAATAAAAGAAATCCATGGCGCCATAGAATTGGTGATGGGATCCGAACAGGGAGGAGAAACCTCGAGCCTCTTTATGGAAAATAAGGCCGAAACCACCATTAACAGTGACAGGGAAGTTATCTCCACTCAAGTAATCATAACCGGCATAGAGGTTGTACACGTCGCTGGGGGTGACTTTGATTTTCGCACTTCCCATGAAAGCATTCAATGGTACGCCCTTTTCCTCTTTGCCCATCTGGTAGTAGAAGGAACCTTCCAGTTTGACGATGCTGGGATTTAACGTCACGTATGTTCCAACTAACTGCTGATAATAGGTTTTATTGGGGTATTGACTATTCTTACTCTGCATCCCGATATTCATGCCGATTAGGGAGATTCCGAAAAAGTTCTTTGGTGTATTATAGTGATACCAAAGCGTTTGCATGGTTTTGTAAGGCTGAATTCCACCGGAATAATAACTGGTGCCAGAAGAAATATTGTCAGAATTTTGATTGTAGGCAAGGAGAATGTGAACTTTGTGACCGTGCCCTTCAAAACCGAATTTCAGTGCGTCATGGGTAGGCGCGGTCATCGACCAATCATCGTAACCCAAGACACGCTCGTCGTCGTATTCAAATGATTGACGACCGATTTTGGTGAAAAGTCCGGTCTTGTTGTGCTTCATGGAGAACCAGCCTTCGGAGAGGTTCAAGGTACCGCCGGATTGTCCCCAAACCCCGGAAAATTGCGGTGAGAGGCGTATTTCCAACCAATCGGAGCGCTTGTACCCGATGTTGAGCCGGTATTGTCCCATGATGAATTGGGCTCTCCGCTCGTTTTCGTCTTCTTCGCTGATATCAAATCCACCCACACGAATCTCTCCACGAGTGTTCAACTTAGCGTCAATCGAAAACTCGTTGTCTGCTTCCTGTGCCCATAATCCAGAATAGGCCCACACGGCGACCAACAAGAACAGCCATCGTGCAGCGTTACAATGGAATCGTTTCATCTTTATTGAATTTCAAAAATACCCTCTAATTTAGTCATCTTGAAGACCTGCATTACATCTGGACAGACATTCTTCAACAGCATTTTGCCGCCTTTGGCTTCCACTTCTTTTCTGATTTTCAAGAAAATGCGAAGTCCGGAGCTGCTGATAAACGGCATTTTTTCACAGTCGAGAATGAGCGTTTGGTCCGCATGCTGCATCAGAGGTTCAATAGTTTCAGAGATTTGCTGAGCAGCAACGGTGTCTAATCTTCCGTCAAATGTAGCAATGATTTGGTTGCCTTCTTCAGTAATCGTAATGTTCATCTTTTATGTCTTTTTAAAATTCAATTGTTTTTTCCCTGCAAAAATAAATAAATATCCTATTTTACAACATCTTAATTTTTAAATATTCATTGTCATGGTCAACACATTGTTCCCATCCTTGCGCTGATACTCCACTTTATCCATAATTTCTTTGATGAGATAGATGCCCAACCCTCCGATGGGGCGTTCTTCCACAGAATCGGACAACTCAGCCTCAGGCTGTTGGAGAGGATTGAATGGCACGCCGGCATCGCGGATACAAGTATGTATATGGCCATCTTTCATTTCAATAGAAATCTCCACCTCGCCCTGTTCCCCTTCCGGATAGGCGTACATGATGACATTGGCCAGTGCCTCTTCAAGTGCGAGATCAAATTTGGACAACAAAGACAGGTTGATCTTGTTCTGCTCAAAAAAGGCGTTCAAAAAAGGCTCCAGCCGATCCAACTCATTGATGTCATTATTCATAGTGAGTGTCGCCATGGCTGGGGTGTAGTGTATGGCAAGCATTGTAAGGTCATCACTCTGTTCCGCCGTTCCCACAAAGCGTTGTACGGCCTGACACATGGCATCGATCTGTTTATCCGCTGGCATTTTGTCGAACTTATTGGCCACATCCAATGCTTTTTGCTCTCCGAAGAGCACTTTTTGTGAATTTTCTGCTTCGGTCAAACCATCAGTGTATAGAAACAGCGTGTCTCCGCTGTTCAAGCGGAATGTTTTGGACGTGTATTCAGCCTCCATCTCCACCCCGAGGAGCAGATTGTCTGCATTGTCCATATATTTGACCTTCCCCGATTGAATGAGGATGGGCGGATTATGCCCGGCGTTGCAATATGTTACGGTTCCCGTCTTCAAATCAAGAACACCGAGGAACATGGTGATGAACATGATGTCGGGATTGTTGTCACTCATAGAGCGGTTAAGATCCAGCATGATGCGTTCTGGCTGGTCGTTATGAGCCGACAGTGTGCGGAACAGACTGTGTGCAATAGACATCAACATGGCAGCAGGCACTCCTTTCCCTGCGATGTCCCCAATACAGAAAATCAACTTGTTATCGCGCACATAATAGTCGTACAAATCACCGCCCACAAACTTTGCGGGTTTCAGTATTCCGCTGATATCTAATGCGTCCGCATGGATGGAGTCTTTGGAAGGCACCAGTGACATCTGTATATTTCTCGCTATAGACAATTCATCTTCAATATGCTGGTTTTTGAGCCGCTCTTCGCTCAACCGCCACAAATTCTGCACCGAACTGTATGCAATCAAAAAAATGGAAACGAAGCAGCCGATAATTAAAAGAAAGAAAGCCAAACTGGCTTTGCGCAAGCGCTTATACATATCGGCATTCGTGATGGTAAGCGTCAATTTCAAATTATTACCCCGAACGCTTTTTGTATAGATACGGCAACGCCCTATTCCCTTGCTTTGGGCAGGCGGTCCTACGATAACCTCTCCTGTTGATTCTGAGACGAGAGTGCAATAGCTGTGCGGATAAAGCCGTATGCTGTTGACAATGCTGGCCAATGTGTCAAATGTGATGTCAGCACCAATTACGCCCACCACATTGCCCAATGTATCTTGTATGGCGCGTACGTACGTTACCATCGCCGCTTGCCCACCATCATGATCGAAATAAGGATCGCTCCAACTACCTTTTACGGATTCTAGTCCTCGTTGAAACCACTCCATATTGAGATAGTCGTGGTGTTCTCCTCCCAACTGCATCAAGACCAAGCTGTCACTACCTTTCGGATATCCTGCGTAAACCTCAAACCAGCGGCCTTTCTCAGGATAATAATTCTCAATGAATGAGATAGCAGCACCTGTAATCTGCCGGGCTGATCCTACCGTATAGCGTACTATGGAATACATTTCATCGGGTTCATCAAGAGAGTGTTCAGCCAAAAGGCATAGAGAATTGACAACGGTCTCGGTTCTTCCCATACGAGAACGAATAACTCTTTCCGTCTGATCCAATGTGAACTGAGCACGTTTCTCTGCGTCGAGACGACACCTGTACCTCAAATGTAGATAATAGCCTGTGCTGGCCAAAATCAGAAGCAGGGCTGCAATGAGTATTTTCCTGATTTCCTGTTTGGAAAAAGAATCTCTAGGATTGTTTGTTGGCATACAATAGTTTTGTTGATTTACTTTACAATTCCCTGTTTGCTTTCTTGAGGAGCCGTTTCACCTTACGGTATCGCTTGTTCAACCAGTTCTCAATCATCTCCTCTTCTATCTCGGGATTATCCGAAACATCATGCTTGCGCCTTCTTGCGCTGGAAAAACGGATATATGCTCCTATATGACGTCTCTTCTTTTCGTGGTAGATTTCGTCAAATGGAAGAAGCACTGCTGAATCCTCGATATTATGCATCAAGCGGTTTACCGCCGTGCCGAACATGAGCATGTCGGAAGTGATGGATATATACGCCGTCACATTCGGCGGGACATTCACGCCACGCATTCTAGCAGCCGCCTTGAGCAATTTGTAATCTTCTGCCAAATCTTCTTTGTTTATTACCAGATCCATCAATTCCGGATCCGAATCCGGCATAATCGCCTGATCATCCCACGGGCGGACAAGTCCTTCCTTGTCCCCAAAATGCTTCCAAAGAAAATGATAGATCAGATTTCTCGTGATATGATCGTAAGAAGGATATACGGTTATCTTGCCAAAGTAATAAAGCAAGTTCGGATTCTTCATGATAATGGCCACCAAACCATCCCACAGGTTGTCCATGGCAAATATGGACTTTGCACCAAACCTGGAACTCTGATATGTCGGGGCTACAAAATTGCGCCCAAGTTCCAAAACGTGCGGCAGGTACTTATCAATAAATTTTTGGGAAAAGCGGAATTGATGGGAACTGGCCATGATCGGCTGACCGTTCTCGTCAAACGAAGCATCAGAGCCATAAAAGAAACGATAACCTCCGACAATTGCCTCGTTGTCAGGATCCCAGACAATAAGCTGCTTGTAGGGCTTTTCCATCTTGTCATATTCATCCAAATCTATGGCATTGCCCGTAGAGCCACCGGCCTCACGGAAAGTCAGCTCACGCAACCGTCCAATCTCCGTAACCACATTGGGAGAATCTTGCCAGGTAACGATATACAACTCGTTATGTCCTTTGTTCGTATCTTCTAACTTTTTGGATTTGGTGAGTTCTGCTTTGAGCAGTTCAACGGGTACGGGGTCGATTATAGCTTTCATAATGTTTGAGATTGTTAATCAATATTGGATGGCCAAGGATTGGAAACAATACCTGCCATGTCGAGCATAGCCTGGTGTGCAAGATCGCGGATTCGTGCCACCTCTTCTTTTCGAGGCGCATCGGGGTTGGGCACAATCGGATCTCCTACATGAATGGTAAGCAGAGGATTATCTATTTTGAAAAATCTGCGCCACCCAGTACAAGGTCTGAAAGAAATCATCATGGGAAGAACAGGAAGAGCGTATTTGTAAGCCATATTGAAGGCCCCTGTTTTGAATGGTCTGAGCGGAGCATAGTTGTACCAACTGCAACTTTCAGGGAAGATGTGTATCCATCGTTTGCAAGATACAATTTCATCGAACGCCTGATCAAATTTTCGGAGCCCGCTGCGGCTTTCTGGGATAGGGATTCCACCTATGTGTTTCATGAGGAATCCGTCCTTGCCGTTAAAAGCCTGGGCGTACATGGGAATCCAAGCTTTCTTGTAGCGCATCGCTTGCAGCACGCAAAGCATATCCCACCGGTGCACATGATTGCATACCGTCATCAACCCCTTGGCAAATAGTTTGCGATTCTTACGAATCTTGTCACGGCCTTCAATCTTAAGACCATATCGGATGCGGTTTATCGGAAAAACCACTAACCAAGTGGTTAAATATATGAGAAAATGCCAAATTTTGAATTTCAGAGACTTGTCAAGATAAGGATAAGTATCGTCAAACTTTATATCTTTGGACTTTCCCCGTATGGGTGTCATCCTCGTAAACGGATCATCTCCCGGAAAATCCACAGTCGGTTCAGGGACATACACACCTTCTCTGACTTTGAAGTTGCGATAAGCTGGGCCGTAGGATGAGTAGTCGTTTGTCATACTTGGTTTTTCAATAGAAAAATAGTATCGCAAAAATACAAAAAAATTCCGTTTACATAGTTATGGCCATCCCATAACGTTGTAAACGGAATTTTTAAAAGCGTTTTATCTCCTACTGCTTACTTTCTGACAATTTTTCTTGCAGAATCGCCTACACGGAGCATATAGACTCCTGCAGGATAAGCGGAGAGGTCAAGAATATTACGGCCTTCAGACAGATCGTAATGAGAGACGCAACGACCAGAAAGATCGTAGAGAGTAGCCTTGGCATTACGGCTCAAGCTGACATTGACAATAGAAGATGTCGGATTTGGCCAAATACTCTCAATAATCATCTGCACGTCAGGAATACCAACAGTGGATGATACTGGCGTAACCACAGTGGTCCAAACCAAGATGTCATTGCCCCATTCGTCTGTGCCGATAGAAGTTCCGCTGTTAGGATCGCCCCATTTGATGAAATCGTCATTGTGGACTTCCTGGGCGTTGAACATATTTTGGGCGGCGGTACCGTTGACATTGTACATCCAGTAGTTACCCCACGGAGAACTGCTTTCCTCTGTGAGTTGCAGTGTGAGTCCATCAACAGTATAGACGATATCATTGAGCATGCCACCATTTTCGGTGTAAGTAAAACGAGAATCGTGAGCCATGATGGTGTCCATGAGATCCTTGACGGTGGCCATGCCGTTCCACATTACGCCCCAAGCGAGGCAAGTGTCAGGATCAGCCCAGTTGACTGCAATAATAGCCTTGTTGAGACCATCGCCCACCCAGAACAGGATGTCGTCTTGGCTAATGGTAGCATCAACAGCCGTTACTGTAGTATCAATGGGAGATACTGTGTCAGGAACCGTGACAGGATAGATGGTATAGGGCCATACGTATGTGTAATCCATGTAGGAACCCATGTCGGTGCTGTCGGTGACAACGGCCACGCTGAGGTCGCCCCATTTGTAGAAGTCACCGTTATGCAGCACATCGCCAAGGCCCATGCCGGCCACGTGGTTTTGCAGGCTCCACCACCAGTTGCCCGGAGTGACGCCAAGCGGCGTGGTCATGCCAGCGGCTGTATCAATGTAGTTGATGTCGGTTATAAAACCGGTGCCTGAATAGCTGAAGCGTGGATCTGCAGCTGCGATAGCGTCCATCATCTGTTGTGCCGTGGCCGTGTCAGTGCTGAACCGATAACCCCAAGCTAAAGCCGTATCGGCCCAATTGATGGCCAACACCACTTCGTTTGAGCCTTCGCCTACCCAATACAAGATTTCGCTGGCTGCAATAGAAGCATCTTCAGGTGTCGGGGGTTCGGGTGGAGTGATAGTAGTATCAGTAGCCGCAGAAACCACAATATTGTCAATACGGAAATCATTGTCGGTACCGCCAACGGTGCTTTCGGCATAGAAAGCGAGACGGACGACTTGTCCCGTAAAAGAGGAGAGAGAAAGTGTGGCTTGAGAGAGCGTGTTGCTCACTGCAGGGAGATAATAATCATCGCGGTTTAGCGTATCATTGCCCCACATTGCAACAGGAGTCCAACTGGTGCCGTTGTCGGTGGTGGCCAACACGATGAATCTGTCATCTTCCAAACCTGCTCCAGTTTCAGGATCATCGGCGGTATTGTATTCTGTCAACATATAGTCGAACGTGAGTTCTGCATTCTCAGTGAGGTTGATTTCGGGAGTAACCAGCCAGTATTTGCATGAAGTGCCATATATGTTGACCTTCACATGTGACGAACCATCAAAAGCAGTGGTAGAGCGTGCCCAACCACTGGAAGTAGTGGTCAAAGTGGCGGTATGAGTGGAGTCATTATAGAGACCGCTGTATCTGTTCCAGCAGGAAGAGAGTTGATTCAGATTGGTGATATTGTCAAAGTTCATACTCCAAGGCAGTGGCATGGGAGCACATGATGTGGTGAAGCTCAACGAGCGGGCATTGGTAGGAGCACCCCAGCAGATGCTGCGGATGTCAACCGTGTAATTGGTGCTGGGCGTAAGACCAGTGAGTGTGTAGGAGGTAACATTTGTAACCGTAATACTATCGGTGGTAGTGCCATCGCTCCAGCTGATGATATAGGAATCAGCGGTGCTCGGGTCGGTCCATGCAAGGTCAGCAGTGTTGGCAGTAACATTAGATGCGACGAAAGTGGCAGGACGGTTACAGCTGCTGACGGTATCCACCACCAAGCTGTCAAGATAAGAGGTGAAAGCGGTAGTGGAGGTGCTGGTCTGCATGATAGTGATGCGATTGCCCATGCCAGTGTATCCGCTGAAATCCACCTCATACTCGTTCCAACTGCTGTTGGTGGGTGTAAAGGTGGCCAGACGGGTGAATGTGGAGGTGTCGGCAACTGTTTCGCTGATACCCACAACAATGCGCACTTTGTTCTGGTTGGAGCTGTTGTTTACCTTATAGAAGAAGTTGATTTTCAAGTTGTTGATATTGTTGCTGAATTCAGGAAGATAGGCTACGGAATATTCCTTGATACCGGAAGATGTTCCCCTGGAATAGAATTTCAGTGATTTGAATCCAGTGTAAGCGTATAATGAACCGCTGGCACAATAGGGATAGTTGTTGGTAACCAGATTGCTTGATGAGTTGCTATACAAACGATTCCAGCAGCGGTTCATGCCTTGCGCCTGGGTAGCTGTCCAAGTATCGAAATTCTCCACGAATGGCAGAGTAGTCACGGGACCGCAAAGCGTACTGACTGCCATGGTAATAGGCAGCGTAAGAGTGCCGTCATTGCAAATAGAGACCACTTGAATCTGATAATCGGTCGAAGCAGACAAGTTCGTAATGATAACTACAGTGTCATAGAAATCCAAACTGTCGATGAAAGAATCTGCTGTTACATAATAGCGATAATGGTTCACGAGGGTAGGATCATCGACATGGAGAGTGAAGCCATCTGTACCAATTTCATCCACGTTGATGCCCAAGGCACGCGCACAAGCAGGCATGTCGTGAACATCGATGTCATCCACGAACCAAGATTTAGCAGAACCACCCGTAGGAACAGTACGCAAAGCGATGCGGGCATCGGCAGGTGCATTGGCAAAGTTGACAACGCGTATGTCGTATCCGCTGGCAAACTGGGAAGCCGGATATTGAACTATGGACACAAAGCTGCTGCTGTCGGTGACATCGGTCATATAACCCACTTCAAGAATACCACCCATACTGCCGGTTTCGGAAGGACGTGTCATAAAACTCATCTCCAAAGTGCTGATATCCTGACTCATTTCAGGAAGAACCACGATATCATAGGAGTTGGAGTAGTTGGAATAGATGCGCAACGTATAACCGTCATTGCCGTATCCATAACTTGAACTCTGTGACGGAGTGAAGAGGGCCAGATAGTCGAGATTGCGGGAAGGCAAGTAACCCCAACAAGGAATTGTACTGTCCGTCACAGCCGTGGAATAACCGTTGGCCACATCCACAAACTGGCTGAAATCCTCATGGAAAGGAATGTCCATCGCACCGCAACCGGTACGGAATGCTGCTGAAGTGGCATCTGTATTATGGTCTGTACAAACTGTTTTCACACGTACCACATAGCGCGTGTTGGGCAGCAAGTTGGTAAGCGTGTAATTGTCAGAATAAATTTCCACGCTGTCTTCTTCCGTAGCATAAACCATATAATGACCAGTATTGTTAGGGTCAGTGATGGTAAGATCGGCTGATGAAGCCGTAATATTAGAGACAATCACCTGGGAAGGTTTTACGCAAGAGGGAAGCTCTTCCACAACGACATTGTCCAAATAGGCAGGACCGTTGTCATTTGAACGGAGAGCAATGCGGCCTGAAGTGAAGCCAGCGAAAGTCACTTCGAAATGATTCCAACCGCTGCCAGCAGGAAGGCATGATGCAACCGGGGTGAAAGTGGTATAGTCCGTAGGGTCAGCAATCACACCTGCTTCGAAGCCATGACCATAAGAGGAGAGTACATCAAAGCTGAGTTGCAGCTGGTCGGGAGTGTCCTCGAACGGAGGCAGCACCAATACGGTAGGAGTGCTTGGGCGACTGCTCACATAGAGGCATTGCCCACCGCTATCATTGACCGAAGAAGAGTTGTTGATGTATGGGTCGGAGGTGCTATAAGCATTCAGCAAGTTCCAGCAAAATACATAGTTGGAAAAGAAAGACGATGCTGAGGAGTAAGATGTGCCTGTGCCCGACTGGAAATCTTCTGTCCATGGAAGATTGGTGTGGGCGACTTCAATGCACGGAGTGCGGAAACTAATACTGCGAGCAGAGGTCTGCGTACCGTCAGAACAATTGGAGAATACCTTCACCGTGTATGCGGTGTTGTCAGTAAGAGTGGTGTAGGAAATGGTTTGAGTGTAAATAACAAGGCTGTCTATCAGCGAGTCGTTCTCGAAGAGCTTTATAGTATAGTTGTTTACAAATGTGGTATCCGTGATATTCACCGTGGCGGTGGTAGAGGTGAGGTCAGTCACTGTGACGGCCTGCGGTTTGGCGCAAGATAAGACAATGTTAGGATCGGAGGCATAAATGATATTGGTAATGCCGGTGAAGGTGTAGTTGCTGCAAGTCGATTCTGAAATCCTCAAATGAGTGCTATTGAGCGTGGTCGAGCCATACGCTCCTCCGTAGCTATTGCAATTATACTGCATTGACGGAGTCAACACGATGCCGTTATCCGGATCGTTGTAGGTTAAAGTCTGGAGAAATCCGCTACTACCCATCGTGTACAAGAAACGCGTATCGTATGCTGCGATAGTGTCCAGAGCATTGATCAGATAGATGCTTCCTTCCCATCGCACACCCCAGATGACAACGGTGGGCGTGTAAGAAGCCATGTCATCATCCCAGCCAATGGCGACGACGGTGCTGTTGCTACCACTACCCGTCCAAAACTGCACATCACTCGGGTCGATGGTAACCAATTGGGCTGATGCATTAAAGGCTAACGCCAGCCCCAAGAATAAAGTCAATAATTTTTTTACCATAGTTTGATACTTTTAAATTGTTGATAATAGGTGATCTCCAATTCGCAGTATCGGTAAAACAAACAAGGAAGGGGGGAAAATCATAAAACACACGCCAAGACGCTGTACGTTACAACGAAAAGGTGCAAAGTTCTATGGTCAGGTTGCCTCTCCTCGAAAGCATTACCGATATTATGATGATTTGGCAGGTCTTCTGGCTTGCTCGTTTCGGCCCTGTCTTCCCATACGGCTATGGCGTCGCACAGTGACATAACATATTGGGCTTCAACTCAATGAGCTTACAGCAGCGGGACTGCGCCGGACTCTCACCGGCTTCCCTCTTGGCTCCCTCGTCGGGTGACCAAATCGGCGGCAAAAATACAAAAAAACTCCACATTTTTTTACTACTTTTGCAGCCTCAACTATATTCTATATGAAAAAACTGATTGTTTACTTTTTTTTCGGAATCATCTCATTCACCACTTACGCCCAATCTGAGCATTACGCAAAGCAAACTTTTTCCTACCGCGCTACGGCCGAAGAGCAGGAATTGTTGAAAACGTGGGACTGCAACACCAATTTTACTACTCCGCCGGCAGGCCCCGTGAGCGCCATCGCCGAATTCCAACCCATGGGTGGCGTGATGATTTCCTACCCGCTTGGCATCCCCGTGAATCTCGTGAGCGAGCTCTCGTTCGTCACACACGTCCAAGTACTCGTCAATACAGCCTCCGACAGCAATACGGCCAAGACATATTTTGCCGCCAGCGGCGTCAACATGGACAATGTCTCCTGTTGGGTTGTCAACCATGACAGCTACTGGACCCGTGACTACGGCCCATGGTTCATCCTGGATGGCAACGATGAAATCGGCGTGGTGGATTTCACCTACAACCGTCCCACACGCCCCAATGATGATGCTGCTATGGTAGAGATTGCCAATTTGATGCAAATGAACCGCTACGAAATGCCAATAAAGCACACTGGCGGAAACTATATGGCGGACGGCTACGGCACCGCTGCCTCCACCACACTGGTCCTCTCCGAGAATTCCAACCAAACTGCCTCTTCCATCCAATCTATAGCCAACAACTACTTGGGTATCAACAACTACATGCTTTTGGATGATCCATTGGCTGACTACATTGAGCATATTGACTGCTGGGGCAAGTTTCTGGATGTGGATAAAGTGCTCATCGGGCAGGTGCCCACCTCCGACTCCCGTTACAACGACTATGAGGCAGTAGCCAATACTTTTGCCAATGCGCTGACCCCATGGGGCAATCATTATCAGGTTTACCGTGTTTATACGCCCGGACGGAATAAAACCACCCCATTCACCAATTCGTTGATCCTGAACGACCACGTATTTGTGCCCGTGGCAGGCACTCAGTGGGACAACGCCGCCATTGAAACCTATCAGCAAGCTATGCCCGGCTACACAATTGTGCCGATTTCTAACAACAGTTTTTCCTCTCCCTGGGAAAACACAGATGCGCTGCACTGCCGCACACACGAGTTGGCAGACCCGGGTATGCTCTACATCAAACACTACCCGTTGCTGGGAACCCTGGACTTGCCGTCCACCACTACCCTGCAAGCCGAAATCAAGGCTTTGAGCGGCCAGCCTTTGGTCAGCGACTCCCTGTTGGTCTATTATCGCATCAATGATGGCATTTGGCAAACCACTACGTTGCAATCGGCTGGTGGAAGCACCTACGAAGCCTCCTTTCCCAACCTACACGCCAACGATGAAGTGGATTATTACATCTTCGCCAAGGACAACTCCGGTCGCAGAGAGCGTCACCCCTACATTGGCCCCGCCGACCCGCACCACTTCACTGTGCAAAGCGTGGGTGTGGAAGATTTCATTACCTCCAACACCATCGCCCTCTACCCCAACCCATGCAATCGCCAATTTGTGATCAGCTGTCCGCAATCAACCCGCAATGTGGAAATTTTCGACCTGACCGGCAAGCTGATTTTCAACACTTCCGAACAAAATACCGAGATAATCATCAACACATCCGATTGGTCATCAGGTATTTACATGGTACGGATAACAGATAAAAACGGCAAAACATATAACCAGAAAGTAGTGAAAAAATAATCTCTAAATACCTATACGTATGGCATTCATCTCTACCCAAAACCTGAAGGGCGACATTTTCGGCGGCGTCACTGCCGGCATCGTGGCCCTGCCTTTGGCATTAGCATTCGGTATTCAGGCCTTCGGCGGCATTGACCATCCTGCCGCAAGCTCCATGGGCGCGCTGGCCGGCCTCGTGGGCGCGGCCCTACTGGGCTTCTTCGCCTCCCTTTTCGGCGGCACACACTCCCAAATTAGCGGTCCCACCGGCCCCATGACTGTCATCACGGCGGCGCTGGTGAGCGGTGTGTGGGCCTCCAGTCAGTCACTAGGCGCCGTGCTCATCAGCATGTCGCTGGCCGGACTCTTCTGCGGCGCGTTCCAGATTCTGTTCGGCATTTTGAAGATTGGCAAATACGTGCGCTACATTCCCTACCCCGTGCTCTCCGGCTTTATGAGCGGTATCGGCGTGATTATCATCTTGCAACAGCTATACCCGCTCATCGGATTAAAATCGCCGGTTTTGGTGGTGGATATGATTCTGCAACTGCCCCAGCGCGTGGCTGGCGGCGTGTCGCTCACCGCACTGATACTGGGTTTGGGCACCATCGCCATCATCTGCCTGTTTCCGCTCATCACCAAGAAGATTCCCGCCACATTGGTGGCTTTGGTAGTGATGACCGTTATTTCGCTCTTCCTCAACATGGATGAAAAACTGCTCATTGGTGCGATTCCGTCCGGGTTCCCTATGCCATTCTTCGCCAAAGAGGGCATCTCACTGGCTGACCTGCAATGGGGACCTATTTTGAAAGCCTCCATTATTCCTGGTCTTACCCTGGCGGGCTTGGGTTCCATTGACACCCTGCTCACCTCCGTAGTGGCCGACAACATTACCAAAACACACCACAATAGCAACAAAGAACTTGTAGGACAAGGTATTGGCAACATCATCAGCGGCTTGTTCTGCGGTATTGCGGGCGCGGGCGCGACCATGCGCACGGTGGTGAATGTGAAAAGCGGCGGACGCACCCAAATCAGTGGCATGGTACATTCCATGTTCCTGTTCGCCGTCCTGCTCGGTCTGGGCAGCTTAGTGCGTTTCGTGCCACTTTCCGTCTTGGCCGGCATCTTGATTACCGTGGGTTGGGGCATCATCGATTTCAAAGGCTTCAAAGACCTGCTCAAGATTCCGAGAGCAGATGCCGTGGTTTTGATTATCGTGTTCCTGTTGACGGTGTTTGTAGATTTGCTCACAGCCGTGGGCATCGGTATGGTCATCGCCTGTGTGCTCTTCATGAAGCGCGCCAGCGACCTCGTAGAGGGCGGCTACAGCTCCAGCGAGATGACCAACTTCGACAAGGAGAGTCCCTGGAGCGATGAGGGCGGCATCCCGGAGGAGATGAAACACCGCATCTATATCCAGCGTTTGAACGGTCCCATTTTCTTTGGTACCATCACCAAGTTCCAATCCGTGATGGACGATGTGCCCAAAGACGCCAAAATCGTGATTATCCGTATGCGATTAGTCAGTTTCATGGACCAATCCGGATTGTACGCCATGGAGACGGCTATCAAGGAGATACAGGCCAACGGAGCCATGGTCCTGATGACCATCATCCAGCCGCAGCCCATGTATATGCTCACCAAAATGAAACTGATTCCGGAGCTCGTACCCGAAGAGCATACCTTCAAGACCTTCGAAGATTGTACCGCTTTTTTGGCGGCCAATGCACAGACTTTAGGTTAATCTTAAACTGTAATTTTACTATCTTTGCGGCTGCAAACCCGATTATACACTACATTAATAAGCAAACATAATGAATCCTTTGGTCTCCATCATTGTATCCGTGTATAACGAAGAAGCCGTCCTGCCGCTTTTTCATCAGGAATTGTCGGCTATCCTCGACCATTTGGCAGACACTGCTGATTTTGAGATTCTCTTTGTCAATGACGGCAGCCGCGACAACAGCTGGCAGGTGCTGCAGCGATTGATGGAACAGGATTCCCGCGTGCGGGTCATCCACTTCTCACGCAACTTCGGGCATGAGGCCGCCATGTTGGCCGGCATTGACCATTGCAAAGGGGAGGCCGCCATCTGCATGGACAGTGATCTGCAACACCCGCCTGCGATGCTACCCCAAATGCTGGAACTCTGGCGACAGGGCAAGGATGTGGTCACCATGATGCGCACCGAGCGCGCCGACGGAGGCTGGTACAAACATATCGGGTCCAAGTTGTTCTACAAGCTCATCAACAAGATGTCGGATGCCAAGTTGCAAGCCGGCGCATCCGATTTCTTCCTGATTTCGCAACGTGTCATACAGGTGCTCCGAAGCGACTACCGTGAACGCACACGCTTCCTGCGCGGCATCATCCAGACGGTCGGATTCGTGAAGGACTCGCTGACCTACGACGCCCCACAACGGGCCGCCGGAGCCAGCAAATATTCCTTCTGGCGACTGATGAAACTGTCGTTTTCCGCCATCGCATCCTTCTCCAAAACTCCGCTGAAAATCGGCATCTACTCCGGCTTGCTGTTCGTGTTACTGAGCATCATCCTCATCATCTATTCCATTGTCATGTGGATTGTGGACACCCCCGTGTCGGGCTATACCACCCTGATTATTTTCCTGTCTGCCTTCGCTGGCATCCAGCTTTTCGTAACGGGTGTCATCGGCTATTATATCGGATTCATTTTCGATGAAGTGAAACAGAGACCGCAATACATCATACAAGAAATTCTGCCTCATGAGTAAACGAGAAAAATTTCTCTGGATTCTGGCCTACACTGTCACCGCAATACTCACACTACTGCCTTTTTTCCAGGTAGGGTTTACCAATGCGGATGATTTCCAATACTACAACACCGCCCAAACCAATTGGGAACACTGGAAATCCGACGCGGCAGCATGCGCACAGGAGGCAGGACGTTTTTACTTTCTCATCACTCGCTTTTTCTATTACATTCCTTATCTTGTAGATAGTTTCGGTTGGACAAAATTTGTCCAGTACTCAACCCTGATTCTCTGTTATGTTTCATTTTCCTATCTGATATACCGTATTTTCAAATCCTACAGGCTGGGTGGACTGACACTCCTGTTGCTCATATTCAACACCAATATGGGCTATTATACAGGGTTTAATCCTCCCACCGCCTATCCTTTCTACTTCCCCTTCTGCATCATTATTTTCATCTGTGGTATATTATCATTCCTCAACTATACAGAAAAAAAGGGATATTGGCGTGTTTTGCTCAGCGCTTCACTATTTTTCATCTCTTTTCTGTTCTATGAAAACTTTCTTGTCTTCGCCTTGCTGTTCCTTTGCTATCTTTTCATTCGCAATTGGAAAAAATCAGGGTTTGCAGCATTATGGAAAAGTAAATCCTTTTACCAGGAATTTCTTCCGTACGCCGCAGCTCTTATCCTATATATGGCTTGTTATTTGGGATATCGATACTATCTGGTTCATATAGCAGGGATTACCTCACTGTATATTGGCGCAACTGTCGCTTCAGACATCAATGTGGCCAATTTCTTCAATGTGATAGGCAAACTCACATTCTACAACATTCCTGGAAAAATATACAATTATGGAGAGACCAAGACGCTGATTGTGGAGAACTCCCAGTTAATCTGCGGCCACAAGAATACCGTCTGGTTTATCATCACGCACGCCCCTGCCATAGCCTATATCAACGCTTTGGTACAGTGTACGATTTTATGGTTTCTGCTTAAAAAATCCGATTTTGACAGGATTTCCTGGAAGGCTATTATTATTGGATTTTTCACCGCCCTCATCTATGCGCTGTCTGCCAACGTATTAATCGCCATCACTGAAAAATACAACTCCCAGTGGGCTGAATGGATAATGGTATATGTCACTTCATTCTTCTCTTACTTTGGCATCATGTTGGCGATTGCATTAGTCGTGGTGGCCAGTTTGAAGATTTTCCGTCACCCTGTTTTGCAAAAGATCATCTGCGTATTATGGTGTATAACGCTCTTCTGTTTCTCTGTCTTCAACTACTACACCTATGACCATTTGGGCAGGGCATGGAAAAAAAGCCAGAACCGGGTAACCATGCTGCGGCTGATGCAAAATAGGGGTGGTTTTAACAAGATTCCGGAAAATTCATTGATCTACGACGAACAGTTGCTGCATATCTCTGAACATGGTTACAGCATCTGTGGCGAGACAGATGATTTAGAAAAATTCCTGATGAAATGCGCTAAACAAAAACAATTCCATTTTGCCCAGACGCCAGAAGAACTGCTGTACAAGGCAGCCAAATATCCCGATGTGCCCATCTATTTCATCCAGGCCTCAGAAAGTCAGAAATATGGCGAGTTGATGATGGTTTTCTCGCATATTTCGCGACTAGATACTGGCAATATTTTCCTGTCCACAGCAGACACGGCAGACATTTTTTACTATTCTCCCACCAAAGATTTTGTTCTGTTATACGGGAAAAATGCCCAAACGGATTCAGCGCAGTTAAGGACGAAAATGGTCTTCTCCTGCAACAAGCAGCGGAAAGTGACCTGGTTTACACTTCAGGATAATGGATTGAATCCGTTAGGTTTCAGCATCAGCAATTTGATGTTTCCAACAAATGATACATTATTGCTGCCGTAAAGGCAAAAAAAAGCCCCTCGGAAATCCAAGGGGCTCTGTGGTATTGGGCGACGACCTACTCTCCCACCTGTCAGGGCAGTACCATCGGCGCGGCCGGGCTTAACTTCTCTG
>JBGURP010000013.1:0-7544 GCA_045132055.1 Bacteroidales bacterium
CTGGACCGGCAACACATCTGTTAGCAGATCCTCCACCAACTGGCCACCACGCTGAAGCAAAGTTTTCTGCTCCAACGAGTTCTCCTCCTGCTGCGGAATTTCCGTCATCACCCGAGACAGTTCCTTCAACTTCGCGTATGCCTCCACAATGGCAATGGTGGTTTCTACAGCTCTCGGGCTTTTCAAAATAGTGGCGAGCATATAGAGGCCTTTTTCGGTAAAAGCTTTGGGAAGTTGTCGCGTCTTCTGAAATTTTGTGGTCGAAATTTTCGACCGCAAATTCATAAGTTCCCGATTATCAAGCTGTAAAATATATCCTTCCGGAAATTTTTCAGGATTGTTACTGACAGCCTCGTTGATGCGCTTGGTTTCTACCCCATACAATTCTGCAACATCGGAATCCAGAATCACTTGTTGATCCCGCAGGGCGATAATCTTGTTCTCAACTTCTAAAATGTTTGTCATAGCGGTAAAAGTTTTGAAATTCATAATTGTGGCAAACATACAACAACTAGCCGATTTTGTCAAGGCCTTTGCATATTTTTATTAAATATTGACAATCAAACACTTATCGCCAATCCTTTAACAATTAAAGAATTAAATTGTTAAAATTCAATTCTTATTTTCGAAATATTTTACAAAATAAATCTATTATTGAAGACAATGATATAGTTGTTGACCTATTGAAACCTTGAAACTTATTTTCCTTTGCAAATAATGATTGCGGCACAGCAGTGTCGCGAAGATCTAACTCCCCTTCTGAATCCAGAAGGGGTGCCCGAAGGGCGGGGTAGTTAATATGTTTTTTATTCCCTGTTTTTCTAAGGTATTCAGATTCTTTATATTACTACCCCAGCCTGCGGCTATCCCTTCTAAAATAGAAGGGGAATTATAGGGTGTTCGCACAGTAGTGCAAACAATGGGTCAACTTCTATATCGTTACCAAAATATATTCTCTCGGATTTTGGTAAAACAAACGGGAAATGTACTATTTTTGCCGCATTTAAAACCTAATCTCCATGCCCACCACCCTTATCTCCGACTCCGCTCACTACTCCTCCGTCCTTGACCTCGCTATGAAGGCCAAGCATTCACTGTGGATCGGCACCGCCGACATCAAAGACCTGTACGTGCTGCAAGGGAAAACCGAGAAACCATTCCTTGGGGTGCTGGCCGAGATGCTCGGAAAGGGCGTGGAGGTGCGGCTTATCCACGCCAAGGAGCCCGGGCCGAACTTCCGCGCCGACTTCGACCGCTACCCGCGGCTCTCCAAACTGCTGGAACGAGTAATGTGCCCGCGCGTCCATTTCAAGATCATCGTCATCGACCAGACCGTCTGCTACGTGGGCAGCGCGAACCTCACGGGCGCGGGCATGGGCATGAAGTCGCCCCGCCGCCGCAACTTCGAGGCTGGCATCCTCACCGACGAGCCCGATATCGTAAAAGCCGCCATCAAGGAGTTCGACAAGGTGTGGCGCGGCAGCGAGTGCGCCCAGTGCCAACGACGCAATGTCTGCCCTGACCCGATAGAGTAAAGAAAACTACTCCAAACTCAACGTCACCCCGAAATCGTGCAGCCATTCCTCGCACTCCTTGTAGTTGGGCATCACGGAGAAAACCGCATCCCAAAACTGACGGGTGTGCTGCGGATATTTCAAATGTGTTAACTCATGAACAATCAGATAGTCAATGATCATTGGTTTGGCCATGATGCACTTCCAATGGAAGTTGATGTTGTGACTGGGCGTGCAGGATGCCCAATGCGCTCCCAATTCCATGATTTTAACCGATGCAGGCTCTCGTCCGACCATTTCCGAGAAATAGGCAACTCGTTCTTTGATATAGGGCAACCCCTGTCTTTTGTAGAATTTGATGAAGGTTTCCCTGGCCTTCGGCAGATATTTCTCGCTTAGTACGAACTTGTCATCAACAATCTCCAATGCTTTTTTGGCCGTTTGGGAAATCATCAGATTGTACGACTTCCCCATAAACAAAAACGACTGTCCGTTGACGAACTCCCGGTTGATGTGGGCTTTGGTCACGGCCTTGCGGTTCGCTATCCGCTTGCAAATCAAATACTCTCGTGCCAATAGCTCTTTGTAGATAGTCTCATCAGGACAGTCAAAGGGCGCGACAGCGTTCACACTGCCGTCACGTTCGATGTTCACCGTGATGGTTTTGCTCCGCTTCGAGCGTTTAATCTCAATATCTATATCCCCTATTTTCATTATTGAAAAATGAAGAATCGTTTTAGAATAACTCTTTCAAACTATTATAATTCAGCAGTTTAACATCTGAACTATTGTTTTCAAATTCTCCAGCGTAAACAACCGCCCTTTTCGTTACCGGTGTTTTAATCCAGTCTTGCAGTTGCCGTAAAGTTTTCTCAAAGGATGGATGATACGTCATTGACGACTTCACCTCTACGGCCGTGATTTCGCCCTCCTGCTTCAACAAAACATCCACCTCGTTCTGATTGGAGTCGCGATAAAAGAACACACCGCCGTCTTTTCCCTGATTATAGCGATGTTTCATCATTTCCATCACCACCATATTTTCAAACAGAGGTCCTCGCATCTTGTCCCTTTCAAGCTGTCTGGGCGACTCAATATCCAACAGATAACATGCCAATCCCGTGTCGTTGAAGTAAAGTTTCGGACTTTTGACCAACCTTTTGGAGATGTTTTCGTAATAAGGCGGCAGCAACGTGACCAGATAAGACGCCTGCAATACCGAAAGCCAGCGGCTGATGGTTTTGGAATCCACTCCAACCTCCGCTGCCAATTCCGAAGCATTGAACAAAGAGCCGATGCGGGCGGCACACAATTTTATGAAACGCAAAAACTGCATCTGGTTTTGGACATTCAGCAAATCCCTGACATCCTTTTCCAGATAGGTTTTGACGTATGATGGATAGAAGAATTTTGCCGTATTCTTGCCGGCAATCACCGCAGGGTAAAGCCCTTCAAAGATTTGCTGGGAGAGGTCTCGCTCGGTTCGTTGGGCCACTGTTTCCGACAGCGACATCGGCATGAGTTCGAACACCCCCGCCCTGCCGGCCAGCGACTCCGAAAGGTCGCGTATCATCTCGAAGTTGGAACTGCCTGTCAACAGAAAGCGCCTCTCTGGATGATGATCCACGATACCTTGTATATATTCCATCAGAACAGGGGCCTTTTGCACTTCGTCAATAAACATGCCGTCAGTGGTTTGCTGGAGAAACGCCACTGGATCATTCATGGCATAATCACGGATATGCACATCCTTCATGCTGAATTCTTTATAATCAGGGAAAAGATGCTTCAACAGCGTGCTTTTTCCCGATTGCCTCGGCCCCGTGACCGATATAACAGAGTAGTAGTTAGATGCTTCTCGAACCACCTGTTCTATTTTTCTGTTGATATAATCCATTTTCATTTTTATGTAATTTCGGAATCGGATGGCAAAAATACATAAAAATTGAATACCAACTACATATTTTTTCTTAACACGCTTTCGTTGCTTTTTGCCAGCTTAATCAATTCTGTGACAATTGATTCGCTGTTTTGCTTCAGTTCTGGAACTCCCGAGAAACGGAGTACAGTCCCTATCTTGCCGCGCAATTCGTTCACATTGGTCGGTTTGGTCCAAATGTTGGGGATTGACATGGCTTCAAATATCAGGGTCATAACATTGTCAGTGAGGGCAACGATGTTGTCGTGTTTTTCTTCAAAATCCAATCCGACGCACTGGCAGAGTTTGTCGTAGAACGGTTCTTTTTCCTCCGAAACCACTGCCGGACGCGGGTGCGCCATCTCCTGACGGAGGCGTTCCAGCTCGCTGATCATCTCCGCCCAATTACCATCGTAAATGGTGAGGATATTGTCCATTCGGTCCTTGAACTTCTGGTAAAGGGCGGTATTCTTGCCTTCGCCCAACTTGATGATGATGCGCTCGCGGATTTGATGCTCCATGGCAGATGCCTTGGTCTGCGGAGTGTTGTACATATCGTTGACAATCTTCGGGAAATCATCCGACAGAATGTCCACTTCCGGCACAGTCTCACGAACTCCGTCAGACTTCAAGTACTTGTCGAGCAGGCGGCGCACTTTCTCGCTCGCCCATTTGAGGTCAAGCGTTTCGTCCTTGTAATGCCATTTAATAAGGGCGACAATATAGGCCATGCGCTTGGCAGGAACATAATAATTGCTGCGCGTACTCGGTTCGTTGAAAAGCAGGTCGAAGATGTCGAAGAACAATCGGAACAAAGCGTCCAACTCGGAACGGAACTTGATGCTTTCGGCCACGGCGACAATCTTTTCGCAAATCGCTTTTTCCTGTTCTCTGCTGGTACGTTGTTCAAGGAAATCCTTGATATCGGCAACGCCTTCATCCTCAAAGCGTTGAACGATTTTGTTGTAACGTAATTCCAACTCTGGAATTTCTTTTTCGATGGCAGAGAAGTAGGTCTCGAAATCTCTCAAATCCTCCGATGCGGCGCGCTCCTCTTCGGCACTGTAGATACCCAACGCCTTGTGCAGATTCTTGGTAACACCGAAATAATCCACCACCAAGCCGTGCGTCTTGCCTTTCTTGGTGCGGTTCACACGGGCGATAGCCTGCATCAGATTGTGTTCCGCCAGATTCTTGTCAAGATACATCACCTGTTCAACTGGAGCGTCGAAACCAGTCAGCAGACGGTCGCACACACAAAGGATGCCGATGCCTGATAGCGGATTCTCGACATCGAATTCTTTCTTGAAATTGGTGACGGCATCATCATTGTCGGCTTCGATTCTGGCGGTTCTGATGATGGCTGCCTCATTGTTGCCGCTGCTGGACACCACAGCCCGCACCTTCAACATTTTCAGACGTTGCAGCATGACATCGTCGCGTTCCTCGTCCGGCTTCTGCTCTTCTCTTTGGATAAACTCAGGAATGAGCATTTCAAGGGCTCTTTTGTATCGGACTGCCGCCATAATGGAAGCCCCCACCACTTGCGCCTTGAAACCGTTTGGAAGAATCTCTGAAACGTAATGCTCCAGAATGTCACGGGCGTTTTTCATCACACGGTCTTGGCTTTCCAAATAGGCGATCATGGTGCCGTAACGCTTCTGAATCTCAATGCGCTCCTCTTGGGTGCGGTTTTTGAAAGTCTCCTCGAAAGCGTAATCGAATTCTTCTTTATGGGGAATGTTGTCATCACTTTTGCGCCCGATGTACTTGATGTCCACGGTGGCGTGGTCTTTCACGGCATTGTTCATCTTGTAAGTGTCGATGAAGTCGCCAGCCTGCTGGCCAAAGCGTTCGCACGTGGTGGCCTTGCGGCGAGGCGTGATGAGCGGTGTGCCGGTGAATCCGATACGCGCCGCATTGGGGAAAGCCTGGAAGAGGTTGTCGCCCATCTCACCGCCCTGCGAGCGATGCGCCTCGTCGATGAGTACCAATATCTTGGGGCTGTCATTGATGACAGGAAAAGTCTCGTATTGCGGCACAATGCCCGCCTTGATCAACGATTCGAGGGAATACTCCTTGTTTTCGCCAAACTTGTGAATCATCACCAAGTTAAGGTCGGCGGTGTCGCCTTCGAGTTTCACCAGCGCCTGACGGTTCTCCACAATGTTCTGCACCTTCTTCGTATGCGGGTCGTGGCGCAGTTCGCCTGTGTATTCGGCGGTTTCGGCTAGTTGGTCTTCAAGGTCGTGACGGTCAACCACCATCAGTATGCGGTAGTCGCGAAGGTCGGCAATGCGGCGCATCTTCTTGACCAGAAACACCATTGTGAGCGACTTGCCGCTGCCCTGCGTGTGCCAGATGACACCGCTACGACTGCGCCAGTCGGTGCCGCTCTGCAGGCGGCGAATCATCTTGCCCACGGCGCGGTATTGCTGATAGCGGCAGATGATTTTCACTGTGTTGTCGCCTTTCTGCATAAAGAGCGTGAAGTTGCGGTAGATGTCAATCAGAATCTCGTGGTTGAACATACCTTTGATAAGGATTTCCTGCCGTTCGGCGGGATTGATGTTGGTGCCTTCGGCATACTCTTCGGGAAAGATGTCCTTCCAGTTGAGATAAAAATCGAAATCGGCGGAAATGGTGCCGCAACGAGCTTCCACGCCACGGGTGATGACGCTGAACAGGTTGGTATGGAACAGCCGCTCGCAACCTTCTGATATGCCGTCGGCAAAAGGGTCGTCGATGACACGCTGGTTGGCGTAGCGTTTTATCTGGTCGTAGGCTTCGCTCATCGGCTCCGAGACATTCTCGTCCTTGCACTCCACCACGATGAGCGGCAATCCGTTCACAAAACAGACGATGTCGGGGATGATGAAGGGTTTGGTATTGTGGGTATCGATGCGGAACTGGTTGATGGCAATGAACGAATTCTTCTTGTAATTGTCGAAGTTGATGATTTTAGCGGTGGGGTTGTCCTCGCCCGTCTGCTCGTTCTTGGTGAGCAGGTGGATGCCTTCCAACAGCATATTGTGAATCTCGCGGTTGGCATCGGTGAGCGGCTTGTCGATTTCGGTAATTTTGGCATAGCAATATTCCTTCTGCTCGTCGGTAATCCACGGGTTGAGTTCGCCCAACTTCTTGAAAAACTCCTCTTTGAGCACCACCTCGCTGAACGACGTGCGCATACTCTCGGCTGGGTCTTGCGGAATGCCGCTGCTGCCTTTGTCAATCACTTGCCAGCCAATCTCCCGAAGCTTTTCAAGGAAGGGGTGCTCAACGTTGGTGTATTCGGACATGGTCAATTAACAATTTACAATGAACAATTACAGGGATATGTTTTGATGTTATTGAATTTCTATCTCTCTGGTAACACGAAGGGTTACTCCGGTTTCGACTTTAAACTTTTCCATGTAATCTTCCCATCCTTCGTCAAATATAGCCTGCTTGTTGGAAGCATAGGCCTTCAGAGAAGTGCCATCGATAATATGATTGCTTCGGAAAAATTCAATAGTACTTTTCAACTGTTCTATAGCCTCTTCTACCCAATCCTTTTTCTTCGGATTTTTGTTTACGTTCTTATACCTCGGATTCTTGTCCTTCAATTCAACAAAAATGACATTGTACCTTTTGTTGTACACCAACATCCCATCACATGCTTTGGCCTGGTTCCCGTTGGGCAACGACCATTTTATACAGCAATCTATCGCAAAAAAATCAATGCTCTTTTTGCTTTGATTGTGAACTTCCGCAATCCATTTGTCCGGATCGGAATCGTTAATGTACGCCGGCGCTTTTTTGCCGATTGTAGTACCATCACAAATGCCAAACAATTCCTTGTCAGAATTGCTTTTTTGTCCTTGTGTGAAAAAATCTACTGGCATAAATCCTCAATGTCTAACAGTTGTGCGTACAATTCGTTTTTCTCTGATAGTTCGCTGTTCAAGTAATTCTTACTCGAAGGGATTCCTTTGTAAGTATCCAACTTGTGAATGCTGCCGTCTTTCTCATCCAGCTCATAGATGACCAGGTCATCGTGGCTGATGGCCGACTTTTGAGGGACTATCTCGTTGATTTGCGCTCTCACTTCCTCTTTTTTAGCCTTTTTGTAA
>JBGURP010000014.1:0-235125 GCA_045132055.1 Bacteroidales bacterium
CCCCACCCCCATTCCTGGCCTTATAGTGATTGAACCTGACGTTTTCAAGGACGCTCGAGGCTATTTTTTTGAAAGCTACAATGAAAAACGATTGGAAGAAATCGGCATCCACGAGCATTGGGTGCAGGACAACCAGTCGTGCTCGCAGAAGGGCGTGGTGCGTGGGTTGCATTTCCAGAAGCCGCCTTTTGCACAGGCCAAGTTGGTGCGCATTCTGCAAGGCGCAGCCCTTGACTTTGCAGTGGACATCCGCAAGGGCAGTCCCACATACGGACAATATTTCTCCGTGTTGCTCACCGCCGACAACTTCCGCCAGTTCTACATTCCCGCAGGCTTTGCACACGGCTTTTCTGCTTTGGAAGATAATACCGTCTTCTTCTACAAGTGCTCCAATTTCTACAACAAGGCCTCCGAAGGCAGCATCCGCTTCGACGACCCCGATCTGAACATCGACTGGCAAGTGGAGCATCCTCTGACCTCGGAGAAAGATACGAAAGGCCCGTATTTGAAGGATTTTGATTCACCGTTTGTATTCTAAAAGATGATCAAACTCTGCATTTTCGACTTGGACGGCACGCTGCTCAACACCTTGGAAGACCTTGCCGACGCCGCCAATCATGTTTTAGCACAGCATCATTTCCCCACACATCCGGTGGATGCCTACCGTTATTTTGTGGGCAACGGAATGCCCACGCTCATCATGCGTATATTGCCCGAAGAGCACCGCGACGAAAAGACCTTCAAAACCTGTTTGAATGAATTTTTGGAATACTACACCATCCACATGCACGACAAGACTACGGTGTATGAGGGGTTGACAGAAGTATTGGAACAATTTCAAAATCAAGGTGTTAAATTAGCTGTGGCCACTAACAAAGTGCACAGTGCATTGGCCCCGTTGATGGCCAATTTCTTCCCCACAGTACATTGGGATGCGCTGTTCGGGCAACGTGCCGGCGTGCCTGTGAAGCCTGATCCGCAGGTGGTGTACGACATTTTGGCAGCCACGGGTTGCTCTAAAGAAGAGACGCTCTATTTCGGCGACACGGCGGTGGACATGGACACTGCGCACGGTGCAGGCCTGAAAGCCGTGGGCGTGCTCTGGGGCTACCGCCCGCTCAGCGAACTGGAGGAGGCGAAAGCGGACATTATCATCAAAAAGCCCGAAGAAATCTTACCTTTTAAAAATCTCTAATCTCTCATCTCTAAACTCTAATCTTTTTTCTTATCTTTGCAGCCGTAATTCAATCAATCACCTAATCCAAAAGTTGCACTGATGGAAAAGAGAATTGGAACCGTTACGGTGCTGGTCAAGGACCGCGCCGTGGCACCGCAGGTGAACGCGGTGATTTCCCAATATTCCGACATCATTCTGGCCCGACAGGGTCTGCCGTTCCGCGACAGCAATGTCTCGGTCATATCCCTCATTGTCGAAGGCGACACCAACGAAATCAACGCCCTGTCCGGAAAATTGGGGCGCATTGACAACATCGAGGCCAAGGCCGTGGTGACGAAATCCGCGTGATACGTTATCGCACGTTCATCGTAGAGACGTGCCATGGCGCGTCTCTACAGAAAAAAATGCCAATAATCAATAAAAAATCAAATAATTAAAACCACAACAATATGCAATTTCACCCTGAAAAATGTAGAATTCCCGACGAAATAGGGAAACCCTTCATCGATGCTGATGAATTATGGGATTTCATTAACAACACGAAAAGCACACCGGAACGCGTGCGCGAAATCATCCAAAAATCGCTGGACAAGAACCGATTGACCCTTGAAGAGACAGCCGTGCTCATCAACACCACAGAACCTGCTTTGGTGGAAGAAATCAAAGAGGGTGCTCGCGAGCTCAAACGTCGTGTCTATGGCAACCGTATCGTGCTTTTCGCGCCGCTCTATGTGGGCAACTATTGCGTCAACAACTGCAAATACTGTGGTTTCCGTTCCTCCAACCACGAGCAGGTGCGTACCACGCTGACCGATGAGGAGTTCGTGCGCAACATCGAGGCTCTGGAAGATGATGGCCAGAAACGACTGATTCTCGTTTATGGCGAGTCTCCGAAATATTCACCTGAGTTCATCGCGCACACCACCAAGCTGGCTTACTCGGTTAAGAAGGGCAACGGCTCCATCCGCCGTGTCAACATCAACGCCGCCCCGCTGGATGTGGAAGGTTTCCGCATTGTGAAAGAGGCCGGCATCGGCACGTACCAGATTTTCCAAGAGACCTACCATCCAGAGGCTTATTCGTGGTATCATCCCGCCAACACCATCAAGGGCAATTTCGAGTGGCGCCTCACCTCCATGGACCGCGCACAACAAGCCGGCATCGATGACAACGGTCTCGGCATCCTTTTCGGCCTTTATGACTGGCGTTTTGAGGTAATGGCCATGATTCGCCATACCAACCACTTGGAAGCCTGCTTCAACGTGGGACCGCACACTATCTCCTTCCCGCGTATCAAGGATGCTTCCGGTTTGGATATTGACAAGAAATATTTCGTGGATGACGACACCTTTGAGAAAATCATCGCCATCTTCCGTTTGGCTGTGCCTTACACCGGTTTGATTCTCACCGCCCGCGAGACGCCCGAGTTCCGCGCCAAGGCTATCCAATACGGTATTTCCCAGATTGACGGCGGTACCAACCTGCAAATTGGCGACTACAAATACCATCACGAAGAGACCGAGAAAAACAGCGACAAGGTAGAGGATCAGAACCTGCACCGTGAGCAGTTCAAGATTGGCGACGACCGTAATCTTGGCGACATCATCGAGGAGCTGTTGGATGGTAACTACATCCCGAGCTTCTGCACGGCGTGCTACCGTTTGGGCCGCACGGGCGAGCACTTTATGGAGTTCAGTGTGCCGGGTTTCATCAAGCGCTATTGTACACCCAACGCCATTCTCACGCTGAGCGAGTATCTGGTGGATTATGCCACACCCGAAGTGGCCGCCAAAGGATGGAAGGTCATCGAGAACAACCTCGTGAATGTGGATGAAAAGTTCCGCGACGAGCTGCTGAAGCGCATTGAGCGCATCAAGGCCGGTGAGCGCGACCTCTATTTCTAGAATACGTTGTTGAATTATATATATTGTATGCGGATTAAGCTTGTCTTGTCCGCATTTTTTGTATATTTGCCCCGCATAAAAAATTTTTTCAGTATTAAAATTATCTAATAATCAATCCAATATGAAAGTTTTAGTTTTAAACTGTGGCAGTTCCTCCATCAAATACCAATTGTTGGAAATGGAACCGCAACCCGAATTGTTGGCCAAAGGTCTTGTGGAACGTGTAGGTTTGGAGATGGGCGAGTTTACCCACAAACCGGTCGGTAAAGAAAAATATTATGTACAAACTCCTATTGCCAACCATGAGGTGGGCGTGAAGTTAGTGCTCGAAGCCTTGATGGATCCGCAACATGGCGTGATCAAATCCTTGGATGAGATCAATGCAGTGGGCCATCGCGTGGCACACGGCGGCGAATATTTCAAACAGAGCATGGTGATTGGCGACAAAGAGCGCGAGGAAATTGCCAAACTCTGCGAATTGGCCCCGCTGCACAATCCGGCATCCCTGCTCGGCATCGATGTGATGAAGAAATTGCTCCCCAACGTGAAACACGTGGGCATCTTCGATACCTCCTTCCATCAAACCATGCCGCCCGAGGCTTTCTTGTACGCATTGCCTTACGAATATTACACCGAGAAGAAAATCCGCCGCTATGGCTTCCACGGCACCAGCCACAAATATGTGGGCCCGAAAGCCGCTGAAATGGTGGGTCTCGACTACAACAACTGCAAGATTGTGAGCTGTCACCTTGGCAACGGTGCTTCCATCACCGCCATCAAGAACGGCAAATCCATTGACAACTCCATGGGTTTCACTCCGGTAGAGGGTTTGATGATGGGTACCCGTTGTGGCGACATTGACGCCGGTGCGCTGCTTTACATCATGGATTCCGAGAAGATGGATACCAAGCAACTCAACACCTTCATCAACAAGAAATGCGGTTTGTTGGGTATCTCCGGCAAGAGCGTCGATATGCGCGACATCCGTGCTGGCCGCGATGCCGGTGACGAGCGCTCCACATACGCCTTCAACATGTTCGCTTACCGCGTGAAGAAATATATCGGTGCCTACGCTGCCGCTATGGGTGGTGTGGACATCATCCTTTTCACGGGCGGTATTGGCGAGAATGCCTGGTTCCAACGCGAAGCCATCTGCGAAGGTCTCGAATTCCTCGGCACGAAGCTGGATAAAGAAGCTAACCAGAAGTATGCCGGCGAAGACGGCATCATCTCCACGCCTGACTCCAAGGTGAAATTGGTTTCCGTGACCACCAACGAGGAATTGGTGATGGCTATGGATACTTACAAACTGGCAAAATAAGTTTTTTAACATAACCCTGTAAAGGCTGCCGCAGGGCAGCCTTTTTTTCTCATTATGGAAGATATTCGCAACATTTCCATCGAACAGTTAGAGGATTTCTTGGTATCTATCGGGGAAAAGAAGTTCCGTGCCAAACAAATCTGGTCGTGGCTATGGCAAAAAGGTGCCGGCTGTTTTGACGAGATGACCAACATCTCCGCTGTCCTGCGGCAACAGTTGGTCGCCAGTTTCACCTTTCACCGAGCTGTAATCGGTCAAGAGGCACACAGCAAAGACAAAACTGCCAAGTTTGCTTTCCGTTTGCACGACGGCAAGTTGGTGGAGGGCGTGCTCATTCCTTCCGGCGAGCGCGTCACGGCGTGCATCTCCTCGCAGGTAGGCTGTCCGTTGGGTTGCACCTTCTGTGCCACGGGCACGATGGGTTTCATCCGCAATATGCACTACAGCGAGATTGTCGATGAGTATGTGCTTATGGACCGCCGCGCGCGCGAGCTGTACGGCAATGGCATCTCCAACATCGTGTTCATGGGCATGGGCGAGCCGCTGTTGAACTTCAACAACGTGATGACAGCCATCGACAAGCTCACCGCCAAGGATGGATTTGGGTTGTCGCCCACGCGCATCACGCTTTCCACCGCCGGCATCGTGAAGGGCATCAAAGCATTGGCCGACCGCAACTTCCCATGCGGGTTGGCCATCTCCCTGCACAGCGCTGACCCCGCCGTGCGTCAGGTTATCATGCCGGTCACAGACCACAACAGTCTCCACGATTTGCAGGCCGCCTTGGTCTATTACCACCAGAAAACCGGCGCGCGCATCACGTTCGAATATCTGTTGTTGTCCAAGGTGAACGACACGCGCCAAGCTGCTGAGAAGCTGGCCCGCTATTGCCGACCTTTCCCTGTGAAAATCAATATTATCGAGTACAACGAGACCGAAGGCGGCCTCTATCACCGTTCTTATCCCAATCAGCGTGAGGAGTTCATCGATTACCTCAAGAGTTGCAACATGGTGGTGAATGTGCGCCAGAGCCGTGGGCAAGACATCGCGGCGGCGTGCGGGCAGCTAGTGAAACAGGGGTAACGTTGGAGATTCCGCCGCTTTGCGGCGGAATGGTGGTTACAACAAATACGGTTTCGTTGCGGTTCGGTATTCCTCCGTATATTCGTTTTGGTCGTTGCGGATGATCAGATGATGTTCCACGCAGGGGCCATCTGCGTGGCCATATTCCTGGATTACGCGATGGACGGGTTTCTTGGCGGTGGGCTGGATGTACACCCGTTTGCGACAGTGCATGATGCCTTCCGTCAAGGTGTGAAACTGGGCGCCTTCCACGGGAGGCAGGATCAGCGCAAAGCGACCGTCTTCTTTCAATAGTTTTAACACACTCTGCAATAACTCCTCGAAGGGGAGCTGATGGTCGCGGTGCTTGCTCCGGAGCCTCTTTTCCTGCGCTGGCTTCAAGTCATGGCCGTAAAAGGGCGGGTTGGTGACAATGAGGTCGAATTGTTGCGGCTGGTCGGCGGCGGCCATGTCCTGCACACGCCCCTGCACGAAGCGGAATGCGTTGGCGGGGAGCAGTGGATAGGCGGCAGCGTTTTGCCGCGCTTCCAATACCGAAGCCTCGTCAGGATCGATGCCGCAAATCAATGGATGTATCTGTGTATGAGCCAATTGCTGCGCCAGACAAAAGGCAATCACACCACAGCCACAGCCGATGTCCAACACCGATTGCGCCTCTTCCACATCTGTGAGTGCAGCCAATAATACTGCATCAGTACTTATTTTCAAAGTACTGTTATCATGTTGAAGTGAAAATTTCTTAAAATGAAACGGGGCCATTAGCAATAAACTTCCAGAAGTTTGGATTTGCGGGCCGGGAGCAGCTGCACTTCCTCCATCTCGGCGGGAATGAGCACTACCTCGCCCGTCTCCAACCGCTCGCGCTCGTCGCCGTATGCCAACAGGATTTGTCCGTCCAGGCACATGTAAATGACGAAAGAGTCAATCTCCACAAAGGATTTGCTCAGCGGCTGGTCGAACTCCAGCAAACTCGTATTGAAATACTGGGAGCGCACCAAGCGCACCGTCTTGTTCAGTTGCGGCTGGTATTCCACTTTGAAATTGTCGGTCTGGTGGTCGAAGTCGATGGCCTCCAAGGCCTCTTGCACGTGCAGCTCGCGGGAGTTGCCCTCGTCGTCCACTCGGTTCCAGTCGAACACGCGGAAGGTGATGTCGGAGGGTTGCTGGATTTCGGCCAGCAGCACGCCCTTGCCGATGGCGTGTACCGTGCCGGCAGGAATCATGAACGTGTCGCCAGGTTGTACAGGATAGAACTGCAGCACATCTTCTACGGTGCCATTGGCTATGGCCTCCTCAAACTGGGCTTTGCTGACAGTCTTGTTGAAGCCCACATAGAGGCCGCTCCCGGGCTCCGAAGCAATCACGTGCCACATCTCCGTCTTGCCGCTCTGTCCGTATTTGCGCTGTGCCAGCTCATCGTCAGGGTGCACTTGCACCGACAGGTTGTCCTGCGCATCGATGAACTTGATCAGCAGTGGGAAGCCCAGTCCGTATTTTTCGTAGTTTTTCTCACCAACCAGTTCGGTCATGTAGATTTCCAGCAACTCGTTGAGGTTATTCTCGGCCAAAAAGCCGTTGATGATCATGGACTCGTCGCCCATGAGGCCCGACACTTCCCAGCTTTCGCCACAGCAGTTGGCGTCGCTGATCTCTTTGTATAACAAGGTTTTAAGCCGGGTACCACCCCAGATTTTATCTTTCAGTATGGGCTCGAATTTCAGCGGATATAAAGAAGTTTCCATTATTTGGTCTTGTTTGGATTGTAATAGTTTCGGTTTTTATGCTGGTAGTCGGGTCTCACCTTGTCGGGATTGGACCCGCGCACGCTTTTCATGAACAGCCATTTGCCGTTGTCTTCGATAAAACCCTGATTCAGGCTGGATTCCGGCACCATGTAAGCGGGCACGTTCCGCATGTTGTCCTCCATCGGAATCAGCTCGTCGAAGATAATCATCGGGCAGTTCACACTACGATATTCCGGCTGGCGAGTCTTGGGGTTCATCTTGCCGGTGCTCACGGCGTACTGCTGGTGCTCGTAGTTGAGGTGGAGCACAGCATTTTTGGAGTATTCGAAAATCACGCGACTCACCCGCTCGGGAAAGTTTTTGAAGATGCGCGCCCCGAATACGGGCACGGTCTCCTTGTTGAAATGAAGCACCTCAATGAGCTTCTGGTTGGTGAAGATGTCGTTGCCGTTCCAACCTAACAGCGTGTAGTAGGTAAAATCCTTTGACCGGAGAGGGATGATGGTGTAATAGACTGCCCCGTACCATCGGTTGTGGTTGCCGATGACGGTTTTGGGGTAGTCAAGGGTGCTTCGTTTGTCGTACAAAGGAAACAGCACATATTTTTTTCTTCCTTCATTATACACCTGGATAAAACCGAAATTCTCGACAGAATAGTCTTTTTTTACCACATACCAGGTGAAAATCTTGAAATTATTGTCGGGAGAGGTTAAAACAGAGAAGTTTTTGACGGAATCCCAAGCGAATTTGAAAGAATTGGGCATTTGCAACACCTCTTCCAGCAAGGTCATGAAATCTTCGTTCAGGGCCAAGCGGGTGGTTTCATCTGGTTCGTCCATCACCTGCGCACGAAGTTGGATGAGCGAATCCTCCCATATACGGAACCCCATGCTTTTGTCTTTCTGACCATGGCCAGAAAAGCACATCAGACAAAAGGCAATATACAAGAGGGTTCTTTTCATAAAACAGGGGACAAAAGTAGTATTTTTATCAACAAGATTCTGTTTTTTATTTATGGGTAAACGTCAATTTCGCAATTTTGTTTTTAATACTTTTGCCAAAAAAATAACAATAACATTAAATACTGGAATTATGAAAAAATTGAGTGCTTTATTATTGTTGTTGGGCCTTGTTGTGGCTCTTAACGCATAGGCTCCCTATCGTCACAGTGTTGGTGTGACATTAGGTAACATGGAGGCTTTCTCCTACAAAACTTTCTTTACCGATCATCTGGCTTTGAGTGTGGATGCCGGTTTCAAATGGACGGTGACTCCTGCTACGTACCATGAGAAGAGTACCAGCTATGTTTGGCATGGCATGACCACTCCGATGACTATCGAAGTGAATCCTAATTTGATGTATGAGCGTGGTACAAACGTTGACGGTCTGCACTGGCTGGTCGGCGGTGGCCTCAGTGCCGGATATGCGTGGTCCACTTACTCAAGTAGTTGGGGAATCTATAAATCTTACTATGGCAAACTCGGTGTGAATGCTATCGGTGGTGTGGAGTACAAGTTTAATTTCCCGCTCACACTGCAGGCAGACTTCAGACCTGGTTTCGGTTTGCTTTTCAATGATCATTATAACGTGACCTATTTTGATTGGGGTGTGTTCGTCGGTGCACGATACACAATCAAATAACATTTCCTCGGTGATTTTTTGTGGCGCAAGGATGGCAGATAAGATTTTTATGCTATCTTTGCGCCATTATTAATTAAAAACACAATCATTATGAAAAAACTTCTCACAATCATGAGCGTTGTCATAGCCGCTCTGCTGATGGCCTCCTGCGGTTCTCCAAGCCCAAAAGATGTGACTAACAGCTACTATAAAGCCCTGCAAAAAGGCGATTTTGAAAAAGCATTAAGCTATACGACCACGTCGGAAGACAAGGAAGAAATCCAAAAGGACATTGAAAAAATGCAGGGTCTGGATCTTAAAATCCCTGAATATGAAATCCTTTCCGAAGAGATTTCCGAAGATGGCCAGACAGCGGTAGTGGAAGTGAAGTACTCTTTTACATCCTCTTTCAATTCCCAGCCGGAAGAAAAAACTAAAAAAGTCAAGCTGGTTAAGCAGGATGGAAAATGGAAAATCAACGGCTGATCCGATTCAGTCATTACTAAAAGGTAGAGGCAGGTTGGTTCTTGCTTCTACCTTTTTCATTTGTACGCTGTTGATGCTGTCGGCTTGCCGGCACGCGCCCGACTACACGCTGTTTCAGGTGTCCGACACGCTGGCCCTGCAAACGGGAGATATCATTTTCCGTACAGGGGAAAGTCTGGAGAGCAAGACCGTCACCTCCGTTGACAAGAAAAGCATCTACTCCCATGTGGGAATGGTACTCTGGCACGACGGCCAATGGTGTGTATTGCACGCTGTGCCCAACGAGCGCACTACAAAAAGTGAGAAGGATAGCGTGAAGTTGGAGCCAATTGGCGTGTTTTTCCGCTCCGACAGAGCTGCACATGGCTGCATCTGCCGCATGGAACTGACCCCAGCAGATACCATGAAATTGCTGCAGGAGGGCAAAGCACTCTATCAGCGGCATCTGCTTTTTGACAAAGCCTTTGACGACCAGGACTCCACCGAGTTCTATTGCTCAGAGCTCGTATGGTTTCTATACAGAAAAAGCTTGGATGTGGACCTCACGCAAGGCCGTCGCCACGACCTGCCCCTCTTCCCGCCGATCATCTTCTGCTCTGACATCAAAGCCTATCCTGAATTGATGGAAATTTTCAAATTCTGAATGATTATCGAATCTTCACATCTTTAATCTTCTATAAACGATAAATAATTCTCAATTTTCAATTCTCAATTCTTAATTCTTTTGTACCTTTGCGCCCTCAAAAAACAATCATATTATGACTTCAACCGAAATACGCGCCGCTTTTTTAAAATTCTTTGAATCCAAAGGACATCATATAGTGCCATCTGCACCGATGGTGATCAAAAACGATCCTACTCTCATGTTTACCAATGCGGGTATGAACCAGTTCAAGGACATCTTCTTGGGCAACAACCCCGCCGAGTTCCCGCGCGTGGCCGACTCGCAAAAATGCTTGCGCGTGTCCGGCAAACACAACGACCTCGAAGAGGTGGGCCGCGACACGTACCACCACACCATGTTCGAGATGCTCGGCAACTGGTCGTTTGGCGACTACTTTAAGAAAGAAGCCATTGCTTTCGCGTGGGAATTTCTCACTGAAGTCATGAAATTGGACAAAAACCGCCTTTATGCCACCGTTTTCCAAGGCGACGAGAAGGACGGCACCGACTTTGACCAGGAGGCTTACGATTTTTGGAAGGCTTATCTTCCCGAAGATCGCATACTGAAAGGCAACAAGAAAGACAATTTCTGGGAGATGGGCGAGACCGGTCCTTGCGGTCCTTGCTCCGAAATCCATATCGACCTGCGCGATGATGCCGAGCGCGCCCAAGTGCCCGGCCGCGAGCTCGTGAACAAAGACAATCCGTTAGTGATTGAAATTTGGAACCTCGTGTTCATGCAGTACAACAGAATAGCCTCTGGTGAACTTAAGTTGTTGGCTAATAAGCATGTAGATACCGGCATGGGCTTCGAACGCCTTTGCATGGCCGTGCAGAACAAGAAATCCAACTACGACACGGATGTCTTCCAACCCATCATCCAAAAGATTGCTCAGAATGCTGGTGTGCAATATGGGCAAAACCATGAGGTGGACATCGCTTTGCGCGTGGTGGCCGACCACTTGCGTGCTATCTCCTTTGCCATCGCTGACGGCCAACTGCCCTCCAACACAGGGGCTGGCTATGTCATCCGCCGCATTTTGCGCCGCGCCATCCGCTACGGCTTCACCTTCCTCAACTTCAAGGAACCGTTTATGCATACGCTCGTGGCCGACCTCGTGGCCCAGATGGGACACCAGTTCCCCGAACTGAACAAACAAAAGACGCTCATCGAGCGCATCATCTTGGAAGAAGAACAATCCTTCCTCAAAACATTGGCCAAAGGCATCGCCCGTTTCGATGATTATGTGGCCAAAAATGCCGGAAAAGGTGTAGTGGACGGTGACTTTGCCTTCGAACTTTTCGATACTTACGGCTTCCCGATAGACTTGACCCAACTGTTGGCTTCCGAGAAGAATCTCACCGTGGACATGGATGGTTTCCACCAGGGTTTGCAGCAGCAGAAAGAGCGCTCGCGTGCTGCCGCTGCAGTGGCTACTGATGACTGGGTAGAGTTGATTCATCAGGAAACACCCACACAATTTGTGGGCTATCACGAGACAGAGTGCGCTTGTAAGATTGTGAAATACAGAAAGGTAACAGCCAAGAACAAGACTTTCTATCAGATTGTGTTGGATACCACGCCGTTCTACGCCGAGTCGGGCGGCCAGGTGGGAGATACGGGTGTGTTGGAGAGCATCAATGAGAAAATTGCCATCTACAACACCACCAAGGAGAACAATCTGACTATCCATCATGCGGCTACGATGCCCGAGAACCCCAGTGCGGAGTTTACGGCCAAGATTGACACAGTCAAGCGCCAGATGACGGCCAACAATCACTCGGCCACGCACTTGCTGGACCACGCGTTGCGCGCCGTGCTCGGCACGCACGTGGAGCAAAAAGGCTCCATGGTGGCCTCTGACCGCCTGCGTTTCGACTTCTCCCACTTCGCCAAGATGAGTGAAGAGGAAATTGTCAAGACGGAACGGATGGTCAATGACATGATCCGCCAGAATCTGCCGTTGCAGGAGTTTGTGGATATGCCTATTGAAGAGGCCCGTGAGAAGGGAGCTATTGCTCTGTTCGGCGAGAAGTACGGCAATTTGGTGCGCGTCATCCAGTTCGGCGATGCCATAGAACTTTGCGGCGGTACACACACTTCCGCTACCGGCAACATCGGTTTGTTCAAGATCATCTCCGAGGGCGCAGTGGCAGCTGGCGTGCGTCGTATTGAAGCCGTCACAGGACTGGCTGCCGAAGATGTGATGTATGCCCAGCAGGATCTCATCAAGCAGATGAAAGAGACCTTGGGCTCCAACAATTTGCTCCAAGCTATTCAAAAACTCAATGAAGATAATTCATCTTATCGCAAGAAAATCGAGGAATTTGAAAAACAGCAAGTAGTGAACTTCTGCAAGGTAGTGGAACAAAAGGCTCAGGATGTCAACGGTGTGCAGGTCATCTCGCAAATCACGGAGTTTGGTCCGGATATCTTGCGCAATGCAGCATTCCAACTGCGCAATGCCACAAACCGTATTGTGGTGTTGGCCAGTGTGTTCGACGGCAAACCCAATCTCGTGGTAGCGGTCTCCGATGATCTTTTGGATCGCTTCGAGGCACCCAAGATTGTACGTGCGGTGGGCAAGCTCATCCAGGGCGGTGGCGGCGGTCAGCCCTCACTCTCCACGGCAGGCGGCAAGAACCCCGCCGGCGTTCCCGACGCAGTAGCCGAAGTTATGAATATCATTGCAAATAGCTAAAAAACAGTTGTCAGCTATATAAAATTGACAAAATCCAACTCTTTTAGCAACATGGTTGTCCGTTCGGTCAGGATGGGCGCCAGCAGGTAACGTATAACCTCTTCTCTCTCTGCCTCCGTGTAGTTGTAGTTGGAGATATTGTTCATTACATATTTGGCATACACCACTTCGTTCAGTTCCTCTTTGAATTGATAATGGTTAATACCATTGCGAAGAATACCGGCTAAGATTTGCACAAAGGGTAAATCCTCCCGAAGAAGGAGATAGTGCGCCTTAACATATTGGTAGAAAATATGTTCTGTATGTCGGATGTAATGCATTTCGTAGCCGAATTGAACCAGTTCCTCCACTGCATGGTTGCACTGGGCAGCCTTCTCCTGAAAACGCTCGCGGATGTTGTCGTACCACGCATCCAGCACCATCTGCACAGAGTTCTCTTTGCTTTTGTACCGGTTGAAAAAAGTCTTGCGGCTGATGTTCATCCCCTCCACTATTTCATCCGTAGAATGGTTGAACCCGTTTCGCAGGTAGTATTGAGCTAGGTCCTCTATTTTCTTCTTGGTTATTGGCATGACGGGAGAGATGTTTATTCGGAAAGGAATTTTTTGAGTTGTTGGTCATTCAAACCGCGGAGGTCGGCAGATTCCACAGGTTTGCCATCCTTTACGAATACGTACGTGGGGAACTGCCCATTTACCATCTGGACAGCCTCTACGGGGTTGATCTTGGCATAGCGGAAATGGGTGGCGCCAGTCTCTTTTTTGAATTCTTCAATGGATTTATCGGAACCCCAGATGAGGATGATGATCTTGTTGGTATCCAGTTGGTTATTCTCCACCATAGTATTGATTTTCTGGCCGCTGAGTTTGCAGTATTTGCAACCGGATGCGAGATAACCGAGCACGTAATTGCCATGTTCTATATGCAGGGTTTGTGCAAGCGAGTCTTGCATGAATTGTTCGAAACGTTTTTCATCCACGGCATTGTCCTTTTTGAGGATGAGGTTATAGGCAGCGTCTGTTGGGAAAAGAATAAAAGGCACACCTAAAGAAGCTACCAGCAGGATGATGCCCACTGCCACTTTCCCGCGGAAATGATAATCCTCTTCTTTCCGTATCAGCAGCAGCAAGGCCATGGTAATGATGTTTTTGACGATAGACCAGACTGGATTCAGTTGGACAAGCTCGCCCATGCAATGGCAATTGGCATCGTGGCGGAAAATAGCCACATAGGTGAGAAAGAGAGTGAATCCCGCCAGCATCAGCATGGTGAGCCACCAGGCTTGTTTATAGAGGATTTTGGCGATGAGCAGTGCGCCCAGCAGCATTTCGCCGGCAATCACCAGCCGGGCAATGATGCCGCACAGGTTGAAGCTGAACAAATTGAAACTGTAGATATAAATCTCGAAACTGTCCAAAGATAGCAGTTTCAATATTGCTGTAGTGATAAAAAATGCCCCGATGAGTATTCGGAGGATGAATTTCACGATATTTAATGCGGAAAATCGGGTTTCTTTAATTCTTTCTTCCATAAGTGTTGAAAATTGGGCTGCAATAATACGCTTTTTATGCGTTCATTCCTCATTCACCCCATTCACCTCTTTCACCCCCTTCACCTAAAAAAACTATTGTATCCCCTTCGGTATGGCGGCAATCAGTTTGCGGGTGTAATCAGTTTGTGGGTGGTCGCAGATGGCATCCGCGTCGCCCAGCTCCACGATAGCGCCGTTCTGCATCACGGCAATGCGGTCCGACATGAACCGCACCACCGACAGATCGTGGGAGATGAAGATGTAGGTGAAATGATACTCCTGTTTCAGCTCGTTGAGCAAGTTGAGTACCTGCGCCTGCACCGACACGTCAAGGGCCGACACGGACTCATCGCAGATGATGAACTTGGGGTTCACCGCCAGGGCGCGCGCAATGGAGATACGCTGACGCTGACCTCCGGAGAACTCGTGCGGATAGCGGTAGAAGTGTGTTTCGTTGAGGCTCACGCGCTCCAACAGCGCCAAGGCTTTCTGCTTGCGCTCGCTGTCGTTGTGCCCGATGCCATGTACCTGCATGGGTTCCATCAGTGCATCGCCAATGGTGAGCCGCTGGTTCAGGGAAGAGTAGGGGTCTTGCAAAATGATTTGCAGATCCTTGCGCATCTCCCGCATGGCGCGAGCCGACAGACTAGTCAAATCCGTGCCCCGATAGAATATCTGACCGGAAGAGGGCTCTATGAGCCGTATCATGCTGCGCCCCAGGGTGGTTTTGCCGCATCCCGACTCACCCACCAGTCCCAAAGTCTCGCCCTCGTACACCTCTAAGTTGATGTCGCGCAGGGCGTGTAAATATTGTTGTTTCTCAAAGAGTTTGCGCTTGCGAAGCGGATATAATTTATTCAAGTTGCGGATAGAGATGAGCGGTTCTCCGGCGTACAACTGCTGATGGAAAACGGCGCGCTCCTCCGGCGCAACCGATAGTGCTGCCACGTCCGTGTGCGCTCCCTGCGCATGGTCGCGCATGAAGTCGTCCACGGTGGGCAACTTGCGCAGGCGCACGGTCATGGATGGCCGGCACGCTAACAAGCCCTGGGTGTATGGATGTTGCGGGTGCAGGAAAATATCGCGGATATTGCCGTGCTCCACCACTTGGCCTTTGTACAGCACCAACACTTTGTCGGCGATTTCGGCTACCACGCCAAGGTCGTGGGTGATGAACAGCACACTCATGCCATGCTTCTGTTGCAGTTTCCGGATCAGTTCCAGAATGCCCTTCTGCACCGTCACGTCCAGCGCGGTGGTGGGCTCATCGGCAATCAGCAGGTCGGGCTGGCAACTCATGGCCATAGCAATCATCACCCGCTGCTTTTGCCCGCCCGATAATTCGTGCGGGTAGGAGTTGAAAATCTGCTCGGGTCTCGGCAACATCACCTCCTTGAATAACTCGATCACGTGCTGCTTGGCTTCCTCCTTGTTCTGTTTCTTCTTGTGCAGCAGTATCTGTTCGGTAATCTGCTCGCCACACTTGATGACGGGATTCAGCGAGGTCATCGGCTCCTGGAAAATCATAGCGATGCGGTTGCCACGCAGGTGCTGCATGGTCGTCTCTGGGCAAGTGAGCAGGTTGACAGGCTGGTCGTCCTCTGTGAAGCGTATTTCGCCTTGAGGGTATCGTGCGATTCGCTCGTTCAGCAGCCGCATCACGGATAGGGCCGTCACCGACTTGCCGGATCCCGACTCGCCCACAATACCCATGGTTTCGCCCTTGCCAAGGCAAAAACTCACCTCATGCAGAATGGATTTCCATTCCCCATCCTGTTTGAGATCCAACGACAAATCCGATATTTCCAGAAGCATATTCATCAGATCGCAAACAAAATCTCTAAACTCTAATCTCTAAACTCTAAACTATTTCACTGTGCTTCCCTCTTTCAGCAGCTTTTGCGGCTGCATGAGGCTGAGACTGCCGTCGGCGTTTTCGGCCATGAGCACCATGCCGTGCGAATCCACGCCCTTGATGTTCTTCGGAGCGAGGTTGATGAGCATCAGCACTTGCTTGCCGATGAGGTCTTGCGGCTCGTAGAACTCGGCAATTCCGGACACGATCTCGCGCACATCTACGCCGGTGTTCACTTTCAGTTTCAGCAACTTCTTGGTCTTGGCCACCTTTTCAGCTTCCAACACGGTAACCACGCGCAAATCCATTTTCTGGAAATCGTCGAAGGAGACATCCTCCTTTGCGGGGGTGGCCTCGGCGGTGGCTATCTCGTTGGCTTTCTTAGTGTCTTGAAGTTTCTGCACTTGTTTGGCGATAGTCTCGTCGTCAATTTTCTCGAATAAGTACTCGGCGGGGTTGAGCTGGCTACCCACTTGCAACAGGTCGGCGCGACCGCCATCCTGCCAGTTTTTATTGTCGATATTCAAGATTTGTTGCAATTTCTTGGCGGTGAAGGGCAAGAACGGTTCGCACAGCACGGAAAGTGAAGCGCAAATCTGCAATGACAAGTGCAAAATGGTCTTCACGGCCTCCGGGTCTTCTTTTTGTTTCTTCCATGGCTCGGTGTCGGTGAGGTATTTGTTACCGATACGGGCCAGGTTCATGAACTCCTGCAAAGCCTCGCGGAAGCGGTAATGCTCGATGGAGTCGCCAATAATCTTCGGAAATTCGGCCATCTTGGCCACAATCTCTTTTTCATAGTCAGAATATTCGCCGTGCTCGGGCACGATGCCGCCGTAATATTTGTGAGTAAGAACCACGGTTCTGTTCACGAAGTTGCCGAAGATGGCCAGCAGCTCGTTGTTGTTGCGTGCCTGGAAGTCGGCCCACGTGAAGTCGGCATCCTTGGTCTCCGGTGCAATGGCTGTGAGCGTGTAGCGCAGCACGTCTTGCTTGCCCGGGAAGTCCTCTACATACTCGTGTGCCCACACCGCCCAGTTGCGGGAGGTGGAAATCTTGTCACCTTCGAGGTTCAGGAACTCGTTGGCGGGCACGTTGTCGGGCAGGATGTAGGAACCGTCGGCCTTCAACATACAGGGGAAGATGATACAGTGGAACACGATGTTGTCCTTGCCGATGAAGTGCACCAGCTTGGAATCCTCGCTCTTCCACCATTTTTCCCATTCAGCGTTGTGTGCAGCGGCCCACTCCTTGGTAGCAGAGATATAGCCGATGGGCGCGTCGAACCAGACGTAGAGCACTTTGCCTTCGGCATCAGCCAGCGGCACTTTCACGCCCCAGTTGAGGTCGCGGGTGACGGCGCGGGGCTGCAGACCTTGGTCAATCCAAGACTTGCACTGTCCATACACAGTGGGACGCCAGTCGTCCTTGTGCCCTTTCAAGATCCACTCGCGCAGCCACGGATCGTACTGATCCAGCGGCAAGTACCAATGTTTGGTCTCCTTGAGCACGGGGGTGTTGCCGCTGAGCGCCGACCGGGGATTGATGAGGTCGGTGGCGTTGAGCGACGTGCCACAAACTTCGCACTGGTCGCCGTAGGCGTGCTCGTTCTTGCAGTGCGGGCACGTGCCAGTGATGTAGCGGTCGGCGAGGAACTGCTTGGCCTCCTCGTCGTAATACTGCATAGAAGTCTTCTCGATGAGTTTGCCCTCGTCGTATAATTTTTTGAAATAGGCCGCAGCGGTCTCGTGGTGCGTGGGGTTGGAAGTCCGCGAGTAGATGTCGAACGAGATGCCGAGGTCTTCGAATGACTTCTTGATGATGTTGTGATAGCGGTCCACGATATCTTGCGGGGTCACGCCCTCCTTGCGGGCCTTGATGGTGATGGGCACGCCGTGCTCATCGGAGCCGCCAATGAAGAGCACCTCCTTGCCGTTGTTGCGCAGGTAGCGCGCGTAGATGTCAGCAGGAATATAGACGCCGGCGAGGTGGCCGATATGGACCGGGCCGTTGGCGTAGGGTAGAGCGGAAGTTATCGTGTAACGGGCTATATTTTTCATAATTCAATGTTTTGCAAATGGGTTTTGAAATGAGCCGCAAAGATAGCAAAAATCTCAAAAATGTGTATTTTTGCGCCTGTAAAAACAGAGACAACGGAATCTTATCGGATATCATGCGCTATTTTCTCCATTTGGCATACAACGGAACCCCTTTTTTCGGCTGGCAGATTCAGCCCGACCACCCGTCGGTGCAGGATACTTTGGAGAAATGCCTCTCCCTTCTGCTGCATCAGGAGCGGATTCCCATTACGGGCTGCGGCCGCACCGACACAGGTGTGCACGCCTCCTGCTACTATGCCCATTTTGACATTGATCAGCACTTTGACCAGGAGGCTTGCGAGCGAATCAAGGACCAACTGAACAATTTCCTGCCCAAAGACATTGTCATTTACCGACTGTTTGCCGTAAAAGATGATGCCCACGCCCGCTTTGATGCCGAAAGCCGTACGTATCAATATTTTATCTCTACGATAAAAAATCCTTTCACATATCCGCAACGCCTGTTTTTCCATCGTCCTTTGGATGTGGATTTGATGAATCAAGCAGCGGAGTTGTTGAGAAAAAACGAGGATTTCACCAGTTTTTCCAAGGTGCATACTCAAGTCAACAACTTCATTTGCCATGTGTCCGAGGCTTTCTGGGAGAAAAAGGGCGATGATTTGGTCTTCACGATTACCGCCAACCGCTTTTTGCGCAATATGGTACGGGCCATCGTGGGCACTTTGCTGGAAGTGGGGTTGGGAAGAATGTCTGTGCAGGATTTTCAAAAGGTCTTGGATCAGAAAGATCGGTGCGAAGCTGGCACTTCTGTTCCTGCCCATGCACTATTTTTGACAGATGTTCGTTATAACGAACACGATATTTTGAAAAATGATGATGAAATTGAAAAATAACTGGATACTCACGATGCTGATTATCCCCTTGTTGGCGGGCACGTTGACATTCTCTGGATGCCGTCATGGGGGATACGATGAGAGTGTGAAGCTGGTGTTCTCTACCGATACGTTGATGTTTGATACACTGTTTACCACGGTGTCTTCCATTACCCGCAGTTTCACGGTCTATAACCCCAGTCCGGATCCTGTAAAGCTGGATATTTATCTGGCTGGCGGCGACCAGTCCTACTACAGCATCAACGTGGACGGTGTGGCGGGTAAGGAGTTCCACGATGTGGAGATTCCCGCCAAAGACAGCATTTTCGTTTTCGTCAAAGTCACCATAAATCCCACTAACCAGAACAATCCCTATCTGGTCACTGATTCGGTGCTGTTTTACAACACGCAACGCAAGCAGTCGGTGCAGCTGGTGGCGTTCGGGCAGGATGCCCACTTCATCGTGCCCGACCATATAGGCTCCTCCATGTCCTACAATATTGTGGCGCACGAGCACGAAGATGTCCACTGGACCAATGACAAGCCTTGGGTGATTTATGGCTGGGCCGTGGTTGACTCGTTAGGCAAGCTCACCATTGACCCGGGCACGAAAGTCTATATCCACCATGGCGGTGGCATTTGGGTATATCGCTATGGCAACATCCATGTGAACGGCACGTATGATGATCCTGTTCTGTTTGCCGGCGACCGCCTTGAGCCGTTCTACGCCACCGATTATGAGCAATGGAACCGGATTCTCATCAATGAAGGCACGCACGACAACATTATCAACAACGCCATCATCACCAATTCTGCTACGGGTGTGGAGGTTTCTTCCCTCATGGAGTATCTTGGAAATAAAACCATTATCAATAATACGGTCATCCATAACAACAAATACTACGGTTTGGTGGCGCAAGGGGCCGATGTGGAGATGAACAACTGCCAGATTAGCAACACCGGCAGCTACAGCGTGGTGCTGCAGGTGGGTGATTTTACTCTGAACCACGTGACCATCGCCGACTTTTTCTCCCAGTCGGCGCGCAAGGAGCCGGCATTGGCCGTCAGCTGTTACTATGACAAAGGCGATGTCCGTTATTTGGGCAACACCAATTTGGTTTGCAACAATTCCATTATTTACGGCAATCTTGATGAAGATGAGTTTGTTGCGGCAACACACAGTGGCGCGGATTTGAATTATCACTTCAATAATTGCTTGATCAAAAAGGAGACTTTGAACAATCATTTCACGAATTGCATTCACCTCAAAGATCCGCAATTTGTGTCCAATTACAGTCAGAATTACAATTTGAAGGAGACTTCGCCGGCCATCGATGCGGGAATGACAGGTTTGGGCATCACGACAGATATCTTGGGCCGCTTACGTAACGGCAATCCCGATATCGGAGCATACGAGTATTATCCTGCTGCTGAGGAGAAAAGAATGCGCCGGTAATTTCAGAATCCTAACAGAATTTTCACTCCAAGGGCGATGAGCACAAGGCCGCCGATGATTTCTGCAATGTTGGCCTTGACCAGTTTATGCAGCCGTCGGGTCAGGTAATAGCCTATAAGTGAGACGATAAAGGAGACGATGCCAATCAAGAAGAGGGCCAACCCGATGCGCACATCTTGCATCATGGAGAATCCGAAACCCACCGCTAATGCGTCAATGCTGGTGGCGATGGAAAGCAACAGTACCGTGCCGATGCGGGTCATGTCCGTTTTGGAATCTTCTTCATTGTTCCGTATGCCTTCAACAACCATCTTGCCGCCGATGAAAGCCAAGATACCGAAAGCAATCCAGTTGGTGAAACGGCTCAAATAGTTGACCACCATTTCACCGCCCAGCCAACCCAAAAAGGGCATGAAAGCTTGGAAGAATCCGAAACTGAAAGCAAAAGCCAAAACGTTCCGTGCTTTCAGGTTGGGCTGCAGGGCTCCGGCGGAGCAACTTACGGCAAAGCAGTCCATGGCTAAACTCAAGGCTAACAGGAAAAGAGAGAAAAATCCCATGATTCTTAGTTTTTTTGAGGCCGCAAAAATAGTAAAAATCAATGATTGAACTGTAAAATAAAACGGACGGTTGTTCGTTTTACAGTATTATGTATTTGGTAATTGACATAGGAAATACCGCGCAAAAACTTGCCGTTTATGACGAGTATGGATATCAGGTTGCACTGGTCAGGCAACCAGAGTTGGATGTTAGTGCGTTAAAGAATATCTTCGAACAGTATGATATTCAGGCAGCTTTGTTGTCCTCCGTGGGCAAGGTGAGTCCGGAGGTGGTGGCCTGGCTGAAGCAACACACCCAATTGGTGGAGTTCTCCCCCGCGCTGCGCCTGCCCATTAAGCTAAACTACGACACCATCGGCACGTTGGGCACCGACCGAATTGCCAGCGCTGTCGGCACAAGTGCACTCTTCCCCGCCCGCCCCACGCTGGCGATACAGGCAGGCACGTGCCTTGTAACTGACTTCGTGGATGAACAGGGCACCTATCAGGGCGGCTCCATCGCTCCGGGATTGCGCATGCGCTTCCAAGCTTTGCACGACCATACAGCGCACTTGCCCCTGCTGGAACCGCAGCATCTGGCTTCCTTCACGGGTAAATCTACCCAAGAATCCATCATGTCAGGCGTGATTTATGGCATGGCTTGCGAAATTGACGGCATTATCAACCATTATAAAACACTTTATCCGGAAATTCACATTATTTTAACAGGTGGAGATGCTGACTTCCTGAAAGATTACATAAAAAATCGTATATTTGCCGCCCAAAATTTGGTTTTGGAGGGATTGTATAAAATTTTAAGGTCTAATGTCGAATAGAAATCTCAACTGGATAGTGTTGTTATGCGTGATTCTCCTGGGAACATTCGGTTCTCAGGCCCAGAATGAGATTAGCAACCCATACTCTGCTTTCGGCATGGGAATTGTCAACCAATACTCTAATGGCATTTTGGACGGAATGGGCAGCACTTCTTATGCGCTCCAGAATCCCTATTACATCAATTTCCGAAACCCTGCCTCATACGCGGCTTTCGATTCCCTGTCGTTTGTGGCGGATGCGGCGGCTTCTATCTATGTCTCTACGTTGGCCTCGGGCGCATTGGTGCAGAAAAACTCCTTTGCACGTCCCGGATATATTACCATCGGCCTTCCTGTCACCCGCCATTGGCGCACGAGCGTGGGTGTCGTTCCCTATAGCTCTGTGGGATATGATGTTGAGAGCACAGGTGAAATCGAGAACATAGGAAATGTCACGTATGCCTATTCGGCCAAGGGCGGACTGAATCAGTTGTATTGGGGCAATGCTTTTAAAATCTGCAAAGGATTGTCCATCGGCTTGAACGCCTCCTACATGTTCGGCACAGTGTACTACATGAAGAACACCTCATTCGACGGTTCCAACTTTTACAATTCCTACATCAACGCCTCCTATCATCTGGATGGTATCCACCTTACAGGCGGCCTGCAGTACATGTTCAATGTCAAGGAGAATCACAAGATAGGATTGGGCTTGGTGTATAGTAATACGGCTTACATTTGGGCGAAGGAGAAGTTGTTGATTAGCTATTACCAAGGTGCATATAGTCTTGTAACCACTTACGATACAGTATATTACAATGACAAAACGCGCGGCAATCTCCAGATTCCGCAATCTGTGGGTGGTGGTGTGAGCTACACGTTCAAGGACAAGGTTACAGTGGCTGCTGATGTCACTTGGAACAACTGGGCCAAATACAGGTCCTTCGGGCAGAGCGACTCTATGATAAATTCTATCACAGCCTCCGTTGGAGCCCAGTTTATTCCTGATCCCAATTCCAACAAGTTTGTGAAAAGAATGAATTTCCGTGTGGGTGCCCGTTATTCCACCGGCGAATTATTCCTGCACTCTAAACCTATTGACGAGTTTGGTGTCTGTTTGGGCGTTGGTATTCCTTTGAGCTCGTTCAATACTCACTCCTCTATCAACGTGGTCTTTGAATACGGAAAAATGGGAACTCTCGTCAATGACTTGGTCAGACAGAACTACTTCAGATTCACCATCAACTTCACTTTGCAGGAAAAATGGTATCAACGAATGAAACTTGAATAGTCTAAAGAATAAATAACTCTTAAAAACAATAAAAGAAATGAAAAAGTTATTCATCGCAACACTTTTACTGTTATCGGGCTCTTTCCTTTTCGCCCAGAATAGTAACTGCCCGTTCAAATACGGTGCAACCGAAGAAGACTCTTTGAAAAGCTTGGAGCAAATCACCAATTTCAACATGTTTTACAAAAGCAAGAATTACGTTGATGCTTACGAAGCATGGCGTTATCTTGTGGCCAACAGCCCTTGCTGCTGGGATGGTATCTACACCAATGCCCAAAACATGTTCGCCGCTTTAATCAAAGCTGAAAAGGATTCCTTGAGAAGAGAACACCTCATCGATACGCTTATCTATTCCTACGAGGTGCGAAACTTGTACTTCCCTGACAAATTCAGCAAAGGTTACTGCTTGGGATTCAAGGCTTACAATGCCCTGCTTTACCGTGCAAAATCCATGGATTTTGACCAGATCAAGGAAGTGGAAAGCTGGTTCATCCAGTCAGTGGAAATGGAGAAAGAGAAAACTCAGCCCGCTATTTGGGACAAGTATTTCCAATTGTCTGAAAGCATCACCAAAGCTAGCAAAGATACTAGCGTAGTGATTGAGGCCTACGGTCGTGCTACCGACTATCTGGACATCTCTATCAACAACTCTCTCGTTCAGTATGAAAAACAAGTGGCTGTGATGGATAGCTTGTATGATGTGTACAAACAAGGTACCATCGATACCAACTATCTCATCGAGCTTTGCAAGAAACCTGCCGCTGACACTGCCCGTCAGATGAAGTTGGTGGTCAACTACCGCAAAACTCTCGCCAAAATCGAGAAAGCTGTGGCTCCGTACGCATCTTGCGAAGTGTTGGAAGAACTCTATTCTGAGAAACTGGCCAGCAACAAGGATGATATCTCTGCTATCAACAAGATGGTCATGACCATGTCAAAAGGCGGTTGTGTCACGAGCCCTGTGTTCAAGGATGCTTTGGAGATTTTGCATAAGGCTAATCCGAACCGCAACTCTGCTTACTGGATGGGTAACCTCTCTTTGAAGAGCTTCGTCAACACGCATGACAATGCCGAAATGGACAGATCCATCAACTATTTCAACGAGGCTGTTTCTTTGAGCGAGACCAACGAGCAGAAAGCTGACGCCAACTACATGCTGGCTTTGGCTTACTACACCAAAGGCTCCTACGCTGAAGCTCGTAGTGCTGCATATGCTGCACTGAAACACCAACCGAACATGGGCAAGGCTTATATCTTGATTGGCGACCTCTACGCTAACTCTGTGGGCAGATGCTCTGGTGATGACATCCCGATGGCATGCGCTTGGGCAGCCGCCGACAAATATGCAAAGGCAGTTGCTGTGGATCCGAGCTGCGCTGACAAGGCAAACGCTCAACGAGCAAAACTCAGATACCCCTCCAAAGAGGAGTTGTTCAAACGCGGTTTGAGTTCCGGTTCCTCCTATCACGTAGGTTGCTGGATTCAGGAAAATACGACTGTAAGATAAAAACAACAATCTTACATGTCTATTTCCAAGACATATATTGCAAAAAACATCATAACGGCCTTGTGCCTTATGATGTTTTTTGTTTCCTGTCACAACAAAGACAAAGAGACAGGGTTGTTGGAGTATAAGGGAAAATATCCGGATGAGTATGCGGAAAACATAGAGCTGACGGTCAGCGATTCCGGCGTGGTCAGTTTTATCGTGAAAGCCCCCATCTTCAACACCTATCATACAGACTCGCTCTATACGGATTATCCCGAAGGCATCACCGCTATTTCATACACCGAGTATGGCCAAAAGCAGGCTATCCTTACCGCCGACTATGCCTGTAACATCAACAACACCATGTACAGAGCTTCCAAGAATGTGGTGATTATTGATCTCATCAAACATGATACTCTGGAAACGGAGGAGATTATATGGGATCAGCGTCGGCGGACAATCTATTCCAATGTGCTGGTTAAGCAGAAGAAAGCGGATGGTTCGGTCAACTATGGAGATGGTTTTGAGGCGGACGAACGGTTCACCCGATACACCATTTTCCACCCGCACGGCGAGATGGCGGGATTGGATTTCTAACAGAAATATTGTACTTGGCCCACTTTTTTCAGGGCAGTGACGATGCGCTCCGCTTCGCGCCGGCGCACGGAAAAGCGTATCGTGCAGTTCAGGTCGCTTTGTTGGCTGATGATGGTGACGAAGGGGTCTTTCATCAACTGCATCACATTGTTCATTTGCAGATATTCGAAAGTCACCTCGTAGGTTTCGTCAATGGTCTTTTCAATGATGTTGGCAGCATCCAGGGCCTCCTTGGCAGCAATCTTGTAGGCGTTTTGCAATCCGCTGACACCTAATTTGATACCACCAAAGTAGCGGACTACAATCACCAGTGTGTTGGTGAGGTCCTTGGACATCAGTTGTCCGTGGATAGGGCGGCCTGCCGTGCCCGAAGGTTCCCCATTGTCGTTAATGCGGTAGGCGTCTTTGTTAGGTCCCAGAATGTAGGCATAGCAATGATGGCGGGCATCGTTGTGCTTCTTCTGGATTTCGGTCAGCCGTTCTTTCACCTGCGCTTCCGTCTGCACCGGGAAGGCGTAGGCCAGAAACTTGCTGCGCTTTTCGCTGTAGCTGCCCGTGGCGGGTGCGGAAATCGTTTTATAGGTGTCTTCGAACATAGAGAATCTGATTAGCGTCAATGTGTTGTACTTGCTCCGGCGTGCAGGGTAGTGCGGGGGCTGGCGTGCCCTTGCCCCAACGCTGCGCCCCGACCAGAATGCGTGCCTCATCCCAGAGTCTGGCCGCGATGAACGCGTCCAAGGTCTTCCGACCGCCTTCCACAATCACCGATTGGATGCGCTGCTCATAGAGCTCGTGCATGGCAGCCGATAAGTCGGTGGGCAGTGGGTTGTAATATGTCTCGTCAAGCTGACTGTGTTCGCGGCACATCACATATCGTTGAGGACTTTTGCCCGGATAGAGTCTGTTGGTGAGTTGCGGTTTGTCGTTCACCATGGTGTTATAACCAATCAAAATGGCATCTTCTTCGCTTCGCCATTTGTGGACTATCACCTTAAGTGCCTGATTGGTAATCCAATAATCTTGAATATCAGACGCGTTGCTTCGGTCAATATCCATGAATCCGTCGGCGGTTTGCGCCCATTTGAGGATGATGTAGGGCCGTTGGTGCTGATGATAGGTGAAAAAGCGGCGGTTCAGCTCCCGGCATTCGGATTCACACACATGCTGTACAACTTCAATGCCTGCCTCTTGCAGCATGCGGATGCCATTACCGTTCACTTTGTCGTGCGGGTCGGTGATGCCGACAACCACTTTCGGGACGCCGTAGCGGATGATGGCCTCGGCACATGGCGGCGTCTTGCCATAGTGTGAACACGGTTCCAACGAAACATACAGTGTGGATTCCTTCAGTAACGATTTGTCAGATACTGAGTTAAAGGCATTGACTTCCGCGTGCGGCTGGCCATATTGGTGATGATAACCTTCCCCGATAATCTGATTTTGATGCACAATTACCGCACCCACCATGGGGTTGGGCTGCACTTTGCCTAATCCTAGACTTGCTAGTTGCAAGCACCGGCGCATGTACATCTCATCGCAGGTCATACAAGACTATTGTTTTCTCAAAAAGTAAGACAGAGGTTGATTGGCACGGTCGAAATGGAAATACTGGCATTGCAGAAGATTCTTGGTGTTGCCGTTCAGAATGGCATAGAAATTATCCCTGTTGTACGGTAAATCTTCTACAGGCGAACTACCTTCCAGAATGTCATCCAGATACATGGCGTCAGGATCCAGCTTACGATACATGTCCAGACGAGTTTCCTGACCGTTTATATCTACCAAAGTGATGGTTTTGAACTTGTTGAATTTCAAGATAGAATCCTTTTTTTCCGGTTCCATGGAGTTGATGAAATACTCGTAGTTCAAGTTTCGGTACACGGACAACATATCCAACAGTCTGACCGTATCGTAATGGGGTATGGGTTGGTGTTGGCCATCGAACAGGTTGAAGAAACGAGCACCGGATTTTTCCACGATAAAAGATTCTTCAGGATGTTCATAATCCTGAACAGTCAGCGTTTTGATACGGGTAATCTTGGTGCTGAAAAGGTCGCAGTTGTACCAATCAATGGGTTTGAAGGAGTAAAAAGGCGTGAGGAAACCTCTGAAGCCGGGGATATAGACGATGCAAGGTTCATCGTAGCCTTCCAAAATGGCGAAGTTGGCCAAATTGTCCATGGTCGCAGGGCCCATATAATAGGTTTTCACTTTTCGTTCCTTGTCAAAGAACTTGATGCCAAACAGGGTGAATTTCGGGGCTTTTTGGTAGATTTCCACCTTGATAGCGTTCACGGACATCATTTTGTTGATGTTGGACTGGGCGGTTTTGGCCACAGTTTGCTGCAGTGTCACATTGCGAATAACCCCCAACAAATCGTTGACTTTGTATGACTGGGCGAGGATGGAATCCTCCACGTACCAGGCTCCGTCGCGGCGGTTCAGCAGGACGTATTCGCCGTTCATGTCGGCGATGAAAATCTTGGTCACCGTTGAGGTATCCTTGACGGCAAAGACATCGGATTTGGGAACGCTGTTGGCCGTATGGATCACACCGGTTTTGAACAGAATGAGAATCAGACATACCAGCAACAGCAGTCCGGACAAAATGATATAAATGCGTTTCTTGTTCATCTCGTAATTTTTAGGGTTGCAAAAATACGAAAAAAGGGAATACTCTTTTTTTAGAATCTGGGATGGAACTGTGCCATGTTGCTTCGGATATAATCCTTGTCGAGATGCGTATAAATCTCAGTGGTAGTGATACTTTCGTGTCCTAACATCTGTTGAACGGCGCGCAGGTCGGCACCGCCCTCCACCAAGTGTGTGGCAAAAGAGTGTCGGAAGGTGTGTGGGCTGATGGATTTTTCAATGCCCGCTTCTGCGGCCCATTTTTTCACTAGCATGAATACCATCTCACGGCTCAGGTGGCGGCCTCGTCGGTTCAGGAAAAGGTAGTCTTCCTCTCCTTTTTTCACTTTCACCTTCTTGCGGGCGCCTTCCACGTACAGCTTAATCATCTTTTGGGCCATATTTCCGATGGGTACAAAGCGCTCTTTGTTGCCCTTGCCTAAGACTTTGATGAAGCCTTCATCGAAGAAGAGGTGTGACAGTTTCAGGGACACGACTTCGCTCACGCGCAGGCCGCAGCCATACATCACCTCCACTAGGGCACGGTTGCGATGGCCTTCGGGCGTGCTGAGGTCAATGACGGCGATGATAGCCTCAATTTCGGGCACCGACAGCACATCGGGGAGATGCATGCCAATCTTCGGGGCGCTCAATAATTCGGCAGGGTCATCTTGCAGAGTGCCGTCGTAAACCAGGAAGCGGTAAAAGGCCTTGATGCCGGACACGATGCGCGCCTGCGAGCGCGTGGCAATGCCATCTTCTACCAATTTTTGTACGAAATGTTGGAGATCTTCCAGTGTAACCTTCTTTAAATCATTGCCTTCCAAGAAATCCTCCAGCATGGTCACATCATGCAAATATGCCTCCACCGTCTTGGGAGAGAGGCTCTTCTCAAGCAGCAGGTATTGTTTGAATTGGGCGATGAGAGGGGACATGAGGGGGTGAATGAGGTAAAAGGGGTAAATGGGGTGAATGGAGTACAAGGGGTGAAGGAGGTGCAGGAGGAGGTGAATAATTCCCCTTCTATTTTAGAAGGGGTGGCCGTAGGCCGGGGTAGTAATATGAAGAGGTGAAAGTAGAGACGCGGCATGCCGCGTCTCTACTTATTTTATGTCTTTTTCAATCTCAATGCGCAGCATATTCAGGGCGGCGCGGGCGGCGCGCTCGATGATCTGCTTGCGGCCGGTGCGGCTGCCAAAGTGGAATTCGTGGGTGGTGAGGCGCACGGGGGTGGCCACGGCAATCCAAACGGTGCCCACGGGCTTATCCTTTGTGCCACCGTCGGGGCCGGCAATGCCAGAGGTGGCAATGGTATAATCTACATCGAAGAGTCCCATGGCGTTGAGGGCCATGTCGCTGACCACCTGCTCACTCACGGCGCCACGGCGCTTAAGGTTGTCCTCGCGCACGTTCAGCAAGTCGCGCTTGATGTCGTTGCTGTAAGATACAAGCGAGCCTTGGAAGTAGCGCGAGCTGCCAGGCACGGAGGTGATGAGGTGCGCAACATAGCCGCCGGTGCAGCTTTCCGCCGTAGCGATTGTCTTGCCGGCTTTGGTCAGTAGTCGTCCTACAACTTCTTCAATCTCAATATCTTCATCCGTGAAGGCGTACTCGGTGGTAAGTCTCTTCAGCTCGTTAAAATGCTGGTCAAGCAGGGCTTTCAGGGATTCTTTGTTGTCGCCGCGGGCGGTGAGGCGCAGGCGGATGATGCCCGGCTTGGGCAGGTAGGCGAGTTTCAGCTCCGGAGGCAGTTGTTTCTCAAAATTTTCCAGCAGGTCGGAGAGTCCGCTTTCAGAGATGTTGGTGCACTGGAGCACGCGGTGCAAGATGGCGTGCTGGTCTTTCTTTTGTGCCTCCAGGCGCGGCATGACCTCGTCTCTGATCAGTTTTTCCATCTCAAAAGGCACGCCGGGCAGGGCGATGAGCACTTTGTCATCCTGTTCTATCCACAGGCCGGGGGCGGTGCCTAACGGGTTGGAGAGCACGGTGCAGCCTTGCGGTACCAGGGCCTGCTGGCGGTTGGTTTCCGTCAAATCCATGCCACGGGAAGCGAAGATTTCGGTGACGTGCTTTAATGTGGGCTCGTCCATGACCAGCTCGCGCTGAAAGATGTCGCAGATAATCTTTTTGGTGATGTCGTCTTTGGTGGGACCGAGGCCGCCGGTCATGATCACCACATCCGTTTTGGCGAGGGACGTGGTTATGGTGTCGCGGATGGCTTGGCTATCGTCGCCGATGGTGACGACATCCGTGAGTTCGAATCCGGCCGCTGACATTTGCTGTCCGATGAAGGCAGCGTTGGTATTGACGACCTGCCCGATGAGCAGTTCGTCCCCGATGTTAATAAGTATCATATTCAGTATTCCTTTTAGCTTCCATCAAATCCATCATCTCCAGCTTGTGTTGCATGTTTTGGACGTATGGATTGTCTGGATATTGTTTTTTTAATGATTGGGTTATCTGGCGCAGCAGCGCTTTGTCTTCCTGAACGTTGAAAAAGCATCTGCGGTTGTAGCTTTGATAGAAGGCCACGAAGGAGGCCATCTTGTCGGGATGTTGCTGGATGAATTGTTTCAGGTATTGTTTGTGATGATTTACCATTTGGAGATACTGTTGTTCGACGGCTTCGCCCAGCGAGTCATTGTAAATATCATGGCTGTAGAGCTGGTAGAGGGAATCCGCGGGTTGTGCGAAGGCGTGGAGGGCGCTGTCGAGCTGGCCCATGAGCACGGCCTCTTCGCCGCCGGAAACATGATAGTTTTCAATAAGGTTTTCCGCATTGGCGTGGATGAGGATATGGTCGCCGCCCTTGGCCATGGTGGTGAGGGTGTTGTAGGGAGAAAGCATGATCTGGTACATCATGGGAGAGGCAGCTCTCTCTCTGGCACTTTTGTCGTTGGCTTTCAGTTCAAAGCAAAAGTGTCCGTTTTTCATCCTCATGGAGTCCAGCGTTTCCAGACTATCGTTGGTGATCAGGGCCAGCGTGATTTTGTTGTTGGACGCACCGGCGATGTCTCCTTCAATCACGATGAGTGATTTTTTATGTTGGCAGGAGAGGAGCAGGCAGAGGGGCAGGAGGGCGAAGAGAAGTTTTTTCATGATTTAGCGACAATGGTATGTGAGCAGTGAATCGGCGGGTGCGGGTGTAGTGGGGTATTCGCAGCCGCAGTTGCGTTCCTTGCGGTGCGGTCTGGCCCCGACAATCTTCCGGGAGCAGGAGGTGCCCAGCAGGAGCAGCACGGCGATAATCCAGAAATACTTTTTCATTGTAGAATGATATTGGGCTGCAAAGGTACGAAAAAAGGCTGCCGATTGGCAGCCTTTTTTTTCTGAGGTCTCTTCCAGATTCGAACTGGAGTCAACGGTTTTGCAGACCGGTACCTAACCACTCGGCCAAGAGACCCTGTTAGACGCTGCAAAAATACAATTTTTTTTGAAACGTCCAAATATTTTTATTTGTTCGGGTACGGAATCACAATATCATCGCAGTACTCGCAGCGGTAGGAGCGTTTCTCCTTATCGACCAGATGGAACACATGGTCGAAATAGTGCTCCACAGAAGTGACGCAACGCGGGTTCTTGCAGTGGATGATGTTGGTGACCGTCTCGGGCACTTCCAGCTTCACCTTCTTGACCGTCTTGCCATTCTCAATGATGTTGACGGTGGCATTCGGGTCGATGAGGCCTAAAAAGTCGTAATTGATGTCGATAACCTCATTGATTTTGATGATGTCCTTCTTGCCCATCTTGAGGCTGAAGGCGTTCATGATGAGGGCCACATTGTATTCCGCATTGTCCAGATGCAGATATTTGAAAACGGTCATGCCATATCCGGCTTTGATGTGGTCGATGACGATTCCTCTTTCTATACTGTTGATTTCTAACATAGTCGATGATTTTAATAGATTCCTAAAAGTTTGCAGATGAGGGCCATGCGCACGTACATGCCGTTGCGGGCCTGGTTGAAGTATTGCGCGCGCGGGTCGCTATCGACTTCAGTGCTGATTTCGTTCACGCGCGGCAGCGGGTGCAGGATGTAGGTGTCGGGACGAGCGTAGGTCATCTTCTCGGCATCCAGAATGAAACGGTCTTTCAAGCGGATATAATCCTCTTCGTTGAAGAAACGTTCACGCTGCACACGGGTCATATACAGGAAATCTAGCTGACCCATGTAGGGCTCCATCTGATCTACCTCCTCAAAGGGAATACCTTTCTTCTTCACCACCTCCTCGCGGATGTACTCAGGCACGCGGAGCTCTTCGGGGGAGATGAAGATGAACTTCACGCCCTCATAATTGCTGAGGAACTTGACTAGGGAGTGTACGGTGCGGCCGAACTTGAGGTCACCGCAGAAGCCGTAGGTTTTATTTTCCACATTGCCACGCAACCGTTCAATGGTCAGGATGTCGGTCAGCGTCTGGGTGGGGTGCTGGTGGCCGCCGTCGCCGGCATTGATGAGCGGCATCTGGATGTAGTGGCTGGCCATGCGCGGGGCGCCCTCCTTGGGATGACGCATTGCCGCGATGTCCGCATAGCATTCGATGGTGCGCAGCGTGTCGGCAATGCTCTCGCCCTTGGCGGTGGAACTGGAGTTGGGCTCGGAGAAGCCAATCACCTTGCCACCCAAGCGCAACATGGCTGCCTCAAAGCTGAAACGCGTACGCGTGCTCGGTTCATAAAAAAGAGTTGCCAGGATTTTTCCCTCACAACTCTTACTGTACTTTTCCGGATCCGCAATAATCTGATGTGCCAAATCGAAGATTTCGCGAAATTCTTCGCGTGTGAAGTCGGCCGGGTCTATTAAGCATCTGTTTTTTAACAAAATAAATCCTCCTATATGTTTTAATGAATAAATAATTGTCGTGTAACTCCTACCCCGTTCTTTACAACTTGCAAAAATAATGGAAATAGTTTTTTCTCCCTAAATTTTTTTTCCTTTTTTTTCAACATTTTTGTTTTTAAGGGATGATCTTCAAACTCTTTATCAAGATTTGAGCCGGTAATATCAGGCTCGTTGGAATGCCTGTCAAGGGAGAAAGGTCTTTAGTAGATAATTGTATCTGACTGTTTACCAATATATTGTGCGCTGTCTTGGCAGAAGAAGCCGCACAGACCCGTTGCCATATCTCAGCTGATAGCTGTTCTGTCTGTTGGATGCGTACCAAGGTTTTTTCGCCATTGGAGACTTTGATTCGGTAGGCGATGATGGAGGCATTGGCTCTCTCCGTGTCCCGGCGCGGGCAGCTCACAATCTGGTAAACATACTTTTCTCCCGCAGCCCGCGCCTCCTTGAGCAGCTCTTTTTCCAGCGCCTTGTCGTTCAGTGCGCGGCGGCAGCTGAGCTCCAGCACGCCCGCACCGCGCGTGGGCACTAACCTCAAATTCTCCAAGGCCAACTGCTGGTGCCCGTTGGAGAAACGGTTGACGTTGGTAGGTATGCGGTTGGAAAGCAAAGACTCCAAGGTCCCGTTTACAATCAAGTCCGTGCTTTTGTCCACGGGCACGCCTTCGGCATCGACTTCGTGATAGCCGAGCAGCGGAATGTTATAAAAGTGGTCAATGTCATATCTCGCCCGCACACTCAACGAGGGGTGCATGACGGATTTCTCTTTGAGCTTTTCCCAATAATTGAAGGATGCCTTGTTCTTGTCGGCTGGCATGCGGTCTGCGATGAGCGAGGGTGTTTCCTCTAACAAAGTCTGGGCAAATAGTGTTGCCACCGCATCTCCGGAAATCATCACGGGTCCGTCATAGTATTCCGTCACTTTGGGCGCCTTTTTCAGAAAGGCCAGCCGCTCGACCATGCGTAATGCCTCGTCTTGGAATATGTTGGGGTCGGGCAGTTCGTTGAGATCACGGCATAGCAGATGCTTTTCATCGCGGAGCAGTTCCCCGTCTTTGGCTTTCGCCTCGGCATAAAGCACCAAATCACAGAGTTGGAAGGGCTTGACATACTGCACGTTTTGTGCGGATGTGAAATAGGCTTTAGCCTGATACATGTAAATGTCCACGCCGGAGTTGCAAAACTCCCGCATCGGGGCGCTGTCCTGGGCGAAAGTCGCCGAAATCGCATTGGCCCAATCCTGAAGTTGGCTGATGTTGCAGTCGGGGTCGGGGGTGTCTTCAAAAGAAGAACGGCAATAGGCATCGGAGCGGTCCTTGAGCCGGTTTTTGCCCGTGATGGTGGGGTCAAACGGAATTTCCTCCTTCTGCCGATAATCGATGATGGCCTGGCGATAATTGTCGTTTACGGACTGGTGCAATGCTTGGAAAGTATTGTGATAATGGTTGTCCAGCGGCAGGGGATACTCTTTCGCCAATCTTGGGGAAGTCAGGTTTTCATTGTTGAAATTGTCGTTGCCTACCAGCACGCGTGTGCAAACGGAGCGGACGGGTTTCTCTTCGGAGAAGACGACGCTTCCCATGGTGCTACGCACTGAATAGGACGTTGCATTGGTCATCAGTATCTCCAAATTGTAGGGTTTTGGTTCGGCAATCAACAGAGAATCTTCGAAAAAATGCTGAATTTCGTCTTGCATCACGCGGGAGGCAATAGATGAGAACGGGAGATCTTGGTCGGGTTGATTGCTGTCCGTGATGGGCGACAAAATCACGGGTTGGGCAGAAGCAAGGTTGCCTTTCAGCTCAATCTGATAGCAAAGCACAGCCGGGGTGCAACACGTGACGGGTTGCGAGTGTGTCAGGGTAGGCGGCGCAATGTTGCAATCGGCATTTTGACCGCAGGCGATGATATTGGCCCATAAGGCGGCAGGTGTGCTGCCGACAGTCAGCCCGTGAACTTGCTCGTCTGTTCGGCCATCAGCGTAGATACGGTACACTTCTTGCAATACAAGTCCCTCTTTTTCAGAGAAATGGAGTGATTTTACCCAATAGCCGAATTCATTGTGTTGCTGGCGGGCCGCCTGTCTTAGCAGTTCGATGAGCTCGGCATCGCTGTAAGATGCGGTGGCAGATATGCTGAACCGAGTATCATCCTCTTGTACTGAAAGAAACGTGTTGTTGTTTTTTTCAGATTGTTGCCAGGCTTGGTAGAGTAGTGGTGCGGCCGCCTCATTGGAGAAGAGAACGGGATGGAATCCGGAGTTAGCAGTGGGAGTTTCAGACGCCTGGGTGAGTTGTTCGAATAGTTTCGTCTCCATTTTGATGATGGAGGAGATATCGGGCAGTTCGTCCAGTTGTTCGGTCAGGAGATCTTGCTCGAAATGGAGCGTGTGACCCTCTTGGTCCGGGGTGCTGGCGCTGAGGGTTAGTAATGTGCTGGTGCGTGGCAAAGTCTGAGCCTTACCATCTGAGGACAGAATGTAGTGGCGGGTGAGTGTGTGGCGGAGCGTGGCTTTGCCAATTGTGTTTTTCCCGAAGGTGTTCCAGAGGTCAGTACATGCGTTCAGTTTCTGGATGTAGTTGGGAATAGAGAATTCCGAAACGGAAAGGGTGGTGAATTCCGAGTTTGGCGAATCGGAATTCAGGGGGAGAAATTGCCGATAGGGTTTTGCGCCGAGTTGTTCGGCTAAATTACGTTTTTGCTGTTCCCGTTCCGCTTGCGCATACACCAGCTGAACCTCGCGGGTGAGGATTTGGCGCAGGGCTTGGGGGTTGTGGTCAATGGGGAGTAGAATTCGCTTCGGTGCGGAGGTGCCAGTGGTGATATCGCCTTTTGGGAGGTCGCCGACGATGAGGTCAATCACGAGTGTGCACTCGGAGTGGTGTTCATTGCGAGACAGGCTGCCCATGGAGGATTCCAGAAGATAAGTTTCTGTGTTCTCAACAGAAAGACGGAGCTCGCAGATGGGCACATTGCGGTTGCGGTAGAGCTGGTATTGCTCTTGCAGTTGGGCTTGCAGTGTGTCCATAAATCTCTTTTCATCCGCCAATGTCTGCGCTTGGCTGTTTGTTTGGAAGAAAAAACAGCACAAAAGCAGGATGGGGAGAAGAAGGGTTCGGCGCATAATATGCTAATCTCTGAAGATAGTGGCGTCGCGGTCGGGGCCGACGGAGACGATGGAGACTTTTACGTGGGTTTCCTCTTCGATGAAGCGGATGTAGTCTTTGAACGCTTGCGGCAGTTCATCGTAGGTTTTGCAGGTGCTGATGTCCTGCATCCAGCCTTTCAGCGGGGTATAGACAGGCTCAATGGTCACGTCGTTTTCGGTAGGCATCTTGGTGGTAAGCTCGCCGTTGACCTTGTAGGCGGTGCAGATGTTGATGGTATCGAAGTTGTCCATCACGTCGGCCTTGGTGAGGGCGATGTCTGTGACGCCGTTGATCATGAGAGCGTATTTGAGGGCCACGAGGTCGAGCCAGCCGCAGCGGCGGGGACGGCCGGTGGTGGCGCCGTATTCGTTGCCTTGCTTGCGCAGCTGCTCACCGGTGGCGTCGAAGAGCTCCGTGGGGAAGGGGCCGCTGCCCACGCGGGTGCAGTAAGCCTTCACAATGCCGATGACCTTGCCAGCGAGGTGCGGGTCGAGGCCGAGGCCGGTGAATGCGCCGGCGGCGATGGTGTTGGAAGAGGTTACGAACGGGTACGCACCGAACTCGAGGTCCAGCATGGTGCCCTGCGCACCTTCTGCCAGCACGGACTTGCCGGATTGGAGGTAGTCGTACACTTCATATTCGCTGTCGATGAACTTGAAAGATTTGAGCGTGTTGAGCGAAGCTCTCCACTTGTGCTCCAGCTCGGGCAGGGTGGTCTTGTAGTCGAATCCGAGACCATCCAAAATTTTGAGATGCTGGGTGATGGCTTGGCTGTATTTCTCTGCGAAGTTGGGCGAGACGAGGTCGCACACGCGGAGGCCTGTGCGGGCGGTCTTGTCGGTGTAGGTGGGTCCGATGCCCTTGAGGGTGGAGCCGATTTTCTTGTCGCCTTTTTGAGACTCGTAAGCAGCATCCAGCAGTCGGTGTGTGGGCAGGATAAGGTGTGCTTTTTTGGAGATAAAGAGATTGTCGGTCGGGGTGAGTCCCATGTTCACCAGCGCGTTGATTTCCTCCTCGAAGGTGATGGGGTCGATGACGACGCCATTGCCGATGATGTTGGTTTTCTCCTTGTGGAAGATGCCGGAGGGGATGATATGGAGCACGTGGCGGATGCCGTTGAATTCCAGCGAGTGGCCAGCGTTGGGGCCGCCCTGGAAGCGGGCCACCACATCGTATTTCGGGGTCACCACATCCACAATTTTACCTTTGCCCTCGTCGCCCCATTGCAAACCGAGTAAAATGTCAATCTTCTGTTTTTCCATAAAATGCTAAAATTTCCTCGTTTAGAGATATGTTACAAACCATGCGTTTGCAGGCGCAAAGATACTCAAAAAATGATGACAATATTTCCAAAGAATTTTTTTGACTATACACTACTTCTTCACAATCCGTTTAGTAACCATTCCTTGCTCGGTGGCAACCCGTACAAGGTAAACGCCGGAAGAAAAAGAGGATAAATCTATATCAGTTTGATAATCATTAATTTGAAGTATTTCCAAAGGTTTACCGTATATATCATATACCTCTATTTTTTTCAAGATATATTGTTCGCTACGGATTGTACATTTTCCAGTTGTAGGGTTGGGGTAGATATATAGATGGCAATCTTGAGAATGGCTAGGAATACCAATATTAGATCTTTTCGAAAATACCACATCATCAATGAACACAGTTCCCTCATAGGCAGGGCAATGATACTTGAACGCCACGTACCGTCCTTCTCCATGATAAGTATCGAAAAGAATAGTATAGGATACCCATGCACGCGGTGTATTAAACGAAAGCATAAAGGTATCAACGGGCACGAAAGAGTTTTCATCGTAAGGATTGGTCATTACGCCCACCTGCAAGGTTTCCCAATCAAAAGCACCATCTTCTTTGTAGATTTTAAAATCCAATTGAAGACTGTCGAAGGGTATCTCTTGATCAAAAGCGGGAGTGGTAATCCAACTATCATAAAAGGAGTTGGCTGTGAACATCAACGAACCGATATTACTAGAGGATACTTCAGATGAAATGACAGGGATAGGATAGGAGGACAAGTATCTGTTCCAACAGGATGGGAAAGCTGAATCGTTGTCGGTACCATACGAGTCAAAATCCTCAGTGTAAGGAAGATCACTCACTGGAGCACAATCTGTTCGTTGGTTAATGCTTATCCAGAAACTATTGGTGTCTCCGCAATTGGTCCGAATGTAAATAGTGTATGGAGTATCTTCCAACAAATTGGAGAATGTGTATGAGGGACTTGTTAGTGCGACTATTTGTGTTGTATCTATTGGCTGATTGTTTTCGGTGATTACAGTCTCCCAGCTTTGATTAATTGTGTTTACAGGGATAAAACTAATGCTAATGCTGTTTGTGGATGTTGAATCCACCGTAATAGAGTTCGGGGCAGCACAATAATCACTGTAAATCATGATGTTGTCAAAAGCAGCAGGTGGGTTGGTTCCAGCGGTTCCATCGTTGCGCCACATAAAATATATCCGTTGCAGACCCGAATAGGGTGAGTTATAATGGACGGAAACATTATGCCAGTTGGAATCCAGACAGATGATGTCGCCAATCTGTGTTGAGCCATCAGGGCCATCAATATAGGCTGACGTCGGTGTGGCAGGAGGTCCCATGAATACTTTGGCAAAATCATAAGGATAAGTTTCTCCAGAAAAAATGCGAAGTTCCCCGTATGCTCTGCAATCAAAGGAAATTACAAGGTCGGTATAATTGGAATCCACATAAATATCGCGATAAGCCCATATCACATCATAGGTGTGATTGTCGGTTGTATAGGCGTTGCTGACACCGTTGTCGTTGGAAACATACAATGATAGGGAACCACCATAATTTACTGCATTACCGATATACCACTTATTGTTGGTATTATTACTACTATTGACAATAGACCATTGGCTGTTTTCATTCGCATCTTCAAAATCACAAATGTAAGGCAATCCCGTCAACATTTTGACACATATATCACTGCTCCAGTCGCTTTGGGCATTAACAGAACAATTGGAGCGTACCTTGCAATAGTAGGTCATGGAGGAGGTAAGACCATTCAAGACCAAGAAAGTGTCTGATGTGTTGAACTCAGTGGTTACAGTGCTTCCCGCTTCCCGTATACTTACCGTATAGAAAGCAGGGGTACAAAGGGTAGGAGGAGACCAGGAAAGAGTGAGATCTCTGTCGGTCTTGTGCTCAATTGCCAAATTTGAGGGGTTAATGCAATCTACTCCGCGTACGAAGAGATTATCCACTGCTGCGGGTGGCTGGACGCCAACGGAATTATTATTGGTCCATAAGAAATAGATTCGTTGAATCCCAACATAGGTAGAGTCCAGAATGAAAGAGTAATGGGTCCAGTCATTTGCATTGGATAACTGTCCGCCCAATTTCACGGCTGAATTTGGAGTAGCTGTGCCTGACGGAGCAGCAGGTTTGCCGATATATGCTTGCATGTAGTCAGCGGCATTTTGTCCCATACCTTTAAAGTCAAAAGACAACTGATATGCCAGATGATTATCGTCAAAACAGACATCGCGATAGGCCCATACTGATGATGAAGAATTAATAGAATAAGCATGGGTTGCACCACTGTCGTTGGAGATGTAGAGCGCATTGCCACCACCATAACCAATTGCATTGTCTATTACCCATTGGTTTTCAGAGTTGCCGTTCAACAGTGTCCATTGACTATTTTCCACCTGACTGTCAAAGGTACACAGATAGGGCAGGTGTTGCAATGGCTGTGTGGTGGAAAAGAAAGCATCGCTGCTCCACTCGCTGGTATCCAAAGAACTACAAACAGATCGCACATGCCACATATAATCGGTTGATGGTAATAATCTGTGAAGTGTAAGGAACGTGTCTGGGGAAACCAGTTCCGTATAAAGGGAATCTCCCAATGTTTTGTAGCCCAGTATATAAGAAGACATGTTTCCTACCGTTCCTGGAGACCATGAAAGAGTGGTGGTGGTGTCTCGCGGGGAAGAAACCAGATTGGAGGGAACGCCACACGATGGAATATTGATGGTGATATTGTCAATAGCGGCAGGAGGATTGACACCTGCGGTTAGGTTATTTTTCCATAAGATATAGAGCCGTTGAGCACCTGCATGGGTAGAATCCACCGTATAGTTCTTGCGCACCCAGTTGTCTGTCAGATTCAAAGTTTCCCCGATTTGAACCAGAGATATAGGCAGATTATATATCTCGAAATCTGTTGGTTCTGTCAGGGTATCTAAAAATAGTTTTACATAATCGTTACCTGCCTCACCGACACCCTTGAAGTCTAAAGAAAGTTGATAATGATCATAACCAGGTTCCATATAGATGTCACGGAATGCCCAGACAACGGAATATTGTGATGTACTATAGCTATTGGTAATCCCATTATCAGATGAAATGTATAATAGATTATTGGTGGAAGAATTTGTTGGAGTTCCAATGAACCATTTATTGTTGAATCCACCAGAATAACTCTCGTGACTCCCGTCTGTGGAGTAAGCATCACCATGGCGAATTATCCAGCATTTATTATCAGTTTCATTTTCAAAATCACAAAAATAGGGAAGCTGAGCCATTGTTCGGAAAGCCTTTTCACTACTCCATTCGCTCCATTCATCGTTTGGGTATAAGGCTTTCACTTTCCAAATATACCAAGAGGAGGCTGTCAAATTGGAAAGAAAGAATGTCGCGTCGGATGCTGGCAAAAGAATCTCTGTGAACATCGTATCAGTTTGGATGCGCCATGCTAAGAGGTAGGATAGTGGGATTTCTGATGAATCGGAGGACCAAACTAATTGTGCAGTATGATGGGTGACATCCCGGGTGGCTAGACCCTTTGGTACCTCATGAAAAACACCTGTGATGGAAATGTTGTCAAACGCGCCAGCGGCGTTCCATCTGGTGTTGAAATCGAATAGTAGTTGTAATCGGTGAGCGCCGGCAAAGGATGAATCCACAATAATATTGTAATGCGTCCAGAAATCTGCTTCGCTCAAATATCCGCTTATAGATGTATTATCCAAGTAAACTTTCATAAATCCTTGCCTACTGCCACCACCTTTGCAATCAAAAGCAATCTGGTATTTGGGGTAACCTGGATTGAAGTAGATATCACGATAGCCCCTCACTGTTCCGTGATAAGGTGAATCGTAACCATTGGTTATGCCGTTGTCGTTAGAAATATATAAAGAGTTTTCTCCGCCACATGATACTGCATTACCTATATTTGCAGAGTTTGTAATGTTCGGCAGCATCCAAGCGTTATCTACAGAAGTACCCCATTGGGCATTTTCTAACGAGTCTTCAAAGTCGCAAAAAAAAGGTAGTACCACAGGGGCTTGAGCGGACACCCCCGACCACAAAATCATCAAAATCGTTAACAAAGAAATATGATTTTTGCACATAGTATGATACTTTAAGTAAATCACATTATTTTTTAGTGACAAACCATGCGTTTGCAGGCGCAAAGATACTCAAAAATTGTATTCGGTGGAAAAATTAGTTGATACCGGTTCGTGGGATATCAAGTTCTTTGCATATTTCCGTCGCCAGGTAATCATTGATATCAGTGTGGCGTGGAATGGCAGCCATTTTTCCTGTTGCAGTATTGATGTAAATGCTGTGTTTTTTTCCTTCCCGAAGGAGAGAACATCCTTTTGTTTTCAAGTGTTTGATTAGTAGGGTTCTTTTCATATCATGGCTAACTTTCGATAAAAGAAGCGCTTGCCGGAATACTCGGCTTTGGCTTGTTCCTTGTAGCATTCCAAAACGAGGCTGACAGCATCCTTCATATTGTCCATGAGTTCGTCTAAAGTTCTGCCTTGGCTCATAGCTGCAGGCACTTGAATGCATTTTCCGGTGTACCAACCGCTAGTTTCATCTTTGTGAATTAATACTGTGTATTCCATAAATTGTTTTACCTTAATTTTCTTTCTAAAATCGCTGCAAATTTACTATTAATCTTTGAATTATAAAGATTCAAGATGATAAAAATCTATCAATTGCTTAATTTTTAGTTGACAAAACCTATGAATTTTTTATTATCTTTGCGACTTTGAAAAATTATTAATCCTAAAATACAAGAATTATGGCATTAGCAATTGACTCAAGCAATTTTGAAACCCTGATCAACGGGGACAAACTGGTGGTGATCGACTTTTGGGCTCCCTGGTGCGGACCTTGCCGCCACCTCGGACCGGTTGTCGAAGAAGTGGCCGCCGAATTTGAAGGCCAAGCCGTCATCGGCAAGTGCGACACCGACGAAAACAACGATCTCGCCATGCAGTTCGGCGTGATGAACATCCCCATGTTGGTGTTCGTCAAGAACAAAGAGGTAGTCGATAGCCTCGTGGGCCTCGTTCCCAAGGACCTCATCGTGGAGAAAGTGAAACAATATCTGTAAAATCAAATTTTAATTTTCAATATTATGAGTACAGCTTTATTAATTTGCATTATCGGTACGATTGTCATCATACCGTTTTTGATTTACTATGTGCGCGAAGCCAGACTGCATCACCCGAAGGGTTTGATTGCCGCTGCTTTGAGCAACATGGGTGAGCGTTTCGGCTACTACATCATGAACGCCGTGCTGCTGCTCTTCCTCGTGTCCAAGTTCGGACTTCCCGACGGAACAGCCGGTGTCATCTACTCCGTCTTCTATTTCGGCATCTATGTGCTGAGTTTGGTGGGCGGTATCATTGCCGACAAGACGCAGAACTACAACAAAACCATCCAATGGGGCTTGATCGTCATGGCTATCGGCTATGTGGTGATGGCTATTCCATTGTTCAGCAAGACCGCCGAGGGCGCTATTCTCGACAGCGGTGCCGGCTGGTGGACCATCCTGATTATCACCTGTATGGCTCTGTTGTTCATCGCATTCGGTAACGGTTTGTTCAAAGGCAACTTGCAGGCTATCGTCGGCAAACTGTACGACGAGTTCGAGGCAGAGGCTGCCAAGAAGGGCCCCGAGGCTTTGGCAGAAGCCAAAGACCGCCGCGACTCCGGTTTCCAGATTTTCTACGTGTTCATCAACATCGGTGGTTTCTTCGCTCCGTTCATCGCTCCGTTCTTGCGCGAGTGGTGGCTGAAGGCACACCATTTGGTATATAACGCCGACATGTCCGGTTTGTGCCACCAGTTCCTGGCCAACGGTGAGATGACTACCAAATTCAATGAGACGATGACCGCTGTGCTGCAACCCGGTTACAATTTCACCGATACGGCTGCATTCTGCTCTGATTATATTTCCGTGTTCAACCAGGGTGTCCACTTCTCTTTCATCGCTTCCGTGCTGGCTATGGTTATTTCTTTGGTGATTTTCTTGACCAACAAGTACAAACTGCCGCAACCCGCTAAGAAAGAACAGGCTCAAGTTGTTGAATATACCGCTGAAGAGAAACTTGCCATGGCCAAGGAAATCAAACAACGTTTGTATGCTTTGTTTGCTGTGCTCGGTATCGCTGTGTTCTTCTGGTTCTCATTCCACCAGAACGGCCAGTCTCTGTCCGTGTTCGCCCGTGACTTCGTCCAGACCGAGAAGATCGCTCCTGAAATCTGGCAAGCTCTGAATCCGTTCTTCGTGATTGTGTTGACGCCTATCATCATGGTTATCTTCGCCGCTTTGGCCCGCAGAGGCAAACCGATTTCCACGCCACGCAAGATTGCCATCGGTATGGCTATCGCCGGATGTGCTTATCTCTTCCTGATGATTATCTCCATCGTGAACAATTATCCTTCCGGTACTGATTTCCGTGCAATGGATTTGGCACAAATGGCCGCAGCTGGTCTTACCAAGGCTGCACCATGGGTGTTGTTGGTTACCTACTTCTTCTTGACGGTAGCCGAGTTGTTCATCTCCCCGCTGGGATTGTCATTCGTGTCCAAGGTGGCTCCGCGCCACATGGTCGGTTTGTGCCAGGGCTTGTGGCTTGGCGCTACGGCTATCGGCAACCTGCTGATTTGGCTCGGACCGGTGATGTACAACGCATGGCCGATCGAATACTGCTGGCTTGTGTTCGCAGTAGTATGCTTCGTCTCCATGGCTATCATGCTCGGCATGGTGAAATGGCTGGAGAGAGTGACACAATAGTCAGATATCTTAATTATATTGTATAAAGTCAGAGGCGCACCAATCGGTGCGCCTCTTTTGTTATTTTTTTGGGTTAAAGTGCTGAAAATGCATTCTTTTTTGTACTTTTGCGCCTTATTTTTAACCAATAGATTTATGCGCAAATACACAGCATTTTTAGCAATGGTCGTCATGTTTTTAGGACTGACGGTTGCATCTTACGCACAGATTACCTATACGGTAGTTTCATCTTCCAATTCTGAAGTTGTTATCAATGTTCAATTCCCCGAGTATCAAACCCGTACCGTAGAGGTTAATGGGGAAACCATGCAACACTTGGAGATGAAGGATGCCTATCCGATAGAGAGTGTCGGCACGCCGGAACTGCTCCAGTCGGCATTTTCCATCATCATTCCGGAAGGAAGCCGTCCGACCGCTGAGATTCTCAACTCTGAGTACCAGTTGGTTACAGGTTTCAAACTGGCTCCCTCCAAAGGAAGATTGTACCGCAATGTGGATCCTGCCACGGTTCCTTACCAGAAAGGAGCCGCTTATCAGGATAACCGCTTCCTGTTCAATGACATGGTGGAGTTGGGAGATCCCTATCATCTGCGCGATTTCCGCGGTGTGGCTGTCCACTGCTACCCGTTTGCCTATAATCCCGTGCAGCAGACCTTGAAGGTTTACCAGAATATGACTGTGAAAATCCACCTGAACAGCAGTACATCGATGCCGCGTCTGGAGCGAGTGGCCAAACCTTTTGACGCCATCTACGCAGACCATTTTCTGAATTATACGAACTACCGTTCCAATCCGCTGCCGGATGAGGGAGACATGCTGATTATTGCCCCTGAGGAATTCTGTGATGCCATGCAACCATACGTGGAGTGGAAGACGAAAACCGGATACAAGACAGAGTTGGTTACGTTGGAATCTATCGGTACTACCAGCACCGCGGTCAAGAATTATATTTCCAATTACTATAATAATGCTGACCACAATTTGGTTTATGTGCTGATTGTGGGTGATAATACAAAATTTCCACCCTATATGTTGGGCTCTTCCGGTTATTGGAGCAGCCAGTATGCCGCCGACAACTATTATGGTGAGATTGTGGGCAACGACAGTTACCCAGACATCATTATTGGCAAGATTTCTGCTGAGACGGTGGCTCATGTGACCACACAGGTGGAGCGTTTTATTCAATACGAGCAGAATCCCCCCGAGACTGCACATTTTCCGGTGTTTTTGGGTATCGCTTCCAGTGAAGGTGGTGGTGGCCAAGGCGATAACGGAGAGATTGACTATGAGCATATCCGCAACATCGGCACGATGTTATCCAATTATACATATACTTCTGGCTATGAGGTATTCGATGGTTCTCAAGGTGGACTTGACCAGCCTGGTGCAACCGCAGCACAAGTCTCCGCTGCTGTTAACAGTGGTGTGGGCATTATCAACTATTGCGGCCATGGATCGGAGACCACTTGGGTAACGACCGGTTTCAGCGTGAGTAATGTGAACAGCTTGACTAACAACAACAAACTTCCGTTCATCATATCCACAGCCTGTGTAAACGGCGACTATGTGGGACGTACCTGTTTTGCTGAAGCATGGATGCGAGCCACCAACAACGGTGAGCCCACAGGTGCAGTCAGCACATTGATGTCCTCCGTGAACCAATCTTGGAACCCGCCTATGTGCGGACAGGATCGCATGAACGAGCATCTGACGGGTGCCAATAACAAGACTCATCTGAACACTTTCGGCAGTATCGCTTTTAACGGTATCATCCACATGTTGGATACCTATAATGACGAAGAAGTTGCCCGCACGTGGATACTCTTCGGAGATCCCACTTTGGCCGTGCGCACAGCTGTGCCGCAGCAGTTGACACTTGTATATTCTGAGGTACAACCCATCGGAGTCAACGATGTTTCATTTACTTCAAACGTGGAAAACGCCAAAGTGACCATTTCCAAAGGTGGTGAGATTGTGGCCTCAGGACGCATCCTGGGGGGCACTTTAATATTGGACATCTCGTCTTTACCGGCACTTCCTGACACGTTGACCGTGACGGCATGGGCGCAGAATTACGTCCCATACGTGGGCAACCTGTATCGTATACCTGCTAATGGACCATATATTGTATGCTCTGCTTTGATGGCTCATGACAGTAACAACAACATCCCTGAAAGTGGTGAAGTCGTCAATTTCAGCATCGATTTGCACAATGTTGGCAACCAAACAGGCAGCAATATTCGCACTATTGTAACTACGGAGGATCCGTACATCGCCCTTTCGGGCAGTCCATCCCCGGTCAGTCAGCTGGCCGCCGGAGCCACAGCTACTGTCAGCGGTGCCTTTGTGATGCATATTCGTCCCGATGTTCCTGCCTTCTATCAAGCCTCCTTGAATATCAAATGTATTTTCAATGGCGACACCACGTCGTTTACACATCCTGTCTCCATTCGTGCCCCTAAACTCTTTGTGGACAACATTCGGGTGGACGATAGCCAAAGAGGCAATGGCAATGGTGTATTTGATATTGGCGAGACTGTGGATTTGATAGTCACGGTGACCAATAGAGGCGATGCACCTACTTCTTCCGGAAGAGTGAAGATTTATTGTCATGATGATAATTTCATTATTGATACAAATAGAATTAATGTCGGTTCCTTGGAAGTCTGTCGGTCCTTTGACATCAGATTTTCTGCCAGCATCGATGCTTCTGTTACGGAGCCCACCATGTTTCGTCTTCATGGAAACTATCATGCAGGGAGTTATGAAGCCGATCTTATGCATTATATAAAAGTTGGTGCGATAATAGAAGATTGGGAAAGCAATGACTTTACGACCTTTTCTTGGGATACGACTGGTACCAATCCGTGGATTATCACGAATCAGGGCGTTTATGAGGGAACGTACTCGGCATGCTCCGCGCAGATTGGCAACAATGCCAGAAGCATACTCTCCATTACCCATCACAATGCGTATGGCGACACGCTCTCCTTCTATTACAAGGTGTCCAGCGAGGCCGACTACGATTTCTTGAACTTCTACATTGACAATCAACTGCAAGAGCAATGGAGCGGCACTGTTAACTGGAGCAGAGCTGCCTATTACGTCCCCGCAGGCACACATACTTACAAATGGGAGTATAAGAAAGACACTTATACGGCTTCCGGTCAAGACAGAGCTTGGATAGACTTGATTGACTTCCCCATCTCCAACGGACCTGTCAGTGTGGAGAATATCCAGACTTCTGCTATTACTGTGTCACCGAACCCCACCACAGGCATCATCCGTGTGATTACTGACAATAATTCCGTAGAACCGGCGTTTTATCAGCTGTTTGACTTGAATGGTCGATTGTTGCTGCAAGATGATCTGTCCGTTGACATGCCGACGATTGACATAAGACAATTATCTTCCGGACTTTACCTTCTGAAGGTGATTGACCAGCATCAAGCCGTTAAAACTTTCAAAATCGTAAAACAATAACTATGGAGAATAAGCCCCTGATCTTGGTGGTGAACGACGACGGCTACGAGGCTCGTGGTCTGGAGGCGATGGTTAGCATTGCCAAGGAGTTTGGTGAGGTGGTAGTTGTCGCGCCCGACCAGATGCGTTCTGCGATGGGCCACGCCATTACCATGAACGTGCCACTGCACATCAATCTCTACAAAACGGTGGACGGGGTGCAGTATTGGCGCACCAACGGCACGCCGGTGGATTGCGTGAAACTCGGTCAGAAGGTAGTCTTGCGTGGCCGCAAGATCGACTTGGTTTTGTCGGGCATCAACCATGGCTCAAACTCTTCCGTCAGCGTAATCTATTCTGGCACGATGGGCGCTGCTATTGAAGCGTCGTTCGACTCACCAGCCATTGGGTTGTCAGTGCAGGACTACTCGCCCAATGCCGATTTTACCGCCGCGGTGCACTATGGCAAGATTATCGTGAAGTCCGTTTTGGAGAAAGGCTTGCCCGAACATGTTTGCCTGAATGTGAATGTGCCCAAAATCCCGTTTGAAGATATCAAGGGAATGAAAGTCACGCGCCAAATGGATGGATACTGGTATGAGGATATGGAAAAACGCGTAGATCCTTACGGCCGTACCTATTATTGGCTTACAGGTCATCTGGTCAGCACGGATGACAAGGAAGATACTTGCGAGTGGGCGCTGCAACACGGTTATATTTCCATTCAGCCTGTACACTATGATTTAACGGCGCACCATGCCATCAAGGACCTTAAATATTTTGAAGATGTTAGATAGATTTTTCAACTTTTTGAGAAAAGATACCTATGCGATGGGTGTCATCTTAGGCCTGCTGATTCCAGCTGTGTTGTTCGGTATCATGTTCGGCGTGTTGGCTTGGATGGTGCACGCCAATCCGGATATGCTAGTTAACAAACCCAATCTTTACAAAACCATAGTGCCCAAGTTTATCCTCATCAGCATTATACCGTCGCTTTTTCTGTTACGTTATTACCTGCTGAAACTCAAATATGACAAGACGGGCCGTGGATTGGTCATTTCCACATTTGTATTGGGTCTTGTCTTCGTGATTGTGCAATTTTCCCTGTAGGCTTATCCTTGTGCTGTTGCCAGTGTCACCACGCTGACCTTGACATCGGGCAGGGTCAGCAATTGCTGTATGGCGGCTTCCATCGTGGCTCCGGTGGTCAGCACGTCGTCACATACCAGCAAGTGTAGCCCATGCACGGCGTTGTCCTCCGTAGCCACAAACACTTCCTTCACATTTTCCCACCGGTTGAAGCGGCTCTTGCGAGTCTGCGTCTCGGTGAACTGTGCCCGCGTCAGGATGTTCGTGCGGTAAGGCTTGCCCATGCCCGCGCTCAATCCCTTGGCGAACCACTCGCTTTGGTTGTAGCCGCGCTTCCTTTGCTTCTTGGGATGCAAGGGGATGGGTACGATGCAATCCACTGGCTGGAAACGGGGTTCTTGCACTAAAAGACGTCCGTAGTACTCTCCCAGATAAGAACCTAACTCTTTCTGTCCCTTGTATTTGAGCGCATGCAGGATATGTTGCACGTTGTTTCCTTTTTTGTAATAGAGCAACGAGGCCACCTCTTCCACCTTCACGCGCCCAGCGAAGATGTTCATCAGCGGGTTGTCGTGGTTTTTGTGGAAGTTGGTTTCCGGCAGGTGCATCATACAGTGCAGGCAGAGATGCTGCTCGTTTTGTTGCAGCGCGTCCCCGCATGCCACACAGAGGCGAGGATAAAAGAGCGATAGGAGGTTGTCAAAAATTTTCATGATTGTCGATATTTTGTTTGAGTTTTCAACTTGTCGTGCTGAAAGCACGATATTCTAATAACCCCGAACAAGCGATAGCGCAGTTTGGGGTGGCGGCGCTTATGGTTGGGACTGGCGTGCCGAAGGTACGCAACTATTTCAAGCTATTGTTTCAAGACTTTGAACACTTTGATTTGATGGTTGTCAGTTACAACTCTGCCAGTGTAAAATCCTGCGGGCAAGTTGTTTACATGAATGGTGATGAAGTAGTCTTGCTCCGGCTGCTGGCTGAGCACCAACCGACCATCGATGGAATACAGCTCTACGCGCTGGATGTTGAGTTCCCGGTTCGGGATGGTGACAAGGTCAGTGCACGGGTTGGGGAACACGCTGACGGTGGGGATAGAGTATTGTGCCACCCCGTCGTGCGCATGCAGTTGGTATGCGGCGAAGAAGTCGGGGATGCCATAGCCGAGCGAATCATTAGGGTTGTTGTAACAGGAACCGCTCTCGCGGATGATCTGCATTAGTTCAGTGGATGACTTTGTGGGCAGGGCCTGCCACAGGCAGGCGCACAGTCCGGCGGCCACGGGACCGGCCAGACTCGTGCCATTGGCGGTGCCCAGGCCGTATTCAGGCCAAATGCAAACGGTGTTGACACCAACAGAGGTGATGTCCGGTTTCACGCGTCCGTCGTACGTGGGACCGCGCGAGGAGAAGGGGGCAATGTTGCCCTCTGCATCCGCTGCGCCTACGGTCAGTACATCGAAAGCATCGCCGGGGTGGCCGATATAGTGCCAGTCGTTTGCTCCATCGTTGCCCGCGCTGATGCAGACCACTACACCTTTTTGCCCTAAAATGGTGGCGGCGCGGGAGGCGATGCTCGTCACACCATCCACATCCTGATACGTGAAATTGCCTTGTGGAAAGTCAACGAATGTAGTGTAGCCCAAAGAGGAGTTGATGACATCCGCGCCCAAGCTGTCGGCGATTTCCGCGGCCTGCGCCCAGAAGTCCTCTTCGATCAGCTGCTCGCTGTCGGGGCATTCGGAGCGGATGAAGAAATAGTTGGCATTCGGGGCCGTGCCCACCAACACGCCCTCTGATTGTACGGCCATGGTAGAGGTGACGATTGTGCCGTGATAGTGGCCGTCGTACACGTAATGACGCCAAGGAATCAAATCAATGGAACCCCAAATCTGGCCATTCTCGAAAAGAGGTTGGAAATAAGCATTGGTGTCCAAGCCGGTCCATCCAGCATCAAACACCACAATCAACATGCTGTCGCCGCGGAAGCCCTCGTTGTGCAACAAATGTCCATTGTGCAATGCGATCTGCGGGTGTCCATATCCGTAGTCGAAAGGGATAACCGTGTCTTTGCTCTGGTTAGGCACCAACGGCTCAATGATTTCATTGGCAGCGGGTGTCTCGTAATCTATGGTCAAATCGTAATTGGCAACGGGCAGAATGTCTGTCACAAACGGCAGGTTTGCAATTTGGGCCAGTTTTGTGCTGTCGGGGCAGTAAATGGTGGTCGTGTTCATCCATTTGGACACGCAGAGCACGCGGATATCGTTGTCCAGGGCTTTGATTTGTTGCAAATACTGCGGGTTGACGGGCAGATCTTGCTCCGTGATGGGGATGTTGAAACGTGCGCGTTTGGCCAAGGCCCTCGGTGAAAGGTATTGTGAAGGATTGTCTATGGAGTAGGGGGTGTTGTTTTTGTCGGACAGGGAGATGCGGTAGCAGGTGGTAGGTGCAATTTGGGCATTTACCATCAAACTTCCTAACAAAACACATAATAGGACGAGCCTTTTCATAATTTCTATTTTTTGATTTATTAACTTTCTTGAGCTGTATGCCGTAGTACCACATTCACAGTGGGGTATTTTTCTCTGAGGTGTCGCGCGGCTTGTTCCGCGAAATAGACGGATCGGTGCTGGCCGCCCGTGCAGCCGAAACTCACCATCAGATGGTCGAACTTTCGCTCCATGTAGTTATCTACCGCTTGTTCTATGATGGCGAATACATGCTGTTTGAACAGATCCACCGCTTCATACTTCTCCAAATATTCAATAACGCAATTATCTTTGCCCGTATTGTGGGCAAACTGTTTTTCGCGGCCGGGGTTGGGCAGGGCGCGGCAATCGAACACAAAACCGCCACCGTTGGGGGACGGGTCTTGCGGGATGCCTTTCTTGAAAGAGAAGCTCTGCACGCGCACCGTCAGGGTGTTGGCAGGCTGGTAGGGTTTTACAAAGTCGGAAGCGATGATGTCTCGCAGCACGCGCGTGAGCTCGGGCAGTTGGATGGGCAGCGTCCAAGTATCGAGGATATGTTGGAGATTGCGGACCGCGTAGGGCACACTTTGTAAGAAGTGCGTTTTGCGCTCAAAGTAGCCCCGATAGCCGTAGGCGCCCATGGCTTGCAGGATGCGGATGAGCACGAAACCTTGGAAGTAGGAGACAAAAGCTGCCCTGTCAACAGGAATATGAGTGGATAGTTCGTCCAAATAAATGTTAAGCAGATGTTCGCGCAGTTCCGCTGAAAGGTCCGCCTTGGCATCATAGAGCAGGGAGGCGATGTCATATTGCAGAGCACCCTTTCTTCCACCTTGATAATCAATAAAATATACATTATCGTCCTGCACCATGATGTTCCGCGACTGGAAATCGCGATAGAGGAAATACTCGCTGTCCGCAGTCAACAGGTATTGCATCAGCTGGTCATAGTCGTTTTCCAAAAGTTGCTCGTTGAAAGGGACGTTAACCAATTTTAAGAAAAAGTACTTGAAATAGTTGAGATCCCATTGCATGGACTGGCGGTCGAAGGCGTGGCGCGGGTAGGCCACGGAAAAGTCGAGGCCTTGCTTGCCGGATAGTTGGATGGCGGGCAGTGCGCGGGCCACCTTTTCGTAATAGGCTATAGTTTCAGCAGACGGCAAGCCGTCAGGCTGGCGGTTTTTGCACAGATGGTCGTATAGGGTAGTGTGGCCTAGATCGCTTTGCAGATAGTGCTGCTGGTCAGGATGTACGGCCAACAGTTGCGGCACCGGAAAATGCTTGTCAGAGAAAAACTTCGTGTAGGTGAAGAAGGCTTTGTTTTCAGCAATGTCATCGTTGAAGGCGCCTATCATGGTGCGCTGGTCGGCCAGGGTAATGCGGAAATAGAGTCTGTTTGATCCTGATTGGGCCAGCGGTTCGCAGCTGACCACATCCAGGCTGGAGTGTTCCAGCGCCATTTGGGAAAGGATTTGCTGGTGGAGAAGCGTCTGTGTAGCATTCATAGCGATAACAGGTTAAGGTTTACGAAGTGCAAAGATACAAAAAAGACCGAAGCCTTTCGGTTTCGGTCTTTTGATGTTTCAGTTGAAAATAATATCGTTGCGATCCTAAGACCGCGACTTTTATTTTCACCACAAAGTTACTTTACGCAAATTTCGTCTGGATCCAGATCAAAGAGCCAGCAAACAAACGAACATTCATACCAAAAAATGATGTTTACATCATCATTTCCACCAAAGTCAACCGTGGCAGGTTGAGCGAGACCATCCTCGCCAATGGTGATAGCTGCCGTAGGGCTTTGGGTACACCATGCGGCCACCTGCTCGGCGTTCTGTGCCGTGGTGACGATGTCGTTGCCCAGAGCATCATGTGCATTCGAGCCGTTCGGTAGTGTAGCATTGTACCCCGCCACCGTGCGAATGCTTAACTGATAGTTTCCCTCGGGAATGGAAGATTTCGGGGTGATCTTAGCCCATACGCCTCCGGTGAAAGGTAAGGTTTTGGTCGTCATCGGTTTCCTCCATGAGGTGTCAGTCAAAATCTCCTTTTTCTTGGCACCGTTCTCGTCAAGATAGTTGATTTCCACGTCTGACACACTGAGTACATCGGGACTCACGGAGACGTAGTACATCGTCTTTACATCAGGTTTTTTCTCTTTTTTGCATTGGGTGAGCAGAGTCACAGCAAGGCCGCAAAATAGGACTGCGGCTAAGGTCCATAAAATGTTACGTTTCATCGTTTGAATAAATTTAATGATTGATAATAAGGGTTTTTGATAAAAAAGTCGCGGGTTTGGGAAGTGTAGAGGTTGCCAAAATTGGCATGATTGAAGATGCAGACGTGCGAACCGAGAGTATGTTGTGCGCAATAGAGATAGAGGTCTCGGTAAGTACCATTAGGATGGCTATTGGCATGTCCCACGAGGTTGCGGCTGAAACGGTCGCACATCCAGACGCCCAACTCGTTGCTCCACGAGTCGGCAAACGACTGCTCGTATGGTCCGGCGGCGCAGATGGCCAGCAATCCCGGGATGCCTTCAAGGGCACTGCCCATGTTTGCAGAATAGCAAGGTTCTAAACAGACCAGCATTTGGCGGAAACGACCTTGGGAGGCCATCTGTGAAAGGATCTGCGAAAAGAGGTTGGCAGTCATGCCATTGCCTGCGGGCAGGTCACGCCATGCCATTTCGTTGACACCATGCGCTGCCTCATTGTGTCCATGTCCGCTCCAAAAGAGAAAGACGTTGTTTCCCGAACCTCCTGGCAACACTACGGGTGTCTTAGATGTAGGTGTACCTACCAAGATGTTGACGATATCCTGTGGCGTGAGGTTGGCATTGAGGTAATCGATAACGGCGCCAGCCCTCAGGTTGGGACCGCCGGGATCGGTGCGTACAGCGCCATAGTCGCTGTTCTGCGGCGCAGTGGCCACCTCGTCGGCCATGATCAGGATGATATGGTCGTCGTCGTATCCGCCTGCTTTCAGCATTTGATAGACATTCAGCACATCGGCTTCGTGACGGTAGTTGTTCCAACCGTGACTGCCTTGCACCAGTACGGCATATTTGTCGGTGAGCGGTGGATAGGATATGTCTGATGAACCACCGTACTGTGCATCGAAGGTGGCGGCGGCATTGCTAACAAGCCAGTTCCATGAGGCTAGTGTTTCTCCGGTCTGTGCCCCGCCCTTGGTACTGTAGTAGCCTTGGTGCCGTACACGACCATTGGAGATGACCCAATTGACGTAGGTGGTGTTGAGTGCGGCAGTGTAGCATTCTTTGTCGAACTGCACCGCGCCACAAGCCCCCTTGAAGCCAATCATCTTGCCGCGTTCGAGGCTGGTCAGGTAGACTTCCATTCCTGTCTCGCTCCATGCTGCACCGTTGAGGATATTGTTTGTAGTAGTAATGGCGATGATGGCGTTGTTTAGCCGTGTGTTGAGCGGGTCGTTCGAAGGATGATGTTCCATATAGCTTGCCGCAAAGGCAGAAAGTAGCAGGGCGTCGTAAAACTTGCATTCGGCGAAGGTGGGTTTCACATTAAAGCGGCTTTCGTAGCTCATTTCGAAACCCGTGGTGGGGTCTGCATATGGAGAAAAGCCACTATAGCCGCTGGTGAGAGCTATTCCACGGTTACCGAGAGCTTGAATGGCCTCGTCGGTGAGATTCGACAGAACACAATAGAATGGTGGCCACTGTACACGGATAAACGAAGACACTTTATTGTCCATGGCAGGGTCATCGGGGTCTATATTCCAGCTTTCGCTGCGGAGTCGTGTAATTTTGTATAGCTGTTCTACATTTTCAGCCACAATGAAGGAAGGTTTGTAGACTTTCCAGGTTTCAACTGTCTCTTGAAGATAGGATTGTATCTGTTGATAGAGTTGCTCATCGCTCTTATACTTCTCGCACCATCTAAATGTTATGCCCATTTCGGCGGCTTGGAATGGTACCCAGTCGAAAAATGTCTGACCATAGAGATTGTCAGGGGTGCAGAGGAAAGCTTCGGAGGCCATCTCGGCTTCATATGAGTTGGGATATTGTTGCATGAAGGTGGCATGGCTGCTCAACAGCACTTCTGACAGTGAGATGTCGGTCTCAGTGAGAGACCACATAAAGGGCTGCTGGCCGTTGCCAGTGCTGGTGATGGCGAAACGGCGGATGAGCGATTCGCTGGTGGCGGTGGGCAGGATAAGTGGCTTGCCTGTCCGCTGGCAATAGGGTGCCAAAAGATTGGCACGGGCATTGTCGAAGGGACCGATGACGGCCATCACATCTTCTCGATTAGCCAGATTTTCGCCCAATGTGGCCATGTCTTCGGTGAGTTCGTTGTGCCATTCCAGCTTCAAAACGATGCCGAGTGTGTCGTGCAGCTGGCCGTTGTGCAGGTTTTGCAGCATCCAGTTGGCGGTACGCAGCAGACGTGCTTGCATGATAGGGTCTGAAGTAGGTGCCACTACTGCCACCGTCTTCTCGACCCACCTGCGCGTGTTCTGGTACTCCTCCTTTTGACAACCTGTAAGCAGCAAAAGGCACAAACATACCATACTCCAAATATGTATTCTATTTTTCATTTATCTATTCATCTTCTCATCTTTCCTAAAGATCTCCTTTCCTCCTCCTTCCCTATCGCCACCTGTCTTAGGTTATCTAAATTGACGAGATGCATATCGTAGTTAAAAATCGGATTTCCTACAATTAACTCCGTGATTCCCTCGGCTAATCCAAAGGTTTGGTGTTTGGGCATCGTGTCGGTGAGCCACATCTCAATATAATCTTCCATCACTTTGTCAATGTGTTTCACGATGGAGAAGGGACAGAAATAACGGTCAGCGTTCATGTTGCCATCAATGCCTATATATTGGTTAAGGGCGATCAGAGTCGTCGTCTGCAGAGCACGTATTAGGCTATGCATGGAGCCACCGCATACCGGTACCAGCGTGAAATCTTTAGCCGTGCTACCAAAGTAGTGCATTTCTTCATTGATAATGCGCGTGGCGGCAGTGTCACTTAAGGTGAATCCACTGGCAGGGTCTTGGCTCAAATAGCGGGTATGCAATACTAATGGTTTGGGCCCCTGTGTGTCGTTGAAGCCTGCTACAAAGCCCTCTCCCGCCTCTTTGACCGACTGCGTGTAAGGGTTGGCCAATACCAATGTTACTAATTTCCTGAAAGTGTAAGAGTCGTGGTCTTCAGCAGAATAGTGTACCATGCAGCCCCCCATGTACATTGCACCGTAGTAGTCAATGTAAAAGGTTGAGCCTTTATCTACGAGCGGTGTGGAGGTTTCCATATAGAGCAGATCGGCGCGAGGATTTGATTCCAGTCGGTGGCTGTTGGCACGGATGTAAGCGTCATAACCTACCCCCGGAGTGATGAGCAGTCGGCGCACCGTGTCGGAGGCTTGCTCCATCTCGTGGATGATGGTCTCCAAGTAGGCAAGGCCCTCTTCCTGGCTTCCTGGTGAGAGCTGCAAGGTACGCAGCCCATAGATTTGGGCGGCTTTTTCCACCCCAGTATAAATCAAATCGCAGTAGGACCGGTCGCCCAAGGAGTTGGGACCGTAGATGACAATCACTAATGGTTTGTTGCTGGCTTGCTCCTCGTCAGGATTCGGCAGGATGATAGGCTCCCGCGTGCAGCCCACCAGTATTGCTGCCACCATCAACAACGAACACAGAACGATCAATATTCGCCGGAAAGTAGGGAGGCTTGCAAACGTTGACCTGCAAAGGCAATTGCAACCAATCTCCGAAATGGTGTTTTTAGAATGTTTCGTGTTGGTAATCAACGGGTTACAAATACAGCCTTTCATCTACTAGTTAGATATTATCTTATTTTTTCATATTTAATGTTGCAAAAATACAAAAAAATATTTTTATATGATGGGATTTATTGCGTTCTAAGGCTTTGGCAATGCGGCATTTCTACACGTATTGCTGCTGGGATACCATTCTATTTCATAGACACGTTTAATACCTTCGGAAAGCGATGCCGGTGAATTGCGGGTATAAAAAAGCACCCCGGACGAAGTGTCCGAGGTGCAGTTGGTGTCTCAGCTGGGATTCGAACCCAGGACCCCATCCTTAAAAGGGATGTGCTCTACCTGCTGAGCTACTGGGACTCCTATCTCTTGTTAGAGGCTGCAAAAGTACACTTTTTTTAATAGCAAGCCCCATCTGAAATCTGTTTTTTGTGATATTTTATATAAAAAATTGATTTACAATATTTTAATGTAAATTTTTAAAACCGCTTGTTTTTTATGAAAAAAACCTATATTTGCCAATAACGAATTGATTATAAAGATGTTAAAAACATATTTATAAAAATGACACATATATGGTATGAAAACGGGTGATTTTGGCTGAAAAGCAGTTGATTTTTGCAGAATTGCAGAAAAACAGATGTCAAAAAAGAATCATATCCCAAATTGAAAAAATCATGAAGAAACTTATTTTGAATCCGATTAAAGATACGGTCACCCTATGTTTGCCAGAGGATTGGGTGGGAAGAACAATAATATGTCTCCTCAAGGATCCCAGTGAGGAGGAGATGGAGATGGTGGGATATGCGAGCGAGGGAGCGATATTCTATCAGGCCGAGCGCTACAGGCATTTGGCGAAGCGCAAGCCCCGTAAGAAACGATTGCGCCGGAAGCAGTTTTAGTGCAAGTCAGCGCCGATGAGGTGCATGAACTCCTGGCGGGTGTTTTCGTTCTTGAGGAATGCGCCTGTGAATTCAGAGGTGGTCGTTACGGAGTTCTGTTTCTGGATGCCGCGCATAGACATGCAAAGGTGCTGGGCCTCAATGACAACTGCCACGCCGAGCGGGTTAAGTACCTCTTGCAGGCAGTCTTTGATCTGTGTGGTCAGTCGCTCTTGCAATTGCAGACGGCGTGCGAAACACTCCACCACGCGTGGGATCTTGCTCAGTCCGACAATTGTGCCGTTGGGGATGTAACCGATGTGTGCCTTGCCGAAGAATGGGAGCAGATGGTGTTCGCAAAGGGAGTATATCTCAATATCTTTCACCACGACAATCTGCTTGTAGTCTTCATGGAACAGCGCAGACTCCAGGATTTTTTTGGGGTCCAGACGGTAGCCGTGTGTTAAAAAGTCCAAAGATTTTGCAGCGCGCAAGGGGGTCTTGATCAAACCTTCGCGTTGGGGGTCCTCGCCTAAATTCTGCAGGATATCTCGATAATTATCGGCCAAGTTGGTCAACTCTTGTTCAGAAAGTTTCGGAATTTCGTTGATGGAGTTTGTAATGTTCATTGTTTATTGTAAAAATGGATTGTTTGTTTTTTCGTGTGCTATAGTGGTGTTGAGACCGTGTCCAGGGTAGATGACGGTATTGTCGGGCAAGGTGAGGATTTTCTCTCGGATCATTTGAAGCAACAGTTCATGGTTGCCAGTAGGAAGGTCGCTGCGGCCGATGCTGCCCTCGAAAAGTACGTCGCCGCAGATGAGGAGTTTGTTGGTGGCGTCGTACAGGCAGATGCTGCCGTCGCAGTGGCCGGGCGTGTAGAGCACGCTGAGACATTGATCGCCGAAACGGACTTCGTCGCCCTCCTTCAGAAATCTGGCTGGTGTGGGCATCTCTTCCACCGACAATCCGAATGCTATGGCGTAAGCGTAAGCCTTGTTGTAGATGCGCATACCTCCCTCATGGCACCATACAGGCACGTTGAAATGAGTGGCGCACCATTTGTTGCCGGCAATATGGTCGATGTGCGGGTGCGTGTTGACAATGGCTTTGACTGTCAAATGATGGGTCTCCACATACTCCTTGAGTTGCTCGTCCTCAAAACTCTGGCAGTTGCCCGGGTCGATGATTATCGCCTCACCCGTCTCGTCATGCAAAACCAGCGTGTTGACCTGTATGGGGTTGAAATGAAAAGTGCGTATTGTCATAGTTTGAAACCGTTGCGTCAAATTCCGTATAAAATCCGTAAGTGAAATGCGTTTTTTCTCCATGTTAGAAGGGTCTCTCCGAATTGGGGTCGGTGACGTACAACTCCTTGACTTTCTTTCCATTGGAGAAGATGACGCTGTAATAGAGCTTGCCGTCGGGTTTCCAGCATGACCACTTGCCATCGCGGAGGCGGCCTTTGAAGCTGCCTTGGAAATGCTTGGCTCCGTTATCGTAGTACTCGGTGAATGGGCCGTCTTGCACATCATTCACAAAGTTCTGTTCGCGGATTTTTTTCTCATACACATTGTAGAAAGACCATTTGCCCTGTTTCTTGTCATTGGAGTAGTTGCCTTCGTTCAGGATTTTCCCGTTCTGGGCAAACTCTTTCCAGTGGCCGGTTTTCAGGTTGTCCTTGTAGTTGCCCTGGCGTGCCATCTTGCCGGTTTCTTCCCAATAATAAGTGTAGAGGCCGTTCAATTTGTTGTTTTTGTAATGATTGCAGTACTTTTTAGCGCCGTTTTCATACCAACCGTTCCATTCGCCGTTCATTTGGGCATCTTTGAATGTGCCTTGGTCCTGCATTTTGCCGTTATGATAGTAGGCGGTCCATAATCCGTTTTCCAGATTGTGGATGAAGGCGCCTTCGCGCTGCAAGCGGCCATCCTCGTACCAGGCTTTCCACACGCCCTCGCGCTTGCCAGCCACAAAGCTGCCTTTTTTCCAAACGTTGCCGTTCTCGTAGTAGTAAATCCATTCACCCTCTTGCAGACCTTTGTCGAAGTTGCCGGTGCTGCCTATCGTGCCCTTGTCGTTGTAGAATTTCCAGACACCCTGTTGCAGATCATTCACGGAGTTGCCTTCCATGTCCTTTTCGCCGTTGCGGGTCCACCAGCAGGCGTAACCGTTGAGTGCGCCGTTGACATAATCGCCTTCAAAATATTTCTTGCCATTGTCGAAATACTCTACCACATGGCCGTCGATGCTGTCTTTCACATAGTTCACCTTCTTGAAAAGTTGGCCGTTGGGATGGTAGAAAGTCCACTCACCGGTGCGTTTCCCGTCGGCAAACTGTCCTTTTGTCTCAATTTGTCCGGAGCGGTACCAGCTTTTGAACGGGCCGTTCTGGGCGTTGTACTCCTGCGCCAGCTTGCGGCCATCTTCGTACCATACTCTCCAAACGCCGATTTTTTTGCCGTCCTGATAATCGCCTTCCGTCCACTTGGCACCGTTGTTGTGGTAATAAATCCAATGGCCCTGTTCCAGACCTTTGGCCTCCACACCGACCGACATCAATTTATTGTTGTTCCAATAGGTTTTCACCGTATCTTGAGCCATAGCCGAAGTGATGAAAGCCAGGCAGAAAATCAAACTTACAATCTTGTGCATAAAAACAATTTTAAGAGGAGGCAAAAGTACAAAAAAATACTATCTTTGTCCCTCATTTTTAAGAAAAGGATTTTTATGAAAAAACTCGGAAAATTAGCGTTGATTCTTTTTGCAGTTCAAATAGTTGCAATACAAGTCTCTTTCGCGCAGAAACTGAAGCCGGCGGATGTGCCTTCAGAGGTGTCGCAGGCCATGGATTTTCAATACCCGTATGTGAAAGTGTCCGCGTGGCAGTTGGATGGTGAACAATACATTGCCACCTTCAAGGACGAAGGAGCTGTGGGCAAAGCATACATCTCCCGTGCAGGCGAGTGGCTGCGCACCACGTACGATGTGAAGAAGGACGAACTTCCTTCCGTCATTACCGAGTATGTCAAGACCAACTATCCGGACTTCATCATCAGCGGGTCTTATCTGGAAGAGAAGGAGAACGAGCCGTTGCATTACATGCTGGAAGTCAAGCAAGAAGGCATTGGTTTCAAACCGTCGAAGCTGACGTTCAGCGACAAGGGAGAGCTGATGTCCAGAGTGGATCCCGACAATTTCAAGGATCCGACAGTTACCGAGTCGAAGCCTGTGGTGGAGAATGTGCCGCCGAAGCAGAATGCAGCGCCGAAGCAAACGACGGCTCCTAAGCAAAACACGGCTCCGAAACAGACCACAACCGCTAAGCCAGCTAGTGAATCCAAGCCTGCAGCCAAGCCAGAGTCCAAGCCGAAGCAGGAGCCTGCCCCGAAGCCAGAAAAGCCCAAAAAGGAGAAACCCGCGACTGTCGTCACCGACGAACTGGGCAATGTGGCCATCGACGAGTCAGAAGTTCCTGACATTGTGAAAAAGAACCTTGTGAAGAAGATTTTGCATCCCGAAGATTTGAGCTGGTATGAGATTGACAACCAATATGTGGCCAAGTGCGTCAATTCGGGCAAAAAGACCGCAGCCTATTTCAGCAAAGACGGTGTGTGGGACAAGACTTTGACCGTGCTGCCCGAAGAGGCTGTGACCGGCCCTATGCTGAAGCATCTCAACGATTTTTACAAAGGATACAAATTTAAGACTGCCATCAAGGAGACAAGATTAGACAAGGATGATAAAACCATGGTGGAATTCTATGAGAAAGCCAATTTCAAAGCCAAAGTGCCCACCACGGTTATCTTTGACAAGACTGGCAAGCTGTTGCGTACCATCGATGCCGATCCCGAAATGGCCGATGCCAATACCAAGGGTGGTGACAAAGACGATTTGGACAAGTATTACGCCAAGATGAACATGTCGCTGGAGGAGAAAGCCAACAGCTCTGCTGCCATTCCCGAGAATATCCAGGCTGTGTTCAAGCTGAAATACCCGCGCGTGACCAACGTGGAGTGGAAAGCAACAGACGACATGAATTACGAAGCACATTACTACAGCGCACGCGGCAAGGAAATCTGCGTCATCAGCAACATGGGCAGTATCGTGGAGACGCTCCTCCAAGGCAAACCCGAGAACTTGTCTTCCACTATCCAGAGCTACATCAAGAAAGAGTATAAGGGCAGCAAGGTTATCGAGTACTACAGCGTGAAGCGCATTGCCGAGAAGCTGAATCTCTACAAGGTTATCATTCAAGAGAAAAAAGCCACTGAACAGACCGAATTGTGGTTCAACCTGAACGGCAAACCGTTCAACAACTAACCTGTATGAAAAAAGCATTTCTGATACTCGCTGTTCTTTGCACGGTATTCTCTGTCTCTGCACAGCGTTTCAATTCATTCTCCAACGATCCTTCCAAGACCGTGGAGGAGATGAAGATGTATTTGGCTACGGTCTCCAAGGACCGCCAGAAGGAGGCCAACGACATGCTGGATGAGTTTACGGCATTCTGGACTACTTCTATCGATTACGAGAACCAGCTGGCCTTCATCCAGGAAGCCAATGCCTTGGTGCGGCACAAATTCCGTCCCATTCCGCAGTTCCAATCCTATATGCACGCTTACATGGCATACGTGGCGAGCGAGTATGCAACGGAGTCGGAAACGTGGGTGAAGATGGTGGAATATCACGCCACTCACAACGTGACGCAATTCCAGAAAAACATGCTGCTCTACGAGCGTTTCTTCAAAAACAACATTCTTTATCAGGAAGATAATGTGAAATGGGTGGTGGATGGTCAAGCTGAGGTGATGGGCTTCGATCAGGAACCCTACTTTGACTTCAAGCGTGTGGATTTGTTGGGACACTCGGTCAAGGACAGCTTGATGGTGATGGATGTTACCGGTAGATATTATCCCGCCAAAACCAAATTCACGGCCAAACAGGGCACGACCTATTGGGATCGCGCCGGTCTTCCAAACAACGTGAAAGCCGATTTGAAGGATTTTGACATTGATATGCGCTTTCCAAAAGTGCAAGCCGAGAATGTGGCATTTTACTATCCCAAACTCTTCACGCATTCCATCATGGGCACCGTGATTGACAAGGCGGTATTGCCCACCTCGGAGGAAAAGGCGACATATCCTCGTTTTATCAGTAATGATAAGACTATCGCCATCAACAATCTATATCCCGATGTGAATTATGTGGGCGGCTTTGAGTTGCGTGGGGCTTCCATTTATGGTACATCTACTGGCGACATCCTCTGTAACATCACCATTATGCGCGACAAGGATGTTATCATCCGCGCCGCATCCCATAGTTTCTTGATTCGCCCAACCAACCTGCTGTCAGAGGATGCCAAGGTGAGTGTTTACATTGAAGAGGATTCCATCTTCCATCCCGCTGCCAACTTCAAATACAATAATGAAACCAAAGAGCTTCTTATCTCACGCCCCAAACAGGGTGTGGGCCGCTCTCCTTTCTTCGATTCTTACCACAAGTTGGATATTACGGTGGAGTCTATCCAATGGAATACCAACGAGCAACGTATTGAGTTTAAGCCTATTGTGGGCAATACGAGCGAACAGTCGGCTTTTTTCGAGTCGCAGAACTATTACGATGAATCGGTGATGCATGAGATTGCCGGTGTCAACACTGTGAACCCGCTCTATACCTTGTGGCAGCTGTTCTACTCCGCCGGTTATGAGGATGTGACCATCGAAGATGTAATCCGCTGGTTTAACAAGCCGCCGTTGGATATCAAGGCCATGATGATCGATTTCGCGGCACGCGGTTTTGTCGAGTATGATGTGAATAACAACCGCATCCACTTCCGTCCAAAAATCTCCCAATATCTCAATAATCAGGTCAAGAAGAAAGACTACGACTACATCCGATTGGAGTCCAAGACCCATTACGCCTCCATGGACCTGTTGACCAACGACTTGAAAATCACGGGGTGCGAATTTTTTGTGCTCAGTGACCCGCAGATTGTCAATGTCTATCCCATGAACGAAAGGGTCACGGTGAAGAAGAACCGCGACATGACCTTCTCCGGGCGTGTGATTGGAGGTCTGTTCGACTTTGTAGCGCACAATTGCGAGTTCAACTACGACCGTTTTATGGTCGATATGAATGTGATTGACACGTTAATCATGTACGTGGAGGACAAGAACGGCAAGATGGACATGTACGGCGACTACCCGCTGCGGCAAGTGCAAGGCCGTATCGAAGAGCTGTCGGGCGTGCTGTACGTGGATGCCCCGGGCAACAAGTCCGGCATGACCGATTATCCGGATTATCCCATCTTCGAAGCCCGTAAGGGTGGCAAGGTGTTCTACGACCAACCATACGTGCTTGGAGGCGTCTATACCCGCGACCGCTTCTTCTATGCCGTCAACAAGTTCAGAATTGTCAACCTGGACAACTTCGTCATCGACTCCATGAAGTTCACCGGCTCGCTGGTGTCTGGCGGCATCTTCCCAGACATTGCGGAGCCTCTGAAAGTGCAGCCCGATTTCTCCTTCGGTTTCACACACCACACCAATGGTCTGCCGATGTATGGAACTAAGGGAGCATATAAGGGCGTGATTGACTTGAGTAACCGAGGCTTGCGTGGCAACGGACAGATTGACTATATCACTTCGCACACGATTTCCGACAGTCTGGTGTTTTATCTCGACTCCACCAACGGCGCAGCCAACAACCACGTTGTGGAAGAACGGCAGAGTGGGGTTGAATTTCCGCCCGCCAGTATGGACGATGGCTATCTGCACTGGGAACCGTATAAGGACCAGATGTTTGTACACACTATCAAGAGTCCGATGAGTGTGTTCAACGAGACACAGCTGACCGGCAACTCGAAGATCACCCCGTCGGGAATGCAAGGCACAGGCATTGTCAAGTTTGGACGCGCCGACATTTCCTCAAGACTCTTCAACTTCAAGCATCATGAATTATTGGCCGATACTGCCAACCTGCGAATTTACGACATCAGCAAAGGCGAAGATATTGCGTTTTCCACCGACAACTACAACTCCCATATTAATTTTGAAACTCGAAAAGGTCATTTCAAAGCCAATGGTACGGCATCCATCGTCTATTTTGTGAAAAACGAAATCAAAGCCAAGTCTTCAGAATTTGAATGGGATCCCATTGACTCCACTTTGCTGAGGTTCAAGTGGGAAGACCCGTACAAGAATGTGGATATTGACAATACGCCGACGCGTGACTTGGTGGATATGCAGAGCATAGAGAACGAGATGTATGCCGCAGACCCGTCGGTGGGCTACCATTTCCCTGCTTTGAGTGCGGAGTTTGATTTTACCAAGAATGTGATTTACGCCCACGGTGTGCGCTACATCAATGCCGGTGACGCGGCGGTGATTCCGGCTCATGGTGATGTGGTCATCCGCGAGAAGGCAGCCATAGACCCGTTGCCGAAATCGCGTATTCTGGCCGGACGTAGCAACAAGTACCATGAGCTGTACGACTGCTACACCCGCATTCAGACTGCAACCAAGTTCTATGCCAACGGTTACTACGATTATGTGGATGAGAACCAGCGCGTGCAGAAACTCTATTTCGACACCATCTATTTCAACAAGGAAACCTTTGGTGATGCCAAGATTCCGATGGAGAAGGAGTTCCAGTTCAGTGATCATTTCGGTTTCAGCGGGCGCGCCGAGCTGCATAGCACCCAGCCGTTCCTTTCTTACTTTGGCGGAGTGGAAATCCGCCATGGCTGCGACTCCCTTCGTCATGCACCGATGAAGATACTGCAACAGGTTGATCCTAATAACATCATGCTGCAAGTACACGAGCGTACTAAGGATATGGACGATCGCAAAGTGGTGGTGGCCATCACGTCCTCCAACAAAACCGGACGTATCTACACTGCTTTCGGCGAAGCCAAGGACGAGTTCAACGATGCCGAGTACATCAATGTGTTCGGCTACATCACCTACGATAAGGAAACGCACGAATACAAAGCTGCTTCCATGGAGAAGTTGCAAGATCCTTCCGCTCCGGGCAATATCATCACGCTGAATACCGACAACTGTGTATCTACCGGTACGGGCACCATTGACATGGGCGCCAAGCTGGGCCGCGTGGATTTTGTGACCAATGGTACCATCGTCAATTATATGATGGCTGATTCTGCCGAGATGCACCTCACCACCTCCATCGATTTCTTCTTCAATGAGGAATCCATGAAGAGCATGAACAAGGCGCTGGAAAACAGCACCACGCTGGATTTTGTGGATGTTTCCTCCGACCAGGCTTACGACATGGCACTATATAATATATTAGGTAAGGCCGAATACCAGCGTTATACGCGCAACGTGGCATTAGGTACGCAACGCCGTCTGCCCGAGGCCCTGCAGGTGAAGTTCCTCTTCTCCAACATCGACTTTGAGTGGGACAAGGAGCAATCCACGTTCAAGTCGCAGACCACTTTGCCGCTCATCATTTGTGGTGCTAAGACCGTTTACAAGATGGTGCCGGGCCGCATTGTGATTGAGAAGAGAGGCTCGCGCAACAAGCTGTATCTCTATTTCGAGTTCGACAACCAGTATTACTACTTCCAGTTTGACAACAATGTAGTTTCAGGCTATTCTTCCGACAAGAACTTCAACGAAGCCATCAAGAATACCAAGCCGAAGAACAAATCACTGGCTCCGGACAATGCAAAAGGGTTACCGTCATTTTCTTACAAATTGGGAAACCTGGGCTGGAAGAACAAATTCGTGAAGAAGTATTACACCAACTTAGAAGAGGAGGAGGACTAAGCATGAAGCCGATTTTGATTGCGGGGCCGTGCGCGGCGGAAAGCGAGTCGCAACTCATAACTACTGCCGAGCAGTTGCACGAGGTTGCGAAGCGGCAAGGTTTGTCGTTGGACTTCTTCCGCGCGGGTGTGTGGAAGCCGCGCAGCAATCCCAACAGTTTTACGGGAGTCGGAGAGCAAGCGTTATCTTGGCTCGGGGAGGTGCAGCGGAGGTTCGGCTTCCGCGTGTGCACGGAGGTGATGAATGCGCAGCAGGTGGAACTTTGCGAGAAGGCTGGTGTCACCGCCTTGTGGGTGGGCGCGCGCACGGGCGTGAACCCTGCCGACGTGCAGAAAATCGCCGATGCCGTGAAAGGCAAACCCTTCACCATCCTGGTCAAAAACCCGCTGGTGCCCGACCTCAAGCTGTGGCAGGGCAATATCGAGCGTTTTCTCCAAGCTGGCGTAGAGCAGGTGATTGCCGTGCATCGCGGTTTTGCTGACAGCAACGAAAATATCTATCGCAACGCTCCTTGCTGGGAAATTCCCATTGACCTCAAAGTTGCTTTCCCCGAATTGCCCATTCTCTGCGACCCTTCGCACCTGTGCGGACAGACGAAGTGGATTCCGCAAATCGCGCAATTGGCGCTCAACTACGGCTTCAACGGATTGATGATGGAGTGCCATTGCAATCCTTCGGAGGCTTTGAGCGATGCTGACCAGCAGATTACTCCTGCCGAGTGGGGCAATCTTATTCAAAACCTCACATTCAAAATCAATGCGCCCAACGCCGACCTCATCAAGCAACGTGCCCTGCTGGAGCACGTCGATACGCAACTGAGCGAATTGCTGGCCAAGCGTATGGCCATCGTGGATGATATTGCCCGCATCAAAAAAGAAAACAATTTGCCCGTGGTGCAACCCCAACAATGGCAGCAGGTCAAAGAACGCTATCTCAAAGAGGGCCAGGACCCTGCCTATCGCGAATTTCTGGCACAATTTTTGGAATTATTGCACCAGGCGTCGATACAACGTCAAAAATAATCGTAAAGACGCACGGCCGTGCGTCTCAACAAGAATAAAGAATGAAAAGAAGCAATTGGATCATCGGTTTATACCTTCTCATCGCCTTCCTGTTCGGTGTGTCGGTGGCGGTCAATTTCCTACCATCCAAGAAAACCATGGTTTTCACGAATCAGACCAATAAACTGAACGAGGTGATGAATTACATCAATCGCTATTATGTGGATTCCGTCAATGTTGACTCCATCTATGACGAGGCCATCAGCGCGGTGCTGCACAGTCTGGACCCGCATTCCGCATACGCCACGCCTGCAGAAAACAAGGCCATGATGGAATCTTTGGAAGGCTCGTTTGAGGGGGTTGGCATCCAGTTCAACATCATGAACGACACGGTGATGGTGATTGCCACCATTTCCGGTGGTCCGGCAGAGAAAGCAGGAGTGCGCGCTGGCGACCGTATTATCTCTGTAAATGGAAAGTCTATCATCGGTGCCACCAACGACAAGGTTTTCAAGCTGTTGCGCGGCAAGAAGGGTACCAAAGTCAAGGTTGGGGTTAAGCGCCCAGGTTTCAGCGACACCTACACGTATGAGATTACGCGGAATGTGATACCTACTTATACTATTGATGTGGCGTACATGGTGGATGCTCACACGGGTTACATCAAGATGAACGAATTCGGCAGCACTACGGTTAAGGAGTTTCAGGAGGCCATTGCCAAGCTGAAGAGGCAGGGGATGACCGCCATGATTTTGGATTTGCGTGGCAATGCGGGCGGTTTCCTTGACGCGGCTATCGGAGTGTGCGATGAACTGCTGCCCAACAAGCAGAAGATTGTTTCCGTGGAGGGTTTGAAGGTGCGTCCGGAGGTGTTTTACGCCTCCCGCAAGGGTAGTTTTGAGACAGGCAAGGTCATTGTCCTCATTGATGACTTCAGTGCTTCCGCATCCGAAATTGTGGCCGGCGCCGTGCAGGACAACGACCGTGGTTATATTGTGGGTCGCCGTTCCTTTGGCAAAGGATTGGTACAGCGGCAGTTCGATTTGTCCGACAAATCAACCATTCGGCTAACCACTGCGCGCTACCACACGCCTAGCGGCCGCTGTATCCAGCGCGACTACAAGAATGGCACAGAAGCTTACTACGAAGAGATTTACGACAGACTTGCACACGGCGAGATGGAGTACATCGACAGCATTAAGCAGGACAAGTCCATCGCGTACAAGACTGTGGGTGGGCGCACCGTGTATGGCGGTGGCGGCATTATGCCCGACTACTTCGTGCCTATCCATCAGGGCAATGATTTGGACGGTTACTACACGGTGGCCAACACTGCTGCCCTGAATCAGTTTGCATTCAACTATACCAACGATCACAAAGCTGAACTTAAAAAACAGTACCCTAATGCGGCTACATTCGTATCAAAGGCGACCGTTTCTGACAAGGAGCTGAACCAGATGTTGGCCTACTATACGAAACTCACCAAGAAACCTGTGCCTCATCTCACTGCAAATTCCAAAAAGGAATTGAAACTTTGGATAAAAGCTTTAATTGGAAGAAACTTGTACAACAATGACGCTTTCTATCCTGTCATCAATCAGAGCGATGAGACAATACAGAAATCGATGAAAGTGCTGAAAAAATAATTCCCCTTCTATTTTAGAAGGGGTGGCTGTAAGCCGGGGTAGTAATATGGAAATGGAATTCCGAGAGTAATTAATTCTCAAAAAAACCATTAGATGGAAAAAAACATTCTTCGAAAAGAGATCCGCACGCGGAAGAAAGCGTGCAGCCAAGAGCAGTTGGCGGCGGAATCCGTGCAGATTATGCGGAAATTGGCTGAGCATCCCGATTTTCAGCGTGCAAAGATTGTGATGTTGTATGCTTCGCTGCCCGATGAGGTGCAGACACTGGATTTCATTGAGCAATGGCGCAGTCGCAAGCGCATCATACTGCCCACCGTCGTCGGGGATGATATTATCCCGGTGGAGCTGACCGCCGGCAGCGGCATGGTAGAGGGCGATTTCCATATTCTGGAGCCGGAGAACAATCCTTATGAAGGTCCCATTGATTTAATCGTGGTGCCGGGCATGGCTTTTGACAGAAAAGGGCATAGATTGGGTCGCGGCAAAGGGTATTACGATCGTTTCCTAATAAAATATCCCGAGGTGAAGACCATCGGGATATGTTTCAGTTTCCAGTTGCTGGATGAGGTTCCTGCGGAACCCCACGACCAGGTTATAGATCAAATAATTTCTCTTTAATCAGATGTTTTGATGCCGTAGGCTAAGTCGCCGGCGTCGCCGAGACCGGGCACAATGAAGGAGTGCGCGGTCAGTTCCTCGTCAATAGCACCAATCCAAAGGGTGCATTTGGAGGGTTTCAGGTGATGTTGCAGATATTCCACGCCCTGGCGGCTGGCGATGATGCTCACGATGTGCGTGTGCTCCGGCTCGCCTTTTGTCAGCAACTCCTCGTATGCCAGCAGCATGGACTTGCCCGTAGCCAGCATGGAATCGGCTAGGATGAGCGTCTTGTCGTCCAACTCTGGCGCAGACATATAATCCACCTGAATCTCGAAGGTACCGTCCTTGTAGTATTTGCGGAATGCGGAGATGAAGGCGCTCTCGCCATGGTCGAAGTAGTTGAGCATACCCTGGTGCAGGGGCAGTCCGGCGCGTAGGATAGTGGCCAGCACGGGCTTTTCCATCAAGCGTGGAATTTCGGCAATGCCCAGCGGAGTGGTGACCTCCTGCGGTTTGAATTGCATCGTTTTGCTGATTTCGTAGGCGAAAATCTCCCCGATACGCTCCAGATTCCGACGGAAGCGCATGCTGTCGGTCTGTACGTCAGCACTTCTGATTTCAGCAATGAACTCATCGAAAAGAGAGTTCCGGTTTCCAAGGACATTCAGGTTGTTTTTCATTGCTTTGTAATTTTCTGTAGATTTTGTTCATTAACGGGGGCAAAGATAGTAAAAAAGGCAATGAAATAATTGCCTGCAGCATAAATTTCCCCTTCTATTTTAGAAGGGGTGGCTGAAAGCCGGGGTAGTAATATGGAAAGCCATTCTTTATACAACTACCCTGCCCTCCGGGCACCCCTTCTTGAAAAGAAGGGGATTTTCAGGTGTTCACTCAACACATTCGACTTTCATTTCCGTTATTTCCCAAACACCCGCTCAAAAATAGTGGGCACTTCTTTCATGTAGTATTCCAGCGTGAAGCATTGGGCCAGCTCGTCGGGCGTGAAGTGTTGTTGGATGGTCTCGTTCTGGAGCAGGAGTTCCTGGTAGTCGAGGCCGTCGAACCAGGCCTTCATGGCGATGGGCTGCACGAGGTCGTAGGCTTTCTCGCGGGCGAAACCTTTGTTGATGAGGGCGGTCATGACGCGTTGCGCGAAGATGACTTTATTGGTTATGTATATGTGTTTCAGCATGTTTTCCGGGAAGACGACGAGGTTTTCCAAGATTTTGCCGAAGCGGTTGAGCATGTAGTCCAGCAAAATGGTGGCGTCAGGGAGCATGATACGCTCGGCGGAGGAGTGGGAAATGTCGCGCTCGTGCCACAGGGGAATGTCTTCGTAGGAGCTCACCATGTAGCCCCGGAGGATGCGCGCGCACCCGCACATGTTCTCGCTGCCGATGGGGTTGCGCTTGTGCGGCATGGCGGAGGAGCCTTTCTGGCCTTTGCCAAAAGCCTCTTCGGCTTCGCGCAATTCGGTTCGTTGCCAGTGGCGAACCTCCACGGCCATCTGCTCCATAGTGGAGCCGATGAGAGCCAAAGTGGCCATGTAGTGCGCATGTCTGTCGCGCTGGAGCACTTGCGTGGAGATGTTGGCGGAGTGGATGCCCAACTGCTCGCATACGTAGTCTTGCACAAACGGCGGTGTGTTGGCGAAGTTGCCCACGGCCCCGCTGATCTTGCCGCATTCCACATCGGCGGCGGCAGCTTCGAAGCGGGCCATGTTGCGCTTCATCTCTTCGTACCACAAAGCCCATTTCAGTCCCAATGAGGTGATGTCGGCGTGGACGCCGTGCGTACGCCCGATGCAGGGTGTGTCCTTGAATTCGAAAGCGCGCTTTTTCAAGATCTCCATGAAAAGCTGGAGATCGGCGCGGAGGATATTATTGGCCTGCTTGAGCAGGTAACCGTTGGCGGTATCAACCACATCGGTAGAGGTGAGCCCGTAGTGTACCCATTTTTTCTCGTCGCCTAAAGACTCGCTCACGGCGCGCGTGAAGGCCACGATGTCGTGGCGTGTCTCCTGCTCAATCTCATAGATGCGCTCCACTTTGAACGTGGCTTTGTCTCTGAGTTTCTGCACATCTTCGGCGGGTACAACGCCGAGCTTGCTCCATGCGGCGGCAGCTTCAATCTCTACTTTCAAATAGGCGTTGAATTTGTTGTCTTCAGTCCAGACAGCACTCATTTCAGGACGGGAATAACGTGGTATCATAAAGAGAAATATTTATTGTTTTTTTGTGAGGGTGCAAAAATACAAATAAAAAAAATATCAACAATCGAATGTTACTTTTGAAATTTTGTATATATTTGCCGCTCGTTTTTTGGTTAAAAGTAGAAAAAACACTTTAATCTTTTTTAATATAAACACTTTAAATTAAACGCTTATGAAAAAAGTTCTTCTCCTTTTGATGATGCTTGTGGCGATGCTGCCAGCATATCTGCAAGCACAGGACATTGTTGAGATTGGAACGGGTACAACGACTACGTACGTTACACCGTTCAACTCTCTATGGGGCTACTCTTTTGTTGAGCAGATCTATACTGCCGCAGAGATAAACACTGCAGGAACAATTACATCTGTCAGTTTTTATCATAAGCCTTCTTCCACCACTACCGATCAGACCAACAACATTGTTCTTTACATGAAAAATGTTAGCAGATCGACTTTTTCGTCCTCTACAGACTATGAACAGGTTTCACAAACAGACATTGTGTTTACTGGAACATGGACGATTCCCGGAACTGAAGGATGGACCACCATTACGCTTGACAATCCCTTCTATTACGATGGAAGCAGCAATCTTATGATTGCCATGCATGAATTCACAAGCGGTTATTCTACCCGTTATTTTGCATACACCAGCGCGACGGATGCAGTCCTTTCATACCATAGCGACTCAGCCGATCCCGATCCTTATAATTTAGGTTCCTATTCTGGAAACAAATACACGAGCCCCAACCGTGCCAACATTCAGATTGAAATCGTTACGGCACCGATTACTTGTCCTGCCCCCAATGCTCCTGTTCTTTCAGAAGTTACTAATGAATCAGCTACATTGTCTTGGACTCCTCGTGGAGAGGAATCCAACTGGGATATTTACATAACCTCCACTCAGACAGATGTTCCGGACTCCAACACGGTGCCGACAGACATGGCTGCTGATACTTTTTATTTAGCCGAAGAATTGAACAGCCAAACTACCTATTATTTTTATGTGCGTGCCAATTGCGATGACGGTGAAGTGAGCAGATGGAAGGGTACTAATTTCACAACCACGCAGATTATGGCCACATTGCCTTATGAGCAAGATTTCGAAGACGAAACGGAAAATGCTTCTTGGGCATTGGTAAACGGAACCCAGACCAATAAATGGGCTATCGGCTCCGCTGTTAACCATACTGATGATGGAGAGAATGCATTGTACATTTCCAATGACGATGGCGTGAACAACGCTTATTCGCACACAGCTTCATATGTATGGGCATATCGTGATATTGACTTCACTCAAGGCGCAGGTGCTTATCAGATTGACTTTGACTGGCGCAGCGTAGGTGAAAGTGCAAGTTATGACTATTTGAAAGTTTATCTTGGAGATCCGGCAGTGGTTACAGCTGGAAATGGCTCAATTCCTGCTTCTGCCCATGCAGTTCTTTTAGGCAATTATCATAACCAAGATACTTGGCAACATGCTAATATCAATTTGTCAAGCGAGTATGCTGGTTCCAAGCGTTTGTATTTCTATTGGTATAATGATGGCTCTGGAGGTTCCAATCCTCCTGCTGCAGTGGACAACCTCTCCATTTTGGCTTTAAACTGCGGTTTCCCGACGCATCTTACTATAGATACGATTACCTCCAGCAGTGTCACCATCCACTGGCATCCTGCCACTGAAGATGATGATATGTGGAATGTGGCTGTGGCTCCTTACGGAACATCAGCTGACAGCGCTGAATACATCACTTATTATGACACCTTGCAAGAAATCGGCGACCTGGATCCCGACACACGTTATGTCATTTACGTAAGAACCAATTGCGGTTCGGAAGTCAGTTCCTATGTCACCACATCGTTCTTCACTGATTGCGAACCTTTTGACACCATGCCTTTTGCGGAATCTTTTGATACCTACGGTACGGCTACTTCCTCTACGACAGCAAATCCTGGTCCCCTGCCAAACTGCTGGACTCGTTTAACCGATAACACAACACTGTATCCTTACATTAGCAGTTCACAACACGCTTCCGGCGTGGGTTCCGTATATTTCTACGCTACGAGTTCTTACTACTCCATGCTTGTATCCAAGCAACTGGATCTTTCCAGCTATGAAGCCAACACGCTTAACCTGTCTTTCAAACTGCTGAAGACCTCTGCAGGCTATGGACGTATGCAGGTGGGTGTGATGACAAATCCTAACGATATGTCAACTTTTGTTGTGCTGAAGAATATTTATTCAACAGATATCGAGTCAATTAATACCTGGACTGATTTCTATGTGACACTCCCCAGTGAATATGCAGACCCGGTTTATTTGGCTTTCAAAGTTCCTTCTGAAGCAACCAGCGGTGTATATCTTGACGATCTCTTGTTGGATGAAACTCCTGCATGTTCTGGTCCTAGACATCTTTCAGTCAGCCAGGTTCAGGGTACTTCAGCATTGCTTAACTGGGACGAGGCCGTTTTCGGAACACCTGATTATTTGGTGCAATATTCCGAGCAAGGTATGGATAACTGGTCCGCACCTGTTACGGTAACCGGTACTACCTACATGCTTTCCGGTCTCGAACCGAGTACTCAATATGAGGTGCGCGTGTATGCTGATTGTGATGGACAAGAGGCCGATACTATCACTGGGACGTTCCTTACCAAATGTTTGTCCGGTGGCGAAGTGGTTTTTGATGCAGGTTCTACAACTACCTATTATGTGCCAGTAGGCAATTACTATAATTATTCCTACACACAGCAGTTGTTCCTTGCTTCAGAACTGAACGGTGCTACTGACATGAGATCAGTTTCTTTCTATTATTCATACGGAACACCGATGTCTTCCAAAGACAATGTGAATATCTATTTGGGACATACTACACAATCTGACTTTTCCAGCACTTCTGCTTGGGTTCCAGTTAGCGATTTGCATTTGGTTTACAGTGGAACGCTGAACTGTACGCAAGGATGGAATACTTTCGCTTTTGACAGTATTTTCCACTATAATGGTATCGATAATCTCGTGTTGGCCGTTGACGACAACTCTGGTGATTACGACGGTTCCTCGTATGTATTCCATAGCACCACGACTCCAGACTATCGTGCGATGTATTATCAAAGCGATAGCAGCAATCCAGATCCAGCCAATCCTTCATCTGGTACACGTACGTATAACCGTAGCAATATCAAGTTCGGTGCTGATTGCGACAGCGTTGAGGTTTGTGCAGCTCCCAATGTTTATGTTACTTCCGTCAGCACTTCTGAGGTAACCATCAACTGGGCTCCTGGTAATACGGAAAGCAGTTGGGCAGTTGAATACAAAATGTCAACAGATCAAAACTGGACTTCCGAAGGTTCTGTGATCAACAATACTTACACATTCACCAATTTGGATCCAGGTACAAATTATCAATTCCGCGTCTGTGCTCTTTGTACTTCTACCGACAGCAGTGTATGGACTATGACCTCAGTGTTCGTTCCTTGTACCGACATTGCCACATTGCCTTACACTCAGGGCTTTGAGTCAGCTACCGGTTCCGGTTCTTCTCATACCGTGGATCCTTGTTTGATTCGTTTGACGAATTCCTCTACAGCATATCCTTATCCTAGTAGTACGCAACACATGGCAGGCGGCACTTACGCTATGTATTTCTATGGTAGTTCTTCAAATTATGCTTGTCTTGCTCTTCCGAGAATGGATGAGACTATTGAAATGAACAACCTCATGATTCAGTTCTATGCTTACAAGACCACTGCTAGCTATAGTATTGAGGTGGGTATCATGTCTGATCCTACGAATATCTCCACGTTTGAGGTGCTTGGCACATTCACACCGAGTGCTATCAACACATGGGATATGGGAGAATTCCTCACCAACACATATACCGGCACAGGTCGCTATATTGCTTTCCGTACACCGCAATCCGCTACATCTTATATGTATCTTGATGATATTACAGTGGACGTCATCCCGACCTGTCCTCATGTAACCAACATTCATACAACTAGCATTGATGAAGTTTCTGCCGTTATCAAATGGACTGCTGGTGGAAATGAAACCGAATGGGCTTATCTGTATGGTCCTGCCGGTACTGTGGACGTTACGACAGAAACTCCGTCGTATGTAACGGAAGACTCTGTGGAGTTGAGCAATCTTACCCCGAACACTCTCTACACAATTTATGTACAGGCATATTGTGACGCATCTGATCAAAGTACTTGGATGCATTACAACTTCCGTACGGAATGTCCTGATTTCTTCACTGTGCCCTTCGCTGAGAATTTTGATGAATACGGAACAGCTACTTCATCTACCACTACTACTCCTGGCCCGCTGCCATCCTGCTGGAGTCGTTTGACAAATTACACATCTCCTTATCCGTACATTTCCAGTTCACAACATGCTTCTGGCGTGGGTGCTGTCTATTACTATGCTACGACTACTTATTATAACATGCTTGTATCTCCGCAATTGGATCTCTCCAGCTATGCTGCCAACACGCTCAACCTGTCTTTCAAGCTGTATAAGACTTCTGCAAGCTACGGACGTTTCCAGGTTGGTATTATGACGAGCCCCACTGATGCAACAACGTTTGTTGCTTTGAAGGAAATCAATCCAACAGATCTTCCTACGACTAATACTTGGACGGATTTCAATGTGATTCTTCCTGCACAATATACCACGCCGGTATATCTGGCTTTCAAAGCGCCTGCAGAGGGGACAAACTATGTATATCTTGATGACGTATTGTTGGAAGAGGCTCCTGATTGCTCTGCCCCGAGACATCTTACCATCAGTCAAATTCAAGGTACTTCTGCCTTGGTTACTTGGGAAGATGCACTCTTCGGAGATCCTGAATATGTATTACAATATTCTGAGCAAGGCATGGATGCATGGTCTTCTCCTGTTACAGTTACCGGTAATACATACCTGATTTCCGGTCTTGAGCCGAATACCCACTATGAGGTGCGCGTGTACTCTGATTGTGATGGTCAGATGTCCGTTCCTGCTACCGAATCATTCGTCACCAATTGTTTAGCTGGTGGTGATGTTACCATTGCCGGTGGTACGACAACCAATACTTATTTGCCTTCTTACAGCTTTTATAACAAAGGTTATTCCCAGCAGATTTACACTGCCAGTGAGTTAGGTGGTCCCAATACGTTTAGATCTATTTCATTCCAGATGGCCAATTTGTCGCAGCAACGCAATTTCTCCATCTATCTGATGCACACCACTGTAGATGTATCGTCCACTTGGCTGCCTGCAACAAATGCGCAATTGGTTTATTCAGGTCCGCAAACACTGGTTGCCAACTCTTGGAACAAATTCAACTTCTCCACACCATTCGTGTATAATGGTACCGACAATTTGGTGGTCATTGTGATTGATGAAAACAGCAGTTATACTAGTGGAAACAGCTGGTATGTGCATACCGCCCCTGCTGGCACGGGAGCAGCCAAATACACATACGACGATAACACTTCCTATAGTATCACCAGTGTGCCTACGACGACAAACGGAAGTACGGTTGCAGTTCGTAACAATGTTATCTTCGGCGGCGAATGCGATAGCGTTATCACATGTGTGGCTCCCAACTTCTATGTGGATAATGTGACCACCAATACGGCAGACATTATTTGGGTAAACGGCTATAATGAAACCGCTTGGGAAATGGATTATAAGAAAGCTGTGGATTCTGTTTGGACTCCTGTTCCCAACCCGACAGGCTACTTGGTGCAACTTACCAACCTGCAACCCAGCACCCGTTACAATGTCAGAATGCGTTCTGACTGCGGCGGTGAATACAGTAATCCCGTTACAGCCAACTTCACTACTGAATGCGGCGCCATCAGCACACTTCCGTTTGTGGATTACTTCGACACTTACGGAACAGGTACTGATGTCTATCCAATGTGCTGGGGCAAGATCAACACGTACACTTCTGGTGATCGTCCGTACGTCAACAGCGGTGGTTTCAGTGCTCCTGGTCTCCTGTATTTCTACGCAGGTACTTCCGGTACGTACAACATGGCTATCACCCCGGAATTTGATGAAGCCATCGCCATTAACACGCTGCAAGTTTCATTCAAGTATAAGGCTTATTATGCTAGCGATAGACTTGTTGTGGGTGTGATGACGAATCCTGATTCTGCGGCTACGTTCGTTCCTGTTGACACAATTATTCCTGATCCTTCCTCTTATTCTTCTTGGAGTGATCAAGTTGTGTATCTGAACGGTTACCAAGGAGATGGTCATTATATTGCCTTCAAGAATGCTTATACAACAACTTCTTGTTATGCTTATGTGGACAACTTGGAGATTGACGTTATGCCTTCCTGTCTGAAACCTACCAACCTCAATGTCACTTGCGACAACACCTCTGCAACTTTGTCCTGGACAGAGAACGGTACTGCTACGGGTTGGGATATTGAATATGGTGCACAAGGCTTCACTCCGGGAACCGGCACTACGGTAGCCGTAACCACCAATCCGTACACCATCACAGGTTTGGCCTCAGGTACTGTATATGACTTCCGCGTGCGCGCTAACTGCGGTGGCGGTGACGAGAGTGATTGGAGTAATATGGTTTCAGCAACACCGGGTTCTTACATCATGCCCGTCAGCGGAACCAACACCATAACTATGTGCGGTGGTGTCATCTATGATGACGGCGGTGTCAGTGGCAACTATTCTAACAGCTGCAACTCCACTCTGGTAGTGAATCCCGACGTGGCTGGTCTGTTTGTACACCTGACAGGTACATACAGCATAGAGACAGGCACATCCACCAGATGGGACTATCTCCAGATTTTCGATGGCAGTACGACAGACGGTACCCTTCTGTTTGACAGCCATACCGACAACAGCGGCAATCTGGATGTCGTGTCCACTACGGGTCCGTTGACAGTGTACTTCCATACAGACGCAAGTACGACCTATTCCGGCTTCGAGATCCAGATAGGCTGCGACAGTGCTCAGACACCTCCAGAACCTTGCAATGCACCGACCAACTTGACGGTCTCCCTCTCCGGCACCAACGCCACTTTGGATTGGAACCAAGAGGGTACACCCGACAACTGGACTATCAGCTTCAAGCAAGCAAGCGCTGTTGCATGGTCAACTGTGACCACCTCCACGAAACCTTACACCATCACCGACCTTGCTACGGATGTGGCATATGAGGCCTTTGTGGTGGCCAACTGTGGCGAAGAGGAGAGCAACGAGTCCAACCACGTCACCTTCACCATCGTGGGTGTGAACGACTACGTGTACAACACAGCTGTGTATCCTAACCCGACCACTGGTAAATTCAGAATCGAGAATTCAGAATTGAGAATCGAAAATGTCGAGGTTTATGATGTGTATGGCAAGTTGATTACCTCAGTCAAGGTTGACGACAACAGTGCCGAACTTGACCTGACTGGCAACGCTTCCGGCACCTACTTTGCCCGTATCTTTACTGACAAGGGTATGGTGACCAAACGCATTGTGAAGAAGTAATCATTTCACAAATTCATAATGAAAAGGAGGCGAAGAAATTCGCCTCCTTTTTCTATACCCTGATCCCTATCAACTGTTCCCTATTTTTCGTACTTTTGCACCCCCGTTTGAGAAAATATCTAACACAATAAAAATATGGAAAGACTTTCAAAAAGAGTTACCACAATGGCTGCGTCTGAAACGCTGGCCATGACCGCTCTCGCCCGTGAGCTGAAGGAAAAAGGCAAGGATGTGATCAGTCTGAGCATTGGCGAACCCGATTTCAACACGCCGGAAACGGTGAAAACGTACGCCAAACAGGCTATTGATGACAATTTCACCCACTACCCTCCAGTGCCGGGTTATGCTGACCTGTTGAAGGCCATCAGCGCCAAGTTCAAACGCGACAATAACCTCGACTATGCCCCCAACCAGATCGTGGTATCTACGGGCGGAAAACAGTCCATCTATCAGGTGGTCATGTCCCTCGTGAACCCTGGCGACGAGGTTATCATCCCCACCCCTTACTGGGTTTCCTATCGTGCTATCGCGGAGATGGCCGAAGGCAAGTGCGTCTATGTACCGGCCAAGTTGGAAAATGATTTCAAAATCACGCCGGAGCAACTGGAGGCTGCCATTACGCCGAAAACGAAATTGATGATGTTCAGCAGCCCTTCCAACCCCACGGGTATGGTCTATTCCAAGGAAGAGTTGCGCGCATTGGCTGAAGTGATTGCCAAACATCCGCAGATGATGGTCATGTCGGACGAAATTTACGAGCACATCAACTTTGTGGGTGGCCACGAGAGCATTGCCCAATTCGACTTCGTGAAGGATCAGGTGGTCACCGTGAATGGTGTGGCCAAGGGCTTTGCCATGACCGGCTGGCGTATCGGTTTCATCGGTGCTCCCGTTGAGGTGGCTAAGGCTTGCAACAAGATGCAGGGCCAGATTACTTCCGCCACGGGCTCCATCTCCCAGCGCGCAGCCCTTTGCGCCATGGAACTCGATCCCAAGACTTCCGAAGATATTATCGGCATGCGCAACATCTTCAAGCAGAGAAGAGACTTGGTGTTCGGCCTGTTGAAAGAGATTCCGGGCTTCGAGGTTTGCCTGCCGCAGGGCGCTTTCTATTTCTTCCCGAAGGTCAAGAGCCTTTACGGCAAGAATGCTCCTGCCGACTCCGAATTTGCCAAGCAGTATGGCAAGACTTTGATTGAGAACTCCAAAGATTTGGCTTTCTACATTCTGTTGGATGCCAGTGTCTCCACCGTGCAAGGCAGCGCCTTCGGTGATGATGACTGCATCCGTCTCTCGTATGCCACGTCAGAGGACAAGCTCAAAGAGGCCTGCCGCCGCATCAAGACCGCTGTTGAGGCGTTGAGATAGTAAACTGTTAGCAGATTGTTCACATCGCAGCAGTTCTGACATCTGGAATTCCCCTTCTTTTCAAGAAGGGGTGCCCGTAGGGCGGGGTAGTTGTATAATGGGGAAGGATATCTATATTACTGCCCTGGCCGTTGGCCACCCCTTCTAAAATAGAAGGGGAATTAAAAAAATAAAGCCGCTGAAAAGCGGCTTTATTTAAAATCAAACATTATGAACAAAATATCATAGAATCTGCTTACTCCTGAACGGGAGTTACAGACACGTATGATCTATCCTTGTAGGTTTTCTTGAAGGAGACAATACCGTCAACCAAGGCAAACAGCGTATGGTCTTTGCCCATGCCCACGTTCTGGCCAGGGTTGTGAACCGTACCTCTTTGGCGAACGATGATGTTGCCGGCTTTGGCGAATTGACCGCCAAAAATTTTCAAACCTAATCTCTTGCTGTGTGATTCGCGGCCGTTCTGTGAACTACCGACACCTTTTTTATGTGCCATAACTTTTTATTTTTTTTCGTTTACTACTAAATTATAAGGTAATGTCATCAATTTTGATGGAAGTGAGGAACTGGCGATGGCCGTTCAACTTCTGATAACCTTTTCTTCTTTTTTTCTTGAAAACAAGAACTTTGTCACCCTTGAGGTGTTTGAGAACGGTAGCGGTAACGGCAGCACCTGCAACGGTGGGGGTACCAACTTTCACGGAACCGTCATTGTCAACTAATAACACGCGGTCGAACTTGACCTGTGAACCTTCTTCAGCCTGAAGGCGTTGAACATAGACTCTGCGGTCTTTTTCAATCTTGAATTGTTGCCCGGCTATTTCTACAATTGCGTACATTTTTTAAGAGTTTTATTTTTAATTTTTTTGGGGCGGCAAAAATAGAAAAAATTATTTACTCTGGCATCATTATTGCAATTTTTTTTGAACATCTTCGTTATTTATCCGCATTTTTAGAAAAACATTCAGGTGTTATGAAAGTGAAAAACATATTTAACGGTTTAATTATCAGCTTGATAGTATTTGTCGGATGTCCGAATTTTGCTAATGCGCAGTCTGCTTCCAAAGGAGGCGGATATGTGGATTTGACAGTCGCTGCGGAGAAATCTGTCAATGCTGTCGTGTATATTAAGACGGAATTTACGCAGAAAAATTCCGCGTGGGACGACTTTTTCGGCGGCACGATATGGGAGCATTTCTTCGGTTCCGCGCCCAGCATGTACCCGGTGCAGGCTGCCGGCTCCGGCGTAATCGTCTCCTCCGACGGCTACATTATCACCAATAACCACGTAGTGGAGGATGCTGTGAAAGCCACCATCACGCTCAATGACAAGCGCGAATTCAATGGCACGATCATCGGCACTGACCCCAGCGCAGACCTCGCCCTCATCAAGATTGATGCCGAGGACCTGCCCTACCTCACCTTTGGCAACTCCGACTCCGTGAGAATCGGCGAGTGGGTGCTGGCAGTCGGCAACCCGATGAACCTCACCTCCACGGTCACTGCCGGCATCATCAGCGCCAAGGCACGCCAGCTGGATATTAACTCGCGCCAACACAAGACGGAGGAAACCTACTTGCAGACCGATGCGGCTGTCAACTCCGGCAACAGCGGTGGTGCTCTGGTGAACGCCTCCGGCAAATTGGTGGGCATCAACACAGCTATCGCCTCCGGCAATGGCTACTATACTGGCTACTCGTTCGCAATACCGTCTAACATCGTGAAAAAAATCTACTTCGACCTGAAAGAATACGGCAAAGTGCAGCAGGCCTATTTGGGCGTTTCCATCGCGGAACTCAACGCGTCGTTGGCTAAGGAGTACGGGCTGGACGATGTGAGAGGTGTCTATATCGCTGATGTGACGGAAGATGGTGCTGCAGCGAAAAACGATTTTCAAGAGGGAGATGTCATTACGCATATTGACAAAATGCCTGTAAACAGCCTTGCAGAGGTGCGCGGCGTGCTCAAAACCAAATCGCCTGGCGATAAAGTGCAGGTAAATATCGTCCGAAACCACGAAAAAATCACGAAAAATGTAACTTTATTGAATAATGAAGGTACAACGGACATTATTAGAGATTAATAGATTAAGAGATTAGGAGATTAAAAGATTAAGAATTGAAATCTACTCCCAACTTCTCACTTCTAACTGCTAACTCCTAACTGCTCACTGTTAACTCCTAACTGCTCACTGTTAACTCCTAACTTTTTTCGTATCAAAACTTTACAATATAATATATGAGACAATTAAAAATTTCCAAATCCATTACCAATCGTGATTCGGCTTCATTGGACCGTTATTTGGCCGACATTGGTAAGGAAAGCATGATTAGTGCCGAAGAGGAAGTGGAGCTGGCCCGTAAAATCAAGGCTGGCGACGAAGAGGCACTGAACAAACTGACTACCACCAACTTGCGTTTTGTGGTTTCAGTGGCAAAACAATATCAGAATCAAGGTATTAGCCTTCAGGACTTGATCAATGAAGGCAATGTGGGACTTATCAAGGCCGCCAAACGTTTTGACGAGACCCGTGGTTTCAAATTCATCTCCTACGCGGTGTGGTGGATTCGTCAGTCCATCCTGCAAGCTATCGCCGACCAGTCGCGTATTGTGCGTCTGCCGCTGAACCAGGTGGGTGTCATCAACAAAATCAAGAAGGAGACGGCCCGTTTGGAGCAACAATTCAAACGTATGCCCACGACCGAAGAGATTGCGGAGGCCATCGACATGCCCGTCTATAAGGTTTCCGAAATCATGAAGATGAACAACCACCCGCAGTCCATTGACTCGCCTATCTCCCCGAATGAGGAGACCCGCTTTGTGGATATCTTCGTGCACGACAACGACGAGGACACCGACAAGATTCTGATGAACGAGTCGCTCTCTTCCGAAATCCACGACGTGTTGAAGACCCTTCCCGAGAAGGAACGCGAAGTGTTGAAACTTTTCTACGGCATCGACACCACGCACGAGCACACGTTGGACGAGATCGGTGACCGTATGGAACTCTCCCGCGAGCGTGTGCGCCAAATCAAGGAGCGTGCCCTGAAGCGCTTGCGTCAGAACAGCAAGAACAAGAATTTAAAGAGTTATCTATAGCATAAACTGTACTTTTTCATGAAATTCGCTTCCCGTTTGGTCTTGGGATTGTCCTTCGGACTATTCCTCCTGCTGCTGATGTGTTCATGTGGCCGTCGTCAGGTGGAAACCCCCAAACCGGTGGCGTATTTTCGTATAGATTTACCCGAACACAACTATCAGCAGGTGGATACCACGCTGCCGTTTACGTTTGAGCAGTCGGAGGCGGCGCAACTTTCCATCCGTCCCCAACAGGATGGTTCCTACTGGGTGGATTTGGATTATCCCGCGTTGAACGCTACGTTCAAAATCACCTATTTGACAGTTCCGCGCGCAGATTCTTTACGCAATAAGATTATCTACGAGGAGAAAATGGTGAAATTCCATTATCAGAAAGCGGACGATGTGGAATATTCTGTCATCCAGGATCCAGAATCCCGCTTGTGGGGTCAGATATACGACATTGCCGGACGTGATGTGGCCACGCCGCTCATGTTCTGGATGACCGACAGCACGCACCAGTTCCTGCGCTCCACGCTCTATTTCAACTTTGCGCCCAACAACGACTCCTTGGAGCCGGTGATCCAATATTTGCGCGAAGATGCCATGCATTTTGTAAACACATTTAAATGGAAATAACAGCCATGAGAAGAAAGTTTTTTGCGACAGGTTTGTTCCTTTTTGTGTTACTGTGCAATACTTTTGCGCAGGATACCTTGAAAATGATGCAATATAATCTGATGTACTACACCTCCACTTCGGGTGTCTCGGACTGTAACGCTGTTACCAACAACTTGGACGCAAAGGATGGATACATTGAGACTATTTTCCATCATGTGATGCCGGATGTGTTCTGTGTGTGTGAGATGGGCAGCAACAGTACATACGCTGACCGGCTCCTGAACAATGCCATCAACACCCAGGGAGTAGATTACTACCGGCGCGGGCCGCTCACCAGCTACTCGGGCGGTTACATCGCCAATATGTTGTACTACAATTCGCGCAAGCTGTCATTTTATAAGCATACCTATATCACTACCTCCTATCGTGATATCAACGGTTACACCCTGTATTACAATGCCAATAATTTGGCGCAAGGCGATACGGTATTCATAACCTTCTGGATTATGCATCTCAAAGCGGGTAGCTCGGAAGACAACCAGGCAGCGCGACTGATACAAACCCAGAAGCTGATGAACAAGTTGGCCTCGTTGGGAATTCCGGGCAACCATGTGGTGTCCGGCGACTTTAACGTGTATGGTTCTTCCGAACCTGCCTATCAGGAAATGGTCAACTACAGCAACAGTCTTTATCGTCTGTATGATCCCATTAACCGTCCCGGAAACTGGAACAACAACTCGCAGTTCGCGGATTTGCACACGCAGTCCACGCATAGTTCTAACTACGACAACGGTTGTTTTTCCTCCGGCGGTTTGGACGACCGTTTCGACATCATTTTGGTGTCGCCGTATGTGTATTACGGCAGCGACCGGGTGCGCGTGTTGCCGGAGACGTACCATGCGCTCGGACAGGACGGCAATAGGTTCAACGGCACGGTTATTTCCCCGCAGAACAATTCTGTGCCGCAGAATGTGGCCCAGGCTTTGTACAACCAGTCGGACCACTTGCCGGTCATCGCGGAATTCCAAGTTGACGCGCAGGTGGGTGTGAGCCCGTATATTGCTGACTATCAATTGCGAGTAGTCAATCCTGTGCGTGGGCAGTTGGAGGTCCTCATGCAGACCGAGGAGCCTGATGTGTACCGGTTCGAGATATTTTCCATCGATGGAAAGCGGGTGGGTGCTTTCGAGGAAGCGCTGACCGCCGGAGCACACACCTTGCGCCATGAGTTCCCCTACAGCAAAGGCTTTTATATCCTGAAGATCACCAATTCCAAAGGCCAGCATCAGGTAGTGAAATTGGTGCGATAATAGATGGTTTCCAAAAATTGTATATCTTTGCGGCATCAATAAACGTAAATATACAGATTATGACCGAACATGTTGTAAACCGCTATTCAGATGAGGATTTGGCGGAATTCAAAGAATTGATAGAAAAGAAGATTGCTGAAGCCAAAAAGGCTATGGAGGTTTATCAAGAAGCCTACAGCAACGCCGGCAATGATACGATGGATACCGCCCCCACTTTCAAAAATCTGGAGGATGGCAACCAAGTGCTCTCCAAAGAGGAAAACAGCCGTCTGGCTGGCCGACTTGACAAATATATCGCAAATCTGGAAGCCGCTTTGGTCCGCATCGAGAACAAAACCTACGGCGTTGACCGCATCACGGGCAAGCTCATTCCCAAGGAACGCCTCAGAATCGTGCCTCATGCAACCTTGGATGTGGAATCCAAACTGAACGAAAAAAAGAAGTAAACGTTGGAAAAGGGTAGGCGATATAGCATTGTTGCCAGTGCTATCATAGTGGTTTTGATTATACTGGACCAGATTCTGAAAATCTGGGTCAAGACTCATTTGGCCTTAGGAGAGTCCATCCCATTGTTGGGAAACTGGCTCAATCTTTACTTTGTGGAAAATCCGGGCATGGCCTTCGGGCTCAGCTTCGGACAAAACTTCGGCAAGCTGATGCTCACCCTGCTGCGCGTGGTGCTGGTGGCCTTCCTCTGCTGGTACATGCACCGCATGATCAAGCGCGACAAGATGGACATTCCTGTCCTGATCACTTTTTGCCTCATCATCGCCGGAGCACTGGGCAATATCATCGATTGCATGTTCTATGGCGTGATTTTCAATGAGAGCACGCCTCTTGCCGTGGCGGCCATGTTCCCCGAAGGCGGTGGATATGCCCCGTTTATGTACGGCAAGGTTGTGGATATGATTTACGTCAGACTCTTCCCCATTCCCGAAAACTTCCCGCTGTGGGGCGGCACCTATTTCTTCCCCGCCATTTTCAATTTCGCCGACTCCTGCGTTACCGTAGGCGTGGCCTTGGTCATCATCTTTAATAAACGCATCTTTAAAGAAGAACCGAAGGAAATTGAGACTGGAGACTATAGACCAGAGACTGAAGACTGACCCCTGATCCCTGTTTCACCTAATCAGATACATAACAAACTAAAAAATAACAAATATGAAAGTATTATCATTATTCAAGAAAAAGCTGCTGTCAATGGCTGTTTTGACAGTGTTTTGCGCATCCGCATTCGCCATCAATCCTCCTGATGAGGGTATGTGGCTGCCGATGTTCATCAAGAACTACAACTACGCTACCATGCAAAAACTTGGTCTGCACTTGACTGCAGAGCAGCTGTACGACATCAACAACTCTTCTTTGAAGGACGCTATCGTGCAACTGGGCGATGGTTTCTGCACGGGTGAGATGGTTTCCCGCGACGGCCTTATGTTCACGAACCACCACTGTGGTTATTCTTCCGTGGTAGCCCTTTCCACCGTGGAGCACGACTATCTCAACAACGGTTTCTTTGCCATGAGCAAGGAAGAAGAACTCCCTGCAGAGTTTTATGTCAACTTTCTGGAAAGAATGGAAGATGTGACTTCCATCGTGCTGAAGGATGTGGATGACAAGACCGCCGAAGCCGACCGTGAGAAAGCTGTGGCTGCTGCCATCAAGAAATTGCAAAAGGAAAATTCCGAAAACGGCCGCTACAAAGTGGTGGTAAAACCCTTCTATGAGGGCAACGAATACTACATGTTCATCTATACCACTTACGAAGATGTGCGTTTGGTGGTGGCTCCGCCTTCTGCCATTGGCAAATTTGGTGGTGACACTGACAACTGGATGTGGCCTCGCCATACGGGCGACTTCACCGTGTTCCGTATCTACACCGCTCCTGACGGTTCTCCGGCCAAATATTCCAAAGACAATGTGCCTTTCCATCCGAAACATTTTCTGCCTATCAGCTTGAAGGGCTACCAGCCTGGCGACTACACCATGATTTGGGGTTACCCTGGCACCACCAACCGTTTCATGACTTCTTACGAGGTGGAGAACGAGATTGCCATCAATGCTCCCGCTATCTACGAACCGCTGGATGAGCTTCTTCCCGTGATGCACGATGCTATGGAATCTTCCCAAAAGGTGCATTTGCAGTATGCAGACAAACATGCCGGTCTGGCTAACTACTGGAAAAACCAACACGGCGAGGTGCAGAGCTTGAAAGCCCTCAAGGTGGTGGAGACCAAAGCCAAACAAGAGGCTGAGCTTACAAAATGGATCAATGCCAATAGAGACCGCAAGGAAAAATATGGCAATTGCTTGAGCGAAATTGAAAAAATATGCAAGGGTGCAGATGGTGCCAAGTATAAATCCGTGATGAACGGCAACCTGCAATTCTCCGCTTCTCCTACCATGTTGGCCACTTTGCGCATGAGTTCTCTTGTCCATCTGAAGAAAGGGGAGAAGAAATTTGACAGCGAGAAAATTGAGAGATTGCTGAAAGCTTTCGACAAATACAACAACGATACTGATCCTGCTACGGAAGCGAAGATTGTGGTAGCAGCTCTGAAGACTTGGAACAAGCACAGCGAAGCCAACCGTCCTGACCTGACTTTCTTCACCAAGAATTTCAAAGGCAATTACGATGCTTTTGAAAAGGCATTGCTAAACTCCATTTTCATCAGCAAGGATAATTTTGAGAAATTTGTGAATGCTCCTTCTGAAAAGGTTTTGGAAAAAGATGCTGCTTACCAATATGCTCAAGCCGTGCTTCAATATCTGATGCTGAACTCTTCTGTTTTCCAGACGGAAGAGCAGTTGGAAGTGCCGCGTCGTACTTTCATCGCCGCTCTGAAGGAAATGAACGCCAATACACCGATGTACCCGGATGCCAACAGCACCATGCGTACCACTTTCGGCACCGTGTGCGACTACTATCCTGCTGATGGTGTGCATTACAACTACTTTACCACGACCAAGGGTATTCTGGAGAAAGAAAAACCGGGCGATTTCGAGTTTGACGTGCCTGCCAAGTTGAAACAGCTCATCGTGAACCGTGATTTCGGCCAATATGCTGACAAAGACGGTGAATTGCATGTGTGTTTCCTCTCCAACAACGACATTACCGGCGGTAACTCCGGCAGCCCGATCATGAACGCTGACGGCGAGCTTATCGGTCTGGCCTTCGATGGCAACTGGGAAGCTCTGTCCAGCGACATCGTATTCAACACGGCCCTGCAACGTTGTATCAACGTGGATTCCCGCTACGTGCTCTTCGTTATCGACAAGTTCGGTGGTGCAGGCTATCTGCTCAACGAAATGGATATCCGGAAATAATCCGATACGGATTTTGTAAAATAGAAACGGTCTCTGACATTTGTCGGAGACCGTTTCTATTTTTGGTGCAGGGGGAACAAGGGGTAAAAGGGTACATAGGGAATGGAACACGTCCCGGAGGGACGACCCTTTTCTTTACCCCGCACAAGGCCGTAGGCCGCAGTGTGGGGGGATGAATGGTGCGATAGGCTAACATCGCGGCGCGCGAAAGGTGTGCTACAAGGCACTGAACCAACCCGCCGCGAAACGGTGTCACAATGCGACAGGGAAATCCCTGTAGAGACGTGCTATGGCGCGTCTCTACAAATTATCGCGTTTTTTCTTCCGCTGCAACAGCGCGTACCCTAACCAATAGGCAATGGTGACCGCTAACGTTATCCCCACCATAATGGGAAACCGTTCTTTGATTTCGATGAAGGTAAACGGAATCAGGCAGATGGCCAGCAGCAGAAAAAAACGAAATACCGCCATCATACTATTGCAGTTTTGAAAGTTGCTCCTTGATGATGCGGATTTTCTCCTCTGCATCGGCCTGTTTCTTGCGCTCCATATCCACCACATTCTGCGGGGCGTTGCTCACGAAACGCTCGTTGGAGAGTTTCTTCATCACACCTTGCAGGAAGCCTTCGGTGTATTTCAAGTCGGCTTGCAGTTTCTTAATTTCCTCTTCAGCATCCACCAGACCCTCCAAAGGCACGGAGTATTTGGTTTGCTCCTCGATGAAGGAGGCGCCGTTCACTTCCGCGTTCTCGGCCACATGCTGGATTTGTCCGATGTTGGCGAGCTTGGAGATGACGGCCTCGGTCTCTTCGTCAGCGAGATTGTTGCTGTGAATCATCAGGTTGAGGGCATTCTTCGGCGCGATGTTCTTCTCGGAGCGGATGTGACGGATCTGCTCAATCACGCTGCGCGCGTTGGCGAAACGCTTGAGCAGGTCGTGGTTTACGGGCGTGCAAGCGGGCATTTGTGCCAGCATCAGGGCTTCGCCTTCGGCGCGGTCGCGCAGGGCGTGCCACAACTCTTCTGTGATGAACGGCATGAACGGATGCATGATGGTGACCAATGTCTCGAAGATGTCCGTGATTTCCTTGAAAGTGGTGCCGTCAACGGGCTGTTGGAAGCCGGGCTTCACAATCTCCAAGAAGCAGGAGCAGAAGTCGTCCCAAACCAACTTGTAGATGGACATGAGGGCTTCGGAGAGCTTGTAGTTCTTGAAATCCTCTTCCATGTCGGTGAGCACCTCATTGATGCGCTCTTTCATCCAGGCCACGGCGAACTGGGTGTGCAGCGGTTGTGGGATGTTGTTGTCAACGGCCCAGCCTTTCACCAGACGGAAGGCGTTCCACACCTTGTTGTTGAAGTTGCGGCCCTGTTCGCACAGTGCCTCGTCGAACAGCAGGTCGTTGCCCGCCGGAGAACTGAGCAGCATGCCGAAGCGCACGCCGTCGGCGCCGTATTTTTCCATCAGCATGATGGGGTCGGGCGAGTTGCCGAGCGACTTGGACATCTTGCGATGCAGCTTGTCGCGCACTGTTCCGGTGAAATAGACATCCTTGAACGGAATCATGCCGCGCCACTCCAGACCGGCCATGATCATACGGGCCACCCAGAAGAAGATGATGTCAGGGGCCGTGATCAGCGCGGAGGTGGGGTAGTAGTAGTTGATTTCCGGGTTGTCGGGCTTGCGGATGCCATCGAACACGGAAAGCGGCCACAGCCAGGAGGAGAACCAAGTGTCCATCACATCTTCGTCCTGTTTCAAATCCTCTTTCGTCAGATTCAACTCAGGATATTTCTGTTTGGCGATGTTGAGGGCCTCGTCGATGTTGTGTGCCACCACAAATTCGTGGTTCGGCAGGTAGAACGCCGGGATGCGGTGACCCCACCAAAGCTGGCGGCTGATACACCAATCTTTCACGTTCTCCATCCAGTGGGCGTAGGTGTTTTTGAATTTATCCGGATAGAATTTGATGTCGTTCTTCATTACGGCTTCCAAAGCGGGTTTGGCCATCTCGTCCATCTTGCAGAACCATTGCAAAGATAATTTCGGCTCAATCACCTCGTTGGTTCTTTCGGAGAAACCTACTTTGTTGACGTAATCCTCAATCTTGACCATGCTGCCAGCCTCTTCCAGCAGCGGGATGATGGCCTTGCGGGCCTCGAAGCGGTCCATGCCCACGAGGAACTGTGCGTCTTCGCTTAACGTGCCGTTGTCGTTGAAGATGTTGATGGTCTCCAAATGGTGTTTGATGCCGAGGTTGTAGTCGTTGATGTCGTGCGCGGGCGTGATTTTCAGCGCACCCGTGCCGAATTCGCGCTCTACGTACTCATCGTAAATCAATGGAATGGAGCGGTTTACGAGTGGCACAATGGCACGTTTGCCTTTGTACTTCGCGTAGCGCTCGTCCTCCGGGTGCATACAGATGGCCGTATCGCCCAAGATGGTCTCGGGGCGCGTGGTGGCGATGGTGATGTACTCGCCAGGCTCGCCCTCAATCTGATAGCGCACATAGTAGAGTTTGGATTGAAGCTCTTTGTAAATCACCTCTTCATCGGAAACGGCGGTCAGCGCCTTGGGGTCCCAGTTGACCATGCGCACGCCACGATATATCTTGCCTTTGTTGTACAAATCCACAAAGATGTCAATCACAGCTTCGGAAAGATCCTCGTCCATCGTGAACTTGGTGCGTTCCCAGTCGCAGGAGGCGCCCAACTTGCGAAGTTGCTGGAGGATGATGCCGCCATGCTTCTCTTTCCATTGCCAGGCATGTTCGAGGAACTGCTCACGGGTGAGGTCCTTCTTGTCGATACCCTGCTCTTTCAGCATGTTCACCACCTTGGCTTCGGTGGCGATGGAGGCGTGGTCGGTGCCGGGCACCCATACGGCGTTGAAACCCAACATGCGGGCGCGGCGTACCAGCACATCCTGGATGGTGTTGTTGAGCATGTGTCCCATGTGCAGCACACCCGTCACGTTTGGCGGCGGGATCACGATGGTGTAAGCGGGCCGACTATCCGGCTCGGAATGAAACATACGGTGGTCCATCCAATATTGGTACCATTTGTCTTCAACAATTCTCGGATCGTATTTAGAAGCTAATTCCATATTAAACAATAATTCGTAAATTTCTATTTTTTGACTGATTAAAGATGAGGGATAAGAGATAAGAGGAATTATTTTCTCTAATCTTTAATCTCTAATCTCTCTTTCCCAGCCACTTCATCACATTTTGATAAATCCGCTCCTCCGCATTCTCCGTATCTGCTGGCACGAACTTCTCGCCGGTGATGTTCTCGTAGAGCTCAATGTAGCGGTTCGTAATGCCGTTCACGACCTCTTCGGTCATTTCTGGCACCTGCTGACCTTCTTGCCCTTGGAATCCGTTGGCCATGAGCCACTCGCGTACAAACTCCTTGGAGAGCTGTTTTTGCGGCAGACCCTGAGCAAAGTTCTCTTCGTAACCTTTAGCGTAGAAATAGCGGGAGGAGTCGGGTGTGTGGATTTCATCGATGAGGTAGATTTTGTCACCAGCCTTGCCGAATTCGTATTTGGTGTCCACAAGGATAAGTCCCTGTTTGGCAGCGATTTCGGTGCCGCGTTGGAACAGTTTCATCGTGTAGTCCTCAATCACGGCATAATCTTCGGGAGAAACCAGTCCTTGAGCCAAAATCTCTTCCTTGGAGATGTCGGCATCATGTTCGCCCTGCTCGGCCTTGGTGGTCGGAGTGATGATGGGGACGGGGAACTTTTGGTTTTCGCGCATGCCCTCGGGCAGGATGTTGCCGCAGAGGTTGCGACCGCCGTTCTTATAGAAGCGCCAAGCGCTACCACACAGATAGCCGCGTACGATCATCTCTACTGGAAAGCCTTTGCACATCACACCCACGGTGACCATCGGGTCGGGCGTGGCCAATTTCCAGTTGGGGCAGATGTCTTGCGTTGCATCCAAGAATTTGGCTGCTATCTGATTGAGGATTTGGCCTTTGCAAGGAATGCCTTTGGGCAAGATGACGTCGAAAGCGGAGATGCGGTCGGAGGCGACCATCACCAAAACTTCGTCATTGATATTGTAAACATCACGAACTTTGCCGTGATAAACGCTTTTTTGTTTGGGAAAATTGAAATCTGTATGGGTAATTGCTGCCATAATGCGTTATTTTTTTTAACGGCGGCAAAGGTACGAAAAAAAGCTTCATTGTTCAAGGCTGGCCTGACAATGAAGCTTTTTTATTAATTCACAGAAAATGAATTATTTATAGATACCGTCAATCAAATCTTTGTATTTTTCTTGGACGATGAAACGTTTCACCTTCAGTGTCGGGGTGAGGATGTTGTTCTGTTGAGTCCAAGCTTCGGGCACGATTTCGAACTTCTTGATCTGCTCAGCAGCACCGAACAACGGGTTGTATTTGGCAATTTCCTGGGCAAACACGCGGTTCACTTCGCTGTGCTTTACCATTTCCTCATTGCTTTCGCAAGGGATGTTGTTCTGGCGGCACCAAGATTTCAGATATTCGAAATCCGGAGAGATGATAGCGGCGGCAAACTTCTGGTTTTCGCCTACCACAACCATATTTTCGATGAACGGAGATTCGCAGAATTTTTCCTCGATGATCTGCGGGTTCACGTATTTGCCGAAGGAGGTCTTGAACAGGTTCTTGATACGGCCGGTGATGACCACTTGACCGAACTGGGTGAATTTGCCCGTGTCGCCGGTATGATACCAACCTTCATCGTCGATGACCTCGGCGGTGAGATCGGGGGCTTTGTAGTAGCCCATCATCACGTTGTGGCCGCGGCAGAGGATTTCGCCGCTGTCAGCGATGCGCACCTCTACGCCCGGGAGCGGGAAGCCCACCGTGCCTACTTCACGACCGTTACGGTCGCGGCAGCTCACGGCAATGACGGGAGAAGTCTCCGTAGCGCCGTAACCCTCGAACACTGGCATGCCGATGGCGGAGAAGAAAGCAGCATGTCTGGGTTGGATGCTGGCGGCGCCTGACACCACGATGTCGAAGTTGCCACCCACGTTCTTACGGATCTTTCTGTAAATCAACTTGTCTGCCCACCAGTGGCGGAAGTTGTACCAACCTGTTCTGTTTTCGTCTTGTAACTTGTATTGCTGTGCCAAATCCATAGCCCAGGTGAAAATCTTGCGTGGCAGCGGACTCATATTCTTCTGCGCACTCATGATTTTGTCGAACATCTTCTCCAGCACGCGCGGCACGGCAGACATCATCGTCGGTTTTACTTCCTTGATGTTCTCGCCGATGGTGGCTAGGCTCTGCACGTAATAAACGGTCATGCCCAGATATTGATACAGGAACACCAGCATACGCTCGTAGGCGTGGCACAACGGCAGGAAGCTCAACGCTTTGTCGGACCAGAGCGCCGGCGTTTGTCTGAGGTTCATCAACTGGCTTACAATATTAAAGTGAGACAGCATTACGCCTTTGGGCAAGCCCGTGGTGCCGGAAGTGTACATGATGGTGCTGCAATCGTCGGGTTTCACATTGTCTCTTCTGCGTTGCAACTCCTCAGGATTTTGGTTCTCCTCACCTAACTGTACCAGCTGAGCGAAATACGGGAAACGTTTACGGTCTTTGAAAGTGTAAACCATCTTGAGGTTGGGCGTTTCATCCAGAATGTTACTGAATTTGGTCATCACCTCATGTCCCTCAATCACAGCAAGTTTCATCTCGGAGTGGTTGATAATGTATTTGTAATCGTCTTCGCTGATAGTCGGATAAACTGGAACCGTGATGGCACCAATCTGCATGATGGCCATGTCCAGCATGTTCCATTCGGGACGGTTGGTGGAGATGATACCCACTTTGTCGCCGGGCATGATGCCGAGCTTGATGAAGGCATAACTCAAATTGTTGGTGATTCGCAGGTAATCTGCTGGCGAATAGGAAACCCAACCTTTGCTGGTTTTGATGGACAAAGCCGTTTTCTGTTCGGGGAATGTTTCTGAATAATAGGTCAGAATTTCAAACAGTCGGGTAATGTTGCGTGTGTTGCGCGCAAATGGTTTCTGTTTTTTACTCATATTAAATTATTAATGGTTTATGGATTCCAGTTTGAAGCTGCAAAAGAATAACTTTCACGTCACAACACCAAATAAATGTGGTTACAGCAGATCAAAAGGGGTAAATAACGATATTTTGGGGTAAAAATCGTTATTTTGGGGTGAAAAATTATTTTATTATCTTTGCACCCCGAAAAAAATAGGGTGAATATGTTGAAAAAAATACCGGAATATTTGGCGAAAAAGAGCACCAACCTCAACCTGTTGGTCTTCGTTTTCATATTCTCCATGGTATTTGTGAATGTCTATACGCCGTTTGAATTTTCCACTTGGTTTAATTCCAAAAGCGATACGCTCAATTTTCTGTACTCCACCTGTACGATTTTGGGTGGTATGGTGGTTCTCATCATCAGCCGCATTGTGATGTATTATGTGAACAAGCGGGAGCTGATTTCCATGTTGTCATACGTGTTATGGTTGGCAGCGGAAATTTTGATAATTGTCATGCTTTACACGCTTGTCAATAAAATATTGTTGCACGACCAACGCGACGCCTATATCATCTTCCGCAGGACATTGTTGTTCGTTCCAGCCATGCTGGCTATACCCTATCTTGTATCCTATTTGTTCTTGGGTTTGCGTTCCAAAGATGCGACTATCAATAAGTTAATGGAAGAAGGGCATACTGCTGGGCAGACGTTGCAACATACGGTTGATGACACCATCACGTTCAATGACGAAAATGGCAAACCGCGTCTTACCATCAAGAGCGGCAGCATTCTCTATCTGGGAGCTAATGATAACTATGTGAATGTCTATTATTTAGACAATGATAAAGTTGGATACAGCATTATTCGGAATAACCTGAAAGCGTTGGAAAAGCAATTGACATCCTACGGCATTATCCGCTGTCATCGTTCCTATATGATTAATCTTCATAGAGTTAAGTTAATCAGTCGGGAAAACGATGGCATCTACGCCACTTTCGACAGCAACGCAGTGAGCAAGATTCCGCTCTCGAAATCGTATTCGGAAGAGGTGATGCGGATATTTTCGGAAATGTAATGTTGTATTTCCTTACACCACGTGTGTCCAATGAGACGCACGACAGTGCGTCTCTACTGTACCCTGATTTCTGTACCCTGAACCCTATCGTCCTTCGTACATCTTTTTATAATACTCGACATACGCGCCGGAGGTGACGTGGTTGAACCACTCTTCGTTGGCGAGATACCAATCCACGGTCTTTTCAAAGCCCTCATCGAATTTCACCTTCGGCTCCCAACCCAACTCATTCTTGATTTTGGTCGGGTCGATGGCGTAGCGCAAATCGTGGCCGGCACGGTCGGTGACGTAAGTGATTAACTGCAAGGATGTGCCCTCTGGGCGGCCTAACTTACGGTCCATGATTTCAATCAACTTCTTGATCAAGTCGATGTTACGCCACTCGTTGTTACCGCCAATGTTATAGGTCTCTCCTGGTTTTGCCTTATGGAAAATCAGGTCGATGGCATCGGCATGGTCCTCCACGTAGAGCCAGTCGCGCACGTTGATGCCTTGGCCATACACGGGCAGTGGCTTGTTGTTCTTGATATTGTTGATGAACAGCGGGATCAATTTCTCCGGGAACTGGTACGGACCGTAATTATTGGAGCAGTTGGAAATCACCGTGGGCATGCCGTAAGTGTCGTGATAGGCGCGCACGAAGTGGTCGGCGCTGGCCTTGGCGGCAGAGTACGGGCTGTGCGGATTGTACGGAGTGGTCTCTTTGAAAGAGCCTGTGTCGCCCAATGCGCCATATACCTCATCCGTGGAAATCTGATAATATTTCTTGCCTTCCCAATTGCCGTTCCAAATGGTGCGGGCGGCGTTCAGCAGATGCACCGTGCCCAGCACGTTGGTGTGCACAAAGGTCATCGGATCCTTGATGGAGCGATCTACATGCGACTCAGCAGCCAGATGGATAACTCCGTCGAACTGATATTCCTGAAACAGCTTCATGATGAAATCCTGATCAGCAATGTCGCCCTTGATGAAATGATAGTTGGGCTTGCTGTCCACATCGGTCAGGTTCTCCAGATTGCCTGCGTAGGTCAAACTGTCGAGGTTATAGATTTCATAATCGGGGTATTTGTTGACAAAACGTCTGACAACGTGGTTTCCGATGAAGCCGGCACCGCCGGTGATGAGGATCTTTTTCATGATAAAAGGGTTTTTAAATTATTAATTCAGAATTGAGAATGATGAGTTGATAGTAGTTTTTATTCGCTTAAAAATTCGTGGATAGACATGGCAGCCTTTTTGCCTGCGCCCATGGCAAGGATGACGGTAGCGGAGCCTGTCACGATGTCGCCGCCCGCGAAGATGCCTTTGCGCGAGGTGCGTCCTTCGTCATCGGCGGTCACGCAGCCATGGCGATTCACATCCAGACCTTCGGTGGTGGAGGCTATCAGCGGGTTGGGGGAAGTGCCCACGGCGATGATGACCATATCTACATCCAGGGTAAATTCGGAATTGGGAACGGGCACCGGGCGACGGCGGCCAGAAGCATCCGGCTCGCCGAGCTCCATGCGCTGACAAACCATGCCCTGCACCCAGCCTTGGTCATTGCCGAGGATTTTGGTAGGGTTGGATAGCAGATGGAAAATCACACCCTCCTCTTTGGCATGGTGGACCTCCTCCGCACGGGCCGGCAGCTCCTCTTCGGAGCGTCGATATACGATATGCACGTCGGCACCCAACCGGATGGCGGTACGCGCAGCATCCATAGCCACATTGCCACCGCCCACCACGGCCACTTTCTTTCCTACGAAGTTGGGGGTTTCATGCTCTTTCTTATAGGCAAACAACAAGTTGTTGCGAGTCAGGAACTCGTTGGCGGAAACCACACCACAGAGGTTTTCACCCTCCACGTTCAGGAAGTTGGGGAAGCCTGCTCCGGTGCCCAAATACACGGCACTGAAGCCCCACTTGTCCAGCAGCTCTTCCACCGACACTGTGCGGCCGATGACCATATCACTTTCAAAGCGGACGCCCAGTTTCTTGACGTTCTCCACTTCGTGTTTCACAACGGTCTCCTTGGGCAGACGGAACGAGGGGATACCATATACAAGCACGCCGCCGAACTCGTGCAACGCCTCAAATACGGTGACGTTGTAGCCCTTCATGCGCAGTTCCTTGGCGCAGGTGAGTCCAGACGGGCCGCTGCCGATGACGGCCACTTTGTATCCGTTCTCCGGAGCACTTTTAGGCACGGAGAATTTGTGCTCGCGCGACCAGTCGCCCACAAAGCGCTCCAGCTTGCCGATGGCGATGGGATCGCCCTTGCGGCCGAGCACGCACTGGCCCTCGCACTGGGTTTCCTGCGGGCACACGCGTCCGCAAACTGCCGGTAGGGCGGAGTCGCGGTTGATGATGCGCGCGGCCTCCTTAAAATTGCCTTGTGCCACTTGTTGGATAAAGGCGGGTATGTTGATTTGCACGGGACAGCCTGTCACGCACATCGGCTTCTTGCAGTTGAGGCAGCGTTTGGCTTCTGCCATGGCCTCCTCTGCATTATAGCCTAAGCATACTTCGTCAAAATTGTTGCGGCGCACCTCCGCGGGCTGCTCGCGCACGGGGACACGCTTTTTCTGAATATCATTGAGATTTGCGCCTGCCACGGCGGCATCCATGCACTCGCAGGGGTGCTCTTTCTGTTTCACGGCCTCAATGTGGTCGTACATGGCCTGCCGGCGCATGCACTCGTCAAAGTCCAGCAATGCGGCATTGAATTCAGGACCATCCACGCAGGTGAAGCGGGTGCGGCCACCCACCGTAACGCGGCACGCGCCGCACATGCCCGTGCCATCCACCATCAGGGCGTTGAGACTGACTACACAGGGAATATTGAATTCGGCAGCCTTCTTGGCCACAAACTTCATCATGATCATCGGGCCGATGGCCGTGATTTCATCATAGCGTCGGCCTTCTTGTGTCACCAAGCGTTCGAGCACATCGTTTACTGTGCCTTTCTCACCCATGGAACCATCGTCAGTGGCGATATAGAGGTTGCCGGAAACGGGACGCAGTTTTTCAAGATAGAAGAGCAGGGATGAGGTGCGCGCACCCACGATGACGTCGCAGTCAAGGCCATGCGCATACATCCATTTCACCAAGGGGTAGATGGGTGCGATGCCCACGCCGCCGGCGATGAAACAGTAACGGGAACGGCGCAGTTCTCCGATGGGCCGGTGAATGAACGCAGAAGGATGTCCCAGCGGGCCCACCACATCGCGGAAAGAGTCGCCCACTTGAAATTCCAGCATCTTGCGCGTGGAGTAGCCGATGGTCTTTACCACCAACGTGATCGTGCCATCAAAAAGATCCGTGTCGCTGATGGTCAAGGGGATGCGCTCCGCCTTTTCGTCCGATTTCACAATCACAAACTGTCCGGGCAGCGCGGCGTTGGCAATCTTCGGGGCCTCCACCTCCAGCAAAAAGGTGTCTTTTCCGAGTTCTTCTTTCTTGATGATTTTATACATAATGTTGATTTTGCTTACAGTGTTGCCACAATATTGTCTGCCATTTGCTGTAATAGCGGCAGTTGTTCGTTTTTCAAGGAGGATTTTATGGGAACGATGGGTTCAAGCAAGGTGTTGTTTTTCATTTCACCCAAGATAGCTTGGATGGCTTTGGCTGCTTGCGAGGCCCAGGTGCCGTTTTCTATGATGGCGAATGTCCGGTTTTGCAGAGAATGCGCTTGTAAATCGAGCATGAAAGTTTCCATTGGCGGGAACAGTCCTCCATTGTATGTCGGTGCGGCCAGCACGATATGGCTGCAACGGAATGCCTCGGCCACCAAGTAGGAAACGTGCGTGCCTGACACATCAAACATGCGAACATCCTTCACGCCCTTCTGGGCCAGCATGTTGGCCAGCACAGTGGCCGCCGACTCAGTATGTCCGTAAGGAGAACCATAGACGATGACCACAGCTTTGGATTCGGGCTCATATTTGCTCCATACATCATGTTTCTGGATGAAGTATTGGAGATTCTCGCGCCAGATGGGGCCGTGCAACGGGCATATCATCTGGATGTCCAGATTGGCTGCCTTTTTCAGCAGATTTTGAACTTGAACGCCATATTTGCCCACAATGTTGGTATAGTAACGGCGGGCCTCGTTGAGCCAGTCGCGGTCAAAATCCATCTCGTCGGCGTAAAGATTGCCGCTCAACGCACCAAAAGTGCCGAACGCATCAGCAGAGAACAGAATCTTGTACTCCGACTCGTACGAAACCATCACTTCCGGCCAATGCACCATCTGTGCGGCCACAAATGTGAACGTATGCTTTCCTGTGCAGAGCGTGTCGCCGTCTTTCATCACCCGGGGCGCATTTTTCAACGACATGTCAAAAAACTGGCCGATGAACTTGGCTGCCTGCATGCTGCAAACAATCTGCGTGTCAGGGTAACGGAGCAGCACCTCTTTGGTCAATGCGAGGTGGTCGGGCTCCACGTGATGGATCACGAAAAAGTCCAGCGTACGTCCTGCGAGGGTAGTTTCCAGATTCTCCAGAAACTGCTCGCCTACGGCATTATCCACTGCATCCAGCAACACGGTTTGCTCATCCAAAAGCAGATAGGAGTTGTAGGATACTCCGCGGTGAACGGGCATGATATTTTCAAACAGTGCCAATCTTCTGTCGGAGGCACCAATGTAGAAAAGGTCGGATTTGATCGTTTGCGTTGTGTTCATTGTATTACGAAGCTATGGTTAGTTGTTTTGGACGGGGGTATCTTTCTCCTCTTTAAATGTGTTCAAGTCTGCGACCTCTTTGCGCAGTACTACCACTTCAAGGATAGAGTACACAAAATAGATGATGAGGAAGGCGATGGCGAATTTGATGGCATCGGCTTTGTTGAGCAGCACATAGAGAATCAGGAAAAGCAGGCAGGAGAAAAACTTGATAATGCGTGACAGCATGTAGTTGGATACGAAGAGTTTCTTGGCTTTGCCTTTGTTGTCGCGAAGCACGATGTAGATGGTGAAGAGGGTGATGATGCAGAAGAAGAGGACGATGAACGGCAGTGCCGGTGACGCATAGTCAGGGCAGAGCCATTGGAACAGCACCGTCAGCCCGGCCATAATAGCCGAGAACACCAATATTCTGAATGAGAATTTTTTAATGGGTATTTTTTGACTCATCTTCGGGTTTGTTTTTGGGAGTCAGCGTTTTAATCATCACATACATGGCAATGGCCACACCCGCCAGCGAGAGCAAAACGGTAAAGAGCGGACTTGTACTGAGCCATGTGTCCATCTTGATACCGCCAAAGACTCCTAACGCAATAATTACACCCATTTCAATAGCTATGTTGGAGTAGTAGGCATAGCTATGCAATGGGGTTTTCTTGAAACGGGAGGCAGCCATACGAGCCAACCTTTGTTATTTGCGCTCGGGTTGCGGAGCAGCAGGGGCCTGTGTGTTGGCCTTCATGTTGTGCATCTTGCAGTTGCCTGAGAACTCTGCACCCGGTTCAATGGCGATTTTGCCGGCTATGATGTTGCCCACCAAGTTGGCGGTGGCCTTCAGCGAGATCAGATTGCTGACATTCAGGGATTCGGCAGCCACTTGGCCTTCCACTTCGATGTTGGAGCAGGTTACATTGCCTTCCACGCGGCCGTCGCGACCTACGATAACCTTGGCTTTGGAAATCACGTTGCCCTTCACGATTCCGTCAATGCGGATATCTCCATTGGTGACGATGTTGCCTTCCAATTGTGTGCCATTGGCAATGACATTCACCACGCCAAATTCTCTTTGTTCATTCTCTTTCATAAGCGTTTCTTTAAATTTCAATGTTATTCAGTTTTTTTCAAATAATGTTCTTTTACAAAATTCTCATACAGGTGTCGATCATCCGTTTTGTTGTAGAAAGTGGTGTAGTTGGTGGCAGAAATAGGATATACGATGATGTTGCCGTTGGCAATTTCGGGGGCGAAGTTCTCGTTATTCATGAGGATATTGTAATAATCCATGGCATTGTCTTTTCCGTTGAACTTGGCCACCGTGACCATTTGCTGGCTGCTGTTGATATAGAAGCTGCTGATGTTGAAATGCTGCAGGCTGAAATAGGTGCTGTTGAAATTGTTGAGATTTTGTTTCACCGTCTGTACAGAGAGTTTGCCTGTTTTGACCAACAGGATGACATAGTGCATTTCATCTGCGTTGAACACGAATGGGTTGACTTTGGCTTGCTCGGGCAAAATCTGGGCAAGATCTTCCGCTGTGCTGGTGCTGTCCATGGAGGTCAAGGTGTTGGCCACCGTGGTGGGATCGAAAGTGGAGAGATAGATTTTGGCCAGCTCTGCCACAGGCTCTTGGGGATAGTTGGCAATCACGTTGCGCAGCCCGTAAATCAGGGTGTCCTGATTATAGATTTGTCCGGCAGCTACAGCTCGGAGGTAGCTGTATTTGGCTTTCAGTTCTTTTTCCGTACAGACCGGAATCATCTGGTCTGCGGCTTGCACCACAGAGGTCCATTTCTTCTGGTTAAAATCCTCATATACCTGTTCATAGCGGCGTTCTGCGGTCTTTTCCAATTCGGCCAGCTTCTCATAGTATTTCGGATCATTGATCAGCTTGGCGTAGTCGGTGTCGGGATATTTGGTCAGGATGAGTTGCTTGTAAGTCTCTCCCTTGGGGTTGTTTTGCGAGGTGTAGATTGTATAGAGCAGGTAGGTGCAGGGGAGGGAGTATTCGCCATCGGGGAAACGTTTGATGAGCGACTCAAAGGACTCGCACGCCCGCGGCAGGTCGTTGAGCAGATCTCTGTAGATGTAGCCCGCCTCAAACAAGTCCTTCGCGATGATGGCGTTGGAGGTGTCAATGGCACCGGGGGTCAACGGCAGGTCTTGCAAGTAGTAGGCCTCCTTCTTGGGGTCGGTTTCCCGCTTGGGGATAGGGTTGCCATCCTCGTCGTAGTCCACCGAGTCGGCAGCGGCATTGGGATTGTTCATCAAAGCCAAGTCGTCAAAGGAGATTTGCTGTTTGTTGCTGATGAACCAATTGTCTTCAAGCTTACGGTTGCCCCAACGCCTGTAGAAGTCCTGTTGACCAGCGGTGACCAGCGACTGGTTATAGAAGTACCACTTGCCGTTGGAGGAGGTGGTGTTGATGTTGGTATAGGAGGAGGCGTTTTGAAGGGCGAGCATGCGTTCCGCCTCTTCGGCAGCAGCCTTGCGCTCGGCTTCTGTGTAATCGGCAATCATCTTGCGCACCCACGCTTTGCGCTGTCCCTCGGGCATCTTGGCGATGCGCTGCAAGCTGTCTTGCAAGTCAATTTCGTCCAGTTTTTCCACCAAATCTTTCAAGACCCCCGACTTTTTCATCACCACTTCATAGTTCGGATAATTCTTCGGGATGGTCAAAGCGGCAGTATCATAGTAAGCCTGCGCTTTGCGGTACTCATTCTGCTCAAAATAGAGGTCTGCCAGCGTGATGCTGGAGAAAGTGCGCTGGTAGTTGTTGGTCGTGTATGCGGCCACGGACTTGGCCAGATATTGCTCTCGCAAAGTGTCGTTCTCATCAACGCGGGCAATTTCGGAGCAGGCATAGTAGATCTGGTCCTTGAAATCCTCATTTTTCTTCTCTTCCAGCATCTTCTTGAACTGCTTCATGATGGCATTTCGGGAGGCGTCTGTACCGTCATAGTTGGAAGCCAGGTGCATCTGGGCGCAGAACACCATCTCGTAGGAAGAGGATTTTTTGATGACCTTGTAGAAATTCTTCTGGGCATCTTCCTGTTGTCCCATCTTCTCGTAAAGCTCTCCAAGGATAAGCTGAAGACGTGCTTTGAACTCGCGCTCCGGATTTGCTGCGATGGCATTGTTGAGGTAATCAATGGCCTCGCTCACCTCGCCGTCAGGGGCGGTCAGGTGATACTCTGCCTTGGCCGCATTGAATTGCACGTTGAACTTTTTGTTTTTCTTGTTGGTGGCCAGATAGTGCAGGTTCTCCAGCTGCTCGTCTGCGCTGGCGAAGTAGCCTTGGCGCATGCTGGTCCGAGCTTGTAAAACCGCCGCTTCATTGTAGGTGTTGGCTTTCGGGAAGTTGTGGGTGATGTAGTTGGTGACCCGCGCGGCTTGGGAGTAATCCTGCTTGTAGAAATAGGATTTCGCCATCAGAAGATACGCATCGTCGATGGTCTTCACATACTCCTTGCCCCTAATCAGCATGGAATGCTTGTAGATGGCCTTGGAGGCCTTCTCAATGGTGCGGTCCAAGTGCGGGAGCGCGGGGGCCAGGTCTGTTTTGGCGGGGTAGTTGTACACCGGCAAGGTGGTTGTGAAGTTGTCCTTCGATAATTTGGCCATCTCCACTTCGGCTTGCTTCATGGCCTGGTTTCCATTCCAATATACGTTATATCTGCATGTTACATTGTGATATGCACGGTTGGGGAAGGTGTTCTTTTGCGTAGAACAAGAAGTAAATCCCGCCATGAATATGACGAGCAGACATACGAGAGTGGATGATATAGAGTGTCGTTTCAGTTTCAAAATCTTGGTTTTTAATCTTCTACATTAAGACAGATAAACGCTTTCAACCGTGATTTATTTTGATTGTTGGGAAAAATATTCTTCCAAAAGATGCTGCACATACTTGCCGAACACGTCGAACTCGATGTTGACGACAGTGCCTGGCTTAATGTTGTGAAAATTAGTGTTTTGATAGGTGTACGGAATGATGGCCACGGAGAATTTCCCTTTTTCGGAATCCACCACAGTGAGGCTCACGCCATTGACAGAAATAGAACCTTTGGGCACCGTGAAATTATTCTTCGCCGCATCGTAAGTGAAATAGAATCGCCAGCTGCCGTTTTCATCTACAACTTTCTCACACACAGCCGTCTGATCCACGTGACCTTGCACGATGTGGCCGTCGAAGCGCCCATCCATGCGCATGCTGCGCTCCAGATTCACTTCGCCGCCCACTTGCCAGGTGCCGAGGTTGGTCTTCAGCATGGTTTCTTCCATTGCCGTAACCACATATTGCTTCGCTGCCTTGTCCAGTTTTACAACCGTTAGGCAGCAGCCGTCATGGGCCATGCTTTGGTCAATGGACAGCTCATCGGCGAAGTCCACCTCCAACGTGAAATCATAATTGGTTCTATCTTGTTCTATCTTGACAATCTTTGCGGTTTTCTCAACAATTCCAGTAAACATGCGTACGCTATTTTTAAAACGCGCAAAGATACAAAAAAAAGGTGAATGGGGAGCAAGGGGTGAATGGGGTGCTCCTAGTATGTGTCCGTGTGGATGCCCAATGCGCGGACTTTGTCTGCGATTTCCTCTAATTTTTCCTTGTCAAACTTGTGAAGTAGCAAGGCTGGTGTCTCGCGGTCAAGGGAGTAGATCATCACGCGTTTGGGGTGGATACGGCGCACATGTTCGAGCCACTTGGAGAAGTTCGGTTCCTGGCTGTTGTCGAAGGGCACACCGTCCTTCTCGCCACTGAGAAACATGGTCTGGATAATGAGATTGCCGTTGAAAGAGCATAACTCTCGTACCACCTCTTCCAGATTCACGGGCACCACGGGGCCGTTGATAATCTCCAACATCTCCTGCGTGCCGGCATCCAATTTAAGAATCGGATTTTCAATGCGTTTCAGTGCAGCGCAGACTTCGGGTCTCATCAGTTGCGTGGCATTGGAAAGACAGGAAATCACCGCGTTAGGATAGTATTTGTTTCTCAAGGGAATGAGTCCGTCGATAATCTGGTCGAAACCCGGGTGCAAGGTGGGTTCTCCGTTGCCCGAAAAGGTGATGCTGTCAACAGGCGTGCCGGTTTCCGCACAAGTTTTGAGCTTGTGTTCAATGGCCTGCAATACTGTTTCTACCGGGTAGTATTCGCGGGCGTTGAGGCGCTTCTCCAGCGTCCAGCCGCACTCGCAGTACAGACAGTTGAAGGAACAGATTTTCACGTCCGTGGGCAAGAGGTTGATGCCCAGGGAGTGGCCCAGCCGGCGACTGTGGATGGGACCGAAAGCGATGGATTCCCAGAGGAAAGTGGACATGATTAGTTGAGAGTTTAAAGTTTAGAGTTTAGAGAGAAGGTAGTGATTATTGGTTTTTGTATTGCACGACTTCGTCGGAGAAGAAATCGAGTTGGACGCCGGCTTTGGCGAACATCTCTTCAGACTCGGCTCCGGCGTGATATTTGTTGGCGCACACCACGCGCTTGATGCCGCAGTTGATGATGAGCATCGCGCACACGCGACAGGGGGTCATGCGGCAATAGAGCGTGGCACCATCGAGCGAGATACCGAGTTTGGCAGCCTGGCAGATGGCGTTCTGCTCGGCGTGTACCGTGCGCACGCAATGTTGCGTCACCGTTCCGTCTTCGTGCACTGTCTGCTTGAGCTGGTGGCCCACCTCGTCGCAATGGGGCAAACCCTTGGGTGAACCTACGTAACCCGTGACCAGAATCTGGCGGTCGCGGACCACCACGCAGCCGCTTCGCCCGCGGTCGCAAGTGGCTCGTTTACTGACAGTATCGGCAATCTCCATAAAATATTCGTCCCACGAAGGACGTACATGTTTCTCTTCCATAGCGTTCTTTTTAAAAACGCGCAAAAATACGATTTCTCGGGGAATCCGCTTTCAAATCCGAAAAAATTGTGTAGGTTTGCAGCCTAAATTTTGAGTGTTGTGCAAGAACCGTTGGCAGAAATATTGAGACCCCGCACGCTGGATGCGTATGTCGGTCAGGAGCACCTGATGGGCAAAGGGGCTGTGTTGCGCAACGCCATAGAGAACAACAACATACAGTCCATGATTTTCTGGGGCCCGCCGGGCGTGGGCAAGACCACCTTGGCCCTTCTCATCGCTGAGCTCACTCAGTCGGAGTTCCACATGCTGAGCGCCATCAGCAGCGGCGTGAAGGACATCCGCGAAGTGATAGAAAGAGCCAAGAAATCACCGCACCGGAGTTTGTTGTTCATCGATGAAATACACCGTTTCTCCAAAGCCCAGCAAGATTCGCTGCTCGGGGCGGTGGAAAAGGGAGTGGTCACGCTGATTGGCGCCACCACGGAGAATCCCTCTTTTGAGGTAATCTCGCCGTTGCTCTCTCGCTGCCAAGTGTATGTGCTCAAGCCGCTTAGCCGCGATAATTTGGAAACCATCCTGCAAACAGCAGTCGCGTACCTTGAGAAGCAGCTTTCCTGCAAAATCAAGTTGGAGGACACGGAGGCGTTGCTGCGCATCTCCGGCGGCGACGCGCGCAAGCTCATCAACGCCATCGAGTTGGTAACTTGGATGACGCAACCTGTTGACGGAGTGGTTTCCATCACCCACGAGCAGGTGGTGCACGTTATCCAACAGAACTTGGCCATGTACGACAAGAATGGCGAACAGCATTACGACATCATTTCGGCGTTTATCAAGTCAATGCGAGGTAGCGATCCCAATGCTGCCGTGTATTGGATGGCGCGGATGTTGGTGGCCGGCGAAGACCCGTTGTTCATTGCCCGCCGGATGGTGATTTTAGCTTCGGAGGATATCGGCAACGCCAACCCGAATGCGTTGCTGTTAGCTAACAACTGCTTCCAGGCCGTGAACGTCATCGGAATGCCCGAGGGGCGTATTCCGCTGTCGCAGACGGCTATCTACCTGGCTTGCTCGCCCAAGAGCAACGCCGCCATTATCGCCATTGACAATGCCTACGCGCTCGTGAAGCAGGTGGGCGACCTGCCCGTGCCGCTGCACATCCGCAACGCGCCTACCAACCTGATGAAGGAGTTGGGCTACCACAAGGGCTATCAGTACGCCCACGACTTCGAGAACAATTTCGTAAATCAGGAGTTCATGCCGGAGGGCCTGCAAGGCGTCAAAATCTACGAGCCGCAGAACAACCCCCGCGAGAACGAGCTGCGAAAATACTTGCGCAACTGCTGGAAAGAGAAGTACAAGTATTGAGAGGTCAATCTCCAAATTGCATTTTTTGCAAATTGCTTCCGCATTAGCCCTTTTATTCTAGTGTTTTCTGCTTTCAGCAGATTGTTTTGCATCTTTTACAGCCACCCAGTTCCGCGGTGAGCGGATAGAGTGCCTCGGGGCATGTGACACCCGCACCGCGGCAGGCCAGCTCACAGTGCCTCCCCCCCCCAGATTGCGCTACGCTTATCTGGGGTTAATAAAATGCGACCTCTCCGAGGTCGGCATGGGCACCATCACCATTGCTCTGAAATGTATTCCGGAGGAATACCATCTTAGTAACCTCACACAAGGCCGCAGGCCGCAGTGTGGGGGCGTGATGCGTGCGTAAGGCCCCTCGCGGCGCGGATGTCGCATGCGCCGGAGAGCGATGCTTGCCGCCGCGAAAGTCACACACTGTCAATATGGAAAAATGATCCGATGGGACAACGGCGCAAAGATAGCGAATATTCAAATGTTACTTTTCCAGAAAATGATACAATGCAAAAAAATTGTATGTTTGTCGTTTCATTAAGCTATTGCTTAATGTTAGTAACATTTGAGATATAAAACTTTGAGACGATGGTTCGTCCGCGATTCAGACATACTCCCGAAAGCAAACACAGCCCATGCATTTTGGCGCTGCTGCTGATTCTGTGTGTGTCTGCTTCCACCGTGCGGGCGCAGAACCATCACTATTCCCAATTCTACACTGCTCCGGTCAGTATCAATCCAGCACTCACGGGAGCGTTTGACGGAATTTTCCGCATCAACGGGAACCAGCGCACGCAATGGCTCTCGGTTACAAAACCCTACCTCACTTTCGGCATTGCTGCCGACGGGGCGCTTTACAAAAATCACCAACGGCAAGAATTGTTCGCCATCGGCGGATCCGTCACTACATTGAAGGCCGGCGACGTGGGCTACACCTCCACGCAGGCTTTGGTCTCCGCTTCATTCATCAAATATGTTGGTCACCAAAACCATCACAAGATTGGCATCGGTGCCTACGCGGGCATGTTCAACAATTTCTTCGACTTCGCGGCCAGCAGCTGGGATGAGCAGTTCCAGCACAACCACTACAACCCGCAATTGGATCCCGGTGAGCAGTTTCTAGCCACCAAGCAATTCTACTTCGATTGTGGCGCGGGACTCTTCTGGAGTTACAGCCCGAACAAAACCAACACTTTCCAGTTGGGCTTTGCTGCGGTTCATCTTAACCAACCGAAGGAAACGTTTGGAACAACTTCACAACGCTTGCCAATCCGCTATAATCTTCACTTTCTCTCGCGCATAGCCCTATCTTCTAATGTGGCACTGGAACCTATGGCGTTGGCCTCGCTGCAGAGATCGTTTTATGAGACGGTCTTCGGTACAAATATTGAGTATTTTCAACGTAAAAACAGCTATACCACCCTGTTCTCAGTCGGAGGAGGAGTCTTCTACCGCTGGAATGACGCCATCATCGCCGATGTGTTCTTCGACTGGCAGAATCTGCGGATCGGTGTCAGCTATGATGTCAATGTTTCCTCCTTTCGCGTGGCCACGCACGGGCGCGGCGCGCTGGAAGTCTCCATATCCTACATTTTCCGCAAGAAATCCGTCACCCGCACCGGCAAAGAGCCTTGTCCGTATGATGTGATGTAGAGGTACATGGGGTGAAGGGGGTAAATGTGGTGAAAGAGGTGAATGGGGTGAAAGTGGTAAAAGAGGTAAAGGAGGAGGTGAATATTTCCCCTTCTATTTTAGAAGGGGTGGCCGTAGGCCGGGGTAGTAATATGAAAGGGTAAATGAGGTAAATGAGGTAAAAGGGGTGAAAGTGGTGAAAGTGGAGATCTAATAATGTCATAACTATTATCTATTAACTGTTAACTCTTAATGAAAAAAATCCTCTTCTTGTTGTTCATCAGTCTGCTCCTGCCTTTGGCGGGGCTGGCGCAGCATGTGCGTTTGACGGAGAGCCAGAAGGAGCAACAGCGCGAGTTCATTCGCAAGGATACGTTGCCGGTCAAGGTGGAGGCGTTGCCCACCACCATCAACACGCATTTTTCGGAATTTGCCGGAAGATTGTACCCTGACTCCACTTTCTTCTTTACTTCCATGCGCTTCGACATGAAAGAGGATAACGACCATTTCTTTGAAACCAGCTGGTACTGCAATATTTACGAGACAAGTTTGAAACCTGACGGCACTTACGCCCGCCCCACAACCCTGCCCGCCAGCATCAATTCCGGCAAATACTTCAACAGCAATTTCTGCTTCAACGGGGAACGCGACTGGCTCGTCTTTTCGCGCTGCAACCGCGTGGGCGATGGCAACTTGCAATGTCATCTTTGGGAAGCGCACCTTGGCAAAAAAGGGTGGGAGAAGCCAGCTAAACTGCCTTCCACCATCAATGTGGAAGGCTTTTCCTCCATGCAACCTTTCTTGTTAACGGCCGATGGGTACAGCATTTTGTATTTTGTCTCCAACCGCCCCAATGGCTATGGAGGGTTGGACATCTGGTATTCCGTCTATCGGGATGGCAAATACAACCCGCCGGTCAATTTGGGTGGCCGCATCAACACCGAGGGCAACGAAATTACCCCTTTTTACGACACCAAGACGGGTACGCTGTATTTCAGTTCCGATGAGCACTTGGGCATCGGCGACTACGACATTTTCTATAGCACCGGAGCCTTAGGCCAATGGGGCGAGGTGTCTAACATGGGCGTTCCCTACAATTCGGAGTACAACGATTTCTATTTCTCTCTGAACGAAGACGGCAAGAGTGGCTATTTTTCCTCCAACCGTCCACACGACAATTTGTCGCTGGAGGACACCTGCTGCAATGACATATTCCATTTTGAACCGATAGAAAAGCATGAAAGTGAGGAGATTCCGATAGACACACCGAGCACTCAGGAGAAGATTGCTTCGGTGCTGCCCATCACACTTTACTTCCAAAACGATGAGCCGGATCCAAGGTCGCTGTCGGACACCACGCTGTTGGATTACGGGCAACTATACCGCAAGTATCTGGCCGCGCACGATTTGTACGTCAGCGAATCAGGGCAGGGGCTCTCGGGCGATTCGCTGGTCGCCGTGCAACAGGGTATGTATGCCTTTCTGCGCGATTCGGTGGCTACGGGGCACGATCGTCTCATTCTGCTCAAACGTTACCTCCGGGAGGCCTTGCAGAACGGCGAAACCGTGGAGCTGACCATCAGCGGGTTTGCGTCGCCGTTGTACAACAGCGACTACAACAAGCACTTGTCGTCGCGGCGCATTGTGAGCCTGCTCAATTACTTGTACAGGGCCGACAACTTTGCATTGGCATCCTACATTGACGGCGACCGCCCCGGGCTGACCATCCACACAGACCCGCAGGGAGCCGTCCGACACGTCTTTGCCTCCGAAGAGGCCAGGGAGACGGTTTACGGACTGCAGGCTGCCAAGGACCGCAAGATTGTCATCACCGCCGGAAAAAACTGATGGCCGAATTGCTTTTTTTCTATTTTTGCGGCCCAAAAATGGAATTATGACAAATCACGAAGGTACTCATATTGAAAAGCATTCTATTGCTTCCTACATGGTGGACGGCAAGCGGATGCTGACCCCTACGCTCATGTTCAACTTACTGCAGGAAGTGGCAGTCAACCATGCCAACGAATTAGGCGTGGGTTGGGATTATTTGCACCAGTTCAACCAGTTCTGGGCTTTGTCGCGGATGGATGTGGAGATTCTGCGTATGCCGGAATGGCTGGAAGAAGTGAACATCATTACTTGGCCGAAAAAGAATAACTACCTGGTGCAACCTCGTGATTATCAAATCAAAACATTGAATGATGAGGTTTTGGTTCGTTCCACTTCCAATTGGGTAATCTTGGATGGAGAGGGCAAACCCCAACAGTTGAGTGCCTACGAAAACCATTTAGGGACTGTGGAAGGATTGCATGCACTGGAAATGCCTGCCTCGCGCCTGCGCACAGGCGTACCCTGCGAGAATGCCGTTTTCCAACCGGTGGTCTATTCCAATATCGACATGAACCGCCACGCCAATAACTCCGCATACGTCACGTGGGTGATGGACAGTTTTGACAACGAATTCCACGACCAGCACATACTGGCGTTTCTGTCCATCAACTACTTACAGCAAACCCGTGCCGATGACCGATATGCCGTGGTAAAACAGGAGACGGCCCCCAACGATTACCTCTGTTCCATCTATTCCGAAAAGGATCTGGTGGAAGTGTGCAGAGTGCGCACGTTGTGGAAAAACAGATAGTTTTTCAGTGTTGTTTTATTTTTTCAAATAGGTATCGAACCAGTCGAGGAAGTTGCGGTGCCAGAGCAAGCTGTTCTGCGGCTTGAGCACCCAGTGGGTTTCGTCCGGGAAGTAGAGGTAGCGGGCATCCAGGCCGCGCATCTTGGCGGCGTTGTAAGCGGCCATACCCTCGGAAGCCACGATGCGGAAGTCGAACTCGCTGTGGATGACGCAGATAGGCGTATTCCATTTATCGACAAACAGGTGCGGTGAGCAGGCGTAGCTCTTCTTAATCTGCGGATTGTTCCAATCCCAGTACGGACCACCGATGTCCCAGTTGTCGAACCAAAGCTCCTCGGTCTCCAAATATTGCTGCTCGAAGTTAAACATACCGTTGTGGGCCAGTAGGGCCTTGAAGCGACGGCCTTCGTTGTAGCCCTTCACGTCGTGGTTGTGCCCGGCGAGCCAGTAGATGCTATAGCCTCCGAAGCTGGCGCCGCAGGCACCGAGGCGCTCTTTGTCGATTTGTTTCACATTGTCGGAGAAATAGTCGGCAGCGCGCATGTAGTCCTGCATGCACAGGCCACCGTAGTCGCCGCTGATTTCCTCGCACCACTCCGTGCCGAAGCCGATGGTGCCGCGGCGGTTGGGTGCGATGATGAAGTAGCCGCCACCGCTCATGACCATGAAGTTCCAGCGCGTGCTCCAGAACTGGCTCACCATCGACTGCGGACCGCCTTCGCAATAGAGCAGTGCCGGATACACTTTCGTGCTGTCGTAGTCGTACGGATAAATGAGCCACGTGAGCATCTCCTTGCCATCCACCGTCTTGATCCAATGCTCTTCCACTTTGCCCATGCGCACCTGCGAAAGCACATCGTCATTGATGGCGGAAATCTTCTTGCCGTCAGCTTTGTTGTCGGTGAGGTTATAGACAAAGATCTCAGCTGGATATTGGATGGACACTTGGTCGGCGTAAAGTTTGCCGTTCACCAGCTCAAAGCCATGGATGTCGTGGTAGCCGTGCGAAATCTGGCGGAACTCTTTGGTGGCACGGTTGTAAGCGAAGATTTCGTCCATACCGCGGTAGTTCACCACGCCCAAAATCTCCTTGTCATCGTCGGTCCAGCTGATGTTGGTGAAGTTGTAGTCGAAGTTTTCCGACATGTCGGTGCGTTCGCCAGTAGCGAGGTTAAGCACCATGAGGCGCAGTTTGTCGCTTTCGTAACCGTCGCGCTCCATGCTTTCCCATGCGAGATATTTGCCGTCGTGGCTGAACACAGGGTTCTGGTCGTAGCCCATGATGCCCTCGCTGACATTCTTGGTGGTTTTCTTGGCAATGTCATACAGGAAGATATCGCTGTTGGTGGAGTGGGCGTAGTCGCTGCCGGTTTTCTTGCGGCAGGTGTAAGCGATGGTTTTGCTGTCAGGGCTGTAGTTGTACTGCTCTACGCCGCCCCACGGACGCATCGGGCACTCGAAGGTACTGTCGATGAGGCAGATGGCGTTATCTACATCCACTTTCTTGCCGTCAAATTCGGCGAGGAAGATTTGCGGGTATTCATCTACCCAGTTATCCCAATGGCGGTACATCAAATCCTCGTTGATACGGCCGGTGGTCTTGTCGAGGCCAGCGTAGAGTTTGTCCAAATGGCCGGGGCGTTTCACGGGTTTGGTGGCGATATAGACAATGGACTTGCCGTCGGGGGCGAGCTTGAAGCCTTCGGTACCGTTTTCGAATGTGGCGATGGTCTTCTCGCGTCCATCTTTCATGGTCATGGCGATGATATCATTGTCGCGGCAGAAGAGCAGCGTTTCGTCATCCTGCCATACGAGGTTGAACTCGCTGGTGTTGGTGGTAGTGAGGCGGTCGGCCTTGCCACCTTCTGTGGGGATGAGGTAAATCTCGGCGTTGCCCTTGTTCTGTTCCATGTCATAGTAGGTCACGGTATAGGCAATCTGTTTGCCGTCGGGTGAGACAGCTTTCTCGCCCATCTTGCCCAACGCCCACATCACTTCCGGCGTAAAGCGTCCGTCCTGGACTTGGATTTCGGGTTTCCCGATGACCTTGGCATCGGTCTGGTCTTGTTTTTTACAGCCACAAATCAGTGTCAGTAAAGCAATTGCGATAAATATTTTTTTCATAAATGTGTATAATTGATAATTTCAGATTTTGAAGATGCAAAACTAACAAATATTCCGTTATGGATTCAACGGACAAAGTACAAATACTGTAATTTGCTATTTTTTGTACTTTTGCAACCGCTTCGCCATACCTGCGTGAACGCCATCATCATTAACCTCCATGTCTTTTAAAAACAGTTGGAAACGGTTCTGGGAGCGTGTCTGTGACCTCACGGGCTGGAAAATCATCGACTCCTACATCCTGCGGAAATTCCTCGGGTCGGTAGTCTATTCCATCCTGTTGCTGATGACTATCATCATCGTGTTCGACCTCTCTGAAAACATCCAGCGTTTTATGAGCAAGTCCATCCCCGTGGGGGAGATTATCACAGGTTACTATCTCAATTTCATCCCCTATTTTATCAACCTTTTTATTCCGCTGTTTACCTTCATCAGCGTCATCTGGTTTACTTCCAAGCTCTCATCCAACAATGAGATTATCTCCATTTTGGATAATGGCGTCAGCTTTATGCGGTTTCTCGTGCCTTACTTTGTCGGCGCAATCGTGATTATGCTGGTGTCGCTGTTTATGGCCAACTTTGTAGTGCCGCATACCAACGAGAATCTGAATGAGTTCAAGTATAAGTATTTCGGGAAACAGGCTATTTCCACTTCAGATTTGCATATCAAGAACTCGGCCAACAGCTATTTGTATGTGCAGCGCTGGGACCGCGAAAACGAAATTGGCTATGACTTCACATACGAGGAGTTTGAAAACTCCAGTATCCGCGTGAAGATTAAAGCAAGGTCAGCCTCATACGATCCGCAAAAGGGCAAATGGATTCTAAGTCATTATGTGAGGAGGGATATTGTCAATGGTAAAGAGATTGTGACGACAGGCACTGAGACGGACACCATATTCAATGTTCAGCCACGCAATTTCAGCCAGGATGTCTTTATTGCGGAAACTATGTCAGATAAGGAGTTGCGGGCGTTCATCAAGGAGGAGAAGTTGAGAGGATCCAATCTGGTGGCGCATTTTCAGATTGAACAGCACAAGCGTATTGCCAACTCCATTGGTATCTTCATCATGACCTTCTTAGGGTTGAGTGTCTCTTCGCGCAAGAACCAGCGCGGTGTGGGTGTGCACATTTTCATGGGCATGGGACTGGCGTTCACGTTCATCTTCCTGCAGCAAGTCTCCACCGTGTTCTCCGTTTCAGGCGGTCTGCCGCCCGTGTTGGGCACGTGGATTCCCAATATCATCTTTTTGTTTGTTACCATACTGACGCTTAAGATGGCTCAAAAATAGGGAATATGCAGAAGATGAGAAGTTATGTGTTGCCTTGCGCCATCCTTATGGGTTTGTTGCTCCACAAATGGTGCGCCTTGCTTTCATTTCTGGCTCCGTATCTTATTTTTCTCATCCTGCTGCTTAATTTTGTGGCAGTCGATATCCGCAAATTGAAGATTACAAAGCTCAATCTTTGGCTGTTGCTTTTTCAAGCGATAGTTAGCATCGGCATGTATTATCTGATTTTCGGCGTATTCCGTAACGAGTTGGTGGCGCAAGGCGTGCTTATCGGTGTACTCTGCCCCGTGGCCTCTTCTGTGGTGGTTATCTCCTGCCTGCTCGGTGCCAACCGCGAAACCGTTACCGAATATACCATCCTCTGCAATCTGCTGATATCCGTCATCGCACCCTTCTATTTCACCTTCATCGGCGTGCATCATGATCTTTCTTTTTGGACTTCTTTTCTATTGATTCTCAAAAAGATAGGTCCCACCATCGCCTTGCCGTTCTTTGTTGCTCTGTTTTTGCAGCTGTTTTGGAAGAAGGCTAACGATGCTTTGAGTGGCTTCAAAAATACCACCTTCTATATCTGGGCGTTTCTGCTTTTCCTGACTTTAGGGCAGACCATTGACTACATCTTTATTCACGGTCAGGGCAACGGCCTCAACATTTTGTGGTTAGGACTAGCCTCTGTCATCACATGCGCCATCCATTTTGCACTGGGCCGAAGAGTGGGGAAGAGGTATGGAGATGTCATTGCCGGTGGGCAGATGTTGGGGCAGAAAAACACCGCCATGGGCATCTGGATGGCCAACACCTACCTGAATCCGCTGGCTTCTGTGTTTCTGGCTTTCTATTCTGTCTGGCAGAATCTGTTCAACAGTTGGCAAATTTGGCAACACGACAAGCGCGCCAATGCATGATCAGGGAAAGCCCCGTCCGCGTTAGCGCGCTAGTTATGTTGAAAAATCAGAGTTAATACAGATTAGTATCCGAAAATCTCCTCCAAAGAGAGTGTGGTAATCTTGCCGTATTTCTCCAGGGCTTTCATATCGACGTCGTTCTTGTTGCCCAGCACCACGACAACGTGCTTTTGACCTTTGATGTATGTTTTGTTGAAGTTGATCACATCGTTCAAGGTCATATTCTTGATGGCATTGTAGTTGGCTTTGGCAGGAGATTCTTTCAAGCCAGCCTCTTCGCAGGTCAGATAGGAGTTGATGACCGACATCTTGCGCACGCGGGTGGTGCGATACTCGGAAATCAGGGAGGTTTTAGCCAAGTCGAAGTTGAGTTCGGAAATAGGCATGTTATCCAACAGGTCGGTGAAAGCAGCCAAAGCTTCAGGCAGCTTGTCGTTTTGTGTGCCGATGTGGGTCAAGTTGTAGTCGTAACGGCCTTTTTCGCTCGGCTCCACAAAATAGGCGGCAGCGGTATAGGCCAAAGAGCGTTTCTCACGAATTTCCTGGAATACGATAGAGTTCATGCTGCCTCCGAAATATTCGTTGTACATCTTCACTTGCGGGGTCATGGCCGGGTTGTAAGGCACAGAGGTGTTCAACTGACGGCACAACGACTGCTTGGCATCATAATGAGCGAAATAGACCTTGTTCTCCTTGGTGGGCAAGCGGTCGTAGTCAGGATTCATCTTGACGGGTTTCTTGGCAGGATGCACGCTGTGTTTTTCAGCGACCACCTTCTGCAAGTCATTGAGTGTCAAGTCACCGTAATAGAGAATGCGCTGCGGCTGTGAAGTCATCGTCTTGATTTGGTTAATGACATTCTGCGCCTTGATTTTCTTGAGGTCATCGTTGTTAACGAAGTACTTGCGCACATTGTCCTTGCCGTATGATGCATAGCTCAGCATCTTTTGGAAAATATTGTTTTGGCGTGTCTTGGCATCCTCGCGGCTTTGCAAAATGTCAGCAATGGAGTTTTGTACAGATTCTTCAGAAATCTTGGGGTGGTTCAAGATGTCCTCCACAATGGCCATGGCTTTCTCCATGTTCTCGCTCAGACCGCTGATGCTCACGCGGGCGTACTTGTCGCCGAAACTGATGTTGTAGTCGCAGGCCAGGTCGTACATCTCGCGGTTGATCTGGCTGAGGGTGCGGTTTTCGCTCTCCAACTGGTCCAAAAACTCATTGGTGATTCTGGAGTATTTGTCATACAAGGTACCATAATTATAGCGGTAAACCATCTGGAAACGGCCGTTTTCAGTGTTTTGTACATACAGAATTTCGTTACCGTTGGCTTTGCCTTTCTTCATATCCTTGTTGAAATCCACGAAAACGGGCTCAATGGGGCTAACTTTTATGTTTTTGATTTCCTTCATGAAATCGCTTTCCACATCGCGGTTGATGACCACGGGCGTAATTTCGGGTTTATCAACCTTCTGCACATTGCGTTGCTCGCCCTGGCGCTTATAGACGACCACATAATTGTTGTTTTTGAAGGTGCGGTTGGCGAAGTCGATAACATCCTCTTTGGTCACGAGGCTCATGTTCTCGGTCTCGTTGAGCACGTCCTGCCAACTTTGGTGTGCGATGTAGGCAAAAGCCATCTTCATGCCGCGGTTGGTGTTGCTTTCCAGCGAGGTCATGTCGCGGAGTTTGCGATTGTTGATAGCGGCGGTGAGCAAATCCTCGTCCCAGTTACCGGATTTCAGAATCTCAATTTGCTGGAGCAGGAGGTCCTTGAGCTGCTCCAAGGTTTGACCCTGTTTAGGTTTGCCCGACAGGCGGAAATAGGCGTAATCGTTAAGGTCGTTCACGCCAGAGGCAGCATATTGTGCCAGCTGTTTTTGGTTGATATTCTCGTCGATGATACCGCAGGAGCCGTTCATCAGCACGGCATCAGCCATCTCGGCCAAAAGCACGTCGCGGGAGCCGGTGCCGGCATCAATGCGGAAGCCGATCTGCACATTCTCCGGCTCCAAACCATACACATCCACCACTTTCACTTCGCGGATCGGTTTCTCCTTTACGTAGGTAAAATCGGGAATATAATGCGGTTGGAGTTTTCCAAAGTATTTGTCAATCAAACGGATTGCCTCATCCGGGTCAAAGTCGCCCGACATGGCAATACAATAGTTGTTAGGTACATAATAGGTTTTGTAGTGCTTGTTGATGTTCGTCAGAGAAGGATTCTTCAAGTGCTCAACCGTTCCGATGGTGGTCTGTGTGCCGTAAGGATGGTGCGGAAACAGAGCTTCATTCATCTTTTCGCGGGCGGTACGACTGTCGTTGGCCATATTCATGTTCTTCTCCTCATAAACGGTTTCCAATTCTGTATGGAAAAGACGGAAGACAGCATTGGAGAAACGATCGGATTCGATTTTCAACCATCTATCCAATTCATTGCTGGGTATATCTTCTTGATATACAGTCATATCGTTGGAGGTAAAAGCATTGGTGCCTTGCGCGCCGATCACAGACATCAGCTTGTCGTACTCGTTTGGAATGGCGTATTTGGAAGCCTCGTAGGAAACAGAGTCAATTTGATGATAGATGGCCTTGCGCTGCGCGGGGTCGGTGGTGTGGTTATAGACTTCGTATAGAGCCTCTATTTTCTTGAGTTGCTCCTGTTCCTTGGCCCAGTCGAGGGTGCCGAAGTGAGAGGTGCCTTTGAACATCAGGTGTTCGAGGTAGTGTGAAAGGCCCGTGGATTCGGCAGGGTCGTTCTTGCTGCCCACGCGCACGGCAATGTAGGTCTGGATGCGCGGCACATCCTTGTTGACGGACAGGAACACCTGCAAACCGTTGTCGAGCGTGTAGTGAATCACGTTCATCGGGTCGTTCTGATACGTCTCCTTTTTGTAATTTTGAGCATCAACACTGACGGCGAGGAAACAGAATACCGCTGTCAGAAAGCCCACAAATAATTTTTTACTCATGTTTTTAATGTTAAAAGAAATTTCAAGGCGGCAAAAGTAAAGAAAAATAATTTTACTTTTGCTGCGTTAACATCTTCAAGAAAAAATCTAAAACTAAAAAAAATGAAGAAACTGTTTATTTTGATGGCAGCCACGTGCTGTCTGGCGTTCACCGCCTGCAATAACAACAAACCTGCTGAGCAGCCTGCTGAAAACACGGAAATGCAAGCCGAAGACCATCCTTGCTGCAAGGACATGACTCCGGAGCAGAAAGCCGAGATGGAAGCCCACAAAAAAGCCTGCGAAGACTGGAAAAACTGGGAAAACATCACCGAGGAGCGCAGAGTAGAACTGCTCAACCAGCGCAAAGCCGACTACGACAAGATGCAGGAAATGAAAAAGGCTCAGGAAGAAAAGAAAGCCAAATTCGAGGCTGCCATGAACAACTGGGACAAACTCACCATTGCTGAAAAGAAAGCCGCTTTCGACGAGATGGGTTGCTGTGGTGGTTGCAAGAAGGGTGAAGGTCCTGGCTGCTGCAAAGGCGGCGACAAGCCGGGTTGCTGCAAAGGTGGTCCTCATCATGGTCCCAAAGGTCCCTGCCCGAAAGACCACAAATGTCCTGGCGAACCTAAACACTAAAACTGAAACAGATTCGCCGAATCTAGAAAAAGCGCACCGGTGCTATTGCACTGATGCGCTTTTTCATTTGGCAACTTTATCTAAACCGATAAGGTTGAGGAGATAGCACTCTACGATTACTCGCCGTATGAAGAGCCATCAAAACAGTGTGTGCAGATGCGCTCCTTCGGCAGGCCAATGGCATTGGCAATCGTTGACAGTTTGTTGAACTTCAAGGTGTCCACACCCAGATGCTTGCGGATCAGCTCCACCATGTTGGCATATTGTTTGGTAGAGTCATCGCAGTAAAGGTGCAGGTTTTGGGTGCTGTTGCCTTCCAGCTCTTCGATCACACGACGTGTAATCAGTTCCAATTCCGTTTTGGAGGCAGAGAAGTTGAGGAACGGACAGCCGAAAGTCAGCGGTGGGCAGCTGATACGGATATGGACTTCTTTTGCGCCGTACCCATAGAGTTTTTTCACGTTGTCGCGGAGTTGCGTGCCACGCACGATGGAGTCGTCGCAGAAAACGATGCGCTGGCCTTTCAATATCTTCGTGTTTGGCAACAGTTTCATGCGGGCCACATGTTCGCGTGTCTCCTGGTTTACGGGCATGAAACTTCTGGACCACGTGGGCGTGTATTTGATGATACCACGTTTGTAGGGAATCTGCTTGCCCATGGCATAACCCAAAGCCATGCCGATGCCGGAGTCGGGGATGGCAGACACCATATCCACATCCACATCGTCGGTGCGGCCCATCTCGTAACCGTACATATAGCGGGTGTTCTCCACGTTCACACCTTCGTACTCGGAAGAAGGATAGCCGTAGTAAATCCACAGGAACGAGCAAATCTGCATCTTGGGATTGGGCGCCAGCAGCTGTTGCACACCCTCTGTGGTTACTTTGACAACTTCGCCTGGGCCCACAAACTGCTCGATGGAATAGTCGAGGTTAGCGAAACTGTGGCAATCGAAAGCGAGCGCGTAGCTGTCTTCCTTTTTACCGACGACAATCGGGGTACGTCCGTAGTAGTCGCGGGCAGCGATGATGCCGTCGTCGGTCAGAATCAGCATAGAGCAGGAACCTTTTACTTTGCGATATACATTCTGGATGCCATCCACAAAGTCCTTGCCCTGCGTAATCATCAAAGCGATAAGCTCGGTGGGGTTGGTGCTGCCGGAGCTCAACTCCGTGAATTGCTGGTTCTTATCCAGACAATCCTTCTCCAATTCGGCCATGTTGTTGATTTTGGCAACAGTGACAATGGCGAAGCGACCCAAATGCGAGTTGACCACGATAGGCTGTGCATCCGTATCGCTGATTACACCAATACCCGAATTCCCCACAAATTTATAGAGGTCATCACCGAACTTGGTGCGAAAATAGGAGTTTTCAATATTGTGGATTGACCTGTGAAACACGCCATTTTCGATGGTAACCATACCTCCGCGCTTCGTGCCGAGATGGGAATGGTAGTCAATGCCGTAAAATAAATCAGGATTGCAGGGTCCGTTGGAGACCACGCCGAAAAAACCACCCATAATAATTTGAATTTTAAATAGTTAAGTGAAATAAAATCCGTACTTTTTTCAAGCCGCAAAAATAATTTTTTACATTTTTTTTGAGAATGTTTTTTCCGACAAGTTATCAAATTTTATGAACAATGGAAGATGAGTTCAACAAGAAGTTGATTTTTTGTACTTTTGTGGCAGAATATTTTCGATTATGATGGAAAATAAAGCCCAACAGTTTTTGGAACGCTACCGCGAAATTGAAGAATGGGTACTCAACAACCTGAATGTGGCGGAGATGAAGGATCTGGAGCAGATGCCGCAATACAAGAGCCTCCGGAGCAGCCTCTCATTTTGCAGGATCCTGCGGAATTTGCTTTCCCACTACGATTGGTCAAAAGCCGGCAACGATATGATCGTGGTTACAGACCAGGCATTGCGGCAGGTGAACAATCTCTACTACTCTCTTAATCCAGTCACTCTGATGCGGATTGCCATCCGGGCGGGACAAATCTTTGCCCCAGCATCCTCCGACTCAGTTCTCAATGCTATAAAAGTCATGCACCGCAACGACTATTCTTACATTCCAATAGTGGACAATCATCGGATTGTTGGTGTGTTCAGCATCAAAACCTTGTTGCAGATTGCAGCTGAAGACAAAATTCAGGACATCACCGAAAATCTAACTTTTCAGGATATTCTGGATTATATCCGAATTTCGGAAAATCCTGAAAATCAATATGGTTTTATTGATACAAACACTTCTGTGGAAGACGCGGCTGAAATGTTTCAGCGTTCTAAAAGGCGCAAGAAAAAGCTCGATGTTCTGTTCATCACAGACAATGGCAGGGCTGACGGCGTGCTGCAGGGTATGCTCACACCCACCGACCTGATCGGGGCAAACTGAACACTCTTTGTTCAAAAACTGTAATGTATTCAGGGTGATTAAGCATTAACTTTTTTTAGTAAATGTAATACCAAAAAAATCATACTTTTGCCGCCCAATAAACACAATTAACCTCAAATTTTTAAAAGCAATGAAAAAAGTATTATGCATCTGTGCAGTTGGTTTACTGCTTGGTTTCTTCACCACGTCTTGCAACAAACAATGTCAATGTAAGACCTATGTGAATGGTGCTCTTTCTTCTACGGGAGAAGCTTTTGAAGTTGAATCTGGTAAGAAATGTTCGGATTACAACAGCTCCGTAACACTTCTGGGCATCACCACTGAGGTGAAATGCAAAACCACTTTCTAATCATTTATTGAAAGTTAAAGAAAAGCCCCTCCATCAGGGGCTTTTTTTGTACCTTTGCCGCTCAAATTAGGATAAATATGACCATCAACATCATCACTTTAGGATGTTCCAAAAACATCGTGGACTCCGAAATTATCGCTGCGCGGCTGCAGAAAGCGGGACACCGTGTTTTCTTTGAAGGCAACATGAAAACCGATCTGGTTATCGTCAACACCTGCAGTTTCATCGGCGACGCGCGCGAAGAGTCCGTGAACGAGATTCTGGCACAGATAGAACGCAAGATGCGCCGACAAGTAAAGAAAATATATGTAGTAGGCTGCCTAGCCCAACGAAACAAGCAAGAATTGGTGGCCGAACTGCCCGAAGTGGACGGTTTTTACACCTTTGACGAGCTGAAAAAACTCACCGAATCGGCCGATTTCGACCTGCTGGGCACCAGCGAGCGACTGCTTTCCACCCCGGTGCACTACGCATACCTCAAGATTTCGGAGGGATGTGACCACCAGTGCTCCTACTGCGCCATCCCATTGATTCGCGGCAAGCAGATTTCGAAGCCCATCCCGTTGTTGGAGGAAGAAGCGCAAAAACTGGCCGATCAAGGTGTGAAAGAGTTGATGCTCATCGCGCAGGACCTTACCTACTACGGCATCGACCTCACCGGCAAGCGCGAGCTCGCCAACCTGATGGAGGCACTGGCGCAGGTGAAGGGGCTGAAATGGATACGCTTGCACTACGCATACCCCATCAACTTCCCATACGAGATTCTGGATGTGATGAACGCCTACCCGCAATATTGCCGTTATCTGGACATTCCGTTCCAGCATGTAAGCGACGACATCCTGAAGAGCATGCGCCGCGGCGGCACCGCACAATACATTTACGACCTCATCGCGCGCATACGGGAGACCGTGCCGGGCATCGCGCTGCGCACCACGCTCATCTCAGGATATCCTACGGAAACCAACGAGCAACACAAAGAGTTAGTAGAATTCGTACGCAAAAACCGCTTTGAGCGGCTCGGCGTATTTGCATACTCGCAGGAGGAAGATACGCCTGCCTACGAACTGGGCGACCCCGTGCGCCGCAACATCAAGACCCGCCGCGTGAACGAAATCATGCAACTGCAGGAGGGCATTTCCCGCGAACTTAACGAGGCCAAAGTGGGCCAAACTCTTAAAGTCATCATCGACGGAGAAGAGCAAGACTTCTATGTGGGCCGCACCGAGTTCGACTCACCTGATGTCGATAACAGCGTCCTGATCCGCAAAACCAAAGCCCTCCGTATCGGCGAATTCTATGATGTTAAAATCACGGAGGCCGCAGAATATGATTTGTATGGGGAAACGGTCTGACGACCGAATTCAGAATTCAAAATTCAGATTACTTTGAACTTTGAATTTTGATTTTTGAATTCACCTCCCATTTACCCCCTTCACCATTCACCGTTCACCTCCTTCACCCCATTTACCCCATTCACCCAAATATGAACCTTTTCCAATTATTCAAAAACATCCGTCCCTTTGTCAAGCCCTATAAATGGTTGGTTTTCATAACCTTGGTGCTGACATTGGTGGGATCCTTGATGGCACAGGTGAACGCCATTGTTCTGGACCGGACCGTGGACGCCATCAACGTGCTCATCGGCACTGACTTCAGCTGGAGCAAGGCGGCGCGCATCATGACCATTATTTCCGTCGTGTTGTTGGGCAAGGAGGTGCTCTCCGCGCTGGTCACCTTTGCGCAAAACTACTACGGCGAGCGGATGCGCATCTTCGTTTCCCGTGATCTGGCGCAGAGTGTCATCGAGAAGGTGCTCACCTTCCGGATGGCCTACTTCAACACCGGCGAGAATGCTACGGGTAAAATCCAGTCGCGTATCGATCAGGGTGTCAGCTCGTTATCACGCACCGTCCAGAACTTCTTCATCGATTTGCTGCCACTGTTCACCAGCGCACTGTTGGCCTTGATTCTGATGTTTGCAGCCAATGTGTATGTGGGGTTGGTGGCCCTTGGCATTGTGCCTGTCTATTTTTGGATCACCTACCGGCAGGCGCGGCGGCTCAAGGGTTGGCGGCGTGAGATGCGCGGCCACTTGGAATCCAAGAGCCAGGGTATCAAGAACATCATCGACTCCATCAATGTCATCAAGAGTTTCAACCGCGAGAAAATAGAGGCGCAGAAGCAGCTTGACATCCAGAACCAGGTGACGGAGAACCAGATGAAGACCCGTCGCGTGGCGTTTTACTACAACGGTCTCAAGAGTTTTGTGCGGCAGGTGGGCACGGTGCTCGTCATCATCCTCACTGCCTACCTTGTGCTTATTGAATACCCGGGCATGAGCATCGGTAAAATCATGTATCATGTAATGCTCTTCAGCAATGTCATTGCGCCCATTACGCAGCTGCAGCGCATTTTCGACGATGTGAACGACGCGCTGATTTACGCCGAAGGCTTCTTCGGCATCCTCAATTCCGACAAGGAAATAGAACCGTCGGGCGAGTGCCGTCCCGAGAAAATCCGCGGCGAGTTCGAATTGCGCGGGGTGGATTTCACCTACCCGAGCGGCACGCAGGCGTTATTCGGGGTGAACATGAAGATTGAACCGGGCCGGATCACCGCGTTGGTGGGACTTTCGGGTGCAGGCAAGAGCACCATCGTCAACCTGCTCGACAAATTCTACGAGCCGCAGGTGGGCACCATCACCCTTGACGGAGTGGATTTGCGCGACTACGACACCAAATACCTGCGCGAGAACATCGGACTGGTATTGCAGAAGAACCACATTTTCGACGGTACCATCGAGGAGAACATCCTCTACGGCAAGCCCGATGCCACGCACGAGGAAGTGGTGGAGGCCGCCAAGAAGGCGCACCTATACGACCAGATTATGGAGTTGCCGAAGCAGTTCGAGGGCAATGCTTCCGACCTTTCCGGCGGCCAGCAACAACGCGTGGCCATCGCCCGTATGTTCCTCAAGAACCCGCCCATCATCTTCCTGGACGAGCCCACGGCCAGTCTGGACGCCATCGCCACGGAGCAGATCAAGAACAGTATTGATGCTATCAAGAAAGACCGCACGGTCATCATCATCTCGCACAGCATCTCGCAGATCATCGACGCCGACTACATCTACGCCCTCAAGGACGGTCGTGTGGAAGAGGACGGCGACCCCGACACCATCTACAAGAAGGGCGGCATTTACAAAGACATCATCGACGCCTCCGCCCGAAGCCTGAACATCGAGAAGATCGCGAAGACGATAAGTTAAGGGAGAGACCCTTCTGCCGACGAGTCCGTTTCGCGGCGAGCAAGTTCAGTACATCTTTGGAAACGACTCCCGCGCCGCGAGGGGCCTCCGCTGCAAGGCCTGCACCTCACACTTCCATGTGAGGTAAACAAGGGGATGTCCCTCCGGGACACATGGGCGGCGGCTAATCCTATCTGTGGAGCCTACCTTTTTGATACGAATGTCATAGTCTCTGCGTTACATTGGTAGGTCTTCGGCTTTGAGAGTGGATAATTCCTCTGCTGTTATTTTTGATTGTTTAGCTAACCGTGTTGCTTGATTTTGAATGGTTTTTTCAAACATATTCCTTACAAAACGACCATTACCAAAATTTTTATCTTTATGTTCAACTGCAAAACTCAAAATTTGTTTAAGCATTTGTTGTCCATCTGCATTCAGCTGATATTGGTTTTTCTCAACATTTAACAAGAATATTTCTGCCAATTCTTGAGAGGTATAATCTGCAAAATGGATATAACGGCTGAATCGGGATTGAAGTCCAGGATTGGAATCTATAAAATGTTTCATGTCTTCAGAATATCCTGCAAGAACAACCACAAGTCGATCCCTATCATCTTCCATCCTCTTAAGCAATGTGGAAATAGCTTCTTGACCAAAATCATTACTTCCACTTTGAACAAGAGAATAGGCCTCGTCAATAAACAAGACTCCATCTAAAGCTGAGTCAATAATATTGTTTGTTTTGATAGCAGTTTGTCCCACATATTCAGCGACCAAACCAGATCTATCTGTTTCCACTAAATGACCTTTTTTAAGAATCCCAAGATTTTTGTAAATGGCAGCCAGAATCCGAGCCACAGACGTTTTTCCCGTACCAGGATTTCCTGTAAACACACAATGATATGATAATCCAACAGACTTCATTCCTTTATTTTCTCGTTCTTTTTGAATCTTAACAAAATCAGCTAAAGCCACAACCTCATCTTTAACTTCGGAAAGGCCTATCAATGTTTGTAGTTCTTCTAATGGATTAGAATCATCATCGAAAAGATCAATTTTTTCTTCAAGTATTGTTTTTGAGTCTTTATCATTATCAAGATTAGTCTTACTTTTGTCCATGTTAGCATATGACATTAATTTTTCTAACCATTGACTTTCTACAGTGGTAATATTATCATCAGCTTTAGCAACAATAGAAAAAAATCTGTAAAGCAATGAAAAATATTGGATGATTAAATCATGACGATTAATGGTTTTAAACACTTCTTTCATATAGAAAAAGTCAACAGCTCTTCCTGTTATCAAATCATTTAGTCCAGATTTGTTAAAATCACTAAGACATGAAGATATTTTATTTATAACTTTGAAGTTTTGCAAGGACTCATAATCAATTTGTATATTACCTACTATTTTAGATTCAATTATAGCCATAGGCAAGCCTTCTTTTGAGAGAATATCTGATGAATCATGCCCTAACTGTTCAAATCCTTTCACTAAGTCGGCTAAAAACAAGCAGTCTAGTTTGATTTTTACTTCACCAACAGAGTCAGGTAAAATATGATCTATTACTGTTAGAATAATCTTGTTTTGTTTGAGAGATTCATAAAAATTGTATAATGGGGATACTATAGCCTTGGCTTCATCAAAAAAATTTTGTGTAATCCCAAAAATTGGATCTATATATTCATCCCCATCATTTTTAAGTATCTGGAACTTCTTGGAAAAGTTCTCCGCCGCTTCAGAATTGCTAAATTCCATGGTGAGATGATATGTGCTAAATGTAATATCACCGTATTCACATACGGAATATCTAGGGTTATCAACGTATCTTGCATCTCTCTCCCCATCTTTGTTGATATATTTATAGGTATATTGCACTATTCTTGCATCTTTCGGGATTAGCACGCTGGAAGTCTCCACAAAAATAATTTTATTAAAAAGAATTGTCGTATCTTTTATTGGAATCACATCAAAATTAGTTGCACTGCGTGCTGCTATTATATAGTCAGGATAAAAATAAAAATCAAGTCCGGCATTTTCAAAATTAAAGAATGGTACTCCATTAAGATTTACTGGATTAAGATAATTAAAAGTCTTTTTACATAAAAAGAACACATTTTTCCTATCGGAAATGGTTTTTGCAAATGATTTGGTTTCAGTATTCGATCTTTCTGAGAGGATTTCCCACTTGGAAGCACAAGAAGAAAGAGCTTCGTATGCCTGAATAACATCTAAAAAGGCATCTTTAATTTTTGTTTCCATAGGTATTGTTCCAAAGATTGTCTGTTCCCCTATCAGTTCTATTTCTCTTTTATGAAAAAATTCATTGAGTTTAACTTTATCTTCTTTAAGAAGAAGGGTTCGTCCATTAGCAACAGAGAGTATTTGTTTTAATTCAGACTGATTTGAAACACACACTTTATAATCCATTATTCGCCCTGGATAGCAAGAAGATAAAACACCACACTCAATTAATTGCTTTCCTATATGTTCCATCCTTTTTGAATCAATATCAAAGTCAAAATCGAACGGATCATACTTCTGTAAGAGAACAACGCGTTCAGCAATTCTTGAAAAAAGAGGATCTAAATTATCGTCCAAGTTATCTTCATTGAATTTGCTATAATTCAATAATTTGGACACACAATTAGATTTATGATGATCAATAAACGACTGTAAAAACATTCGTTTTATTTGGTCTGAAGTAGATCCTAAAATAGTTTGTGCCTGCCTAATTTCATTTTCAACCTCATCCAAAAGTTTCTTCTCTTCATTTTGGTATTGTTTGAGGAAGAAATCATAACGGTTTCCAATAACAACTGGAGTCGGTTTAACAAAAGAAGACGAAGTATTGGTTTGTCTATTCTCACTGAGCTTTACCACAATCATTACAATTGAAATCACCAAAACAATACTACAAATAATTATTCCAGCCATCTTTTTAATCCTGATTCGTGTCGGATGCAACTTTTTGCTCCCCAGCACCTCAAAAGCAAACACATAAAAGAAGCGCGGCACTGATATACTACTTCTTTAAGTGAAGGTCGTGAGAATAACCCTAATGGAAGAAATTGTAATCAGTCCACGCTATAGGCGCGAACCTTTACACTCTCTTGCCATTACTGAAAATTTCTCACGTTTTCACTTACAAGACGAGCATAACGCTTCGTATATTCAATAAAAATCCCACCAACTTTACGGCTTAACATGCCTTGGGGTTGGCGAGGCAAATATAGGAATAATTCTGAAACCGCAAACACCGAGCATTTCATTTTTGCCGATATATTTCTTCTTTATTGCGAAATCACTCATGTGAAATTAACTAGTAATTCTTAATTGGTTAACAACGTTTTTGTATTGTATTGATTATCAGAGGTAATAATTTTTCTCCTTTTCTTTTCAATAACCTTCCAGTATTGTATCTTTGCCGCATTATTTTAAACCACAAAAACAAAGTAGCATAAAAGCTGATTTTGAACTTGATATTTATCTAATGAAATCAATAATATTGAAAAAAGTAAAACAAAAACATTGCGTGCTGAAGGCACGCTATCCCAATAACCCCACATAAGCGTAACGAAGTGGAGCGCAGTGTGGGGAATCGGCGGCACCCACGAAAGCCAGCGTGCTGAAAGCACGCAACAAAAACCAGATAAACCAAAATATTCAAATCATGAGTTATATACAATCTTTTTACCACATCGTCTTCCGTACATACCGTAGCGAACCGACTATCCCTGTAAAACACGATCGAGAACTGTATGCCTATATCCATGGCATAGCAAGAAATCTCCACTGCGAGACATTTCGAATCGGAGGTATGCCTGATCATGTTCACATTTTTGTATCACTTCCGCCCTCATTGCCAATAGCCTCTTTTGTCCAGCGAGTGAAGACTGATAGCAGCAAATGGCTCAAAACGAACCCGAACTTCCCTTGTTTTCAAGGTTGGGCAAGAGAATATGCCGGCCTCAGCAAAAGTGCTGGCGATAAGGATACAATATTCCAATACATCATGCGACAGAAAGAGCATCACAAGCGGATTTCATTCGCAGATGAGTACCGGGCTTTCTTGGTTGAAAATGGAATTGCCATTGATGAACGTTACTTTTTGAAAGACGATTAGTAGCGTGCCTCCGGCACGCAGACTCATGACAGGCATCCATAGTCTCCACACCACGCAACTTCGTCGCTTGTGAGTGGTTATTAAGATAGCGTGCTTTCTGCACGCAGATTCTAGTTGTGCATCGCTACCACCCCACACTGCGCAACTTCGTTGCTTGTGCGGGGTTACTAGGAGTGCGTACTTTCAGCACGCAGATTCTGGATGCGCATCACACCGCCCCACACTGCGCAACTTCGTTGCTTGTATGGGGTTATTAGGATAGCGTGCTTTCTGCACGCTGATTCCAGTTGCGCATCGCTACCACCCCACACTGCGCAACTTCGTTGCTTGTGCGGGGTTATTAGGATGGCGTGCCTTCAGCACGCCGACAGGTATTTGTATCTATTGGGGAAACGAGGAGGACAATGGGCCGAACCAACCTTCCCCGATTTTTTGTACTTTTGCCGCCATGATGAAAGGAAACGACAGCAAACCGCATATCGGCATTTTCGGCAGGAGGAACAACGGCAAGAGTTCCCTGATCAACGCCATTACGGGGCAGGACATCGCCATTGTGGACGCCACTGCCGGCACCACCACCGACCCCGTCAAGAAGGCCATCGAGATCTTCGGCATCGGCCCCGTGGTGCTCATCGACACCGCCGGCATCGACGACGAGGGCACAGTGGGCCAAAAGCGCATCCAGAAAACCCTGGAGGTGCTCAAGACCATCGACTTTGCCATCCTCGTCACCACCGACCATGTGTGCGGGCAACCCGAGCGCGCGCTGATGGACAAGTTCCACGAATACGAGATCCCCTTCATCATCGCCAACAACAAGTCCGACCTCGACAAGAGCTCTTCGTTGCCCGATGGCGTCGTCGCACACAACATGTACGATGTGAGCGCGAAGACCGGCGCAGGCATCCCGGCCATGCTGGAAGTCCTGGTGCAAAAGATGCCGCCCACGGCCTATATTTCCCACTCGCTCTTGGGCGACATCATCGGCGAGGGCGACATGGTGGTGCTCGTGACCCCCATCGACTCGGAGGCTCCCGAAGGACGGCTCATCCTGCCCCAAGTGCAGATGATCCGCGACATCCTCGACAACGACGCCATTGCCGTGGTGCTGAAAGAGGACAAGGTGGCCGACTGGCTGAATTGCAATCCCGCCCCGAAATTGGTCGTAACCGACAGCCAGATGTTCGGGCGCGTGGCGCGCGAGGTGCCCGAAAGCATCCCGCTCACGGGCTTCAGCATCGTGCTGGCCCACCACAAGGGCGACTTCGAACACTACCTGCAAGGCACTCCGTACCTCGACAAACTTCAGGACGGCGACCGCATCCTGATGCTGGAGTCGTGCACGCACCTCACCTCCTGCGAGGACATCGGGCGCGGCAAGCTGCCCCGCTGGATCCAGCAACATACGGGCAAACAGCTGCACTTCGACTTCGTGTCCGGCCTCAACACCATCCCCGACATCCAGCAATACGCCATGGTCATCCAGTGCGGCGGCTGCATGATTACCCGCAAGCAGATCCTCAACCGGCTGAAACCCGCCATAGATGCTGGCATTCCCGTGTCCAACTACGGCATGACCATAGCTTACTTGAACGGCATCTTCGACAGAGCCGTCCAACCATTCCGTAAGTAAATCTTAGAAATCTGTTCCGATGGAGAACAGGAACATGCCCTTTTTGTTGGCAATCTTGAAATCCTCCACACCCCAAGCGTAGTCAAAGCGCAGGAAATAGCTGAGCAGACTGCAACGGAGTCCTACGCCGAAGCCTCCCACAAACGGGTCCACTTGCCGTTTCACCATCACGGAGATTGGTCCGCTGGTGATATACCGTGTGTACAGGCAGTTTTCTTCTGAATATGGTGTCAGACCAGTCCATGCTGTCCCGAAATCGCCAAAAATATTCAGTTGGAGGGAGTTCAGGAAGTTGAAAGAGACCTTGTGACCCATGATGAGTTGCACGAAGGGTACACGTAATTCACCACTCAACAACACAAAGGATGTGCCGTTGCGGATGTTCTGCTTGAAGCCGCGCATATTGGTCGCCAATGTCTGGTAGGCATAATTCTTGGATTGGTCCACCCAGATATCGCTGTTGAACTTGGCATTGATCCAGTTGTCCACGCCGCCCATATAGTACACGAGCCGAGCGGATCCCGTGTTGGCGGACGCGGCCAAACGCACCGCAAAGGTCATGTTCTTGTACAATTTGAACGAGTGGCGTGCATCCAAGCCCACTACCAACAGATTCTGCGTTTCCCTTTCAGCCCGCTGGTTGTATTCGGCGAAAATCTTCATCTTGGTGCCGCGCCACAAGTTGGTATATAGCTCTTTCGACGAATCAAAGATGTACTCCAGCTTCACGCCCGCCCAGAGATGGCGTTCCTCCGGCATCTGCAATGTGTTGTCGCTCAATGCTCCGATTACATTCGACTCATAACGCCCGTTCAGCGTCAGGCGCAAACTATGGATTTTGTTGAACGGGAATTTGAGGATATAGAACAAACTGTTGGAACGCTGTTTATAGACATAATTGTTGATGCTGGAGGTGATAGATTGCCGATACACCACAATCTGACGATCCAGACGGCGGGCCAGATTCTCATAACTCAGCATGAACTCGTAGCTGTTGAGGTTCAAGCCCAAACGGAAGCCTCCCGTGACGCGATAGTCCTCAAACAAGTCGTTGATACCCAACATAAACAGCGCATTGAAGCCCGTGTTGAGATAAATGGGCGACGTGCCGCCTTCAAACTGCTGGTACGAAGTATTCAAGAAGCTGAAGTCGGCTTGCGTGATGACTTTGTTGATGGAATACTGCACCCGATAGCCACTGCCGACCGGTATCTGGAATTCCTTTTTCTTCGACAAAGAATCTTGAGCCAAACTATCTATGGGCAAGGTGTCGGGTTTATTTTTCGCTATCTCTTTTTCTTTTTCCAACAATATCTTCTGATGGAAAAACGAGGGCTCCAATTTCGGGTTCTGGTCCAAATCCAAATCTTTGATGTGGATACTCTGGGCTCCGTTCATCAGCGTGACTGTTGCTGTCTGCTGGTTTTCCATGTCATAATCATGCTCTAGTACACTTACGCCCACGTCGGTCAGCGGGTGCGTGGTGGCAAACGACATGTAGTGGATGGCGGTGTCGATGCGGCTGATGGTACTGTCGAAGCGGGCGATATATTGGTTGACATAGCCACTCTCGTCGCCAAGGAAAATCACTCGGTCACGGTCCACGCGACGCGCCTCGTAGTTGTTGCCCAACTCGGAATCTGTGACACGAAGCAGGGCCGGGTCATTTTGGGCAAATGAGTAGAGAAAAAGATCATACGTCGGCTGGGGCGTGGCTTCCATCATCTCGTCTTTCAACATAATCGTGTCCCTCGGCCTGTTGGACGAAAAGACAATCTGCTGCTGATTGCGCACGAAGATGGGCGCGTAGTCGTCGTAAAAATCGTTGGTCAGATTCTGGAACGAGCGGGAGAGAAAACTGTACAGGAAAAGGTCGGACTGGCCGTTCTTGAAACCCGAAAACAGCATCATCTTGCCATCGTCGGAATAGCACCAAGAGGTGATTTTCTCCACATCCACCAAAAACCGTTTTTGCCATTTGCGGGTGGTTACATCATATGGATAGTAATAACAATGGCCCTTTGATTCAAACGTTATGCCGAGAATAGGCTCTTGCGGATGCCAAGCTAACAACGGATAGGTGAGGTCGGGATTATCTTCGATTTTCTGAAACCGCTTAAGGATACACTTGGGTTTGCGATTTGTTTCCGTTTTCAACCACACGCGCACCTGCCCCGCCTCGTTGGTGACGTAAGCGTAGCTTTTGCCGTCTGGTGCGAAATGAAAATCGGTGTACTCACGCTTTGCCCGCGGGCGGTTCGCAATGCCGTTACCATCGGGCATCTGCCGCTCCAGATCGGGGTAATACATCACGCAATAGTACTTGTACCAGTTGTACAGAAGTGTTCTGTAAGGTACTTGGGTAGCGTAGGTAAAGCCTCTTGACATGCTCTTGGTTGCGCGAGTGGTGTAGAGAATTTTGCGGATGGCCTCCATCCCGTAGGTGTCCGCAATATATTTCCAAAAAGAATGGCCGGCGTAAGTGGCGTCGCGCGGCGAGAGGTCGTCGAAGTCGGCGTAACGTTGGGTCAGGATGCCATCCTTTACGTGCGCATCCACATCGCTGTTCCAGTTCTCTCCAAAGAAGGATGCCAGTCCACTGAAGTACCAGTTGGACACATCCATCAGGTAGTCGTAGGTCATGTTGGAGCCCACCGTTGCGCCCTGCACAAGCCAATGCGCATACACGTTCATGACGCCGCTGCGGATCATCCGGTCGAGGTGGGCGCGGTTTCCGTCAAAGTAGATGTAGATTTTGGTGCCATAGACGTTGGTCACGCCGCCCTGGTTGTAAAAATCGTCGTCATCATACGCGAAATTGGATTCCCTGAAATCCTCCTGCGTGTTATAGACGATGAGCTGCAGCTTGCGCTTGGAGTTGTAATGCAACATCTCTTCAATCTCCGTCAGAACCTGCGGGACCTTGTAATAGACATATTGTGCCAGGGCCTTGCCAGTAGGGTAGTAATAGACGTCATACTGCTCGGCGCGCATATACTGCCAGTTGTAGTTCTGATGCTGCACGCGGCTCTTGCCGAAACTGATCTGCGAGCCGTTGTAGAACTGCGCCCGCGACAAAAGCGGCGAGAGACCGAGGCACATACACAGTAGTATGTGAAACAGCCTGTTACGATATGATAGACAGGTCCTTTTTTTCATCTTTTTCAAGAGGGCAAAAATAATAAAATTGATGATTCAAAAAAAAATGTATTTTTGCCGCCCCAAAAAAGGACAGAGTTCCTGATTGGTGTAATTCATTTAATTAACATTAAACCAAATTTTTATGGCAACAAGAATCAGATTACAGAGAAGAGGTAAAAAGAACCAACCTTTTTATCATCTCGTAATTGCGGATGGTCGTGCACCACGTGACGGACGTTTTATTGAAGATCTTGGCACATACAACCCACTGACCAATCCCGCAACGCTCAACATCAACTTTGAACGTGCTTTGTATTGGTTGGAAGCAGGTGCTCAGCCTTCTGATACCGCCCGTTCGATTCTCAAACGTGAAGGCGTTTACATGATGAAACACCTCAGAGGCGGCGTCGCCAAAGGCGCTTTCTCCGAGACTGAGGCTCAAAAACGTTTCGAATCCTGGAAACAGGAGAAGAACAGCAAACTCAGCAACATCATGCGTGAGGAAGCTGACAAGAAACGCGACATCGTGAAGAAACGTATTGCTGAAGAAGTGAAGGTTAAGGAAGCCATGTCAGCTAAGATTGCTGCTCGCAACGCAGAAATCGCTGCTGCCGCCGCTAAAGCCGCTGAAGAAGAGGCTGCCGCAAAGGCTGCTGAAGAGGCAGCTGCCGCTGCAGAGGAAGTGGCTGAAGAAGCTGCTCCCGCAGTTGAGGAAGCTCCCGCAACCGAAGAAGCCGCTCCTGAAGCATAATGGACAACGAATTCTTCTATTTGGGCACACTGACCAAACCTTTCGGACTGAAAGGAGGCCTGTGTGCCTTTTTTGATACCGACAATCCGGAAAATTATACCAAGATGCCCGCCGTTTTCCTCGATTTGGACGGCGAGATGATTCCTTACACCATCGAAGAAATCATCTATCGGGGTAACAATCAGTTCATCATCCAGTTTGCGGGTGTGAACGCCAACGAGGCACGCGACTTTGTGGGTGTGGAACTGTATCTGCCTCTGAGCGATCTGCCGAAACTGCCGGGCAACCGTTTCTATTTCCACGAAGTGATCGGTTTTGCGGTAAAGGACGAGCATTTCGGCGAAGTGGGCACCTGCCGCGAGTTCCTGGAGGTAAGCAACAACCCTATCATGGTGGTGGAACGCGGCGACAAGGAAGTGCTGATTCCGGCCAGTCAGCAATTCATTACCCAAGTGGACAGGGAGAACCGTGTACTGCACATTCAGGCACCGGAGGGATTGATTGAAATGTACCTCGCGTAACCCTTTTTTACCCCTCTCAGCACCTTTGAAAAATAATTTTCTACAATAATAAAAACATATTAAAAAAAACACTACCTTTGCCGCCCGAAAAAAGAAAGGTAAAAAGTATTAAAAATTAGACGTTTAAATTATGTATTTGACAAGCGAAGTTAAGAAAGAAATTTTTGAAAAATACGGTAAGAGTGCAACCGATACCGGCTCTCCTGAGGCACAAGTGGCACTTTTCACCCACCGTATCAAACACCTCACCGAGCATGTGAAGACTTACGGCAGCGACAAAGTGACGAAACGCGCCCTGATTAACTTGGTAGGTAAGAGAAAGAAAATGCTCGAATATCTGAAGAGACAAGATATTGAACGCTACAGAGCACTCATCAAAGAGTTAGGTCTTAGAAAATAATTTCAGAAAAACGTTTTATAAAAAAAGGGGCAATTTTATAAAATTGCCTTTTTTTTGATTTTGACGTGACTGCTCTGTAATTTTAACCATTTAGCTGAATTTTGTTATGTTAGGAATAAACACATCCTTTAAATTAGCCGATGGTCGTGAAGTGACCATCGAAACCGGCAAGTTGGCCAAGCAGGCTGACGGCGCCGCTGTCGTCAAAATGGGCGACACCATGATTTTGGCAACTGTATGTTGCAAGAAAGAGGCTGTTGAAGGCACCGACTTCATGCCCCTCCAGGTGGAATACCAGGAGAAATACGGTGCACTGGGTCGCATCCCCGGCGGTTTCTTCCGTCGCGAAGCTCGCCCCTCTGAATATGAAATCCTCATCGCACGTCTCGTTGACCGTGCCATCCGCCCGCTGTTCCCTGAGAACTTCCACGCTGAGACACAGGTCATCGTGACCCTCATTTCTGGTGACAAGAACCAGCTGCCCGACTGCCTTGCCTGTTTGGCTGCTTCTTCCGCTATCGCCGTTTCCAACATCCCGTTTGAGTGCCCGGTGTCCGAAGTGCGCGTGGGCCGCGTGAACGGCGAGCTCGTGGTGAACCCCACCGTTGAGCAGATGGAAAATTCCGACATCGATATGATCGTGGCCGCCTCCATGGACAACATCATGATGGTGGAAGGTGAGATGAAGGAAATCTCCGAAGAAGATATGGTTGCTGCGTTGAACTTCGCACAGGAGAATATCAAAATCCAATGCCAGGCCCAGATGGACCTCGCCGCCAAGGTTCCCGGCGCATTCCCGAAACGCGAATACTGCCACGAAACCAACGATGAAGAGATTCGTGAGCGCATCAACAAAGAGACTTACGACAAGGTTTACGCCATCGCCAAGTCCTTCATGGGCAAGCAAGCTCGCAACGAGGCCTTCGACCAGGTACTCGCCGAATTCATGGAGACCATCCCTGAGGAGGAGCGCGAGGAGAAAGAGAATATGGTGAAACGTTACTACAGCGACGTGCAATATCACGCTATGCGTAACATGATCCTCAACGAGCGCATCCGTCTGGACGGCCGTGGCACTGAAGACATCCGTCCTATCTGGATTGAGACTGGCTATCTTCCTTCCGCACACGGTTCTGCCATCTTCACCCGTGGTGAAACCCAGGCTCTGGCTACCTGTACTTTGGGTACCAAGCTGGATGAGCAGATGATCGATGGCGCTGTGATTGAAGGTTCCAGCCGTTTCATGCTGCACTACAACTTCCCGCCGTTCAGCGTGGGTGAGGTGAAGCGCATTGGTAGCACGGGTCGCCGCGAGATTGGTCACGGTAACTTGGCCAAGCGCGCCGTTACGCCCATGATTCCGTTCGACGATCCTACGTTCCCTTACACAGTTCGTATCGTTTCCGATATTCTGGAATCCAATGGTAGTTCCTCTATGGCCACCGTCTGCGCCAGCACGCTTGCGTTGCTCGACTGCGGTGTGAAGATCAAGAAGCCCGTTTCCGGTATCGCCATGGGCTTAATTACCGATGAGAACTCTGACAAATACGCTATCCTCTCCGATATTCTCGGTGATGAGGACCACCTCGGCGACATGGACTTCAAGGTTTGCGGTACCGAAGACGGTATCACCGCTTGCCAGATGGATATCAAGATCCACGGTCTCTCTCCTGAAGTGATGGCAGAGGCTTTGGCGCAGGCTCACAGAGGCCGTATGTTCATCCTCGGCAAAATCAAAGAGGCTATGCCCGCTCCGCGCGAGGACTATAGACCGTTCGTGCCTCGTATCATCCAAATGCAAATCCCGCGCGAGTTCATCGGCGCAGTCATTGGACCCGGAGGCAAGATCATCCAAGAGATGCAGCGTGAGACCAACACCACCATCAACATCGAGGAAGTGGGCGATTTCGGTGTTATCGACATCGCAGCTCCGAATGTGGACGACATCAACGCCGCCATCGAGCGCATTAACCTCATCTGCACCAAACCTGAAGTGGGCGAAGTGTATGAGGGAACCGTCAAGACCATCACTCCTTTCGGTGCTTTCGTGGAATTCCTGCCCAACACCGACGGCCTGCTCCATGTGACGGAAATCGCTTACCGCCGCATTGAGAATGTGGAAGACGTGCTGAAGGTAGGTGACAAGATCAAAGTGAAACTCATCGAAATCGATGAAAAGACCGGCAAGTTCAGATTGTCACACAAGGTGCTCCTCCCGAAACCGGAAGGTTACTCCGAGGAGAGACCGCGCAACAACGGTCCTCGTGGTCCTCGTAACAATGACCGTCGTGGTGGTGACCGCAATGATCGTGGCCCGCGCAACGGCAACCACGGTCCGCGCAACAACGACCGTCGCCCGCACAACGACAACCGCGAAGCCCAGCCCAGACGCGAAGAGCCGCAGACTCCCGCCACTCCCGAGCTGCCCGACTTTCCGGAACTCGACTAAAATCCAATCTAAATTATAGGTAAAAAAGCAGGGTTACGCCCTGCTTTTTTTGTATCTTTGCAATCCTAAAACGCAGAAACATGAAGATTATCGGCATTACAGGCACCTTGGGTGCGGGCAAAGGCACTATCGTGGATTATCTCATCCAGCATTACGGTTACAAGCACTATTCCGTGCGTGGCTATCTGATTGCGGAAGCCACGCGACGCGGCTTGGAGATCAACCGCGACACGTTTGTGGAGGTGGCCAATGACCTCCGCGCCAAGCACTGTCCTTCCTATATCGTGGATGAGCTGTACAAGCAGGCCGAAGCTGCCGGTGGCAATGCCATTATCGAGAGCGTGCGCACGCCGGGAGAGGTGGAGTCGCTGCGCAAAAACGAGCATTTCCTGCTCTTTGCAGTGGATGCCGATCCGAAAGTGCGTTACGAGCGCATCGTGGGGCGCGCCTCCGAAACCGACCATGTTTCTTTTGAGACGTTCATAGAAAATGAGCAGCGTGAGATGTCATCTACGGATCCCAATCACCAGAATGTTGGCAGATGCATGCAGATGGCCGATTTCGTCTTCAATAACGACGGCGACTTTGAGGCCCTCTACAAACAGGTGGAAAAAGTGTTAGGGCGTCCGTAATCAATACATCTTTTTTATTCATATTCTTCTGTTTATAATTTTTCAATAATGTTGTGAAAACACGCAACATTCCGTGCTATTTTTGCCCGTTTGAATAATTATTAAACATGAAAAAGAATTTCATTATTGCCATTTCCATCTGCGTGGCTTTATTGTTGAGCGGATGTGTCACCAAGCAAAAATACAACGAGTTACAAAGCCAGTACAAAAAATGCCAGGATGAGCTGACGTATGTCAACTCGGAGAATGTGGATTTCTCCAATGCCAAGAAACAGCTCACGGCACAAGTGGAATCCCTTACGAAAGAGAGCGAGCAGTTGAAAAAGGACACGCTCTCTCTTTCGAGAAGACTCCGTCAGTCGGAGCGTGACCTGGCCAAGGCCACCAAGGACTATGACGATATGTTGAAGGATTTCACCAGACTGAATGCGCACAATCAGAATCAGATGAACGATCTGATGAGCAATATTGACAAGTACAAGGACGAGCTGGATGCCAAAGAAAAACTGCTGAATGCGCAGCAGGATTCGCTCAACCTGGCCAAGGCCGACCTTGCCGTCAAGGAAGCCCGCATCCAGGAGATGCAGGACATCCTCAACCAAAAGGATGCTGAGGTGAAAGCCTTGAAAGACAAAGTGAGTGCCGCGCTCAAGGGCTTTGAGGGTAGCGGACTCAATGTGTATGAGAAAGATGGCAAAGTGTATGTCTCCATGGAAGACAAACTGCTCTTTGCTTCCGGCAGCTGGAATATCAACGCCGAGGGTTTGAATGCAATCAAGAACTTGGCCTCCGTGCTGGAGAACGAAAAAGAAATATTCGTGCTCATTGAAGGCCATACCGACAATGTTCCGTTCCGTGGCAATGGCCAAGTCAAGGACAACTGGGACTTGAGTGTGATGCGTGCCACCTCCGTGGTGAAGGCGCTCTTGCAGAACGGCAACATTGAGCCGGTGCGTCTTTCCGCCTCCGGTCGTAGCGAGTATCTGCCCATCGACAGCGACAACACTTCCGAGGCTCGCGCCAAGAACCGCCGCACCGAAATTATCCTCACGCCCAATTTGGACCAGCTGTTCCAACTCATCCAGAACAACTAAGGCAGTATGTTTGCCGACACCCTGCTGGCCTGGTATGAGGAGAACCGCCGCTCGTTGCCCTGGCGTGGCGAGACGGACCCCTACAAAATCTGGGTATCTGAAATTATCCTGCAGCAAACCCGCGTACAACAGGGCTGGGATTACTATCTTCGCTTCATAGAGACTTTCCCGGATGTGGAGACGCTGGCGCGTGCGCCGGAGGAGCAGGTGTTGCGTCTGTGGCAAGGCCTGGGCTACTACTCACGCGCGCGCAACATGCACGCCGCCGCGCAGCAGGTCATGGGTTTGCTCCAAGGCCAGTTTCCCTGCCAATATGAAGAAATCCGCCGGCTCAAAGGTATCGGCGACTACACGGCGGCGGCCATCGCCTCCATCGCTTTTGGATTGCCTTACCCCGCTGTGGATGGCAACGTACTGCGCATCTGCAGTCGCATTTTCGGTGTCTGCGAGGATATCACCCTGCCTGCCACCCGCAGGCAGATTACTGATATTTGCCAACAGCATATTCCGCACGACAGGCCTGGAGACTTCAACCAGGCTTGCATGGAGTTCGGGGCCGTTTGGTGCACACCCAAGAATCCGAAGTGCGAGGAATGCCCATTTCGGAGCCAATGTTATGCGTTGAAACACAACATGGTGGAGATGCTGCCCGTCAAGAGCAACAAAATAACCAAACGCGAACGCTATTTTCACTACGAGTTCTACATATATAATAATAGTACCATTATAGAAAAAAGAACCGGCAACGACATCTGGCGCAATTTGTATCAATTCCCCATGCAGGAATTATCTTCTGAAACCGTCAAGCTTTCAGCTCATGACAACGCTGCACAACTGCGCGAAATCCTCACCCACCAGATTATCCATGCCACGTTCCGAATCCGGCATTTGAAAAAAGAGCCCCAATTGGCGGACAATCAGCTGCTGGTGCCGCTGGACAGGCTTCACGAATATCCCATGCCCAAAATTATGGTCGAGTTCTTGCGACCTATCATACAAAACCAAGACCGATAGCAAATGGCTTCTGACGAATATTACATGAAACTTGCGCTCAATGAGGCGATGGATGCCTACGAGGCCGATGAGGTGCCCGTGGGTGCGGTGGTTGTGCTCAACGACCGTGTCATCGCGCGGGGACATAACCTTACCGAGACTTTGAAAGATGTGACTGCCCATGCCGAGATGATGGCGATTACGGCGGCCGCCAACGGGCTGGGAGCAAAGTATCTGAAAGATTGTACGCTGTATGTTACCCTGGAGCCGTGCGTCATGTGCATCGGGGCCATCATGCACAGCCAAATCAGCCGCTTGGTCTATGGAGCCGATGATCCGAAGAAGGGTTACACGCTTTTGGACCGCGACTTTTTACCTAAAAATTTGAAAGTGGAACGCGGCGTGATGGCGGATGAATGTTCGCGACTTTTGAAAGAATTTTTCAAAGAAAAAAGATAAAAACAGAAAAGCCAGTCATTTCGACTGGCTTTTTTTCTGGTGACCCCTGCAGGATTCAAACCTGCAACCTTTTGATCCGTAGTCAAATACTCTATTCAGTTGAGCTAAGGGGCCATTGTCTTTTTTGACGGTGCAAAAGTATATTTTTTTTTAATATATGCAACCAAAAAAAATTAAAAAAAATCAATGGATATACGAGGGGTATAGAAAAAAGTGTATTTTTGCAGCCTCAAATGACTAAGGCATTGAGCTATGGTGTAACGGTAGCACTACAGATTTTGGTTCTGCCTGTGGAGGTTCGAATCCTCCTAGCTCAACAAGAACAACTCTCACCCGCCTGGTGGGAGTTTTTTTGTAACTCTTTAGCATATTGACGTATAAAGATTATTAATAGAAAAAAATAAAAAGAAAAAAACAAGACAATGGAAGAACATGTAAATCTTATTGACACCTTTGCGGAATTCAAAGAATCCAAAAGCATTGACCGTGAGACCTTGATGCACATTCTGGACGATGTGTTCCGTGCAGCCTTATTGAAGAAATACGGCCCGGATGCCCAGTTTGACATTATCGTCAACGTGGACCGCGGAGATCTGGAAATCCAGCACACCCGCGAGATTGTGGAAGACGGCGCTGTGGAGGACGAAGGTAACCAAATCGCTTTGTCTGAGGCTATCAAGATTGAGCCTGACTTTGAGATTGGCGAAGAGGTGGTGGAGAACATCCATTTGACGGATTTCGCAAGACGTGAGATTCTGGCCATTCGTCAGAACCTCAGTTCCAAGATTATGGAATACGAAAAGGATGTCATCTATAAGAAATATGAACACCGCATCGGCGAGCTCATCACCGGTGAAGTGAACCAGGTGTGGCGTAAGGAGATATTGGTGCTGGACGAGGACCACGTGGAGCTGGTATTGCCGAAGTCGGAGCAGATTCCTGCCGACAAATACAAGAAGGGCGACTCCCTGACAGCCGTGGTGTTGCGCGTGGAAGTGCAGTCTTCCACGCCGCGCATCATCATCTCCCGTACATCACCTGTCTTCTTGGAGCGTTTGATGGAAACGGAGATTCCGGAGATTTACGACGGACTCATCACTATCCGCAACGTGGTGCGTGCCCCGGGCGAGAGAGCCAAAGTGTTGGTGGAATCCGGTGACGATCGCATCGATCCCGTCGGCGCATGCGTCGGCATGAAGGGTAGCCGTATCCACAGCATCGTACGCGAGCTTCGTAACGAGAACATCGACATTATCAATTACACTTCCAACAAAGAACTTTTGATCAAGCGTGCGCTCAGCCCCGCAGAGATCTCTTCCATTGTGCTCGATGATGAGAACAAGATGGCCAATGTCTATATGAAAGCTGACCAGGTGTCCTACGCTATCGGTAAAGGCGGCTATAACATCAAGCTGGCATCCAAGATTTCCGGCTATGAAATCGACGTGTTCCGCGATGACGTGGATCAGGAGGAGGATGTGCCATTGACAGAGTTCGCCGATGAGTTCGACCAGTGGGTCATCGACGCCTTCATCAACATCGGCTGCGACACTGCCAAGAGCGTGCTCGCGCTGGATCGCGATGAACTTATCAAGCGTACCGACCTGGAAGAAGAGACTGTGGACGCCATGATTGCTGCCGTCAAGGAAGAGCTGGAAGACTACGAGGGGGATAAATAATTCATCGAAAATATCAATCGAAAGTACTAAAATAACAGTATGCCAGAGGAAAAAAGAAAAATTCCACGTTTAGGAAAGGCTGCCGGAGAGTTTAACGTTTCCATCAGCACCATCACTACATTACTCAAGAAGAAGAATCTGGAGATCGAGGAAAATCCGAATGCCAAGCTTTCGGAAGAGATGTACGATATCCTCTTGCGCGAGTTTGCTGGTGAGAAACTGGTTAAGGCTGAAGCCGATAAAATCGATATCGGCACGTTTAATTCCAAGGTCAAGGCTGAAAGCAAGCCCAAAGAGACCAAGGCAGAGGAAGTAGAGGATGTGGTGGAGGATAGTTCCCTCATCATCAAGAAGAATATCATAGCCACACCCGAGCATATCGAGACCGAGGTCCCGACGCCTAAGGTTTTGGGTAAGATTAACTTGGAAGAGGTTTCAACCAAGAAGAAGAGCAAGGAGAAACCCGTGGAGGAAGCTCCTGTGGAGGAACAGGAACCCGTCAGCGAGGAGAAACCGGTAGCAGAGCCTAAGAAAAAGGCCGAAACCAAGAAGGTGCCGGAGCATATTCCTACGGTAGTAACCAAGCTGGAGCAGCCCAAAGTCATCGACAAGGCCGACTTGGATGTGCTTCTGAACAAGAAGAAGAAAAAAGCGCCTGCCGTGGAGGAGACTCCCGTGGTGGAAGAAGAAGCCCCGGTAGTGGAAGAGCCTGTGGTGACGCCCAAGGAACCCGAGCGTAAAGTGGAATTCATCGAGACTCGCGTGGAGAAGATTCAGGGCCCGAAGATCATGGGTAAGATAGAATTGCCCGTGGAGAAGGAGAAAACGAAAGACTCCAAGAAGCAGGATAACGCCAACAGTGAGGATAAAAAGAAGAAGAAAAGAAAGAGAATCCTCAAGCAGACGGGTGTGAAAGCCAGTTTCAAGGATGAAAAGCACGGCAAGGCTGAGCCCGAGAAGGCAGAAATCTCTCCTGAGGACATCCAGCGCCGTATCAAGGAGACCAAGCAGAGATTGGAGCCCGCTGGCAAGACCAAAGCTTCCAAGCGTAGAAAAGAGAAACGTCAGTTGATCCATGAGCGTATGGAGGAACAGGAGCTTCAGGAACTCGAGAATCAGAAGATTCTGAAGGTTACGGAATTCCTGACCGCCAACGAGCTGGCCACTTTGATGAACAAGCCAGTCAACGAGATTATCTCCACCTGCTTGAGTATCGGATTGTTCGTGTCCATCAACCAACGATTGGATGCGGAGACGATTACGTTGTTGGCAGAGGAGTTCGGCTTCCAGGTTGAGTTTATCGGTGCTGATGCAGAAGAGGCAAGCGGCGAGAATGCTGAGGACAATCCCGAAGATTTGGTACCTCGTCATCCCATCATCACGGTTATGGGTCACGTCGATCACGGTAAAACCTCCTTGTTGGACTACATCCGCAAGACTAACGTCATTGCGGGTGAGGCCGGTGGTATCACGCAGCACATCGGTGCATACTTGGTGCAGCTTTCCGACGGCCGCAAGATTACGTTCTTGGATACGCCGGGTCACGAGGCCTTCACGGCCATGCGTGCCCGTGGTGCGAAGATCACCGACTTGTGTATCATCGTCATCGCTGCCGACGACGCCGTGATGCCGCAGACCATCGAGGCTATCAACCACGCGCAAGCCGCTGGTGTGCCCATGGTGTTCGCCATCACGAAAATTGACAAACCTAACGCCAATCCTGACAAAATCAAGGAAGAATTGGCCAACATGAACATCCTGGTCGAAGACTGGGGTGGCAAATACCAATGCCAGGCTATCGATGCCAAGCACGGTGACAATGTGAACGAACTGTTGGAGAAGGTGTTGCTGGAGGCTGAGATGCTGAACCTGAAGGCCAATCCGAACCGCAATGGTGTCGGTGCGGTCATTGAGTCCTCTTTGGACAAAGGTCGTGGCTACGTGGCCAAGGTCTTGGTCCAGAACGGCACGCTTTCAGTCGGCGACCCGATTTTGGCAGGCAGTTGCTTCGGCAAGGTCAAGGCCATGTTCAACGAGCGTAACCAGCCCGTCAAGTCCGCAGGCCCGGCCACGCCGGTGCTGTTGCTGGGTTTGAACGGCGCGCCGCAGGCTGGCGATGCCTTCAAGGTTTGCGATACGGAGCAGGAAGCTCGCGCCGCAGCCACCAAGCGCGCACGCCTCGCCCGCGAAATGGGCCTGCGCACGCAGAAGCACATCACCCTCGAGGAAATCGGCCGCCGTATCGCCATCGGCGACTTCAAGGAGCTCAACATCATCGTCAAGGGCGACGTGGACGGCTCTGTGGAGGCATTGGCCGATTCTTTACTCAAGCTCTCCACCGAGCAGGTGCAGGTCAACGTCATCCACAAGTCCGTGGGTGCGGTTACGGAGACCGACGTCATGCTGGCAACTGCCTCCAACGCGCTCATCGTGGCCTTCCAGGTAAGACCGACCGCCGGAGCACGCAAGATGGCCGAAGCCGAGCAGATCGACATCCGCACCTATTCCATCATCTATACCGCCATTAACGAAATCAAGGAAGCTATCGCCGGTATGCATACGCCTGAAATCCGCGAAAAGGTGGTCTGCAACATCGAGATTCGCGAAGTCTTCCATATCTCCAAAGTCGGTAATGTGGCCGGATGTATGGTGTTGGACGGCAAACTGCAACGCTCCACGCGCATCCGCCTCATCCGCGACGGTATCGTCATCTACACTGGCAAACTCGGCTCCTTGCGCCGTTTCAAAGACGATGTCAAGGAAGTATCTGCCGGCCAGGATTGCGGTTTGAACATTGACGGCTGCAACGACATCAAGGTCGGTGACATCATCGAAGGCTATGAGGAATATGAGGTCGCCTTTAACGCTAACAAATAATACTGAAAATCAACATGGCAGATAATCAACTGTATAAAATAGGCATAACCCATGGCGATTTGAATGGTGTTGGCTACGAAGTCATCATCAAAGCATTGGCCGATTATGCGATTATGGACATCTGTACGCCCGTGGTGTATGGCTTGGCTAAGGCAGCATCTTATCATAGGAAATACATGGAGATGCCCGATTTTTCGTTCCAGTTTATCAAGAATATTGAACAAACGTCGCAGAAGCGTCCCAATCTCCTCAATATCTACGACGAGGAGGTGAAAATAGAGTTGGGAACTTCTTCCAAAGTGGCTGGACAGTTGGCCGAGCGTGCCCTGGTTATGGCTGGCAAGGATTTGAAAAACAATCTGATAGATGCTGTTGTGACAGCACCTGTCAACAAGAATAACATCCAGTCAGATAAGTTCAAATTTCATGGCCAGACGGAGTTTTTCGAGTACTATTTTGGCGGTGACAAGAAAGCCATGATGATGATGGTGGCCGAAAACTTGCGCGTGGGTTTTGTGACCAATCACGAGCCCATCAGCAATGTGGCGTCTGTCATCACTCAGGATCGTATTCTTAACAAGCTGGAAATACTGAATCACTCGCTGCGTCAGGATTTCGCCATCGACAATCCGAAGATCGCGGTGTTGGCATTGAATCCTCATGCTGGCGATGACGGTTTGTTAGGTACAGAGGAGAAAGAGATTATCCATCCGGCCATTGAAATGGCGTTCCAGAACAAAATCAATGCGTTTGGACCGTTCCCTGCCGATGGCTTCTTTGCCAGCAGCCAATATTGCCAGTTTGACGCGGTGCTGGCCATGTACCACGACCAGGGCATGATTCCGTTCAAAATTCTGGGCACCGAAGGCGTGAACTTCACTGCCGGTTTGCCCATCGTTCGCACCTCTCCCGCCCACGGCACCGCATACGACATCGCCGGCAAGAACATTGCCAACGGCCAGTCTATGCGCAACGCCATCTATCTCGCTTTGGATATTCTCAAGAACAGAAACAGATAACGGCAACTGAACCCCTCAAAGCGTGGACGCTGTCAAAATTCTGCATCTCTGCCTGACTACTTTAGAGTTTCTGGCTGGTTCGGCATACGTGCTGTATCGGCTTTGTCAGGTAACATCCAAACAATGGCTTCGGAATCTCATCTGTGGCATCATAGGGTTCATGTCCGCGTTTTTCATCTTCGTGATGATCCTGCGTACCCATAACATGGGGGCTTGGTATCTTCCCTTGCAGGCCATTGAATACACTTGGGTGGTGTATGTGTTTTATCTTTTCGTTTTCATCGTGGCTTTCGACGGTTTTCGTCTATTGCTGTATTTTCTTACAAAAAAGAAGCTGCAGATGATAGCATGGATGCCCAAAGTTCGCCGCATCTATTATGCTCTTTGTCTGATATTTATACCTGTTCTCATCGCTTACGGGTTCGTTCATTTCCAGCATCCTGTTGTCAATACTGTGACCTTTGAAGTGGAAAAACCAGTGCCCGACTGGAAGATTGTGGCGGTCAGCGATATGCACTTGGGCACCATGTCAGCCAAGACTTTGCAACGCAATGTTGAAACTATCAACAACCTGAATCCGGATGTCATTTTGATGTTAGGAGACCAGTTTGTAGTGGATTTGCGTGATTTGGAGAAAATGGGATATTTGGCTGGGCTGAAAAAGTTGCAAGCTAAAAAGGGCGTTTTTCTCATTAATGGCAATCACGAATATTTCCATGGCTACCCGCACAACAAGAGTCAAGAGTTTAGAAAGTTGTTTCAGGATTTAAATTCTGAAATATTAGAAGATTCGGTTGTTTGTGTTGAAAATCAGATGGTTATCGTTGGCCGCGACGATACCACCAACAGAAAACGGGCTTCGTTGGAGACTTTAATGGCGGACATACCGTCTGGCATCCCGGTTATAGTATTGGACCACAATCCCAACGGTATGTTCGCCGCGGAGCGATGTGGTGCCGACATTCAGTTGTCGGGACATACACACAATGGGCAAGTGTTTCCGTTGAATCTCTGGGGGCGTTTAACCAATAGCATCAAAGGCGTGTTGTACTACGGTTATGCAAAACGAGGGCACACGCAGTATTATGTATCAAGCGGCATGGGTTCTTCCGGTGCCCCGATCCGTATCGGCACCGATGCGGAGATCGTGGTGGTGGAATTGAAATCCACTGTCCAGCGATAATCTTCATCACGGCACATCTTATTCCAAATTTTTTTATTCTACAAAGAATACCCACCTTTGCCCACGTAACAAAAATTTTGTACCTTTGCAACCTAATTCTATTCCAATGAAAAATATTCACGGTTTAACCATTATCCTGTTGGCTGCCATAGTGGGACTGTTCGCAAGTTGCCAACGCTATGACATGGCCTCTATTACCATTGAGCAGATGGGTTTCAATGATACCACCAGAATTGTCCAATACACGGCGGTCGTGACGGATGACGGTGGCTGCCCCCGTTGTATTGAAGCTGGTTATTGCTACAGTTATGTTGATGCAATACCCTCTCATACATGCTATTACAGCACTGTGGTGCCTTTGGTCAGGGATTCCATGATGACTTTTACGGATTCTACTCGTTATCTGACCTACAGCTGGCAGCGTCAGTTGCCTTTTATCGAAGGCGTGGATGATGGCGAAGAAGTTAGCGATACCATGCTCTATTTCTTCCGCTCTTATATCACCACCAACGCAGGCACCTTCTACAGCTCCGTTGACACCGTGAAAGTTCCCCGTAGTTATTAATATTTAAACCAATACCTTTCCAAATATGAAAAGAATACTTGCTATCAATCCAGGTTCCACTTCAACCAAAATCGCGATTTTTGAAGGAAACGAACAGATTTTCATAAAAAACATCAAGCATTCCACCGAACAGCTGTCTGCATACGCTACTATTGCCGACCAGTTTGAGTTCCGTCGGGATGTCATTATCGATGAGTTGAAAAATGAAAATATCGATTTGCATTCCATTGATTTGGTTATGGGCCGCGGCGGTTTGATAAAACCCTTGAAATCAGGTGTGTATAAAATCAACGATTTGATGATTGAGCACTTAAAGATGGGTTACAACGGTCAGCATGCCTGCAACTTGGGCGGTTTGATTGCCGACAGTCTCGCCAAGGTTATCGGTCTGGACGGTGCCTATATCGCAGACCCTGTGATTGTGGATGAAATGGAAGACGTGGCCCGCATCACGGGACATCCCGATTTTGAACGCAAGTCCATTTTCCATGCCCTGAACCAGAAGGCTATCGCCCGTATGTATGCCAAGGACAATGGCAAAAAATACGAAGAGCTTAATCTTATCGTCTGCCATATGGGTGGCGGCGTGAGCGTGGGTGCACACCGTCAGGGCCGCGTGATTGACGTAAACCAGGCACTGGACGGCGAAGGCCCGTTCTCCCCTGAGCGTTCCGGTTCCCTGCCGATGAACCAGTTCCTGAAAGCTTGCTTCAGTGGCAAATATACCCAAGAGGATATGCAGAAGATCCTCGTTGGCAAGGGCGGCTATGTGGGCTATTTCGGCAGCAATGACGCTTTGGCCGTGGAGAAGGCCGCTATCGCAGGCGATCCCAAGGCTGAATTGTTAGAAGAGGCTTTTGCCTATCAGGTGGCCAAGCAAATTGGCGAGAACGCCGTGGTACTGAAAGGCAAGATCGACGCTATCATCCTTACCGGTGGTATCGCCTACGGCAAGCCTGTTATCAGACGTATCAAGAACTATATCGAATGGATTGCCCCCGTGGCTGTGTATCCCGGCGAGGACGAGATGGCCGCTATGGCCCTCAATGCCAACATGATCATCAATGGGGAAATCGAAGTCCAAGAGTATAAATAATGAAATTCGCGCTCTATTGCCGGCAACGCGGAGAGGAGGAATTCACCCGCACCGTTGTCAACTATCTCAAACAGCAAGGGTGTGACGTTACAGTTCATGGCAACTATCCCTCTGTGGATGGTTGCCTTGAATGTTATAATACCCATCAGGATCTTGCAAAGCAGGGTCCTGTGGATTTCATGGTCTCCATCGGCGGCGACGGCTCTTTCATCGATGCTGCCAACCTTGTTGGCGACCTGAACATCCCGCTGGTGGGCATCAACACAGGGCGCATCGGCTTCCTTTCCGGTATCAAGAAGGAGAATTTCAAAGAGTGTCTGCAGATGTTGGAGCAGGGCAGGTTCACGTTGGAGGAGCGCTCCCTGCTGCACATCGAGAGCAGCGAGCCGCTGGCCCTGTCGCACAGTTTCGTGATCAACGACATTACCGTGCGAGCTACCGACGCGGATGCCATTAACGCCATCACCGTCAGGGCTGGCGAACAGAAGGTGAACACCTACTGGGCCGACGGACTCATCATCGCCACGCCGACAGGCTCCACAGCCTATTCCATGAGCTGCGGAGGCCCTATTCTCCATCCGCGCAGCGACGTGCAAGTGCTTACCCCCATCGCTTCACATTCCCTTAGCGTGCGGCCGATTGTCATTCCTGCCGACATTGAGCTCACCGTTGAGGTTAGCAGCCGCACGGGCAACTACTCCCTGGCACTCGACACCGAGCGGCTCGTGGTGCCCGATCACGTCAAACTCCATATTCGCAAAGAGCAGTTTTATATCCAAACCGTTTTGTTTGAAAACACCGATTTCTACGATATCATTCGGGAAAAACTGTTGTGGGGTTTGGACAAGAGAAACGGCTGAATCAAAGACAGATAAAGGATTCAGGGGCATTGTTTGTTATGAACATATTTTTGTTTATTTTTTAAAATAAACAATATTTTTCCCTTGTTTTTTTATTGGTATTTTTGTGGCTAATAATTAGTGATTTTAGCCTAGAATGAGGTATTTTAAAGCAATAACCCGTATTGTTTTGGTTGTCAGTGTTTTGACAGTGGTCGTTGTGGCCATGGTCAAGATACCCCAGCGTCGTTGTGACACCATACTGGTTAATGCTCATACGCAAAACGAGAGCACTTTGCTGACGCAGGCGGATGTGGAGCGTATGTTAGCCGACAAGGGCATAGAAATCATCGGCAAGCGGATCAAGGATGTGGATTTGACGGAAGTGACGGCAGTGTTGGAAAACAATCCCTACATCAAAACCATCAACTTCATCCATTTCTCCGGCACCCGTCTGCTCATCGACTACGACCTCCGTCATTTGGTGCTTCACGTCTTTGACAAGGATGGCGGGCAGTATTTTGTGGATGAGGACGGCGTGCTTGTGCCTTACACCGGCAAGATGAAGGATTACCTGCTCATTGCCAATGGCAACATTGCACAGACCTACAAGAAAGGGGCTACGGTGAAGGGAGATTTGAAGCAAGTGCTCAATGTGACACACAAGATCATGGCCGATGAGTTTTATCTTGCCCAGTTCCGCCAAATTTACCTCAATGAACATCATCAGATGGAGCTGGTGGCTTCGCTTGGCAACCAAATCATTCTATTTGGCACAGATGAGAACGCCGATGAGAAGCTCGACAACCTGAAGGTGGTGTACAAGGAGGGCCTTTCACGCCAGGGTTATGGCACATACGCCATGCTGGACGCCCGATACAAAAACAGAATCGTCGCAAAACGAATGCAATAAAACAAGGATATTATGGAAAATGTTTCTACGAACAACGGCATGGTGGTAGGCCTGGACATCGGAACAACAAAAATCGCCACAGTAATCGGTTTCCGTAACGACAACGGCCAGATAGAGGTCGTGGGCTACGGCAAGAGCGAGTCCAGCGGCGTGGAGTTCGGAGAAATCAAGAATATCATCAAGACGACGGAAGGTATTGTGCTCTCGAAAGATATCGCTGCACAACGCTCCAATCAAGAGATTGACTGGGTATATGCCGGAATTGCAGGTCATCATATCAAGACCAGCAAATACAACCATATTCTCTACCGTCATGGCAACGAGAATCCCATCAGCCAAGAGGAAATCGACCAGCTGAAGAAGGATGTGTCGGATGTGACCCTGCCCCCTGGCGAGGAGATCATCGATGTGATTCCGCAACGCTATCAGATCGACCGCTCCCGCTATACCGTGGATCCGGTGGGTGAGCTGGGCAACGAAGTCATCGGCGTCTATCAAATCATCACGGGCAACGAACGTGAAATCAAGAAAATCGTGAAGTGCGTCAACGACGCCAGCCTCAATATCCGCGACATCGTCTTGGAACCTATCGCTTCCGGTCTGGCCTGTTTGAGCGACCGTGAGAAGCAAGAGGGCGTGGTGCTGGTGGACATCGGCGGTGGCACTACCGATATGGTCATCTTTGTGGATGGCAGCCCGGTATTCACGAAAGTTATCCCTATTGGCGGTAATATCATTACCAAAGATATCGCCCAGGTGTGCCGCATCTCCGAGGACGTGGCCGAGCAACTTAAAGTCCGCTACGGCACGTGCGTGGTGGAGAAGAGCAATGCCAACAATATGATCACCATCCCCAGACCGTACGGACAGGATCCTATCCAGATCAGCGAATACAATCTGGCACAGATTATCAACTGCCGTGTGCAGGAAGAGATTGTCAACGTGGTGAAGAGCGAGGTGGAGAATTCTGGCTACAAGGACCGTCTGTTTGCAGGCCTTGTGCTCACTGGTGGTGGTGCAAACTTGCGCAACATCAAGGAACTTTGCCAGTTCTCGTTGCAACTGCCTACGCGCATCGGCGTGCCCGACAACAGTTTTGCCCACAACCTGCCAACAGAACTCAAGCACCCGATGTTCGCTACGGCGCTGGGTCTGCTCAAATTCGGCATCGCCGCCGAATACAAAGCTGCTCCGCAGGAAGTTCCAGTAGAAGAAGAAAAACCAAAGTCCAGTATCTTCAAACGCAAGAAAGAACCCAAAGCCCCGAAGGAACCTAAAAAGGAGAAGACTCCGGGTACTGACATCTTTGGGAAGATTCCTTCCTATTTGAAAGACTTGCTGGAAAGAATTTCATAAGAAAACCTAAAACCTATTAAGATAAGAAAAAACATTCAGAATTATGACAGATAAAATTACCTTTACACCTGATTACGGAGAAAAAGCCAACCCATCGTCCATCATTAAAGTCATCGGTGTCGGTGGTGGTGGCAGCAATGCCGTGCGTCACATGTACAGCGAAGGCATTGTCGGTGTCGATTTCCTGATTTGCAATACGGACCGTGGCCATTTGGAGAGCACGCCCGTTCCAGACAAGTTGTTGTTAGGCAATGGTCTGGGCGCCGGAGCACAACCCGAAGTTGCCCGTCAGTATGCTATGGAAAGCAAGGAGAGAATCCAGGAGTTCATCGGCAAGGAAACCCGCATGCTCTTCATTACCGCTGGTATGGGTAAAGGTACGGGTACGGGTGCTTCGCCCGTTATCGCAGAGATTGCCCACGACATGGGCATCCTCACTATCGGCGTTGTGACCACTCCCTTCAAGTTCGAAGGTGCTGAGCGCTCCCGCCTTGCCAACGAGGGTATCGCTGAGCTTGCCAAGCATGTGGATTCCCTCATCACTATCAAGAACCAGAACGTCATCAAATACTACAACGACGAGGATTGCGATACCGCTTTCGGATATGCTGACGATGTGCTCAAGAATGCCGTCAAGTGCATTGCTGAGCTGATCACCGTGAACTATGCACAGAACGTGGACTTCAACGATGTGCAGACTATCATGAAGGACAGCGGCAAAGCTATGCTGGGTTTGGCTGTTGCGCAAGGCGAGAACCGTGTGGAGAAGGTGGTGCAAGACGCTTTGGATTGTCCGTTGTTGGACGAAAGCGCCATCTCCGAAGCCCAGAACTTCCTGTTCTTCATCAGCTACGGTCCGGACAAGAAACTCAAAATGTCCGAGCTGGACAGCCTCACCGAGAAGTTCGAAAAGATCCAGAGCCGCAACGCCCGCGTTATTTGGGGTCGTGGTATGGACGAAAGCTTGGGCGAATCCATCAAGCTGTCTGTTATCGTTACCAATTTCAACAGCAATCCGCAAAAAAAACAGGAGGTTACCATTGTTCCTGACGAAGTGGCCCAGAAACAGGATACCATTTTCGCGCAAGAGACTCCTAACAGCGACATGGACAACCTCATCCCCAAGATGACGGTTAGCCAGCAGCCTCAAGCTCAGGAGAACCCTTTTGCCTTTGATCAAAGCCGTCCCGCCGGCCCACAAAAGATTATGGACGATGGAGACATCTTCTCCGATTTTGACATGGTAACGCAAACCCCCGCCATCAATCGCTACAAAATCATGGAATCTGCCGCTCCGACGGAGACAATGACCATGAATTTCCAGCCGATGTACGAGGGAAACAATGACATCAAAGAACTCTTTATAGATCTTGCTGACTAGAAGTAATAATTATCGAGAAAAAACAGCACCTGTTCGGGTGCTGTTTTTGTTTTTCTCATCCGCACTGCAAATTTAGTACTTTTGTAGCCAATAGAAAAAATTAAACAAGTGCTCCGATACATCGTAAAAAAAATATTGTATGGCTTGCTCATGATGCTGGGTGTGGTGACGCTGGTGTTCTTCCTGTTCACCGTGCTGCCCTCCGACCCCGCGCGCATGATGATGGGCCAGCGCAGTGACCTCCAGACGGAGGAGGCTATTCGCAAGGAGATGGGCCTTGATCTGCCCCTTGGCGTGCAATATTTGGCATACCTCAACGATGTTTCGCCCATATCGTGGCACAAAACCAAAGATACGGAATCTTTTTTCTATTTGGACGACAACGATTATCACTATGTGAAGATTCTGCCTTTGGGCAAGTCGGCGGTGGTGCTGAAAGCCCCTTACCTCCGGCGGTCTTATCAGAGCAAACGGCCCGTGGGTGAGATCATCGCAGAGGCGTTCCCGAAAACCGTGCTGCTCGCTGTCGTGTCCATTGTCTTTGCCCTCATCGTGGGCATTATCATCGGCATCTTCTGCGCCCTCTACAAGGGCACTTGGTTCGACCATGTGGCCTTGGTGTTCTCCACGTTGGGCATGTCCGTGCCCTCCTTCTTCGCCGCCATCCTCTTCGCTTGGGTGTTCGCCTTCTTGCTCGCCGATGTCACTGGCTTAAGCATGTTTGGCAGCCTCTACACCGTGGACGACTACGGTGCAGGACAGTATTTGGACCTCAAGAACTTGATTCTGCCTGCCATGACGTTGGGCATTCGCCCATTAGCAGTAGTAGTGGAATTGACCAAAAATTCGCTGTTGGATGTTTTGTCACAGGACTACATTCGCACCGCCAGGGCCAAAGGACTGAAAAAGAGCGTCATCATCACCAAACATGCGCTGAAAAATGCCTTGAATCCCGTGGTAACTGCCATATCAGGATGGCTGGCCGGATTGTTGGCCGGAGCGGTGTTCGTGGAATACATCTTTGACTGGAAAGGCATGGGCGTGGTCATCGTGGACGCCTTGGACAAGTACGACTTCCCCGTGGTGATGGGCTCGTTGCTCTACGTCTCCATCGTCCTCATTATCATCAACATCCTATGCGATATCATTTACGGGTGGCTGGACCCGAGAGTTAGCCTGAATTAGAGGTACATGGGGTGCATGAGGAACATGGGGTAAATGGGGTACAAGGGAAACAGAGGGTGATAGGGGAGAAAAATTCCCCTTCTGTTTTAGAAGGGGTGGCCGAAGGCTGGGGTAGTAATATAGGAATTGACTACTAATCCCTGATTCCTTCTTTTACAGCGGCAATCACCTGTTGCACTTGCTCATCCGTCAGGTCGTAATAGACCGGTAGGCTGATTTCGCGGGAGTAGTTGTCGTAGGTGACGGGGTAATCGGCAATTTTAAATCCCATGTTTTTGTATGCAGTGAGCATCGGCAGCGGGATGAAGTGCACGTTGACGCTTACCTCTTGCTCGAAGATGCGCTGCATGATAGCATCGCGTTGCGCTTCGGAAACATTCTTGATTCTCAAAGCGTAAACATGGTAGGATGATGTTTTGTCCGCCGTTTCATATTCGGGAATCTGGAAGCAGTCGCCGGAGCCAAATGCTTTTGTATAAGCATCGAAGATTTCTTTTCGGCGTTTCAGTATCATGGCATCGTAACGGCCTAGCTCCACCAGTCCCATGGCGGCGGCCACGTCGGTCATGTTGCACTTGTAGCCGCACTCATACACATCATAGCGCCAGTTGCCCACTTGGGTTTTGGCCAGTGCGTCTTTCGATTGCCCGTGTAGGGAAAACGTGTTGAGGTACTTGTAGATGGCTTCGGCGTCAAAGTTGTTCGGCAAAGCCAGACATATTGCGCCGCCCTCGGCGGTGGTCAGATTCTTGACTGCATGGAAGGAGAATACGGTAATGTCGGCGACTGCGCCAGTGCGTTTGCCTTTGTACCATGCGCCCAAGGAGTGGGCGGCATCAGAAAGTACCAACGGACGACCGAGTTTCTTTTGGACCTCATTGGCAGGTCGGAAGCATTTTCTCACCTCCGCCTCGTTCACCAATGCCATGATTTCTGCATAATCACAAGGCATGCCGGCGATATCGACTGGCATGATGGCCTTGGTTTTTTCAGTTAATGCTTTGCGGATGTTTTCCACGGAGATAAGAAAGTCGGGGTTTACGTCCACCAGTACGGGTTTCGCGCCGCAGTGGACCACCACTTCCGCTGTGGCCGTGTACGTGTATGCGGGCACGATGACCTCGTCGCCGGGCCCGATGCCGAACCAGCGCAACATGAGCTCCAGTCCTGAGGAGGCGGAGTTGACGCATAACACGCGCGGCACACCACAGTATTCAGCGAGTTTCTGTTCAAAAAGCTTGGTGCGTGGCCCGGTAGTTATCCATCCCGAACGCAGGGCGGCTACCACTTCGTTTACAATCTCATCATCAATATGGGGAGGGGAAAAAGGAATCATCTTGACAAAATTTATTCGGTCATTCTTTGCAGTTTTTTTGCTTTGTTGGTTTGGTGCATCTTCGACAGCTCACCGAAGTCCAGGGCAAAGTTGAAGCAGTTAGGCGTGGCTCCCGGTGCATAATGCATGCGGGAGAATCCGAAGCGGATACCCTTGACGTTGATGCTTAACCCGTAGGAGAACCCAGCCAAGGAGTTACGTGCCACAATCTTCATCTCCTGGTGTACATTATGATTATATGCGGCCTGAATGGAGAAATATTGTATAGGTTCAATCTCTATTCCGAATATGATGTGTCGGAAGAAATTGTCGAAGAACTGCGCAGCTTTGGAGGGGTATTTTATTGTGTTGGTGAAAGCGTCCGTTTGCAGGAACGGGTTGCCGTCGCCGTAATAGTTCATGTTCCAGCGGTATAAAGAGTGCAGGGAGATGTGGTAGCGGATAGGCACGTGCTGGAGGCGTTGCGAGAGTGCAAACTGCAGGTCAAAGGGTGGTAACTCCACCTGATCTGCCACAAAAGGCTTTATTTCCGAGCCGATGTTTTTGGCCAACAGGGTCAGCGACAGCCGCTTGTCGGGGTTATGGTAACTACCCGCCACATCCACGGCAAAGCCGAAAGAGGTGTACGATTCATACGTGCACAGCAACAGGTTGAGGTTGGCGCCGATGGTGAAGTTCGGCGACAGCTCGCGGCCCCAGCCGACGCTTATAGCATAGTCGCCAGCAGTGAAATAGCCGGTTTCCAGTCCGGCCTCGTCAGTGCCCATGAATTTGCCATAGGGCATGCCTTTCATGGAGAAGGCAAAACTGCCCGCCTTGGGGAACGTGTAGGTGTACAGCGCCGACAGGTAATTGACATTGGCGAAATAGTTGGTGAAATTCAGGGCAAGATTGTTATGGTGCCGCTCTCCGATATAGGAGGGGTTCATGATCAGGAGAGTCGGATCTTGGTCATAAACGGAAATCAGGCCGCCACCCAGTGCCATTTGGCGTGTCGAATAATTGAAATTAAGGAAATTATATACACTTCTGCCGCCGGTTTGCGCCGAAGCACTTGACAGACTAAAACCTATCAGCAAACATAAAGTAATATAGATGATTCCTTTTCTCATAAACCGCGCAAAATTACAAAAAAGACAAACGCTCTCCCAGCCAAAATTCTTTTTTGTATATTTGCCGCCTGAATCAAAAAAAAATACTACAATGAAAAAATTATTTCCTATCTTTTTGCTTTTAGTTTTAGGCTTCGCAGCTTGTACCAACGGTGAAGGTGCAAAATATGCCGGAAAATATAGTGGAACTTTCACTTTTATCAAACAAGACGGCAGAACTAAAGATGGCACTGTTACTATCTCCAACAACCCTTTGTCTCAAAACGGTATCCTGCTTTACTATTGTCTGCCTTTGGCAAATTCAGGCACAGGTACGTATATGACCAGAAGCGAGAATGTGGAATACATCACGCAAGTCTTGTCTTCCATCGTTGGTGATAGCAGCTATATAGACACTGCTTCAGAAGTCGTGAAAGACATAACAGTGGAGTGCACATTCAATGGTAACAGGTTGAGTATGTCTGTGTATTACACCGTTGCCTTGCTGAGCGACTTGCTGCAGACCCGTGTGGAAATTATCACTTTTGATGGTATAAGATAGACATCTCGTCTGATTTAACTCAGATTTAAATGAAGAAGTGGATTCTTTTGTTCTGTATGCTGTTGGCTTACACCTTCAGCATGGCGCAAGATTCCACTTCTTTGCGTCAATACAAGACCTATTATTACCCTTCCGGCGTCAAGTCGAGTGAGGGTTTTTTAGTGAATGGCCAACCCGACGGCTGGTGGAAATCGTATGACGAGAAGGGTAGGTTGGTGTCCGAGGGCAACCGCAAGAATTTGCTGTTGGACAGTCTCTGGACTTTTTACGTTGATGGTCGCAAGAGTTTTACCATCCATTACCAGGAAGGAAAGAAACACGGCGAGCAAATCCAGTACTTTCCGCGAGAATACACCGTATCACAATGGCGACAAGACACCATTGTGGGTGCGGTGCGCACGTACGACACGGCCGGTTGGCTCAAGAAGACCGTGCCTTACTTCGAAGGCAAGCCTCACGGTATGGCCAAGGAGTTTGACAAGACCGGACTGGTGGTTGCCGTCGCCAATTACTACCGGGGCGTGATGAGCCGAAGAGAGCGCATCAACCGCACCGACGAGCACGGACTCAAACAGGGCAGTTGGAAATTCTTCTGGGACAACGGCCAGCTGAAAATGGAGGGCAATTTCCTCAACGGCAAGAAACACGGATTCTTCAAGTTCTATGATGAGAGCGGCAATTTTCTCTATGTGGAGAAATATGAGAACGACCAGCTGGTGACGGATGCCAAAGAGACCAAGCAGCTGGAGAAGCGCATGGCTTATCACAGCAACGGGCAACCCTCCGTCATTGCCACATACTACAACGGAAAGCAAGACGGTATCCGCCGCGAGTTTGATGCCGAAGGCAAAATCACAAAAGGCTATGTGTTTGAGGAGGGTTGGATGCGCTATGAGGGCATCACCGACATGAACGGCCTGCGTCAGGGGCTCTGGAAAGAGTATTATCCCACAGGCGAGCTTCGTTCCAAGGGCAGGTACAAGAATTCCAAGCCAGTGGGCGAGTGGAATTTCTATTTTATAGATAAAACGGTAGAGATTACCGGCGAATACAATAGCAAGGGAGAGAAACAAGGTGAATGGATTTGGTTTTATCCTACTGGCGACACGATGATTGTTGCCCATTATGAAGATGGGGATGCAGAAGGAGAATATGTGGAATATGATGAAGACGGCACACCGCTGGTGAAAGGAAACTATGTGGCCGGCTATGAAGAGGGTATCTGGCTCTATCGTAACGGAGATGCCGTTGAAAAGGGACGCTACGAGGGCGGTAAGCAAGAAGGTTTGTGGAAGACCACCTACGAGAATGGCCACACAGCCTTTGAGATTCGTTACGACGGTGGCGTGCGCCATGGTAAATACACCGCTTACTGGGAAAATGGCAACATCAAAACTACCGGAAAATACGTCAGCGGGCTTCAAGATGGTCCATGGACCTACTATAATGAAGATGGGATTGTGGTCTTAACTACCTTATTTAGTGAGGGAAAAGAAATAAAATGGAATGATTACACAATAAAATGATGATTTTTCCGTAAGTAGTACGGCTTTTAAATATGAAATATCGGATCTTAACCATATTATGCAGTATCTTTTTCTTTAGCATCGCCTATGCGCAAAATGCAAGTGATGGCGGTCAGGGTACTGCAAATATGGATTCTGTTTCCATGGCGGATTCCGATATTTTTACCAGTCAGGAGATCCGGAAGATGGATTCCATGCTGAACCTTCTGTACGTGCGCAACGAGCTGTCCAAGAAAAATTCCGTACTGTCCAGATACAAAGACGACACCACAGCATACGACAATAACGACACGATGATTTTCAAGCGGCTGTCGCAGATTGTCACGGCGGTGCCCATGGCGTATAACGACAAGGTGAAGCGGTTCATTGAACTCTATTCCGTACAGCGGCAACGGTCGTCTTCTGTAATATTGGGCTTGGCGCAATACTACTACCCATGGATGCGGGAGATCTTCGACAAATACAATGTACCGGAGGAATTGGTCTATATCACCATCATTGAATCCGCATTGAATCCCACGGCGGTGTCGCGTGCGGGAGCTACGGGAATCTGGCAGTTCATGTACGGCACGGGGAAGATTTATGGTTTGCAGGTGGATACATACGTGGACGACAGACGTGATCCGTACAAGGCCACGGATGCCGCAGCCCGTCACTTCCGCGATTTGTACAACATCTTCCATGACTGGGGGTTGGCAATTTCCGCTTATAACTGCGGTGCAGGTAATGTGCGCAAGGCTATCCAGCGCTCCGGCGGCAAAACCGACTTTTGGGGCGTTTCGCCGTATCTTCCCAAAGAAACCCAGAATTACTTTCCTGCCTTCATCGGCGCCTACTACATGATGACCTACCATAACCTCTATGGTATCGAGCCCGCGCACCTGTCCATCCCCACGGATGTCGATACGGTGATGGTGGACAAAGAGCTCCATTTCGGGCAGATTTCTGAGGTGCTGGACATCAGCATGGAAGAGATCAAGATATTGAACCCGCAATACAAGCGTGACATTATCCCGGCGTTCAATGAGAAATACCCCCTTCGCTTGCGCTCCAACGACATTCTCCGTTTCATCGCTCAGAAGGACACAATCCAGAAGCACCGCTATTCTGACTTTTTCAGTCCCGCCCGCGACCTCAACAAAGAGAACCTGGTCACCAATGCCAATGGCGATATTGTGAAAACTACGCCCAGCAAGTACCATACGGTGCGCAAAGGGGAAACCATCTCATCGATTTCTCGCAAGTATGGGGTCAGTGTTAACCAGATCAGGTCGTTGAACCGGTTGCACAGCAATAGTTTGAGAGTGGGGCAAAAGCTGTTGATCAAGAAAGGCTCCACGGTGGTGGTGAAAGCTGCCCCTGTGCCGACCGACAGCACGGCCATGGTGACTTCTACAGATTCTTTGAACACCAACAACGAAATTCGTGAACCGATTGTGGTGAATAAGGATACTACGAGAGTTACTCCAGCTGCTCCTGTCATCCGTACGCACATTGTGAAAAAAGGTGACACCCTGTCCTCCATCGCCCGTCAGTATGGCACGACAGCTGCAGCGTTGGCATCGTACAATCATCTCAGCAATATCAATGCCATTCAGATAGGGCAGAAAATCAAAATCCCGCAAAAATAAAAAGGGCAAAGCGCAATGGCTCTGCCCATGGTATGTGTTTTCCGAATTTCAAAAATATCAATTCGGAATTAATCTTCCATCAGAATTTCCAACATCTTGATAGCGCTGTCGCTGATGACGGTGCCAGGTCCGAAGATACAGGCGGCGCCGGCTTTGTAGAGGAAGTCGTAGTCCTGCGGCGGAATCACACCACCCACGATGACCATGATGTCCTCGCGGCCCAGCTTCTTGAGTTCTTCAATCACCTGCGGCACGAGTGTCTTGTGACCTGCGGCAAGTGAAGAAACGCCTAAGATGTGCACGTCGTTCTCCACGGCTTGCTTGGCAGCCTCTTCGGGAGTTTGGAACAACGGTCCCATATCCACGTCGAAGCCGATGTCGGCATAGCCGGTGGCAACCACTTTGGCGCCACGGTCATGGCCGTCCTGACCCATCTTGGCAATCATGATACGAGGACGACGGCCCTCTTTCTTTGCGAACTCATCGCACATCTCGCAAGCTTTCTTGAAGTTTGCGTTGTTTTGTTGTTCTGCACTATACACGCCGGAAATCAGATTTATTTTTGCTTTGTAACGTCCGTAAATTTCTTCCAATGCATCGGAAATCTCACCGAGGGAAGCGCGCACGCGGGCGGCCTTGATGGAAAGGTCGAGCAAGTTGCCGTTGCCGGTCTTGGCGCACTCGGTCAACGCGGCTAAGGCAGCCTTCACCTCTTCCTCGTTGCGGTTGGCGCGGAGTTGGGCCAGACGCTTGAGCTGGGCCTCGCGCACGGTGGTGTTGTCAACCTCCAACGTCTCAATAGGAGCCTCCTTGTCGAGTTTGTACTTGCTCACGCCGATAATGGCCTCCTTGCCGGAGTCGATACGGGCCTGCTTGCGGGCGGAAGCCTCTTCGATACGCATCTTCGGGATACCGGTTTCAATAGCTTTGGCCATGCCGCCCAAGGATTCAATCTCCTGAATGTGCTTCCAGGCGCGGTGGGCAATTTGGTGGGTGAGGCTCTCTACGTAGTAGGAACCGGCCCACGGGTCGATAGACTTACAAATTTTGGTTTCCTCTTGGATGTAGATCTGGGTGTTACGCGCAATACGTGCCGAGAAGTCGGTAGGCAGTGCGATGGCCTCGTCAAGAGCGTTGGTGTGCAGTGACTGTGTGTGGCCCAGAGCGGCGCCCATGGCTTCCACGCAAGTGCGGCACACATTGTTGAACGGGTCTTGCTCGGTAAGCGACCAGCCGGAGGTCTGGCTGTGCGTACGCAAAGCCAGAGATTTCGGGTTCTGCGGGTTGAACTGTTTTACAATCTTGGCCCACAGCATACGGGCAGCGCGCATCTTGGCAATCTCCATGAAGTGGTTCATGCCTACGGCCCAGAAGAAGGACAAACGCGGGGCGAAGTCGTCCACGCTCATGCCTGCGTTCACACCTGCGCGAAGGTACTCCAGACCGTCGGCCAGCGTGTAGGCAAGCTCGATGTCGCTCGTGGCGCCGGCTTCCTGCATGTGGTAGCCGGAGATGGAGATGGAGTTGAACTTCGGCATGTTCTGGGAGGTGAACTCGAAAATATCGGCGATGATTTTCATGGAGTGCAACGGCGGATAGATATACGTGTTACGAACCATGAATTCCTTCAAAATGTCGTTTTGGATAGTACCGGACAGTTGATCCATGCTCACGCCTTGCTCTTCGGCGGCCACGATGTAGAAGGCCAGAATCGGAAGCACAGCGCCGTTCATGGTCATGGAGACGGACATCTTGTCCAACGGAATCTGGTCGAAGAGGATCTTCATGTCGAGGATGGAGTCCACAGCCACACCGGCTTTACCCACATCGCCCACCACGCGTGGGTGGTCAGAGTCGTAGCCACGGTGCGTCGCCAAGTCGAAGGCGATGGACAAACCCTTCTGACCGGCAGCCAAGTTTCTGCGATAGAAAGCGTTGGACTCTTCTGCGGTGGAGAAACCAGCGTACTGACGGATGGTCCACGGACGGAAAGCGTACATCATGGAGTAGGGTCCGCGCAGGTAGGGTGGAATACCGGCCGTGTAGTTGAGGTGTTCCATTCCGGCCAAATCGTCCGCGCCATACACCTGTTTGACGGGTATCTGCTCGGCGGTCATCCAGTCGGCGGATATGTTGTGTTCTTTTTCCCATTGACGAAAATCTTCTTGATTTTCAGGGAGTTTCTTAAAATCTACGTTGCTAAAATCTGGACGCATTTTCTTAAATTTTACTCACTCATATTTTGAGGGTGCAAAGATACAAAAAGAGTTGAAATGTCGGAGGCATGAAAAGTCGAAAAGTTGGAATGTGTGAAAGTTGGAAAGATATAGGGGCGTTTTTTGCAAGTACCCGTTTTTTTTGTATTTTTGCCGTTTTAATAAAAATAGGCATGAAAAAAGCTTTTTGTTGTACCATTTTATTGGCAATCATAATGTTATCAGCCTGCTCGTCGCAGAAGAAAATGGAGTCGGAGACCAAAAAATCGGACGCTGTTCCTGCGGCGAAGGCAGAAACCAAACCCGAGAAAATGACAGAAGTACTTATCAAAACCACCAAAGGCAATATCAAAATTGCGCTTTACAACGAGACGCCGCAACACCGCGACAACTTCATCAAATTGGTGAAAGAGAACTATTATGATGGTGTGCTGTTCCATCGCATCATCCAAGGCTTCATGATTCAGACGGGCGATCCGGACTCCAAGAACGCGAAGCCCGGCCAACGTCTGGGCGCCGGCGGCCCTGACTACCGCATTCCCGCAGAATTCGTGCCCACGCTCTACCACCGCAGAGGTGCCGTGGCCGCGGCCCGCGACAATAATCCGGCCAAGTCCTCGTCCGCCTCACAGTTCTACATTGTGGATGGCAAAACATACGACAATGCCTATCTCGACATGTTGCAACAGCGTACCGGCAAGACTTTCACCCCCGAGCAGCGCGAGGTCTATACCACCCTTGGTGGCGCCCCGTTCCTCGATGGCGAATACACCGTGTTCGGACAGGTGCTCAGCGGCATGGAGGTGGTGGACAAAATCGCCGCCCAGCCCAAGGACCAGTTCGACCGCCCCACGGAAGACATAAAAATCCTCAGTGTCACAATTCTAAAATAACCCATTTACCCCATTTACCCCATCATCGTATGAAATCAATAGACGAAATAAGAGCAGAAATAGATAATTACAAAATTGAGAATGCCGAGGCACTGGAGCAATTCCGTCTCAATTTCTTGAGTAAGAAGAGCGAGTTGCAGTCTATGTTCGGCGAAATCAAGAACATTGCGCCGGAGGAACGTAAGAGTTTTGGTCAGATGCTCAACGAGTTGAAAGACAAGGCACAACAGCGTTTTGAGGAACAGAAAGCCAAAATGGAGGCTGCTGTGTGTTCACTCAACACCATCGCGGATGTCACCCGCCCGTCAGCCAACATTTCCCTGGGCTCCATGCATCCGATTTCCATCATGATGAACCAGGTGCGCCGCATCTTCGAAGACATCGGTTTTACAGCCGTTACAGGTCCCGATATTGAGGACGATTGGCACGTGTTCACCGCACTCAACTTTGCCGAGGAACATCCTGCCCGCGATATGCAGGACACCTTCTTCGTGGAGTTGCATCCCGATGTGCTGCTGCGCACGCACACCTCCTCATTGCAGGTGCGTACCATGGAGAAGCAGCAGCCCCCGATTCGTGTAATCTGCCCGGGCCGTGTGTTCCGCAACGAGGCCATCACCTCCCGTGCACACTGCATCTTCCACCAAGTGGAAGGTCTTTATGTGGCCGAGAAGGTTTCCTTCGCCGATATGAAACAGACGCTGCTCTACTTCGCCCAACGCATGTTCGGTCCGGATGTGCGTATTCGTTTGCGTCCCTCTTACTTCCCATTCACGGAACCGTCCGCTGAGATGGATGTCTCCTGCTACATCTGCGGTGGCGAGGGTTGCAACCTCTGCAAGCACACTGGCTGGGTGGAGATTCTCGGCTGCGGTATGGTGGATCCCAACGTGCTGGAGAATTGCGGTATTGACAGCGAAAAGTACAGCGGCTTCGCCTTCGGTCTCGGTATCGAACGCATGACGATGCTCAAATACAGAACCAACGATATTCGTCTCTATTTTGAAAACGATGTCCGCTTCTTGCAACAGTTCAAGGCAGCGACGATTTAAAAGTTTAGAGTTTAGAGTTTAAAGTTTAGAGTTGAAAGGGCAATAGCTAAAACGCAAATTACAAAACTTATAAATAATGAATAAGACGCAAAAATTGATTAACACGATTCTCGGTGTGATCATCGGTATAGTGGCATCTGCTGTCTATATCATGACTGCCGAGCCGACAGTTTCCTGGTGGGACTGTGGTGAATACATCGCTACAACCTCGAAGATGTTGGTGGGTCACCCCCCTGGAGCACCTACGTTCCAGATTATCGGACGCATCTGCACACTGTTTGCCGGTGGCGATCCAACCAAGATGGCTTTCTGCGTGAACTGTATGTCAGCCGTATGCAGCGGCCTCACCATCATGTTACTTTATTTCACCATCGTGCGTTTGGCTCGCAAGCTGGTGGCCAAGTATGGTGAGATGAACACGCCTCGCTTTATCGCAGTGCTGGGCGCAGCCCTCGTGGGTGCCATGGCTTATGCATTCAGCGACACATTCTGGTTCTCCGCTGTGGAAGGTGAGGTCTATGCCATGTCCTCCTTCTTCACCGCATTGGTGTTCTGGTGCATCCTGAAGTGGGACGAGGAGTACGACAACCCGAAGGAGAATGTGAACCCTAACCGCTGGATTGTGCTCATTGCCTATTTGGTGGGTCTCTCCATCGGTGTTCACTTGCTGAACTTGCTGACCCTGCCGGCAATCGTGCTGATTGTTTACTATAAGCTCTCCAAGAATGCCACGGGCATGGGCGCAGTGCTCACCATGGCCATCATCTCCTTCTTCTTTGCATTCTTCTGTTCCACTTTGTGGATGTTCCTGATATGGATTTTCATCACCATCCCATTGTTTGTGCTGTGTGCGAAGAAAGGCACGCTGAAATCGAAGGCAGAGTGGGGCGTATTCCTGTCACTCTGCGGCTCCGTGGTGCTGCTCGGCATTATTCTGTGGGGTATCATCCCGCAGGTGGTGAACCTGGCTGGTAAGTTCGACCTGTTCTTCGTGAACTCGTTGCACCTGCCGTTCAATTCCGGTACCATCTTCTTCTTCCTGATTTTGGTAGGCCTCATTGCTTGGGGTATTGTGGCTGGATACAAGAAGAACAAACCCGTACTGCTTACGGGTACTTTCTGCTTCATGATGCTGCTCATCGGATACTCCACATTCTTCACATTGGTTATCCGCTCCAACGCCAATCCGACTATTGACGAGAACAATCCGGAGGATGCAGTGGCCCTGTTGGCTTACTTGAATCGTGAACAATATGGTTCCAATCCGTTGTTTTATGGACAAAGCTATAATACGAAGGTGATCAATGCCGAAAACGGCAAGCCTGTGTATGTGAAAGACAAAAATGCCAAACGTTATGTGGTTTCCAACGAGCGCCAGGGCGAGAAACTGCAATACGACCCGTCTGGTTGTATGCTCTTCCCGAGAATGTGGTCGTCAGAGAAACAGGGCGAGTACATCAATTGGCTGAACAACCATTATAACAGCGACAGTCCTGCCGACCGCGAAGCCCGCCGTGAGCTGGCCCGCGGCGATACGCCTTCCTGGAAGCAAAACATCAAATTCCTGCAGACATATCAATTTGGCTACATGTACTGGAGATATTTCATGTGGAACTTTGCTGGTCGTCAGAATGACCTTCAGGGTCGTGGCGATAGCATGAACGGCAACTGGATCACGGGACTTTCCTTCATTGACAAGGCTAAGGTGGGTGATCAGACCAATCTGCCCAAAGCTTTGCAGCGTCCTGGTCATAACACCTATTATTTGTTGCCGCTGTTGTTGGGCTTGGTGGGTATTTTCTATCAAACCCGCAAGGATACACCGAATGCCTTCGTGGTGTTCCTGCTCTTCATCATGACAGGTTTGGCTATCGCATTCTATTTGAATATGTATGCCTTCCAGCCTCGTGAGCGTGACTATGCCTTTGCCGCTTCTTTCTATGCTTTTGCAATATGGATTGGATTTGGCGTGTTGGGCATCTATGAACTGTTTGAGAAAATCAAGAGCAAACCGGTGCAGATTGCAGGCGCAGTGCTTACTACAGTCGTGTGCTTCGGCTTGGTGCCTTGCGTGATGGCTAACCAGAACTGGAATGATCACGATCGTTCCAACCGCTATACGGCTTTGGCTATAGCCAAGAACTATTTGGATTCCTGTGCTCCTAATGCCATTCTGTTTACTTTGGGTGATAACGATACTTTCCCATTGTGGTACGCTCAGGAGGTAGAAGGCTACCGTACCGATGTGCGCGTGTGTAACCTGTCGCTGCTCAGTACCAGCTGGTATGTCGATCAGATGAAACGCAAAGCTTACGAGTCAGATGCATTGCCCATCTCCATGACTTGGAATCAATACAAAGACGGTACACGTGATGCGCTTTATCTCGAACCTGGTGAAAACCAGTTTGTGGACCTGAATGCCGTGGTGAACTACATCAAAGATCCGCAATTTGACCATGCCCGTCACCTTTTCCTGCTCTCCCAGAGCAAAGGTTACAGATCCAATGGCCGTGCTATCCCCGCCAGTTTCTCCCTTAAAGTGGACAAAGCCAAGGTGTTGGCCAACGGAACCGTGGATCCCAAAGACTCCGCTCTCGTGGTGGATCGTCTGGAATGGAATCTGGGTAAGCCGGGAAGTGTTACCCCGTTGGTAAAGGCCTATATCATCATGATGGATATCTTGGCCAACAACAACTGGGAGCGTCCTATCTACTATGCTTCTACTACTGGTTCCGAAGCTTATCTCGGCCTGGAAGAATATTTCCAACTGGAAGGATTTGCATACAGACTCGTCCCCATCAAGACCTCGCGTGGCAACGAAACGGGTAGAATTAACAGCGAAATTCTGTACAACAATCTGATGAATGTCTTCAATGACCACAGTCGCGAGGATTTCCTCAATCATCCTGATGCACCTAAACATGAAGCGGCACAGTATGCTTGGGGCGGTTTCAATGATCCGCGTGTCTATCACAATGAAGACAATACCCGTCTGATTTCACTCATCCGCCGCTTGTACAACCGTTTGGGTAATCAACTGTTAGCGGAAGGCGATGTGGAAAGAGCAGAGAAAGCATTCGATCAAGGTAATACAGTTCTTCCGAATGAGGTCTTCCCGTACGTTTCCGTGATGTCCAATGTGTATGGCTATACCCAGAACTGTATTTTCTACATGCAGGATTTCTTTAAGCTGAACACGCCAAGCGGAAACCAGAAAGGTATGGCAATGGCTAATTCCATTTGGGATCAGCTGGTGGATTTGTTTGCTTGGTACAATCAGTGCGATGACAACACACTGGCTATCCATGAGGATGATATTCACTTTGATTTGATGTTCATGCATTATATGATGACAAACATCAGATATCCGGATATGTCCATCGCTTCCAAATTCAAGGCGTTGAAGTTTGACAAGGTGGCATCCTATCGTGCTCAGATCCTGTCGAACAACATTGGCCGTCTGCTCCGTCAGCCTGATTTTGATCAGCAGGCGGTTGCCAACATTTTCCAAGAGTTGCATCAGTTGCAGGATATTGCTGAGATAGCAGGCGACAATGCCACTGCCAAGAAGTTGCAGGATGTGGCCGAGACCCAATTGAAGGCAATGGATGGCGTTTCCCCTGAAATGGGCAATGCCTACCGCGGTTTCTATAACAGTTTGGGACGCAGAATGATGGCCCAACAAGACACAAACCAATAAAAATCAATAGAATATGAAGAAATTTGCTGTGATATTATGTGGCTGTGGTTCTCTGGACGGAAGTGAAATCCACGAGTCCGTGATGACCCTGTTGGCCATCGACCGCAATGAATGTACCTACAGTATCTTTGCCCCCAACGACAATCAATATCATGTGGTAAACCATTATACAAAGTCTGCCACAGATGAGAAACGTAATATGATGGTGGAAGCCGCGCGCATCGCGCGCGGCGACATCCGCCCCATTGAGGAGTGCCACGTGGAAGATTTCGACGCGTTGGTGTTCCCTGGCGGCAATGGCGCAGCCAAGAACCTGTTTACCTATGCGTTTGACGGCAAGAACTGCACCGTGCGCGAGGATGTGGCCAAGCTCATCAAAGCTTTCCACGCCGCGCATAAGCCCATTGGCGCGCTTTGCATCGCTCCGGTGATGATTGCCAAGGTGCTGGGCGATGTGACCATCACCGTGGGCAACGACGAGGGTACTATCCAGAACGTGCTCAGCTTCGGTTCCAAGCACATCAATACCCAGCAGACGGGTGTTATTGCCGACAAGCAGAACATGGTGTTCACCACACCGTGCTACATGCTGCCTGCTCGCATCTCCGATATTGCCGACTGCGCACAGAATCTCATTGACGCCATTTTGGAAAATATGCAATAATGGCTCGCAATGTCGTTTTGGTCGGCTTCTCCGGCGCAGGAAAGACCACGATAGGTCGGGAGCTGGCACTCCGCCTGGGCCTTGAGTTTGTCGATTTGGACGCAGCTATCGAAGAAAAATATCATGCTACGATTCCCCATATTTTTCAGAAGTATGGGGAATCTGTTTTTCGGCAGTGCGAGTATCAGACGCTGAAAGAAATACTGGAAGGTCAAGGAATAGTGATATCCGCCGGAGGTGGCACTCCCGCCAATCAGGATGCCATGCAACTGATGAACGCACATGCCGTGACGGTCTATATTGACCTGCCGGAAGAAACCCTCGTTCAGCGACTGAAAAACAGCAAAAAGGAGCGCCCGCTGACGGTTTCGTTAACCGAAGAACAGTTGACCGCCTACGTGCACGAAAGACTCCAGCAACGCTTGCCCTATTACCGCATGGCACAACTGACAGTAAACGAAAATGAGGTGGAAATAGAACACCTCAAACGCTTGCTGGAACCTTTGATAACCAAATGAAAATTTCGTATATTGCGCCACTTTTTTGTGGAGGTGGAAAGTTGTGGGTTTTAGATTGTATCTAATTGATATTGTATGATTTGCAAAAACTATAAATTGGGACTGGTGGGCATTTTTGTGGCTCTGTTGATGACGTTTTTCTCCCAATCCTTATCGGCTGCGGAAGAGAAAGAATTCGATGCTGGTCCGTTTATCATAGAGCATATTACAGACAACTACGGTTGGCATATCTGCGGCGAAGGCGACAAGAGTGTGACCATCCCGCTTCCCGTAATGCTGGTTGACAACGGCCATTTTGTGGTGTTTATGTCCAATAAGTTCCACCATGGTGAGGCCGCCTACAAAGGCTACGCTATGGGCTGGGGCGACCAGAAAGGCAGCATTGTCAAGTTGGCCGACGATTATACTGGCCATTTGGAAGAAGGTGTCGTATATCCTGTTGACCATGTCTGCAAGATTGACATTTCCATCACCAAGAATGTGTGCGCGCTGATTATCTCGTTGATTCTCATCACGTGGATATTGCTGTCGGTGACCAAACAGTACAAACGTCGTCCTGACCAGGCCCCAAAGGGTTTGCAGGCGTTTGTAGAACCGGTAATTGTCTTTTTGCAGGATGAGGTTATCAATCCGTCTTTAGGTAAAAATGCCCAGAAATATACTCCATTCCTGCTTACGCTGTTTTTCTTCATCCTCTTCAACAACCTGATGGGTCTGATTCCCATCTTCCCAGGCGGTGCCAACCTCACCGGCAACATTGCCGTGACGGGCGTGCTCGCTTTGCTGACCTTCTTCGTGACGCAGTTTTCGGGCAAAAAGGAATATTGGAAAGACATCATCAATACGCCGGGCGTGCCTTGGTGGCTGAAGTTTCCGCTGCCCATCATGCCATTGGTGGAGGTGATCGGCGTGTTCACCAAGCCGTTTGTGTTGATGGTGCGACTTTTCGCCAATATCACCGCCGGTCATATCATTGTGCTGGGCTTCATCTCCTTGATTTTCATTTTCGGACAGATGGCTCCGGCATTGGGCTACGGGGTTTCCGTGATTTCCATCTTCTTATATCTCTTCATGAGCTGCCTCGAGCTGCTGGTGGCTTTCATCCAGGCGTTTGTCTTTACGCTCTTGAGTGCTATCTACATCGGAGCAGCTTGCGGCGAGGAGGAGGAAGAAGAACTTCAATTAGCAGAATAAACCTTTTTATCAACTAAATAAATACAAACTACTATGTCATTATTAACCATCTTATTGCAAGCAGCCACTGGCCTTGGAATCGGCAAATTGGGTGCTGGTGTGGGTGCAGGTCTCGCCGCCATCGGCGCCGGTATCGGTATCGGTAACATCGGTAAAGATGCCATGTCCGCCATCGCACGCCAACCTGAAGCAGCTGGCAACATTCGTATGAACATGATTTTGGCAGCCGCCTTCGTCGAAGGTGTCGCTTTGTTCGCCTGCGTCGTGTGTCTGCTTATCGCCATTGCAAAATAAAGCCGGCATGCGACCCCATCGCTTGTTTGCTGATGCAATCGCTTAATTTGTTGATGGACCCTGCGGTTGGCAGGGTCCCCAACATTTTTAAAAATTTCAGAAACAACTCAGATTAGAATATGGAACTCATAAAACCCTCTTTCGGACTTATCTTCTGGATGCTCGTTGGCTTCGGCATCTTTTTCTTCATCTTGGCTAAGTTTGTTTGGCCAGTGATTACGCAAGGCATTGCCAGCCGCAACAAGAAGATTCAAGACCAACTGGATGAGGCGGAACGCGTGCATGCAGAACTGGAGAACCTGAATCTCAAACATGAAGAGATGCTTGCCCAGGCCAAGGCTGAACGCGACGATATCCTCAATGATGCCCGTGCCATCAGCGAGAAACTGAAAGAAGACGCCAAACTGAAGGCTGATGCCGAGGCACAGTCCATCATTGCGGATGCCAAACAAGCCATCCAGATGGAAAAGATGAAGGCCATCACCGATTTGAAGAACGAAATCGCCAACTTCTCCATCAATATTGCGGAGAAAATCATGACCGAAGAACTTTCCGATAAAGAAAAGCAGGAAAAACTTATCGAAAAGTGGGTCAATGAATCCCAACTGAACTAACCATGCGTTTTGTTGACACCCATACTCATTTGTACCGTGAGAGCTACCCTGACAATTTCGAGGATGTGGCTCGTCGTGCCATAGAGGCGGGTGTGGATAAGATGATTCTGGGATGTGTCAACCGAGAGACTCCGGATTGGTTGCAGGAGGCAGTCTCTTTGTTCCCTGATAACTTTTTCATCTTGATAGGACTTCATCCTGAAGATACCAAAGCGGATTTCGAGGATGACTTGGTCCAGATTGAAGCCCATTTGGATGATTCGAATGTGGTGGGCGTAGGGGAGATTGGTTTGGATTATTATTGGGACCGAACCTTTGAGAAAGAGCAGCGGGAGGCGTTTTACCGTCAGCTTTGCTGGGCCCGCGACCGGAAATTACCCCTTTCGTTGCACATTCGGAGCGCCTACAACGATGCAATTGAGATTCTCAAGCAATTCCGTCCGGGCGAGCTTTCCGGCGTGATGCACTGCTTTTCCGGCGGCATTCAGGAGGCGGAATGGGCGGTGAAACACGGCTTTGCCATTGGCGTGGGTGGCACGGTGACCTTCAAGAACAGTAAAGTACAGGACATTGTGGCGCATGTGGGGCTGGAGAATGTGGTGTTGGAGACGGATGCGCCTTATCTGGCTCCCGTTCCGCATCGCGGCCAGCCTAACGAAAGCTCATACATTCCCATTATTGCCCAAAAAGTGGCCGATATTTTCCAAGTCTCCTTACAGACGGTAGCTGATGCCACGACGGAAAATGCTTACAGGATTTTTTCCAAATTAACCCGATAGAATAATTATAAAAAATTTTAAATATGACTGAATCCCAAATTTTTACACCTTGTAAAATCGGTCCGATTACCCTTCGTAACCGCACCATCCGTTCCGCCGCTTTCGAGAATATGGCGCATGGCAACCGTCCCTCCAAAGAACTTTTCGACTATCATACAGCAGTCGCCAAGGGCGGTATCGGTATGACCACTGTGGCATACGCTTCCGTTTGTCAGAGCGGCCTTTCCTTTGATGGCCAGTTGTGGCTCCGCGAGGAAATTATTCCCGAACTGAAGAAGTTGACGGACGCCATCCACGCTGAAGGTGCCAAGGCCTCCATTCAGATCGGCCACTGCGGCAACATGACGCACCGCGCCACTTGCGGTTGCAAGCCGCTGTCGCCGTCAGGCCGTTTTAACCTTTATTCACCTACCTTTACCCGTAAGATGACCATTAAGGACATCGACGAGATTGTGGAGGCTTTCGGCAAGGCAGTGGATATGTGCCGCCGCGCAGGTTTCGACTGCATCGAAGTACACGCCGGCCACGGCTATCTGATTAGCCAGTTCATCTCTCCTTATACCAACCATCGTAAAGATGAGTACGGTGGCTCACTGGAGAACCGTATGCGTTTCATGCGCCGCGTCATCACCCGCGTGATGGAAGAGGCCAAGGACGACATGGCTATTGTGGTGAAAACCAACATGTACGACGGTTTCCGTAGCGGTATGCAAGTGGATGAGTGCATTACCGTGGCCAAGGAATTGGAGAAGTTGGGCGTGCACGCGCTGGTGCTTACCGCCGGTTTCGTGAGCAAGGCTCCGATGGATGTGATGCGCGGTGCCATGCCGCTCAAAACGCTGGCTTACTACATGGATCTCAAGAAGTTCTGGTGGCTGAAGATCGGTCTTCACCTTGGTGGACGTTTGGTCATCCCGACGGTTCCTTACAAGGATGCCTATTTCTATGATACGGCCATGAAGTTCCGCGAAGCCCTGACAATGCCGTTGATTTACGTGGGCGGTATGGTCGATAAGGCTGACATGGAGAAGGTGCTGGATTCCGGCTTTGTAGCATTCCAGATGGCCCGCGCTTTGGTTCAGGACACCGACTTTGTGAACAAGCTGCAGTCGGGCGAGGTGACCCGCAGCGCCTGCAAACACTCCAACTATTGCATCGGCCGTATGTACACTTTGGAAATGAAGTGCCACCAGTGCATGGCGAAGGATGAATTGCCTGTTAAATTGCAGAAGGAGCTGGAGAAGGCAGAAAGAGACGTCGAAAAATCCAACAAACGATAATGAAAAAGGTCCTGATTGTCGATAGGGTACATCCATATTTGACGGAAAAACTTTCCGAAAGTGATATTGTGTGCCTGACCGACATGACCTTTACATACGAAACATTCAAGGCTGCTCCCGATGACCTGTACGGTTTGGTCATCCGGAGCCGCTTTGTAGTGGACCGCGCCATACTCGATTCCAAGCCTTCGTTGAAATTCATCGTTCGGATTGGCTCTGGGGTGGAGAATATCGATGTGGAATATGCTGAGAAAAAAGGAATTAAAGTAATTTCCACGCCCGAGGGCAATGCGAATGCGGTGGCGGAGCACTGTCTGGGCCTCTTGCTGGCGGCGCTGCGTCATCTGTCCTCTGCCGACCGCGAGGTGCGGGCAGGAGAGTGGCATCGTGAGAAGAACAAGGGCACGGAATTGCAGTCGCATACCTACGGGCTGATAGGTTACGGGCACACAGGTCCGGCATTTGCCAAGTTATTGCATGCGCTTGGCTGCAAGGTGTATGCCTATGACCGCTACAACCCAGTCGCCGGAGACAGCAATGCGGAAATGACGGATTTGGAAACCATCATGCGTGAGTGCGATGTGATTTCCGTACATGTAAACTATATACCTGAAAACAAGTACTTTATCAATGAGAAATTCATTGAGGATGTCGCGCAACCCTTTATGCTCATCAACACTTCGCGCGGCATGGTCGTGAACACGGAAGATGTGGTGAAGGGATTAGAATCCGGCAAGATACGGATGGCCTGTCTGGATGTGTTGGAGTACGAGAGTCCCAAATTGAAAAACCTGCCCAAAGAGCAGTGGCCTGCGGCTATGGAGCGCTTGGCCCAGTTGGAGAATGTCATCCTCACCCCGCATGTGGGCGGCCAGACCACCGACGCGGAACTCCGCCACGCGCGAGTCGCGGTGGAGAAGATAATGGGGTAATTGCTTTTGCAGCAAATCACTTTTTCCCCGTCAACAGCTGCTGGATTTCGTTCAGCTTCATGAGGGCCTCCACGGGCGTGAGGCTGTTGATATTCAGTCCTACAATCAAATCTTTTACCTCCAACAACAGCGGGTCGTCCAGATTGATGAAACTGAGCTGGTAGCCTGGTGTGGACTTCTCGATAAGGGTCTTGTCGCCGTTGGCGTTGTTGCGCGAGGTCTCCAGCTGCTTGAGGATTTCGTTGGCGCGCTTGAGCACCTGCGCAGGCATACCCGCCATTCGCGCCACATGGATACCGAAACTGTGCTCGCTGCCACCCGGTTCCAACTTTCTCATAAAGAAGACTTTATTGTCAATCTCCTTCACAGAAACATGGTAGTTCTTGATACGGTGGAACTGCGCTGCCATGTCGTTCAGCTCGTGGTAGTGCGTGGCAAAGAGCACCTTGGCGCGGTTGTAAGGATTTTCGTGCAGATATTCGGCGATGGACCACGCGATGGATACGCCGTCGTAGGTGCTGGTGCCGCGCCCGATTTCGTCCAACAATATCAAACTGCGGTTCGAGATGTTGTTCAAAATGCTCGCGGTCTCGTTCATCTCCACCATGAAAGTGGATTCGCCCGTGGAAATGTTGTCTGACGCGCCCACACGGGTGAAAACCTTATCCACAATACCGATTTCCGCGCTCTTGGCGGGCACGAAGCAGCCCATCTGCCCCATCAGCACGATGAGGGCGGTTTGGCGCAACAAGGCCGACTTACCCGACATGTTCGGTCCCGTGATGATGATGATTTGCTGCTTGTCGTTGTCCAGCTGCACATCGTTGGCAATATAGACTTCGCCCGGCGGCAGCTGCTTCTCTATTACCGGATGGCGTCCCTCCTTGATTTTCAATGAGGTGCCTTCCGTAATTTTCGGTTTCGCGTAGCGGTTCTCTTTGGAAACGCAGGCAAAGCAGAGCAGTACATCCAACCGTGCGGCCAGACGCGCATCTAATTGTATCAGGTTGATATAATCCAACAAGCTGATCAACAGATCATTATAGAGTCTTCCTTCGATTTCCAGCATGCGGTCCTGTGCACCTAAAATCTTGGATTCCAGCTCCTTGAGTTCCTCGGTAATGTATCGCTCGCCGTTGGTGAGGGTCTGCTTGCGCGTCCACTCTGCCGGCACCTTGTCTTTGTGCACATTGGTGACCTCCAGATAATAGCCGAACACATTGTTGAACCCGATTTTGAGCGAGGTGATGCCGGTTCTCTCGGCTTCTCGACGCTGAATTTCGGCCAATACTTCCTTGCTGTTGGTGGCCAAGGCGAACAGGTCGTCCAGCTCCTGGTCCACACCCCGGTTGAACACGCCGCCCTTGCTGACCACCACGGGCGGGTCATCCTGAATCTCTTTCTCGATGCGGGCGCACACCGACAGGCAAGGGTTGAACTGCTCGGCAATCTTGGCCAGAGCCGGGTGGTCGGCTTGTTTGCAGTAACCTTGCATCTTCTCGATGGAGCGCAACGCGCGGGCCAACTGCAGCACTTCCCTCGGGTTGATCTTGCCCGTGGCAATCTTCGACACCATGCGCTCCAGGTCGCCCATACGCTTGAGCGTGCCCAGCAGGTCATCGGCAAGTTGCTCGTTTTTAATCAGATACTCCACAATGGAGAGGCGCTCGTCAATCAGCACTTTCTCTTTCAAAGGCATCAGCATCCACTTGCGCAGCATACGCGAGCCCATGGGCGTCTGCGTCTGGTCAAGCACCTGCAGCAAAGTCACGGCGTTCTCGTTGGGCGAGTGCACCAGCTCCAAGTTGCGGATGGTGAAGCGGTCGAGCCACACATAGTGCTCCTCTTCAATGCGGTTTATCTTGTTGATATGCTGGATTCTATGATTTTGTGTCTCATACAGATAATGCAGCGCGGCTCCGGCGGCAATGATGCCGTTGGGCAGGTTATCGACACCAAAACCCTTCAGTGAGGTGGTTTGGAAATGCTTGGTGAGCAGTTCGTTGGCATAATCGGACATGAAAACCCAATCATCTAGGGTAGAGAGCAGCATCTTCTCACCGAAGTGCTCGCGGAAGGCCGCCGACTTGCCCTTCTGAATTACCAACTCCGAAGGTTTGAAGTTCTGGAACAGCTTGTCGATGTAGTCGTAGTCGCCCTCGGCCACATAGAATTCGCCGGTGGAGATATCCACGAAGGCGATGCCGCAGATTTTCTCGGTGAACTGGATGGCGGCGAGGAAGTTGTTCTCGCGTTGCTCCAGCACCTTGTCATTCACAGACACACCGGGCGTCACCATCTCAGTGATGCCGCGTTTGACGAGCGTCTTGGTAAGCTTGGGATCTTCCAGCTGCTCGCAGATGGCTACGCGCAGGCCCGCGCGCACCAGCTTGGGCAGATATACATCCAATGCATGGTGTGGAAAACCCGCTAACTCTGTCTGTGTCAATCCTTTGCCATGCTTTGTCAGCGTGATGCCCAGCACTTTGGATGAGGTGATGGCATCCTCCCCGTAAGTCTCGTAAAAGTCACCCACCCGGAACAGCAAAATGGCGTCAGGGTGCTGTGCCTTGAACTTGTTGTATTGTTTCATTAAGGGAGTTTCTGCCGACTTTTCCATAGCTTCAATTTGAGAGAGCAAAAGTACAAAAAAAGCGGTATATTTGCACCCTGTAAATCTCGTGTTATGCAAGGAAAAGTCATTATCGTTTCTGCTCCTTCCGGCGCCGGCAAGACTTCCATCGTGCGCCATCTATTGGAGGAGGTCCCCGAACTCAAGTTTTCCATCTCAGCCACCACCCGGCACAAGCGCGATTACGAGGAGGATGGCAAGGATTACTATTTCATCACCCCTGAAAACTTCAAGGAACGCCTGGCCAATGATGAGTTTCTGGAATGGCAGGAAGTGTATGATAATCAGTATTATGGCTCCTTGAAATGTGAGGTGGAGCGCATCTGGAACAACGGGCAGACCGTGATTTTCGATGTGGATGTGCTCGGTGGCCTCAACATCAAGAAGTTCTATGGCGACAATGCCTTGGCCGTGTTCATCGAGCCTCCCACGATAGAAGAACTCGTGAACCGTCTGAAAAAGCGCGGCACGGAAACGGAAGAATCGTTGAAAAAACGCGTAGATAAGGCCGAATACGAGATGTCTTTTGCCAATCAGTTTGACAGAATCGTGTTGAATGACGATTTGAAGACCGCCCAGCAGGAGATGATTGATCTGGTTCGTGATTTTTTGGAGGAAAAATGAAACGCATAGCCATCATCGGTGCGGGTGCCTCGGGGCTTTTTCTGGCCAAGAAATTGTCTGGAAAGAAGGATTTTGAGGTGGTTGTCTTCGAGAAAAACAAGCAGGCGGGCACCAAGTTGCGTGCGTCTGGTGGCGGCAAGTGCAATCTCTTCAACACATACGTGGATTCCGATTGCTACAACAATGCCGAATTTGCGGAGAAACTGCTGCAAAAGGTCACGCCTGTGCGACTCCTGCAAGAGTTTGAGGATATGGGCCTGCGTATGATGGCCGACGAGGAAGGCCGGGTCTATCCGCTTTCCCAATTCTCGCAAACCGTGCTGGATGTGCTGATGGAGAATCTCTCTCCGAATGTCTGTATGGAAATGGAGCATGAGGTGCGGAAAATTACATCCCAAGATGGAAAATGGCTCTTAAATGATGATCCTGTGCCCTTTGATACGGTGGTTTGCGCCTCGGGTACGCCTGCCAATATGATTCCCAAGAACCGAAAGGACTACAATAGCTATTTAGCAAACTTTAACGTATCCATGGCTCCTTTCCAGCCCTCGTTGGTCGGGTTCAAGATCAAGGATTATCCCAAGATATTGTCGGGTTGCCGCGTGAAAGTGATTGCCTCGCTATATCAAAACGATCAGCTTATCCATGAAGAACCCGGCGAGGTCACCTTCAAAGATGATGGCATTTCTGGTATTGTAATCCTCAATTTATCAGCGTATTACAATCGATTGGAAGATAAACGCAATTGTTTCGTGGAACTGAATTTCCTCTATCTGGAGGATGATTATGATGTAGCGGAGCATTTGCGGAAGCATCATTCCATGAAAGGCTTGCTGCATCCCAAGTTGAATGAGTTGTATGAGCGCCAGCCGTTTGATGTTAAAAAGTTTAAAATGGAAATAGAAGGCCTGTACGATTTGGCCTACGCGCAGGTGTGCCACGGTGGCATTGCCTTATCCGAAATCAACGATGATTTCTCCCTGAAACGCTTCCCAGGTGTGTATGTGATGGGTGAGATGCTGGATATGGACGGCATCTGCGGCGGATATAATCTTTTCTTCGCCTTTGCCTCAGCGCTGACAGTTTCAGAGAATGTGTAATTATTCCCCTTTTATTACCCTGCTTGCTGCCATGTAGGGGGAAATCCGCTTCTCGCGGATGAGGGGCAGCAGGCGCTCGATTTCCTGGGCTTTGGCCTCGTTGTTGTAGAAGTCGTTTTGCAGGGTGAAGTTGATCCAGTTGTAGAAGATGTTGACATTCTGCTCGGTGCGGTTTTTCTCGAAATAGCCGTTTGATTTGGTAAGTGCTTCGTATTGCAGGATCATGCTCCAAACCTTGTCGATGGCGAAACCCTCCAGGGCGGAGCAGATCTCCACGGGCACGGTCCACTGGTTTTCGTTTTTCGGGAACAGTTTGAGAGCCGCGCGATACTGCGCCTGCGCACCGACGGCCTTGGCTTTGTTGTCACCGTCGGCCTTGTTGATGATCAGTCCGTCTGCCATCTCCATGATGCCGCGCTTGATGCCCTGCAGCTCGTCGCCGGCACCAGCCAGCATCAGCAGCAGGAAGAAATCGACCATTGACTTGACCACGGTCTCGGATTGTCCCACGCCGACGGTTTCCACGAGGATGACGTCAAATCCTGCGGCCTCGCACAGGATGATACTCTCGCGGGTCTTGCGCGCCACACCGCCCAGCGTGCTGCCGGAGGGCGAAGGGCGGATAAAGGCGTTGGGATCGACAGACAGAGCTTCCATACGGGTTTTGTCGCCCAAAATACTGCCCTTGGTGCGCTCGCTGCTGGGGTCGATGGCCAGCACTGCCAGCTTGTGCCCCATGCCGGTGAGCATGGTGCCGAACGACTCGATGAAGGTGCTCTTGCCTACGCCTGGCACGCCCGTGATGCCCACGCGCAATGAGTTGCCCGAGTGGGGGAGACAGCGCTCGATGATGGCCTGCGCCATCTCGAAATGGTCGGGATTGGCACTCTCAATCATGGTGATGGCACGGCTCAAGATGACACGGTCGCCCTTCAGGATGCCCTCCACGTAGTCGTCCAGCGACAACACACGACGTTTGTGCCGTGTGAGGTTCGGGTTCACCTGCATGGGCTGCTCGATGCCCTCGCGTTCCGTTAATGCTGATTGAAAGTCTTCTGCCATAATGTTTTATTTTCCGAAATTGAATTCTACCGCCTCTTTCATGGAAGCGAAATAGTGGAAGGTCATGCCTTCGATGAAGTTCTCTTTGATGTCCTCGATGTCTTTGCGGTTCTCGTCCGACATGACGATGTCGTAGATGCCGCTGCGTTTGGCGGCGAGGATTTTCTCCTTGATACCGCCTACAGGTAGCAGTTTGCCACGCAATGTAATCTCGCCCGTCATGGCGATTTTGTCGCGCAGCGTCTTCTTCGTGAATGCGGAGATGAGCGCGGTGAGGATGGTGATGCCGGCGGAGGGGCCGTCCTTCGGCGTGGCGCCTTCGGGCACATGCACATGTACTTTGCTCTTCTCAAAAACTGCCGGATCAATGCCGAACTCGCTGGCGTGTGCTTTCAGGTACTCGTAAGCTATGGTGGCCGACTCTTTCATCACATCGCCGAGGTTGCCGGTCATGGTGAGCTCGCCCTTGCCCGGGGAGGTCAGCGCCTCCACAAACAGGATTTCGCCACCCACGGCGGTCCAGGCCAAGCCCGTGGCTACGCCCGGCACGGAGTTGTCGAATGCCTTCTCCAATTGGAAAATGGGCGAGCCGAGCATCTCTTTGAGGTCCTCCGGTTGCACTTTCTTCTCTATGCTGCCCTCTTGTACGAGTTTGGCGGCACGCTTGCGGATAATCTTCGCGATGGTGCGCTCCAATGTACGCACACCCGACTCGCGGGTGTATTCGCTGATGATATGCTCGATAGTCTTGTCGGGGAACTGGAGTTTGGATTTATCCAAGCCATTCTCTTTCAATTGTTTGGGTACGAGATGGTGCTTGGCGATTTGCAGTTTTTCCTCGGCCAAGTAGCCCGGAATCTCAATAATTTCCATACGGTCGCGCAGGGCGGGATGCACATTGCCGAGATCGTTGGCCGTTGCGATGAATAGCACGCGCGAGAGGTCGAAGGAGGTTTCCAAGTAGTTGTCATAGAAGGCGTTGTTCTGCTCGGGGTCCATCACTTCCAGTAGCGCGGCAGAAGGGTCGCCTTGCACGTTCATGCCCGTAATCTTGTCGATTTCGTCCAGCACGAACACTGGATTGGAGTAGCCGGCCTTGCGCATACTTTGGATGATACGGCCCGGCATGGCGCCGATGTAGGTCTTGCGGTGCCCGCGGATTTCGGACTCGTCGCGCAGACCGCCCAGCGATACGCGCACGTACTTGCGCCCGAGCGCCGCCGCTATGGACTTGCCCAAAGAGGTCTTACCGACCCCCGGAGGTCCGGCTAAACACAAAATCGGCGATTTCATGTCGCCTTTCAGTTTCAGAACCGCCAGATATTCGATGATGCGCTCCTTGACTTTGTCCAGGCCGTAATGGTCTCTATCCAAGGTCTTTCGAGCTTTGTCTAAGTCAAAATTATCCTTGCTGAATTCGTTCCAGGGAAGGTCAACGAACAACTCCAAGTAGTTAAGTTGTACGGAGTAGTCGGGTGACATAGGGTTGGAACGTTGCAGTTTTTCCAGCTCTTTCTGGAAGAGTTCGGCTGTCTCCTTGTTCCATTTCTTTTTGGCGGCGCGCTGCTTGAGAGACTCCACGTCTTTTTCTGATGGAGTACCGCCCAGCTCTTCCTGAATGGTCTTCATCTGCTGGTTCAGGAAATACTCGCGTTGCTGCTTGTCCAGCTCCTGCCGTGATTTGTCCTGAATCTGGTTCTTGAGCTCAATCATCTGCAGGTCGCGGTGCAGCAACTTGTGCACCTGTTTGGCGCGTTCCACGATGTCTTCGATTTCCAGGATGCGCTGTTTTTCTTCCACCGAGGCGGAGATGTTGGACGCCAGGAAATTGAGCAGAAATACATGGCTTTCGATGTTCTTCAGGGCGAACGAGGCCTCGCGCGGCATGTTGGAGGAGATTTTGATCATCCTCGTGGCCGTGTCGCGGATGGTGGAGATGAGCGCCTTGAAGTTTTTATCGTTGATGATACTTGGATCAAAGTCGTTGGAGTTGAAGGGAGAGGCGGTGCACTTGAAGTAGGGCTCAGTTTGGGTGAGCTCTTGGATAACGAAACGACGGATGCCTTGCACGATGATGGTCACGCCGCCGTCCGGCATGGTGATGTATTTGAGGATATGGGCCATGGTGCCCACTTTGTACAGGTCGTTGAGGGTAGGTTCTTCTACTTCGTTCACACGCTGGGCCACCACGCCGATGGGTTTGTTATTGCGGGAGTAGTCTTGCGACAACTTGATGGATTTGGTTCTGCCTACGCTGATGGGAATTACCATGCCCGGGAACAACAGCGTGTTACGCAAGGGCAACAGGGCGATTTCCTCCGGAATCTCCTCCGATCTCAGCCGCTCCTCGTCGTCCAGGGAAAACAAGGGGATGAAGTTGCTCTCATTGCCCATAAATTCCTCCAGAAGAGATATTTCTTTCATAAATAGTCCTAAGTTTAGATAAAAAAAACTGACCATTTTTGTGATAACAAAAATGGTCAGCAAAAGTACAAAATATTATGGATTATTTGGATTTGTTACCATCCAAGTGGCGAGCATATTTGCTGCGGAACTTATCGACACGACCGGCGGTGTCAACCAATTTCATCTTACCCGTGAAGAAGGGGTGAGAAGTGTTGGAAATTTCAAGTTTCACCAAGGGATACTCGTTGCCGTCTTCCCATTGAATGGTGTCTTTCGTGGCGACTGTGGACTTTGTCAAAAATGCGTAATCGTTTGACATATCCTTAAATACGACAGTTCTATACTCTTTCGGATGGATATCTTTTTTCATTTCTCTATAATTTATATTGCCTAAAAATTTTGGACTGCAAAAATACACTTTTTTTGATATAATCAACAACAGGAAGTGAATTTATTTTTCAGTTGCCGTTATTTTACTCTAAGTTTCTGTCCTTCAGATATTTTATCGGGATTTTCAAGATTGTTTAATTTCAGTATCTTGTCCGTAGTGGTATGATAATCCAGTGCTATTCGGTATAAACTCTCTCCTTTTTTGACGATATGATATTGTCCAAGGCCGTTGTTGGTATCAAAATCGAGGACTGTTTTGGTGGGGGTGGAGGTTTGCTGTGTTGTCCCCGAAGCATGGGTCGCATCTGTGGGCACGATTCTGAAATCGGCCGGCGTCAGCGACAGTGTATTGCGTAGCAGATCCTCCTCGTCGAAATCTATCATCAGGGCGGGATCGAAAGGCTCGTTCATGAAGCGGGTCTCGAAGTGCAGGGTGCACTCTTTTACGTTGCCGCTTTTGCCAGCTTGGCCAATCACGTCGCCGGCGTTCACCATCTGGCCGGGCTTCACACAAAGTTTGTCTAGATGCGCATACACGGTTTCCAGTCCGTTATAGTGCCGCACCACGACCATAAGCCCGTATGCACCGTAGTATTTAGCCATGCGCACCACGCCGTCGAAGCAGCATTTTACCAACGTCTGATAGTCCACAACGAGATCCACGCCCGGGTGGAAGTCGCCCCGTTTGGTTAGGCCGTAGGGTAGGGTAATCTCATCGTACATGCAAGGGAAGATGAAATTGTGGTTGCCATCTTGTACCAAAAGCAGCATCAGGCGGTCGTTGGCGAAAGGAATGTCCAGTGCGCGGCTCCGGAGGTGCTGCACGTCCCAATAGCGGTCGTATAGGCTGTAGGCTGGAATTTGGTAGGTCTCGCTGATGGACGGGTATGCTGCGTTGAGAATGAGCATGGTGGAGTCTGTGGGCACCATCGCCGTGTCTTTCAAGGCGATGTTTTGCGTGTATTCGGTCACATCAAGGGCTTGTCCCACTACAGTGAGACTGCACATACAACATAATATGACCCAAAGACGCTTCATCACGCTATTTTTCTTTGATTTGTTCCAATATGTTGGAGGTGGAGAATCCGTCCACAAAGGGGATGGTCAGCACTTGGCCGCCCCGCGCGCGCACGAAGTCGCCGCCCACGATGTTGTCAATTTGGTAATCCCCGCCCTTCACTAGGATGTCGGGTTTTACTTGTGTAATAATATTATAAGGTGTGTCCTCATCGAAGAACACGACATAATCCACGGATTCCAGTGCCGCCAATACGAGCGCGCGGGCGTCCTGCGCATTCACAGGCCGGTTGGGGCCTTTCAGCCGCCGAACGGAGGCATCGGTGTTCAACCCAATCACCAGCACATCGCCCATTGCTTTTGCCTGCGCCAGATAGGTCACGTGCCCGACATGCAGCAAATCGAAGCATCCGTTGGTGAACACGATTTTCTGCCGGTGCAGTTCTTCCTCGCGCTCAGTAAAAAAACTGGGCTCAACAATCTTGTTCCGAATCTGTTCCAGGGCATTCATGGTAATTATAGGTTTAGATTAATGGTGGAATCTTTTTTCTTGTAGAAGGATGACAGGAAAAGGGATGCGAAGCCTACGCCCACGGAGACAAAGGTTTGCAGGAGCCAGCCAATCCAGCCGGCGGCGAGACCGTGCGTGTAATTCACTCCGTACATCAGCAAGATACCGGCGGTGATGAGTGGATAGGAGCCCAGACCGCCCTGTGAAATGATAAAGGCGATGGTGCCAAAAGTGAGTACGGCCAATGCTGCGCCAGGGCCCAGACCATGCAGATACGGGATGGCGAAGAAGCAGAGAAATGTACCCAGATAGTAGCATATCCACATAATGGCAGTCCAGAAGATGTAATGGCCTGGGTGGGGGAGGTCCTTGATGGAGATTATGCCCTGCCAGAGGCCAATGAAGAAATTGCGCATTTTTCTGTACCAGGCGAATTTCATCCACCATTTCCGGGTCAATCTGAAAAGCAGATAAAACAATAAAATAGTACCTATCAGTATGTAAATGAAGTAGTTGCCAATGATAGACAATCCTTTCTGTTCCATCCACATGCCTACTGACATTTGGGTTTCGTGGTCGATGATGACATTGGAGAGCATGCCCGTGTTCATGGCAATGACCACCAGCAGAAGGGCAAGCCAGCAGATGATGTCCACGGCGCGTTCAGTGAGTACGGTGCCGAGCGATTTCTGGAAGGGCACATTCTCAAAGCGTTGGAGAAAAGAGCAGCGCAAAACCTCACCTAACCTTGGTAATGCCAGATTGGCTAGATAGCACACCATCACGGAGTAAAACACCATGGAGAAGCGTGGTTTGTATCCCAGCGGCTCTATGAGAATCTTTGCCCGTACGGCACGGGCGATGTCCGCAATGATGGCCATAACCGCGGCGCAGGCCAGGAGCGCCCAGCAACGGGGCTGATTTATGCTGCCCATGGATTGCCAAATGGCCCGCATGTCGTCTTTGGACAAAGAACGGAGCGAGAGCCAAATAAAGAAAACGCCCAGGCCCACAAACAAAATGAATTGCAGGATGGTGACCAGTATGCTTTTCTTCTTAGGTTGTATGTTTTCCATCTTCAAGCAAACTATTCGTTATACAATCCAACCAAACGGGTGCGGTTCCAGTGGAAGATTAGCCAGCGGATGGTAATCGCCTACCAACCCGACCGGTTGGGCGTTGCGGATGTCATAAACTATCTGGATGCAGTTCCTCACCTCGTCCAGTCCAAAACCTTGGCCGGCGAGAATCTTGCGGTAACTTTCAGTGTGCAGGTCGGTGAAACCGTTGCTGAATTCGAACTCCTCGTCGCCGATGGTGATGGAGCGGAAGGTGCGTTGACCTTTTGCGGCCACCTCCGGCGGGAGCGTCTTGGCGTTGATGCTCAAGAAATAGCGCACGCGAGCTTTCTGAAAGCGGATAAAACCTGCCAAACGGTCGTGCGAGGAGATGTGGACGATGTTTTCCTGCACTTCGCCGAACAGATAGGCCAGCATGTCATAGAAATGGATGCCGATGTTGGTGGCGATGCCGCCGCTCTTCTTCACATCACCCTTCCAGGAAGTGTAGTACCACTTGCCACGGGAAGTGATGTAAGTTAAATCCACGTCATAGACCTTATCCTGCGGTCCTTCGTCAATCTTTTTCTTCAAAGCAATGACAGAAGGATGCAGACGCAGTTGGAGGATGTTGTTGACGCGATGGCCAGTCTCCTGTTCCACACGCTGCAACGCATCGATATTCCAGGGATTCAGCACCAAAGGCTTCTCGCAAATCACATCGCAGCCCAGCCTCAGCGCGTAGCGCGTGTGCGAGTCGTGCAGGTAGTTGGGCGTGCAAACGGAGATAATGTCGATTTTGTCCGGCGTGTTCTTGATCTTGGTGCAGTGGCGGTCGAACAGCTCCTGCTCCGTGAAGAAATCGGCATTGGGGAAAAAGCTGTCGATGATACCCACGCTGTCGCTGATATCGTACGCGGCCACCAGATTGTTGCCAGTCTCCTTGATGGCCTGCAGGTGCCTTGGGGCAACAAAACCGCCCAGTCCGATGATGGCGAAGTTCTTCATGCGTTATTTCTCGGTTTTTTCTTGATGATCAATGGCCTCAAACACGGAGTTGTTGCTTTTGAATTCGGGTACAATCTCTTTCATCTGACCAACAATGACAAATTCGTCGCTGTTCTGCAACTCGATAAGCTTTTCAATTTGAGGCACTAATGTCTGATATTCGTAAGTGCGCACCTTGGCGATCTTGATTTTCTGATGCTCTGTCTTGAGGGTGTTCTCCTCATTGGCCAGCAATTCCTCATACAGCTTCTCGCCGGGGCGCAGACCGGTATATTCGATGGAAATATCTTTGTTCAGTGTAAGTCCCGACAACTGGATCATCTTCTTGGCTACATCACTGATTTTGATGGATTTGCCCATGTCGAAGATGAAAATCTCACCACCTTTGCCCATGGCTCCGGCGGTCAGCACCAGCTGACAAGCTTCGGAAATGGTCATGAAATAACGCGTGATGTCGGGGTGCGTCACCGTGACTGGCCCTCCGTTTTCAATCTGTTTGCGGAAGATGGGAATGACGGAGCCGTTGGAGTCCAGCACGTTGCCGAAGCGCGTGGTGACGAACTTCGTAGTGTCTTGATGGAAATTCAGCGCTTGCACATACATCTCGGCGATGCGCTTGGATGCCCCCATCACGTTGGTCGGATTCACGGCCTTGTCGGTGGAGACCATCACGAACTTCTTGACGCCGTATTTCACGGACATGTCGGCCAACAGCTTGGTGCCAGCCACATTGGTCTTGATGGCGGACTGCACGTTGCACTCCATCATGGGCACGTGCTTGTACGCAGCAGCGTGGAAGACCACATTGGGATGATAGGTCTCATAAAGGCGGCTCATCAGTGCTTCATCACAGATACTGTGTACGTACAGATGGATGTTCTTCATGCCGTTGGCTTTCAATAATTCATCCTGCAGAAAGAAGCAGGGCGTCTCGGCTTCATCTACCAGCACGAGCTGCTTGTATTGGAAATGCAGCAACTGTCGCACAATTTCGCTGCCAATGGAGCCTGCAGCTCCCGTGATGAGGATGGTCTGGCCGTTCAACTCGGGATTGAGGAGGGAAAGATCCAATTGGATGGGGTTGCGTTCCAGCAAATCTTCAATCTTGACTTTCTTGATCTGCTTGAAACTCAAATTGCCGTTCAACCAACGTGATACGGGCGGCACTTTCAGCACTTTCACATTGTAGGGCAGGGCCACCTCCGTGATGGCTTTCACTTTGGCGTTGCTGATTTTCTGTACAGCGATGATGAGAAATGAGATGTTGTTCACGCTCAAATACTCTTCCAGCATCCGGAAATCATAAACGTGCAGACTCTCCACTTGCATGCCGATTTTCACGGGATCGTCATCGAAGAAGGCCAGCACATTGTATTTGCTTGCATTGTCGCGCTCGATAGTACGCTTGGTGATGACGCCGGAGTCGCCAGCGCCAAAGATGATGATGTTCTTGCGTGAACGGATGGGATTCATCGTTTCCAAATAGTACATCTTGAAAGCAAAACGGTAAATCAAGATCAGTACGGTGGTGATGAAAAATTCCATCATCCATACGGAATTGGGAACCAGGAACTTATGCTTGACGGTGAAAACGATGACGTTGACGGCGGCAATCGTCAATGTGGCGCAGAAACATGCCCAGAAAATCCTGACCACATCTTTGGTGTTGGTATATCTCACCACCTGATGGTGGGTTTGGAACATTTCGAAGAAGATGAACCGCAAAGTGAGGATCATCACAGGGGCATAAATCCAGTCGGAATAGTTGACATGGGAAGGCAGCTTGAAATTGGTCCGGATGATCAGGGATAGAAACACGGAAATCGCCACCACCAGCAGGTCCAAGGTCATAATCAGCCATGGCGGGGTGATGTGCAGATTGCGTATTTTGAGATATAATTTTTTTACAGGTGAGGTCATTGTATATCCATCCAAAATAACGGCAGCAAAAGTACAAAAAATACCGATTATCGATTCTCTCTAATCTCTAATCTATCATCTCTAATCTCTAATCGTTCACATACACTCTTGGTACGCGTTTGGAGATGCGGGTAAGCAGCTCGTAGCTGATGAGTCCGGCGCGCTTGGCCATGTCGGCCACAGTGTTGCCTTCGCCATAGACCACTACTTCATCGCCTTCGTGGACGGAGAGGCCGGTGACATCGAGCATGCACATGTCCATGCAGATTTTGCCGATAACGGGCACTTTCTGGCCTTGGATGATGACCGTGCCCTTGCCGTTGCCCAGCTCGCGCGGGTATCCGTCGGCGTAGCCAATGGGGATGATGGCCACTTGGCTGTCACGTTTGAGCCGATAGCTGCGGTTGTAGCCGATGGTCTCGCCGGCAGGAATCTGTTTTACCTGTGTGATGACGGTCTTCAAAGTGGCTACGTTATGGAGTTTGGCAGCCAAAGCCGGAAGCTCGGAGCAACCGTACAGGCTGATGCCGAGGCGCACCATGTCGAATTGGGCCTCCGGGAAGCGGGAGATGCCGGCGCTGTTCAGAATGTGACGCAGGATCTTGTAGTCAAAAGCACCGCAAAAATAGCTGGTCATACGCTGAAACAGAGCAATCTGCTTGTGGGTGTAGTCGTCCTCGCGCGGATCTTCGGCGGCCGCCAGATGTGAGAAAACGGAAGCGACATGCAATTGCGGGTTCTCGCGGATGATACGGATGAGCTGTGGAAGATCAGTTTCATCAAATCCTAACCGGTGCATGCCGGTGTCCAACTTGATATGGATATTGAATTGCTGGATTTGAGGGTGTTTTTTCAGCACTCTTTCCAGCTCCTTCAGATAGTAGAAATTGAAGATTTCGGGCTCAAGGTTGTGTTGTACCATCACGTCGAAGCTGTGTGCTTCGGCGCCCAACACAATGATGGGGGTACGGATGTGGCGCTTGCGGAGGCGCACGCCTTCGTCGGTATAGGCCACTGCCAGATAATCGATATGATTGGAAATCAGTTCGTTGACGAGCTCCACATCGCCGAGACCGTAGGAGTGTGCTTTCACCATGGCCACCATCTTGGTTTCCGGACGCAGGAGGGCGCGGTGCAGGTTGAGGTTGTGAGTGAGCGCGGGGAGGCTGACGTTGAGGATGGTGAGGTGCGTCATGTGCTGGAGCTGGGCCACGATGTTCTCAAAATGGAAACTGCGTGCGCCCTTCACCAAGATAGACTCATAAGAAAACTCAGGCAAATGAGCGAGAAAATCTTCCGTGGAGGTGAAAAACTGCTGCATCGGGCAGGTGAAACATGACTGGTGTGCCGACAAGTGCGTGCCGATACCGATGAACCGGCGGATATGATGCTTCTGCAACCGCTCGTTGAGTTCCTTGTAGTCCTGTTCAGTCAGCTGGCCAACCTGCTCAAAATCGGAGAGGATGAGTGCCTTGTCGGGCAGCTGGGTCTGCGTGTCCAGAAAACTCAGAGCGGCGTTCAGCGAGTTGGTATCCAGGCTGTATGTGTCGTTGATGACAACGGAGTGGTTAAGACCCTCCAGAATCTCCATGCGCATGCGGATGTGGGAGAGTCGAGGAAGTCTGGAATTGATGGATTCAGGGTCAAGTCCCAGCACCAGCATGGTGATGATGGCGTGGGTGGCGTTTTCAATGGATGCAGAGTCCAAAAAAGGAATACTGTATGTGAAATCGTTGATTTTCAGCAGCGTATGACTGTCCTCAATTTGATAATGGACGGGGTAAGTGGCTTGTACAGAGCCCCAGGAAATCTTGTTCAGATGGTTGTATTCCGGTAATGTGAGCAGGGTGTTGAGTTCGGGATTGTCATCGTGGTAGATGAGCTTGTCGGCGTATGCGAAGAGCTTAAGTTTTTCAATGGTTTTCTGGGCCTGGTTTTGGAAAAACTGGGCGTGGGCCATGCCGATGTTGGTGAGGATGCCGATGGTGGGCCGGATGGTGTCGGCAATATGTTGCATTTCATCGGGTCTGGAGATGCCGGCCTCGAAAATGGCGAGGTTATGGTGCTCGGACATCTTCCACACTGACAATGGAACGCCTATTTGGGAATTATAGCTGTTGGGACTCTTGACGATGGCAAAATCGTCGTCCAGCAAGGTGGCGAGCCACTCCTTCACGATGGTTTTGCCGTTGGAACCCGTGATGCCGATGACGGGGTAGTGGAAGCGCAGGCGGTGGTGTTGGGCGAGGGTCTGCAGAGCGGTGAGAGTGTCGTCCACGACAAGGAAATTGGCGTTGGAGTCAGTTTCGGTGCAGGTAGGGTTGGTTACCACGAAATTGCGCACGCCGTTGTGCAGGAGTTCGGGGATAAACTTGTGCCCGTCGTTCTGCGCGGTCTTGAAAGCGAAGAAGAGGGTCTCGTCGGGTTGACTAACCTTGCGGCTGTCGTAGCAGAGCGCGGAGACGGGAGCTTTCTCGTCACGAATGAGCCTGCGAACAGGGTGAATAATATCGGCAATGTCGGCAATGAACATAATGATTACAATTCTTGTTGTGCTCGGGCGTAGTCCTGAGGAATGCCGATGTCGATGAAATAACCATCTGAGGGCATGGCAAAGAACTGTTCACGAGTATAGACTTTCTCCATGAAATCTTTTTCAAAAGAGAATTTTCCGGATGGGGCCTGTTGCTCAAACCAATCCCGTTTAATCATGTAAACGCCTCCATTGATCATGCCTTGGCCTTCTGTGAAACCTTTTTCGGAAAACAGGACGATCATGTTATCTTTGCCGATGGTCACACTGCCGTAACGGGATACTTCAGGTACCTCACGTAGAACTATGGATAAAAAGCATTCTTTTTCAAGGAAGAACTTTTCAAAAGCATTCAAATCTACCTTGAACAGGGTATCTCCATTGATAACCAATACGTTGTCTGTGGTGCACTTGGACATGGCAAAAGCAATGCCACCGCCTGTGCCGAGGGGTTCTGTTTCTACAGCATAGTCAATCTGCAAGGTTTTGTACTGGTTCCCAAAATACTCTTCGATTTTTTCATGCAGATAACCTACAGAAAGAATTACCTTTGTATAGCCATAACCTATCAGATAATCCAGAATGTAGGTTAAAAATGGTTTCCCGTTGATGGGTGCCATGGGCTTGGGTAGGTCTTTCACGACGCCCTGCAGGCGTGTGCCGAAGCCACCGGCTAAAACAATTGCTTCTTTTTGTATCATTGTTGTCATTATTCGTGTCTTTTTCTACTACCCCGCCCTGCGGGCACCCCTTCTGCATAGAAGGGGAATCTTACATCGTCCAGGTTTTGAGGCCTTCGGTTACAAATTCGTATCGTTTGGATTGTCCGCCGAATTCGGCCAAGCGGTCTATGACACGGTAACGGGCATTGGATGGGCAGTAGAAGAACATGAATCCACCGCCGCCAGCGCCGGAAATCTTGCCTCCGGTAGCGCCGGCCTCGATAGCCGCTGCATACACTTCATCTATAAATGCATTGGAAACGCTGTCGGCCATCTTCTTTTTATGTTGCCACCCCTCATCCAGAATCTTTCCGACAGCATCCAGGTCGCCTTTCAGCAGCACCTCTTTCATGTGGAAGGCCTGCTCCTTCAGTGCCAACATAGCATCGATGGACTTCTGCTTCTTCGCCGTGACGTTTTTCTGTTGTTCCTCGATGATTTTGGCGGAAACGTGGCTGGTGGCAGTGTGGTAGAGTACCAGGTTGTGTGCCAGTTCATCCAGATAGCGTTGGCGAATGCGTAAGGGGTTCACAATCACGTTGTCGCCGATGAACTCCATGTAGTTGAAACCTCCGAAGGTGGCGGCATACTGGTCCTGTTTGCCGCCCGCCATTTGCAGGTCTTCGCGCTCAATCTCGTATGCGAGCCGGGCAATGTCATATTCGCCCAATGGCAATTTCAGCCATTCTACGAAAGCACCCAAAATAGAGACCACTAACGTAGAGGAGGTTCCTAAACCGGATCCCGGAGGCGCATCCACAAACGTACTGATTTTGAAAGATAATGGCTTGTGTATGAATTGCTTAACAATACGATTATATACCCCTTTGTGTAATATGAAGTATCCTTCTGGCTTGATTTCCTCGGTGGAGGCAAGTGTCTCACATAACTCTTCTTTGGCTGGGTTGTCGAACACAATCTGTCCATTGTCCAAGGGCTCAAGAGTAGTGTAAGCGTACATGTTCACGGTGGCGTTCAGAATCGCGCCGCCATAGATGTCGGAGAATGGCGAAACATCGGTGCCTCCGCCGGCGAGACCTAAACGCAAAGGGACTTTACTACGAATAATCATAATGGTTTCTTGTTATATAATCTTTTAGAAAACAGGACTTTACGCAAAATCATCCATTGACTTGACGCAAAGGGCAAAGATAGTCAAATTTATCAAATGGAGTTGAATATTTCCATAATGTTGCGGGTAAATTCCGACCAGGCATACTTCTGTTTCTCCTCCACGATGTTTTTCTCAAACTCCGTCTGATGATGCTCGTCAAAGAACTTGCAGATGGCATCGGCAATCTGTTTGGCATCGGGTTCCACCACATAGCCAATTTTGCCATCGGGTACGATTTCGGCCAAACCACCCACATTGGTCACCAGCATGGGCTTCTCAAAGTGGAAGGCGATTTGAGTCACACCGCTTTGAGTAGCAGTCTTATAAGGCTGTGTCACAAGGTCTGCGGCACTGAAATAGCGGTTGACCTCGCTGTCGGGGATGAAGTCAGTACAGAGCACCACCTTGTCCTCAATGCCCAACGTCTTGATTTGGTTGAGGTAGGGTGCAGGGTCACCATAAAATTCACCAGCCACCAGCAATTTTACGTTCGATTGCCGCAACCGTTCGTCTGCAAATGCCTCCAATAACAGATCCAATCCTTTGTAGGCGCGGATGAAACCGAAGAAAAGAGCATAGTGGTTTTCAGGGTCCAGATTCAGCAATGAAAGGGCCTCTTCCCGTGACAGACGTTCACCGTAGTGGTCGTACAGCGGGTGTGGACTGAAAACGGCGGGTTTATCTTGGGTAAAAAGCCGCAAGTCGGCCAGCACCGACTTCGACATGGCCACAAAACCGTCAGTGGGCTTGATGAAATAACGTACAAATTGCTTGTCGCCGATGCGGTGCTCATGCGGGATGACATTGTCGAGGATGGAAATTAGCTTGGTGTGCTTGTTCCGCCGTACTATTCGTGCAATGGTGCCGAAGCAGGGCGACATGAAGGGCAACCAGAATTTGGTAATCATCATGTCTGGTTTCATGCGGGCAATTTCACGTCCGATCTTAATCCAGTTGAAGGGATTGTAAGAATGCACCTTACGCACAATTTTCAGGTTTTCAGGTGCAGGTTCGGTGCTGTATTGTGTCTTTCCCGGGAAAAGAAAATCAGGATATTGGTGCGTGAAAGTGTAGATTTCCACGTCGTGGCCCTGGTTTTGGTATTCGTAGGCAAGGCGTTCATTGAATGCCGACAGGCCTCCGCGGTATGGATATGCTGTTCCGAGAATAACGATTTTCATTTTTCTATGAAATAAGATTTACAATGATGTCTGTCCAAAGAACCTGTCTTCCAGCATGATGCAGAGGCTGTGATAGACGGGCAGGTGCAGTTCCTGGATCTTGTAGGTCTCGGTTTCGGGCACTTGGATGCACACGTCGGCCAGTTCTGCCAAACGACTGGGCTTGCTGCCCGTAAGGCCGATGATTTTAAGGCCTTTAGCTTTGGCGACGATGGCGGCATAAATGATATTTTTGCTGTTTCCGGAGGTGGAAATAGCCAAAAAAGTATCGCCTGCTTGGCCGAATCCGAGCATCTGCTGGGCGAAAACGAGCTCTGGGACGCAGTCGTTCATGTATGCGGTGGACAGGCCGAGGTGTCCGGTAAGGGCGATGGCGGGAAGTGTCCCTTGAAGATGTTGAGCCATAATGCCGCCCAGTTCGGGGTCAATGTTTTGGCAATTGCTGGCGATGGTTGGATCAATCGGGCGAGGGAGCTTGAAACTCTTCATCAGCTCTCCTACAATGTGCTCCGAGTCCGCCGCCGAACCGCCATTGCCTGCCACAAGCAGCTTGTTTCCGGATATATATGATTGCTCAATAAGTTGATATGCTTTGATAATACTCTCTTGACAGCATACCAAGGAAGGGTAGCGGCTTAAGAGTGTTTGAAGGTGTTTCTCAATTCTGTTGTCCAGTGCAGTTGACATAATGGATTCTTTTAAAGATTACCTGCAAAAATACAAAAATAAGTTGACAGTTCCCATAGGATTAAATATGCTGGTTTACAATCAGATAGTTTCTGTAAAGGTAAAAAATAGGGATATCTTGTCGCAGTGTGATTATATTTTGGCTAATTTTGCAGCTTAAAATAGTGGACTAATTTGACAAACAGATGAAAGTAAAGGATGTTTTCAAGAAACTGCTGCCCTATCTTGTAGCAGTTGTGGTTTTTATTGTTTTAACCGTCATCTATGCTTCTCCAGTGCTTGACGGCAAGGTCATCAATGCTGGTGATACAAAAAGCTGGGAAGGAATGTATCAGGAATGTAAGGAATACGTAGCAACAGGTCACCATAGTTGGTGGACAGGCTCCATGTTTAGTGGGATGCCCAATTATCAGATTGGTGGTGGAGAACTCCCAGCTCCTGCTGTCAAAGTAAACTTCAGAAATGCCGCCCAATTGTGGTTCCCATCCACATTAGCATTCATCCTTGCATATTTCCTTGGATATTTCATCATGCTACGCGCATTTAAAGTCAATGAATGGCTCTCTATTGTAGGAGCCATCGCCATCGCCATGTCTTCCTATTTCTTTATTATTATTCCTGCAGGACACAACACCAAGGCGATGGCATTGTCTTTCCTACCTGTCATCATCGGAGGATTTCATCTGATCTTTCAAAAAAAATACGGATGGGGCATCATCTTAACGATGGTTTATTCCTCCTTTTCATTGATGCTGCACCCACAGATGACCTATTACATTTTTATGCTCATCGGGGTTCTTTTTTGTGCCGAATTGTTTATACATATTCGTGAAAAGAGATGGAAGGACCTGTTGGTGGGAATCGCTGTTTTTGTTGTTTCTTTAGGATTTGGTGTAGGTGTACAATCCGCATCTTATATGGTTAACCAAGAATACTCCAAAGAGACGATGCGCGGTGGACATTCAGAACTTTCCAAGACTGATGACGTAGTGAACAAGACCAGCGGATTGAGTTTGTCATACATTACCCAATACAGCTATGGGATTGGAGAAACTTCCACATTGCTCATTCCAGGTGCAAGAGGTTACGCATCTGCCTATAATGTTGGGACAAATTCCAAAGTCTATGATGCCATGATCAGCAATGGTATTCCCAGAAAACAGGCTGCCGATTATTGTAAGGGCATGCCCACCTATTGGGGTGGCGATGAAGGCACCGCCGGTCCCGTATATGTCGGTGCCATTGTGTGTTTCCTTTTCGTGTTGGGTTTGTTTGTCGTCAAAGGTCCGTACAAATGGGCTTTGTTGGTGGCAACCATCTTCTCAATTCTGCTGTCATGGGGTTCCAACTTCATGTGGCTTACCGAGCTCTTTGCCAAATATTTCCCCATGTACACGAAATTCAGGGCTGTGGAGTCTATTTTGGTAGTGGCGGAAATTACCATGCCGCTGCTGGGATTCCTTGCTATCAAAGAAATCATGGAACAGCGGGAAAACAAGACCTACGACCAAAAAGCGCTTCTCAAAAAAGTTTACATCTCTGCCGGCATTACGGCTGGTCTTTGCTTGATAGCTTTGGTTGCCAGCTTCTTCATGGATTTCTCTTGGGGTCGCGATGCTGACATTTTCGCCCAGTGGCCCGAGTGGCTCTCCGCCGCCGTCATTGCAGAACGTGCCGACATCTATCGGATCAGTGCAATCCGCTCGTTGGTATTTGTTCTTTTAGGAGCAGGTCTGGTTTGGCTGTTTGCTTCCCAAAAACTCAAATTCGGTTATTTTGCCGCCATCCTCGGCGTGTTGGTTTTGGCGGACATGTGGACTATTGACCGCAAGTTCTTTAATGATGACAATTTTGTGAGCCCCAAGCAAGACAAGGCCTATTTTGCCGAGCAACCCTGGGAGACTGACATTTTGAACCGTGCCCAAGGCAATCCCAGCTACCGTGTGTATAACATCACCAACCCGCAGGGCCCGTTCAATGATTCCAGAACTTCTTACCGCTTCAAATCCATCGGTGGTTACCATGCAGCCAAACTGCGCCGCTATCAGGACTTGATTGATGCACACATTTCAGGAGAAACAAATCCGATGTTGAAGTCCATCGTACAGGAGGGCAATCGTCTGTATCTGCAGCCCGCCGACAGCACAGGCTATCCGGTGCTGAATATGCTCAATATGCAGTATGCTGTGGTTGGCAACGACCAGCAATTTGTGGTGGAGAATCCCAATGCTTTCGGCAACGCATGGTTTGTGGATTCTGTGGTTCTTGCCAACAACCCCAATGAGGAATCGGATGCTTTGAGCACCATCAATTTGCATAATACATTGGTGACGGATGTGAAGTTCAAGGATTTTGTCAAAGATTTCCACTCAAGTCATGATACTGCTGCCAAGATTCAGCTTACGGAATATGCGCCGGATTATGTGGAGTATGACTACAAGGCCAGTGCGCCCGGCATGGTGGTCTTTTCTGAGATTTACTATCCATATGGCTGGAATGCCTACATTGACGGCAAACCTGCCGACCACTTCCGTGCCAACTACACCTTGCGCGCCATGAACGTGCCCGCCGGCAATCACCATATCCGCTTTGAGTTCCGTCCCGCCACGGTGGAGAAATGGGGAAAAGTGTCAGTGGCTTGTATGTATGTGATATATCTGTCAATTTTGGGAGCCGCAGGGTGGGGTATATACCGTGCTGTAAGAAATAAAAAGGACAATAAAAAAACAGCATAATACAGTTTTATACGAGTACGTTTTTTGTGTTATGAAGATCCTTTTTATTCGATACAAGAAATCAAAGAATATCCTGGAAGGCGGCGAGCAAGGCAGCCAGAAAAACTATAATGTCTTGTCTCAATTGGTTGGAGAGGAGAATATCACTACCTATTACATTCACGATGAGAATAAAAAGAAATCCATTGCTGATTATGCCAAAGGAGTGTTCTATTTCCCGTTCAACTATTACTTTGGACTGACACCCCGACGCGTGAAAGAGATTGTGACCATGGCACAATCATACGATGTGGTTTTCATCGATCGCAGTGTGTTCGGCATTGTGGCAAAAAAACTGAAACAAGTTGGCTATAAAGGGCGTATAATATCTTTCTTCCACAATGTGGAAGTGCCTTATTTTGAAGCAAAATTAGGAAATAAAATAGGGAAAGGGTTGGTTTTGCGCTGCATCGACGCCAACGACCGTTCTGCTTGCCAGTATTCAGACAAAACCATTGCCTTGAATCCGCGTGATGACAACGAACTGTATCAACGGTATGGGAGAAAGGCTGACGTACTGATTCCTGTCGCTTTTAAGGATAAGTATCACCGGGAGCAATATTCGGTTGAGATGACACATCAGCAACCGACGTGCCTTTTTTTGGGCGCATACTTTCCGCCCAACAATGAGGGCATACTCTGGTTTGTGCAGCATGTGTTGCCGCACGTGAACATAAAAATGAAAGTGGTGGGGAAGGGCATGGCCCGCCTCAAAGAGGAGGAGCCTGCACTAAAGGATATAGAGGTGATTAGTGATGCTCCGGACCTGTTGCCTTATTTCGAGGAGGCCGACATCATGATTCTGCCCATTTTCAAGGGTAGCGGTATGAAAGTGAAGACTTGCGAAAGCCTGATGTACGGCAAAAACATTATTGCCACCGACGAAGCCTTCATGGGTTACGATGTGGATTACGAACGTGTGGGCGGAAAGTGCAATACTGCCGAGGAATTCATCGCCCGCATCAAAGATTTTGAAACCACTCCGCGCCCTCGTTTCAATGCATACTCGCGGCAGATGTTCTTGGAAAAATATTCCGAAGAGGCGGTGGTGGAGAAATTCAGAGAAGTGCTGTTGGGGAAGTAGGTAAGTTTTTACTTCCTGTCCTTTAGTCCCATTACCTCCTTGATTTTCCGGTCGTCGCCGTAGATGATCGGGGAATCGTAGGGGCGGTCAGGAAAAGCACCATACTCCAATTTGATGTCAAAGCCATGCTCTTTGATGAAGGCCTCCACCTGTTCGGCCAAAGTCACTGGTTTGCCAGAACACACATTGATGATACCTGCAACCTCGTCCTGCATCACCACCGCCGAAATCTGGTCAGCCAACTCCTCAATGTGCAGAAAATCGTATTTCGTTTTGCCAGAATTGAATGGGAAAGTCTTTTTGCCTTCTTTTACGGCTTGACAGATTTTAGTAAAGATGGAATGGTTCTTGGTGTCATCACCCAAAATGTAGAAACCGCGAAGCCACTGCAACACTACATTGTTAGCATTACAATAGAGCGTTAATGCCTGACGGAGAGCGTTTTTGGCGATGCCATATTGCGACAAAGGATTACAGGGCGTATTCTCATCTATCTTACCTTCCCAATACCCCACCTCATGCATGGAACTCATCACAGCAATCTGTTTCAATCCCTGCTCCATCATTGCAGTGAGGAACTTGAAATGTGCAGACAAATCACCCATATGTGCCAAGGAGTTGTGTACGAAGCCATCGCGCCACGCCAGATGCACACACACATCTGGATGGTCAAATTGCTTATAGATGCCTGCGTAGTCGTTAGAAAACAGATTCCACTTCCGGCACACGGCCCGTGGATCAATATCGTTTGTGTTGATGTCACACGCTATTACTTCGCACCCTTTGTCCAACAATGCCTTGACAACATGCCTGCCAATGTAGCCGTTTGCGCCAGTAACCAATATCTTCATACGCTTAAATTGGGTTGATTTCAAGATGCAAAAATACAAAGAATCTGCAAAATACAAACGCTTCAAATCCATTTTACGAAAATAGGGGAACAATTTTATTGCTCCCCTATTTTCTCCAGCATCTCCCGAACACGGGCATCAAATGTATGCTGTTCTTTTATAATACGATAGGCCGCATCCGCCCGTCGCTTGCGCACTTGTGCATTACTTTCGTCCAATGCCCATCGAATCTGCGTTAACATCTCCGCTTCATCATGGTACAAACCGACCTCGTTATGCTGGAATACGGACTCGATGTACGGATTAGCATCGCAAATCTGATAGGCGCCTGCACCAGAGGCCTCAAACAACCGCTGATTAGCCCCACGGAAAGTCTGTTCGTGATGAATATTCAAAGCCACTTTGCAACGACTGAACAACTCGTTCACCTTTGCAGGTGGGATATTGGTGTTCATGAATATGTCCCTTCTTTCACGGAACAGGCATTTCAATGGATTTTTCACGAATGGCTTGTACCAACCGTAAACCAATATCTTTGCTTCCGGAAAATTATTCACCACCGCCTGTATCAAGCGCATTCTTTTCTGGCTGGTGTAGAGTGTTGCCACAAAGAGAACATCAATATCTTTCTGCTGATTCTCAATGGGGTAATAGACAGAAGTATCGCAAGCCAAAGGCAAGAAATAGGCCGTTTTGCCTTGCTGAGCATAATATTCCACATCGCGCTCCTCAAAGCAGAAAACGGCATCGGCGTGATCAATGTGCTTCTCGCAACGGACTCTGTCAGGACGCTGCACACTATCATACATCCAAAAAACAACCCTGGATTTCTGTCTGAAATAGTCCAACCGTTCATCTAACAAGATAGTGCCATTATATGAAAAGACAATGTCGGGCTGGTATTCGTCATACACCTGTTTGATGTAAACATCATATTTGGCACGACTTTGCGCGCGCAACCGTTCCTTGTCTTTCGCGAATTTATGTCTCCATTTCAGCAAGCCTTTGAAAGGATGGATAGGGTCATCGTAGGTTTCGATTTTGACTTGGTATCCTAAAGCTTCGAAAGCACGACCCACACTGATTTGGTAGTCGTAAAAAGGCGAGGATATGATGAGGACTTTTTTCATTTCTTCTCCCATTGTTGGGTTTCAATATTATATTGTTTGATTACCCGCGCAGGGGCTCCCACAGCCACGGAATAATCGGGGATGTCGTGCGTGACCACGGAATTGGCACCAATGGTGCAGTGCTTGCCGATGGAAGCACCGATAACACAGACATTCTCCCCTAACCAACTCCCCTCCCCTATTCGTACAGGATTAACTTGTTTGATAGGCTGTTTTATGATAGGGATGTCCGGATTCTCATAACCGTGCAAGTTGTCCGAAATATAAACCTTGTCGGCAGTAAGCACATAATCCTCAATTACGATGCTTTGCGTGGCATAGATGTGATTGAAATTACCGATGGTAGCCCCTTTGCCAATCTTGAGTATGGGATTATTGCATCCCGTAAGCGGTTGGCATGCCAGCCATGTGTATGGCTGCACGTACACGTGACCATCTATTTCAATAAAATTCTTTCCTTCTATACGCAGTGGTTTGTCTAATCGGCTCTTCTTACCAAAGCGTTTGAATTGGAAAGGATAGAGGAAAAGGGACTTTAATTTGGCGATGAGCTTATAAATCATAAATATGTTCAATGAATCATTAAATACATTCTCACAATTGTATGTATGCATCACGCAAAATCTCATTCATGTTGTTTGCCATCGACACATACCTATCATTACTGCTAATACGTGCGAGTTTCTGAGCATAACTATAACAAGTACATCCCATTTGTTTGGCATAAATGGCGACAGAAGACCAGTCTGAATAGAAATCACATTGATATTGATTGAGAATCTCTTCAATCGTGGTATCAGCTTGCAATTCCATCAATACCGTATTTTTAAAAACTTCTGAAATAATATCTTTAAATGTTTTTTCAACTTTTGCCTCGATTAGAATGGGGTGAAACTTATAGGCAATCACAGGATGCTCATTTTTGTGAATAATAAACTGATAAAGTGATTCCATAATGGTCCCTATATATTCTGATTCCACTCCACAGATATAAAGGCTGGCATCAATAGATATAACTGCAGTGGGAGAGTACTCTAACTTTTTTTTATCAAATGGATTGGTTATAATAACCTTTTCACCTCCTAATTGATTGAGCGCCTTCTGTGAAGTCGTGATTGTACCAATGTATTTATCTGATGATGTTGAAAAATGGTGGTCTTTAATCACGTAAAAACGTGGGAAAAAAGGAGCTAATATTGATTGTACAAAAAGATTAAGCCTACCAATGGATTTTTTCACCAAAGAAATATCGCTATATGCAGAACTCCCCTCTTCAATTAAATAATAGCCTTCACAATTGGACATTGTTACCAATATACAACATAGGTGGGAATAAGTACTATATGTATAGAGAGTAAACTTATTTCCCTGGCAAAAAGAGCTAATGAACACTTCTATAATATGCAAACCCTTGAATCCATTAAAAAGATTTTTTAAGAGAGACAAGTCTTCTTTTTCACGCCCGAAAATATCTTGTGGATAATGAGTAACGTTTTTAAATTTTTGTTGATATTCACTACTCAGTTCATAATTCCTTGCGCATAAAAACAAACAATCGTTAGGATTAATACCCTTATCCAGAACGTATTGTTTAGATACTAAAAACGTAATAGAACTATGGACAAGGAAACAGTGTTTCATATTATCAATTATTATCATTCATTATATTGGCCTGTTAATTCTATACTCAAGAGCCAATATTATATACATAAATCTTCCAAAACGATTCATCTGTTGTGAACGCCTTTTCAAATTTCCACCCCAAATTTTCATAATTTAAGATAGGAACAGATGAAAAAACGTATTGGCAACCCATTTTACGAAGTTGCTTAGTATTAATATCTATATGTTGAATGGAAACCCCACTGTCCTTCCCAAACATATATTTCCTCCCTAGCTCAGAAGAGAATACGTAACACCTACTCCCCCAATTATCATAGTAATCTTTTAATTCATTGCTTTTATCTAATTCTTTCGCTATGATTTTCCTAAACTCACGTTTGTATTCAAGCGGGTAGTTAACCCTGTAGGAATCCAATGTATGAAAACCATTATATTCAGCTACGGCAGGGAAGATGCCTATGGAAACAGTTTTTGTTTGATAGTCAGGTAATATGCCAAGCTCTGAGTAAATTTTGTCAAAAAGTTCTGTGTCATAGAATTGACAGTATGTCGGTTGAGCGACTTCTTTCCCGATAAGTATTTGAGCATTTTTTCTCACTTCTTTGTCAAAAACGATACCACAAAACAATCCAAAAACGGCCATCACAATTGCCCATTTTGTTTTGTTCTCTTGGATGAGGACGTAGCATATTGTTGCCAGCATTATGATGATAATGCTGGGGTAAAAGAAATAGAATCTGTCAAACTGAATGGAGACGAAAATTTGAAGATGAGATAGTTTAAGTGACATTCCGAAAAAAATACCCATCACAATGATTACATACAGGAATGCGATTTTATTAAGGAGTGGATATTTTTTCTTATATTTTGCCCATATATAAATAAACAATAACAATACTGGTGCAGCCATCAAACTCCCTGCATGATATTGTGATAATAAAATAATTTTAAGGAATTCGACTAAATCTGTTTTGACTGATGAATAATGAACCCATACAGAACGGTGTGAAACAAATGATTCTGAAAAGAAAAGGGAATAAAAAGTTCCCCAATTGGCTATTATATAAACCACTCCCATAAAGAGTGCACCAAAAAACACATTCTTGGAAATCTTTTTTGTACAGTAAAAATCATAAGCCATGCAACAAAAGAGGACAGCCATAAAAAAGAAACCTCCGTATGCTAATAGCGAGTTAAAGGTGTAAAATGCGATGGCAATATAACTCCATACTTTGTTTTTATTGTGGTATAGATTTAAAAAAGCCCATGTCACCAATGGGAATCCAGCACCGCTTAATGCCAGTTCCATATAAAACGGAACTAGTGCAAAACCTATGGACAACAGGCATGAGATTCCTTTCTTTTCTCCTTGAAGAATGTATGTATCCAGAAGAAGATACATTCCTAAAAACGCAAATGTTTTGTAAATAAAAGTATATGTGATAATAGCCCAATATGTCGGTAAGAGAAGGTAACACAACATTTTTATATCAAATGGCGTGAAGAATGGGAATAGGGACCTGTCGAGACCATTCATGTTAGGGACAATACCGCTGAAACTTGTCAATAGGCCTGTCCTTTTTAAGGTGTTCATAATCACGACATTTTGGTCAAGGAAGTCGTGAATGGTAACATATGCGTTTTCGCCTAAAATAATATAAGGGAGCATGTAAAGCAAGATGGCTGAGACGCCCCCAATAATAAATTTATTATTCATCGTCTTTATCAGTGTTTTCGGCTTTTCTAAATGAGATATGTTTATTCAGTAAGAATTGGAATAGAACAACAATGACAATGGATACAAGTTTTGATAAGAGTTCATTCCATTGAAGTTGTTCAATAGTGATGCGGAGTATCAGTGAACTTAACAACATTCCTGTCAGACCGACGGCTACAAAAATCAGTAGTCTTCGCGCAGTATGATCGGTAACCTTGAAGTTGTATTTTCTGTTTAAGAGGAAACTACATAAGATGCCTGTGGAGCAGCTGATGATATTGGCAACGATATAATAGAGATTGAGCCCTTGGGTTAAGGCGGTGAAAATCAGAAAATCCAAAGTAGCGGTGCAGGAACCGATAATTCCGTATAGTATCAGATTGCGGAATCGGGAGTATAATTTATGGAATAGGTTTTTCTCCATTATTTTGCAGTATCAAGATGTGCAAAATTCTTCTTCAGTTGACGGAAATCACTAAGAGCTTTTTTGCCAATTTGAAAAATTCTTTTTTTATTCATGTAGTTTTTACCGCCTTGTCGTGGGCGGAATGTGATTTCATCAAAAGCAAGTTTCTCACCGTATTTTTTGAAGCTCATGGCCAAAATCGCATTGGGCAGGTTGAAGTCATCGGGCATTAACGAGATGTACTTGTTTACCACAGAGGCTTTCATCAAGCGGAAGGGAGCGTTGGCGTCGGGGACCATGGTGCCGAAAAAGGAGAAAAGATACATGCGCAACACCCACTCCACAAATTTTCTGTCATTGCCGTCCCCTCTATTAGTCCTGTTTCCCAAAATAGCGTCATATTGATGCCTTTCTTGCCAAAAACCTTCGAATTCACTGGGTAAAGTCTGTCCGTCACTGTCGGTCTGGAAAATCCAGTCCCCCCCTTGCTCAATGGCGTATTTATACAGGAAAATGACTTTGGTTCCGTGATCGGTGTCAGGCTTGGAAAAAACAACCAATTTGGGATATTTTTTCTGTAAATCATGAAGAATGCCCAGAGTGTTGTCCTTGGAACCCCCGTCGGCAATGACGAGTCGTGATTGCTCATTGCCGAAAGCAAGAATCGGATACCATTCTTCAACTACGGAAACAATATTGGCTTCTTCATTATAAGCGGGCATGACGATATATAAAGACTCTTCCATAATCAGATGTATTTTTGTGCTGTTTTGAGAACTGAGGCAATAGCTTGGTCCATGTTGTAATATTTATATTCCGCAAGACGTCCACACAAGATAAGATTAGAATATTTTGCGGCGGCAGATAAGTATTGTTGATATATTTTTGAGTTTGTTTCAGTGGGGATGGGATAATACGGCTCGGTGCCATCTTTCAAATTGTATTGAATCGGGTATTCCACAGCGATAGTCGTCTTGCCAAGTATGTCTTGGACAGGTAATTTTTTATACTCTGTGATTCTGGTGTAATCCTTGACTTGTGGGTAGGCCACCACAGGGGCGTTTTGGAAACTGTCTTTTGGAAGCGTTTGGTAATCAAAACGGAGTGAGCGATAGGGCAGTTCGCCAAATTTATAATTGAAAAGTCGGTCAATAGGACCAGTATACACAAAGTGGCAATCGGGATTAACGTCCAAACCATTAAAAGAGAGTGAATTCTCATTTAACGTGACCATGTCTAATGCGTCAGTGTTGGTTCGAATAGTAATATTGGGATGAGTTATCATGTTTTTCACGAATTCCGTATATCCGCATTGGGGCATACATTCGTATTTGTCAGTAAAATACATGCTCTCATAATCCAAACGTACAGGAACCCGTTTCAAGACACTGATATCGATTTGAGAAGGCGATATTCCCCATTGTTTGGCAGTATATAAGCTGTAGTCATTATCAAACAGCATTTGGGCGTATTCCCGGATAAGAGTGTTGTCGCTATTCAAAAGTTCAACCACTGTGACGACTACTTGGTCAGGATAAGCGAGACGCAAACTCTGTTTAATCAAAGAGGCTTTTTCGGGTTCGTAGAATTGATCGATGGTTTTGAAATTGAAGGGCGAAGGTGTGCTTTTTCCACACATTTCCACTTCACATTTCAATTTGAAGGGAATCCATTCTGAGAAGCGGTTCACAAATTGATATACATCTTCATCGTTGGTATGGAAAATATGTGGGCCGTATTTGTGGATAAGGATTCCGGTTTTGTTTTTTTCATCGTAAGCATTGCCGGCTATATGGTTTCTGCGTTCCATAATCAAAACATGATGGCCTTGTTCCGCCATGATTCTGGCAAATACACTGCCACTCAGTCCAGCACCAGCAATAATAAAATCGTACGTCATCATATTATAGTCCTATAGTAGTCAATTACAGATTTAATACCCTTTTCAAATGAAAAAGAGGGAATATAACCGGTGTCTTTTTGTAATTCGGAAATATCCATTATTTGATTGTCAATGCGGTCGCTTTTATAAGGAATATCACCTATCCCTATGGGAAGTCCCGGATGGATATGTTCTCGAATGATTTCCACATATTCCCGTAATGTGCGGTGCTCACCGGAACCTATGGGATAAATTTTCCCGGCCTCCCCTTTTTCGCCGATTAAAGCCAAGGCATTGACAAGATCATCTATAAATACATAATCCCATTTCTGCTCCAATTTGGTACAGGATGGTTTTTCACCTTTCAGAAGAGATTTGATAACATACGAAATCAAATTATTGTCGTCTCGTCCTGGACCGTATATACTGGTGATGAGTGTCCATAGTAATTCGATGGAGTGCTGTCGGCATAAGACGGCGCAGAAATCACGAGTAGCCGCTTTTGTGGCAGAATACAAATCAGAGGGAGCAGACATACCGGTGCCATCAATAATCCGTCCTGAGCAAGAGAATTCAGCCGCAGATCCAGGAATAACTAATCGTTTGATTTGGTATTTGTCAGCCAGTTGTATAACTCTGATGTTATACATAAAGTTAGCGGATTGAACGTTGGCATTATTTCTGTCTTTGGCATTTACTCCTGCCCATGCCAAATGAAAAATCGTATCTACATCTTTCAGGAAAGTGGAATAGTCCGTTTCCAGAAGAGAGGAAAAGTCAAATCCCTTACAGGATATTTCAGGAAATTCTCTCGAAAAAATGTCGTAAAGGCTTTGGGGAACCATGGCAACAACGGAAATGCCGATTTGTGACAAATGTTTTGTCAATCTTTTTCCGATGTAACCGTCGGCACCTATGACGAGAACCTTTCTCATTTGGACACAAAGTATTTGATTTCGTTGACACAGAGATTGTAAACGTCCTCTGTCTTGTATTTTTTGTACCAATCAGCTGTCAGTTCCGCACACTGTGACGCATTGAGACGCGGGAACCACCCCAAACGTTCTTTTGCCTTGGTGATGTCTAACTGGAGCAGTTTAGCTTCATGCACGGAAGTGGCATCGGAAGCATCTTCCAATTCACCAAATCCGAAAATTTTGATGATGGAATTGGCCACGTCCCATACATTACGCACTGCGTCGGGTTCTGGACCGAAATTCCATCCTTCACAATAATCTGTTGGATTTTCCCACATTTTTTTTGCCAAAAGCAGATAACCGCTTAGGGGTTCTAAAACATGTTCCCACGGCCGGACTGCCTTGGGATTTCTGATTTTGATGGGCTGTCCAGCTTCCAAAGCCCTGATGCAATCGGGTATAATGCGGTCTTTAGCCCAATCGCCACCGCCAATCACATTGCCGGCACGTACACTGGCTATACTAACATGGTGTTTTGTGCCGTAATCCTGGGGATTGAAGAAGCTTCTGCGCCAGGATTGAATGGCGATTTCGCAAGCTCCTTTGGAGGATGAATAGGGGTCGTATCCGCCGAATGGGTCGGTTTCTTTGTAGCCTGTCAGCTGTTCATTATTTTCATAGCATTTGTCGGTAGTGATCATCACGGCAACCTTGACACTGGGGGTGTGGCGAATGGCTTCCATGATGTTGATTGTCCCCATGACATTGGTTTGGTATGTTTCGACTGGGATGTCATAGCTCAGTCGGACCAACGGTTGGGCAGCAAGATGGAATACGATTTCCGGTTGGAATTTTGTGAAGATTCTCTTCATCTCATCCAAATTTTGGATATTGGCTCTCAAATCCGCATGCATTTTATTCCCTATTTTGGAAAGAACGTAGTTGTCTTGTGAAGAATAGGGATCCAAGCCAATGCCGACGACCTCACAACCCATTTCGTGAAGCCATATGCTCAGCCAGCTTCCTTTAAATCCGGTATGGCCGGTCACTAAAACCCGCTTGCCTTTATAGAAATTGTCGAATAAATCAATTTGGCTCATAATACTTTGCTTATAGGTACATCACCCTCCCATTTTTTCCAAGGCGCTTTTCCGCTGGCGAGGAGTTCTTCCAATTTCATTTTCTCACGGATATTATCCATACACTGCCAAAAACCTTCGTGAATATAAGACATCAGTTCTCCTTTTTCAGCTAACGTTGCCAAAGGTGTTCTTTCGAAAATGGTTTGGTCATTTTCAAGGTAGTCGAATATCTCAGGGTTGAGCACCATATAGCCTGCATTGATAGGAGCCCCGTCAGACAGATTTTTCTCGCGGAAAGATTTGACAGCGTTGTCTCCGCCAATATCCAGCACTCCTTTTTCCTGGGCCATTTTAACAGCGGTCAATGTGGCGATTTTGCCATGTTGCTGATGAAATGCCAACAATTTGTTCATGTCCACATCGCAAACACCGTCACCGTATGTCATAAAGAATGTTTCGTCACCCACATAAGGTTGAATTCTTTTGATACGGCCACCGGTCATAGTGTTGTAACCAGTGTCTACCACAGTTACTCGCCAAGGGTCGATATGGCTGGTATGGACAGTCATTTCATTCTTTCCGTCCCTGAAGTCAAAAGTAACATCGCTATTATGCAGGAAATAGTTGGCAAACCATTCTTTGATGTATTCCTGACGATAACCAGCGCAAATAATGAAATCGGTATGTCCGTAATAGGCATACTCTTTCATGATATGCCAAAGAATAGGTCTGCCCCCAATTTCAATCATAGGTTTGGGTTTAAATGCAGATTCTTCAGAGATTCGAGTGCCAAAACCACCTGCTAATATAACTACCTTCATAATGTTATGTTCTAAGTTGATTCAAACAAATCAATTGACAAAGATACAAAAAATGTCTATACTAGAATCCATTCCACAAATTCTCTAAATGCACCCTCCCCTCCTGCTTTTTTCGTCACATAATGCGCATATTGTTTCATGAATTCCGGAGCGGAAGATGGAATTGCAGAAATTCCGACATTCTCAAGCAGTGATATATCTCCAAGATCATCCCCAATATATGCCACATCGCACAGGTCAATCTGGAGTTTATCACAGAGCATTTTAGCAGTCTGTAATTTATCTTTTACCCCCTGAAACAGATAATCAACCTTCAGCTTTTCCGCCCTACGTTGAACAATGACAGTGTCTTCACCAGTAATTATTCCCACAGGAATACCCTTGTTATGTGCAAGTAAAACACCTGCTGAATCATATGTGTGGAATTTTTTCCATTCATTGCCTGTCTGGTCATAATACATTCCACCATCTGTCCAAACACCGTCAATATCGGTGAGAATTAATTTAGGTAGTTTCTCCATCACACAATTTGAATAGGGTAGATAACTTCATTTTTAGGAATATCAACAAGCAGTGTCTTACCCACTACTTCAGACAGCTGGCTCCACTTGAATCCATCTCCAGGCGATAGCATGTGGAGATCATTCTCCTTAATAACCTCGCCTTTTTTCATGTCACGAAGAGTAGCGATTGAGCGTTCCAATTTCACTTTGGATGCCGCCACACTTTTATCGATATAAATATCTTTAGTGCCCAACCACTTCTCACATATTCGGATATCTCGCACCATTCGATTCACGCCATCCGGCCCCAATGAACCGGCTTGATCGGTACCTTTCATCCGTCTATCGATGGTAATGTGCTTTTCTATGATTTCAGCGCCCATGCCCACGGCCACAACGGGGGCGGAAATACCTATCGTATGATCAGAAAAACCGATATGATACTGTGGATAGTGCTCTTTTAGATATAAAATCGTGTTAAGATTCAAATTATCAGGTTCTGTCGGATACTGGCTTACACAATGCAGAATGGAGATGTTGTTATGGTAACGGGTAATCACTTCCAGTGCATCGTCCAACTCTTTCTTCCCTGCCATACCTGTAGAAAGAATTATCGGCAACTTTGTTTCAGCCATAGCTGCCAACAATGGGAGATTGGTAAGGTCACGACTGGCCACTTTGAGATAATCAGGAGTGAAAAGTTTGAGCAATGAAAGACAACCTTTGGCGCAGAGTGTTTCCACAAACTCCAATCCTAGCGATTTGGCATATTTGTATACTTCAAAATGCTCCTCATCCGAAAGTTCCAAAGCGGCACGATGCTCACCATACGTGCGGCCGAATGAATTTGGGGTGTCGTAAATGCGGTTCATTTGTGTGGTGGTCAACTCTTCATTCAAATCCCGCTTGGTGAGTTTTACGGCATTGATTGGTTTAAGATCTATACCAAACAACTCTTCCCGAACCGGGCGGGAAACCAATTCTGCAATTAACTTTGCAATATCAACAGAACCATTATGGTTCTGTCCAATTTCACCAATGATGTATGTTTCTCCTTTAGTTATCATGAGCTTTATTTTTTATTGTTATCGATTAATTTCTTCATTGACATTCTCAAATTACCATCACTATCTATGTAATTCACAACATCTCTCAAACCGAAGTCAGGATTACCATCATGTAATGCCGCATACACTCTCTGGGCATTTTCAAAATCCTCTGCATTGTCAACTGTAAGACGAATGTCGCTTCTCTCCTGTAAAAAATCTGGGCACTCTATCCATTCGCAATGATATTCTTCTGGATGAGTATATATGTGTATAGTTACATGTTCATGCGCTTGTGTATCATCCGTGGTAGCAGCCACCCGCTTCAAAGCGGCCAGTGTAACATATTCCGCCCAAAAGCCGAAATGGGTTTTGATAGAGGGGGTATTATTAATGTAAAAACCGATATAATCAGCATTACTGTGTTGGGCTTTCTCAATCAATGCTACGACGCCATTCCAATCAAGGAACGGGTTGTCAGAGCAGACGCGGACGATGCCGTCAATACCATTCGCTTCTGCCGCACCGATAAACCGGCTCAACACGTCGTTTTCCTCTCCACGAAATACGGGAATATTTCGTTGTTGCAGAAACGATGCCAATTCATCGTTGTTGGCATTCACAGAGGTGGCGACAACGACAGGTACATTCTCTACCTTTTTCAGGTTATTGATCAGTACTTCTATCAAAGTTTTCCCTTGATAAAACTCACGCAAAATTTTCCGCGGGAGTCGTGTGGAACCCATACGGGCTTGTATAATGATACCGATATTCATTGTTGTTGTTTATTGAAAAACAGTTTTAATTTGCGTGGGGCAAAAGTAAGGGAAAAAAAGCGTTGGGAGTGGGAAGGTGGTGGTCTACTTTATCCTTTAACGAAAATCAGGACTGGCTCCAATCACCCTCTACAAAAACAGGACAACCTTTATCAACATTCCTTCTGTGTGCCCAATATAAAGAAAATCATGATGTTACCTTCCACCTTTTTTCTTTTTTGTTTTCTTGGGTTTGACCTCTCCAGGAATCTTACCCATCTTGCGTATATAGGCATCATAACCTTTTGTCTTTTTGTCAAGCAAAGCTTGTGTTATAGCCGCCTTTTCCTCTGCCTTTTCTTTTTCTTCTTTCTGTTCAGTGTATTTTTCTATTAGTTTTTCAGCATCAGGCATAAAACTATAATTCCTGCGCTTTATCTCATTGGCATACTTAAGGAATTCATCCACAGTACTGATAGCTTCAAAGTTGTAATTGTCAGAAGTGCCGATATGTTCAGCATCTGCGTTTTTGGTGAGATAGGTATGCACAGTTGCGCCCAACTCTCTACTCAATTTAGTAACGCTATGACCTCGCAAGTCAACACCAGTCTTCGACAATGCAGTTAGTACGTCCCAATGCTCCGTCATTATCTGGGCAAGGAAGGGATTCTCAAAAAGGTCAAACATCCCATTGTGTTTATCATCAAACATTCCTATCTCCATAAGAAGGTTAATAAGTATCTCGGGACGTGTTACAACCCCTTTATATATTCCAAGTTCTTTGGCACTCTTAATACCCTTCGTGGTGAATGTAACAAGATAAGTGTTTGCATAAAGCAAATCTTTGTTCGATTTAGGCTGAATATTCTTATTCAGAGCAAAAGCACTCAATAACAGTTTTGCGTCTGTCTCAGCAATAGAACGTGTTTCATTGTCATCACGCCACCGGTCTTTGTCAGATTTACGAGTTTTTTCATATATTTTTTCTATCAGCTGATCCTTGATATAGAGATAGTCGCTATCAACAGGTATGTCAATATCCAAGCCCGGCTCAATATGCAGTTCGTCTTGAATTAGGTCTTTGATAAACTCCAAAGGTTCTTCATGACTGAGATAGTTTTCATAGAGATAAGCACTTATAGTCTTGGAATACTTATTCTTTAACTTGTGCATATAATAGTCCTTCACAAAGACATTGTTTGCTTGTTTATCTATCACCTCTTCATCGATTGCTTCAAATGTACTACTAAATCTATAGTAGTTATTCTCAGCGCACTGTGCATGTTTAAGTATCTCGGCAACTACCTCGTTGGGTATCACAAGTTCACAACCTATATTGCGCAATGTTTTAAGTAGTTTTTTGTACTCAGCACTTTGACGGCAATGACCAGTTATGCTGTATAGCATGAAGTCGGTATCTAGGATGAAACGTTTCTCTTTCAGTTTGGACAATTCCATCTGACTTACCAATGGATCTATCTGAAGGAACTGAGCACCAACAAAGAGTTTGACACAAAGCATCAAGGTCTCTTTTTGCTCAACAGTGGGATGCTCTATAAGGTCGGAAAATGCTTCAAGCAATCCATCGCTGATTTTTTCACTTAGGTCTCTTTTTACCTCCCTAACAACATCTTCCTCCTCCACCTTATGTTCTGCATATTCACCATCAAAAACATAGTCCAATGCATATAGCTGAAAGTATAAGTTGAGCGACTTACGGATGTTTCTCTCAATTGTCTGTTTCGTCGCACTATCAAAAGAATCCCCAATGATGTTCTCTGCCTTATTCAATAACTGTTTGTTCAGTTGTTTCATACGATCCTCTAACTGTTGCACCCCTTCACGCATAGTTTCTGCAGCATGTTTATGAGGACGGTAGCCACCTTCGAACGATGAAATAAAACTGCTCTTAATCAACCCTGTCAACACTCCTTTGAGGACATTGCTCTCTATTGCTTTCCCAAAACGTTGCAGGTAAGCAGTAGAGATTGATTCTAAGGTAGCAATGCCTTCACAATCTACGATGATGGCAAAGATGCTCTTACTGAGAATGTCGCTTTTATCAATTCCCGCAACAAAGGGATTACTTGAGTGAAAGAGAAGTGAACATTCCAGTAACGACCGTTTCAACTTATCTTGAACTTCTTCTGTAAAGCTATCTAGAAATGAAAAATCAGCAACCATAGTATGAAAAAAATTTTATTTAACTTCTTCCTTATATTGTCTCACCACACGCATTATTACAAAGAAAATCCACACTAACATAACTACAGTGAGAAGCAGGTCGGCAAGCCCCAACCAAAATAACACATCTATACAACTGATATACTTCACTACACATGAATAACCAAACAGATAGCAAGCACAGATAAATACCGGCACAACCTTTCCATTCAATCGGTCAAAAGTCTTAATGCCATTTAAGAGATATAAGCTCAACAGCTCATTGTTTATATTCTTACTTTTACTGATATGTCGATGGGTTTCAACCTTTCCCACATGGGAAGCAAACAGCAATGCCATTACAGATACAGTGATGCCGATTAAGGATAGTTGAACAGTCCACAGGTCACCTATAATAATCAGCATATGTTCTTGTATCCACTCTATTATTGTTGACATATTATTTAATGGGAACTTCTATTTAATCTTTTCCACGCCACACCTCTAGACCTTGCGAAGTCCCAATATATAAGGTCGGAAAAGTATGGTGTACAAAAATACTACATTTTATGAATCAAACACTTATTTATAAAATTATAAATTTTGATTTGTGTTATTACCATCATTCATCAGCATCAATTGTAAGCTCTACATTCAGTCTTCAAGCGCCACCCAATCAGTTCCCGCCACTGCATGGCTGTATTTGAGCAATCAAATGCACAGATTCATGAGCAGCTCCTTACAGACACCTACACGTAATGGTAGAAAAAAAGCTACTATACTCTATTAATCATATCTCCAACATTGTGTAATGTATTAAGCTGGCTCATAATCTGACTTAAAGTATCAAACCATCCTAACATTGGGAATCGAAGATCAAATCCTTCATTTGCAAACGCATTCCTGCTAGATCTCAATAGCATGAATATTTCTATTCTAACCCGCGCGCCCTCTATCCTCCCCAAATATGGATATAGCTCAGTTGGCATGTTGCTTATATCTGGAAGAAAACTAAATTCAGCGTATTCGCGTTGATAGTTTCTATACCGTAAAAGAGCACGATAGTCAGAATTCGTTATTAATAAATCATTAAACACATTTACATTAGGATAAACAGTTTTTACTGCCTTGAGAATAGAGTCATCCAAAAAATCGTGCGGATATTCATTCAGTGGTTGCCCATTAATATTCCTGTAAAAGCGCTCTTGATAATTTTGAACTGGTTTTGGATTCATTTTGTATTTGGGAGTAAAGTCTCTCAAATAAACTAGTTCAGCTTTACTCTGAATATTATTTCGGTCCTCATTCAGAATTATTTTCTTAACAATTCTTATTTCGCCATTTTGTAGTATCCTTACAGTTGAATCCTGTTTTCTAATGTAATCAAAAAAATGAATTATATTATCTGCTGAAAGATGCCAAGGACATGGATTTGTTTTTATTATGTATTCACCATAAAACCATTCCACAAGAGTATCTATAATAAGGCCTTTATGTTCATCAAACCAAGCTATTACCAATGGGTTTCCATCAATAATGTCAATATTATCCTTAACTGAAGCTAAATATTCTGAGAAGTCCTGTGTATTAACAGCTCTGGAAGGCCAAGTAACAACACAAAATTTTGCTCCGTCAATAGGTAGTTCTACAAGCAAATCAAATAATCCATTCCTCACCATCTCAATTCGCAGATCGGGCTCAATTTGCAAAAGAGAAGCTGTCACTAAATGATTTTCTCGTTCTTTGCCAACATTCTCAATCATAATTTCGACATGTAAGACTGTTTGTATTTTTTTATATCAAGATTCTTGCTTTTAAAAAAATTTACCACATCATCCCTTAATTGCATTAGCTCATTTTCAACTACCGTCTGGTTGTCTAAAGGAAGTCTATGTTTTACTGGTATAGAGGGATAATGTTCTTTTCCAGAAAATACTGGAGCTATGTACAGAATTTGGCCTTGTAAGTCATAACCTGCCACATATGTAGGAATTGGCATTGAAGCCAGTTCTTTTATCGTATCACTTGAAACCGGGGTGTTGATTCTGGTACTGGTTTTGTTATAACGTTGTTTTTGCTTTTCTGTGGTTTTCACCTGTATTAATAGTGGGAATGGAGTATTCTCATCATTAATCATAGCAAAAATATCAAAAGAAGGTGTTTTGCCACCAAATAATTTTGCAATGAACAACCCTTTGGTCATCAATAAGCCGGTAACAAAATGTTCTCCTGAATCGCCAATGCTATCTTGACTGGTTACTAAACTCATTTCTCCCTTGGATGAATTATATTGGGAAATTCTACTTTCTTTTTTCTCTTCACACCTTCAGACCTTGCGAAGTCCCATTAAACAAAGTCTGAAAGAATTGCACTTTATAGCTCAATTACTTCTGCAAATTACAATCTTTCTGGTCATCATTCACTGTGCAACGGGGAAGTCACGCATCACTTCGTCCAAGAGAGGAAAATCAATACCTATCGGCCATACGTTCGTGTTGTATCACATAGTACCCCGCCGGTCTTATTCGTGCTACGGTATTCAACCAAGCGCTTCTTCTTTAGGTCAGCCAACTGCTTTGCCGCTGTCGATTCAGACTTCTTCCGCAGTTCGGCCACTTTCTTTATCTTTATTCCAGGATTATTTTTCACAATCATATACACTTCTCTAAGACTACCGCTAAGAGAATTTATCTCACCATTTATCTCACCATTTATCTCACCATTCCGGTCATCATGATGAACAATCTCAGAGACTAACTTTCTATAGTCTTTGGACTGTACCGCTGCTGTATTGTATAGTGCGTTATTACATTCATCACTCTATCTCCCACGTACTTTCACTCGTCTCAACAGTTTAATACACACACTTTTTTCCATGCACTTACACCATACCAATCTCAATAGAGGAATGACCGCTAGACATATAAAGGACAAAGTACAATAAGGCAAAAAACAACTTTTACACTTTCTAATTCTTTATTCCCACAAAAAAAACTTCAAACTACTTGTTCTCTTTTTCTATCCTTATTCCTCAACTCTTGTTGGACGTGCTCAAACAAATGTATCATCCAAGTTACCAAATCCTCTGCATCAACAATCGGATTAATCATCTCGGCATCTTTATGCCATTGTCCTGCCATTGCGAAATGCATTCTATCAAGATTAATGCTCCTTGAGTTCCCCATTAATTCGTTGAAAACTCCCTCTTCCTCCTCATTATTTAGATCGCTGAAAGACGTTTTATCGCTCAACTGCGCTGTGAAATGCCAATGTGGTTGTGGATGGTTGTATTGGTCGTTTGCAGGAAAACTGTCCCATTCTGCACGGAACAACTGTTTTAGCTGATATCCCATATCCTGAAAAAAAGAAACAGTCACAAAAGGCTTCTCTTTCTTCTCATCATTGAAGAGAAAACGAATACGTATAAAGAAACAATACTGGTCAAACCAACAAGTTGCCTCTATTTCTTTTCGGTCATTATCAAAGCTATTGATGGCTTTTTTCGAACCAACACTTACAATTGAACCATCAAAATCATTGCTAAATCTCACATTAACGGCTTTACAGAAGCTGTCGTTCAACAACATAACCACATGCTCTCGAAGTGTACGTTTCTCTTTTTTAGCCATATTAACGATAAAATGCTAAAACGTATTTGTCAAAATACTCACGACGGCCTCTGCAGCCTGCCGCATATTCACGACCATACTCAACAAGTTTACAGTATTCTTCACTTCCCCTGATACCGGGCTCACACACATCAACAATGGGAATATTTTTAATTTGAATATTTCCGAGGTCATAACCTGCTTTAAGCGGACGAGCGAATATGGTTAGCATCCTCTGAAAAACAGAACTGGAAAAGAATGCTAAATAAAAGTACTTATCCTCCTCGCAATACCTCTGACTCCTGAAGATAAACACATTACCTTCCTCTACAACAAACTCTCCCGATGCGAGAGCGAATGAATGTGCCCCACCAGACCGTTTTGAACAAAGCATGGTCTCTTTGCGGCTGAACAATTCATATCGAGAGCGTGTCAAATCCCACCATTTGCTCACTCCCTTTCGTGAAAGCAACACTTCCTTGTGAGAGGACAACCATTTGTATGACCATTTATATTGGGCGAGTTCCTCTTCTGTATGAATTTGAAGTCCAGACGAAGAATATGGATACCATATATACCGTTCTTCTTTCACGGATCCGTATTCTATGGTTTGAGATGAAGCGACCGGACGAAAGAGGCATTTTTCAGACTTGGGCAAATGCCCGTGTTCATCTTTGTATATCTCAAACAGATTCCTATTCCCCTTGATAACCCCCTGACGCACATTAAAAATATTAGACAATGGCTTTAAGTCACCACTCTGTTCTCTTTTCTTAATTTCTTGTGAGAATATATCATCTTTTTGGGGCAAAACTTTCCAACTATCCTTTATTATAGGAAAATGTGAGGGAGTGTATATATTAAAATTCTCATTGATACGCTGAGAAACATTGTCGTATTGCATTTTTCTCCAACCCTTTATAGCCTCAAAAGCACTTTGCTCATAATTGCTGCACCAGATATTTAATGGGATGAATGCGTTATCATTCTGTTTTCTTGCCAGAACAAAACTAGTATCCGTCAATGCATCGCTAAAAACAAAATTGCCAAGCTGGGCAACGGTCTCCAACTTTACAATTTCCCTTACAGTATTACGCAGACGATGATATTGTTCTTGTATAAATATGGATGAAGGCAAGACAGCTCCTAAAACACCTTCCAAACTCAATGCTTGAACAGCCTTATAGAAAAAAGCAGCAGCCATATTCGGACGTTTCTTCATTTGCATGTCCGCCAATATTTCATTAACGTTCTGTTTAGTGATTTTATCTCGAATAAGCTCTGACGATATGAAGGGGGGATTCATTAGTATAAGGTCATTTTCTCCCCAATTTTCAATCAACGAATCTTTATGACAAATGTCAATAGTAATTCTATTGTTCCATTGCTGTCGATTCTCATAGTTCAATAAAAACCTAGCCGTCTGCACTGCCATCATTGAGGTATCAAATCCTTTGATGTGAAGATTTCCATGATATTCACTTTCCCTGAGCTGCTTAAGAACTTCCTGGAGAAATGTACCAGAGCCACATGCCGGATCAAGGACAGTCAAGTTCGGCCGATTCAGGTCGAGACATTTAATCGCATTTTCAACAATACTCCTTACCAAATAACGGGGAGTATAATGGATTTCTGTGTATTTAGGCTGTGGGGAATAACCAAGGTTTGAAGATACTCCTTCAAACAAATCAAACTGAGAGTCAAAAAACAGAGCTTCACGGTGAGCAGTCTCAAACAATGGACCCGAACCATGACGAAGAATATAATCAAGATTAGGGGTTATTCGCCGAACGCCCTGTCGTATTGCAGCCTGCAAATTTTCAAATCCAACAGGTTCATCAATATTTATAATTCCCCACTGGTCGCAAACCTTCTGTGAAAGATTCTCTTCTTTTAATGTGACAAGCAATTTAAAAAGCAAATTGAGTGCTTCTATAGGCTCCCGCTGTTCTCGCGTGAGATTACGTAACCGCGAAAACAAGCCAAGGATAAATGGAGTGACATCGTCAGATGTTTTAAAACTAGTGGAATTCAATATCCTCAAGAATGCAGGAAACTTATCCTGAACAACTCTCAAAGGCACAGATTCTGGCTGTTGTCTGCTCCAGTTATACACTGTAGCCTCATCCTTATGAACTGAAACGTAATTCTTCACATCTGACGACCATGCGGCTGAATAATAATTATCGGCAGAATCGGATTCTCCAGTCAGATCAAGACAAAAATCATAAAGGCCACCATCCAAAAGGATATATTGCTTGGCGTCACTATCAGGCGACAGACGAATAGGGAGCAATCCACTTCCTTCTGCCCAAAACTGTTTTTCACTCGCTATATATTTCATAAACTCTTTATTTCCATAAGATTTAGACTCCTAATATCACCCTCAATTTCCTAACTTTGGAGAAACTCCCACATTTGACACGGGAAGAAACGGCGCTGCAAATATACAACTATTTTTCTTATTTTTAACATTTTCTGAAAATATTTATTGTCCCTCTCCCACCTTCCACCAGCCGCCCTTGTCTGGGCGCTGCAGCACGTCTCTACATTTTCCGTTTTCACCTTTCAATTTTCAGTTTCCTCACCCTTTTCCGTATCAGCTCGTTCACGTCCGGCGAGACATTGCCGTAATATACTGCCAGCAGGCCGGCCACCGCCACGATGCCCGTGCGGACAACTCCCTCCACTACCCGGAATGCCAATGAAGGATCAGGAACAACTTTGCCCACTACAAAGAATATCAGATAGTTGAGAGCAAACATCAGTGCACCCACTGCTAACACTTTGAGCTGTGCCCAGCTGAACGGATAGGTGCCCACCCGCCACTTGACATACAGCAGCAACAAGATAAAATAGATGACGTTGGAGCCCAACGTGGCCCACGCACCACCCTCAATGCCGCAAATCGGAATCAGGTAGTTGTTCAGGAAGATGGACGACACCATCAGGATCAGCGTGAAAATCAGCGAGGTATAGTACCATCGGGTATAGCTGAGCGCAGAACCTCCAATGGCAAAGGCCGACGTAATCAATTTGGAGGTAGCCAGTATCAATACCACCCACTTGCCGGCCGCGTACTGCTCGCCATTAGGCAGAATATCGAAAAAGAGGTCAATGTTGATCCATATCAGAATCAGAATGACCATGCCCACCAACAGCTGGTTGAGTGACACCTGCTGGTAGAGTCGGGTGGCCGTCGGCAAATCGGGCGGTGTGGCCCGCAACGCCACCGCAATGCGCGGCTGTACAATGGCATTCAACGACCGCGACGGAATCTCCACCATCGTGGCAATGTAGTTGGCAATGGCATACACACCTGTGAACATCAGTCCCATCTTGGCACTGATAAAGAAACTGCTGAGCGTGGGCATCACACTTCCCACCAATGCCGCCGTAATCAGAAACAACGTGTACAATAGGAAATCACGGCGCAGCTCCGGCGTAATGTTACTGAAATCGGGTTTAAAAGAGATCTTCTGTGAGAAAAGAAGATAACAGAAGTTCAGTAATGCTCCAAGTCCATACGTCGCGCAAAAGACAATCACCAGCCCATCCAAGTTTATCACATGCCATAAGCCATAGAGCAGATAACCTAACAATAGGCCGACACGAATAAAAACCTCACGAATAATACGAGGAACCGCCACCCTCTCCAATATTGTCGCATTTGTCTCGCACACACACATATACAGCATGAAAAAGGCCATCGGGAGCGTGAAATAGACATAGTTGACAAATAGAGGGGAATTGTCTTCAAATGCACGGATTATCAATCCTTTAAAAGCGAGAAATACAAGTAGAAACAACAGAAACCCGACAAACGGAATGACCAACGTCCAGAAGTAGAGTCCCTGCTGGTTGCGGCTGTCGTCCTTGAAATGGGGATAGAACCGCAGAGTGGAAGAGCTAGTGCCCATCAGCGCCAGCGAGCTGAAGAGCGTGGCGGCATCCACCAGCACACGGGTAAGGCCCACCTCCTCCGCCGTCAGGTACGACGTGAGAATGAAGAAGGTGGTCACAAAACCAATGGCCACCCCAATATAGGTGGCGATGGTTCCTTTGATGCTTTGTCTGGCGATGATTCCCATGAGAGAGTTAGTAGTTAGTAGTTAGGAGTTAGAGGAGTAAAGGAGGAGAGGAGTATAGTGTAATCAATTCTCAATTCTTAATTTTCAATTATTTTCAGCCACGCCCCCGGCACGTACGCCGTGGCATAACGGCCCACGCCTTTCAACTCCACGAAAACGCGCTTCTGGTGCTTGAATTTCATCACAACACCCTCCACGCCGGCAAAAGGACCGTCGGTGACCATCACCGTGTCGCCCTCGATAAGCTGCGGCATCTCCTTCTGATTGACGATGATGTCCTTGTTGCGGGACTCCACAATGATTTTGAAGCTCTCCATCTGCCGGTCGGGGACGGTCAGGTATTCGTTTTTGCCTGACTTGCTGGTGGAAAAATGGTTGTAGTATGGCGTCAAACCAGGCACCAGTGACGGATACTGCAACAATTCTCGAAATTCGCCGAGTGTGGTTCTCAAGAACAACAGCCCCTTGTCCAAAGGTTCTTCCCTGATCTGCTGTACTGGCTTTTTTGCACCTTCATTGATATATTCAATCCGACGTAATACCGGAAGATAAAGCTCAAAACCACCGTTGTTGATGTCCACCAGCTTGTTGTAAACCTTCTGCGCGCGATGGTAAGTGGCCCGTATCGGGAACCAGTAGAGCTTGTCTGGGTGCAGCGCATACCCTACCGACTTCCCGATTCTGGATTTTTCAAAACCGGAACGCACAGAAATCTGTTTTTCTGCATTGACAGCCAGGCTGTTATGTTGTCCGTCAGGAATGTTTTCCACTATCTGCATTATTCCTTCGCGGGGTTGTTTAACAGCAAATTCCCGTTGGAAGACTCCATGTGTCATTTGCCGTGGCAAAGGTACACAAAATTCTTGAATACAGAAGAAACTTGATTATGTGATAGAAACCGTGTTAATTCACACAATCAGCAGGAGGATTTTTTTATAAACCTTTTCCCAATGTTAATACCCAAACACCTTCACGGCCTCTTTCATCTTTTCGCGCACGGGTACGTCGAAGGGGCATCGCCCCTCGCACGCGCCGCACCCGGTGCACTCGCCCGCGTGGTGCGCCAACAACTTGTATTCGGCGGCCAACTCGTCACTCACCTCGCCCGCCAAGTTGGCTTTGTCCAACAAATGGTTTACCTCGGCAATGTCAATGCCTGCAGGGCAGGGGGCGCAGTGTTTGCAGTATGTGCAGCTGCCCTTGCCAGATTCCGCTTGCGCGGTAGGCTTGTTCAATACAGCATTGTAATCTTTCTCCTCGTCGCTGGCTTTGTTGTAGTGCAAATATTCATCCACCTTGCTGGCATTGTCAATGGTGCACAAAACCGTAGCCACGCACGGCTTGGCCAGCACGTAGGCAATGCACTGCTCGCGGGAGAGCGCCACCTTCAAGGGCGATTTCTCCGCATCCAGCAGGCGGTCGCGGCCACCGAAGGTCTTCATCACTGTGATGGCGATGTTGTGCTGTGCGCAATAATCGTACAACTCCACGCGCACAGGGTCAATGCCCGGCAACATGTTGTCAAATGAGGTTGGATCCCAAGGATTGTTGCCCGACGCCACGCGGTCGAAGGCAGGGTTGAGGCTGAACATGATGACCTCCACCAGGCCGCTCTTGGCGATGGCGAGGGCCACCTCGGCATTGTGACTGCTCACTCCGATATGCTTGATCTTGCCTTGTGATTTCAAATCCTTGACATATTGCAGATAATCACTGCCTTGCACCGCTTCCCATTCTTCCATTTTGTCGAAGATGTGCATCATGCCGATGTCTATGTAGTCGGTGTTCAGGCGGGTGAGCAGGTCTTCAAAGCCCTTTTTGCATTTCTCCACGTCGCGGGTGCGTTCGTAGCTATCGCCGTTCCACCAGCAGCCGATGTGGCCTTGGATGATCATCTCCTCGCGGCGGTCGCCGAGCCCATAGCCGATGTTGCTGCGCACCTTGGGGTTGGCGTCGTAGATGTCCATGTAGTTCATGCCGTGGTCGAGGGCGTAGGTCACCAGCTCGCGCGAGGTGGCGGAGTCGATTTCGTCAAAGCCGCCGCAGCCGAGGCCTATCACACCTACGCGCAGGCCGGTGCTGCCTAATGTGCGGTACTCCATGTCGGGATTTTCGGTGAAGGTCTTCTTCTGTTGGCAGGAGAAGGTGATGAGGGCCAGGCAGAAGATACAAAAGGCTTGGAGAAGATACTTTTTCATTCTTTGCGTTTTTTGATTCTAAACTGGCCGCAAAGGTAAGAAAAAATGTTGTTTCTTCCCCAAGCCTAATGATTATCCAAGGAAACTTGATCTCTATTTCTCCAGTATCTCCTTGTGTGTCGTCAGGATGGTTTTGGCCGTGCCTTTCTGGTTCGAGAATTCGAACATCGACATGGCATACCAACCCTCGTAGTCAGGAGCCCAGTAGCGGATGCCCGCCATGCCGTTAGCCTTGCCCCATTTCACTACGTCGGCGTAGATGTTGGCCTGACCATTCTGGTCGTGTTTGTAGCCCTTTACCTTCTTGTTCCATCCGGCAAAAGGTCCGTCCATCTTGCCCGACGGATAGGAAAACTCGCCGATGAACACGTTAAGCCCGCATTTTTTGTTGATTTTCTTGACCGTGTTTTTCAAAAGCCCCTTCTTGTTCAACGACATGGACGGGGCACTGGGATAGTAGCTGATACCGGCGGTTTCCATCTCATAGCCGTTCTGTTTCATGTATTTGAAGAAGGCTACGCTGCAACTTGCCGGGAAAACCACAGTGGCGATGTGTGTCGAGAATTTGACATTGGAAGCATCTTTGCCCAGTTTTGCGTAAGCGTTCAAAATGCCTCTTTTCACCGCAGCGTAGGCTTGTGCATCGTGTTTCCACACATGTTTCTTCAGCCAACCGCGTGCAAACACCGGTGCCGTGTATTTCTTGAGGGTTCCGGCTTTTTCCAGTTTGGGATCCACAGCGGTTTTCAGTCCCATGCTGATGCCGGCGAAACCGAAATTGGCCTCGTTGCCGAGATTCCAGTTCTCCACGGTGCAACCTGTGTTGAGAATGGCCTCGGCTACAAATTCGCCGTATGCTTCCAGTACCACACAGATTTCATCGAGGGTCAATTCCTCCCAAGCTTTTCCATTCATCAGGTAGTTGAATTCCGGATACTCGTCAAAGCGCGGCGCCTGTTGCTTGTCCATGTCCATGTAGGTGTAGGCGCACATGATTTCCGGGTTGATGGGCATATCTAATGCTTTTGCAATCTGACACAGACGGATGGCTTGGTCAAACGTGTGCACGTTGGCATTTTCATCGGGAACGCCATCTACAAGGTCTTCTGCGGTGACATGCCGCTTGGTGGCCACGCGGACATACATTTCCGTGGAACCAAGCTCGCGGTAAATAGCCTGCAACTCTTCAGGTGTTGCTGCCGTCTTGTCTCCGACCACAAAAGAATATCCTTTTTGGAACTGGTTCAAGGAGAAGGGACTCAATGAGAGGGCTACGCGGAAGTCGTCGGACTCATTCTTTGTCGGAGTCTTGGCTTTCCGTTCACGCATCCCGTCAAACAGCAAGGTGAGGATTTGAGAATCGTTCTGCATCTTGACGATGTGCTGGCTTTCCACCTCCGTGTTGTTGACGGTGGCGTAACCCACGTATTCCATAATGTCGCCAGGGTTGGGGACGTTGGGTTGTTGTATAGACGTACGGCCGTGCGTCTCTACGGTGCCCAAAATTTCGATGCGGTTCTTTCCGCCACCCTCGTTACACAACATTTTGATGGATGTGGTTTTTCCGTTTTGATGTGCGGTCAAAACGTAGGTGCCCATGGAGGACAGGGTAACGCGAACATGGTGCGTGCCGGCAGGTTGGGACACACGGTCGTGCGTCTTAGCAATCACGCGTCCGTTCATGTCGGTGATTTCCATCGTCAACGTGCCTTCATTGGCTGTTGTCAACATCACATCGGTAGTGCCGTTGAACGGGTTAGGGTTGTTTTGTGACAATTGCAAGGGCGAATAATCATCCTTCCCTATGGGGGCGATTCCAATATTCTTTTGCATGGTCAGGGTGGTGTCGGGCCAAAGGATGGTCTTCTGCCATCCTTGGGTATGGTTGATGACGACCACGCGGTTCAATTGCATATAACGGCTGTTGTCATCACGCCCGGTGAAGGTGAGGGTGATGTTTTGCGCCACGGCGCAGAAAACCATCAGTGTCAGAAGAGAAAATGTAAAGATTCTTTTCATATTAAACATATATTTATTAATTAAAGCGCAATAATTACAGATTATTCCAATTCCTTGCAAGTCCCATCTGCCACAAATATTGTTCTATTTTCCAGCAAATTGTTTTGCTTCAATTGTAGTTATCCTGTTCGCTATAATTTCCTGTTTCGGAACGCTTTCGGACCTATCCCCACCTCCCGGCGGAAGAAGGTGCCGAAGTGGCTCTGGTTCTTGAAACCGAGGCGGTCGGAAATTTCCTGTATGGTAAGCGTGGTGGCTAACAGCAGCGATTTAGCCTGTTTGACAAGGTTATAGGTAATGCACTCACCTGTTGTGCGACCCGTGACTTGTTTGATTACGTTGGCCAAATACTTGGGAGACAGGCATATTTCGGAAGCGTACCAGTCAAGATTGCGGTGTTCTTGACAGTGTTGTTCCACTAAGGAGAGGAAACGTCCTGTCAACTCCTCAGGGTGCGTGAGCTGGTAGTGGTCCGAAAAGGACTTGTCGTACAATCCATATACGATGTTCACCATTGAGCGCACCAAATCAAGTGCTACTTCGCGGGTGTTATCCGCGTCAGAGGTTTCGATTACTTCACGCAGCAGTTCGATGTAGTGCACCGCCACCTGCATCTGCGGCTCCGTCATCGGAAACACTGGGCGCATATACGCCCTCACATGGGCGTTGCCTGTCAATTGCAGATGGAGGTCTTCGGCAAACTTCGGCGAAAAGCTCAGCACATACTGCAAATGGTCATCGCTCGATTCAATAACTTTAATGGGTTGGCTGATCAGAATCGACGAGAAACAGGGTGCCTCAACTTGGTAGATTTGATGGTTGATGCTGACCGTCATCCGACCTTGTACATGAAGGTTTAACGCATAAACGGCGGTTTGGAAATATTCAGGCAACGATGTTGCCGAACCTTCCAACACTGATAACTGCAACTCATCGCCAAAACAGAATAAGTTCGATTTTTGGTCGATATTCTCTAATACGGGTAACACTTCTATCTGTTTCGGAAGATTCAATGAGATGAGATTTAGAACAATTTCAATGTGCAAAAGTACACAATTTTTTAGAAAAATGAAAAATCATAATATGGAAAATTGGACAATAATATTATAGATAAGAACACCATGTTTTACATGAAAAGATGTATTTTTGCAATCCAAATAATCCAACGATACTTTTTTATGAAAATCCTCTTTGTCATAGACACTTACGAAACCAATAACAACGGAACGAGCATCTCGGCGCAACGTTTTGCTGGGGAATTGAGGCGGCGTGGCCATGAGGTACGGATATTATGTGCTGACCCCCAGGAGACAGATGAGAAAGGCGTGGCATTGCCAGTTGAGGTGACTGGGAAGTACATTGTGTCGGAATATAAAGTACCATTGTTTAATCCGCTGGTAAAGAAACACGGTTTCACATTTGGTGATGTTCTGTCCAAGTCGAAACCTGTTATCCGCGAGGCGGTCGAATGGGCGGATATTGTGCACAGTTTTATGCCTTTCGCGCTTGAAATGGTGGCAAGCAGTTATGCTGCAAAGATTGGGAAACCGAACACGGGGGCATTCCATATCCAGCCCGAAAACCTATGGTCTTCAGTGGGCTTGGGGAAAGTGCAATGGATACAGAATATGAGTTACCGTAATTTCCGTGACTGGCATTACTACAAGTTTCGCCATGTGCATGTGCCGTCGCAGTTCATGAAAAGAATGTTGGAGGAGCGTGGCTACAAGGCGAAAATCCATGCAATTAGCAACGGTATTCAGGATACATTCATGGCGGCAGGGAAAATAAAGATTGATCAGAGCAGACCACCGAAGTTGCCGGAATACCAAGACAAGATTGTGATTATGATGATTGGCCGTCTTGCACAGGAAAAACGCCAGGATGTCATCATCAATGCCGTGAAATATTCCAAATATGCAGACAAAATACAGCTGGTTTTTGCTGGCAAAGGACCGGAATATGACAATTATGTGAAATTGGGCAGACAGTTGACCTATCCGCCGCAGTTCGTGTATGTTGGCCAAAAAGAACTAATCGACCTGCTTCTGCAATGCGACCTGTATGTGCATGCCAGCGATATGGAGAGCGAAGCAATTTCGTGTATTGAGGCTTTTGCGACAGGATTGGTGCCTATAATCGCCAATTCGAAGGTTAGTGCCACCCCACAGTTCGCGTTGGACAATCGCTCTCTGTTCCTGCCGGGCAACCCGAAAGATCTTGCCCGTGCAATCGACTACTGGCTTGACAATCCCAAAGAGCGCGAATACATGGAGAAGATCTATGCGAAGGCAGCCAAAACGTACAGTCTGTCCAATTCTGTTCGTATGTTCGAGGAGATGTTGAACGAGGAAATCGCTGATCAGAACGCATTGTCTAGTAAAGACAAAAACTAAAACAATGAAATTCAGATTGTTGCTTGTATTGTCAACCCTGGCCTTGTGTCTTCACGCCCAAGAGAAAATCGAATACCTGCCTTACGGCAAAATGGATTCCTGGACGGTGCGATATATCAAGGAGTCGTTTTTGCTGGGCGGCAAGACTCGCGCCCTGTACGTTATCGCCAAAACGGACACTATCCGCCAGAACAAACCTTATCTGTACGGCAAAAATGGTTCGCCGTGGGGGACAAGCAATGCGTATGCCAAGGTTTGCGGGGTGGAAAAAGCCGCCGTGTCAGTCACGCCGGAGCGGCGCGGGAATGGCTATTGCTGCCGCCTCCAAACTACATTGCAGACGGTTACAGCTGTCGGTATTGACCTCAAGGCTCTTGCAACGGGCAGTCTGTTTACCGGCCGTCTCCTTGACCCAGTGACGTTAGAGGGCTGCAAAGTGCCGATAAAGGCTATTGATATGGGCATCCCATTCACGAAAAAACCCGTAGCGTTGATGCTCGATTACAAGGCTGTTATCCAGCAAGGCAAGCCAATGGTGAAGGCCACAGGTTCCACTAAAGTGACCACCATCCAAGGGCATGATGCGGGTGAGATTGTGTTTTTCCTGCAGCACCGCTGGGAAGATGCCGACGGCAACATCTTTGCCTACCGCGTCGGTACGGCATCGGAACACATCACCAAAAGCATCCCCAACTGGCAGAACAACCACCGCCTGCCCATCCGCTATGGTGACATTACCAAATTATCCGATTATAAATCTTGGGAGAAACTGTCCAAGAACCGCTTCATGGCTCGCAACTCGAAAGGGAAGATGGTTCCTATACAAGAGATCGGATATAAGGCGGATGCGACACCCACCCATCTGATATTACAGATTTCTGCAGGCTGCCAAGAGCCGTTTGTCGGCTGTCCAGGCAATGTGGTCTGGTGCGACAATATTCGATTGGTGTATTGATGCGTGATTTCTCGCACGGTCGCCTAATACCACGGTGCGCTTCATGCCGTTGGCGGAGGTGGCAGAGAATTATGGATGCAGGGTGAGCAGAGTATGGTTGCGCCGACCACCCAAACAATAATATTGGCGGTGTGTCGTTAATGCATGGTTAATGTAACTGTCGCTCTGTACATCTACTGGAACGAAGCAATATCAGATTATGAGACGAATAAGAGATCTTTTTTATAAAACACTGTTTTTTAGCCTGTTGTGCTATAGTTATCTTCTGCTCTCCGCTCAAGTTTCCGGATTCGGGATTTCGCGCATCAATCAGGATGGTTCCGTGACTTTCCGCTATGTAGATTCAACCGCCAAGAAGGTTAAGTTATTATGTGATTGCGATTTGAGACAGCAAAAGACAATCGTTAAGTCAGAAGGTGCCCATAAAATCAAGATGCTGAAGGACAGCGCGGGTGTTTGGTCCTATACCACGCCGCCGTTGGCGCCAGAGGTTTATACGTATCAATTCATTACTGAAAAAGGATGGTCCTTGGATCCCACGAACCCAGACTCAGTGCGCGTGTATAGCCAAAAACGGAGTTTTTTTGTGGTCCGCGGAAATCCGCAAGCCGATTTGTATGTCAGGGATGTCATGCAGGGGAAATTGGATACGCTTGTTTTGCATAGAAATTCTGAAGGCAAAAGCCGGAGGATTCTGGTTTACACGCCGCCACAATATGCGAAAAGTTCGGATAGTTATCCTGTGCTGTATTTGTTACACGGATTGAACGGCAACGAAACGGCGTGGATGGACCGGGGCCAGGCTGCCCAGATTTTGGAGAATCTCATCTTGCAGCAAAAGGCGAAGCCCATGATTCTGGTGATGCCCGATGCCAACCCTGAGTGTTTTGTGGGCCAAGACGAGCATATAAGCCTTCTGAAAAACATTCTTCACTTTTCGCAATGGTCGAATCAGGAATTTGAACGTTGTTTTCCCGAAATGGAAGCATTCTTAAAGGAAAAATACCGTTTTGCCGATTGGCAGGGAAGCCGTGCCGTGGCCGGGCTTTCAGCGGGCGCCAAGCAATCGGCCAATTTGGCCAACATGTGCGACAGCACTTTTTCCGCGGTGGGTCTGTTTTCACCAGTGATTGGCAAACAGCAGCTTCCTGTGAGTCATTATTCCGAGTATTGGATCAGTGGTGGTTCCGGTGATATTTTACATCCGCAGATGACTGCTTTTTGCAGGAAGCTGAAACGCGAAGGAGTGAAATATTCTGCGCGCACGACTATTGGCGGGCACACCTGGCGCAACTGGCGTGTCTATTTCTCCGAATTTGTGCAGGGGATATTTTAAACAAGAAGAGGCGGCCGCAAGGCCGCCTCTTCTATTGGAATATGCTGAGGTTTACTCCATTTCGCGATATTCTTTCACGATGTCCTTGACCATGGCAGGAGCCAGACGTCCGAACACCTTGCCGTCAACGAGGGCGACAGGGGCCAGACCGCAGGCACCCACGCAACGCAAAGAGGTGAGGGAGAAGAGACCGTTGGCATCGGTTTGGCCAACCTCCACACCCAACTCTTTCTTGAAGGCGTCCAGGATCTTCTCGCCACCACGCACATAACATGCGGTACCCATACATACGGATACAGGGTATTTGCCCTTCGGCGTCATGGTGAAGAATGCGTAGAAGGAAACCACACCGTAAACCTTGGCGGTCGGCATGTGCAGTCTCTCCGCAATCAACTCCTGAACCTCTGCCGGCAGATAACCGAGGAAGTCCTGCGTTTGATGTAAGACATTGATGAGCTCGCCAGGGTTGTTGCCGAAGTTATTGCAGATCTCAATAACTTTTTCCCTGACTTCGGGTTTCATTTTGATTATGATCTTCTTATTATCCATGTTTATGCTTTTTTCAGATTAATTATTTGTTTAAATCCACTTCCACGGTGGTCTGTCTGTCGAAATAGTGCGTGTGCAGCAGTTCGTGAGACTTGTGACCGCAAGGTTCACCCAGATACTCTTTGTAGATAGCTTGGATGGACGGGTTTTCGTGGGATTTACGGATCGGCATCTCTCTATCGGCACGGTAGATAGCCTCCCAACGAGCCTTGATGATGTCGGCATTACCGTGGTGCAGCGGCTGGCCTGCGCCGTCGATACAACCACCAGGACATGCCATAATCTCAATAGCATGGAAGTTGCTCTTGCCGGCCTTGATGTCTTCCAACAGCTTACGGGCGTTCTTCAGACCGTGGGCGATACCGATGTTCAGCTTGAGACCGTCCACATCGATGGTAGCGGAACGGACACCTTCCAAACCACGGAGCTCTTCGAAGTCGATCTTCGGAAGCGGTTTCTTGGTGATAACCTCGTAAGCGGTACGGACAGCAGCCTCGATCACACCGCCAGTGGTACCGAAGATCACAGCAGCACCGGTGGATTCACCGAGCGGGCTGTCAAATTCAGCATCCGGCAGGGATTTGAAGTCGATGTTGGCCATCTTGATGAGACGAGCCAGCTCGCGGGTGGAGATGGAGTAATCTACATCAGGATTGCCGTTCACCTTGAACTCGTCACGGCCAACTTCGTATTTCTTGGCCAAGCAAGGCATCACAGACACGCTGATCATGTCTTCGCGCTTGCAGTTAATCTTTTCAGCAAAATAGGATTTTGCGATAGCACCGAACATCTGTTGAGGAGATTTTGCCGTGGAAGGAAGATCTCTCATATCCGGGAACTGATGTTCGAAGAAGTTTACCCATGCAGGACAGCAGGAGGTGAGGATTGGAAGCGGAACGCTCTTGTCGCCAGCCAAGAATTTGGTCAGACGGCCGATAAGTTCGGTGCCTTCTTCCATAATTGTCAAGTCGGCGGACCAGTCGGTATCGAATACATAGTCGAAGCCGAGAGCCTTCAAAGCGGCGGTCAGCTTGCCAGTAGCGATGGTGCCGGGTTCCATGCCGAACTCTTCGCCGATAGCCACACGCACGGCGGGAGCCACTTGGACGACGGTTTTCTTGTTCGGGTCCACGATAGCGCGGAGAACAGCGCCGGTGTGGTCAACCTCGGTAAGAGCGCCCACAGGACAAACAGCGACGCACTGGCCGCAGAAGGTACACGGTGAGTGATCCAGATGCTGGTTGAAAGCGGTGGAAACCACTGCTGGGAAACCACGCTCGATGGCGGACAGAGCGCCAACGGTCTGCATCTCGTTACACATCGTCTCGCAACGACGGCACATGACGCACTTGTTCATGTCGCGGATGATGGACGGGGAAACCTCGATTTGATAGGAGGATTGCTCGTGCTCCGGTCCAATGAACGGGTTTTTACGAATACCGAAGCGGACAGCGAGGTCTTGCAACTCGCAGTTGCCGTTCTTGGCACATTGCAGACAGTCTGCCGGGTGATCGGAGAGGATTAGCTCGAGGACTGTGCGGCGGGCGTTGATCACGCGCATGGAGTTGGTTCTCACCACCATGTCGGGCATACATTCGGTGACACAGGCGGGAGCCAGGTTACGACGACCGGCCACTTCCACCACACAAATACGGCATCCGCCGGGTTTGTTGTGCACGCCCAGGTTGTTCAGCTCGAAATGGCAAAGGGTAGGAATATCGATACCCATGCCTTGAGCGGCTTTAAGAATAGTGGTACCTTTTGGTACTTCAACTTCTCTATTGTCTATTGTTAATTTTATCATATCCATATTAATACCCTTTAACTATTTAATACTAATTGCGTTAAACTTACATTTTTCAATACAGGTACCGCACTTGATACAGAGTTCTTGGTTGATTTCATGCGGCATCTTCACCGTTCCGCTGATAGCGCCGACCGGACAGTTGCGTGCGCAAGCGGTACAGCCTTTACACTTCTCAGGATCGATGACGTATTGTTTCAGGGCCTTGCACTGACCGGCGGGACATTTCTTGTCAACCACGTGGGCCACGTACTCATCCCAGAAGTTGTCGATGGTGGACAACACCGGGTTCGGGGAGGTCTGGCCGAGACCGCAAAGGGCCGTGTCTTTGATGACGTGTGCCAGGTTGCGGAGCTTGTCAAGGTCTTCCATGGTGCCTTGGCCCTTGGTGATCTTGTCAAGGATTTCGCACAGACGTTTGTTACCGATACGGCAGGGAGAACACTTGCCGCAGGACTCTTCCACGGTGAAGTCGAGGTAGAACTTAGCCACGGAAACCATACAGGAGGTCTCGTCCATGACGATCATACCGCCGGAGCCCATCATGGAGCCAGCAGCCACGAGGTTATCATAGTCGATCGGGGTGTCGAGGAACTTCTCGGTCAAGCAGCCGCCGGAAGGACCGCCGGTTTGCACGGCTTTGAACTTCTTGCCGCCCTTGAT
>JBGURP010000015.1:0-4926 GCA_045132055.1 Bacteroidales bacterium
ATCGGAATGCGGCTTTGTAGTCCGCTCAGCTAAAGTTTGTACCTCCCACCTCAGTAACCTAATGCAGATACTTGCGGCACTGACCACAGATGTCCGCTTTGGGAAGTTTGTTTACCGAGGATTATACGAGCCTCCTTTGCATCGATCTCTACGAGACCGATGGTTCGTTATTGTTACGCTCCAAATCAACCATTTTGCAAATGCTTGATTTAGAGCGCGCTAAATAAAAAAGTCAAAAATATTTTGCCTTTTATTTGGATTCCAACTGGGAATTCCGATTTATCTAACCCTTAAAGGTGATCATTACTCCATACAACTAAAACCGCAAAAATTTGGTTCTTATTGTAAATTTGTTTATATTTGCAACGTGGAAGGGGAAGACAGCGCAGCTTCGTCCATCCGCAAAAAATGGTTAAACAATTGATACAATGGAACAAAACAAAGAAATGACAGCTCAGGAAAGCCTGGCGCTCATCACTGAAACAATGAACAACAACCGCAAGGATATTGTTCGTAGCAGCGGAAAATACTTCGTTTTGTGGGGAATTCTGCTCACAGTATTCTCACTTCTTGTCTTCACCCTCTGGAAAACCACTGGAAAGGCGGTATGGAACAATCTATGGTTTGCGCTTCCCGCCATCGGTTATCCCCTTGCCAGGTGGATTAAAATCAAGGACGCCGCACCTCGCGCAGAGAACTACATCAGCCGTATCAACGGCGGCATCTGGGGATCATTCGGGGTGTTTGCCTGCTCTATCGCCCTGTTCACGGTTCTTTACAGCCTGCTTGGCGACAGTCAACTTACCGCAATTGTCCTTGGGGCTACTCTGACAGCGCAGATTGTCCTTCTCTTCGGAATAGCAGAAACTATCAGCGGCATTGTCCTCAAGAACTGGACGATAAAGATTGCCGGATGGATTACCGGCATCGGAGGCCTGGCCATATTTTATATCGCCCAGGCAGAAGCCGAACAATTGTTCATCTTCACATTTGCTGGGATCGTCCTGGCAGCCACAGGGCTTATTGTAAAACAACAGTACAAGTAGCCTATGTTTCCCAAGTTAGATCCGCTCCTTCATTCTGAACTCCGGCTGGCGGTGATGAGCATCCTGGCCGGAGTGGATGAAGCCGATTTCACCTATCTGAAAAGGCAGACAGGGGCCACCTCAGGTAACCTCAGCGTGCAGATAGACAAACTCACCACTGCCGGATATATCACCATGGAGAAGGGCTTCAAGGGCAAGATGCCCCGTACTACCTGCAGGATTACTCCCGCGGGCCAGGAAGCCTTTGGTAAATATGTGGAAGCGCTTAAAGAATACCTTTCGGCGAGTAAATAATCGAACCAAATATAAATCGCTGGTCTTATGAGAAAACATTGGATTGACAATCTCCGCTGGGTGACAGTGTTGCTGGTACTGCTGTACCACGTAGTTTATTATTACAACAACAAGGGTGTTTTTGGGGGAATCGGAGGGTTTGGCGAGTATCCTGAGGTGCCGCAGTATCAGGATGTGCTGATGTATATCCTGTACCCGTGGTTCATGCCGCTGTTGTTCATCCTTGCGGGCATCAGTGCCCGATATTCGTTGGAAAGGCATTCCGCCCGGGATTGGTTCAAGGCGCGTACGCGGAAATTACTGGTCCCCGGGACCCTGGGTCTGCTGGTATTCCACTGGATGGTGGGATACTTCAATACGGCCGTGGCGGCAAGGCAGGGGGTGTTTGACGGGATTCCCGCGCTGGGCCGATATTTCATCATGGCGGTCAGCGGCATCGGCCCGCTGTGGTTCATCCAGGTGTTGTGGCTGCTGTGCCTGGTGCTGCTGCTTGTGAGGACTCTGGACCGCGGGGACAAGTTCTGGACCTGGTGCGGAAAGGCGAACATCGTCTGGATTATCATGCTGGGCGTGCTGTTCTGGGCAGGGGAGCAGACGATCCCGCGGCCCCAAAGCCTGGACGGCCTGCTGAACCTGTACAAACCCCTGTTCTACATGATCCCGTTCCTGCTGGGGTATTTCGTATTCTCGCACGACGAGGTGCAGGCTCAGCTTGGGAGGGCGTGGATTCCGCTTATGGCCTGTGCTGTTGTCTCCGGAGGAATCCTTGTCGGCACCACCTTCGGCCAGGACAATACTTCGCCGCAATATCTGGGAAGCCCTCTGAATTGCTTGTACGGCTGGCTGATGTGCCTTGCAATGATGGGCTGGTTCAAGGCAAAGTTTGACCGTACAGGCGCTTTCGCCGCCTATTTGACCCGCTCCAGCTACGGCATCTATATAGTTCACTATCTGGTAATTGCCAGCCTGGGATACATGATGAAAACCTACACCCAGTTACCCCCGTGGTCCATGTACGCAATTCTCACCATAGTCGTCTTCACCCTCTCCCCCCTCCTATATGAAGCCCTCCACCGCATCCCGCTAGTCCGCTGGTGTGTATTCGGGGAAAAGCAAAAAAAAGCTTGAAAATATACAAGCTAAAGCACAAGCTGTTTATAGAGTAGAGGACTCCAACTTGTCCAAAAGTATCTGGTCTGCAGGCATCGCGTGAAATATCGTGTTTGTTGAACATTTTCAAACGTATCTTTTCTGTACTGACTTGTTCTCAGCAAAACTCAGTCCACGACTTCCCTACTGACCTTTTGGCGTAAAAAAGGGCGCAGCCCTTCATGACTGCGCCCTTTATACCAATAACTGTGGCGTCAGAGATTATTGTATCTCAATCTGCTTGACGGCCTTCTGGACATCCACTTTCTCCTTCTTGGGGATGTGGACATTCAGCACACCGTGCTCCACCTTGGCTTCAATCTTGTCGACCTCGGCATCCTCGGGAAGCGTAAGCATCTGCTGGAACTTCTCGTAAGAGAATTCACGGCGTAGATACCTTCCGTGGTGTTTTTTCTCATGGTTCTCGGCCTTCTTTTCCATGTTGATGACAAGGTTGTTGTCCTCGTCCACATGGACCTGGAAGTCTTCCTTGGTGAGACCCGGAGCAGCCAGCTCCACGTCGTACTCTTTCTCGTTTTCAATTACATTGATGGCCGGAGCGGTGTAGTTCGTCCTTTCCATCCAGCTGTTGTCGAAGAAGTCGTTGAAGATGTCAGGCAACCAGCTTTGATTCCTTCTAATCGTAGGTAACATAACATAATCATTTTAAACATTCTTCGGTTTCGGGTCCTTACGTGGCCTTCCGTCCGGGTTCCTCATCGGAACGCCTAAGGATATTGCAAAGCTTGGACCAGTGCCGGGATGATGGGCTTTTTGTCACCATAGAAGTGCCAAATAGTCCATTTTATGGACACATTTGGCCACTTTTTTCTTTCAGACCAAAGAACCAAAGAGACCGATAAATTGGAATTCCCAGTTGGAATCCAAATAAAAGTAGTAAATATTTTCAGCATTTTCAATAACTCGCTCTAAATCAATTGTTTTACGAATGATTGATTTGGAGCGTAACAATAACAATCCATCGGTCTCGTAGAGATCGATGCAAAAAGAGACCCATAAAATCCTCGGTAAACAAACTTCCCAAAGCGGACATCTGAATCCAGTGCCGCAAGTATCTGCATTAGGTTACGGAGGTGGGAGGTACAAACTTTAGCTGAGCGGACTACAAAGCCGCATTCCAATTTAAGTACTCTCTCCCGAAGGAAGTCTGTTTACCAGACAGGATTTCTATCACATTATGAGACATAGCAGTTGACATATGGCTGCTGATGCTTCATCACGAAATAAATACGATTGACCAGGCGTCGTGCAATCTTGATGATGGCCTTACTTGGCTTCATGGATCGGCAGTATTCGACATAAGCGGCAGAAAGGACAGGGTCCTTACGAGAAGCTATCCATGCGGCTTCTACGATGAGCCAGCGTAGTTTTGCATGCCGGCGGACAGTGATATTCCCCGTTCCTTCATGCTCTCCACTGGAATAGCACATAGGAACCAACCCCACGAAGGAAGCAAAGTGGGCTGCGTCCTTAAATCGTGATATGTCGTCAACTTCCGACAGTATGGTCAGACCCGCTAACTGTCCAATCCCTGGGACGCTCATCAGGAACCGCAAAGGTTCGTCAAAGCGCTCCGACCTCGATAGTACGCGAAGCTCTTTCATCATCTCCAATTGTTGGCCTCGCAGATCCTCATACTGAGCAATCAGCAGGTCCAATGTCTTTTTCCCATAGGCGGTCTCCAGTTCAAGGCTTTTAAGCCAGAGGACAAAACGGTTTGTCCAAGTCCTTCCTGGACGGCAGAACTCTTCCGGTATCTCGATCCCCAAATAGCGCAGATGGGCCTTGATCCGATTCTTATGACGTGTCTGGTCTTTCGTCAATGAGTCTCTCAATCTTATCAAAGAGCGTATCTCGGTTGTGATGCTATCGGGAACATATATACCCTTCAACTCTCCAGAGCGCAAACTCCTCGCCAACTTCCCACTATCGACAGCATCCGTTTTCCGCAGCCTTTCACCGGCCATCGTTGGCACATCCGCGGGGTTCACGACGATGTTGTTAATCCCCAGATTATGCAACTCCCAATGTATCCAGAACCCGCAAAAACCGGCCTCGTAGACCGAATAATACTCCGCATCCGGATACGTGTTGGTCAGAAACTTGTTCAAAGCAGCAGGGCTCGGATCCTGCGTGAACTTCTTTAGAACGGCCTGTTCTGACAGAACAGTTACCGACCAACTTTTTAGATGTACGTCCAATCCGACAAAAATCTTTTGACCTTTGAAGGAAAAAGGTTTACTTTGTGTACTCATAGCTACTGTGTTTTTGATTACATGTTGTGCCTAATAAATGTAGCCAAAAATATCAGTAGCTTTTATTTCATATGAAAAACTTCTCGGGGGTCTGCCAAGCGGCAGGGGCCGACAAGCCCCTGAGAGCGTTCTTCATTTGGATTACAAACATAGTTACTTTA
>JBGURP010000016.1:0-8936 GCA_045132055.1 Bacteroidales bacterium
GCTTTATTCATCAGAGTTGATCCATCTGTCCCACGGGGCAAAAATCTCGTTGGGATTGTCGGTGCTGATGATGTCTTCGTCAGAATAGTAGTTGCGGATGGTGTAGCGGTGCGTCACATGGTAACTGTCATAACAGGACCTGTCGCCGATGATTAGGAACGTTTCCTCGCTCTGGAGGTCGGTGCCTTGCCAGATCATCATCGTGTAGGTGGTCTCAACTGCCGAACTTGACGTCCTGCGATAAACCACCATGCGGCTCGGGTCGTAGAAGAAGTCACCGTTGAATATGCTGAAACCGTCATTGGTGGCCCGCGCCCAGCAATTCTCCTCACGGTCCCACATGATCAAGGCACTGTATTCACGGTTACAGCCCGGACCGATCAGGATATCGACATTGCCGTCGAAATTGGCGTCAAGGAAATGCACCTCGTTACGCGTGATGGCGTCTTCCTCCCTGATGGGGAGGCTCTGCATCAGCATCCCTTCGGCAAAAATCTGGATTTTGTCAATCCTATTCTCGTTCTCAAGCAGCTTCACTTCCAGTGTCTCGTGCGTCGTCGGGCAATCGGCCACCGTGAATGTCCCGTACTGGTCGAGTGTCACTGCAGGTACCGCCAGGGGGTTAGATTCTTGCGCCTGGGCTAAAGAAGCCATAAAAACAAGAGCAACCAACACCACAACATATTTGAAAAAAACACCTGTTCTCATATCTCTATGTCAATTATTCCATTTCACAGGCAAACTTACTTCTATTTCATCAAACGGCCAAATCACCACTACAAAAAAATCTGATTGAAAAAGATGGTGAAAAAACAGAGGCGGCCTCTCATGATTGAGAAACCGCCCTTGATGATTTGTTTGGCGTTGGAGATTACTCCTCGTCGCCGCCTTCGGCCTCGGCCATGGTGAATGTTCCGTACTGGTCGAGCGCTATGGTTGGTACAGCCAGGGGGTTAGACTCTTGCGCCTGGGCAAGATGGCCAGGCGCGCGGATGTCCCCTCTAAGCATTAAACCGCTCGTTTAAGCGAACATTACCTGACCACAATTTTTTTGCCGTGGTGGATATAGATGCCGGGTGCGCTGGGAACGTCCTTGCCCACAGGCTGGCCCATCAGGTTGTAGTAGTTGTCGTCATACTGACGCGGCCGTGGCTCGGCCACCACTTCGTCGATGCCATCAAAAGCACCTGAGCGATAACGCATGCCTTTGTAGATGATCTGGCCGTCTTTGACCACATGGCTCAAACCGCACCATTCCTGATGCTTTGCATTAGGGTTGGGTTGTTTAGTAAACGGAGTCAACAAGTCACCCATGTTGCGGCTGTCGAAACCGATGCCCTGAACGATGTATGCCAGTGTGTCGCCTTGCTCTCCAATATAGGCATAACGATGGCATTCGATTCCCTCAATCATTAATGGTTCTACTTCAATTAGATTCTCTCGATTCAAGAAATTGTCTAATTGATGATAAATATACCAGTTTGGAGTATAACAGTAGTCTATATCAGTAGTGTGATAATTATGGAAATGATACATTTCCCAATAATCCTCTCCCATATTGCAATAATAGCTCATCATGTTCCTACCCTCACGTTTGACCTTCCTGTATGGCACATCATTACGTATCATTCCATTGCTCGTATCAAGGCCATAATCCCAACTTTGATATTGCGCCCACACGCTTTTGTTTGGAGAACTGTCCAGAGTCTCGCCTGTATAGTGGTAGCATAGGGCGAAACCTTGCGGTTCGCAGCCACGAAATTCGTATTTGTAGTAATAGCTTGTGGTGTCGCCGTTGTCAACGGTAACCTGTTCGTTTACCCATTGAACCCCTTGGCGTGGAATTGGCAACTCTCTGTCGTCATCATCATCAAAATAAGACCAATAGGCCTCTTCCTCATATTTACAGCTCTCTTCATATTTAGAGTTGTAGATGGTATCTCCGTTCTCAATAACGTAACTAAGGTGATTATAATGAATTGATAACGGATAACCAGAACCACTGCCATCACTGCCAATACCTTCGATAAAACACCACGATGATCCGAAAATATAACGGTTGACCTTCTTTCCGGCAACCACTATCTGATCAGGGATTACTTTATCAATAAAGAATCCAAGAGGAGCACCTTGAACAGGATACCTAACGTTGTTTTTGATGAAATTAATCGGGTCATTGAAATCGTACAGAATAAACTCTTGACCACTCTGGATAATTGCTTGTGCTTCTGGCCATTTATTCATTCCAATAGGCAACTCTGGATAGATTTTGCCGTCAGGTACAATACCATACACCACTTTATTTTCTTCACGTAGATAAACGGGGATTGTGTCATTTTCCTCGTTGATGGTATCGCCCCTATACTTGTGCATCGCTTTATAGCACTTGCCGTCAATGACGGTGTCGCCTTTAAGCTCGAGGTTGTAATAACGATGATAGTCTTGCGGCCAGTAGCCGATATTAGGTGCATCACACACCCATTTGACGCCCTCGCGAACGAACGGGACGTACTCGTATTCCTGTGCCACTGCCTGGGACATGCCCAGCAGGGCGAGTAAAGAAATAAGTATTGTCTTTTTCATAATCGTTAGTATTATAGAGTTTAATAGTGTCGTTATTGTTGTATTTGTTGTTCAAAATCGTCGATGGAATGGCGGTTTTTTGATGTTTTTGACGTTGGGAAGTAACCACGAAAAACAAATATCGTAACATTCACTGCAAAGTTACAACTTATGATAGGATTTTGCAATTTTTCGGGCCCTCTTTAAAACCTTAAACATTCGCCCTCTTTTTCTTTAAAAAAGATGCAGCCCCAGCCCCAATAGCAGAGGCTGCACCCATCGTGTTATTGCAAACTATTCTTCCTACGTTGTATTTATAATTTGAATCAATTTACTTGTTGAGTCTTAATGGTTTAAGATGTGGTCGATCAGCGTTGTCACATCGGCGATATTCAATTGTCCGCTGCCGTCGATGTCGTGCTGGTTCTGCATGATCATCTTTGGCTGCAGCAGCATGTCGATGAGCGTGGTGACGTCGGCGATGTTCACCTGTCCGTCACCGTCCACATCATAGGGGTTGCCCTCGACAACATCGGCATTATACCGCATGCCCTTGTAGATGATCTTTCCGTCCATGATGACATGGCTCAGGCCGCAATATTCCTGGTAGTCGGCATCGGGGTCGGGTTTGCGGGTGAACGGAGCCAGCAGGTCGCCCATGTCGCGGCTGTCGATGCCGATGCCCTCGATGATGTAGCACTGCACTTCCCCGCTCTCGTCGACGTAGGCGTAACGGTTGCAGCTGTAGCCGTCAATCTCAACCGGCTCCACCAGTTTAAAGTTGTCGCTGGTCAGGATTTTGGGAGATAGCTGACGGAGGATATATTCATTCAACACCCATTCGGGATTTTTATGGTTAAAATAGTAGAGTAATTCCGTTGTGTCGTCGTCAATGAACATGCGCTTTATCAGATTGCGTCCTTCACCAGCCACCTTGTCCATGACGGTGTTGTCGAAGGCCATCTCTTCAAGGGTCCCTTGCTTCAGCGAGCACACGATCTCGCCATCACCGTCCGGCTTCATGCCCTCGTAGTAGCGGCAGTATCTGGCATTTCGATATTTCTTATTATAGTTTTCTGACGAGAGGTCCCCACGGGCATCCTTGCCACCGATCTCATAGGTGTAGTATTCGCTCTTGGTCACGCCATGATCAATCGTGACGCGCTCAAACACCCACTGCTTGCCTTCACGCACCATGGGCATGCGGCCGTCGGTGGGTGCCACGTCCATGTAATTGACGCCCCTGTAGATGATCTTGCCGTCCTGGACGACGTGGCTCAGATAATATGGGTACATATCCGTGCCGTAACTCAGAGGATAGCCTGGATCGAACCCGTCATATCCTATCCCCTCGATGATGTAAAAGTCAAAGCCATAATGATTGAAGGTGTGGCGGTTGACCTGCTGTCCGCCCACATCCACCTTGTCAATGCCCAGATAGTTGAAGTTGTCTCTTTCGAGGGCATAGATGTACTTGTAGTAAGCTTCCGTCTCATTGAACTCATACAAGATGATTTCTTGTCCTGATCTGGCCATGTTGTAGAGGCTGTTGCCCACAACGCTGTCCCACAACTCGCCATACCCCACCAGGAAAGAATTGCTGGCCATTCCTTCGGGGATGATGACATAGACGATGCGGTTCTCCTCACGCAGACAAGCCAAGACCGTGTCATCGTCAGGATTGATGCCGATGCCGCTGTACTTGTGCATCATCTTGTACTCTTTGCCGTTGATGACGGTGTCCCCCTTGAGTTCCAGCGTAAAGAACGTCTGACCGGGCTGGAAACCCATGTAATCGTTATCCCAATAATGCACGAAATAGCAGACCCACTGCACGCCTTCGCGCACGAATGGCGTGTAACCAGCCTCCTGGGCCATGTTTTGGCCGATGCCCAACAGAGCAAAAGCCATCATCAAAATTATCTTCTTCATAGATTTCAGTGTTAATGTTAGTAATTGACTATGATATTAAATAAAATTAGTGGCGCCTCAGCCATTGATGCAAGCATTATCGCATTCGGCTTACGCAAATCTTTTTGCCGTGGTGGATGTAGATGCCGGGGGTGATGGGTAGCGTTTTGCCCAGGGGCTGACCCATCAGGTTGTAGTAGTTGTCGTCAACCTGACGCGCCTGCGGCTTCTCGGCCACCACCTCGTCGATGCCTGTTGCATTGCCTGGGTCAAAGTTGAAGCCTTTGTAAATGATTTGGCCGTCCTCAATGACGTGGCTCAAGTGGAAGAATGGACCACCAATCCCAACAAGCATAGGCATAAAGAAACTAAGGATGTAACTCGAATAACCATCTATACCAACGCCCTCAATCTGATGAAAAATTACTGGCATATTTCCAACAACCCTCTTTGCCAAATGTTGTCCGACCACTATTGTGTCAGTATATTGATACCAATTATGCTGATTTACTAGATCATCCCAATATGTGACAGGATTGTTGAAATCATAGAGAATAAACTCTTGACCACTGTAACAGGGTTCATATTCTTCTTCTGTCCACGCATTGTTGCCAATTGGGCAGTCTTTATAGAATGTGCCATTAGGTACAATGGCATATACCACTTTATCATTCTCTCGCATGTAAATGGGAATCGTGTCGCTATTAACATTAATAGCTTTACCATAATACTTGTGCATGGCCTTATAGGTTTTTCCGTTAATTATTGTATCACCCTTAAACTCCAAATTTAAATAGATGGTGCCTATAGGCAGATACGGGGAAGCTGGATAAGTGTCATCATAATTTGTATAATAGTACACCCACTTGACGCCCTCGCGAACGAATGGAACGTACTCGTATTCCTGGGCTATGCCCTGGATGAAGCCCAGCACGGCAAGAATTGTGATAAGTATTGTCTTTTTCATATTCGTTAGTATTATAGAGTTTAATCGTGTCGTTATTGTTGTATTTGTTGTTCAAAATCGTCGATGGAATGGTGGTTTTTTGATGTTTTTGACGTTGGGAAGTAACCACGAAAAACAAATATCGTAGGATTCACTGCAAAGTTACAGCATTAAAGGCTAACCTCCAAATTTTTTCGTAATACAAATCGACTTTATCTTACTGATATTCAGAAAGATATGCTTTCAAGAATAATACACTCCGTAAAATGTGTGTTCTGGCCGCAAAAAAGGAATATGATAAGGATCATGTCAGGACTCCACCATGCTATTGATGTAGTCGTTCAACGAACCGTCGAGGTGCATTTTCTGGGCAAGGCGTTGCTTGATGGTGCCAATGCTGGTTGCGTTGGTATAGCCCATAATGATGGCGATTTGAATATATGAGAAGCCTATCGAGGTCAGAGCGATGAGCAGTAAATCCTTATCATTTAACTGTGGATAGGCATTGCGGGTCTTGGAGATAATGCCATTGTACTCAGCATCGATGTAATGGTATAGTTGTGTCCATTGCTGCTGGTTGTCATGCTGGAACTGGACAATTTTTTTCACCTGTTCCGTCAGCTTGCTTTGCGGGCTATGATAGCAGGCCTCAATCATCTCCCTCATCAGCGCTAAATGCGATGTGATGAAGCCCTTGAGTTGGTTGTCCCGGATTTTGAGATTCTCAATGTTGTCGTTTAAGATTGACAAATCATTCAATTGGTTGGCTGACTGCTGCTTGATGTCTTTAATAATTCTGTCATATCGATGTTTATGGTGGTAAAAGTAAAAAGCAAGCAATGCGGTCAGCATAAAAGCGAAGAGCGCCACAAAAACCACACTCCTTTGCAGGGAACTTATTCTGGATAGATTGGTTTTCTCCCGATGATGGTTGAATCCGTTCTCGATGCCTTCAATGGCAAATTTTTCTTTATTGTCCATAATGGAATCGGTCAAACTGCTGTTTAAAGCAATATAATGGCGACTTGCGTACACATCCCCTTCACGCTCCGCAATCATTGAAAGGACATCATTTTTTCTAACTATAACATGCACTTCATCACCGGGACTTAACGACTCATTGACACATTTCAAGAAGTGTTTTGCAGAATCCAATTTACTCTCTTTAGCATAGAGATAAGCCAGGTCCAGTAATAGGTCATTATTGATGTAGGACTCGAAATCTTTGAGACAATTCAAGGCAATCTTTTTGGCTTCAAGGCACGATGAATCAGACAACGACAATTGACGGCATCTTAGTTCATACAAATTGAATAATTTATTGTCATTTCCAAGTTCAATCGCAAGATCTATTGCTTTTGTGAAAATGGTATCGTTATTGTTGAGTTGGGGTTGGGTTATACCATTCATCATATACATTGCGTAGATGCTATTCAGTTGCATCCTTTTGTTTCTTGCAAGAACATAGTTGTGAAAAGCAAGCTGGTATTTTTCAAAGCATGTCTGCGCATTACCATTGTGGATTCGGTAGAGGTCGGCGATTCGGGTGTTGATCTGGCCCAGGTTGATGTAGTCTTTGGCGTCGGCGTTGAGTTCGGCGGTCTTGTAGTAATACATGGCGCTATCAACGTGGCCGAGTTCTTCCATGACGGCGCCCTTGTAGAGGTAGGCGCGGGTGAGCTTCTCGCGCTCGCCGCTGTGGGCGCGGTAGTAGGTAATGGCGCGGTTGATGGCGCTATCGTCGCTGGCGGTGATGTCGGCATAGCACTTGTAGCGCGCCTGGGTCATGAGCAGGTCGCGATAAGCAAGATTGCCTTCGCCCGTGAGGCTGTCGCTGGCGGTGAGTGTGGCCAGAGCGCTGTCGGGGGCGGTCCACATCAGGCTATCGGCCGCCACGAGCCGCGCGTCATAGCGGTGCACACCACCACAGCCCGTGACCAGGGTCACGAGCACTGCCAGGACGGCGATATGGACGAGTCGTTTCATGAGATCAGCTAAAGGTAGGCCTTCAAGAGTATAAACGGAATCAGGTTGTGGTTTATTGTGTGTAAAACGATGGCGGCCTCTCGTGATTGAGAGACCGCCATCGTGTTGATTGTGTGGAGATTACTCCTCGTCGCCGCCTTCGGCCTCGGCCATGGTGGTGAAGACGTTCTGCACGTCGTCATCCTCCTCGACGGCCTCGATGAGGGCCTCAACGTCAGCGCGCTCGGCCTCGGTTACCTCCTTGTAGTCGGCGGGTTCATAGACGAACTCACTGCTCTTGATCTCGAAACCGTTGTCCTCGAGGTACTTCATGATGTCGCCGTTGCTGGCGAAGTCGCCCGACACGAGGATTTCCTCCTCGTCCATGGCAAACTCCTCGGCGCCGCAGTCGATGAGCTCGAGTTCAAGCTCGTCGGGGTCGATGCCGTCCTTGGGAGCGACGTGGAAGTAGCACTTGTGGCTGAACATGAAGGCTACACTGCCCGAGTTGCCCAGACTGCCACCCTTGTTGTTGAAGTAGTTGCGCAGGTTGGCCACGGTGCGGGTGGTGTTGTCGGTAGCGGTCTCGACCAGGAAAGCGATGCCGTGAGGGCCAAATCCCTCGTAGATGACCTCCTTGTAGTCGCCGGCATCCTTCTCGCTGGCGCGCTTGATGGCGCGCTCGATGTTCTCCTTGGGCATGTTGGCTGCCTTGGCGTTGGCGATGAGGGCGCGCAGGCGCGAGTTGCCTTCAGGGTCAGGTCCGCCAGCCTTGACGGCGATGGTGATTTCCTTACCGATACGTGTAAACGTGCGGGACATGCTGCCCCAGCGTTTCATCTTTCTTGCTTTGCGGTATTCAAAAGCTCTTCCCATAATATATTAAGTTTTAAGTTCTTAGTTTTCAGTTTTAAGTCCCTAGTTTCTAGTCCCTAGTGAATTAACGCAGCTGGGCGCCCAGTTGGGTCTCCAGGTTCTTGATGATCTTGCTCATGATGGCATCGATCTGCTTGTCGTTGAGGGTCTTCTCGTTGTCTTGCAGAATCATGCTGATGGCGTAGGACTTCTTGCCTGCAGCCAGCTTGTTGCTCTCATAGACGTCGAACAGCGTCATGGACTTCAACAGCTTCTTCTCGGTGCTCTCGACCACGCGGCGGATGTCGTCGTAGGTCACGCTGCGATCCACCAGCAGCGCCAAGTCGCGGCGCAGGGGCAGCGTCTTGGGCAGGTCGCTGTACTTGATGTCCTTCTTCATGGCCACCTTGCAGGCGAGGTTCCAGTTCACCTGTGCGTAATAGACGGGCTGGTCCACGTCAAACTTCTTGGCCAGTGCTTCGTCCACCACGCCCATCACGGCGATGACCTTGCCGCCGCGGTTGCTGTAGCGCAGGGCGGGATTGAGGGTCTCGTCCTCAAACTGCTCGATGACCAGGTCGCGCATGTTGATGCCCATGTTGGCGAACATGTTCTCGAGGTCGGCCTTCAGGTCATAGACGTTGAGTGCCCTCACCTTGTCGGCCCACGACTCGTCGTGGTTGTTGCCGGTGAGCCA
>JBGURP010000017.1:0-4842 GCA_045132055.1 Bacteroidales bacterium
AAAATGGGATTTTCAACTGCAGTTTTGATGCGGATTTCGTTTGTAACTATCTGTTATTAAAGGAGAATTAATTAGAAGGTGCCTTTATTGTTTTTGAATTGATTTTTTTCGCACAAAAAAAGTGGTATGGGAAACCCCACACCACTTGAGCCGCTATGGAAAACGGTATAATGATGGCTGTCAATCTTATTTCCTCGTGGGAAATGACGCCTGACTTGTCCTATTCGCAATGCTTTGGATTGGTTGCGTTCTGCTGTTTTTTGAATTGTAATGATAAATTTCTCCAGATGCAATATGGTTGACCGATTGGGACAAATATCCGGCAGATATTCATCATCTTCATCGAAATCTATGTCATCCTCTGCTATGGACATGCAGGCTGCAGGATTGTTTTTATGGCCGAACTGCCGCATATCCTCATATTCATCAGCAAAAATACAGATAACGAAAATACTCATTATCAAAATGATATAAATTTTCTGATGTTTTCTGTAGCATTCGAACATGGTGTGCAAAGATACAAAGTTTTCGCTCAAAAACAGAAGCGCAATAGCTTTTTTTGTACTTTTGCCACAAAATTAAATACTATTATGAAAGTAAAATCCATCATCATTGCGACGCTCGCTCTGCTTATGACAGTGAGTTGTTTTGGACAAAGCAAAAAGTATAAAAACATCTACGACATTACCGTCAAGGACATCAAGGGCAACGAGGTGTCGCTGGCCGACTACCAAGGCAAGGTGCTGCTGATTGTCAATGTGGCCAGCAAGTGCGGGCTCACTCCGCAGTACGAAGGTCTGGAAGCCCTTTACCAAAAATACAAGGACCAAGGGCTGGAGATTCTGGCGTTCCCCTGCAACCAGTTTTTGGGACAGGAACCCGGCACCAACGAGGAGATTATGGAATTCTGCTCCGTCAATTACAACGTCACTTTCCCGATATTCGACAAGATTGACGTGAATGGCAAAGCGGAAAGTCCGCTATACACATTCCTTAAGTCCAAAGCCCCGTTCAAAGGCTATCCAGAAGGAGCGGAGGCTTTTGCCGAACAGCTCACCTCCATCCACCAGAAAACCGGCAGCGGCTTTGAAAAAGGCAATGCCATCAAGTGGAATTTCGGCAAGTTCCTGGTCTCCAAAGACGGCAAGACCATCCTGCGTTTCGAGCCGATGGTAAGCCCTGAAATGCTGGAAAGTGCCATTCAAGAGATGCTGAAATGAAACATCTTGACTAAAAAAGGTATAAATATGATACTCTATTTTTCGGGAACAGGGAATAGCTTGGCCATCAGCCGTTACATAGCGGAAAAACTCAACGAAACGGTGATGCCGCTCAGTCAAGCTGTACACCACGACTTGTCGCAGGAGCGGCGCATCGGGCTGGTGTATCCCAGCTATTGGTTCAATGCGCCGCGGGCGGTGACGGAGATATTGCCTCGACTGCAGCTGCCCAAAGAAGCATACGTCTTCATCGTCATACCTTGCGGCGCGCAGGCCGGCAACTCCATCCATACGGTTCAAAAACAGCTGGCCGACAAAGGGTTGAAGCTGGCGTACAGCCAGAAAATCCGCGTGCCCGACAACAGTGCGGTCGGCTTCGGGCGCAACCCCAACAAACAAGTATGGAAGTTCGAAAAGTATGCCAAACGTTTAGAACGTATCACCGAGGAGATTGCCGCCAGCACACACTGCCTGCATTATGCGTGGTGGGGACCAATAGGTGCACTGTGTGCCCTTCCCAGCGTGCAACAACGCACACTGCCAATGCTCACGCCCGCCGTCAATGCCGACCTGTGTGTGGGCTGTGGCATCTGCGCCGAGGTGTGCCCGCAAAAGAACATCGTGCTCACCGACGGTAAGTCACGCTGCGGCGACAACTGCACGCAGTGTCTCGCCTGTGTCCATTTCTGTCCGCAACAAGCCGTAGAACTCAACCACAAGCCCACGCCCAAAGCGCATCAATACCACCATCCGAGCATCAAAATGAAAGATATGATATGATGACAATGAAGCCAATGCTAATCCTACTGGGCATTTTCGCGCTTATCTCAATCACGGTGTTAGCAATTCTTTCGCACCACGCTTTCGGGTTGTGGCGACACGTTTCGAAAGAGCGGATACAATCGTCACCGAACTATAGAGACGGGATGTTCCAGAACCAGGAGCCGACTCCGCAGTTTACAGGCAACACCAACCCCATCAAAGTTATGTGGTCGATGCTGACTAAGCACGATTCCGCACGCGTACCAAACGAACCTATCCAAGCCGTCAAGACCGATCTCCAAAACCTGCCAACCGATAGCGATTGGCTCGTGTGGTTCGGGCATTCATCGTATCTCTTTTGCTTGGACGGCAAGCGGTACTTGGTGGACCCTCTGCTGAAGCCCGAATTTCCTGCAACGCTGATGATGAAACCCTTTGCGGGCACCGACATCTACAGACCGGAAGACCTGCCGGATATTGACGTGCTCATTATCACGCACGAACATTGGGACCACATGGAATATGCCACCCTGCGAGACATCCGTGACCGCGTGAAAAAGGTCGTTTGTCCACTCGGTATCGCTGATTACCTGCGCTATTGGAATTATTCGGATGAGAAGATTACGGAGATGGATTTGTACGAGGCGGCGGAGGGTATCACCTGCTTGCCGTCCCGCCATTTCTCCAATCGCCTGCTTCGTCGCAACCAAACATTGTGGGCATCGTTTATGGTCGAAGCCGGTGGCCGTAAGGTGTATATCGGCGGTGACGGCGGATATGACAAGCGTTTTAGCGAGATATATGAGCAATTCGGCTCTGTGGATTTGGCACTGCTGGAGAATGGGCAGTACAATGCCAATTGGAAGTATATCCACACCACGCCCGAAGACCTCGAAAAAGTCGTACATGACCTGCAAGCCCAGCAGGTTTTCACCGTCCACCACGACAAATATGCTTTGTCTGTCCATCCATGGTACGAGCCGGACAGCGTGGCGCAAGACATAGCCTCCCGAAACAGCATTCGTTTGTTGGATGCGCTTATTGGCACGGTAGTGAAGTTTTAGACGGCGGTTATTGGGGTTCTCGCGCCTTTGCGGCGGGATTTTCCTATGCCTTCCTATACCCCTTTTCCTCTTTGACAATTATCCCTTCATCCAGCATCTCCGAAAGCACTCGGCTGAGTGAGGGACGTGTGGCACCCAATTGTTGGGCGACATCGGCCACGGAAGTGATGCTGCCATGGGTCTCCAGGTATTCGACGACACGGTTTTTCAGTCCTTTCACCGCAAAAGAGCGCATCTTGCCGCTCAGAAAATGACCTTTTGCGGAAAGTTCTTCCAAGAAGGCCCGGAGCACGGTCGGTTCCTGCTGCATGAATTCGAAGAAGGCTTCGCGGTTGATGTGCCACATGATGCAATCGGTTGCAGCGGTGACTTCAACGGGAATGATGTTCGGGGTGGCGAAAAGAAACGCCGGTGCCAGCAGCATCGGGGCTTTCAACCGATCGACAAGCAGTTCACGACCCTCCTCCCCCATCATTCTCGCCTCAGCCTGACCCTCAACCAGCACCATCAGCGCACGACATGTGTCTCCAGCATTAAGTATCCGTCTGCCCGCAGGATATTCCTGCCGACGACAAGGCTGGTTCAACAGTCTCTCCAAAGCCTCGTCGCTGCAATTTGCAAAAAGATTGATTCGTTTCAGTTCCTCCATACCAAATAATTTTTTGCAAAAATAGCAAAAAAATGCGTCTGGTAACAAATGTTACACTTCACGTTGTGCAGCGGCAGTATTTTTGCACCGTCAAATTAAAAGAAAGGAGACTGTTATGAGTTACAACGAATGGAAAGACAAGACCGCGGGTTTTAAAAAGATTGACGTGCGCGGCATTCAAGGGAACTTCTTCCCGGGTATCAAAATGCAGGCCATGAAGATGGCTGTCGGCGAGGGTATGGAAATCGTGCAGAACTTCGACCCGCTGCCGCTTTACGAGGTGATGGACGGCCTCGGTTTCGAGCGTTACACCGAAAAGGTGACAGAGACGGAGTACCACGCCTATTTCTACCGCACCGAGGTGAAGCAGTTAGAGAAAGACATCCCAATGCGTCCTGCCCCGCTGACCCACATGCCGATGATTGACGAAAAACTCGGCAACATCGCCGTGAATTTCTGGGATCTGACCTGGAACGACAAGAACCGCTACCTGCCATACGAGATTCGACTGCTGCTCTCGCTGACCAACGCCGTCGGTGCGGGCCGCATGCGTCAGGCGACGCGCGAACTGGTGAAAGCCTACATCCACGGCCTCGATTCCGCCGCCTTGGACGATGTGTTCGAGCTGTTCGCCTGGAACCAGGGTATCGGCTATTTCAGTTCGGAGATTGGTCCTTCAGCACTGTTCCAAGCCTACAAGACCATCAAGCAAATGGAGAAGAAAGGCAACACCCGCGAGGAAATCGCCGAGGTGCTGAAAGAGAAATTCGGGGAGAAACACCCGGAAGTGAAAGTAATGTAGGAAATTGAGAATTGAATATTATGAGTACCATCACAGCAGAAACGAGATTGTCAGATCTCATCGCTCAATATCCGTGGCTGAAAGAGGAATTGCCCAATATCAATCCAAATTCAAGATGTTGAACTCGCCCGTTGGCAAGCTTATGATGGGAAAGGCCACCATCGCGGAGATGAGCAAGAGATCGGGAATGGAAATGGATGTCCTCATTGGACGCCTAAATGAAATAATAGAAAATCATTATAAATAAAAAAGGAGAAAATTATGAACGAGAAAATGTTTTGTTTCCAGTGTCAGGAAACTGCCGGATGCGCCGGCTGCAAGATTTCAGGTGTGTGCGGAAAGACC
>JBGURP010000018.1:0-2471 GCA_045132055.1 Bacteroidales bacterium
CTGGCTCGCCACCCATTCCCCGGCATGGACCACGCCAGCCACCTCGTCGGCACGGCCCTTGCGGGTGAAGCCGCCCTCGCCGTAGCCTTGGGCCTGGCTCGCCTGCTGCTGCTTCTTTATCGCGGCCACCTGCATGGCACCTGCAGCCACTTGATAGACAGTGGATTATTGGGGGATACAATGTACCCCCCTTTTGTGGTATAACAGGGGTTTCCAATAATTATTACGGGATGGATACCGTTCATAAATCACAAAACCACAATACTTTAACGTATCATAACGACTCTTAAAGTACTGTCCGAAAGTCCCAACAGGATCACGCTTCCAATAAGGCACTGAAATTCAGAGATTCTTTCGATGAATTTTGGTGCCTTTTTTCTTCTAAAAAAACTTCTGTATCCCCCAAAAATAATTATTGGTGTCCACCCTAATTGGAATTCTGGAACCCATGGATGCGTCGGTGATCTCAAGGACATCCGACTGCTGCATGGCGCGCTGAAGTATTTCGACAAGCGCAAAACCGCCATCGTCCCTAACGGCTTTGGAAAATGGTGGCTGGGAAACTTAGCAGCCAGACACGAGGACGACGACACCTGGTACAGCTTCCAAGAGTTCATCGAGGATGTTGAGTGAATACTGACACTACATGTAAGAATGTAGTATTAACATGAGAAAAGGCGGCAAAATTTTGCCGTCTTTTCTTTTAGATGATTGTTTGGTACACGTGGCGCCGAAAGGCGCATTGCAAGCCGTGGGCCGACGATGTTAATTCTGAGGAGCACGCACGGCACGAATGGTAAATCCGAAGTAACGATAGCGATTCCATTCTATATAGATTGGCCCGTTAAAGTAGATGTAACGAGCGACATTACTGTCATCGCTAAAGAGATCAGTTGACCAGAAGTAGCCGTAGTTGCCAACGCGCTCGTACTTGTTGCCGTTGATCTGGCCAGCAAGTGGATAGAATACCGTGTTGCCATTGGGACCCGTGATAAGCGCACCAATCACGCCGTTCATTTCCAACCTCTGCATAGTGCAGGTGTTTTTCAGTTCCAAAATCTGCTCCATTGTCGGCATGCGCCACGAGGGTCCCCAGTTGACATAGGCAGCATCGTCCTCAGGTTCCAGCACGGTCTTGTTGTCAACAATGCCGCACGCGCCGTCGATGCAGTACTTGGTCATCGTTGAATCCGTACCGTTGCACCACTTATAGGTGCTCCAGTCATAAACCTCTTTAGGCTCCACCTCGCCCCATGCGAAATAGTCGCCGTATTCCTCAGGAAATTTGGCGCCCACGTTGCTGGTGGCCCACAATGTGCCGCTAGGCAGGCCCAGATCAACCCAATCGTGATCGTCGGGAGGCGTCACAGGATCATCAGACCAGGAACCACTTAACAGGTAATTAATCAGGCTTGTCACGTCCAAGATATTGGCAGCACCATCTTGGTTCACGTCACCTTCTGGAACACCTGCCAAAAGGTTATCGATTAAGGCTGTCACATCCGTAATGTTGACTGCTCCATCCTGGTTTACATCACCGCGTTGATACTCTTGAGCCTGAGCCGTGAAAGAAGCCAACATCAGCAATAATACAACTAATAATGAGCTAAACTTCTTCATAACGTTATCGATTTAGTTGGTTAATCTTGTTTTTTTCCATCCGCAAAGTTAGTGATTTATCAATAACAATCAAAACAATTATAAAGCGATAGTGTCGAAAAAAAGAAGGCGAGACCGGCACCTCTTCGGTGTTGGCCTCGTTACTTCTCTTCCAGACTCGTTGTCGGTTAGATTGTGCCGTCATGAGGGCACGGTCTCCCCGGCAGGTAATAACGCCTCGATAATGGCGATGCTGGATAATATCATGCAGGGGGCAGTTTATTCAACTTGATATACAGCGAGGTTGTTGGGGGATACAATGTGCCCTCTATAATGGGTTAATAGGGGTTTTCTACGATTTTTACGGGATGGGGGCACTCATAGATTAATAAGCTACGGGGCTTTAACTACCCTTTGCAGGTCTTGAGATAATGATCGTAAATCGCAGCAGGATCAGGGTTGCAAGTTAGATACTGGAAATCAGGGATTTATTCAATGAATTTCGGTGTATTTTCTTTTTTGTTTTGGAATATTTTTGCGGATTGGTTGGTGGTTGGGGAAAAATGTAGTACCTTTGCGGCGCAAAAGATGGTAATCGGGTGGCTTGGAGCCACCGCGATGCAAGGGAATCCGGTGAGAGTCCGGAACTGTACCTGCAGCTGTAATCCCCTCAAACACAGGGTCTGCTTACTGAATGTCACTGGCCGTGAAGACGGCTGGGAAGGCAAAGCAGACTGGGGAAAAGTCAGAAGACCTGCCATAGTTTAGCTTTCAACCATTAGCTGCGGCTGATGATGGGAGCTGAATATATTAACTTTAGTACGTTCACTCAGGAACAGGTGTGACGGAAAGCAAATGAAGAAAAGAAAAAG
>JBGURP010000019.1:0-1896 GCA_045132055.1 Bacteroidales bacterium
AGTTCGTGAGACTGGATGCCAACATCAACGTTTCCCAAACGGTTGGATTACGCGATGACAAGCCTTTCAGCGGCACCTTCCTCGGCAATGATCACACCATCACGGCAAGCATCAACAGCACGACGACAGGCACTGGTGCCAATGATCAGGGTGTGGCTCCATTCCACTATATCAACGGCGCCACTATCAAGGACTTGACTGTGGCTGGTTCCATTGCCTCGGCAAGCTACCACACCTCAGGACTCGTGGGCTTCGCCAATGGCACAAATACTATAGAGAACTGCCTTGTCACCGCTACGATTAACATCAGCAGCAACTACGCCGGCGGTATCATCGGTCACGGACTGAGCTCAAGCACCACCATCCGAGGCTGCGTCTTCAACGGAACCATCAACGGTGTTGGCGATAGCCGAAACAACATCGGAGTCATCTGGGGCTGGAGCGACAGCGGCACTCCTACGCTCGTGAACAGCCTTGAGGCAGGTAACTACACCAACATCACTTCCATGCACCCCATGGGCTTGCAGAAGAACAAAGGCACAATCGACAACTGCTACTACGTGACACCACAGATTGGTTCGCCTACTAACGCCTGCACCGTCAGCGGAGCTGCGCCAGGCAATGTTCGCACTATTACAGGCTACGGCAGCGACAACGACAAGTGGGCGTTTATAGCATCACCGCTTACGACTGATCTAAATCCTGCAACAATTGAAGGACTTATAGGCAGCGGATCAGCTGGAGATTACAACTACGACCTGTTCCGTCTCAATACAGGAAATAATCAATGGGAAAACTACGTGCAGCACACCGACGGCTTTGTCATTGCAAACGGCACAGGTTACCTCTATGCAAAACAATCTGATGTTACGCTTACTTTCACAGGCACATACAATGTTAACAGCACCAAGGAGGTGAACCTCCAGCAAGGATTCAACCTTGTGGGCAACCCGTTCCCGCGTGCAGCTTGGGTCAACAGAAGCTATTATAAGATGAACAGCACAGGCACCGATATTGAAGTTGTTGAAAACTATGCCGAAAACCACATCGAGCCATGTTATGGCATTGTGGTTAGAGCTGAAAATGCAAACAAAAGCGTCACATTCAGCACTTCAGCGCCGCAACAGCAGTCGTCAGCCAACAACGGCAACCTCCAGATGACACTGACAAAAGCAGGTGTCCGTAGCGATGCCTTCCAAGATAATGCCATCGTGAGCTTCAACGAAGGCAGCGAACTTGAAAAGTTTGTCTTCAACAATAAGCACGCCAAGCTGTACATTCCACAAGACGGCAATGACTACGCTATTGCCTTCTCGGAAATGAACGGCGAGATTCCTCTGAACTTCAAAACCAACGAAACAGGCCGTTACACCATCGGCTTCAACTTCGAAAACGTCAAAGGTGTAAGAGTTCAGCTCATTGACAAGCTTGAGGACAGAATCATCGACCTTAAAGCAATTGACAATTACACCTTCATGGGCTCGACAGCCGACAGAAAAGACAGGTTCACATTGGTGTTCACCCAAGTTGAAACTGACGGCATCTTCGCCTACCAATCAGGCAACGACATCATCGTCAGCGGCGACGGAGAATTGCAGGTGTTTGATGTGATGGGACGCTTGGTGATGACCCAACACATCAACGGCGTACAAACGGTTGAAAAACCAGAGCAAACAGGAGTTTACATTTTCAGATTGAATGGAAAGACACAGAAAATTGTAGTGAGATAATGAGATTCCTCCCTTCGGTCGGAATGACAGGGGTCAAGGGGGAACAATCTGGCGCGGCATGAAAGTACAAACAAATTTGCAGGTGCCATCAAGCCGCGCCTCATAAAAAACAAAAAGACCTTGTCATTCCGAACCCCGAAGGGGTGAGGAAACTAAAACAAATAAG
>JBGURP010000020.1:0-9921 GCA_045132055.1 Bacteroidales bacterium
GCCTTGCTTCTTGCCTGCAACACCAGCTGGCATCATGGAGCTTCTGAAGCGTAGCGGTATCGAGACAGCGGGCAAACGCGTGGTGGTTTTAGGTCGTTCAAACATCGTGGGAACCCCAATCAGCGTTATGCTTTCACGCAAAGGTGCTGATGCCACTGTGACCATCTGCCACAGCAAGACACAGAACCTTCCGGAGATTACACGTCAGGCTGATATCCTCGTGGTCGCTATCGGCAAACCGAAGTTCCTCAAGGCTGATATGGTTAAGCCAGGCGCTGTTGTCATCGACGTGGGTATCCACCGTATCGAAGACAACACCACTGAAAAAGGTTACCGCATCGAAGGCGATGTCGATTTCGACGAGGTGGCTAAGGTGGCATCGAAAATCACCCCAGTGCCAGGCGGCGTGGGACCTATGACAATAGTAGAGTTGCTTTACAACACTCTGCAAGCTAAAAAAAGAAGATAATCATAGCTGACAAAAGTTATATCAAGAGAGTGATTATCAGCGCGTTGTTGCTGATAGTCACTTTATTTTTTATTTTAAATGCCGATGCACAGAACCTCGGTCCGACAGTGAACACCGAAGGCGACGAGTATATCAATCAAGTGTTTCCAGACAGCATCGTCTTTACCCGTCGTAGCGGGAATGAGTTCATCTTCACTTCAAAAATTATTGATGGGCAATACCAGCCTGCCGAGTTGCTTAATTTTGGCTGGCATAACGACTATTGGATCGGTGCTATGTGCTTCTCATCCGATATGAAAACTTTGTATTTCGTCGGCATAGATTATCCTGGAGGTTATGGAAGAGGCGATATTTATAAGTCTGAATACGTTGATAATCAATGGAGTGAGCCGATAAATATAGGTAAGCCTATCAACTCCGTCACTATGGAGTCGCAGCCTTGCATCAGTGCTGACGGCAAGGAAATGTATTTCGTTCGAGATACCAAATCAAACAAGAGTAATATCTATATTAGCCAGTATTTACAGGGTGAGTGGAGTGCTCCGCAATCTATTGCCACTATCAATACCCGTTTTGGCGAGATGGCGCCTTTCATCCATCCTGATGGCAGTACGTTGTTTTTCGCCTCTGAGGGTCATAACGGCATGGGTGGCTACGATATTTTCGTGTGCCGCAAGCTACTTAATGGCACATGGAGTCAGCCTGTAAACCTCGGTGCGCCTGTCAATTCCGACAAAAACGAAATCAGCTTCGTTGTCAGCTCAGATGGCAAGAAATGCTATGTCTCTTCCGATCGAGACGGTGGCTTTGGTGGCTACGACATCTATGTCTTTGATTTTAAGGACATCAACATGCCTGAAATCGTCGACACCACTCATTTCGTGATGCGAAACATCAACTTTGAGTTCGACAGCGCCGTTCTGCAGGAGTCGTCGTATCAAGCAATCGACTCGCTTGCCAATTTCCTAAGAGAAAACCCTTCAATAAACATAGAAATCTCAGGTTTTACTGACGATTCCGGCACTGAAGAACATAACCAAAAACTATCATTAGACCGCGCTAATTCGGTTAAGGAGGCGCTAATTAATAAAGGTATCGAAGCCATTCGTATGACAGCAGTAGGGGATGGCTCCGGCAATCCTCTCAAGCCCAACGACACAGAGGAAAACAAAGCGCTGAACCGCCGCGTGGAAATCATAATTTTGTAAAATTTCTTTACAGCAGTGTAAAATTTTTTTACACTTTTTTCTTTTGTTATTTTTAAATATCGTTGATAATCAGACTATTACGAGTTTGGCATGGGAATTGTATAATTAAATATGAATTTAGTTATTAGTTGTCATTTCGAGCGGAACGAAGTGTAGTCGAGAAATCTCCTGCATTAGTTTCTAACAATTTATTTGTCGGAGATTTCTCCATTCCGCTTCGCTTCAGTCGAAATGACGGAAGGGAGTTAACAACATGAAAAGAACATTTTTGATTATTACAATTATTTTGCCGCTGTTTTTGAAGGCGCAGGATACCATCACGATGGGATTGAAAGACTGCATGCAATATGCGGTGGAGCATTCGACGAAGATAACAATTCAGGATGCTGACAACAGGGATGCGCAGGTGAACAGAAGGGATGCGATTCTGACTGCATTTACGCCGTCGGTGGATGGTGGCACTTACGCCTACTACAATTTCGGTCGTAGTATCGACCCGGAGTCGAACACCTACAGCACCGTTACTTCGTTCCACAACGGCTATAGCTTGTCGGCTGGAATCGATCTGTTCAACGGTTTTCAGGCGGTGAATAATATGAAGATTACAAAGACGGCGCAGATGATGGGCAAGACCAAGTCGCAGCAGCTGGAAGATCAGGTTTGCTTGGCTACGATGGAGGCGTTTTGCAATGTGCTGTATTTCACAAAACTGGAAGAGGCTCTCACAGCTCAGGTTGAAACGGCAGAGAAGGCGCTGCAACTGGCTGAACGTCAGGAGAAATTGGGTCAGAAATCGCATGCCGACGTGGTGCAGATGCAGGCCGACCTTGCTGAGCGCCAATATCAGCTGACGAATTGCCATAACCGCCTAAACGATGCCGTAATCACCTTGAAAGATGTGATGTTTTGGCCTATCGAGCAGCCGTTGAAGGTGGTTGCCGACTTAACAGATTCTGATGTTTTTGCCGAGCAAAGTGCAGAAAATGCACAATCCATCGCTGAGAACGCAAAAGACATCATGCCATCAGTGATGCTTGCCGAGAGTACTATGAGCAACGCTGAACTGGAACTTCGCACCTCGAGATGGAAACTGTTGCCACGTCTCTCGCTTTATGGAGGCTGGTCTACAAATTACTTTACTTATCCGGGATTGGAAGGCTATACACCAGTGCCGTTTGAGGATCAGTTTAAAAATAATAGGGGAGAGTACGTGCAGTTGTCTTTAAGCATACCAATTTACGATAGATTGTCGCGACATTCAACGATTGCAAGAAGAAAGAACGCTTACGTCAAGGCAAAAGCTGATTACGACCAGGCGGTGCAGCAGATAGAGGCGGAGGTGTATCGTGCCGTTGCCGATTGTGAGGGTACTGCCGATGCGATGCGTCAGGCTGAGACGAGAGCGCAGCTGCAGGAAGAGGCATTCGCACTCAACGCGAAGAGGTTTGAGCAGGGATTGATTTCTTCAATCGAATATCAAACCGCATCTAACAATTATTTGAACGCTTTGGCTGAAGAAATGAATGCAAAAATGCAGCATTTCATCAAGAAATCCGTTGTACTATATTATAAAGGAATACACTATTTGGAACAATGAGATTCCTCACTACGTTCGGAATGACAATATCAATTATTATCATCTGGGCGCGGCATGATGGAACAGTTAAATTTTGAGGAATCGTTAAGCCGCGCTATATTAACCCCTAAAGAATTGTCATTCCGAGCACGAAGTGCGAGGAAACTCAAAAAAAGAAAAAATTTAAAAACTAAATACTATGGACAGAATATTAGAAAAGAAAAAAGGAATCAATTTGATTTTCACGAAGAAAGCGGTGCCGTTTTGGCTGGGCGCGGTGCTGGTGGCGTTTATCGTATGGCTCGTGGTGAGAGACGACTCGAAGAAGCTGCGGGTGAACCTCGACAACATCAGCGTGAATGCTGTGACTGCAGGACAGTTTAACGACTACATCCGCATCAGCGGTCAGGTGGCACCGATAACAACAATTCAGATTAGTCCGCTTGAAGGCGGCGTGGTGCAGGAGATCGTCACCGAGGAAGGCAGCAAGGTCAAGAAAGGCGACGTAATCATCATCTTGAGCAACGAGAGCCTCGACATGCAGATTCTGAACTCAGAAGCTGACCTTGCCGAGAAGGAAAACATCCTCCGCAACACTTTGATACAGATGGAACAGCAGAAGCTGAGCGTGGAGCAGGAGAAGCTGCAGCTGCAGATGGACGTGCGCCGCAACAAACGTAACTACGAGGCGCAGAAATCGCTGTACGACGACGGTCTCATTTCTAAAGAAGACTATCTGAAAGCCGAGGAAGACTACTACCTCTCTGACAGTCGCCTCAAGCTGGTGGAAAACCGCGCCAAGCAAGACAGCCTCTACCGCTCGGTGCAGATTATCCGCATGCAGGAGAGCCTCGAAAACATGCGCCAAAACATGCTCATGATACGCAAACGTAAGGACAACCTCACGATAAAAGCCCCTATTGATGGCGAACTGGGACTTCTGGATGTCGTCCTCGGACAGTCGGTGAGCGCCGGTGCCAAGATCGGGCAGATCAACAACCTCGACAGCTATAAGATTGAGGCTCAGATAGATGAGCATTACATCGACCGCGTGACGGCAGGTCTGCAAGCCACTTTCGAGCGTCAGAGCGAGCGCTATCAGGCGCAGATTAGAAAAGTGTATCCTGAGGTGCGCGACGGCAAGTTCAAGGCCGACTTCAAGTTTATGGAGCAGCAACCCGAGAACATCCGCAGCGGCCAGACCTACTACCTCAACCTGCAGCTCGGCCAGCCTGTAGAGGCGGTGCTCATCCCTCGTGGTGCCTTCTATCAGAAGACCGGAGGCAAATGGATATATGTGGTGTCATCAGACGGCACAAAAGCCACTCGCCGTGACATCCGCATCGGTCGCCAAAACCCTCAATATTACGAGGTCGTCGAAGGCTTGGAGTCTGGCGAACGAGTGATAACTTCATCGTATGACAATTTCGGAGAAAGCGATGTGTTGGTGTTTTGACACGGGACTGCGGGACACGGGACAGGTCCCTGAGCATGTCGAAGGGCCGTCTCGCGTCCCGAAGTCACGAGTCAAATTAAACGACAAACAACAAATCAACAAATTATTCAGTTAAGCAATTAAACAATCGCTACAATGAATAATATAACTCTTAAACCCAAGCACAAGCATTCCCTCATCAACACTTTTTGCTTGATGATAGGCATCACTTCCGCTACCTTGCTGTTCCAATGGATGCTGCACGAGTTTTCCTACGACCGTTTTGTTGAGGACGGCGACCGAATTTACCGCTTGGTGTCGGTGGATAAGGCCACGGGCACAAGATACACAGGCGGAGTCTGCCAATTGCGCTATGACTTGCCTGACGCCGTGCCGCAGGTGGAGGAATGTGTGAGCGTGGTTTCACACTATACCAACCTGAATCCCAACACGATTAGGAATATGGAACGCAACGAATCCTTTGAGGTGATGGCTTTGATGACCAGCGACAATTTCTTCAACGTGTTTACCTATCCCGTAGTGGAAGGCGAATCGCATCACATTCTTCAGCCCAACGAAGCGGCCATTTCCAAAGAGATGGCGCAAAAACTATATGACGGTTCGGCCATAGGGCAGCCTTTGGCCTGCTCTTATATGCACATAGAAACCGTCTATACTGTAGCCTTGGTCGTGGATGTGCCTTCCAACACGCATTTGCCTTTCGAGGTGGTGGTGCCAATGAAAAGCGGTGAACTCAATCTTTACCGCAACATCACTGAAAACCAGACGATCTATGTCAAATTGAGGGAAAACGCGTTGTTCAGCAAGGCGGAGATGAAACGGTTGGCCAACATCCAAACGGAGAAGTACAATAAGCAGCAATGGTTGGAGTTCCAGCCTTTGCACGACATTCATCTTCACACCGAATACAACGACTCGCAAAGTGTGGGTAACGGCAATGCCTCGTATGTCTGGATTATCATCTTTGGCATCCTGCTCATCGTGGCGGTCACTATCGTAAACTGTGCCACGCTCGATGTGTCGTATTCGGTGCAGCAGACCCAAAACAGAGTCGTCAAACGGGTACTTGGGTGCAGCGAATTCAAGATCTTTTCGGGTAACATACTGGAGACCCTTCTCATCACCCTTGTGGCGATGGGGCTTTCCTTGTTGGCGGTGTGGGGATTGCTGCCCGCGTTCCAGTCGTGGATTGGCGTGCCTGTGCAGTTGCGTTTTGACAAATGGCTGCTCTTTTTCTGTCTTGCGCTTTTGGTATTGTTGCCTTTGGCGTCAAGCCTTTTCGGGCAATATTGCCTGCGCAGTGTGGCCTTTGCCGATGTGCTGAAAGGCAAGATGCGCCATTTAAAAGGCATCCGCATCAGCAATGCGAGTTCGGTGTTTCAGGTGGGCCTCTCTTCGCTTGCTGCCGTGTTTACGGTTGTCATTCTGTTGCAACTCACTTTTATGCGACATTCCGACAAAGGCGTTGATATGTCTAACATTGTGTCACTCAACAGTCTGGTAACACCCTGCTACAAAGTGGACCCCATTCGTGACGAACTGATGAAAAACCCCGACATTTACAGCGTTGGCCTTTGTATGGGTGACTTTTCCAAGCCTAATGATTTCATCCGTGACGTGGGCTGGGAAGGGCGAGAGGAAGGAAACGATTGTGTATTTCAGGTGCTTTATACTGACGGCTATTTCCAAGAGATGGTCGGGATGGAGTTGGTGGCAGGCGACTATTTGAGCAAGGACTTGAATTTGGATGATTATTTTGAGGGCAAATACGAAGGGAATGGGCAATATGTGGTCAACGAGGCGGCGATCAAGGCAATGGGCTGGAGTGCGGAGGAAGCCATCGGCAGGGATTTGACGCTGACAGTGACGTCAGGAAGAATCGTCGGGGTGGTGAAGGACTTCCATTTCTCCGATATGCGCAATGCCGTTTCACCGCTTATTATGGAATATGCACCAGAGGCGCAGCCGAATATAGTGGTGAAAATCGCGCCCGAAAATAGACAAAAGACCTTGGCTTACATTCAAGAAGTGGTGCGACCGTTTAATTTTTCTGATGTGTTTTCCTATTCGTTTTTGGGGGAGAAGGAACTCTACCGCGAGGAACGGCAGGTTGGGCATTTGTCGCTGTTGTATTTCCTTGCGGCGATGCTGTTGGCCTTGTTCGGCTTCTTTGGTGTCGTTTCCTATCATCTGCATCAGGAGTCGCTCAATATGGCGGTGCGCAAGGTGTTTGGTGCCAGCACCAGAGAGGTGCAAGGGCATTACTTAAAAACCCGATTGCGGATGTACATTCTTCCCGTCATTGCGGCCACAGCGTTGTCAGTCTATTTCTCGTTGCATTGGCTGCAAGGCTTTGCCTATCATGTGCCCGTTTCCCTCGTGCTGACCGTAGCTCTGTTGTCATTCTTTGGGGCATTCTTGCTGCTCTCGCTGATTGTCTCGGGTGTGGTTCAATCCATCTGCAGTCAGCGAATTACTGAAGTTTTACAAAAATAAATAATGAAATCGTTAAACAATCAAACATCTAAAATCATGATCAAAGTAGAAAACCTAGTGACAGTGATGTATTGATTTTTTAATAAATGACGAATAAAAAAATTAACCATGAACTCATTTATAAACTTCCTGAAAAGAAACAAGCTTTACGCCCTGATTAATCTGCTGGGGCTGACAATTTCGATGGCTTTCGTGCTGCTGCTGGCGGTGTATGTGCAGCGACAACTCTCCACTGACGCATTCCAGAAAAACGCCGACCGCATCTACGTCATCACCAACGAGGAAAGCGTCAACATGGGATACTGGCTCGACAAGCATCTGCGCGGGCAGTTTCCTGAGATAGAGAAATCGACATGCGTGGCTAATGTGTCGATGGCCTCGGAGTACAAAATCGACGGCGAGACAGTCTATGGCAACACCATCGCCGTCGACTCGTGCTTCTTCGAGATGTTCAGCTACGACCTTGTGAAAGGCTCGAAAGACGACTGGAGAATCTCGGGTGACCGCTGCATGGTGAGCGAGGAGTTTGCCAACGCGCATTTCGGCGACAAAGACCCCGTCGGACGGCAGATGTCGATAAGTGACGAGGGCGAATCATACCCGCTGATCGTTTGCGGTGTCTTTAAAGACTTCGGCAACAGCATCCTCAAGACCCCCGATGTGCTTATCCGTGGCGAAATTATAACAAAAATCAACCATTCGCATGACGAATACATGAGCAACGCAGCGGCAGGTGTCACTTTTGTTATGACCTATCCTGGTGCCGATTTGATGGCACGTCACGACGACATCTTGAACTGGTGCGAGGAGAATTTCTGGATTTACAAACACAAATATGACGAGATACGCATCATCCCGTTGCGCGACATGTATTTTCTCAACAACGGCAACTACGACTGGACGGGAGCGTTGAATTTCGGCGACCGCTCGTTTGTGAACCTGCTTCTCGCCATGTGCCTGATGCTCTTGCTCTTCGCAATTTTGAACTATGTAAACCTCTCCACAGCTCTCATCGGATTCCGTGCCAAGGAGATGGCGACGAGAAGGCTCGTTGGAGCGACAAAAACAGGCATTTTCATGAAGATGATAGGGGAGAGCACCCTGCTTTGCGCCGTGGCGATGGGACTGGCGATTTTGCTCGCCGAGGCATTATCACCGACGGCAACACGTGTCTTGGATTATCAAATCTCCATTTTCGGAGCAGTAAGTTTAGTTAATATTTTAGTTGTCATTGCGTTGATGGTGATTCTCGGCTTCATCGCCGGTATAGTGCCAGCCCTATTGATACAGAAGGCGCAGCCTATCGAGATTGTGCGCGGCTCGCTGCGGTTGAAGACCAAGACGGTGTACAGCCGAATCATCATCACGCTGCAAAATGTCATCACTGTGGTGATGCTCGTCGCCGCCCTGACGATGTACTTGCAGATTCGCAACCTCATAACCGCCGATTTGGGTTATAACACCAAAGATATCTTGGTGATTGGCAACGCTTACGGCCAACTGGGCGAAATTAGGCCGTTGCTTGAAGCCTATCGCGCTGAGCCGTTTGTGGAAGATGTGGGACAAGGCGACGGCATACCGCTGCAAGGCACCAACAACTGGACCATGGAGCTTAGCGACGGCAACTGGGTCTCGTTTCAGCAGATTCAGGGCGACCAGCATTATTTCGACATCCTCGGCATCCGCGTGAAGCAGGACAACCAGCTTGCAGAACCTGCCTATTGGCTCAATGAATACGCATTTAAGGAGATTGGAATCGAAGAATCGGCAACGACGTTTGAGTCCGCTCAGAATGGGACTTTCAAAATCGGAGGCATCTATTATGACTTCAAAATCAGACCGTTGGAGGTGCAGCAGTCGTCGGCGTTGATATATAACAGAGGTGAAGACTGGGATGAGAACTGGCCGTGGACCATTCTGGTGAAGATCAGAGGCGACCACAAGGAAGCTTTCGCCAGATTGGAAAAGGTGACGAATGAAGTGATGCCTGGCAAGCTTTTTGGCGCCAATTACATGGAAGATATGATAGAAGACTGTTTCGTCGACGAGAGCCGCATCCTCCGCATAGTGCTGGTGTTCACCTTGCTCTCGATGCTGGTGTCAGGTCTCGGCTTGTTTGCGATGAGCTCGTACTACATGCAGCAACAGCGTCGCAGCGTGGCGGTGAAAAAGGTGTTCGGCGCCGACTACAACGGTGTGTTGCGCGAGCTGGTGCTGTCGTTCATGAAGATGGTGGGCGTGGCGTTCGTCATCGGCATCCCGGTGGCGTGGTTGGTGGTGCATCGCTGGCTCGAGGGCTACTCGCACCGCATCAGCCTCTCATGGTGGATATTCGTGCTCGCAGGCCTAGTCGTGGTGTTGATGGCATTCATAGCAGTCATCTGGCAAAGCGTGCGGACAGCTAAAGCCAATCCGGCAACAGTACTTAAAAAAGAATAAATATGCTCCAGTCATTTCGACCGAAGCGTAACGGAGTGAAGCGAAGTGGAGAAATCCTTTTTCCATAAATGCAATCGAATAAAAAAGGATTTATTCACCAGAGGTGAATGCTTTCGCAAAACTCAGGTCTCGACAAGCTCGAAATGACAAATAAAATAATACAACAATGTCTAGAATTATCAAAAAAGGGAAAACAGCCCTCGCTTCTTCAATCCTGAACATCTTGGGCCTGACGGCAGCCTTCGCCGCACTCTATATCATCCTCGTGCAGGTACAC
>JBGURP010000021.1:0-11772 GCA_045132055.1 Bacteroidales bacterium
ATGGCGGAGCAGTTTGCCAAGGGCGCGGAAGCCGCCGGGCATCAAGTGGAGTTTGTCTCGCTGAGAGGCAAGGAAATCAAGTTCTGCGTCGGCTGCCTGTCGTGCCAGAAGACGGGCGCGTGCGTCATCAAGGACGATGTGCCGGCCATTATGGAGAGCGTGCTCAACGCCGATGTGGTCTGCTGGGCCACGCCGATTTACTACTACGAGATGAGCGGCCAGATGAAGACCCTCATCGACCGCATGAACGCGATGTACCCCAAGGATTACACGTTCTGCGACATCTATCTGCTGACCACGGCGGCAGAGAACGAGGAGTTCGTGCCGAAACGCGCCGAGGGTGGCCTCACCGGCTGGATCGACTGCTACGGCAAGTCCGCACTGAAGGGTCACATCTTCTGCGGCGGCGTGGGCGGCCCGAACGAAATTGCCGGCAACGCCAAGCTGCAGGAGGCGTTTGAGCTGGGAAAGAACATATAAGCGACAACTAGACAAAAACGAACTTCTCACTACATGTCGGATCTTTTGGAATTTGACGCCATCATCCTGCAGAACGAAAATATGGACGCCGCCTACGTGGAGGTGCCTTTCGACATCAAGTCGATGTTCGGCAAAGGTCGTCTGTCCGTCCACGCCACGTTCGACGGCGTGCCATACGACGGCCAGATGGTGAAAATGGGGACGCCCTGCCATATCATCGGGATACGGAAAGACATCCGCAAACAGATAGGCAAGAGTTTTGGCGACACGGTACACGTGACGTTTTGCGAACGGGAATAGAATGTGTACTTTTGCCGATTCAAAATCTATAGCAACGAGAAATTGAACAGCATGAAAGACATAGAACATCCTCACGATTTCTCCCACATCATCGTTCGCGATGCCACCGAGAACAACCTCAAGCACGTCAACGTCAGGATTCCCAAGGGGAAAATCACGGTGGTGACAGGCGTGTCGGGGTCGGGAAAGTCGTCGCTGGTGCTGGACACCATCGCGGCCAAATCGCGTCGTGAACTCAACGACACCTTCCCCTCCTTTACCCAGCAGTACCTGCCCAAATACGGGCGGCCGCATGTGGGCGACATCGAGAACCTGCCCATTGCTATCGTCATCGAGCAGCGCAAACCCGCCTCCAACTCGCGCTCCACGGTGGGCACCTACACCGACATCTACGCACTGTTGCGACTGCTGTTCTCGCGTATCGGGCAACCCTTCGTGGGCTATTCCGACGCTTTCTCGTTCAACCACCCTTCGGGCAGTTGTCCGCGCTGCGCCGGGTTGGGCGAAATCCGGGAACTGGACATCCACAAGCTGGTCGATTTTGATAAGTCGCTCAACGATGAGGACACCATCCACTATATCGCCTTCCACAAAGGGGGCTGGCGCTGGATACGCTACGCCCATAGCGGTCTCTTCGACCTCGACAAGAAAATCAAGGACTACACGCCCGAGGAACTCGACCTTTTCCTCAACTCGCCGCAGATCAAGCTGAAGAACCCGCCCTCCAATTGGCCCAAGACCGCCAAATACGAAGGCCTTATCCCACGCATGTACCGCAGCATCATCAACTCGGAAGAGGGACTGCTCCATGCTGCGACGCTCAATCCCATGCTGACCATGGGCATCTGTCCCGACTGCGGCGGTACACGCCTCAACGAGAAGATACGTTCCTGCAAAATCAACGGAGTCAATATCGCGGAGGTGACGGCCATGAGCATCAGCGACTGCCGGAAGTGGATGGAGACCATCGACAATCCGCTGGCGGAAGACATCAAGCGGGCCACTACCGAACGGTTGGCGGCGTTGGAGGAGATCGGACTCGGCTACCTCACCCTCGACCGCGCCATCGGCACACTTTCCGGCGGAGAGGCACAGCGTTGCAAAATCGCGAAATTCATCAACTCACCCCTCTCGGATGTGATGTATATCCTCGACGAACCCAGCGTGGGCCTCCACAACCACGACATCCTGCTGATGCAGAAATCGGTGCAGAAGCTCAAGAACCATGGCAACACCGTCATCCTCGTGGAGCACCACAAGGAGATTATCCGCATTGCCGACCATATCATCGACATGGGACCCGGTGCGGGCATGAACGGCGGAGAGATTGTCTTTGAGGGCAGCTACGAGGAACTACTGCACAGCCAGACGCTTACAGGCACCATGCTTAGCGTATCGAGTGCCATAAAAGAACAGGTTCGCACGCCCAAAGAGTTCTTCCTTTTAGAGAACGCCAATCTGCACAACTTGAAGAACATCTCCGTCAAATTGCCGTTAGGGGTGATGTGCGGCATCGCCGGTGTGGCAGGTTCTGGAAAGAGTTCGCTGATGGAATGTTTCCGAAATGTCTATCCGCACCCCGAAGAGATTGTCTATATCAGCCAGAAGAACATCGGCATCAGCCTGCGCAGCACCCCGGCCACCTATCTGGACGTTGCCGACGACATCCGCAAACTCTTCGCCAAAACCAACAAGACGAAAGCCGACCTCTTCTCCTTCAATGGCAAAGGCGGCTGTCCCGTCTGTCAAGGCAAGGGGGTCATTGTCAACGACATGGCCTTCATGGATGCCATCGAGACCACCTGTGAGGCCTGCGGGGGCTTGCGTTATTCTCCTGAAGTGTTGTCTTACAAGGTGAAAGGCATGAACATCGCTGAGGTGATGGACCTCACCGCCAACAAAGCCTCCGAACTGTTCGCGGGAAGTATCATTGCTGAGAAGTTGGAGCCGTTGCGCAAAGTCGGCTTGGGATACCTCCACCTCAACCAGTCGCTTTCGACGCTCTCTGGCGGCGAGCTACAGCGCATCAAGTTAGCCTCCTATCTGCGCGATGCCGGCAAAATCTTCATCATGGACGAGCCCTCCGACGGTCTGCACGCAGGCGACATCAAGCGTATCCTGGCGCTCTTCGACACGATGGTGGAAGCCGGAAACACGATCTTCCTCATCGAGCACAACGTCGAGATGCTGAAATCGTGCGACTGGCTCATCGAGCTCGGTCCCGGCGGCGGCGCGATGGGCGGCGACATCATTTTCACAGGAACGCCCAAAGCCATGTCGAAGGACACGGCCTCCGTCACGGGGCCATATCTGCGGTAGGAGCTAAAGTCTTTTCTTGCCTCACAAAAAAAAGCGACTCGAGAGAGTCGCTTTTTTTTCTTGTCATGTTCGGACTGTTATGAATTCACCACGGCGCGATCCATAGCGTCCTTGTAGTACTTCTGGTTTACGAAGACATCTTCCTTGTACGGGTTGATGTGACGCTTCTTGGCTTGGTGCAAAATGTAACCGAGGGCAATGATGTTCGTGATGAGTGCGAGGGCACTGATGAAGAGCATCATGTTCGGGTTGGTAGTCGTGGCACCCACCGCCTCGACCGTCGTGCCGGTAACCGCCTCGGCACCACCTGCGGCGGCGTAGATCTCTTTCACGGTGTCGATGCCGTTTACATACTGAACAGGCAGCACAGGGAACCAACCTTGCGTGCCGTCCTTGAAGGTCTCTTGGAAGAGCGGAAACACCTGTGCGAACATACACCAGATTGCGAGAGTGTTCGCGCGGTTCTGAATCCAACCACCACGGTTCCAGCAGATAGCAGCAATTGTCGGAGCAAGCAACAAAGCCACACCGCAGTACCAACTGTGCGTCGGCAAGCAGTTGTAAGTGTAAGCGAAGTTCCAGATGTCATACACCACGATGAAGACCCAAGTCATGTCCGCCCAGATCATGTCCTTCTTGTCTTTCGAAGGATAGACATTCCACCAAGCGGTCATACAGAAGATGTTGAGGATGCCGGCCAGGCCGTTGAACACATTGTGCCAACCACCATACAACCAAACCCCTTCGCTCGACAGCCACCACTTGTTCCACCCCATGATAGCCGACTCGAAATCTGAAGCCACGGCAATGAGGATATTGATGGCCACGATGATGAACGGGAAGGGCTTGAACCAGCGTTTGGCACCGATGCCCCACTCGTACTTAATCATCATGAAACCGATACAGCCGGTGAGGGCTGCATACAGCTTCGCATAGTGGAACCAGCCGTTCATGTACACATGCGTCTGGTTGTTCTGCACCCAATCAGCACCTGTTCGGGCGCCGATAGCGATGGCGATGAAATAAACCGTCAATGCCACGGGAATGGCAAAGAACGTGATGGCACCGCCGAGTTTAGTACGACGGGCAAACTCGTTCCAAAGAATCAGTCCGCCAAGGACCACGAGAAGCATCAACCATTGAATCCAGGCGTGCTCTCCATAAACTTGAAAAAACATAATTGATTAGATTTTTGATTGTTATTTAATTTGTTATTAATGTTAAGCTTTAAGAGATTCGTGAAATAATGGTTCTATTCCAATGAATTTATGTCATTCATCACCAATCCGGCAAGCATAAAGCCGAAGATGGCGGTGATATGTGCCGAGGTGCCGTTGATCTGGGCTTTCGATGAGCACCATTCGTGATTGATAAGGTCGGGGTTGCCGGCGGCGATGGTGGCCTTGGGACACATGCAGGCACTGGTGCCACAGGTGGTTGCAGTGCCTTTGTTAGGCAGCACCTCAGGCGAGAAGACGCAGAGGAACTTTTTCTTCGGATTGGTTTCCGCTTTTCTGAGACGCTTGCGTATGATGCTGGCCAAAGGACAACCATACACCTTCCAAAACTCGGCCACCTGAATCTTGGTCGGATCCATTTTGAGTGCGGCCCCCATGGCAGAGAACAGTTTGCCCGGACATTCCGTGGCGTGAAGGATGAGGTGGATCTTGTCCTTAAGGCTGTCGATGGCGTCAATGATGTAGTCGTAAGTCTCGAGATGGAACGACTCGGCGTTATCGGCGGAATAAATCTCTTGCACCGCGTTGATTTCGGCTTGTGGATTAATCTCCAAAAGGCGTTCCTTCAGCACCTCAACCTTGACCCGTCCCACCGTTTTGGTGGTGGCTTGCAACTGTCGGTTGATATTGGTGATGCACACGCGGTCGCTGTCCACTATGGTAAGATGACTGATGCCGCTGCGCACCAGGCTCTCGGCACACCAACTGCCCACGCCACCCACGCCGAAGATAATTACGCGCTTGCTCATGACACACTCCATCGTCTCCTCGCCCAAAAGCAGGTCCAAACGGTTGAATATGGGGTTTAGTGCACTCATAATAGGATAGATGTTTGAGGCGACAAAGATAGTGATTTTAGACGAATTTCTAAAGCCAAAATGAAACACTATTCCGCAACTCGGGCGAGAGGCTTAGGTTGCGGAATTTTTTTGTATTTTTGCTTCAATTATTCAGATAAAAAACAGTTCTTAAGACAAACATAGAAGAAGTAAAATATAGACATTCGCTGAAATATGAAAGCATTACTGATCAACGGAAGTCCACACGCCAAGGGGTGCACTTACACCGCCCTGAGTGTTGTGGCAAAAGAATTGGAAAACAATGGCATTGAGGCCGAAATCGTCCATGTGGGACATAAAGACATTCACGGCTGTATTGCCTGCGGAAAATGCCAGGAAACCTGCAAATGTGTCTTCGACGACATAGTGAATGAAGTGGCTCCGAAGTTCGAGCAGGCCGATGCATTGGTCATTGGTTCGCCTGTCTATTACGCAGGCGTGGCGGGCACGATGCACTCTTTCCTCGACCGCCTCTTCTTCAGCACGCCCTTCAGCAAGCGCATGAAGGTGGGTGCCTCTGTCTGTTCAGCGCGTCGCGCGGGTACCACCGCCACTTTTGACCAACTGAATAAGTATTTTACTATCAGTGAGATGCCCGTTGCGAGCAGTCGCTATTGGAACATGGTGCACGGGTTCACTGCCGAAGATGTAATGCAGGACAAGGAGGGCGTGCAGTGCATGCGCATCCTCGGTCGCAACATTGCCTTCCTTGTCAAGGCTATCGCCGCTGAGAAAGAACGCAACGGACTGCCGGAAACGGAAGAGGTGACGTTTACGAACTTTATCAGGTAAAAGTAATGAATTGGATAATATAGCAAAAATTTATCGCAATATGAAGAAAATCAATGTTTTAGTATTTTTCGTTGCCGTTCTTGCATTTGGTATGACGGCTTGCGCACAGAAAAACAATCAAAACACCCCCAATCAAGGAAAGGAGAACCCCGAAATGAAAAAGACACTAGTCGTTTACTTCTCCGCCACGGGCAACACCAAGGCCGCGGCACAAAAGTTGGCAGAAGAATTCAACGCCGACCTTTACGAAATCACACCTGAAGTCCCTTACACCGCCGCCGATCTCAACTGGCGCGACAAGACCTCTCGCTCAACCATTGAGATGAAGGACAAGAGCTCGCGTCCCGCCATCAGCGGCAAGTGCGACAATATAGCCGACTACGACACGGTGTGGATTGGCTTCCCCGTGTGGTGGTACACCGCCCCGACCATCATAAACACCTTTATCGAAAATCACGACCTGAGCGGCAAGGTGCTCAACGTGTTCGCCACCAGCGGCGGCAGCGGTGTGGAAGGCTCCGCCAACGACCTCAAGAAGGCATACCCGCAGTACAACTGGGGCGAGAGTCGGTTGATGAATGATTAACCCAAAAGTCGCGGTCTTCGGGCCGCGACTTTTTTATCTTATAAAACCGATTGTCCCAAGCAGTTTAAGAAGCAAAGTCTGCTCGACTGAACAATTTTACGGAACATACTGAATCAGACCGAAATTGGTGGTAATCCAAAGAGTACCATCTTCTATTGCGATTTCATTGATGACATTTTTGAACATGCCTTCGCGGAAAAAGACCGTCGTGACCTTCTTTCCATCAAATTTCACAAGCCCATTGTTGGTGGCCATCCAATAATTCTTCCCATCAAATTCGATGTCGCGGACCATGTGGTCGGAAATGCCGGAATTGGACTTGTTGAAGTGAGTCCATTTTTTCCCCTTCATTACAGAAAAACCTCCGTCACCGAACCCTCCTCCGTAACCGATGATCAAAGCACCGTCTTCAGTGAACTCCAATGCACGTACCACATTGAGGACAAGCGGCGAAGTTTTTTCGGAAAAACTTTTCCATTTGCCGTTCTCATACAACAGCAATCCGCAGTCGGGCCTCCCGAAACCGAGGGCGATGACACCGTTGTCACTCACAGCAACAGACAATGCGCCCATATCCTTTTCTGGGAGTTCCAGCAATTCCCATTTGTTATCCCTTAGCATTACCAGAAACCCTTCGGGTCCGGCAAAATAGAGAGTACCGTCTGCACCTTCACAAATGTCGTTTACCGATATTTCATACGGGCCTATATCTTCAGCTTTGTACCACCACCATCGCGAACCGTCGTAACGGGCTAAAACATCTACGCTGCCCTGAGATTCCACAACTGCCGAAAAAGACACCCACATATTCTCTTTGGAATCTTTGAAAATGGGTGTGAAGAAATCCCCATTCATTTCCGGGAACGAGGTGCATGATTTTCCGTCGAAAACCAGCAGTCCGGATTGGGCGCTTCCGATCCATTTGTTTCCTTGACTGTCAATGGCGATGCTCAAGAGGTCGTCCTCCGGAATATCGGAAACATTTTTGTTGTAAAAAGTGACCTTCTGACCATACCCGAATAGGGAAATAAGGAGACAACAGCAGAACAGAATCTTTTTTACCATATTATTGAAATTAAAGCGTTGCAAAAATAAAAATTATATATGATTGAAAATGGGCTGTCAAAAATGAGTGCAACAAAGATTAAATTGACACGGGTACGATTTTTGATTGCGGAAATCAAGAACGCGCTGCTCACCTCTGAATTGAGTGATCAACAGATTGCTGACCGTCCTAAATTCCCCGACCATTTGTCCTTCGGACATTTCTTCAAACGTCTGGAGGGCATGTTGCCTTCGGAGTTTCGGAAGAGATATCGGTGATGTGACACGATTTCGCGTTACGTATTTTTGCAGCGTCTTTTGAATAAAACAAGATGACCTATTTGGAATTCGACGCAGTGATCCTGCAAAACGAGGAGATGGACGCTGCCTACGTGGAGGTGCCGTTCGACATCAAGGCGTTGTTTGGATAATGGTAATGTTGCGTACAGACAACATTTTTTTTGAATAATGCTGTTTGCGTGCAACATTTTTGTTATTTTTGCACCGCAAAACTGATTCTTTATGGATGCATTGTTTAGAAAAAGCGATAGACAGCTGGCCAATACCTCAATGGAAATCATCCGGGAAAAGATGGATGAGATTCACTGGAATTCACAGCTTATCAGCATTATAGGGGCAAAAGGTGTGGGCAAATCCACGCTCATCAAGCAGTATCTGAAACAAAATTTTGAACTTGGAGACCGACGTGTGTTGTATTGCTCGGCTGACACGGTTGACTTTTCCATGCGCACATTGGTGGGTCTGGCAGAGGAATTCGTGATTCACGGCGGTGAGTTGTTGGTAATTGACGAAATTCACAAATACCATTCCGGCACTTCGGAATGGAGTCGCGAAATTAAGGAAATCTACGAATTGTTCCCTGATTTGAAGATGATTGTGAGCGGGTCCTCTCTGCTTCGGCTGAAGGAGGGAGACGCAGACCTCTCGCGTCGTGTCATCAAATATACCATGTCTGGACTGTCTTTCCGCGAAGCACTCCGATTCTATCATGGCTTGACATTCCCAATATGGTCACTGGAAGATATTTTGGCTCATCCATACGACCTGTGGCAGATGGTTTCATCGAAATGCAAACCCATCGTTCTGTTCAAGGAATACTTGGAGAAGGGTTATTATCCTTTCCTATTGGAAGGTGAGGGTGAGTACTACACGAGAATTGAACAGGTGATAAACTATATCATCGAAACTGAGTTGCCTCAGATTTGCAAGGTTGATGTGGCCAACGTAAGGAAAATACAAGCACTCATCTCCCTGATTTGTGGCGAGGTGCCTTTTGAGCTGAATGCTAATAAGATTGCCTCCGCCCTTGAAATCGGACGTGACACAGTGGTGGAATACTTCAAGAACCTTGGCGACGCAAAGGTACTGAACCTGTTGTACTCCGACAAGAAGAAGATCGGGAAACTGACTAAGCCCGACAAAATCTATATGGAAAACACCAATTTGATATATGCTCTTGTCCCAACAAAGATAGATGTCGGCACCTTGCGCGAGACCTTTGCCGTGGGAAGTCTTTCCAAATCACATGACGTTGAATACAGCAAGACCCAAGGCGATTTCAAGGTGGATAATAAGTACACCTTTGAGATTGGCGGTCGCAGCAAAAACTTCTCACAGATTGCGGGTGTGAAAGATTCATACATCTTTGCAGATGATTGGGACATGCCCGATGGTGCCAAGCTTCCTTTGTGGATGCTGGGATTCCTATATTAATCTACGTTATCCATGAACCCCGAAGAAAACCGCAAATTGGAATTCGACGCAGTGATCCTGCAAAACGAAGATATGGACGCCGCCTATGTGGAGGCGCCGTTCGACATCAAGGCGTTGTTCGGCAAAGGTCGCCTGTTGGTGCACGCCACCTTCGACGGGGTGCCCTACGACGGCCAAATAGTGAAAATGGGGACACCATGCTATATCATCGGAGTAAGGAAGGACATCCGCAAACAGATTGGCAAGAGCTTCGGCGACATTGTGCATGTCACATTTTGTGAACGAGACAGAAAATAATCACATATGAAAAGAATCATTCTATCATTGTTAGTCGCTTTACTGGCGTTCGGATGCAGCCGTCAGGCACAGACGCTCAACGGTGTGAACTCGGAGTTTGTCACTATCGATGACAGCATTAAAGTGCATTATAAGATTTGGAATAAAACCACCAACTCTAAAACTAAAACACTTTGCTTCGTCCACGGATTCGGTTGCGACATGAACACTTGGGAGAAGCAGTTTGAGGCATTTTGCGACGAAGAAGTGCAACTTGTGTTCATTGACCTGCCAGGCTATGGAAAAAGCGACAAGCCGCATGTGGACTACACCCTCGATTTCTTCGCCCATGCCATTGACGAGGTGTTGAATGCGAACAAGGTCAAGAATGCGGTCTTTGTAGGGCACAGCCTCGGCACGCCTGTGTGCCGCCATACACTGAGGACAACCGACCATGGTGGTGCTTTGGTGGATGTTGACGGCGTTTATTGTTTCTACGACGGCACCGAGACACCCGAATATGTAGAGGCTATCAACCAATTCAGCCACGCCTTCGACGGTCCCGACTGCCGCGAGGTCATAACAGGTTTCGTCTCGTCGTTGGCAGGTCCCAACACTCCTCAAGAAGTCACTGATTATGCGATGTCGGTCATGCCTGAAACGCCTCAATATGTGGCTTCCAGCACCATGCAGCACCTTGTGGAACGACAGTGGTGGCCTTCTGTGGAGACGTTTCAGGAAACGTCTCTACCATTCCCTGTGATGGTTATCTGCACACAGAACAGCGGCCTGGAGCCCGACAACGAGCAGAAGATGCGGGCGCTATACCTCAATCTTGACTACAACGAGTTGACTTCTTGCGGACATTTCATCCACATGGAGCAGGCAGAGATGTTCAACGCAAAGTTGAAAGAATTTGTCAGTGGAACTGGATGGTAATAAGCTGTTGACTGGGATTGACCTATGCGTTCACAGCGATGATTCTGATTCCGTTTGTGAAGAACCCCGTTTGGTGGATTGAGAACTACCCCAAGGACATTCAGCAGGAATATTTCAAAACACATCACAGCTTTTTTGTATCTTTGCAGCATAAAAACAATTGTCCCATGCCCAATCCCACCACAAAACAGGAACTTTTGGCAGCCATGGCTGACGGCTATGCCCAGCTGAACGAACAAATCGCAAAAATGAGCGAGGCTGAACATACCGCACCATTCAGTTTCGCTGCCGACCCAAAGAAATGCGGGGTACGCTGGCAGAACGACCGCTGCCTTCGTGACCTATTGATTCATCTTTACGAATGGCAACTGCTGATGAGCACTTTTGTAAAGAACATCCTCGAAGGTCATCCTAAGGACTATCTTCCCGACGAGTACCGCAAAAACTATCACGAGATGGACAGGATGATAGTGGAGAAGCATCAGAATACCTCTTTGGAGAAAGCCCAAGGCCTATTGCAACAAGGCCATGAGGAAATGCTTCGCCTCGTCGAAAGCTTTTCGGAAGAAGAACTTTTTACCAAGGGCTACTACAAAAACACCTACACCACCAGTATGGCGGCTTATTTCTTAAGCGTGACCCCTTATGGTCAGGCGGTAAAAATACTGAAGACGCATCAGAAAAACTTGAAGAAAAAATGATAAAATTTGACACCACCAATATGTGCTCGCATTTGCAGAAAAAGCTGTTTGAAGAGGACGGTGTGTATCATCCTCTATGGATGGCCATGCAAGATGACCCCGAACTGACCGCTGCGGTTCGTTCCCGCCAGCTCCACATCTACCGCAACGGTAAGAAAGTATTGGTGTTAGCTGGGAAATCGGCACCTAAAATCATCCAAGACGACAATCTTGTACAATATTTATAATTCTTTGTCGTATCTTTGCATTTAATAAAAAAAGGAAGATGATGTCAAAACGCGCAAGACAATATATTGGAATCTTGGCGGCAATAGCGGCCTACTATATCATCCACGAGGGAGCGCATCTGCTGGCGGCCCTGCTGCAAGGCGTATTCAAACAAATCAATTTTATGGGATTAGGCATACAGATTGACGTCTTTGCCGACCGGATGAGCGACACGCAGATGGGTATTTTCTGCCTTGCGGGAGCGGTTGCCACCTTTATTTGTGGCTGGATTTTGGTGCTACTATGCGGTAAGATTT
>JBGURP010000022.1:0-2828 GCA_045132055.1 Bacteroidales bacterium
CATAAAATGCTGAAAGCCGCCGATCTCCCCCACTATCGCTTTCATGATCTCCGTCACACCTATGTGGTAACGTCCATCCATGCCGGAGACGATCCCAAGGCGGTTTCCTCGAACGCGGGTCATTATTCGGTGGCCTTCACACTGGACCGCTACGGGCACTTTATGGACTCCATGCGGAAGGAAAGTTCCGAGAGAATGGAGCAGTTCCGGATGAGCCTTCAAAATGCGGTTGGGCCACAGTTGGGGCATTTTCGCACAAACAAAAGCTGAGACCGTTGATTTACAACGGTCTCAGATGTGCGGGAAACAGGACTTGAAACCCCAATGGCACATAAACGGGTTTAATTGTGTGTAATCTGGCGCAATAGTTTAACCACAATGTACAACCCCATGAAATCATTTAAATAGATTTTAACCGTTTTCTATTCTGGTAGCGGTATAAACCTGTTACCAGCAACCACATGACAGTGTCCTTAAAAACGTTCTTTCCGTCCTGTTACATTAACTTTCGTGAGAATCCTATCCACATAACTTCTGTCAAGAGCCAAAGGAACATCAATCCGTGCCTGTATCATGGCCACATGAATGAAGAGCCTTCAATCAAACACCGATAATTCAGCTTCCTCCCTTGAGGGAGCTCTTTGTATCTTTCAATCCAGGTATCCTTCTCTGGCCTGAATACCGAATCGTTTTTCCAGCAGATGCATCTGTTCATCTGAGATCGTGTTTATCCGCGGCAGATGGGCAATCTTCATATAGATTTCAGCCGCTTTTTCTGCGGTTTCGATCAGGCCGAAAGTTTCGTCCAGGTCCTTGCCGGCGCCGTAGATCCCGTGCAGGCTCCAGACCACCAGGCGGGCCGTCCGCATCTTTTCGGCGGTTGCCTCGCCGATCTCATTGGTACCGCAGAGCATCCAGGGCAGCACATTCACGCCGTCCGGGAAGACCACCACGCACTCCGTGCACATTTGCCAGAGCGTCCGGGTGAACTCCCGCTCATCCAGGGTATGTACAAAGGTCATGGCCAGCAGGTTTGCAGGGTGGCAGTGCATGACAACGCGGTTCTGAGGATCAACCTTCAGCCTGGCTACATGGCTCATCATATGGGCCGGGAATTCACTGGTAAACTGTCCGTCTTCGGAGTATCCCCAAAGCAGGTCTGCCTGCTGCCCTGCATCCTTCAGCCGAACAATGCCAAGGTTTGCATCCGGATTATACTGCACATTCTTAAAGTATCTGCCGGTTCCGGTCACAAGGAAATACTTCCCGTCCAGTTCCGGAGCGGTAAATCCCGTCGGAATCGTACGCAGAACCTTGTTGGTATCGAGATATTCAGAGACCTCTTTTTCTTCCAACATCAGGCTGATGTTCCCACCGTTGCGTTCATCCCAGCCATGGTCATACATGTTTGTCGTCGTACGGATCATTTCCACCATAAAGGGAGCTTCCAGGATATTTTTCATCTGCTTTTCCTCCTGCAATCAGCGTGTGATAATATCAACCGGTACGTTGAAGATCTTTGCAACCTTCAGGATCGTATCAATATGCCGTCCGCTGGCCGCTGCCATGTGATGCGTCGGACCGGCTTCGCTCCACTTGTTGCAGAACTCCCGGGCGCCGCAGGTGAAGCGGGTGCGCATGTTCGTATCCCCGAAGGTGAAGATCGGTCCGTCCTCGTTAATGCCTTCCGCGACAACGAACTTGAAGTTTCCGTCCCTGTCCTGTGTAATGCCCAGATAGGTCACCGGACCCAGGTGCGGATAGAACTGTGTCAGATAGCCGCCGCCTGTTTTTCCATGGAAAACAGGAACAATCTTCATGGTCGGCTTCCTCGCGGAAATATCCGCGTCCCCGGAACCGCTGTGACCGATGATGCAGATGTCTTCATTGAAATCAATGGAATACATTTCGCTCAGCTGTCCCATGCCGGAGATGGTCTTCAGGATGCTCATAGCCATGGAGACCTTGATATCCCCTTCCACCGCGCAGGCAACACCCTGCTTGATCAGCATGGAGAAGGCCGGAATCAGCATGCTGTCTAGCGTGCCCGCCTTGCCTTGGGCGTATCCGTCATAGTGGCTGGCAATGAAAGCGATCTGCTCGTCCTTCACCCACTGCTCAAAGGCAACGACGTATTTCGCCATCTCCCAGACCTTTTCTATCGTTCCGCCGCCCTCGATATCAAATGTGTCCAGGATGTCCTGCGCCTTGGCACGAATCGCGCTTTCATCGGTGATGTTATCGGCAATGGCCCACATCTTTTCCCAGTCGAACTGCTTGGTATACAGGCCCATCCGGTGATACAGGTTGGTCTCATCGATGTACAGATCCATCATGCCGGGGTAAGGCCGGCCGATCTGGGCCAGGTTCGTATTCCGGAACCGGCGGCGCACCTGCGCGGCTTTGCACCAGTCCAGAATCTCCGCTTCGACCTCCGGATCGCCGCCTTCCACGACGCCGGTGATCACCGCGTGCCGTTTCCCGGCCCGTTCCAGGTCCGCCACCATCTCGCCCACCGCGCCACAGGCATACAGTTCGCCCAGCCATGTCGCCGTATCTGTGTTGACATAGCCCGGCGCTTTTTTCTTCTGTACGTTCACCAGCACCACCGGCACATTCAGGTCCCGCACGGCCGGCAGCATATTGTAGGAGGTGGCATAGGTCAGCAGCTGGAGAATGACCAGATCCACGTCGGCACTGCGGAACTTATCGCCCGCTTCCATGGCCAGCTCTTTGGTCGTCACGATTCCGCCGTCGATCAGCTCAACAGAATCCGGGATCAGTTTTTTGAAATCTTTATACTGTCCCTCAAACTCGGGAACCAGGGA
>JBGURP010000023.1:0-18701 GCA_045132055.1 Bacteroidales bacterium
CTCAGCCAAAACGTGGGTCTATCGCGTGGCCCTGAACACCTGCGTGACTCTCGACAAACGCAACCGCCGCCGTCCCGACTGCATGCCGCTGGAAATGGACATCGACCTTTTCGCTGATGAGGAGGCCTGTCCGGCTGCCAGCCGCCTGCACAAACGTATCGCGAAATTACATCCCTTTGACAGGGCACTGATCCTGCTTTGGCTCGAAGACCTGCCCTACGACGAGATTGCCGCCATCCTCGGCATCACCGTCGATAATGTCAGCGTACGTCTGGTGCGCATACGCGAAAAACTCAAATCATTCACCGATTAAACCTCAAAACAATTATGGAACAATTTGAAGATATGAAATATGAGCTGCAGCAGGAGTTACAAGACCTGCAGCAGAATGTGGAGCAGCACAGCACCTTCAATAATGAGGCATGGCGGGAGACGGTGAAACAGTCCAGCAATGAACTCTACTGGCTAAACGCTTTTCTCGCATGTTTGGTGGCGGTCGTTATGATTGCCGCAACCGTCGCCTTCGCTCTCATCAAGTGGCCATGGTGGCTCATCCTCTTGTTCGACTTATACTTTGGTTGGATTCTGGCCGACAACCTTTTCGCCATAATTGGTCTCCGGAAGGCCGACGTGCAGAGCCGCGAAGGTCTCCTCTCGCTGCGAGAAAGTTTAAAGACCTACTCGAAGCGCAAACGCACCATCATCCGAATTATCGGAATCATTTTGTTTCTAGTACTTGAAGTTTTCCTCTTTTTTTACGATCGCATTGCCTTCTTCTCCATGATTATTTGGGGTGCCTTGTTAAACGGCCCCTTCGGGCGTAAAAGAACCCAAGAGGTGACGAAACGCTACGACGAGCTGGGCGAGGAAATCGACGAGTTGTTGGAAGAATAATTTTGGGGGAGGAAGTGTCCAGGGGATCACCCGTTAGTTTTTCGGCTTCCGCACATAATGCGGCATCTCCATCGGGATGGGCATCGAGAGCTCGATGTAGCCGGCAAACTCGCCGTCCTGAAACCAGGGTGCCTGATAGATGAGCTTCTTGACACCGTTTTTCTCGATGGTATAAGCATTCACATTGTGGTTCTGGAGCATCTCCGCCAGCTTGGTACGGGCAGGCTCGGGGTGACAGTCCAGAAGGTTGTTGCCGATGATTTGCTGGCCATGGCTGAGCACATTCACCGCCATCTCATTCATATACAAAATCTTTCCGTCCTTGTCGCAAATGGTGACGGAATAAGGTACTTCGTTGAAATATTCTTGCATAATACAATCCAATTTATGGGTTCTTATTAATCTATTTTCACCCTCCTCAAATCCAGCATGTTCACGGGGTTGGTGCCAAGGCCGGAGATGTTGGCTTGGGTGAAGCGGATCACCTTGTCATAGTAGAGCACCACCACGGGCGCATCGGCCATAAGCATGGCATCCATGCGGGTGTAGTAGTCGTTGCGCTGGGCTTCGTCGGAGCAACGCTGCGAGGCCTCGTACAGCTTGTCAAAAGCGGGATTTACATAGTGCGTGTAGTTGGAGCCAGCGGGCTGCAGGTTCTTGGAATAAAACAGGGCCATGTAGTTCTCCGCATCGGGGTAGTCGCAGATCCAAGAGCCGCGGAAGAATGGCAGCTGGTAGCTGCGCATCATCTCGCGCTGCTGGGCGCCCTGCATCACATCCAGCCGCAGGTCAATGCCGAGTTGCGACAGCTCGTGTTGCATGTACTGCACCAAGTCGGCGTAGGAGGCGGACACCGCCACGGAAATGGACAGGAGTCCCTTGCCGCCGGGATAGCCAGCCTCTTCGAGCAGACGCGCGGCCTTGGCGGGATCGTAGGTGTAGCCGCCTGTGCGCGCGGGATCGTGCGAGGGCATGCCCCGGGGCACAAAACCGCCCGTGCCGGGATAGCCTACATTGTTGCGCAAGTATTTCATCATCTTCTCACGGTCGAAACCGTAATTGATGGCTTGTCGCACCCGCTTGTCCAACAGCGGATTCTTCTTATCGCCCGGTTTCAACATAAAGCCCAGATATTCCGTGTTGAGGTACGGGCCCGTCAACATTTTGATCTTGTCCTTGTATTCGGGATTCAGTGTACCCTCCTTGGTGAGCAGCGCATCCTTGTAGCAGGCTTCCACGCCCGACATGAAGTCCAGCGAGCCCTTCATAAACTCCATGAACACCGATTGTTTATCGACAATAAAGGAAATTGCCACTGCATCAATATAGGGCAGGCGGTTGCCCTGCTCGTCAAATTCGAAGTAGTCGGGGTTCTTGCGCAGGACCAGTTTCACGCCCTCTTCCCAGAGTTGGAATTGGAAGGGACCCGTGCCCACAGGATTCTTGCGGAAGTCCTTGCCATAACGCTCCACCACCTCCTTGGGCACCACCGAGCAGTATTTCATCGTCAGAATACCCAAAAATGGCGGGAATGCCTCCGCTAACTGTATCTGGAAAGTAGTGTCGTTCAATGCTTTGAAAGCAGGCTTACCATCTTTGTCCCGTTTCACTTTCTGGAAAATCCATGCGCCCGGAGAGGCCACATCGGGATCTAAAATGCGGGAGAAACTATAGACAAAATCGCTTGCTGTAACCTTGCGGGGCGTTTTGAAAGGAAAGAACTCTGTGTTATGGAAGGTCACATCATCCCTAAGGATAAAAGTATAGGTCAGCCCATCTTCCGATATGGTCCAGCTTTTGGCGATGGCCGGGACGATGTTCAGCGAATCGTCCATATCTACCAGTCCGTTATAGAGCTGGTTGCAAGGCCACATCACGGTCTGGCCGGAAGCAAATGCAGGATCCAGGGTTTGGATGCCTTCAGACTGGTTGTAGTGGAAGATTTTCTTGCCCTCATGGTCATACTTGGGTTTGCAACCCGTAAGGGCGACAACAACAACCAATATGATCAATACTAAATTTTTCATTTTTTCTATCATTTTCCACGGATCTCGAGAATCTCACGGATCCCTCCCACCCTCAACTCTAAACTCTCAACTCTAAACTATTATCTCTAATCTCTCAACTATTAACTCAGTGCCTGATTCACCTTCTTGGAGGATTCCAAAATAGCATTGTACTCTTCCGAGGTGATATCCACATTGAAATAATAGACAGGATTCACTTTCTGTCCATTTTTTATGACCTCATAGTGCAAATGCGAGCCTGATGCCATACCCGTAGAGCCCACATAACCAATTAATTGTCCGCGTTTCACTTTCTCTCCCGGCTTCACAGCTTTCTTTGACAAGTGGGCATATACAGTCTTATAGGAAAAGCCATGGTTAATGACTACTGAAATGCCATAGCCACTGCCCGGGTTTTCGCCCGTCACAGTGCCGTCCGCAGTTGCATACACTGGTGTGCCTTTGGGTGCAGTAATGTCCACGCCTGTATGTGCGCGCAAAGTCTTCAAAATGGGATGATATCTACGCCCAAAACCAGAGGTAATCTCATGCATGTTTTTCAGCGGACGGATGGCTGGAATGCAAGTCAGCATCTCAGACTTCTTAGTGGCGATTCTTTCCAAAGTGTCCAGCGACCGCGACTGCACGGCCAGGCGCACTGTCAGCTGATCAGCTTTCTTGTTGGCGTTGCGCAACATGTCATAGGCTTCCGACCGCGACATACCATCCAGACGAGTGTCGTCCACCAGCAGAGGATAGCGTACGGAGGCAGGCACAGGGTCCGCCTCAAAAATAGTGCGATATACGTTGTCGTCACGGTCTTCGATGTCAAATAAAACATCCGACATTATATCCACGCGTGCCGACAAGCGTTCCACTTCTGCTTGCAACTCATTGTTTTCGCGCTCCAGAATCTTCACCTTTGGGGAGTCAAAGAAATAGAAAGCTATCCATACAAACACCAACGCAAAGGCAATACCACTCGCAAACACCCACAGCAGTCGCTTGGCCAGCTGCTTGAAGCTGACTTTCACCTTCTCAAAAGAAAGGGTTTTGGGATTGAAGTGATATAGTGATTTGGGCATATGACAGGATTAATGGATCTGTTTATTTACAACCAATGCAGATTTTATCGCCCGCAGTATAGGTCTTCAGCGAGCCGCTGTTTCTTTTCAAGATAATCTTCAATTGCACACCATACTTCTGCGAAACGTAATGATAGGTGTCTTTTTCGCTCAGGACGTGGTACTCAACTGGCGATTTTGTGCTCTTCATCTCCACATACACAACCTCACCCTCGATAGGTTCCGAATTATCATACACATCATTGAACATCCTGAGATTCTTTTCCGTCATCTGGAGAGCAGTGGCCAAAGATGCGTATGTGTCACCTGCTTTGGCCAATATGAACTTGGTCTTGTTGTTCTCGTAAACCGGTCTTTTGGTATAAGGATAGTAAGCTTGCTTGAACGGGACGTCGCGAGGGTCGAGCACGAAGACGTTCACATTTTCCACCACACGCGGAGTGGTGGCTGGAAAATCTGATTTGACCTCCTCTTTGGCAACAGCTTCATTATTGGGTTGTTTTGTTTTGGGGGTATATACGGCTCCCGGCTGCACTTGGGATTCCTGCTCCGGCTGACTCTTCACAATAGGTTCCTGCTTTTCCACTTTTTGCACAGTTTCAGCGGCAGGATCCGGGGTAGCTTGCGCGTCGTATTTTGCAAGATCATATTTCTGAATGATAGCGATAAGTGTATCAGCATAGCGCGGATTGCCTGCATAACCTGCCTCTTTCAACCCTTTCGCCCATGCACGGTAGTCGGTCATCGGCAACTCAAACAGCGAAGCATAGCGCGACCGTTTTGCCAGAAACAATGAATGGTCGCGATAAGAATTCTCCACATCCGCATACTTTCGATAGCAAAAGTCAGGACTGTGGTCGTCCGTCTCATAGTAAGTGTCACCCACCCACTCATTGGCATGGCAGGTGATACCGAAGTGGTTATTGGCTTCCTTGGCAACGCGGTTGGTGCCCGCCTTGGTAGCATAGATAGCTTGCGCCAGGGTGATGCTGGCCGGAATCTTATAAACTTCCATTTCCTGTACAGCAAGTTTATGATGGGCATCGACATAGTCGCGGATTGTCTTCTCCGATACCGGCTGCGCCCATACGCCGAGTGTCACGGCTAAAACCATCAGGATGCAAGATATTCGTTTCATAATCATTTGATTTTAATGTTTCAACAATATTTGATTCCCGGGTTGGATGATGGAATTTTCATCCAAGTTATTGTATTTGAAGATGTAATGCAGTTGAACAGCATAGCGTTGCGAAATATAGCGAAGCGTTTCGCCACGCGCCACCACATGCACCTTGGCATCGTTATTCTTGGCTTTGGATTCAATATAGACAATCTCCTTCTCCACGGGCTGGCCATCTTTACCAGCATCGTTGAAACGACGAAGATTGGCGGCCGACACTTGCACATCCGTGGCAATCTTCTCGTACGTATCTCCAGCCTCGGCCACAACAAAGTAGGTGTTGTTGTTGGTGAAGACCTTCCGATAGGTAAATGGACTGGCCCCTGTAGGATAATCGCCATCAGCGGTGAAAACCTTGAATTTGCCGACGGAGACAGGAACATCCTGCGATTTTGGGGTATTTTCCGTGGATTGTGACACCGTGGATTTCGGTTCATCCGCACGGTGATTATTGGTATATTCGATTTTCGGGCGGTTCAATGGTTTTTTCTGTTCGGGTTCGGTGTTTTGCGATTGGGCTGTCAAATTCTGGTCGGATTCTGATTGAGACGCACGGCTGTGCGTCTCTACGATAGGTTTGGGTATCGCAATGCCCTGTTGTTCCAAACACAACGTATCCAGGCGGGCAATGTTAAAACGTTCAATCAGGCTGATGAGGCGATCGGCGTATTGCGGGTTAGTGGCATAGCCGTCGGCCTTGAGTGTGCGCGCCCAGGCGGGATAATCCAGAATGTCCAGTGCAAACAGGTTGGCGTAGCGCCGACGCGTGGTAAGAAACAGCGAGTGGTCGGTGTAGGAGGCGGCCACACTGTCGTATTTGCGGAAACACTCCTGCAGTTCGTCGTCGTCAATAAGGATGGTGTCGCCGGCCCAGTTCTCGTGGCACTTGATACCGAAGTGGTTGTTACCCTCCGTGGCCAGGCGGCTTTTACCACAGGCACTCTCAAAGATGCCCTGCGCCAAGGTGATACTGGCGGGAATCTTGTACTGCTTCATCTTCTCCATGGCCACGTCCTTGTACTGCTCCACGTATGCGCGCATATCCGCCTCCGTGTATTGCGCGGCCACGCGGCCAGGCAACAGGCATGCCATCAGCAACATACAAATCAAGACCATCGATTGTTTATTCTTCATATTCAAAATCATAATCATTTTTTCAATCCCCATTCACCTCTTCATATTACTACCCCGGCCTTCGGCCACCCCTTCTGAAACAGAAGGGGAATTATTATTCCTTCCTTTCACCCTCATTTCCTCTTTTTTCCTCCTTCCTCCTTTTTCTCTTTCACCCCATTTACCCTCGGAGACAATGCATGCATCGTCTCTACTTCTTGAATTTCAGGGCTTCCATCACCATCTTGGTATAAAACTCCTTAATATCCAATTTATTATATTCCACTTGGCCAGGCACGATACTCAAAGCGGTTTGGCCGGGGATAGTGTTCACTTCCAGAAAATAGGGCACCCCGTCGTCTTCCGAGATGATGAAATCGATACGAACCACGCCATGACAATCGAGATTGTGGAAAATCTGGACGGCGTAGTCGATCAACTTCTGCGTCATTTCCGCGGAAATGTCCGCCGGGGTGATAAGTTTATGGCCCACAGCGGTATATTTGGCGTTGTAGTCGTAAAATTCGTTGCTGGCCACCACCTCGGTTACGGCGAGCACGCGGGGTGCACCATACACGGATGTGACACCGCAAGTAAACTCGCGGCCGCGCACGAATTTCTCCACCATCAACTGGTTGTCGTATTTGAAAGCCTCTGCAAAGGCTTGGTCAACCTCGCTCCGGTTGTGCACTTTCGTCACGCCCACGCTGGAGCCGGAGTTGCACGCCTTGACAAAGCAAGGATAACCGCAAACGGATTCAATCTGATCATAGTCAATAGGATCGGTATTATAGAAATGCAACGACGGTGAGATAGGCACGCCGAAACCGGCCACTGCCAGATTGCAATAGTATTTGTTGAATGTCAGCGCAGAGCAGAACACACCGCAGCCCGTGTAGGGTTGTCCCACCAACTCGAAATAGGCCTGCAGACGGCCATTCTCGCCGGGCGTGCCGTGGATGGCGATAAACGCCGCGTCGAACTTGATTTTCTCTCCATGCACGGTAAGGGAGAAGTCGTTTTTGTCCACTTGACAAACATTCCCGTTCTCATCGGTATAGTGCCAGTCTGCACCCTTGAAATGGATGAGATAAGGATTAAACAAGCTCTTGTCCAGCTGATTGAAGATGTTATCGGCTGTTTTCAAGGAGATTTCATATTCGCCGGAATCTCCGCCGGCTATTACGGCAACATTGTACATAATTACACAAAATTATCAAATTGCGCAAAGATACGTTTTCCGCATTCGCGTATCGATTGAATGCAATTTGTTTTTAAACAGGAAATTGTGAATTGTGTGTAATGCTTACGATTCCGCCTGCGCCGTGTAGAAATGATAGTATTCACCCTTCATTTCCATCAATTCGTCGTGACTGCCGCGTTCCACGATACTACCTTCTTTGAGGAAGATAATCTCATCGGCGAAGCGAATGGTGCTCAAACGATGTGCAATAATAATGGCCGTCTTTGTCTTCACCAGCGGCATCAGGGCTTCCTGGAAGGAGTATTCGGACTCGTTGTCAAGGGCAGAGGTGGCTTCGTCCAAAATGAGCACCTCGGGATTGCGCAAAATGGCCCGTGCGATGCTGATTCGCTGACGCTGACCACCTGACAGGCGTGCACCGCGGTCGCCAATGACCGTCTGATAGCCATCCTCCATCTCCATGATAAACTGGTGCGCCTGTGCAATCTTGGCTGCTGCTATCACTTGCTCTTCGGTAACATTCTCCATGCCAAAGACGATGTTGTTGTAAACCGTGTCGTTAAACAGAATCACATCCTGATTGACAATGCCGAACAAAGAGCGCAAGTCGCTGATTTTATATTTGTTCACAGGTACTCCATCCAACAAGAGTTCACCATCCGTGATGTCATAGAAGCGAGGCAGCAGATCCACCAGCGTGGACTTTCCGCCACCCGAAGGCCCTACCACCGCAATCGTCTGCCCACGATGAATGGTCAAGTTGATATGGTGTAAAGCCTGGTGTTGTTCCTGGCCTTCGCCGTAGGAGAAAGAAACATCTTTGTATTCGATGGAATCTTTCAAAGTATTGATTGTCACAGGATTCTGGCATTCGCAGATTTTCTCATCGGCATCGATGATTTCATAGACTCTCGAAGCAGCCGTCATGCCTTTCTGGAGCGTGTAATAGGTGGTAACCAGCGCCTTTGCCGGAGGTATCACGCGCGCGAAAACCACAAAATAGAGCATGAAAACGGTCCCTTTCATCGTGGCGGCGGAGGGTAGCCAGACCAATGCCGTCAATGAGATCAGCAACAGGGCCAGGATGCAGAGAAACTCCACTAACGGAGCTCCTAACTCATTGATTCGGAAAACACGCTTGTTCAATCTATAGAACTGGAAATTGCGATTCTTGAATTTCTCATAGGCTTGATCCTCAGCATTATACCCTTTGATAACCCTCAAGCCACCCACAGTCTCCTCAAACAGAGAGCTCATGTGTCCTAACAGCTGTTGTGACTTCAAAGAATACTTCTTTATGCCCCTGCCGATAGCGGCCAGCACATAACCCATCACGGGCAACAGAATCAGGGTGATGATGGTCAACGGGACATTGATGGCAAAAAGCGTGACCAAAAAGACAACGATGAGAAACGGGTCGCGGCACAGCGACTGCAACGAGGAAAACACCGACCACTCCACTTCCTGCACGTCGGCGCCCATGCGGCTGATGATATCGCCTTTGCGCTGCTCGGAATAGAATGATAGCGGCAGGATAAGAATGCGCTCGTAAAGATCGTGACGCAAATCCTGGAGGATGCCGGAGCGGATGGGCGCGAGCCAGAACATGCCCATATAGCGGCACAGATTGGAGAGAAACGAGAGCAGAATCATCACGCCGGCGATGTAAAACAGCGCTGACATCTGCCCGTATTTTGCAATGACGACCCCCATGTAATAATAGAAGGTGTCAATAATATAACGAACGGTGAGGGAGAACTCAGGTTTAACGGCAACCTGGTCCACCTGCCCGAACAGAACCGAGAGGAACGGCACCACCATGGAAAGCGTGAAAATGGAGAAAACAGCATACAGAAGTTGCGCCAGAACCACCAAGAAGATATTGGATTTATAGTTCAACAGATAGCGTAGCAGTCGTTTCAACATTTCCATTTTCGAAATTTGCGGCAAAAATAATATTTTTTGTACTTTTGCACGCTCTAAAAAATTGGATATGGCAAATTATCCCGATACTCTTGACAAGATTACCAAAGCCCGGCTTCGTCTCTCCACGTTCGGGTCTGTTTTCAGCATAGCCCTCACCATGTTTTTCATCGGAACGCTGTGCTTTTTCGCTTTTTTCTCTACACAATATCTCAAAAACCTCTCTCAGAAGATAGAAATGGAGGTTTTGTTCTATTCAGACATCAAAGAAGCAGACATTATTGCTTTGGAACAGTCCATCAAGCTGAAGCCCTACATCTCCGCTTCGCGCGTATCGTCCAAGGAGGAAAACACGGAGAATGCAAAGAAGATTATCGGTAATAACTACACGGAGATCATCCCCAATCCACTCAACGCCTCCATCATCATCAGCGTTGCACCCGCTTACGCCAACACGGACTCGCTGGCCAAGATTTCCAAAGAGTTGAAACGCAATGAGATTGTGCAAGATGTGGATTATCCGGACTACATCGTGAAGACCGTCAGCAACAACTTCCGAAAGATACAATGGATTATCCTCGGCGTCTGCGCAGTCTTTGTCCTCATCTCCATGCTACTGATTGCCAACTGCATACGATTGAATATCTATGCCAAGCGATTCAACATCAAGAGCATGTTGCTGGTGGGCGCCACTCCCAAGTTTGTGCGCGCGCCATTCGTCGCCAAGGGCTTCGTGCAAGGCATCTGGGGCGGCATCATCGCCATCGTGATGCTTGCCGTCATGATTTACTTCGGCAATCAGCTCATGCCCGAGTTCATCGACTTTTCACAAATGCTGTACATTGCCATCATCCTCGGCGGCATCCTCATTTTCAGCATCTTGTTCACCATGGTGATCTCCTCCATCTCCGTACGTCGATACGTCAGAATTAAGGATGAAAGACTATACTTGTAGAATTAAAAATTGAGAATTGAGAATTAAAAGTTCAAAGTTCAAACACCTAATTCCCCATTCACCCCATTAACCTCTTTAACCCCATTTACCCAATTAAAAACCTTTCAAACCCAATATTTTTATGGCAACTGTAAACAAAAACGCTAAAAACAATGCCCCAAAAGGGAGCCGCGCTCCATTGTTCAGAACTGTGAATTACATCCTCATGGGCGTCGGTTTGGTGCTGCTGATTGTTGGATACCTCTGTATGCGCGGCGGCGCGGTGGAGGATCCCAACACCTTCGACGGCGAGATTTTCAACAACACCCGCATCGTGGTGGCCCCCATCCTGATGTTTTTGGGTTTGGTCACGGAGATTTTCGCCATCATGTGGCATCCGTGTGCAAAAAAACAGGTTGAAAACGACAAAGCCGAATAAGTATGAACTGGCTTGAAGCACTCATCCTGGGTGTCGTGCAAGGGCTGACGGAGTTTCTGCCGGTCAGCAGCAGCGGACACCTCACTATCCTCTCCAATCTGTTCGGGCTGGACGGGGAGAGCAACCTGACTTTGATTGTAGTCCTGCATGTGGCCACGGTCTTGAGCACCCTGTTTGTACTCTGGAAAGAGGTAGTCTGGATTTTCAAGGACCTCTTCTCCAAACAATCCTGGAAAAGCTACAGCGGACTGAACGAAGGCACCAAATATGCTATCAACATTCTCATCTCCATGATACCAGTAGCCATTGTGGGATTTTTTTTCAAAGACAAAGTGGAGGAGATTTTCGGCTCCGGTCTGCTCATCGTGGGCATCATGCTGTTGGTTACGGCATTGTTGCTGACATTTTCATACTATGCCAAGCCCCGCCAACACGAGAACATTTCAGGTTGGCACGCTTTCATCATCGGCATCGGCCAGGCTGTGGCTGTGCTGCCCGGGCTCTCACGCTCCGGTACCACCATCGCCACCGGATTGCTGTTGGGTGACAAAAAAGAGAAACTCGCCCAGTTCTCGTTCCTGATGGTAATCCCGCCTGTTTTAGGTGAAGCCCTTCTGGACACGTTGGACATCTGCCAATCGGGGTTCGGCGCAGCCATGAACGGCATCTCCGCTGGAGCTTTGGTGATAGGATTCATCGCCGCTTTCATCACCGGTGCACTGGCTTGCAAATGGATGATCAACATCGTGAAAAAAGGGAAGCTCATCTGGTTTGCCATCTATTGCGCCATCGTCGGTATTTTCGCCATCTGCTACGGATTATGCTAAAGAAGTACATCCACTCCGCCACGTTTTCTTTACCCGAACTTGACGTCAACCCTGAATCGGACTTGTTGCTTTTTGACAAGCCCTACAGCTGCACGTCGTTCGACATTGTGGGCAAGGTACGTCGCCAAGTGCAAAAGAGGGCCGGCAGGCGCGTGAAGGTAGGCCACGCAGGCACGCTGGACCCGTTAGCCACAGGGTTGCTCATCGTCTGCATCGGCAAGATGACCAAGCAGATCGACTCCATACAGGCACAGGCGAAAGAATACACCGGCACGTTCATGATGGGGAGCACCACGCCCAGTTTCGACATGGAGCACCCCATTGATTGCGAATACCCATACGAGCACATCACGCGCGAGATGGCCGAGGAGGCCGCCCGCTCTTTCATCGGGGAGATACAGCAAGTTCCCCCACTCTTTTCCGCCGTGAAGTTCAGCGGCAAGCGAGCCTACGAACTGGCCCGCGAGGGGGAAGAGGCAAAATTGGCCGCCAAGGACATCACCATCTACGACTTCCAGTTGCCTCGCTTTGAACTGCCGGAAATCGACTTCCGCATTCAGTGTTCCAAAGGTACCTACATCCGTGCCATCGCCCGCGATTTCGGAGAAGCATTACAAAGCGGCGCGCATCTCACCGCCCTCCGGCGCACGCGTATCGGCGACTACCGCGTGGAAGACGCCATCAAACCCATCCTGTTATGAGAAAGACCATCATTCCCATCATCTTGATGCTTTTTTGCCTCTGTGCCGATGCATCTGCTCAGCCCACTTACAAGCTCAAAGACTGGGTGAAGACCAGACGTTCCGACATCAAAACCTACGACCATCCTTCCCTGAAACGATGGCATCTGGTGTTTGAGGACAACTTCGACGGCACGCAGATCGACACCAGCAAATGGTACACTTGCACCGGAGGATGGAAACGCAACCACGCCAACAAACCGCATTATTACAAAGACGAGAATATCGTTTTGAAAAACGGCATCGTCCACCTCGTCGTCAAGCGCGAAGCGGGCGTTCACAAAGGCTGGTTCGCTGATGTGGATAACGGCAAGGGCGGCTGGCGCGACCATCTGTTTGACTATACTTCCGCTATTATTGAGACCAAGAACAAATACGACCACGGCTATATTGAAGCGCGCTGCAAGATGCCCGCAGGTCCTGGATTCTGGCCAGGATTCTGGATGTTCGGTGGCGGCGGAGAAATTGACATCTTTGAAATCAACTCGGCCAAGCCGAAAAAACACTATATCACGGTTCACGCCTGGCCCGACAACGGACCTCACCGGCAATATGCCACCTCCTGGAGAAGTACTCAATCATTTTCCGATGATTTTCATGTCTTCTCTCTGGAATGGGATGAATGGAAACTGATCTTTCGTGTGGACGGCATTACCCGGAGAGTGGATTACCGTTTTATGACTCCCAACGGAAAAATGGTGGAAGACATCAACCAATACGATCCTGCCACCGCCATTGAAAATCCGATATTTCCCACTGGAGCGGAATGTATCAAACTCAACCTGGCCATTCCCGCAGAAAACAGCACCTTCATGCGCATGCCCACCGAGAAAACTCCATTCCCCTCTTCCATGGATGTGGATTATTTCAGAATATACGGCAGGCAACCAAAGTAAAGTTGAGTCAAGAGGTCAATGGGATATTTTAGTATTTTTGCGTTTTTATTATCACAATAAAAACAGCATTTTCAAGTTAACCAATAGATATGTTCAAACTGACTATGAATAATACGAACCAGAACAAGTTGTGGTATCACATCCTGATTGCCATCGGGGTATCCATCTTGTTACTTTTTGTCGTCTTCCTGGCACTACGGCTTTTCACCCGTCACGGCAAAGAGATTGAGATGCCTGACTATATTGGGCAGAACGCCAGCGAGCTCACCCAAATGGGGAAGGATGAGGGATTTGTCTTTGTAGTGGACGAGGAAGTGTACAAAGAGGGCACCACGCCGGGTACTGTACTCACGCAGGACCCTGCGCCGCACGAGAAGGTGAAAAAAGGACGGAAAGTCTATCTCACCGTCTCCGCCAAAACGCCCCCGCTCATCAAGATGCCTGCCCTGCAAGACCTCTCCCTGCGCCAGGCTCAGATCATGTTGGAAGCCCAGGGTCTTGTGCTGGATCGTATCATCGAGAAAACCAGTCCGTATGAAAATGTGGTGCTGGATGTCCTGTATCATGGTCATCATATCGCTTCAGGGTCAGACATCCGCATGGGTGAGAAAATCACCCTCGTGGTGGGAAAATCCATCGGCGGCATGCCCGATAGCCTGGATACAGTTGATTAACCGAATATTGAACAAAGAAATGAGATCTTTTCGTACTTTATTGATTGGTTTGTTCTGTCTGTCGCTTCTGACGCCCGTAACCATGCAGGCGCAGGAGATCCTGACCGGCATCACTCAGAACAGCCAGCTCGTGAAAGCTTACAAACAGGAGATTCCGAAAGGCGACCGCAATACCAGCGTAAAACTGCCCTTCGTGGAGGATTTCTCCAACTATACCGGCTATCCGGCCAGCTCTTTGTGGGCGGACCGGAAATGCTTCGTCAACAACACGTATGCCATCCGTCCACCTTCCATCGGCGTGGTCACCTTTGACGCACTGGACGAGGACGGCCGCATCTACGCCCACGCCGACCGCAGTACCTTTGCCGCCGACACACTCACTTCCGTTTGCATCCGCTTGGACAGCAACTTTACCCAGCACCGCCCCATGACGCTTAGCGACAACATCTATTTCAGCTTCTACTACCAACCCGGAGGCGGATGCTCCAGCACTCCACCCGTCGGTTGGGAACGCATCGGCGACGCGCCCGAGAGCGACGATGAACTGATTCTGGAGTTTGGCTATGCCACCGGCAATTCGGTGTTTCTGGGTTTCCAATATGGCGAATACACCATCGGGGAAGGCGAATACTACGTGGCGGGTGACTCCTTGGAGAATCCTTTCATTCCCGGCACCTATTACATCTTCGAGAGCAACGCCTTTGCCGGACAAACCATCATGATTCCCTACGACTCCATCTTCGGCCCCGAATATGTGTGGAATGAGGTATGGTCTTCCGATGGATGCTCGCTCGACTCCTGGCTGGCACAAAATTCGTTGGACTACTTCAAACAGGTGATGATTCCGATAACGGATGAACAGTACCTGCGTAATAATTTCCAATTCCGTTTCAGAAATTATGCCAGTTTAGATTTAGACTCTTGGAGCGGCAACAACATTGTGGGGTGGGCCAGCAACTGTGACCAGTGGAATGTGGATTACATCCGCATGGACATCAACCGCGATTCCTTGGACCTGTATCCCAGCGATGTAGCTTTTGTAAGCCCTACCACCTCAGCATTGGCACAATATCAGTCGATGCCATGGCATCAGTACCGGCCGAGCGACATGGCCGAATCGTTTCACAACCAGCTCAGCAACCTGTCGAACCAAACCCGTAACGTGGGCTACGATTACAAAGTGGTGAAAGACAATGGCGGCACCATCTATCAGTCCACCATCAACTTCATCAACGCCACGCCTTACTACGACAGCGGTTTGCACACCTATGCTCCGCACGCCCAGCCTGCCATCGATTTTGCCTACACCTACGATGGAGCAGACAGTGCGGCTTTTGTCATCACGCATGTTTTCAAAATGGAAGGTAGCAGCGATGAGAACCGCCGTAACGACACTTGCCGTTTCGAGCAGAAGTTTTACAACTACTATGCTTACGATGACGGAACCGCCGAAGCGGGATACAGTCTCTATTCCACTATGAGCACCCCGGAATCCTATCTGGCCGTGCAGTTTACGCTGGCGCAACCCGACTCGCTGCGTTGCGTGCGCATGTGGTTCAACAGCGCATTGAACGATGAGAATTTCGCGCCATTCACCTTGATGGTGTGGGACGACAATGACGGCAGACCGGGAAATGTCATCTACTCACTCCCTGCCCAACTGCCCAACCATGCTGCAGATTTTCTTGATTTTGTAAACTACTACCCCGAAGAGCCCGTACCAGTGGAAGGCACTTTCTACGTGGGATTCTACCAGAATCACAACACACAGCTCAACATCGGTTTTGACCAGAACAACGATGCCCGCGAGCACTTCTTCTACAAAATTTCCGACAGCTGGAATGAATCCTACTACAAAGGAGCTCCCATGATTCGCGCCGTGGTCGGCAAGGCATACGACCACTCTGGCATTGTGGACAACCACCAGAAAAAGATTTCCCTGTATCCCAACCCGACAACAGGTATGGTCTATGTCAGAGACTTGGAGGAGACCTCCGGCCTGCACTACCAACTGACTGACATCTACGGTCGCACCGTTGAGATTTCTTCCATGGAACAAAACAGCATTGACCTCAGCGGCAAGGCACCAGGCATCTATATCGTCCGCATTTTCAAAGATAAAAAACTCATAACAACAGAAAAAATAATCAAACAGTAACATGAATCTCAATCTCACCAGACCTCTCGTATTTTTCGATTTGGAAACCACCGGCTTGAATGTCGGTAAAGATAAAATCGTGGAAATTTCCTTCATCAAAGTCATGCCCAATGGCGAGGAAATCCACCGCACCGAGCTCATCAATCCGGGCGTGCATATTCCAGAGGAATGCTCTGCTATCCATGGCATTACAGACAATGATGTGAAAGACAAACCCACTTTTGCAAATCTGGCGGACGACCTGCTCGCATTCATCGGCGACGCCGATTTGGCGGGTTTCAATTCCAACAAGTTCGATGTGCCATTGTTAGTGGAAGAATTCTTACGCTGCGGCAAGCATTTCGACCTGCGAAACCGCTATTTAGTTGATGTACAGAACATTTTCCACAAGATGGAGCCCCGGAATCTGACAGCAGCTTATAAGTTCTACTGCCACGCCAATTTGGAGGACGCACATCAGGCGAGCGCAGACACCGAAGCCACCTACGAGGTCTTCAAGGCCCAGCTGGAAAAGTACAAAGACGTCTCCTACACTGACCCCAGAACCAAAATGACCTCCATCCCAATAAATGGGGATGTGAAGTCCCTCAGCGCGTTCACGCGGGAACACAACACAGTTGATTTGGCCGGTCATATCGTGCTGGACAAGAACCAGAATGCGGTCTTCAACTTCGGCAAGCACAAAGGCGTGCCTGTTTCTACCGTATTTATCAAAGAACCAGCCTATTACGATTGGATGATGAAGGCCGATTTTCCACTTTACACCAAGGAAATCATCACCCAGATTTACAAGGAAGTGAAGCTTGAAAAGAAGTTTTCAAATCCCTCACTTTTTTAGGGGATACATAGACGTTTTGTATTAGAAATATTATTACATTTGCCACCGCTTTAAAACGGTGGCATTTTTTATGCCAAAAATTTTAAAAAGTAAATTTAAAATCATATAATTCAACAACTTACCAAAAATACTAATTGTATGGAAAAAATTAAATCATTGGCTGATCTCAAGAAAAAAAGAGAGGAGCTGCAATCCAAAATCGAGTTGCGCGAAGAAGGCGACAACGTAGAGAACCTGGTTCAAATCAAGGTTGCTATGGCCACCTGCGGTATTGCTTCCGGTGCAAAGCAGACGATGGAAGCCATCATTGACGAGTGCAAGAAGCAGAACGTCAAGGCTGTCGTTTCCCAGACCGGCTGTATGGGCTACTGCTATGCTGAGCCGACCGTGGAAGTGAAGAAACCCGGCGAGGATCCCATCGTATTCGGTCACGTTGACACCAAGAAGGGTCAAGAATTGGTGACGAAATACATCATGAATGGCGAAATTCTCGAAGGCGTCATCCCCGTCAACTACGAAAAAATCGATAACAAATAACAAGGAGGTCTCCAATGGCAAATTACAAATATCACATTTTGCTTTGCGGTGGTACCGGATGTACCGCTTCTGAAAGCCCGAAAATTAAAGATAACTTCATCCAGTTGCTGGCTGAAAAGAACCTTACCGACGACGTGCAGGTGGTTGCCACCGGTTGTTTCGGTTTCTGTGAAAAGGGCCCCATCGTCAAGATTCTGCCCGACAACACATTCTACACCCAGGTGAAACCCGAAGATTGCCGCGAAATCATCGACGAGCACATCATCAAGGGTAGAAAAGTTCAGCGCCTGCTGTACGAAAATCCTGAGGACAAGGCTCACATCTCCGACTCCAAGCACATGGGTTTCTACAAGAAACAGATGCGTATCGCTTTGCGTAACTGCGGTTTCATCGATCCTGAAAACATCGACGAATACATCGCACGCGACGGTTACAAGGCATTGGCTACCGTTCTGGAACAGAACGACCCAAAAGCCACCATCGACGTCATCAAGAAATCCGGTCTCCGCGGCCGTGGCGGTGCTGGTTTCCCCACCGGTTTGAAATGGGAACTCTGCGCCAAGAACGCTGCTGACCAGAAATACATCATCTGCAACGCCGATGAAGGCGACCCGGGTGCATTCATGGATCGTTCCATCTTGGAAGGCGACCCGCACTCCATCATCGAGGCTATGGCCATCGGCGGTTTCTGTATCGGAGCCACCATCGGTTTGGTTTATATCCGTGCTGAATATCCGCTGGCTATCCACCGTCTGCAGGTGGCTATCAACCAAGCCCGCGAATATGGTCTGCTCGGCAAGAACATCTTCGGTACCGATTTCGATTTCGACATCATCCTCCGCTACGGTGCTGGTGCATTCGTCTGCGGTGAGGAAACCGCTTTGATCCACTCCATGGAAGGTCTCCGTGGCGAGCCTACCTTCAAACCGCCATTCCCGGCAGTTGAAGGTTACTTGAAGAAACCGTCCAACGTGAACAACGTGGAAACCTACGCCAACATTCCGGTTATCATCAACAAGGGTTGGGAATGGTTCTCCTCTATCGGAACGGAGAAATCCAAAGGTACGAAAGTGTTCGCATTGGCTGGCCAGATCAACAACGTCGGTTTGATCGAAGTCCCGATGGGTATCACCTTGCGTGAGGTCATCTACGAAATCGGTGGCGGTATCAAGGGCGGCAAGAAGTTCAAAGCCGTGCAAACCGGCGGTCCTTCCGGCGGCTGCTTGACCGAGAAGTTCCTCGACACCCCGATC
>JBGURP010000024.1:0-1653 GCA_045132055.1 Bacteroidales bacterium
CTCATGGACAAGTTCCTGGTGGAGAATGGTTACGAGAATGATTTGTCTTCAACCCGCCTTCACCATGAAATCTATCTCTCCGATGCCCGCAAGGTGGCCCCGGAGAACTGGAAGACAGTTATTCGGCATCCCGTTAAAACAGCATGAACAAATCTAAATCGGACTTTACTGCTTGTCTAGGTCCCAAACGTGGACCGGTGCGAGCAAAAGTGGCCGAAAATGCTTGTATGGGTCCAACAATGAAGTGCGCCCCTTTTGTTGGACGGGTTAATAACTAAGATCTATGGTTTCGAGTTCGGTACTGCACCGGACTCATTCCGTTTAGTTTTTCTTTGATTCGAACCGTGTTGTAGTATTCAAGATAGTTTTCCAGTTCCTCGAGGAACTGCTCGAGCGATTCGAACTTACGCAAATATAACAACTCGGACTTCAATAGTCCAAAAAAGTTTTCCATCACAGCATTGTCCAGGCAGTTCCCTTTCCGAGACATGCTCTGGACTATATGATTTTCTTTCAATAACTTCTGATAGTCTTTATGTTGATAATGGAAGCCCTGGTCCGAGTGAAGGATTGCGTTCGTGTTGCTGCCGATGACCGAGATGGTTCCTTTGATCATGTCTTTTACCATGTCCAGGACCGGATGACGGTAGATCGTATAGAAGATCAGTTCGCTATTGTACAGGTCCAAGACAGGTGACAGGTATATCTTTGTCCCGAACAGGTGGAACTCAGTAACGTCGGTGACCATCTTCTCATGTGGCGCATCTGCTTTGAAGTCCCTATCAAGCAAGTTCGGGGCAATCTTCCCGACCTCACCTTTGTATGACTTGTATTTCTTCATCCTTACCTCGCACTTGATGCCGGCTTCGGCCATCAGCTTACGGACCGTCTTGCCATTGATGACATACCCTTCGTTCCTCATCGCCATCGTTAGGCGACGGTAGCCATACCGCCCCTTGTGCTGGTGGTACAACTCCGCGATGCGCTGCCTTTCGACGGCCCATTTGTCAGGCTTCGGCTTGTGATTGTAGTAGAATGTGGATCTGGCCATCCCCTTGACTTCCAGAAGGATGTCAAGCTTGTGTTCCGGCCTTAGTCCTTGGATGGCTTCTGCCCAATCGCGCGTAGACGGGCTTCCCTTTCTTCGACTAAGGCTTTGACTTTTTTTAACAGAGCATTCTCCGCCTCGAGATACTCGTTCCGCTTGCGGAGCATCTCGAGCTCGTCCATCTCTGCCTCGGTCCTTTGCCTTTTCTTTTTCATGCCGTTTGAAGAGCCCTTTCTGGCAAGTCCGGCCTCGCCGGACTGATGATATGCTTTCCTCCAACGTCGTAGGGTGGGCGGAGGAACCAGGTACTTTAGGGCAACCTCTGGCAAAGATAATTGCTTTTGCTCAACTTCACGCACAATCTCGAGTTTTCTTTCCTGGCTCAATTGAGCCTGATGGTTTGGCAGAAGGAGCGCAAGCTCTCCTCCACTCATGTAGCGTTGGCGAGCCAACTTGATTGTCCCTCGATCAACGCCTAAGTGCTTAACGATGTAATTCAAGGAGCGGCCTTCGTCAAGCATGTGCATGGCTTGGACATACTTCGGGTAGTTCTCGTTCTTTTTCATCTACCTTTTGTTTGTGTCCAACTTTTGGGGTGCAGATCA
>JBGURP010000025.1:0-2295 GCA_045132055.1 Bacteroidales bacterium
GTTTTCTGCCGCCTGTGAACTCTGGCGGCACAGCCGGGGCAGTATTTTGCCCGGTTGGATTTGGGGACGAACACACCGCCGCAGACCGCACAGCGTTTCAAGTCCTTATCCCGGAAAATTTCCGCTTCCAGCGTCCCGTCCAGCGGCAAGACCGCCCAGCGGAACCACTTACAGCAGACCGAGAAAGAAATCGTCTGCGGGCAGGTGCAGGTGTCCCCATCGTCAAGGGCAATGCAGTTGCCGTCCTCACAGCAACAGCACTCCCGGCGTATCAGGGCGCTTGCCCGTTTCCGCTGCGCCGGGGTCATGCGGTAAAGGGAACCGTCCGGCCTGCATTCCAGCGGCGGCAAGTCTTTGTAGGGATTATTTTTCATGCGTTCCCTCCGTTTTGCTTTCCGCTGCCGTTCTCCCCGAAAAGGCTTCCTGCCCCATTCCTGCGGCGTGTTCCGGCGTTGGCACGCTCACCATAACTTCGGGACAACTTGTCCCAAAGTGACCTCTGGACAAAGTGTCCAGAAGTCGGCTCCTTGCGGTGCTTCCCCAGCCGGGGGTATTCCTTTTCGGACGGTCATTCGGTTTTCAAGGTGCTGTCCATCGATGAACTAACCTAAGTCTACACCGAAATGACCGCCCGTCCCGTATATCCGAAAGGTGGGAAATCTGCCTGAAAATCCCCCCATTTCCACGCTCTCGGAATTGTGGTAGAATGGAAGAAACTGAACAGTAAATTTGAAGTTGTGGAGGTAACACATAGATGGATCAAGGTAGAATTATTGTAATCACAGGTTCGCCGGGGACGGGGAAAACTACAACGGCATCTACTGTTGCAAAAGAATCGGATTTGGAAAAATCTGTGCATATGCACACAGATGACTTTTATCATTATTTGAGTAAAGGGGCAATACCACCATATTTGCCAGAATCAAATGAGCAAAATTTGATTGTCATTGAAGCATTTTTAGAAGCCGCGAAGCGATATGCTCGTGGTGGATATGATGTAATTGTAGATGGTATTGTAGGACCGTGGTTTTTAGAGCCGTGGCTCAACATTGTTCAAGAGCATTATGAAGTACACTATATCGTTTTAAGAGCAAGTAAAGAAGAAACTATGAAGAGAGCTATCAAACGCTCAAAGTTAGACAGAGAAACAAATATTGAATTAGTTGAAACGATGTGGGAACAATTTTCCAATTTAGGAATCTATGAATCAAATGTTATTGATACAACTACGCACTCAGTCAAAGATACTGTATCAGCAGTAAAAGAAAAAATTGTAAGGGGTACTGCTTTACTGCTTTAGGCAATTCCAGTTTGTCGAGCAGACAAGGAGGGAGAACATGGAACTATCCATACAAGAACGCCTGAAAGACCTGCGTGTGGAGCGTGGCCTGACGCTGGAGCAGCTTGCGGAAGAAACCCATCTCTCCAAGTCTGCGTTAGGCAGCTATGAGGGGGACAAGTTCAAGGACATCAGCCACTATGCCCTTATCCAGCTGGCAAAGTTTTACGAAGTGTCCGTTGATTATCTGCTGTGCCGTTCTGAAACAAAAAATCACCCAAACGCCGATCTTGCAGACCTGCGTTTGAGTGATGATATGATTGAATTTTTGAAAAGCAGGCTGGTGGATAATGCCCTCCTGTGTGAACTGGCGACGCACCCGGATTTTCCCCGGCTCATGGCTGACCTTGAAATCTATGTAAACGGCATAGCGGCAAAGCAGGTACAGGGGGCAAACGCCATTGTGGACGCTGTGAGCGCAACTATTATGAAGCAGCACAATCCCGGTCTGACCGACCCGCAGTTAAGGCAGCTGATCGCCGCCCACATTGACGATGACAGCTTTTGCCGCCATGTGATACAGCAGGATATAAACAAGATAGCCCTTGACCTGCGGAAAGCCCACAAGGACGATTTTTTCAGTGTCCCGGAGGACAATCCTCTGGAAGATTTCTTGCAGACCGCCGAAGAAGCCGCCAGCCCAAACAGCGACCCGGAACAGGCTGCGATGGCCTTTATCTGCAAGCGGCTCAAACTGAACTATGGGAAGCTGTCGGAGGAGGAAAAGAAATGGCTGAAAAGGATTGCACAGAAGTCGGACTTGCTGAAAAATCCAAACCCGCAGCGGGGAAGAAAATGAGAAATTAGATATGCAAAAAGGAAAAATGAGATTCATTGAAGTAGAAACCAAAAACAGGACGGCGGATTTCATAAATCGGCTGCTGACGGTATGGGAAAGTTCTGTAAGAGCAACACACCTGTTTCTGTCGGACAGTGAAATCAAAAAGATAAAAGAA
>JBGURP010000026.1:0-2215 GCA_045132055.1 Bacteroidales bacterium
CTTATTCTGTAGAACTTTCCTTGTACGATGCTTCCGGTGCCGAAGTCATCAAGCCGACTTCCCAGAAAGTTTCCGGCATTGGCTCGAAGGGCGGTGAAAAGAGCGTCCACTTCGAAATTCCGTATTCTTCTCCGAAGCGCTGGTCTGCTGAAACGCCTGACCTCTATACCGCAGTGCTCACGTTCAAGGATGCTGACGGCAAGATTCTTCAGGTTGAAAGTAACAAGATCGGTTTTAGGAAGATTGAAATCAAGAAAGATAACGGCGCTCCACGTTTGTATGTAAACGGAATGCCGGTGAAGTTCCACGGCGTGGACCGTCACGAACTTGATCCGGATAACGGACGTGCAGTGACTTACGAACGCATGGAAAAAGACATTATTCTCATGAAGCGTTTCAACATCAACGCGCTCCGTATGTCTCACTATCCGAACAATCCGATGATGTACGATCTTTGCGATAAGTATGGTATCTACGTCATTGACGAAGCGAACGTCGAAAGCCATGGTGCAAATAATGACCTTCCGAAGAATAGTGATGACTGGCGCGCTCCGGCTGTGGACCGCATGAATTCCATGGTGCAGCGTGACAAGAACCATCCGTCTATCATTCTCTGGTCTCTCGGTAACGAAGCGGGTAACGGTAACGTATTTGCTTCTGAACGTGAACGCGCACACGCTATTGACTCCACGCGCTTTGTCCATTACGAAGGCGACTGGAACAATGCTGATGTGAACAGCTGGATGTACTTTGGCCCGGATGCTGTTGCAAACTACAAGGATGCAAACAAACCGATTATGTTGTGCGAATACGAACATGCAATGGGTAACTCCGTGGGTGACTTGCAGGAATACATGGATGCCTTCTACGGCAACCCGCGTTCCTTCGGTGGTTTCATTTGGGACTTCATCGACCAGGGTCTCCGTCACAAGGGCACTCCGTATTTCGAATTCGGTGGCATGTGGGGTGACTGGCAGAACGACGATAACTTCTGCGCTAACGGCCTCGTGTTCCCTGACCGTAAAATCCAGCCGGAAATGTGGGAAGTCAAATACCAGTATAGCCAAATTCGCGTAAAGAACATCGATGCCGCCAAGGGCAAAATTGAAATCCAGAGCCGTTACCTCTACAAGAACCTCGGCGACTTCCTCGATGCTTTCTGGGAAATTCGTGAAAACGGCAAGGTCATTCATAAGGGCAAAATTGACGGATCTCAGATGAACATCGGTCCGAACGAAAAGAAGACCGTGACGATTGATATGCCGAAGATTGAAACGACGATTGGTGCTGAATACCACCTCGACATCGATTTCCGCCTCAAAAAGGATGAACTCTGGGCAAATTCTGGTTTTAGCGTTGGTCACGAACAGTTCGGCATTGACTTGGGTCAGCTCTGGTCTACTGAAGTGGATATCAGCTCTCTTGATGCCCACAAGGTTTCCAAGAACAATGGCCTTACGATTGAAGGCAAGGATTTCAAGATCCGCTTTGATGAAAAGACCGGTTTGCTCGCTAGCTACGTTCTCGATGGCGATACGATCATCAAGGATGGTGGCCGTCCGAACTTCTGGCGCGCCCCGACCGATAACGACAAGGGCTTCAATATGGAACGTGGCCATGGCGAATGGCGCAAGGCTAGCAAGAACCGCTCTGTGACTTCTGAAGTCAAGGAAGTTTCTGCCCGTGAAACGCAGGTGACGTTCAATTTCAGCTTCCCAGATGTGGGCAGCTCTCGCATGAAACTGACTTACACGGTTTACGGCAGCGGCGATATCGTTGTGGAATACACGTTTAATCCGGATGGTTCCAAGAGCTACATCCCGAACGTCGGTACGCTCTTTACTGTGCCGGGCGGCTATGAAAAGGTCCGTTACTTTGGTCGCGGCCCGGATGAAAACTACATCGGTCGTAATCGCGGTAGCTTCATGGGCCTCTATTCCACCTACGCTGATTCTATGACGGTCATGTACATGGAAATTGGTGAAACGGGTCAGCGTACCGATGTGAAGTGGGCTACGCTCACGAACGAAAAGACGGGCAAGGGCCTTATGATTGTGGGTAACCCGCGTATGGAATTCAGCGCTCAGCATTACACTCCGGAACAGCTCACCGACGTGAAGCTCCCGTGGGAACTCAAGCGCGACAAGGACATCACGCTTCGCGTAGACTTGCACCAGATGGGTCTCGGCGGTATCAACTCCTGGGGTGCAGAACC
>JBGURP010000027.1:0-285828 GCA_045132055.1 Bacteroidales bacterium
ATTGTGGTAATTTGGAAGTACCTGCTGCCTCGGTATAAAGAAGCGTTCCATTCCTGATTTGCTAATAAACCAATAAAGTATTATGAATTGGACCATCATTATTATCGAAACAATCATTCTGACGCTCGTTTTCACGGCGATGATTCTGATTCCGCTGGTCAAAAATCCCGTTTGGTGGATCGCGGACTATCCCGAAGATATTCAAGAAGAATACTTCAAGACACACGAACGCATACCTTCCAAATTCTTCTCGCCAACCGTGTTGTTGAAGAAAGGCATGGCCCTCCTCATCGCCCTCGCGCTATTATTGGTAGTGGTCAAATTGGCAGGTGCATACGATTTCTGGTCTGCGTTGGGCGTGGGCTACGGGATTTGGCTCTTCATTGACTGGTACGACTGCTTCTTCCTCGACTGGGTGCTCTTCGCCAACATGAAGTCCGTGCGTCTTCCTGGCACCGAGCACATGGACGAGGCTTATCATCAGAAGAAATATCACTTCGTGCAGTCCTGCTGGGGAATGTTGATAGGACTGATACCGTGCCTTGTCGGTGCAGGGATTTATGCGTGGTTATTGTGTTAAAACATATTCAAAATGAAACAGTCCAAGAAATTAGCATTACTCGCATTCGCAGCATCGTTGATGCTGGGCGCATGCGCACAAAACAACCAAGATCAATCGAACAATCAACAGAAAGGGGACAATATGAAAAAGACATTAGTAGTTTACTTCTCGGCCACGGGCAACACCTTCATTGAAACCCACGATCTGAGCGGCAAGGTGCTCAATGTTTTCGCTACCAGCGGCGGAAGTGGGGTAGAGGGCTCTGCTGCCGACCTCAAGAAGGCATACCCGCAATATAATTGGGGCGAGAGCCGGTTGATGAATGAATAATCTTTGCTTTATGAAACTTTGCAGGCAAATCGTCTTGGGGATGGCAGAAAGAATAGATAGCGTGTTTTTCTGCGTGAAAGAGTTTTTGTTATGAATCCTGTAATCATCGGAATATTACTGCCTTTGTTAGGCACCATGCTGGGGTCGGCATTTGTCTTTTTCATGAAGAAAGAGATTCCCGACCGGCTGCAGAAGACACTGCTGGGGTTTGCCAGCGGTGTGATGGTGGCGGCTAGCGTGTGGTCGCTGCTCATTCCAAGTATCGAAATGGCAAGCACCTCGCTTGAGGGATTCAGAAGTGTGCTGCCTGCGGCCGTGGGTTTTCTGTTGGGCATAGGTTTCCTGCTGCTGATTGACGAACTGACACCGCACTTGCACCTCGGGGCAGAGAAGGCTGAGGGTCCGCGGTCGAAGTTGTCGCGCACCGCCATGTTAGCGCTCGCCGTTACCATACACAACCTCCCCGAGGGTATGGCCGTGGGAGTGGTGTTTGCAGGCGAAGCGCAGGGGCTGACGCTCAGTGCGGCATTAGCGGTCAGCATCGGCATTGCTATCCAGAACATCCCCGAAGGTGCCATCATTTCGATGCCCATGCACGCAGAAGGTAACTCCCGCTGGCGCTCGTTCCTCATTGGCTCGCTGAGCGGTGTAGTGGAGCCCATCGGTTCGATAGCCATTTTGCTATTGGCCTCTGTGTTGGGTGTCGCATTGCCTTATCTTTTAGCCTTCGCAGCCGGCGCCATGATGTATGTGGTAGTAGAGGAACTCATCCCCGAGACCGCCGAAGGCACCCACACCAACCTCTCCACTATCGGGTTCGCCATCGGTTTTGTGCTGATGATGGTGATGGATGTGGTGTTAGGATAGTCTGCAGCAAGCAATGCTTTATGTCGGAAGCCGAATTATACAAAGAACTCGGGACGCTGACGAAGAACAAGGACGCATGGGAGGAGAACATCCCGTGCGTCCTTGTTTGACACTTTTACTTAAAAATCACTTTTCGGGTCTGTTTTTGGCCGTTGGAACTCATCCGCAGCATGTAGATGCCGTCCGGCAGGTTGCCGCGTTCCACACGTTGTACCGTCTCTCCAGCCGGCATCCGAAACGTCCTCAAAATCCGACCGCTGATATCCAGCAAGTCCACAAGTATCTCTTCGTGGGTTTCCTTCACCGTTAACACAACGTAATCGTGCGCGGGATTGGGCGCAATGGCAATCTCCAAACCATCATACACATACACGTTGGTCAACACTGTAAGGTTCAGCGTGATGATGCTATCACAACCGTTGACTGTCGTCAGCATTTGCGTATAGGTGCCTGTCGCACTTTCGTTGAAACCATATTGTGTATAAGTCTCCCCAGCGGTAATACTGTCGTTGATAGTGATGTTGTAAATCGGGTTCACCGTCAGATTCAGGGTGTAAACAGTATCGTTGGAGGCAAACGTGTAGCTACCAGAAGTCGTATAGGAAAAACCATTTATTTCAATGACCTCTCCTTCGCAAATGCTCTCTTCAAGAGTGATGTATATGGAATCCACCACTACAGTATCTTCTGGGAAATAGTAATTCACCGTAACGTTGTCCATAAAAAGATTGTACCCGTAGTCGGAAGTAGCCTTGAAAATCAGATATGTGTTGTCGTTTTGCACGGGAACAATCACAGAAACGGTATCCCAACCGCTCATGGATGGGTCATAACCGTAAACAGTAGTCAGGAGAGTGGCGTTTGCAAGGTCGGAGGTCGTATTGACGTAAACTTCAATTTTGTCATCTGCCTGATAAATGTCCTGCTTGAAGTAAGCAAACGAAAGGGTCATGTCTTGCGTAATAGCCAAAGCGGGAGAAGCCAATGTCCCCCAGCTGCCTGACGGGAAACTCCAACAGTTATATTTCATCATGGAACTTCCGGTGTATGGCGTGCACGTTGGGTAGGTGCCGGTAGCGACCACCTGCCAATCTTGTCCTGCAGAAGAGGCATTCAACGTCCAGCATCCCAACCCGTTTTCGAAACTGTCGTTCCACGGAAAGTTTACAACTGTTTCACAGGGGGTTGAAAAGGTGTAAACCTGTGACGGTGCCGATTCATTGCTGTTATCACAAAGTGTGACGATATAATATTGATAAACAGTATTATAAGGCAGATTGTAAAGTGTATAATAGTTGTCCGTATAGACTTCAACGGAGTCGAACAAGGAATCTACGGCCGTCTTGTAGTATATTCTGGCACCGTATGCATTGTTGGTGTATGTCCAAGAAATGGTGGCATCGAGACTGTTTACGTTAGCGGAAATCTGCACGGGTGGAGTGCAGTCAGGAGTCTCATATACAGCCACATCGTCAATGAAGCAACTTGGATACAAGTGTGTGGAGTTAGCTTTGCTAAACCAAAATGCGATGTGACGACCCGTGTCGGCATAGGTGGCGAAATTGATTTCCTTGTCTTCCCAACTGTTGGAGCTCCCTTCGCACCATACCGTATCTACAGGCACAAACGCCAGCGTGTCGGTCGGATCTGACATCACTCCAACCACCAAACGCGTAATATTCTGTTGGGAGGATTTGAACTTGAACGACATAGAGATATTCTGCATCAACAAAGAGCTGTCCAATGCGGGCAGAATCAAGAACGACGAATAGGTATCCATTAGCATAAACATCACCGATTGGTTAGGATCACTCATGCTGCCGCCGTTGATGACGGGATAATAGCTGCCGTAGGCCTGGTTGTATTCCTGCGAGATTTTGGTCCAGCAGGTGGGGATGGATGAAAAATCTCCCGGATAACCCTCGAATGTCTCCATCGCAGGGAGAGTCAATACGCAATTTGTGTCAGGGGAGACCGGTTCGCCAGAACTAAAGGCGAATACTATGTTCGGACGGTCGAAATGGTTGCCGTGTGTGCCTTCGGGAATGGAGTCCATTACCGTGGTGAAGGAAATCTGAGTGCCATCCTGTACCCGGTTCCAACAATTATTGACAGTCCCATTGTTGACGTAAATCTCTGTCTCACAGTCTCCCATGCCAGGATAAGGGTCGCAGGCTTCACCTTCCACAAGCACTATCAGATTACCACCGCTATATGAGAATGGCTGCGAGAAAACAAATTCCTTCCAATAATCATCCCACTGGATGTCGCAGCCGATAGAATCATACACCAAGTTGGCTGATGCTACCAAAGAACTCCAAGTCTGTGTCAAATCTATAGCTGGATCAGTTGTCTCCAACAGGTAAATCCGAATTCTCTTGTCCCTGTCATCTATTGGATAGTTTCCGTATGTGATATGATAGGAAAGCGATTCAATATTTCCAGCCGAATGGTTTATCTCATTGTTTAGATACAATGCAGCAGACAAGTGATAACCGTATGCACCTGGCATTGCCGAATGTATGGAAGTTGTTGTGCCACTGCCGATTGTGTCGGATGTGGAGATTTGAGCATGCAATGCAAGGATTGAAATCTGCATCACCGCCAAAATAATAATTGTTCTAAAAGATAATTTTTTCAACATATTTTTTGATTTAAAAATTCAATACCGAAATTTGTACGGCAAAAATAAAATCGTCCACGCCGTCTAATGTCATTATAAATAGGGATTTGGTGCTGGATTATCACCACTTATACAACGCCAAACGATTGTTCAGGTGTGGCAAGAAGAAGGCAAACAGCTTGGCACGGATGGAGTATTTCTTCATTTCCTCGTTGTAGCTTCTTTCCGAAAGCAAGGTCATCCGCGGCTCCAATTCAAGGTATTCTTTGCCCGACTTGGTCCCCCAGTGGAATTCGGCGTTGGTATGCTTCACGGCATCATGATGCTTGGTGTTTCTGCCCAAAATGGGATGATGCAGTTCGGCCAACAGATAGCCGTGTTCGAATGAGTCGCACAACATGTTCAGACAGGTTTTCACTTGTTCTTTTGTGAAGTATTCCAAAACGCCTTCCATTACGATAATGTTGGTGGAGCGCTTGGGCAAACCCTTTGTCCAGTCCGATTCAAGGGCGCTTCCCTCCTTCATCACACATCGCTCGCGGTCGTTGCAAACCTTGCGACGAACCGCAAGAATATCAGGCAAGTCAACATCATACCACATAATCCGCCCATTGTCAACCTGCACAAACTTGTCGTCGAAACCACACCCCAAATTGACACATAGGGCATCGGGATACTGACTGATGAGTTCCTGTAACTGGTTTTTATACATGATAGTACGTGCAACAACCCCTTCATGCGACATGAACGGGTCGTATTGACTAACATCAACACCCAAAGTGTCGATGATTTCTTTTGCCAGATTGTCTTTGATTCTGGCATTCGGACGCGCTGTCTCGCTTGCCCTGATGGCCAGTGTGATCAACGCTGTTTCTTGAATGTCACCAATTTGTAAGTCCATATTGCTAGTATTTAATGATTGTTTTTTCTTTTGATTTCCTGGAAGCAAAAATAGTGTCGCATGTTCACATGCTTTATCCTCAATTATAGGGATTTTCAGGGTGGGGATTACTCAATCAGGGACACTGCGACTTTTTTTGTACTTTTGCCACCGGATTCGGGTTCTCACCGATTAATAGGGAATCCTGTGTAAATCAGGAGCTATGCCCGTAGCTGTGAGTTCCTAAAAATGCTTCCGACACGAAAGTCACTGATATTTTTATCGGGAAGACGTCGGAAGCGGAACAAGCCAGAAGACCTGCCCGTTTCCGTATTCGCAGCTTTCGGGAACAAAAGCTTGGGATTTGTCAGTGAGCGTCTATGCGCTCGCTATTCTCATTTTGTTTTCTGCTGCTGTTTTTTTTATAATCAACAAATCGAAAAAACGATGAAGAAACAGTATCAGGCAGTTACCGCGGCGGAAGCCGTCAAAGTCATCAAGTCAGGGGACCATGTACACATCAGCTCGGTTTCCAATGTACCCCAATGTTTAGTGAAAGCCCTGTGCGACAGAGGCCGCGCTGGTGAGTTGAAGAACGTCTATATTCACCATTTGCATACGGAGGGCGCGGCACCATACGTAAACCCCGAATTCGAGGGGATTTTCCAGCACAACGCCTTCTTTGTGGGCGCCAACGTGCGCGAGAGCGTGCAAAAGGGACTCGCAGACTACATCCCCGTCTTCCTGGGCGAAACCTCGAAGCTTTATCGCGAGCGCTACATCAAGTGCAACGTGGCGATGATTCAGGTGAGCCCGCCCGACAAGTTCGGTTACGTGTCGTTGGGTTCCTCTGTGGATGCCACCCTCGCCGCCATGGAATGCGCCGAATTCACCATCGCTGTCATCAACCGCCACGTACCGCGCTCCCTCGGTGACGCGCAAATCCATATCAGCCGCATCAATTATGTGGTGGAAGATGATACGCCTTTGCTCACCGTAGAGGCGCCCGTACCCACCGAAGTGGAGAAAACCATAGGCCGCTACTGCGCCGAACTTATTGAAGACGGTGCCTGTCTGCAGATGGGCATCGGATCTATCCCCAACGCCATCCTGTCGTGTCTCGGCAACCACAAAGACATCGGCATCCATACCGAAATGTTCTCCGACGGAATATTGCCTCTGGTGAAAAAAGGAGTCATCAACGGCAGCCGCAAAAGGCTGGACAGAGGCAAAATCGTCTCCACATTTGTGATGGGCTCGCAGAAAATCTACAATTTCATTGATGGAAATCCACAGGTGCTGATGAAAGATGTGGAATACACCAACGACCCGTTCATCATTGCGCAGCAGCCGAGAATGACCTCCATCAATTCGGCCATTCAGGTGGATTTGTCGGGACAGGTGTGTGCTGATTCGTTAGGCGACAAAATCTATTCCGGCGTTGGCGGGCAGATCGACTTTGTGTATGGTGCGTCCCGTGCCAAAGGCGGCAAAGCCATCATCGCAATGCCATCCACCACTCGCAGAGGCATCAACAAGATTGTGCCGGCATTGGATCTGGGCTCCGGAGCAGTTACCACGCGCAATCACATCCACTGGTTCGTGACAGAGTACGGGGCAGTGAATCTCTACGGAAGGTCTTTGCAGGAACGCGCCAAGCTGATTATTTCCATAGCCCATCCACAGTTCCAGGAGGAACTAGAAAAGGCTGCGTTCCAGCGTTTCGGTCCGCACTATCATTATGTCTGTAAAAACAACATTTTCTAACCGATAAGAATAATAAATATGGCAGATTTCAGCATTTGGGAAGTACTCTTCCTGCTCTGTTTCGCGGTCAGCTGGCCCGTGTCCATCGCCAAATCACTGAGAACCAAAGTGGTGATTGGGAAAAGTCCGCTTTTCATGTCCCTGATTATCTTGGGCTATATCTTCGGCATTATCCATAAATCCTTGTACAGCAACGACATCGTTATCTGGCTGTATGTTTTCAACGCAGCGCTGGTCTCCTTCGACCTGTTTCTCTACTTCTTGTATGTTGGGCGGAACCGCCGCGAAATGATGTGATAATTTAAACAGAAAGAATTATGCTTCAACAAATTAGCCTTATTGAGATTCTCAGTTCGTTTATCGTGATGTTCGCCATCATCGATATTTTGGGTTCTATCCCTATCTTTATGAGTATCCGGGAGAAGAATCAGGACATCAAGGCGGTGCAGGCTTGTCTCACAGCTTTGGGACTGTTTCTGATTTTCTTCTTCGCGGGCGACGCACTCTTCCGGCTCTTTGGCATTAATGAGGCCTCCTTTGCCGTAGCAGGCTCGTTAGTGCTGTTCATCTTGGCCGTGGAGATGGTTTTAGGGCGCGACATCATCAAAAATGAGCCCAACAGTGGTGGCGCAAGCATTGTGCCGGTGGCGTTCCCGCTTATCGCCGGCCCCGGCGCCATCACCGCCTTGCTCTCCCTCCGCGCCGACTACGCCGTGGTCAACATCTTGATCGGACTGCTTCTGAACATCATCCTTGACTTCATCGTCATCCGCTATTTGGACAAGATCCAGAAACTGTTGGGTACGAACCTCATCTTCATTATCCGTAAGTTCTTCGGGGTGATTTTGCTCGCCATGGCCATCAATATGTTCGTCAACAACATCTTGGTGATTATCCATCAAGGGGTATAAATGTAGTACTGCTGAATAAGTAAACCAAAGTCGCGGTCCGAAGACTGCGACTTTTTTTGTATTTTTGCTAAAAAAATGTACCATTTGTCAGATCATGCAAAATAATCAACTAAATTTCACAATACAATGAAACTGAAAAAACGAAAAATCAAGTATGCTGCAATATTCTTTCTCTGCTGGTTTGCACTATTGGTCTTTTTGGTTGATGGCGTTCTGAAATTCCAGACATTGGTTGACTATTTCGGGTCGTACGCTATCGTGGAGATTGGGCTATTGCTGCTGGTCTTTCTACCGACATTGGCAGTTTACATATTTACAAAAGGATAAGGTGTAACTTACCTCACCACAAACTTCACCGTTTCCACCAGTTTTGCACCCTTGATCTGCAAAACATAGACTCCCTTTTGCAAGTCCGAAACGGAAATGCTTCCATCGGTGGAACCTGCTGTCACCATTTGGCCCAAAGTGTTGAAAATGGCATAATCCACCACTTCGCAAGGGAGGTTCTTGATGTAGAGAACATCGGAGACGGGGTTTGGATAGGCCGCCAGCTGCTGTTGGTGGGAAAACTCGTGAACAGCCGTGTTTTTCGGGATAATATTCAAAATGATGCCTTCAATTTTAGTCCATCCGTATGCAAAACCATTAGGGTCGGGGAGGTTGTACCAATTGTCTCTGTACCCACCCCAGCCAAAGTTGACATGGAATTTGCCGTCGCTTTCGCGATAGCCATCGACCACGACATTGTGTCCGGACGTTCCAGCATTGTTTTCAACGGCCAGATGGGCTGGATAACCGGCCTGTAAATTGGAAATCAAGGTGGAAAACATTTCGGGTTCTGGTTCCCGATACAGCTGACAATTTGTAAAGCCAAACCGTTTATAAGCAGCGTATGCCTGGTCCACAGCAAAAGTGCCGGAACCATAATTTGACGATGCGGTAAAGACTTGCTTGCATGCCACACCGCTGGCAAAAATCACAGCCGCAATCAATGAGTCGGAAAGCTCCTCGCCACGCTGGAAAATGGCATCAGCGGAATCCAACAACTCGTTCAACTGTGGGAATGACGGGAATTGATAAGTGGTCCAATCGTCATCGATATGGAATTGCCGACTGGCGTAATTGGAGAAATAGTCGTCGCCGTCGTCGAAACGGGTGTTCTGTGTTGTTTTCAAATAATTGATAATCTGTCCCATGGCAGTAGCAGGACATCCGGTATAACTGTGATTGTAATTCTCATACGGATCCGCCGGGCAAAGCATGTTGTACGGATAATCCTGATTCCACTGCGTGGAAAGAAGAGGACTCTGCGCCATGCCGGTCAAAGTGCAAAACAACAATAATACAGTAAAAACTTTCGACATCTTTTTCATATTTGATAAACGGTGCAAAAATATGATTTTTTCAACTTTTCCTAGAGGAGGAAGAACAACAAATTATGTGTATATTTGCCTGCGATTTTTTTATAATGATGACGACCACCAATACGGCTGTTGGGAGTATTTTTACAAAAGCAAATAACAAAAAATAATGAATATGAGAAGCCTTTTCTGCAAATTATGGTTCCTTCTGATGTTGCTGTTGCCCTTGTCAGTAATGTCAACCCCTACTTATGGTATTGCCCATTTTGGCCAGGCGTCGAACTTCGACGCCTATACTATGGGCAATGGAAAAATCCATTTCAAGATTCTAATATACGGAAAGGGAACCAATTTAGACGGTTATGTCGGTAATGCCAATGACATTTCGGAAGCATACGCGTGGACTAAGATGGGTGAGGAAAGCCCTGTTCCTTTCCTCTATTATCACGCCGATGACGGGCGCAATCATGTAGGAAGATACTCCAATGTGCCTGAAGACCAGGCGTTTGTTAACATCAAGGTTCTCGAAGGATTGTTGGTCGTCACCAACGTTTATGAAGGCGACCCCGTTGTGTATAACGCAGGCGACTCCATCTATGAAGTGCCCCTCACCCGTACGCAGGTGACCGACAACAAAGCTTACCTCGAGTTCGACTGGTATCCTTCGGTTCGGTTGGTGAACAGCTCCTTCATTGCGGGTGTCCACTCCAAAGCTTATACTGGCGACCACGGGACGCATCGCACGGACGATTATAACCTCGGTTCTTTTACCTATAACGGCGACCAACAACCCCAGTTGATGGATCCGGTCTTTTATCCTATTTCCAATAACGGAACAAATAACTACGGTTACCTCGCCGTTCCATACGTCTCATTCCAAGAGGTTTATCAATACTATACCTCGTGGAACGCCAGTCCCGTCCTTTGCACGGAACAAGGCGGCATGCTCTCTGTGAAGAGTGCCGACAGCGTGCAGCACGGTTTCTACGTTGTCATGCAGACCAAAACCTCCAACTCCAGTGGCGATGTGGAAATCAGACAATGGCTCAGGTCGAACAAGGTGGACATACCGGCCTACCACAAAATTCATGACTTTACCGTTGCCTCATACACCTGGCAAGACACAACGACGGGGTATTACTATTCTGATCCCCGTTACAAAACGCTTTCATGGAAGGTCTATTTTCCATACGAAGAGGACGTCATGTCCAATGACCTGTTTGAGCTGCAGCGTGCTTATGACAGCAGCTTTGCCGACGCACAAACCATCGCCACCATCCCCATGACATGGGAAGAAACAGACTCCATTGCCTACACCACCTATATTTTTGTCGATTCTGCCTCTATTGTCGGGAGCAATGCGACGGTGAACAGCGACAGCGTTTACTACCGCGTCCGTCGCGCCTCAGCTTCCGTGTGGGGCTGGAAGAACCACGATTACGCCGCAGAAGGCTCCGATGCAATCGAGAAACGATTAATCACTCTCCGGCCTGCGGGATGCAAATACAGCAAGGATCCCGACTTCGACAACAACCACAAGGTAAACCTCATCATCGATATTTGGAATAACACTCGTGGCCGTGAGGACATAGACTTTCCCCGCGAAAGAGGATCTTATTGGGACCCTAACGCCACTCTTTATATCAAGAAAGTGTTGGTTGAGACAGGCGACACCATCCTCATCCGTGTGCCGACGGAAAGCATCAACAGTGCGTTGAATGCCACCTTCTACGCCCCCTCTCACACTCAATTTTTCAGTGGCACCATCACAGTCTCTTATGTTGACGAACTCAACACCCCCTGTAACCACGTCAACTACTTTTATTATATTGACACCGAGGAAACTTTCCTGCGTCAGAGAGACTTCGACATCGGATTGTATGGCGATGTCTCCCAGATCAGACCGTTTATCCTCACAGGTGAGGAACCCTATTTCACTGATGCCGGCAACCTCAATTCGTTGACGGCCACCCATGGGGATTATCCCGACCGTGTGCTCATCACTTGGACTCCCACCGAAGGTGCTGTGGATAACTACACTGTCGAAACACGTCCCGACAGCTTGTCGGTCTGGACCCTGTTAGGCACTACCACAAACGCTTATTGGAACGACCTGTTGGCCGACCCGACGGTGAGTTCCGAATGGCAGTATCGTGTGACCATGAACTACACCTGTCAGGGAACCACCATTTCCGACAGCCGTACCACTACGGGCAGCCGCTCGCCCTGGGGTCGCGTGAGCGGACGAGTGCATTATGAAGATGGCAGCGGCTGTCCTGGAATCACCGTAGTGGCTACGCGCACCAGCGACGGCGCCACCGTCCAGACTGTCCTCACCGATGCCAGCGGCTATTACCTGCTCGACAGTCTGCCCTACGGCGGCAATGTGGAATACACCATAACCCCTACCTCCCAGACAGCACAATTCCATTACAACAACACCTCGTCTGGTTTTGCCACGGTGAACCTTTCACTGGCTCGTTGTGTCACCACCGGCATCGACTTCGACAACATCTCTGCTGTGCGCCTCACGGGACGTGTGCTCTACGAAAACAGTTCTATCCCTGTGCGCGATGCCAATTTCCTGCTCAACGGGAATCTCGTGAGCCTGGCAGGCTCGGCGGTGAAGACCGATGCCAGCGGCAATTTCGAGCTCCGTGTGCCCGAGGGTAGCGCTTTCACCTTGCAGGTCATCAAGGCGGGGCACTATTTCGCCGGAGATGGTTTCATCCGCATCAATAACGACAGTCTGCTGACGCTCAACGTGGCGTTGGATGGCGTGCGTCTGTGGGACCAGACCAAGGTGCGCCTTGCCGGTCGTGTGGCTGGTGGCCTCGACCAGCGCAACCTGCCCTTGGGATTCGGTCTCTCCACCAACAACCTGGGTGACAACTTGCGTTTAGTGTTCGAACTGGAAGGCGACAATATCAGCTATATTGTCCGCGTACCGAGCGATCTGACCAAGGACACCCTGGAATTTACCGTGCCGCATGTGGTTTATGGGCAGAATGGGGAAGAGAATGTAGGTGTGACACAGGTTCACTATCAGCAGAAGCGCATCATTGTGGAACCAGACCCTGAGACGGGCGAATTCTGCGTTGACCTCTTCCCCGTGCGCTACAAGATCACTCAGGCCACCGCTACCGGCTACGCCACCCTCTTCTCCGGAGGACGCACCAGCGAGACCATTGACCTCGGCAATGCTGCCACCCAACACGACACCATCCATTACGACTCTCAATTCACCACATTCAACGCCCAATACAAGCTCACGTATCGTTCTCCCATCAGCATCACTTGCAAACAGATGGTTTACGGTATGGAAATGCCCTACTTCGGCGACCAGTACATGCAGCGTGTCAATATCAGGAATGAGCATATACAGGTGCCTTTGGCCTACAAGGATGCCAACGGGGTCTATCAATATCTCTTCGGAGCACCTGTGTTCTCAAGTGGAGAGTACAGCTTCCGTGTCTTTGCCCATGAGGACTATTACTATAACAACGAGCTCACCGGCCGTCACGATGAAGTGCGTATCAAGGGTGGCACCTTGAAGGTGTACAACGGCATGCACGAGAGTGAGGATAACAACACTCATATCTTCATCAAGGAACTCGACACCCTTGGCCAGGCCGAATTCACTATCCCTGTCGATTATGTCTCCTTCATCCGTAACGACCAAGAGGTGCAGCGTGTGCTCGACCTCTCGGTAGAGAGCGAGGGCGAATTTGTGGAACTTCAGGCTGTGCGCGGCTATGTCACGGGTCACCGCATCACCGGTGCCGAAGTCATCACTTCAACCCACGGCAAGGTGCAACTGCTTGATGTCCTCCGTGATCCCCCGGGAAGCACTTCCTCGTCCTGGCTCGAAGCAGGCACCGAATATGAATACAACTATACGTACACCGTCGATTTTGAGTTCGGTTTTGATATTGGAGCTGAGATTGGCGGTGCTATGAGTATGACATTCGGAGCTTTCGCCGGCTTGGGCGGCGGTGTATTCTCCGGACAGGATTTCAGTCTTGGTCAGACCTACGAGTTAACCCTTCCTATCCGAAGTCAATATCACTACAAGCACATGTCCTCTTACAACTTCAAGACTGCCGAACGTATCAGTACCAGCAGCGATCCTTACTGGGTAGGACAGCCTGCCGATGTTTATATTGGACTGGTGCAGAATATGTATTCCCGCCGTGTTGATGCCGTACAGCCCCTCGACTCGCTGACCTACGCCACGCTCGGCGGACGGTCTTCCGCCGGCCTCATGCCCACGGTGGCCGAGGGCATGGGCCCCGACTCTACACGATACTATCTGGTAATCGGCAAAGAACTGGAGATGAGACCTGACATCTCGGCAACGTTCATCTACACCCACGACTACATCGAAAACACCCTCATTCCGCGTCTGACGCAAGAGCGCGATGCACTCTTGCTTACCTGCGACAGCGCCACTGCCCAATCCATCGCCAACGCGCAACACAAAGTGGTGTTCCGATCCCTCGTTCCCTTTGACGATCCTAATTGGGCCGCGGAAGATTACTATCGTGTTGTTATCCCGGAAGGATTCTCGGACGAATATGTCAACTCTGTGAAATCTGCCAATACCTTGATTGCCGATTGGATAACCGTGTTGTTTCAAAATGAGTCGGAAAAGGTGTCGGCCATCCATTATCATGAGCACGACAGCGTGGCCACCTATTCGCTGAGCTACTCCACCAGCGTGACGAGGACTGACAGCTATAGCTATAGTGACGTGACGCATTGGTGGATGAATTATCCCGGCATAGACCTATCCTCGACTGCTAGCAACTTCACCAACCTCCTCATAAACAGATTTGGCCGTAATATTGCCCAAATGATGATAGAGAACATGAGGAATACATTGACTGCAAGTAGAGGACTGCAACCTGCCCGGATCGCCAACCAGTCTCCAGGTTATAAGGCAAGTTTCCTTTTCAGGCCAGTTCTCGACCTTGACATCTCGCGTGACCCTGTGGAGAACACCATCCACTCACGTACCGTGGGATTCACCCTGTCTCCCGATGAATACAGCAACATGGATGTCTCCATCTATCGTATTGTGAACAGCAAGGACCAATACAACACAGGTTCTTTATCGGCGCGCGAAGATGTGGCTTCCCCCACCAGCTATAATGCAGACGACCACCTCTATGGTTCTCTGGTCTTCTATCTCCGCGGCGGTGCCACCAAGTGCCCTTGCGAGTTACCCGACAGTACGGATTACTATGTACCCAAGATGCCCATTTCAGCTGGATCGCTCCGTCTGGAGAACCCCAAAATCAACATCGACGTTCACGAAATCAGCAATGTGCCCGCCGACCAACCGGCTGTCTTTACCATCCGTCTCTTCAATGAGATGGAGCATACTGAAGGTATCATCCACAACTGGCGTGTCTTCTTCAAACTGAAGATAAATGACCTGAGCAACCCCCACGGCGCCCGTATCTATATCGACGGCATGCCCCTTACTGACGGGCGCACTATCGAGCTCATCGGCGACCAAGTCATCACCAAGACCATGGAGGTCTATGCCGGCGATGGCTACGACTTTGAAGATCTTGTTATCGAGCTTGTCTCCAATTGCATCGTCTTCAACAGGTCCAGCGCGCAGTTCTCAGTCCACTTCCTACCGGTATCTTGTGACGTCACCCTTACCTCGCCGCAAGACAACTGGGTAATGAACACCCTTGCTCCACAGGACTCTGTGGGCTACTACCTGCCCGTCTCCATCAGCGACTTTAACGTGAACTACCGCGGTTTCGACCACATCGAGCTGCAATACAAGCTCTCGACCCAAAGCGATGACGGCTGGGTGAACCTATGCTCCTACTATGCCGACAGTACCCTCTACGCTGCCGCCAGCGGCAACAAGGAGATGATCCAAGGAGGCCGCATCGATAACATACGATTCTACGGCGAGCGCGATCCCATGGAGCAACGCTACGACCTGCGCGCCGTGAGCTTCTGCCGTCACGGCAGCGGATTCATCAGTAAGGCTTCGGAAATCAAATCCGGCATCAAGGACACCCGCTGTCCGCGCGTTTTCGGCGACCCTGAACCCGCCAACGGCATCCTTGGCGTGGGCGACCACCTGAAGCTGCGCTTCAACGAGCCCATCGCGGGCAACTACCTCGACGAGGACAACAACTTCCAATTGCTGGGAGTCACCAACCGTAGCGGCATCGCCTCCTCCACCTCGGTCTATTTCGACGGCACGCCCTCCTGCGGTGCCACCAGCGCAGTGACACGCGTGCTCAACGGCAAGAGCTTCTCCATCGACCTCATGGCCAAACCGGCAAACGGCACGACAGCGGAGGCCCAAGAACTCTTCAGCCACACCTCGGCGACTGGCGGCATTCGCTTCGGACTTGAGCCAGTCGGCACGCGCATGCGCCTCTATGGTTACATTGACGATCGCCGTTCCCAATCGCGGGTGCTTGAGCCGCTCACCGATTTCACCCGTCTCATCATGACATACGATCATGAGACAGGACGCATACGCTTCTATGCAGGCACACAGGATGTGACAGACCAAAGTTTCACACATGAAGAAGAGGTGACCGACTATGACGGTTCTGCTCCGCTGGTCTTCGGACAAGGCTTCCAAGGCAATATGCTTGAGACTCGCCTCTGGTTAAAGGTCCTTTCTACCGATGAGATCGTGGAAACTCACGAAAAACGCCTTACCGGTTACGAACGCAAATTGGCGGCCTACTACCCCATGAACGAGGGCCGCGGCGACCTCTGCTACGACAAGGCCAGCGGATCCACACTCACGCTCCAAGGTGCTTCGTGGACAACACCCTCGGGCTATTCGTTACAAATGAACGGTCAGCAGAGTGTCACCCTCGCACAAGACGTTCTCTCACGTTCCAATATTCAGGATTATACGCTGATGTTCTGGTTCCGCACCACTGAACTCAACCAGGGTCTCTTCTCGGCGGGATGGACCGACGGAACGGTTTCCGCCACTGGCCCGCAAGGCACATTGGTGGAAATGGTTAACGGACGTCTCGTTTTCCACAACGGCCAAATGGTGCAGCAAAGCTCTCTCAACTACGCCGACGGTTTGTGGCACCACTTTATCCTTACCGTCAACCGCACCTACAACAATGCTTCCGTCTATGTTGACGGCCAGATGATCAATACCTTTGCTGCAGAGAGCCTCTCCGGTCTGAGTGGCGTGATGATGTTGGGTGGCGACCAATACGGACAGACGACACTTTTCCAGGGTCATTTCGACGACTTTGTGCTCTTCGAGCAGGCACTGCCCGGCAGCCTTATAGAAACGTACGACAACCTTACGCCAATGGGCGACGAAATGGGTCTTGTGGCCCTGTTGCCTTTCTCTGAACAGAAAGAGAGTCTCAACGGCATTATGGAAGAGATTTTCTCCGTCAACAACCAGCGCATCTTCACGCTCAGCGATGGAACAGTGGTGGAAAAGGTGCAACCGCTGATTATCGCCCCCGACTCGCTGACACTGATTGGAATGGGCGACCCGAGTGACCACGCGCCTGTACGCGAACGTGACATGCTGACGAAGATGAACTTCGACTGGAGTTTCAACAATGACGAACTGCTCATCAACCTCAACATGCAGGACCGCGAGATCAACAAGAACAATATCTATATCACAGTGCGCAATGTGGAGGACCTCAACGGCAACCGTACCGTCAACCCTTCGATGTGGCAGGTATTTGTCAACAAGAACGTCCTGCTGTGGAATAGCGATGGCATCTATCAAATTTTCTACGAACGGGCAGACCGCGACACGGAAATTCCCGTACAAATCACGAACGTCAGCGGTCACCGCCATCAATACACCATTGACGGCTTGCCCGACTGGCTGAATGTGGATCAAGCATACGGCAGCATCAATCCGCAGGAGACACAGAATCTCATCTTCACCGTCAACGAGGATTTGGCTGTGGGTGTTTACTCTGAAATCATCTACCTGACCGATGAAAACGACCTTTCCGAACCGCTGAAGGTCATGATTGAGGTGCGTGCAGTCTGTCCGTGGGAGAATGTCTCCCCGCAGTATTTCGACCGCCAGATGTCTCTGTTGGGTCAAGTGGTGGTGGATGGAATCATCGACACAGACCCCAATGATATTGTTGTCGCTATTGCGAATAGACAGGTTGTGGGATTCCAGCACATTTCGTATGATAACGATATCTATCCCGGCTACCTCTTCATGACCATCTATGGCAACGACTACACTCGCTTCCATTCGCTTCAGTTCTACCTGTGGCAGGCTTCCACGGGACGTATCTTCGGACTCACGCCATCACCATCCGTGATTTTCCAGACCAACAGCGCCGTGGGTATGCCGCCCGCCGACCCTGTCATTCTCTCCACTTCGGCCAACGAGGTGCAGAACTTTGACATTCTGGAGGGATGGAACTGGATTTCGTTCAACATCGACCCACGCGACGAAGGGGTGCTTGACGGACTCTTCTTCACCACCACGCCCTTCTCCGAGGGTAACCAGCTCAAATCCGCTGCCACGCAACAGTTTGCAGAATGGGATGGCGAACATTGGGCCGGCACACTCTCCCACGTGGACTACCACCAGATGTATATGTTGTACAGCCACTGGAATCATTTGGGAACGCAGGTGTCAGGGCGCCGTCTGACCAGCAATAGCGAGCGCACCATCAGCCTCCACCACGGATGGAACAGCTTCCCCTACCTGCTTACCGCCACCTCAGGACTGACCAACGCTATGGCTGACTACATCGAGAAAGCCAGCGTGGGCGACATTGTGAAGTCTCAAACCCAATTTGCCGTCTTCAATGCCGACGGACATTGGATAGGCTCTCTCACAGCTTTGGTCCCCGGTGAGGGATACCTCCTCTACCGCAATGGCCAAAGCACGGTGCCATTCACCTTCCACACCTACAGCGGTGCCAAGGAAGGAATGGAAATCTATAATGAAAAATCAAGGGTTAAGAATGACATTCCGCTTCCGGCAACGAACATGACGATTGTCGCGAAAGTGGAGGACCCGTCAACTTATAGACCTGTCTATCTGTCAACGTATATCGGAAGCTCCCTCGTCAGCAAGGCAGAACCCATAGAGGTGGATGGCGACAAGCTGTTTTTCCTCACCGTTGGCACCGACAAGCCTGGACGACTGAATTTCTTTATCGAAGAAGAGGGCGAGAAGACGGAGCTGTTTGCCAACATTCCACTGAAGGCTGCTGCCGACCGCCATTTCGGATCGCTCGACAACCCAGTCCTTTTAACTCCAAAATCTCAACTCTCAACGCCTGGCTTCCAGGCTTACCCCACCGTCTTCACCGACCATGTGGATTTCATGCTGACCAATCTTGCTTCGGAGGATGTGCTTATCACAATCCGCAATGCAGCAGGTATGACGGTTGACGAGATCACCTCTCTCCATTGGACAAACTGCGAGAATCTGGCTGCCGGAGTCTATTTTGCCACCCTATACACCGAAGATTATACAGCAACTGTTAAAATAATTAAGGTTAATCGGTAGAATTGAATAATTAAACATTAAAGATTAGAAATTATGATTATGAAAAAACATTTGTCATTTCATGTCTTTGTTATCTTTTTAGTTTTGAATATGTTCGTGTCTTGCATTCCGGAAATTATCACTCCTCCCACTCCTGAGGAGCCGGCAATTCCCAGTGGCAACGTCTCCACTCCAGACTGGCAGGTGTCTTCAGACTACGACTACAGCAGCAGCATGACTGTCATAGCCCAAGTGGATCTCACCCAGACTTATACGCTCACGCCTGACGACTGGCAGCTTGACACCGCCGACCTGCTGGCCGCCTTTGCCGGCGATGAGTGCATCGGGGTATGTAAACCCGTCGATAGCCTCTTCTTCCTTTACATTACCGCGCCCTCACAGGACAACGAAGACATCACACTCCGGTATTATTCCGCCCGCTTGCGCAATGTTTTCCAAGGCAATACAGTCCTTCAATTCGTGAACGGCGACCGCCTGGGGAGCGTTAACGACCCGCTCAAACCACTGTTTGAAGTATGGAGTGAATAGGTTTTTCAGATAGGGTAGGAGATATTCTAAAACAAAAGCGGCGATCCTTTCGGACCGCCGCTTTCCATAACCGGAAAACCGATTATAAGGTGTGATACGGTTTGAGAATGCCCTTGCCAATCTCCACAGCTTCCTCGTTCTTCGGAATGAGGTGGTGGTGACGCTCTGGCAAAGATTTCTGCAAGCCTTTGTGCAACATTTCCGGTGTCACGAGCGGTTTCACTGCGAGGAAGCCACCTAACACGATCATGTTGAACAATTTGGCAATACCCAACTCGTTGGCCTTGTCGGCGGCAGCAACTTGATAGATGTTGATGTCTTTACGAGTAGGATGGTTGGTGATACCGTTCGGGTCGTAAATCAACAGACCGCCAGGTTTCACTGAGGACTCGAATTTGTCCATGGACTGCTGATTCAGGATGATGGCGGTGTCGAACTGGTTAAGATAAGGAGAGCAAATACGCTCGTCGCTTAAGATAACGGTTACGTTAGACGTACCACCACGCATTTCAGGACCGTAGGAAGGAAGCCAGCTGACCTCCTTGTCTTGCATAATGCCGGCGTAAGCCAGGATCTTACCCATTGAGAGCACACCTTGACCGCCGAAGCCTGCTATAATTATTTCTTCTGTCATGTCTTTGTGAATTTTAGGTTATTATTTTTTTCTCAATGAGAAGATGGTCTCATTCGGTTGATCGAATGTGCCGACTCTCTCGATGAATTTGGGATCGAACTTGCCGTCAACCTTCATGTCGCCCAGCGGGAAGTATTTGAGGGTGTTCTCTTCCATCCATTGGTTGGCTTGCACCGGAGTCATCTTCCAACCGGAGTTACAGTTGGAGGTCACTTCCACGAAGGAAACGCCCTTGTTGAGCTTCTGGTTTTCGAAGGCCATGCGGATGGCTTTCTTGCACTTGCGGGCGAGAGCGGGTGTATAGACAGCCTGACGGGTCACGAAATAGGTGCCGGGCAGCTGTGCCAACATCTCGGTGAGGCGCATGGTGTGTCCCATGATTTTCGGATCACGGCCGTAAGGACAGGTCACGGTCTCCATACCCTCGAGGGTGGTGGGAGCCATCTGACCGCCGGTCATACCGTAGATACCGTTGTTGATGAAAATCATGGTGATGTTTTCACCACGGTTGCAGGCGTGCATTACTTCTGCGCAACCGATGGATGCCAAGTCACCGTCGCCTTGGTATGAGAACACGAAGGTTTCGGGACGAAGGCGCTTGATGGCGGATGCGCACGCGGGAGCGCGGCCGTGGGCGGCTTCCACGAAGTCCACGTCAAAATAGTTGTATGCCAACACAGAACAGCCGACCGGGGAGATACCGATGACATTGTTCTGGATGCCCATTTCCTCAATCACTTCAGCGATGATTCTGTGAACGACGCCGTGACCGCAACCTGGGCAATAGTGCATCGTTGCATCCGTGAGAACTGGAGTGCGTTTGTACACTAAATTTTCGGGTTTGATTATATCTTCTCTTGTCATAATTTCAAATACATTAAATTATTTAATCATTTTTTTCAAAGCGTCCAGAATCTCGACAGGAGTCGGGATGACACCGCCGTAACGGCCGAAGTGCTCAACAGGCACGTTGCAGCCAACAGCCAGCTTCACGTCTTCGATCATCTGACCGGCGTTCATCTCCACGCTGAGGATCTTCTTCATGCGACCACCGATTTCGGCAACTGCCTTGGTCGGGAACGGCCACAGCGTGATGGGGCGCACCAAACCGACCTTGATGCCTTCGGCGCGGGCCAGCTCGATGGACTTCATGCAAATACGGGCTGCGGAGCCGTAAGCGACAAACAGATATTCGGCGTCATCACATTGGATGGCCTCATAACGGGCGTCTTCCTCTTCGCATTTTCTGTATTTGGCCTGGATTCTGTCGTTGATGGCCTCTTGCTTGAGAGCTTCAAGTTCAAGAGAAGTGACAATTCTGTGTTTGCCTGTAGAACGATGTCCTGTGGCAGCCCACGGACAGGTCTTCTCAATATATTCGTCCGTCCAGCGCGGTTTGTAGTCGTCAACCATGACTTTCTCCATCACCTGGCCGATGACACCATCGGAAAGGATGGCGACAGGGTTTCTGTATTTGAATGCCAAGTCGAAGCCGAGTTCCACGAAGTCGTACATTTCCTGCACGGAAGCGGGAGCCAGCGTAATCAGACGGTAGTCGCCGTGACCACCGCCCTTGGTGGTCTGGAAGTAGTCAGACTGGGAAGGTTGGATAGTACCGAGGCCTGGGCCGCCGCGCACCACGTTCACGCACAATGCGGGAAGCTCTGCGCCTGCGATGTAGGACAAACCCTCCTGCATCAGGGAGAAACCAGGAGAAGAGGAGGAGGTCATGACGCGCTTGCCAGTGGATGCGCCAGCATAAACCATGTTGATGGATGCCAGCTCGCTTTCTGCTTGCAGCACTGCCATGCCAGTGTAGGCCGGGGAATTCGGGTCGTATGGTCTTTCTGCCATAAGGTGCTCCAGCACCTCAGATTGCGGCGTAATAGGATAACCAAAGTAGCCGTCGCAGCCACAACGGATGGCTGCCTCAGCAATGGCTTGGTTTCCCTTCATTAATACTAATTCTTTTGCCATTTTGATAGTGATTTAATTAATTGTTGTTTGAATTCTACGATTGGATGGGATTAGTCGACTTTTGCGCGATAAACTTCGATGACGCCGTCAGGGCAGATCACTGCACAGCTTGCACAGCCGATGCAGGCATCCTCGTTGACCATCTCCAAATAGTTGTAACCCTTTGCGTTAACCTTCTTGGAAAGCGCGATGCAGGCAGGTTTTTGCGGACATCCGGTAATACAGACCGCACAACCCTTACACTTTTCAGTGTCAATGATTAAAGCTCCTTTAAATGCCATAATTTTTGAATTTAACTAGTTATTAATTATTAAGTTGTTTGTTGTCGTCTCTGATTTTTCAGGGTGGCAAATGTACGAATTTTTTTTGTATTATATATGTAATATTTACATAGAAAATAATTTTAATGCAGCAGCTGGCAGGAATCAAAAAAAAGTGTATTTTTGCAGCCGTTAACTGATGGGGCATTAGCTCAGTTGGCTAGAGTGTCTGACTGGCAGTCAGGAGGTCACGGGTCCGACTCCCGTATGCTCCACGAAACCAAAACGCTTACTGTTCGCAGTGAGCGTTTTTTTTAAGGTATTCCGATTCTTGATATTACCACCCCAGCCTGTGGCTACCCCTTCTAAAATAGAATGGGTAGTCTTGGGTGTCGGTACGTATGGGCAACTTAGTATAATATTTCCAACAAAAAAACGCCCGCGTTTCCACAGGCGTCATTTTCAAGTTGGTGGGAACAACAAGATTCGAACTTGTGACCCCCTGCTTGTAAGGCAGGTGCTCTGAACCAGCTGAGCTATGCTCCCTTGCTTAAAAGCGCTGCAAAGATAGTCTTTTTTCTCTTAACAGCGTTTTTAATAGCTTATTTTTTATTTTGCTTTGATTTTCAGCTTATTACAATTGAACGCCTGCGCAAATGTTGATGTATTGCGGGTGCTTGCCATCCTTGTTTTGGAAGAATTTATGGATGGAATAACGATAATTGACACCCAATACGATAGGCCCGAACTTTATGTCAAAGCCGGTGGTGACCAGCACAGGATTGGTCGTGAGATTCTGCATGCTGAATCCGATGTTGTTGTCCTTCACCTTGACAAGAGGTTGGTAGATGACACCGGCGTAGGGCAGGAATGCAACCGATCTGCTCAGATCAATATTTCCCACGATTTTGACCGGAACCTGCAGATAATGCAACTTGACGCGCTGATCGCGATACAGGGCAGAAGTGTCGGATGTCAATAAGTCGAAGTCGCATTTGTAGAAGGCGTATCCAAAGCCAACCTCCGCGTACACGTACTTGCCCGCACGGAAAAAGATACCGAAGTCTGCATTGCGCAGACCGCTCAGATAATCTCCATTGTTCGAATAATTCCGCTCCACCGGGAAGCTGGTGCCGACTTTAAAACCATATTGATACCATTTCTGTGCGGAGACAGAAGCGATGCTTGTTGCCAACAGAGCAAGCAATAAAATCTTTTTCATCATATTCATTGTTCTGATTTTTCTTGTTCTTTTTCTTTATTTGGACTGTTTTGGGTGTTGAACTGGTTCATGGTGCGTTGTAATCCGGCTGTGGCAAACGACAGGCACGCTTCGGCGGCCTGCTCAATGCAAGGCTCCACGAGCTTGAGCTCTTCGCTGTCAAAACGCCCCAACACATAGTCGATCTGGTATCCTTGCGCGAAATTCTTGCCAATGCCACAGCGCAGGCGCGGGAAGTTGCCGTTCCCCAGCATATCTATTATATTGTTGAGCCCGTTGTGCGAGCCACCACCGCCCTTGGGCTTGATCTTGAAACTGCCGACCGGCAAATCCAGATCATCGCATATCACCATGCAGTGGTCAGCGGGCACGTCCTCGCCCGTAAGCCAGTATTTGACCGCTTTGCCGCTCAGGTTCATGTACGTGGTGGGCATCAGCATCACCAGAGTGCGGCCCTTGTACATGGCACGTGCCACATAGGCTAACTTGTCCGTCTTGAATTCCGCGCCCAACTTCTTGGCCAAGGCATTTACGACTTCAAAACCGTAGTTGTGACGCGTTCCGGCGTATTTCTGCTCGGCATTGCCCAAACCTACTATCAAATACTTCTTGTCATTCATCTTCCACCTCCTTTCCTTCTTCCTCGGTCATGTTGACAAAAAAGGTGAAGTTCACTTTCCCGTAATTGCGATGCTGATAGAAATGCTCATTTTCGGAGAAATCATGCTCGCGCGAGTGCTCCAGCACCAGCCATCCGTCCGGATTCAATAATTCATTATCGAAGACATTCTTGATGATCTTATCGATGTTCTCCATCTGGTAGGGAGGATCGGCAAAGATGATGTCGAATTTCTGCCGGCAGGCGGCTGTGTATGCGAAGGCATCTTGACGTATTACCGCCATGTTCTGGTATTGAAGCTTTTCAATGGTCTTTTTGATGAAATTCGTGCAACGTTGGTCGGAATCCACGGCAATGACAGACACGGCGCCGCGCGAGGCAAATTCGTAGGCTATGTTGCCCGTGCCCGAGAACAAATCCAGTACCTTCACACGGTCAAAGTAGAAATAGTTGTTCAAGATGTTGAACAAACTCTCTTTCCCCATGTCCGTGGTCGGTCTTACCGGTAGGTTGTCGGGGGCAATAATCTGCCTGCCTCTGTTCTTGCCGCTGATGATTCTCATGATATTACAGGATTACGACGTTCTGATGGTATTTCTTCAGCAAATCGTTGAGTTTCTTGTTGTTGTCGCTGAAATATTGCACAAAAAGAGTGGGGGAGGCGAGCCCGAACTGCTGCATGCAGTTCAAGGTGTAATACAGGATGTCCACGTTCTCGGTGCGGGTGAGCCGGTTCACGAAAGAGGGCTCGCCGCCGTGCATAGCCATCACATCCACATAATGCTCGTTGATGGAGAGCAATACTGCCTCTTTTTCGCCTTTTTCACTCAGAAAACGATACAGCATAGTGCCTTCGCTGGTGAAATGTGGAATGCACGGCAACTGGTTGACAGTGTCATACTCGTTCTGCGTGAGGAAATAAAGGGAGCGGTAGTGCCCCAACTGGTCGCTGAAATGCTGGCCATAGTGCGTGAGGTCGAACTGCATGCTCAGGTAATCCTTCGCCTTGCTGTCGTCATATATCACATCCGGCACAAGCATGGGTACGTGCGTGCCCACGATGACATCAACCGGCTGCATGTCAGCGGCATCCATTCCGAAAAACTCGGGAGCGATGGTGGTTAACAATACGTTTTCACCGGCAGGATAGTCTTTGCGCACCATCTTGCCATTCTCACTTTGTTTAAAAAGTGAAAATCCATCCGGGGTCAGCCGAATGGATTTTTTATAATAAGTAGATATGAATGTGTCCATTTTGATTATTCCCAACTACCTGCTGTGCTGGCTTCAGTGAGGGAGCCCATGTAGATGTCACCGTATTGTGACTTGTATTGGTCTTCTTCTGCCAGGTTGTTATAGAAAATCTTGTTCCAGAATTTGCTGAACACGCCAGCGTTCTCCGGAGTAATGCTTCTGTCCATGTTGACAAGGATCTGGTCTAATGAGACATCAATTCTGTAAACCGGAATCTCATACGTTTTAGAAGCAATTGAACCCGTCTGGATTTCATATTTCTCCTTGTCGCTGTAAGGAATGTATTGGAAATTCTTGAAGTTCTCGCGGGTAAGGTTGGGGTCCAGCTCAAGCATCTTGTCAATAGCGGGGATCTTGACGATCTGTTTCTTGATGAGGCCCAATTTGAATGCCTGTTCCTGGCTCATGGTGTCAGGGAAGTTACCAACGGTCTTTTCCACTTCCACTTGGCCGTTGTTGACGAAATCCACCAGCGAGTCGATGTCGGAGGCGTAAACCTTGAACACGTTCTTGTAGATGGTCTGCGCGCAGCGGATGGTCTTCAGGTTATCGACATTGAGTGTTTTGCGGTCCTCGTAGGTTTGTCTGAATTTTTCCGGACGCATGATGCTTCTGGCGGCAAAAATGGCCAAAACAACAACGATGAGGACTAATAGTGTACTGATTAAAGCTCTGGTCTTCATAACTTTTATATGTTTTTATTTCTTATTTACCATTGTAAAAATTGCAGGCAAAAGTAGTAAAAAAAAAGATTGGTTTCACCGCCTTTGAAAAAAAATATGAAACGGGCTCATTTTTCAGAAGGTGATGCGGTGAATTCCAGACTCGTAACGCACCTCCAAAATCCGTTTGATACGCTCGTAATCTTCTGTGTTTCTGACGAAATCAAGCTTGGCTGTCTCTAACAGAAGAATAGGGATGGTGGCGTGTTGCTTGAAATAGGAGATGTAGCTGTCCTGGATGTTGTTCAGATACTCTGCGGTGATATCCTTCTCGTACTCGCGCCCCCGTGCTGCAATGTTCCGCAACAGATGCTCGGCATCATTATATAAATATAGTATGAGCTCCGGCTTGGGCAGGAATGACGATATGGTGTCGAACACGTTCTTATACAGGTTGTATTCGTCGGTCAGCAGGTTGTTCTTGGAGAAAATGATGCACTTGTCGATGAAATAGTCGCCGATGACCAGGTCAGTGAACAGGTCACGCGCCGAAAGCAAGGTCTTCAGCTGCTGGTAACGGTCCATCAGGAAGGTCATCTCCACGGGAAATGAGTAGTGCAGCGGGTCCTTGTAGAATTTGGGCAGAAAGGGATTGTCGGCGAAACGCTCCAGCACAAGCTCGGCGTTGTAATCCTGCGCCAGCATCTTGGTGAGGGTGGTCTTGCCCGCCCCGATACAACCTTCTACTACTATGTAATTATATGGAATCATACTTTGTGTCCTTTGTGCTCTTTGTGTCCTTTGTGTTTAGAATCTCTCCCAACAAGTCCAGCTCCCGGAGCTGTTGCATCACGAACTCGCGTTCGCCGATGTGCGGGTGGGGGAGCGTGAGCCGCTCATCTTGGTACGTGATGTGGTCGTAGTCCAGGATGTCGATGTCGATGGTGCGGTTATGATACACGGGCACGCCGTCTTCGTAGTGTGTCTTTACCATCCTTCCAAGCCGACGTTCAATCTCTTGCAGCACATCCAACAGTTCCAACGGCTGCTGTTCGGTGAGTATGACGATGATCTGGTTCAGGAATGGAGGTGCTTCAAAGCCCCAGGCCTCGGTTTCCGCCAGCTTGGAGGCCCGCACAATCACTCCTGCGTGTGTATCCACCAGCCGGCGCGCTTGTGCCAGATATGCAGCGCGGTCGCCGAGATTGCTGCCAAGCCCTATGATCACCTGTCGTTTATTCATCGCCGCAAAGATAAAAAAAAGATGCTTTTTAAAAAGCATCTTCTGTTTCTAATTGTTGATGAGTAAAATCTGCTTGCCGTAACCGCTTGAAATCACTTCCAATGACCTGGAATAGTTCAAAATGTTGTTGATGATGCGGCGTGATGGCCTTTCTTTTTTCACAGATTTCCTCTCTAAAGTAGTAGAGGTCTTCTCCATGGGCTGGTATTTACGTTAATAATTGAAAGAACAATATGTAAACGCTACCAGTGGCGAAATATTATACATCGTTGCATTTTTCTATCTCTTTTTCTGAGAAAGAATCTAACAATCACCCGTAACTATTTCTTAAACAGGAAGTAAACGGCCAAAATCAAAAGAGCAAAACCGATCAGATGGTTTATCCGCAAGGGCTCGTTCTTAAAGAAAATCAGCATGAATACAGTGAATACCGTAAGGGAAACCGCCTCCTGAATCACTTTTAGCTGCCACAGGTTGAATGGACCGCCGTTTTCGATAAATCCGATACGGTTGGCGGGCACCTGGCAGCAATACTCAAACAGGGCAATGCCCCAGCTGAACAGGATTACCAAGGGCAACGTGAGCTTCGAAAACCATGGGACACTTTGCAGTTTCAGATGACTGTACCACGCCAAAGTCATGAACACATTGGAACAAAGTAATAATCCAATACTATATAAACCTCTCATAATCTATACAATATAATAAATGCTAATAGGGTAGTGGTGCTTGTTTTAAAGCGGCTGCAAAAATAGAAAAGATATCCATAACCCCATATCGTCCTGAGAATCGAATATTTCAGTTCAATTCTATATCCGGTCAAGAAAATTCAAATTCTTAAATTTCGGATGGGGAAGTGTCAGAAGAATCAAAATATAGCAAAGCACGAAATCGTCACCAATAATAATTCCTCTTCTATTTTAGAAGGGGTGCCCATAGGACGGGGTAGTAATACAAAAAGCAGCATATAACAATTGTAAAAACAATGTATCTACAAAAGTAACAATTGATGATCGCATTTCTTTACATAACTAAACTATGCGATAACAATGTGTTTACAACGGTAACGCGTTATGTTTTTTCCTCATGCAATAAAAATTTAAACAAGCTCCCAAAATTTGAGATTACTAGTCCCTGGACCACTGATACGCACAATTGTATTCAAAATGAGTATATATGATAATTTAATATCTATATCTTATTGATTCCCAATGTAATTGTATTGATGATATAAACTATTAATTCATATGTCGTGTGATTTTAACTAACAATCCTTAAATACATTTAATTATTTATATAAATAATTTAATTTCAACTAATTATATGTATTATCTAAAGTGTAAAAATCAGTATTTATCAACATTCTCGTTGGACCAATGTTTCAGTTTTGTATTTTTGCCAACTGTAAAATTATGTGTTAGCATCGTGGGGGAGTTTTTATTTTAGAATTGGGTTTATAATTTAATTTTATAATATGGTTGACAGAATTAAACAAGTAATGGAGTATGAACAAATGTCACCGACGGCATTTGCTGACAAAATTAACATCAACAGATCGAGTTTGACACACATCTTTACGGGACGTAATCAGCCGAGTCTGGATGTTGCCAAAAAGATACTAACTGCTTTTCCCGAAATCAGTACGGAATGGTTAATCATGGGTATGGGCAATATGATACAGGAAGTGCCTGCTCAATCGGATTCAGCACCTTCTGTAAAAACGGTAGATAATATGCAGCAGACGGATCTGTTTTCCGGTACTGAAGATGGTATTATGGACCAAGCGGGAACGGAAATGGCTGAAACTGAACCAATTATTGAGGAAGTGGCTGTTGTAGAACAGGAACCGGCAGCACCGGAAATATTGGTAAATGAGCCACAACAAGCTATTAATGAGCCTGTTAAAGAAGAAGCTGTTGTCAATGACGCTCCACCAACAGTTACGCCTGCACGACCTCGAGGTAGAGGCCGGGCTTCAGAATCGCATATTCCGGCCTCCGCACCGCGCCGCGACCGGATTTCCAATTCTCAGGGCGATAAAAAGCTGCTCAAAATCGTCTTTTTCTACGAGGACAGAAGCTTTGAGGAGTATCGGCCGAGTTAATTGAGGCAAATAAAAAATGGCGACCAAACGGTCGCCATTTCTCTTAATCGGAAAAACTGATTCTAGTACTTGTAGAATCCTTCGCCGGTTTTGCGTCCGAGCAGGCCGGCACGCACCATCTTGCGCAACAGCGGGTGCGGACGGTACTTCGGGTCGCCGAATTCGTTGTAGAGCACTTCCATGATGGCGAGGTTCACATCGTTGCCAATCAGGTCGGCCAAGGCAAGCGGGCCCATCGGATGGTTGGCGCCCAGCATCATGCACTTGTCAATGTCCTCGGCGCTGGCAATGCCGTCGGCCAAAATGCCCACAGCCTCGTTAATCATCGGGATGAGGATGCGGTTCACCACGAAGCCAGGAGCCTCGTTCACGAGCACCGGCGTCTTGCCGATGGAAGTGGCCAAGTCCACAATCAACTTGCACACCTCGTCAGAGGTAACCTGACCCTTGATGACTTCCACCAACGCCATTCTGTCGGCGGGATTGAAGAAGTGCATGCCGATGAATTGGCTGGGACGGCTCGTGCAGGCAGCAATCTCCGTGATGGACAACGAAGAAGAGTTGGTAGCGAAGATGGTCTCCGGCTTGCAGATCTTGTCGAGTTCGGTGAACACATCTTTCTTGAGCTGCATATCCTCCACAGCGGCCTCAATCACGAGGTCGGCATCGGCAAATGTAGCGTAATCCGTGGTAGTGGTGATGTTGGCGAGGATGGCGTCAACAGCCTCCTGCGTCAGCTTGCCCTTCTCCACGAGCTTGCCGTAACCTTTGGCGAAAGAGCCCATGGCCTTGTCGAGGCTCTCCTGGGTTCTACTTTTCATAACGACCGGCATCTTGGCGGCGAAAGCCTTCACGATGCCCTTGGCCATAGTACCTGTTCCGATAACACAAATTTTCATATCTCGAAATTTTAGTTAATGTATATTGTTAAATTATGTAATCCGTTATCTCTAATCTCTAATCTCTCATCTATTCTTAAACTCCGGTTTGGCTTTGTTCAAGAACGCCGACATGCCCTCTTTCTGGTCCTGCGTGGCGAAGCATTTGCCGAACATCTTGTTCTCGTATGCGATGGCGTCATCAGCGGCAAGGTCGTACTCCTCGTTGATGCACTGCTTGGCGTAGCGGATGGCGATGGGGGCGTTGACCACGATGCGGTTGGCCAGGTTCATAGCCTCTTCCATCAGTTGCTCCGGCTCATAGATGGCGTTCACCAATCCGATGCGCAGCGCTTCGTCGGCACGGATGGCGCGGCCCGAGTAAATCAGCTCCTTGGCCATGCCCATGCCCACCAGTTTAGCCAAACGGTAGGTGCCCGAGAAACCGGGGATGATGCCCAAGCCGACCTCCGGCTGTCCGAACTTGGCCTTGTTGGAGGCAATGCGGATATCGCAGGCCATGGCCAGCTCGCAGCCTCCACCGAGCGCAAAGCCATTCACAGCAGCAATTACCGGAATGGGCAGCGTTTCGATCTTGCGGAACACCTGTGCACCGAGTCGGCCGAACACTTCGCCCTCGGCTTCGTTCAGGTTGGCCATCTCGGAGATGTCGGCACCGGCCACAAACGACTTCTCGCCGTCGCCCGTGATGATGAGCGCACGCACATCGTCACCGATATGGCTGACAAAATCGTCCAGCTCTTTCAAAATAGTTGAGTTGAGCGCATTCAAAGACTTTGGCGCGGAAATAGCCAGCGTGCACACCGCACCCGTCATATTCATCTTAAGAAAATTGTATTCCATAACTGAGTGATTTCAAAAAAACGGTCGCAAAGATACAAAAAAATCAGTGCTGCTGTTGCACAAATTTGTCCAATTCAGTCTTGCTGCTCTCGAAAGTAAACACCGAATTCAGCATAAAATAACTGTTCTGATCCACACAGTGGGAGTAGGCGTACTTGGCAAACTCCAGCTTGTCCTTGTCAAAGCTGAACAAACGGCAAACCTGCTCTATCTGATTTACTGTCATAAAATTTTTAAGCAGAACTTGTTTCGCCGCAGACAATTTGTCCTTGTCAAAATTCTTGCTTTGGATATAGGTCATTGCGGCCTGGAAATCCGCATTCTTCATAGGCATAGGAGCGCCAGGCTGGAATGCATTGCCAGAGTTGTGGTGGCCTTGCGGATGCGGCTGGAACTGTGGCTGTGGCATCATCCCGGGGTAATTTACCACTGTTTCGTACCGCAGAAAGTCTCGTGTGGTGAATATTCCATACATGGATTGCCGGTTTTTAATTGTATATTGATGGTTCCCAGGATTTAACACGACATTCTGTCCGATGCTGGTATGCACTTGGTTATTTAACTCAACACGCATATAGTACTTGCCTTCGGGTATCAGGTTCACTCTCATGGATTTCACTGGCTGCTCGTTCACCTGGACATCATCCAGAAACAACCAGAAAGCCTCACCCTCGGAGTAAACGGTCAGTGAAGTTTCAAGGCCTTGGGCTTGCAGGTTCATCAAACTGAAACAAAGGACTGCTAAAAAAATAGAAATCAGAATTTTACGCATAATTAATCTTTTTTTTGTGAATAATGGAGAAAAGTGGACGCTATACGATGATACAAGATTAAAACCATATTTTTATTACCCGCATTTCTCATACAAAGTTTGCAAAAATACGTTTTTTTGGTAATTATCTAAAATCCATTATTATATTATGCAGTTGCACAAACTGTTCCAACTCTGTAGTGTACTTTTTTGGCCCCTTTTTGTACTTTTGCGTCATCATCAAAAAGCGCAACGATGCAGGCACAACATTTTTGGTCAAAAGTATATCAGCGGAACATCGGCAAGATGATCGGGGCATGCTACCGGTATGTGGGAGACCGCGCTGTGGCAGAGGATCTTGCGCACGAGGCTTTTCTCAAGGCCATTGAGAAATCGAAAAACTACCGTCATTTGGGCAGTTTTGAGGGGTGGTTAATGCGTGTGAATCTGAATAACACACTGGATTATATGCGTCGGCAACCGCAATTCCTGTCATTTGACAATATGGATGTGATGGGGGCACCCCAAGAGATAGAAGAGTCACATTATGACAATTTCAGCGAATCGGAAATTCTGGATGCCATTGCCCAACTGCCTGACAAACACCGCATGGTATTCAACTTGCATGTCTTCGAGAACCAGAAACACACCGAGATTGCCGAGACATTGCAGATTGGGGTTCGCAGTTCCAAGCGTTATCTTGCAGAAGCAAGGGTTCGGTTGCAGCAGCTATTGAAAGACAAACAACAACATAAAAAATCCGGCATTATGATTCTTCTATCTTTGATTTCATTACGGGGGCATGCCGTGGATCGTCTTTGCCGCGCCAAACTGAAGCATTTGACCATAGCGCCATCAGGGTCTTCGCCGCTGACTTCATTTCATTGGGCTATCGCGCCTAAACCATCCGCATGGCTGGCTTTATCCGCTGGTCAAGGACCTGCGGTTGCCGGAATTGCCGGAGTTGGCATGGCCGCCGCCGTGGCTGGGTCTGTGGCTATATGGCAAGCCCAGCCCTCAGAGCCGATGTCCCCGCGCATTTCGGAATCTGCCGTTGACACGGTTGGGATACAAATGATGCCGACTACACAAAATCCGGATACCATTGCGTGCGTAGAGACGATGTGTACATCGTCTCTACGAAAACACGATTCCGATATTTCTTCTGAACAAAACATTTCGTCCACCGAACAACAACCCCAACGCCCAGCCCTGACAACGCCCGAAACACACCAGACCCTATATGCTGTGCCCAAATCCAATCATAGTCTTACGAAATTCTGGCGCAACGGTTATTGTGGTCTGCAAGACGAAAAAGGGAACATTATCGTGTATCCGAAATACACCGACATCGGACCGTTTGACGAGTACAGAAGCGGCTGGGCAATGGTGGACCTGTTCGGATTCAAGGGCTTTATTGACACCCAAGGTCGTGAGGTTGTGCACCCACAATATGATGAAATCGGAGCATTTGGATTCTATCAGGATGGAAGGGCATTAGTACGCAAGGGTTCATTCTACGGTTTCATAGACCTGACTGGCAAAGAAGTAGTTCCTGTCGTCTTACAAAAAAAATGGGATGGAAGAAGGATGGTTCTCCAACGGTAAAATCAATACAAAAACATCCTACTCCGAATTCGAAGTGCTCAACATTAATGAAACAGTATCTTTAATTTTTCAATCCAATACCAATGAAAAAAATAGCATTAACTTGTATTATCATCTTGTCAATCAGTGTTTTGCAGGCACAGTCAAACGACAATTCCGACGTGGATTTCACAGCCGTGGATATTGATTTACCGGGTAACATAATCATTTATCAAACCACTGGAGAAGTGTCGTGGGGCGTAAAGTCCAGCAACAGCAATTATTTCAATGTACACATCCTAAGAAAAGTCGTAGATGGAAAACTTTTTCTATATATGGATGACTCTGCACCACAAGTGAAATTGGACCTACAGGTGGAGATAAAGCTTCCTGTTTTGAAAGAACTTTCTTTGCATGGCACATGCGATGTGCTTATTACCACTCGCGATGAGCCTCAATTGAGTGTCATGCATTATGGCTCCGGTGTTTGTAAAATTACAGCGCTGAGCATTGGAGAATTTTTGGAATTGCATAACAATGGCACTGGAAATATTAAGACTTTGGAACGGATTAACATGCAAACAGGTGAAAACATCCCCTCCGGCACCCCAATAATCAACACCAAATCCCTGCTCATTCACAATTCGGGTACTGGAAACATCTCACTTGAAAGTTGTTCGGCCAATTCTGTGGTGATAAACAATCAGGGAACGGGTGATGTGTTTGCAAACATGCTGAACACCGAAACCGAAGCCATGACATTGCAAAACAAGGGCACTGGCGAACTCAATCTTCTCAACCTGAATGTAAAACAGTTAGGGCTAAAAAATACAGGAACGGGCGATGTACATCTAAACGGGGAAGCAGAATCTTTACGGCTGTTTTGTAATGGGATTGGAGACATAAAAGCTCAATCGTTAGTTGTTAAGACAGCACACATCACGAATAGCGGAACAGGCTATATCCAAGCCAATGTTACAGACATTGCGTACATTTTCAACGATTGTAAAGCAAAGAATTTTCTTATTATTGGAGGTGGCAAGGTGGTAAGAGAGTGTTTTTGAAAAAATTGAAGTGTGCACACTTTTTTTTTGTATCTTTGCCCGCCTTTATAGCGGGCATTTGTTTTTAATATTAACTCAAAAAAACATACGATTATGGAAAAAGCTCAAATGAGAGAAGTGATTGCCAAGCGCGTTGCCAAAGAACTAAAAGACGGCGACGTAGTGAACTTGGGTATCGGTCTGCCGACCATGGTCCCTAACTATTTACCAAATGACGTGCATGTGATTCTGCAAACGGAGAACGGCATGATCGGTATGGGGCCCACCCCCGAAGAGGGCAAAGAGGACGTGAACCTGATCAACTCCGGCGGCGGATTCATCACCGCACAACCCGGCGCAGTCTCTTTCAGCTCGGCTGATTCCTTCGCCCTGATCCGCGGCGGCCACGTGGATGCCACCGTGTTGGGTGCCATGCAAGTGGATGAGCACGGCGACATCGCCAACTGGATGATCCCCGGCAAGCTTACCCCAGGCATGGGCGGCGCTATGGACCTCCTTATCGGAGCCAAGACCGTCATCGTGGCCATGGAGCACACCCAGAAGGGCAACCCGAAGATCCTGCACAAGTGCAACCTGCCCCTTACCGCCAAAGGTGCTGTGGATATGATTGTCACAGAGATGGGCGTGATGGTTGTCACCGACAAGGGTCTCGTGCTCACCGAACTGCACCCTGAGTTCACCGTAGAGGATGTGAAAGCCGCCACCGAGGCCGATTTCACCGTCTCCCCGGACCTCAAACCGATGCAACTGGACTAGTGTTAATTGAGAATTGAGAATTAAAAATTTGAAATTGTACTTTGAGAGAAGAGGCTGACATGCTTTCGCTTCTTTCAAACCAATAGAAGAAATATTTTATTAATTAATATCGAACAATGGATTTTAGCTTAAACAAAAGAGAAGAACTTTTCCTGCAGATGATCCGCAAGTTTGCGGCGGAAGAAGTTCAACCGTTGGCAGCCGAGGTGGACGACCAAGAGCGTTTCCCGATTGAGACGGTAGAGAAGATGGCCAAGATTGGCATCATGGGCATCCCAATCCCCGTGGAGTACGGTGGACAGGGCGGCACCAACCAAATGTATATCATGGCAGTTGAAGAGCTGTCGAAGGTCTGCGCCACCACGGGCGTTATCGTGAGCGCGCACACCTCCCTGTGTATGAACCCGATTCTGGAATTCGGCACAGAGGAGCAGAAACAGAAATATTTGCCTAAACTCGCTTCCGGCGAGTGGATTGGCGCTTTCGGTCTTACTGAGCCCAACGCCGGCACCGATGCCGCCATGCAGCAGACCACAGCCGTATTGGACGGCGAGGAGTGGGTGCTCAACGGCAGCAAGATATTCATCACCAACGCCGGTTACGCACATGTGTATGTGATCATGGCCATGACCGACAAGTCGCTCGGCACCAAGGGCATCTCCGCGTTCATCGTGGAGAAGGGCACTCCTGGTTTCTCCATCGGCAAGAAGGAGAAGAAGATGGGTATCCGCGGCTCCGCCACCTGCGAGCTGATTTTTGAAAACTGCCGCATTCCGAAGGCTAATTTGCTCGGCGAACTCGGCAAGGGCTTCAAGATTGCCATGATGACGCTGGACGGCGGCCGTATCGGTATCGCTTCCCAGGCTCTTGGCATCGCCCAGGGCGCACTTGATGCTACGGTAAAATACACGAAAGAGAGAAAACAGTTCGGCAAGACATTGGCTCAGTTCCAGAACACGCAATTCCAGATGGCCAACCTCGAAACCAAGATCCAGGCCGCACGTCTGCTCGTGCGCCAGGCCGCTTGGAAGAAGGACATGCACCTTCCGTATTCCGTGGATGCCGCCATGGCCAAGTTGTATTGCGCTGAAACCGCAATGGAAACGACCACCAAGTGTGTTCAATTCCACGGCGGATACGGCTACACCCGCGAGTACGAAGTGGAGCGCATGATGCGCGACGCCAAGATCACCGAGATCTATGAAGGCACCTCCGAAGTGCAACGCATGGTCATCGCCGGAAAATTATTCAAATAAAAATAATTGTAAAGACGCACGGCCGTGCGTCTCAACCAATAAAAAAGAATACAATGAATATTATCGTAACAATAAAACAGGTTCCGAACACCAATGTCATCAAGATCAACCCGGTGACGGGCACATTGATCCGCGACGGTGTTCCTTCTATTCTGAATCCGGATGATGCATCTGCTTTGGAAATGGCTTTGCAGCTGAAGGACAAGTTCGGTGCACACGTCACCGTCATCACGATGGGTCCGCCGCAAGCCGACGCCATCTGCCGCGAGGCTTTCGCCATGGGCGCCGACAGGGCTATTTTGCTCTCTGACCGCAAGTTTGCGGGTGCCGACACGCTGGCCACCTCCTACGCGCTCTCCGGCGCCATCAAGACGCTGGATTACGACCTCATTCTCGCCGGCCGCCAGGCTATCGATGGTGATACCGCTCAAACTCCCGTGTCCTTGGCACAACACTTGGACCTCCCGCAGGTTACCTACGCCACCAACCTTGAGTTCGATGGCAAGAAACTCTGCACCGTGACCAAAGAGACCGAAGAGGGCTATCAGATCCTCGAAGTGGAAACGCCTTGCGTGCTCACCGTGCTTTCCTCCGCCATCAAGCCGCGCTACATGACCGTCAAGGGCATCATGGAAGCCTACGACAAAGAAGTGGAAGTGTGGGGCGCCGACAAACTCGATGTGGAAGTTGAGCGTCTGGGACTTTCCGGATCACCCACCCGCGTGAAGAAGTCATTCACCAAGCCGCAGAAACAACCCGGCGAAGTGTTCGAAGTGGATGCCGAAGAGGCTGTCGAGATTATTGTCAAGAAACTGAAAGAGAAACATATTATTTAACCGAGAATTTAATAAGACTATGGAAAAGACTGATTATAAGAACATTCATGTATTTGTGGAGCAACGCGACGGCGTTATCCAATCCGTGGCTTTGGAATTGCTCGGTAAGGCTCACGAGCTCTCCGCCGACCTTCACGAGAAGGTGGTGGCCGTGCTGGCTGGTTATCAGATCAAGGACCAAGCCCAAATGTTGATCGAATACGGTGCTGACGAAGTGATCTGTATGGACGCACCGGAGCTGAAAGATTATCTCACAGAGCAATACACGCAAGCCATCTACCAAGTGGTGATGGAGTTCAAGCCCAGCATCATGCTGATTGGCGCATCTACTATTGGCCGTGACTTGGCACCGAGACTGGCATGCCGCCTCAACACCGGTTTGACCGCCGACTGTACCAAGTTGGAGATTACCGAGGACATGCAGCTGGCCTCCACGCGTCCCGCTTTCGGCGGCAACCTGATGGCCACCATCTTGAATACGGAGCACAGACCGCAAATGTCCACCGTGCGTCCGGGCGTCATGCAGAAGATGGCCCGCGACAACAGCCGTAAGGGCGAAGTCATCGACTTCAAACCCACTTTCGAGAGTGACAAGTTCAAAGTGCGCCTCGTGAAGAACGTGAAGGAAGACAAGGGCACTGTGGATATCACGGATGCCAAGATCCTGATTTCCGGCGGTCGTGGTGTGGGCAACAAAGCCGGTTTCGACAAATTGCAAGCATTAGCTGACGTGCTCCCCGGTGCGGAGGTATCCTCTTCCCGCGCTATGGTGGATGCCGGTATCATCGACCACAGTCGCCAAGTGGGACAGACGGGCAAGACCGTGCGTCCGAACCTCTACTTGGCTTGCGGTATCAGCGGCGCCATCCAGCACTTGGCCGGTATGGAAGAGTCCGACTTGATCATCGCCATCAACAAAGACAAATTTGCTCCTATCTTCGGCGTGGCTGACCTCGGTATCGTGTGCGACCTGAACAAGGTTGTGCCTTTACTGACGACCAGACTTGCCAAAGAAATTGAAAAATAATGATTGAAATCCGCCATGTTGAAAAGAGCTACGGCTCCCTTCACGTGTTGAAGGACATCAATCTCACGATCGAGAACTCCAAAGTGGTTGCTATTGTCGGTCCTTCCGGGGCCGGCAAAACCACTTTGTTGCATATCGTGGGCACCTTGGATCGTCCTGACAAGGGAGATGTTGTGATGGATGGCAAGACACTGACCAGTCTTTCCGACAACCAGCTCTCCGAGTTCCGTAACCAACACATCGGCTTCGTCTATCAATTTCATCATCTGCTGCCTGAGTTTACAGCAGCGGAAAATGTGGCTTTGCCCGCCATGATTGCCGGCAAGTCGCGGAAAGAAGCAATGGTGCGTGCCACCGAGCTTCTCGATTTTCTGAAATTGAAGGAGAGGGTGAGGCACAAACCCAACGAGCTCTCCGGCGGTGAGCAACAGCGCGTGGCCGTGGCCCGTGCCCTGATGAACAACCCCGAGATTATCCTCGCCGATGAGCCTTCCGGCAACCTGGACACCGAGAACGCCCGCAAGCTGCATCAGCTCTTCTTCGACCTGCGCGACCAATTCCATCAAACCTTTATCATCGTAACCCATAACGAAGAGCTTGCCACCTTGTCGGACAGGAAAATTGTCTTGCAAGATGGAAAAGTAATCCTCTAAACTATGAAAAAGAATCTCCTTTTCAGCATTATTTTGAGTTGCATAGTGCTCCTCAGCGGCTGCAGCATTTATCAGTTTTCCAATCTGATGAATTGCAAATTTGCCATGGCGGGAATAAAAAATGTGACCTGGGCAGGCATTAACTTCAGCAATGTCAGCAGTGTGAGTGACCTTTCCATTACCAATGCGGCAAAAGCAATGGAAGCACTCAAAAATCTCGACTTCACCATAACCTGCGATGTGAATGTCAAGACGGAGAATCCAACCAACCGCATGGCCCGACTGATCGGATACGATTACGAACTGTTTCTGGACGACAACACCAAACCTGTCGCCACGGGAAGCAGCCGCGACAAGGAGTATGTCATCCCTGCCAACAGCACGGTGATAATTCCGATCCCAGTCAAGATGGATCTTGTCTCCGTAATCAAGAACAGGGAAGTGGGCAGCATCATCAAATGTATCAAGGATATTCAAGATAAAGGCAACGGAACATCCTCCGATGTCAAGGTTAAATTCACTCCGTATCTCAGCATGGGCAGAGCTCCCATGAGATTGTCCCCAATCACCCTGACAAAGACTTTCCAATCATCTCCAAAAGCAACCAAGAAAGACAAAAAACAAGCGAAAGAGGCTTCAATTAACAGAAGATAATTATTAACCTAAAAGAAGCATTATCATGATTCAAAGAATCCAATCCATTTTTTTATTGATAGCAGCCATTATTCCTATTGTGTTGCTGTTCATCCCGTTTGGCTACATTAACACGGAAGAAGCCCAGTTTCTGTTCAATTCCGTATCTTTGAAATACAACATTCCGGAAGGACATACAGTTGTGCGTGTGTATTACGTGGCACTCTGCTTGGTGATTTGCTCAGCCTTGTCGTTCATTGCACTGTTTTCATACAAAAACCGCATCCGTCAAACGCAGATTATCTCCATCAACATGATTGTCTATCTGGTCACGCTGATGCTGATTCTGTGGCTCTGCCCCGACATCATTTTCAAGAAATTCTTCGCCACTCGTGGCCTTGATTATGAATTCCAATTCGCTCACAAAGCCGTACTGCTGATTTTTGTCTTTGTGGAAGCGGTATGCCTGTATCTGGCCAACCGTTTTATCAAAAAAGATGAAGCGTTGGTGCGTTCTGCCGACAGACTTCGTTAATAATCAACATTATGCACATCAGAATCACCAAAGGGCTGGACTTGAATTTGTCGGGCGAAGCTGCCAAAACGGTAGCCGACATGCCCAAGCCCCGGTATTGCTATGTGCATCCTGCTGATTTCAAATGGCTGACGCCCAAACTGGATGTTCAGGAAGGCAGCCAAGTAGAGATTGGTACGCCCTTGTTTCACGACAAGGATGACGACCGCATTCGGATAGTTTCTCCTGTGAATGGCGTTGTCCGGCAGATAGTGCGCGGCGAGAAGCGCGTTATCTTAGCCATCGTTATTGAGATTGCTGAAGGAGAGTCTCTACACCGCCAAGTGGACTTTCCTGAGCCTTCAGATGCAGAAGGATACAGAGAGTTGATATGCGACTATGGCTTGTGGCCCATGTTGCGCCAGCGGCCGTATTCCACTATTCCGAATCCAGATGTAAAACCCAAAGCAGTATTCGTATCCTGCTTTGATTCTTCGCCTTTGGCCCCTGACTATGCGTTTATGCTGCAGGGCAGGGAAGAGGACTTTTGCTCCGGCGCACGCGTGTTGCGTACGCTCGCACAGGCCCCGATGCACCTGTGTTTGCGCGAAGGGGCCGACGACATGCTGTTTGAGTCAGTGTCTGACGCAGAGAGGCACTATCTCAGCGGACCGCATCCCGCCGGCAATGTGGGCACGCAAATCCACCATATCGCACCCATCCAAAAGGGCAAGAGCATCTGGTACGTCAACCCTGAGGATGTGGCCGCCATCGGCCGTTTCTTCAGCCGCCACGAACTTGGTTTCGAGCGCACGGTGGCCCTCACCGGACCATGTGTGCAAAATCCCTGTTACGTGCGGATGCCCTACGGCGCAGATCTATCAATATTGGTTAATGAATCCGTAGAGACGCACGGCCGTGAGACGGACGACCGTCCGTCTCTACAGAAGAATGTGCGCATTATTTCCGGCAATGTTTTGACCGGCAAAACCTTGGACGAATGGCCTTCCGTGCGTTTTTACGACCGTCAGATAACGGCGATAGAAGAGGGTGGTCAACGTGAGGTTCTGGGTTGGCTGCTGCCGGGATTCAAGAAATGGAGCCTTTCACACACATTCCTGTCATGGCTCACCCCCAAGCGGACCTATCCATTCAACACCTCCCTGCATGGTGGCCGCCGTACCTTCATGATGACGGATGTCTATGAAAAAGTGTTCCCCTTTGAACTGCTGCCGCTGCAGCTCCTGAAAGCCTGCGCCATCAAGGACATCGAGCAGATGGAGGCCCTTGGCATTTACGAGGTGGATCCCGAAGATTTCGCCCTGTGCGAGGTTGTTTGCCCCTCCAAAACCGAATGCCAGAAGATTGTGGAGGAGGCGATGAGAGAGTTGAGAGATTAGAGTTTAGAGATGAGAGATGAGAGATTAGAAGATTATTGATAAGAGGCTAACGGCTAATAACATCAAAATGAAGCACAACAATTACTGGACTTTTTGTATGGCGATCATGGCACTGATTCTCTTTTCTGTGTCGTGCCGCCAGGCCAAGCCTGTCCAGCCTGCCTTGCAACTGCCCGTCATTTATCTGACCACGGACACCATCATACCCTGGGACAATCGTATTACGTGCTCCGTTTCCGTCGTTGCGGATGGCGATTCCATCATATACGATGGCAAAATCAAATTCAGGGGCGGCGTTTCATCCAAGTATTACAAACATTCCTACGCGTTGAAATTTGATGCGAAGCAATCACTTTGCGGACTTCCGGCCAACAAAAGCTGGATTCTGAACGCCAGCTACATCGACAAGACCTTCATGCGCCACAAACTCTGCTACGACTTGTTCAACATGATGGGCGAGAATGACCTGGCACCAAAATGCGCCTACGCGCTTGTGCGCGAAAATGACCAACCACAAGGCTTGTATGTAGTTACGCAGCGCCTCAACAGGAAAGTTCTCAAGGTTGACAAGAATGATCCCGGCGCGGTTATCTTCAAAGAGCCGAAACTCTTCTATTCAGACAAGAAAATCGCGAAACCTGGATCTCAAGTGGAAAACCCTCACGGACAGACTTATCCCGACTATGACAAGGAACACCGCGATGCCATCATCACGGATTTCAGGAATTTCATATTAAACACCTCAGATGCAGAATTTTACGCAAACATCGGAGAATGGATAGACCTGTCGAATCTCATCGACTGGCATCTGTTCATACTCTTCACGAACAGTGGCGACGGTGTGCTCAAGAACTTCTATCTGTACAAGAAGAACGCCCAGACACCGTTCCGGATCGCGCTTTGGGACTGCGATCACAGTTTAGGAAGAGACGGCGACAACGAGAAGAACATGCTGGAGCATTTGCCGAACATCCGCCGGAACATTCTGATTGACCGAATGATGAAGTCGCCGGAATATATGGAGAAACTGCAGAAAAGGTATGCGGAGCTTCGTCAATCTGGCATCTTCTCCTACGAGAACATAGAACGAATGATGCAGGAGAACGACCCGTATGTCCGTTTGGGTTTGGAGGAAAACACACGGTTATGGCCTATTGACAGTAAAGATTACTACGATGCCGCCAACTATGATGAGGAGTACGCTCTGATACTGGAATTTGTGAAGTTGAGTCTTGACCGAATGGACAAAGAAATGCAATATCAAGCAAAATGAAAAACTACGCTATTCTTTCCAGCAAAAAGCTTACGGGCCGGAAGCCGTCGTTGCAGCTGATCATGGCGGAGTAGGGGTTCTTCATCCAACCGTCGAAGAAGTTGCCGTGCCCGGCGGCCAGTTCCTCCACAAACCATCGCATCGATTCCCATGCGCTGTCGCAGAGCCCTTCGGGTTTCTTTCCACCCACAGATATCCAGCTGTCGCCCTCGCGAACCTCGCACGCGTGCTCGATAGGGTTCTCGTACATGGCAGAAAGGTCGGTGTGCTGCACTTTTCTTACAGCGGTGATTTTGACGTTGTAGGGGTTCATATAAATAAAGTGATAATACATCGCGAAAATACAAAAAGTTTTTCAGTTTTCACTTATTCCAACGACACACTTTCGCGGCGAGCAAGTCCTTTACCCTGCAGCATACGAGTCCCGCGCCGCGATTGGCTCACCCCACATCCTCTATCTCCCCACACTTCCGTGTGGGGTAGCCCGAAAGGGAATGTCCCTTCTGGACAAATTTCAGTGCACAGAATCACACTATGCCATTTACGTTGTGTAAGTAATTCCAACATTTACTTGTATAGTTTTGCTTGTGGCAAATAACTTTATTGCACTAATAGGTCTCGAAGAGACCATCCTTTTCAGCAACCCCATACGGCGTAGCCGTGTGGGGCGAGACCGTGCGGTGGATCACGCCGCGGTGCGGGACTCTCTTGCTACGAAGCTCTCAACCTTGCTCACCGCGGAACGGTGTAACGATAACTGGAGCAAGAATCTGCTGAAAGCAGGATAACTACAAAAGCAAAAGGTTACAAAAGGTTACAACAACTGCAGCTAACGGAATTATGCGTATCTTTGCGCCTTTGAAAAAACGCTGATGCCCAAGAAATTCAACGCACTGCTTGACGCCATGGACACGTTCCTGCGCACGCCGGCCACCGTGACCGGCCAGGGCAGCCATATCCGCGATGCAGTCGATATGAAGCGCATCATGATCACCGTGATGACTGCCCTGTGTCCCGCACTGCTGTTCGGTTGGTGGAATGTGGGCTACCAGCATTTTCTCGCCACCAGCAGCGCCACGGCCCTGTGGCCCTGCCTATGGTATGGTTTCCTGAAATGGCTGCCGCTGGTCATTGTGACCTACGCCAGCGGCCTGGCAGTGGAAGTGCTTTTCGCTCAGATTCGCAAAGAAGAGGTGGCCGAAGGCTTCTTCGTGACGGGCTTCATCATCCCGATGATTATGCCGCCGGATGTGCCGCTGTGGATTGTGGCTGTTGCCACCGCATTCGCCGTGCTCTTCGGCAAAGAGGTGTTCGGCGGAACCGGCTACAACTTCCTGAACCCTGCGCTGCTGGCCCGCGCCTTCGTTTTCTTCGCTTATCCTTCCGTCATCTCCAGTGACAAAGTGTGGATTTCCAATGCCCCGGACGCAGTTTCCGGCGCCACACCATTGGCCCTCGTGATGAACGGACACACCGAAGCAATGCCCTCTACGTGGGAGTTGTTCGTGGGCACCATCCCGGGCTGTATCGGGGAAACCTGCAAGATTGCCATCCTTCTGGGCGCTGCCATCCTTCTTTTCACGCAGGTGGCCGACTGGCGCATCATGCTCTCTGTGCTCGTGGGCGGGTACGTAACTGCCCTCATCTGCCGTGCAACCGGATTGTGTCCCGTAGCAGGCTATCAGCAGTTGCTTATGGGCGGTTTCCTCTTCGGCGCGGTCTTCATGGCCACCGACCCCGTGACCGCCGCACACACGCAAACCGGCAAATACATCTACGGCTTGCTCATCGGTGTGCTGGCCATCCTCATCCGTACCCTCAACAAAGGCTATCCCGAAGGCATGATGCTCGCCATCCTGCTGATGAACATATTCGCACCGCTCATTGACTACTGCGTGGTGCAAGCCCATATCCGCAAACGCCAAAAGCATATTCTACAACAAAACCAAGTCCGATGAGAAAATTCAGCAACACATACATATTCCTCTATGTCAGTGCGCTGGTGCTCCTCATCTGCGTAGTGCTCGCTTCAGTTTCCATCGGTCTGAAATCGAAAAGGGATGCCAATGTGACGTGCGAAAAATACCAGCAAATCCTGAAAGCGGCTGGATATAAAGATGTTGCCAAGAAAAATACGGTTTCTTTTTTCCAAGAGATTGCAAAACCTGACAAGGGTGACCAGACGAGCGAACAATATCACATCCGTTGCGCCGACGGCAATCCTGGCATTGTGGTGCGCGTGCAGGGCAAAGGACTTTGGGGACCCATCTGGGGCTATGTAGTGCTATCGGAGGACCATACCGCCATCAAGGGCGTGTCTTTCGCACACAAATCGGAGACACCCGGTCTGGGTGCAAAAATTACGGATGATGAATTCGCCAATGCATTCATTGGCAAGAAATTATACAATCAAAATGGTGCTTTTACTTCCGTTCGGGTGGTGAAGAAAGGGCAGGAGGGAGATATCCGCGAGGAGAACCGCGTGGATGCCATTTCGGGAGCGACGATAACATCCAGAGGGGTGGATAATATGATGAAGGAATTGAGAATTGAGAATTGAAATTTGAGAAATGAAGAAATATTTGGGACCATTAAGCAAGGATAATCCGATTCTGGTGCAGACACTGGGTGTTTGCTCGGCATTGGCTGTTACCGCGCAGCTGAAACCCGCCGTAGTCATGGCGCTTTCGGTAACCGTGGTCTGCGCTTTCTCGAATCTCATCATATCATTGATACGCAATACGATACCGCCAAGAATCCGCATAATCGTGCAATTGCTGATTGTCTCGTTCTGGGTGGTGCTGGTCGATTTGCTGCTGCAAGCCTATTTCTACGAAATCAGCAAGCTGCTGTCGGTATTTGTGGGGCTCATCATCACCAACTGCATCATCATGGGCCGTCTGGAGGCTTTTGCCCTGTCGCACAAACCCTGGCCCTCTTTCGTGGACGGCGTGATGAACGGGCTTGGCTACGGCATGGTGCTTGTTATCGTAGCCTTCTTCCGTGAATTGCTCGGCTCCGGCACGCTCTGGAACCACCAAGTTGTACCCAATGCCTTCTACCATGCCGGCTATCTAAACAACGGACTCATGATCCTCCCGCCCATGGCACTGATTCTCGTGGGCGTGATGATTTGGATTAGAGGGAAAAAAGTTGATAGATAATAGATGATAGTTAATAGTTAATAGTTAGTGATTATGGAACAGTACTCAGTTTATATAAGGCAAAATACCAATAATAAAAAACATCTCTAATCTCTAATCTAACAATGTCCGACCTCTTCAACATATTCATCCGTTCGGTTTTCATCGACAATATGGTGTTCGCCTATTTCTTAGGCATGTGCTCCTATTTGGCAGTATCCAAGAGTGTGAAAACAGCGGGCGGATTGGGTTTGGCGGTATGTTTTGTATTGGCCATCACGGTGCCGGTGAACTATCTCATTGACAAATATTTGCTGCAACCCGGTGCATTGTCATGGCTGGGCAGCAGTTTTGCGCAGGTGGATCTCTCGTTCCTGAGCCTAATCATCTTCATCGCAGTGATTGCGGGCATGGTGCAGTTATTGGAGATGGTGATAGAGCGTTATATGCCGGCATTGTACATGGCATTGGGCATTTTCCTGCCCCTGATTGCAGTGAACTGCGCCATTTTGGGCGGTTCGTTGTTCATGCAGGAACGCAATTTTCCGACGGTGGCACACAGTTTCTCGTATGCCATCGGCTCCGGACTGGGTTGGCTGTTAGCCATCACGGCCATGGCGGCCATACGCGAGCGTTTGAAATACTCCAATATTCCGGAACCCTTACGGGGCAACGGGATTGCATACATTATCACTGGATTGATGGGATTGGGATTTATGGCATTTTTAGGAATTTAATCGATTTATTCAATGATACTTAAGACTACAATAGCGGCAATTCTCATCTTTCTGGCCATTATCTGGCTGGTGGTGGCTTTGTTGCTATTTGTGCGCCGGAAACTGGTTCCAGAGGGGAAGGTCAAGATTACCATCAACGGGGAGAAGGAGATTGAGCACGAGCGCGGGTGCACGCTGCTACAAGCGCTGGCCGACGAGCAGGTGTTCGTCCCGTCCGCATGCGGTGGCGGAGGCTCGTGTGGTACCTGCAAGGGCAAAGTGCTGGCAGGCGGTGGCGAAATACTGCCCACAGAACTGGCCCACATTTCCCGCAAAATGGCAGAAGATCACTACCGGCTCTTCTGCCAAGTGAAGGTGCGCGAAGACATGCGCATCGAAATTCCCAAAGAATTTTTCGGCATCAAGAAGTGGACTTGCACCGTGGTTTCCAACCACAATGTCGCCACCTTCATCAAAGAGCTGGTGCTCAAGTTGCCGGAAGGGGAGAGCATGGATTTCAGATCCGGCGGTTACGTGCAGCTGGACATCCCGCGCTGCGTGGTCAAATATGCTGACATCGAAGTAGATGAAACATTCCGCGGCGACTGGGAGGCAATGGGGTTATTTGCCCTGAAAATGCGCAACACTGCCGATACCGTTCGAGCGTACTCCATGGCCAATCATCCCGCAGAAAACAACATCGTGATGTTGAATGTGCGCATTGCCATTCCGCCCGTCAATCGCAAAACCCGCAAGATGGAGAAAGTGAACCCTGGCGTCTCCTCTTCTTACATTTTCAGCCTCAAACCTGGCGACAAAGTAACGGTTTCGGGTCCCTACGGCGATTTCTTCGTGCAGGACACTGACCGCGAAATGATGTTCATTGGCGGCGGCGCCGGCATGGCTCCCATGCGCTCGCACATCTTCGACCAGTTCAAAAACAAGCACACCCAACGGAAAACCACCTTCTGGTACGGCGGGCGCTCGCGCAAAGAGCTGTTTTACCAAGATGAGTTCGAGCAGCTAGCGACGGAGCACGACAATTTTTCTTTCCATATCGCACTCTCTGACCCTCAATCCAACGACAACTGGACTGGCTATACTGGATTCATCCATGAAGTGATATATGAAAACTATCTCAGGAATCATCCCAATCCTGAAGACATTGAATACTACATTTGCGGACCACCTATGATGTTGCAGGCCGTGCTCAAGATGCTTGACTCACTCGGTGTGACTCCCGACATGATTCATTACGACGACTTCGGCGGGAAATAATCGGTTACCAGCCGGCAATCGAGACCACTTTTCGGTATCTTTTCGAATGCCCGTCCATATTCCAATATTGTATCTGTACCACATACATGCCACTGGGAAGCCTGTTTCCCTTGTCGTCCAATCCATCCCAGCGGAAGAGTGCCTCCGTGCCACATAGTTCATTATTGGCCAAATGCCTTACGATATGCCCCTGATGGTTGAAAATCTGCACCGAAACGCGGTTTTCCGGCTCGTCAAAGAGCAGACTTATCTCTGCAAAATCCTGGACTCCGTCATTATTGGGCGAGATGACTTCCGGTTGTATGGACAATTGCTCGTCCATATCGGGCTGCCCTTGTTGTGAGTTCGCATAGCCAGGCGTAGCAAAGCCGACGGTAGCAGCGGCGGAGCACCAGTTGTTGGGGTCCTGTGTGGGACGCTCCGCAGAAAGCCGCTCCAGACTCACGCCTTCAGTAGTAATCAATTTCGGATAGTGCATATCTTCCGTATAGTGCAGTCTATCTATTTGTTGCAGGGATTTATCCGTCAGGAAAACCACTCCTTCGTCGTTGTTGTAAGAGGGCAGCGAGTCGCAATCCACCAACGCCAACGGATTAAGCGGATCGTACTGTGTCAGCGTCAATGACTTGTTCTTGCACAGCGCACAATACTGACCGGGCAACAACTGCAAACCCTCAGACAAGGCAGTCACGGCCTTTTGCGGTATAGAATCACCGCCAGAGCCAATTTTAATATCTTTTAAATCAATGATATGTGAAGATTTATTAAAGAGTTCGATGAAGTCAGCATCAGCTCCTTCAAATGGATGAGATAATATTTCATTAATGACAAGATCGCCTTGTTCCGGTTTTTCGGATAAGCCGAACACAATACTGCTACCTTGTGGCATCGCGTGGCGCGCACAATCGCAAAGTTCCCCTGCCAGCTCGAGTGTGTACAATCGCCCGCGTCTGGGCACAGAGGTCAGTATCAAGTCCAAAGCACGGAAATAGGGAGACACTTCAAGAATGGAGTCAATGGCAATGTCCGGTGTGATGGTAAAAAGAGTGGGGGACATGGGCAGTTGCGGACAGACAGGAGTCGAGAAAAAGAGCCTCACAGTATGACTGTCCAACATTGTAACACGCTCAATAACAGGAAAATCGTCTGCTGGAAGAGATGTGCATGCAGCATTGGGGGCGCCTGGGGTACCGCCCAATGGCGAAGTGGAGGAATTCCAGTTGTCCGCGCCGCGCCACGGCTGCGAGCTGTCCAACATTTCCAGCGACCAGCCGCCCTCCCGCTTGATAGGTTCAGAATGCCACTGTTTTTTGTACGATACCGCATGAATCACCTCGCCAGAGGCGTTGTACAGAAGGAGCGTCTGCCCTGCATCCGTCAGCGACAATGAAGACAATGTCGCGATTTCAGCGGTAAATGCGGACATTTCATCTTCGAATTTGCTGGCCACAATCACCATGTACCCGCAGCTGTCCAGCTCCATCACTGGCAACTGTTTCATTGTGTTGCCAATCTTGAGTTTCCAGCCTTCCAGCCGGCAGCGGTGTGACGTTCGGTTGAGCAATTCCACATACTCCGCAGCCGGCAGTCCCACTTCTGGAGTAGGATCGGCCATGATTTCGTGGATGACAATGTCGTATCTTTTTAATGTATCAGATTGACATTCAGCATGTTTAACGGAAAACATGAAATAGAGTAGAAGGGCTGTGCCCAAAAATAATTTGTTTTTCATTGTAGGTTAGTTTTGTTTGCTGCAAAAATACTACATTTGCAACTCAAAAATCATTAACCGATATTTTTTTTTTCAAAATTGTACACATCATGAAAATTGCTTTAGTCGGAGCCACGGGATTAGTAGGTGGCGTCATGCGTAAAGTATTGGAAGAAAGAGGTTTTGGCCAGTACGATTTCATTCCTGCGGCATCCACACGTTCTATTGGAAGAGAGATTGACTTTGCGGGCAGAACTTATAGAATGGTTTCGGTGGAAGACGCCATTGCGGCAGCGCCCGACATTGCCATATTTTCCGCTGGCAGCGGTCCATCGCTGCAATACGCCCCACTGTTTGCCGCCAAGGGCACAGTCGTGATCGACAATTCGTCTGCTTGGCGCAGCGACCCCAATATCCCATTGGTGGTACCCGAGATCAACGGCGATGTGATCAAACCCACTGACAAGATTATAGCAAACCCCAATTGTTCTACGATACAGATGGTGATGGCGCTGTGCCCTTTGCACAAACGCTACGGCATCAAACGCCTCGTCATCTCCACCTACCAGTCAGTGACCGGCACGGGTATGAAGGCCGTGAACCAGCTGATGAAAGAGAGGGCAGGGGAGAGCTGCGAGAAAGCGTACCCCTATCAGATAGACATGAACCTGTTTCCGCACGGCGGCACGTTTGAAGAAAACGGATACACCACCGAGGAAATAAAATTGGTGAATGAGACGCGCAAGATTTTAAGAGACAACAACATACAAGTAACTGCCACTGTGGCGCGCGTGCCCGTGACGGGCGGACATTCCGAGGCGGTAAACGTGGAGTTTAACGAAGATTTCGACCTCCAGGAAGTTTTCGAGCTTCTGCGTAATATGCCAGGCTTGGTCGTGCAAGATGATCCGGCGAATAACATTTACCCCATGCCGATATGGGCAAAAGACAAGGATGAAGTGTTCGTGGGCCGCATCCGCCGCGACTTCTCGCAACCTAACACACTGAACTTGTGGGTGGTAGGCGACAATCTGCGCAAGGGCGCCGCCACAAACGCCGTGCAGATAGCCGAATTGGTACGGAATAAGTTTTTGAAATAATTTTTTGTATCTTTGCACCTAAATTCTCTGCAAATGAAAAGAATAACCTTTCTTGTAAGTCTGTTTTTGTTCTGTTTCGGGTTCTCAATAAGTGCTCAAACAACTCCGAATAAGGCCATTATCGGATTCTATAACCTTGAGAATCTGTTTGATACAATCAACGATCCCAATAAAAACGACGAGCAATTCCTGCCGCAGGGCGATTATCAGTGGACTTCAGAACGCTATCTGCACAAACTTGACAGATTGTCGCAGGTGATTTCAGACATGGCCAAGATGGACGGCGGACTGGTCGTGCTGGGCGTTTCCGAAGTGGAAAACGAGCAGGTATTGCTGGATTTGGTTGCCACCGAGCGCCTGAAATCTTACGGCTTGAAGGTTTGCCACCACGAATCACCCGACAGACGTGGCGTGGATGTGTCATTTCTGTATAATCCTAAAAGACTACGCATCATTGATACTGCAGCATTTCCGCTCGTTGTGCCCAACCAACCAGAGTTCATTTCCCGCGACCAATGGCTGATGACCGGCATTCTGGACAATACGGATACCTTATATTTTTTGGTGAATCACTGGCCATCAAAATCCGGTGGTGAAAAGCGCAGTCTTCCCGGACGTCTGGCTGCCGGCAACCTGTCGCACGACATTGCCACCAACATTTTTGCCAAGCATCCCGGTGCCAAGTTCATCCTCATGGGCGACTTGAACGACACGCCCAATTCCAAGGCTATCATGGAGTGTTTAGGTACAAAGACGAATACCAAGAACCTGCAGCCCAATGAACTTTTCAATCCTATGTGGAAAATGTACCGCGACGGTATCGGTTCGTATGCCTACAGGGATTCCTGGGAGATGCTGGACAACATCGTCATTTCCGGTGGCTTAGTTTATCCGGCCAGAGGTTATAAATACCAGTCGGCACACGTATTCAGAAAAGACTATCTGTTCACCAAATCAGGTTCTTATACAGGATATCCGTACAGAATGTTTGCCGGCGGCGTGTATCAAGGCGGATACAGCGACCATTTGCCCGTTTATATCATCTTAACGAAATAATTTAAATCACTATGGATAAGAGACTTGTAATCATTCCAACCTATAAAGAGAAGGAAAATATCGAGAATATCATCCGGACCATTTTCGGATTGATTGACGTACATATATTAGTAATTGACGACGGCAGTCCAGACGGCACGGCAGACATTGTGAAGAGCCTGATGCCTGAATTTGATGGCAAGCTGTTCATCGAGGAGCGTAGCGGCAAACTCGGACTGGGAACCGCATATATTCATGGTTTCCGTTGGGGCTTGGCCCGCGAATATGACTTCATGTTCGAATGTGACGCCGATTTCTCGCACGACCCGCACGATTTACAGCGTTTATACGATGCCTGCGTGGAACAGAATGCTGATGTGGCCATCGGTTCACGTTACTGTCAGGGCATCAGCGTAGTGAACTGGCCGTTAGGACGTTTGATGATGTCCTATTTCGGCTCTATGTACGTGCGCACGGTTTTGGGCATTCCTGTGCACGATACGACTGCAGGTTTCAAATGTTACCGTGCCAATGTCTTGAAGGCCATCAATTTCGATGCTATCAAGCATGTGGGCTACGGATTCCAGATTGAGATGAAGTTCATCGCTTATAAGCTTGGTTTCAAGATTGTGGAAGTGCCGATCATTTTCCGCGACCGCACGATGGGCACGTCCAAGATGAGCGGCGGAATCTTCAGAGAAGCCATTTTCGGCGTTATAGGACTGAAATTGAGAAGCCTTACGAAGAAGTGGAAAACCGAGATTCGGAATAATGAATAAAGTTTAGAGTTTAGAGTTGAGAGTTTATAGTTTAGAGCATATTGTTTAATGATTTTTCCTCTAATCTCTATTCTCTAATCTATAATCGATCAATAGGGCGCCCCAAAACGCCCTTTTTTCATGTCCACATACTTCTATTTAACATAATATAAATTATCGGACAAATATTTCAACAATTATTTAAATGCGATAATACACGTAGAGTCGCAATGCATTGGCGTCTCTACAATGGTAATTGATAAAACGAAACGGAAAATTACAACCGTCTGGATATCTTCGGGAGAATCTCGTTTTTCCAGGTTGCGAACGTTCCGTCGAGAATTTTCTTCCTGGCGGTCTGTACGAGATCCAGATAAAAATGCAGATTGTGGATGCTGCCGATCATCGGGCCGAGAATTTCGTCAGAAACGTACAAATGACGCAGATATGCGCGCGTGTATTCGCGGTCAGCAAAAAGCTCGCTGTCGGCGTCAATCGGTGTGAAATCGTTTTTCCATTTCTCGTTGCGCATGTTCAGCATGCCTTCCCATGTGAAAATCATGCCGTTGCGGCCGTTGCGCGTGGGCATCACGCAATCGAACATATCCACGCCTAATGCGATATTCTCAATGATATTGGCAGGCGTGCCAACACCCATCAGGTATCTGGGCTTATTTTTGGGCAAGACCTGGCAGCAGAGGTCTGCAATTTCGTACATTTGCTCCACGGGCTCCCCTACCGCTACCCCACCAATGGCGATTCCGTCGGGGTTCACAGAGTCGCAATACTCAGCCGATTTGATGCGCAAATCGTGATAAATGCCGCCCTGCACTATCGGGAAAAGCGTCTGCTCATAGCCGTAGTACGGTTCCGTCTCCTCGAGCCGTTTCACACAGCGTTTCAGCCACTTGAAGGTCGTTTCCATAGACTTCTTGGCATAATTGTACTCGCAGGGATACGGAATGCATTCGTCGAAGGCCATGATGATGTCGGCCCCGATAGCGCGCTCGATGTCCATGACGCTCTCTGGGCTGAACAGGTGGCGAGAGCCGTCGATGTGTGATTGGAACCACACACCCTCCTCTGGATTGATCTTGCGCCGATGGCTCAGTGAGAAGACCTGAAACCCGCCACTATCCGTGAGAATGGGCCGGTCCCAGCCATTGAACTTGTGCAATCCTCCGGCGTTCCGGAGCACCTCGCAGCCGGGCCGCAGGTACAAGTGGTATGTATTTCCCAAAATGATCTGGGCCTTGATATGTTCTTTCAAATCCTTGATGTGGACAGCCTTCACCGTGCCCAATGTGCCCACTGGCATGAATATGGGCGTCTCAATCTCTCCGTGCGCCGTGGTGATCACACCGGCACGTGCGTGACTCTTAGGGTCTTCCTTATTGATTATAAACTGCATTTTGTTGATAAATAGAGTGCAAAAATACATCTTTTATCTCATCAAAAACATACTTTTGCCAAGAAATTATTAACCTACCATTTACCTATGTTGGAAGACAAGCTATCTTTCACAGTATTAGTTGTTTTCGGCTCCATCACCCTACTCCAACTAATCTATTACTACGTCCTCTACGCGCGGTTTTCCTTCTCGAGGAAGAAGAAAGCTGTCGCCATGCAGCAGGTTCCGGTCTCCATTATCGTGGTGATTAAGGATGCCGCCAACTCTTTGCTGAAGTTCCTGCCGCGCATCATGAGCCAGCAATACTCCCAATTCGAGCTTGTCATCGTGAACGACCACTCGCACGATCTTTCCGAACTTCTCGTGAAGGAATACCAAAGCCAGTACAGCAACATCAAGCTGGTGAATCTTGACAGTGCCGTGAGCACCATCCGCGGCAACAAGTTCGCCCTTTCCATGGGGATCCGATGTGCCACTTACGAACATTTGCTTTTCACAGATGTGGAATGCTCCCCCACTTCCACGCATTGGCTGGAAAAGATGGCCGAGAATTTCGTTTCCCAGAAACAGATAGTACTGGGATATAGTTCATACGATAAGCGAAATAGCCTGTTTAACAGATTATTACATTTCGACAACCTGCATAACGCCATCCAGTACTTCTCGTTGGCCATGTGCCGTTCCACCTACCGTGGCGACCTGAAAAACATCGCCTTCACCAAGACGCTGTTTTACGACCAGCAGGGTTTCGCCTCCCACAACCATCTCAGCTGCGGCGAAGAGGACATTTTCGTCTCCAGAGCTTCCAATAAGCAAAACACAGCAGTGGAATTTTCCCAGGAGGCTTTCACCATCCTGCACAACAAAGTGCCTTACAGCTATTGGAAAGACCACAAGATGGGACTGTACTACACCCGCCACATGAACACGATGAAGAACCGTTTCCTGCTTGGTCTCTATGCCATTGTCAACCTGCTATTTTACGCCGCCTTGGCAATTGCCATCCTGGCGACCCTGCACAACCAGATATTCCTGTTCATTGTGCTCGGCATCGCGGCACTGAGAGTGCTGAGCCAGTATCTCGTTTACGGCTTCGCCGCCCGCAAACTCAACGAAAAGCAGGTTATCCCGTTCCTCTTGCTTTACGATATCCTCTTTGCGGTCATGAACCCGCTATATTATATGTCAGCCCAAATCTACCGTCATAAATTCAGATAATGGAGAATCCCTGCACCACCGAGAAAGCCAAACGCGACTATGTCCTTCTGCGGCAAGCCCTGGATCACAACGACCAGAAGGCTTACGCCGAGCTGATGAAGCTCTATCGCGACAGCATCTACTTCATCCTGATGAAGATCGTGAAGAACAGTGATGATGCTGAGGATCTGACGTTGGAAACATTCGGCAAAGCGTTCAAATATCTGGACAAATACTCCCCGCAATACGCCTTCTCCACCTGGCTGTTCCGTATCGCCGTCAACAACAGCATCGATTTCATTCGGCACAAAAACAACTCGCCGCAATGCGTGGACAACGAGTCGCTGAACATGGAGCAAGAGCAACTCATCGAGCACTCGCAATCGGAGGTGACGCCCACGCCCGAGGAGCACATCATGGACAAGCAGCGCGTGGAGATGCTTCGCTGCGCTGTCAGCCAGCTGCCCGACAAATACCGCAAGGTGGTGGAACTTCGCTATTACGAGGAGCTGTCCTACGAAGAAATTGCAGAAAGACTCAATCTTACCCTATCCAATGTGAAAATACAGTTGCTGCGTGCCAAGAACATGCTCTCCCAGCTGATGGTAAATGTAAGATATACCATTTAAAGAAAAATGTATTTTTGCAGCCCAAATTCATTGGCAAAATGGAAGTAACCCGACTATTTGACATACTTGAGCGAGACTTGAAGGAGTTTCCCAAGGAAGATGCCCTTTGCGGCAAAGAGAACGGAATCTGGATCAAGCATAGCACCAAGGACTATGTAGATAAGGTCAACAGCATATCCTACGGCCTGATGCAGTTAGGCATCAAGAAAGGCGACTGTATCGCCACCATCACACCCAACCGCCCGGAATGGAACTTCCTGGACATGGCCATCATGCAGATCGGAGCCATTCACGTGGCAATCTACCCTACCATCAGCGAGGCCGACTACCGTTATATCCTCAATCATGCGGACGTGAAGCTCATCTTTGTTTCCGGTTGGGAACTTCTGCGCAAGATCAACAACATCATCGAGGGCATTCCCTCGCTGACCGACAAGGTCTATACCTTCCGTAACCTGCGCGGATACCGTCACTTGAACGAGCTGATTGAGATCGGCCGCGCCAACCCGAGTCCGGAATATCTCCAGCAAATCAAAGACAGCATCCTGCCTGACGACGTGGTCTCCATCGTCTATACCTCCGGAACCACCGGCAACCCGAAGGGCGTGATGCTCACACACCGCAATTTTCTCACCAACATTTACGGAGTACTCCCCATCATTCCAGTGAAAAACAACAACCGGATTCTGAGTTATCTGCCGTTGTGTCACGTATATGAGCGCATGATGAACTACACGTGGCAATACTTGGGAATGCCCATTTATTACAACGAAAACCTGGCCAAAATACAGGAAGAGATGGTCGAGGTGCAACCCGACATTTTCACCACGGTGCCGCGACTTTTGGAGAAAGTTTATGATAAAATATTGGCCAAGGGACGAAAATTGAGCGGTGCCAAGCGCAAGATTTTCTTCTGGGCCAATGATATTGCTTTGGATTTTGACTTTAACAAGAGCAAATCCTATTACAGAAAGCTGAAGCTGGCTCGCAAACTGGTGCTCAACCAATGGTACAAAGCGTTGGGCGGCAATCTGGACGTGATCGTCACGGGCGGCGCTGCCATCCAGCCCATGATTTCCAAGGTGTTCTGGGCCATGGGCGTGCGCGTGGTGGAAGGCTACGGTACTACGGAGTCCGCCCCTGTTATCGCCGTTAGCGACTTCTTCAAGGGCGGACTGGAGTTCGGCACAGCCGGACACGTGCTTCCGGGCACGCAGGTGCGCATCGCGGAAGACGGCGAGATCCTCACACGCGGCAATCATGTGATGAAGGGATACTACAAGGCTCCCGACCTTACCGCCGAAGCCATCGACAAGGATGGCTGGCTGCACACCGGCGATCTCGGCAAACTCACGCCTGAAGGAAGACTCAAGATTACAGGAAGAAAGAAGGAGATGTTCAAGACTGCTTTCGGTAAATATGTGGTTCCCACTATTTTGGAAAACAAGGTGTCGGAGGATTCCTTGGTGGACAACATCATGGTGGTGGGCGAAAACAAGCAATTTGCCGCCGCCCTTATCGTGCCCAACTTCGCTGACCTGCGTTCCTGGTGCCAGAACAAAAACATAAACTACACCACCAACGAAGAGATGGTACAGCATCCGGAGGTGATCAAGAAGTTCAAGAAGATCATTGACTACTACAATACACAGTTCGGAGAGACCGAGAAAATCAAGCGTTTCATCCTGATCGGCTATGAATGGTCCATCCAAACCGGCGAGCTCACCCCTACCCTCAAGCTCAAGCGCAACGTGCTGCTGAAGAAGTACGAGGAGCAGATTGAGAAACTGTTTGCATAGGCCAAATTTTCCCTACCTTTGCACCCTGATTATAGAAATAAAACAACACGAATATGACCCCTACCGACAACAAAGGCAAAGTTTTATTATTCAACACGTTATCCAAGAGAAAAGAACTGCTCACCCCGATCGTTCCCGACCATGTGGGTTTGTATGTGTGCGGTCCGACCGTCTATGGAGAACCCCACCTGGGTCACGCCCGCCCGGCAGTGACCTTCGACCTCGTGTTCCGCTATCTCACGCATATCGGCTACAAAGTGCGCTATGTGCGCAACATCACCGATGTGGGCCATCTGGAGCACGACGCCGACGAAGGGGAGGACAAAATCGCCAAGAAGGCCCGTTTGGAACAGTTGGAACCGATGGAAGTGGCACAATACTACATGGATAGCTACCACAAGGCCATGGACGCCCTCAATGTGAAGGGCCCGTCCATTGAGCCGCGCGCATCCGGCCACATCATCGAGCAAATCGAGATGGTGCAGAAAATTCTGGAAAAGGGCTACGCCTACGAGTCGGAAGGTTCTGTTTATTTCGATGTGGAGAAGTTCGACAAGGACTTCGGCTACGGCAAGCTGTCGGGCCGCGTGCTGAGCGAACTGATGGCCAACACCCGCGAGCTGGACGGCCAGAGCGAGAAGCGCAACCCCGCCGATTTTGCCTTGTGGAAGAAGGCTGCGCCGGAGCACATCATGCGCTGGAACTCACCCTGGAGCCAAGGTTTCCCGGGCTGGCACATTGAGTGTACTGCCATGAGCACCAAGTATTTGGGCGAGCAATTCGACATCCACGGCGGTGGCATGGACCTGCTGTTCCCGCACCACGAGTCGGAGGTATGCCAGAGCACCGTGGCTAACGGCAAGAGCTCAGTCAAATACTGGATGCACAACAACATGATTACCATCAACGGCCAGAAGATGGGCAAGTCGCTGGGCAACTTCATCACGCTCAACGAGTTCTTCACGGGCAACCACGAAATGCTCACGCAAGCCTACTCGCCCATGACCATCCGTTTCTTCGTGCTGCAGGCCCACTACAGAGGCACTGTCGATTTCAGCAACGAGGCGCTGCAGTCGGCCGAAAAGGGCATGGAGAAGCTGTACGCCGCCGAGCGCCATCTGGACAAGCTGAAAGCCGGAGCACAGTCCACCGAGAAGATTGACGAATGGGTGGAACGTTGCTACGAAGCGATGAACGACGACTTCAACAGCCCGAAGGTCATTGCCGAGCTCTTCGAGGCCTCCCGCATTATCAACGCCGTGAAAGACGGCCACGCCACCCTGACCGCCGAAGACATCGAGACGCTGAAGAAGTACTACCGCATCTTCTTCTTCGAAATCTTGGGCATGAAGCCGGAAACCGCCAATGTGGCCGACAAGTACAGCGAGGCCATGAACAAGGTGATGGATCTGGTTTTGGCTATCCGTCAGGATGCGAAAGCGAACAAGAATTGGGCCATTTCCGACAAGATCCGCGACGACCTGAAGGCTGCCGGCATTGCCGTGAAGGACACCAAGGACGGTGCCGAATGGTCCATTGAATAATGAATTCCGATAATTATTTGTTGTAGAGACGTGCCATGGCGCGTCTCTACATTTTTTTTGTACCTTTGCGCACTATGTCTGCAGGCAAACATTTTTTACCGATCACCAAAAAGGAACTGGATTATCTGGGGTGGGATTATGTGGATGTCATCCTTGTGAGCGGCGACGCGTATGTAGATCATCCCTCGTTTGCGGCGGCGGTGATCGGGCGTGTGCTCGAGCGCGAGGGCCTGCGGGTGGCCATCCTGCCGCAGCCCAACTGGCAGGACGACCTGCGCGATTTCAAGAAATTGGGAAAACCGCGGCTATTTTTCGGGGTTACCTCCGGCAATATGGACTCCATGGTGAACCACTACACCGCCAACAAGCGCCTGCGCAGCGACGACGCGTACACCGCCGGAGGTGTGGCAGGCTTCCGTCCCGATTACGCCACCACTGTCTATTCGCAAATCTTGCGCAAGATATACCCCGATGTACCCATCGTTATCGGCGGCATCGAGGCCTCCATGCGCCGCCTGTCGCATTACGACTATTGGAGTAACAAGCTGATGCCCACGATTTTGCAAGACAGCCAGGCCGACGTTTTAGTGTATGGCATGGGCGAGCGGCCCATTGTGGCGTTGGCGGAGCTGTTTCGCAAACCCGACTGGCGCGGGCACCTGCACGAATGCAGGCAAATTGCCTATTTTGACCCTCAAATCGACCAATATACCGAGCAGAATCCCATTTTATTGCATTCGTATCAGGCGGAATTGAAGGACAAGCGCAAATACGGGGAGAATTTCGTGAAATTCGAGACGGAATCCAACAAGCGGGAGCAGCGGATGTTGATACAGCCGTATGGTGACCGCTATCTGGTGGTGCAGCCCCCCTACCCTGTGGCCACGGAGGCCGAGATGGACAGTTTCGCGCTCTTCGACCGGATGATGAACGCGCCGCACCCCAAGTATCTGAAGCGGGGCGCCATTCCGGCGTTTGAGATGATCAAGAACTCCGTCACCATCCACCGCGGGTGCTTCGGCGGGTGCAGTTTCTGCGCCATCGCCGCGCATCAGGGCAAGCAGATTGCCTCGCGGTCAAACGAGTCCATCATGGCAGAGGTGCGCGATTTGGTGCACCGCGACTACTTCAAGGGGCACATCAGCGATTTGGGCGGCCCGTCGGCCAACATGTTCCGGCTTGGCGGCAAGGATTTGGAGAAGTGCAAGCACTGTCCGCGCCCCTCGTGCCTCACCCCGAAAATATGCCCTAATTTGAGACTCGACCACAAGCCGATCACGGAGTTGTACCGCCAAGTCGATAGCTTGCCGGAGGTGAAGCATGTCACCATCGGCAGCGGCATCCGTTATGAGATGTTGCTGGCCGAGAACCGGGAAACGGACCTGAAGTACGGGTTGAGTGAATACTTGCATCAGATTGTAAACAAGCATGTTTCAGGAAGACTGAAAGTGGCGCCGGAGCACACCGACCCTGAGGTGTTGCGGTTGATGCGCAAGCCGGGATTCGACCAGTTCCTCATTTTCTTGGAGAAGTTCAACCGTGAGAACCAAAAGTGTGGCAAGAACCAGCAGCTCATCCCCTACTTCATCTCCTCGCATCCGGGCTGCACCATCGAGAAGATGGCGGGGTTGTGCCAGCTCACGCAGAAGCATCGTCTGATCACGGACCAGGTGCAGGACTTCACGCCCACGCCGATGACCTTTGCCACGGCCATGTACTATTTGGGGTACAATCCATACACGGGCGAGAAGGTACACAGCGCACAATCCGTGCAGGAGCGCCACGACCAGCACATCTTCTTCTTCCCCAGGATTCCGGAAAATCGCAAGAGGATTGCGCAGCTCACTTCCTCCCGAAGTCGGCGGGAATCTCGCCATAGTGGAAGATAGGTTCATCATTGTAAATTATTTGGAACAAGTTTTTTTCATTTAAAAATCGTTATGATTTTTTAGATGGAACAATTTGATTATAAACTAATTCCGCCTGTTCACAACGGCAAATACTAATGATAGTAATGCAAAATAAACTAATGACAGCAAAGCAGCAAAAACTAATAACAGCTGTAATTGCGCACTGCCCGCTTTGTAATGAACAGCCAGCTGGTGACTGCCGGCTACCCCTGGGTGGTGATCCCCGTGGAGCGTCGGGAGGAGTACCTGTCAGCATTAGAGCAAGCCAGTGTAGAGGGGAATATTGAGGGGTTTGTTGGGTTAGTTGGAAGGTTGATGTGAACAAATCATAGCAGATTCATTTCGCATACAAAACAATAAAAATGAAAATATTTTTGTTAAATTCGTAGCTTTTTTACGAAAATATGATTTATTTCTCGATTGTATTAATATTTTTATTAATTTTGCGGCGGAATTAAAATGCTGTTATTATGATAAGAGAATTTTGGGTCGAGAATTTTCTTTCGATAAAGGAACGCCAAACATTAAACTTCGAAACGAAATCCAAGGAGGATGACTGGGCTTCTGTGGACATGGGTAATGAGAAACGGGTCAACAAGCTGGCCGTGATATATGGCGCCAATGCTTCTGGCAAATCAAACATGCTGCTGGCTATACAGAATATTTTTGAGATTTTATTTATCCCACATAGTAGAAAACAATCCACTGTTAAAACTAGGAGACCGTTTGCATTATGCCCTAATAAACCAACACGGCTTTTTGTGTCATTTTATGCAAACCATATTAGGTATGACTATATGGTTTCATACATAAAAGACTACATAATGGACGAATTATTGGAATGGTACCCTAATGGATCGAAATCGCTTTTTTACGAAAGACATTTTGTTTCACAAGAATCGCAGAGTGAAATTAAATTTGGCTCAAGTCTTAAAGTTTCAGCTAAGACAAAGGATAATTTTATACAAAACACCCTTAACAATCATTCTGTATTATCTGTTTTTGGCAAAATCTCTTTCAGCATTGATGCTAAACCAATAGCTGACCTTTATAATTGGATCGCTAATTATATGCATGAGGTAAACATTGAACATGATTCCCCTCAAAAGACGCTAAAATCCATTGAAAAAAACAACAAATCAAAGCAATTCTACATTCAAATGCTACAAAAGGCGGACTTTAATATTGTTGATTTTTATACAGAAACAGTAAGCGAAGAAATTCCGCAGATAGGTTTAACTGTCAATAATGAGACACTTTCTTTAGAAAACAAAATGGTTCCATTTGAGCGAACAAAAGTATATTTCATTTGTGAAGCGGGGAATGAAAAGTTTACATTAAGCTATGATGAACAGTCGGAAGGCACAAAGAAATTTTTGTCAAACTTGTCATCTTTGTATAAAGCGGTAACAGGCAACCATGTGTTTCTAATTGACGAAATCGACTCAGAACTGCATGACGATTTGCTGCTCTATTTCCTCAACACATTCATCATGAATTCTAATGAGTCGCAGTTGATTTTCACCAGCCAGGAAACGTCCTTGTTGAACGAAGACCTGTTGAACACACATCGTGATTTTGTGTTCTTTGCGGAGAAGAACCGTGACGGGGCTTATTCCGAATACACACGTGCGGATGAATACGGGTTGCACAAGAATCTTTCTTTATACAAGTCATATCGGAACGGCCGGTTAGGAGCAGTTCCCCAATTGGGTTCACCTTTATTATATTTAGATAACGATGAAGAAAATTAAGGATTCTATTATAGTAATTGGTGAGGCAATTACGGAATACTACTATTTCAATTCTTTGAAAGATACATACCGGCAGCTCAACATAAGGCCTACCTATCCCAAACATTCTTCGGGACTGGATTATCTTAAACAAGAAATTGACAAAGCGATAGAAGCTGGCTATTCGCAGATTATTTGTGTGGTTGACATGGACAACAAAAAAGAGGGAAAAGAAAAGAGCGACTATGAACGCTTCAAAAAGCGGATGGTGGGCACTCACACGATAAGGAAGACGAAGCAGAAATATGAGATTCGTTTTATTGAGAATGAACGTTGTACCGAGATCTTTTTCTTGTTTTATTTTGCATATACATCTCGCTGTTTCCAAAACCAGCCTGAACTATTGAAAGAACTGAGCAATCATTGCGCTTATGAGAAAGCGGAAATCTTTTTCAAGAAGCACTCTCTTCATCAATATTTTGAGAAAGCAGGTGGGGATTTCATGCTTGCATTGCGCAACGCCGCTCAATCAATGAAAGAAAAAAAAGAAACGGAAAGGGATTACACTTACTCACAAATGGCAGATTTGTTTGAGGCGTTAGGAATTAGAGCAGAATAAACAGGGATAAAACTGCATTTATGTATGAACAATTGGGAGAAGAAGTCATGAGTAACCGCATTGGCGCCATCTCGGTAGAGTTGGCCAAGCGGCTCAATATCGAACCCGTGAAAGCGTTGCAACTATTCTACGAGAGCCAGACCTGCGACGACCTCCACGACAAATCCTCCGGCCTTTACCTTTACGGGGATTTGTATGTGGCTGATGAGTTTATGAGGGAGAAGGGGGATGGGATGTAGTAATTGAAACAGTTGTTTTTGTCCAACAGAAAAACAACTATAGATTATCACACATATCTATTAACTCAATAATTTTGTCCGATTTGTATAAAATGGACATTTGCTGATGTGTTACAATAGAGTTTTCTCCCATTTTTTTATACAAATTGACAATTTTAGATTGAATACCTATTAAATACACTTGTCTAAAAAAGTCACTCGGTGCTGTGAGACCATTCCCAACCTTAAACCCTTTTTGACATGCAAAAATAGGACTCCCAGACCCACCTTCTGTAGAATAACTTTCATACGCCATTGTATGGCCTATATACTTGTCATTAAATGAATAACAAAGGCGCGGGTCGCTTGAAATAACACCTGAACGCAATACGGGATTATCATTTAAATGGTCATAAGTATAAATAGGAAAACCAATAGAAACAACTCTATCACAAACATTTAATTCATGCTGAATAACATTTGTGTTTGCAAGCATAGAATAATCAATGGTATTAAGATTAATAGTCTTATTAACGCAAATATTAAATACACAAGCTATATCATCAAGAGAATCGGCGGCATATCGCAAATTGATAGATGATAGGGATAATTGTTCTACTTCTACAGTATTTTTAGTTGAATTATACTTTCTTTCATCAATTGTCAAATTAGCAAGTATGCTTTCGTCTGAAGGATTGGAAAACTTCAGGTCAAGAACATGTCTATTAGTAATAAAAAAAATTTTTTCGTTCTTTTTTATGTAAAACCCTGTCCCTTCCAGTTTAGTCTCTTTACCTGTTTTGGGATTTCTAAAAAAAGAAGATACCCTACCTACCGCGTATAAGAAATCGTTTGTAATACCATGCATTTTTTGTGATTTTAACATGCAAAAATACTATTTTTTTTCGACATCTATGCGAAAAAAGTCTAATATTAGCCGTCTTTTTCCGTCCCTGTTCTCAAAAAAAAATTTCTATCTTTGCCGCCTAAATCAATCAATAATAGAATCTTTAACGAATAATAAACAAAACCAATAAAAGAATAGAAAGATAAATAACATATTATAAAGCGTTTTCGCTCTAACTGTCCACTTAAAGTTCCACAAACAAGCCTGACTGGTGAAGCGGTAAACGCCTGCGAGAAATCGTGGGCTTTACTTATTTGTCAGGCAGGTCGTGGAACACCTAAATGGACGTAAGCAAAGTTCCACGATTTTTTATGCCCATAATTAAAAAACACATAATCATATTCGGAGGGCTGCTAATAGCAGACCTTAGACCGGATGTCCGTTAAAAAATAACACTAGTTTCTAAAACCGTAAAATTATGAAAAAAATTATTTGTCTTTGTCTCTTTGCTTCATTACTCATGTTCAATAATTGTGCCAATCAAAACACCAAAGCTAGTACAGATGAAGAAAATCTGACTGAAAAATGTGCGGTTGATATTCTGGGGGTAGAACTATGCGATGATTATAACAACTTTGTGACTAACATCGAAAAAAAAATCACTATTGAAACAAAAAGGACTGATACTCTTGGCCAATATTTATATAACAAATATTGGCTTGTGGAACCGGAGCAAAAACCATGTATTGATTACATTGAAGTTTGTGGTATTAATGGTGAAATTGAAAACGTTCGACTTCATTACTTAGGAACCGATAATGAAACACTACGCAATTCCCTCATAAAGAAATATGGTCCTAATTTAATAGTAAAGGATTCTGCAAAAGATCCACATTCTGAGTTGAGACTCAATCAATTCTTATATACTATCGGAAAGTACTCAATACTTGTTAACACTTATAATTACAATGATTGGGTTATATATACTAATCAAGAACTAGTTGATAGGCAAAAACAAAAGGAAAAACAACTAAAAGAAAAGGAATTGGATGGACTTATATAGTTCCTAAACATTGTTTGTGAGACAAATAAATCGTTAATTGGTATCTCAAAAAACTGACTAATGCTTTCTTGAACCGAACATTACTAGTGTAGCCAGATACAAGTAGAAGAACGCCTCTGGATTCGACTTCTTCAACTTGTTGAGTTTTGTGTATTCGCAATCTGTGAACAACCAATCTCTTATACTCTCCAGTTGCCGACTGCTGTATTTCTCAATGGTGATGCAATCTGTTTCAATTCGTAATGCAAGATAATACGCTTTGGTCGCGGACAAGATGGCTTTCCCAATAAAGATATACAAATTTTCGTCAATAAATTGAAATTATTGCCAATAATTTGTTTTAATCAAATGAACGACGCCATCTTGAAGTTCCGCCGCTATGAGGATGCCTCTCTGACCTACACCGGCATCAACCGCCACGCTTCCGACACCCGCATCGGCCTGATAGAATCATAAAAACACTAACAGAACATTCTTTGAAATTTTAGGAGAAAAAACTTGCGGAGTCTAAAAGAAGATGTGTATCTTTGCAAAAATATAAATCAATCGCTATGAAATACAAATATTCTAAAGAAGAATCTGAAAAACAAAAAGTTAGCAAGCCTGTTATTCCTCGAGTGTGCTCCATCAAAGAGGCACAGCGCAGAAGTATGACTCTTGATCAATTTACGGGCAAATTATATGCTATGGTGGATGCATTTTACAAAGCAAAGGCATGAGAGTACCGGCCTGATGGACAGCACCGTGCCGATTGAGGCGTTGGTGAATCGGGAGACTTATCCCCGTTAGTTCAATTTCTTATAGTTTTTATCCAGAGTCTCCATTTCGCGGCGGGGAAAAGGTCGCGTTTCAAAGCTCTGGTTTCACGCGCCGCGAGTAGTTTTTTGGGCGCATCATGGCCCCACACTGCGGCCTTCGGCCTTGTGCGGGGTTACTGAGATGGCATCCCTACCGGGATGCATCCCACAATGGACACAATTAGGTTATCTGCATTAGCCTCGAAGAGGCTGTATCCCAGTAACCCCAGACCAAACGCAGTGCGGTCTGGGGCTGGAGAGCGCGCCCGACTCCCATCGCACCGCGGAAGCACCTTGCCTCGAAGCTCGGCCTCGGCTCGGTGCGAAAGGGAGTAACTTAATGAGTTGCAATGAGAGACAACAACAAAGTGCCATTATGTATATAAATACCCAAAATTATTATTTTTGCGACCTAAAATCATCCTGATGAAAAAACAAAGCAAAGCAATTGTACTTGGCCTGTTACTGGGAGTTATGGCTTGGGGGCAGGCGTCGGCACAGAGACTGAGTGACCGGTATTTTGGCGTCTCCCGACAGGTTTTCACCGATACCATCAAAATCAAAATGTGGAACGGGGCCATCATCGTTCCTGTGGAAATCGAAGGCGAAACCAAAAACCTCATGTTCGACACCGGTGCCGGAAGCGGATTCTGGATCGGGAAAAAAGAGTCATGGATGAGATCTACGGACGACAGCACTTATACCACCGATGCCCAAAACAGACATAAAATGATGGAGATGGTAGAAATCCCCTCCATCAAAATGGGCAATATTATTATCAAAGGTTATCGGATGGTTGTTGACGATGCACTTAGCAACTTCACCTGTGGAATCATTGACGGCGCCTTCGGTTTTGACCTCGCCGCCAAAGGCATTTCGTTCAAGTTTGACACCAAAGACAGTCTGCTGATCATGACATCCCACAAAGGGTTCTTCGCCAAGGAGGAGAAGGGACACGCCCAGGTGAAATACAAAGATTATGGTATCCGGCCCAAAGTGTGGGCGAAAATACCGTTTGCCCGCCCTAAAATGCTTTTCGACATGGGCGCCATTGGCGGGTGGTTCGGTCTCCCGCAGGATTTATTGGACCTGTGGTCTAAAAACGATCCCAAAATCAAACAGCAACTGGATGCCATGACGGTGAATGTTGACACAACCGTCATGACATACGCGGGGCTTTTCGGCGCCACCTACGATACGGTTATCAACGGAGAACTTTGCATTCCCGAAATCGAAGTGGGCGACATAGTCCTCAAAGATGTGTGGGTGAACACTGCCACACACAACAGGGCCATTGGCTCGTCTATTCTGGAACATGTTTCACTGATTATTGACGCGCCGAAGAAAAGTTTCTACTTCCTCCCACATGATGGGAATCCGGAAATCACGGTGAACAACAAGCCCCGGGGGTTGGATTTGGTCGCTGCCGAAGAGGGCGATCCTCTCGGCGCCATGAAAGCACTCGTGCGCAAAGGCTCTAAAGCGTACGAGAAAGGGATTCGCACCGGCGACTATCTGGTCAGCGCCAACGGAACGCCCATCACATGCCAATGCGATTTAATGTTGCTGACGCGCCAAGAGAGCGTGAAACGCTATGTGTTCCGCACTCCAGAGGGCGAAATCAAAGAGATTGAGTGGTAATTATCCCCTAAGGAAAACAGGTGTGCATTTCACTTCCTCCCGAAGTCGGCGGGAATCTCGCCCCAGAGGGGGGTGTTCCACTTATAGATAGGATTGGGATAGGTGTTGTTCTGCAGCCACTTCTCCGCGCGCGCCATCATCTCGAACAGCACGGCGTTCTCTTCCGTCGGCAAAACAATGGATTTGTGCTTCTTATGACGCACCCACGACAAGGCGGTGATGCTGTCGGTGTAGATGGGAATGTCCAGATTCTTCTGTTTCAGCAGGGCCAGGCCGTGCACCAGGGCCAGGAACTCGCCGATGTTGTTGGAGGCGTTCGGGAACGGTCCCTTGTGGAACCAAACCTCGCCCGTGGCGGCATACACGCCCCTGTATTCCATCACTTTGGTCACCATGTTGCAGGCCGCGTCCACACAAAGGCTTTCAAGAATGGGTTTTTGAGCATTGGCGTCATTTGCCTGCAATTGCAATGCCACCCCGCTGGCCGTAGCCGGATGATTTCGGTAATAGGCAGCATATCCTTCATTCAGTGCACTTTGCGCTTCCTGCAAAGAGCCAAATGACTTGTATTTTGCGTCCTCAAACTGATAAACTTGTTCCTTGCACTCCGCCCAATTGTCATAAACCCCGGGCTTCACGCCCTTCCAAACCACATAAAATTTCTTCTTTGTTGCCATAGTTAATGCGTTTTTTATTTTAGGGTGCAAAGATACTAAAAATGTTGTTTTTTTTTCTATTTTCGCGGGCCTTAAAATCAATCATCAAAGTATGAAAAGCAACAGATTTATACACCTTCTTTCATGTGCGGCAATTGCACTCGTTTTCAGCCTTATAGCTATTGGCTGCCACAATTCCGACAAAAACATGGAGGCCATCAGCGTGACGCGCAATTTCGCCAACTCCAACTGGACCTTTGAAGAACAGGTGATGGACATGCCGTTCACCATCACGGACACCACCAAAGACTACAGCATCGAGTTTGTGTTGAACTACGACACGGCCAGAATCGAGGTGGAACAACTTCCTGTTACCGTAACCCTCAGATTTCCAGACGGACAGGAAACCTACGTCACCAGTCTTTTCGATTTCAACCAGGATGCCAACAAAAGTTTTGTCGCCGCTGGAAAAGGAAGCACATGCAACATGAACTTGGTGGCTTTCCCCAGAAAGAGCCTGAACCAGTCGGGCGAATACCATATCATATTCTACCGGAAGGCTGTGAAATATGACAATTATGGATTCAACAGCCTCACTCTGAAGGTTAATCCTCTTAAAAAGAACAAGAACTAGATATCTTCCCTGTACAACAACGGGCTGGTAATTACCTGGTCTATTTGGAAACGCCGGTGGGCGTGATTTGAGATGGGTATCTCTTTTCCACGCATGCGTATGCGAATGCGTTCTTCCAAAATGTTGTTCATCAGCACCCCAAAATACTCAATGAGATTCTGCAACGTAGAGATGCGCCTGCCCGATTCGTTTTTCACTAAATCCTTTTGTAAAAAATCCGACACATTCACCGTTTCAAAACGCTGATCTGACGCCAGCATGTCAGCTATCTCATCGATGGAATTGTCCTTGTCGCTGTACAATATGACGAGAAAGTCGTAGTTGTGATACGGACATTTGAACAATTTGTCTTTCTTGTCGTTGAAGAAAAAGTAAACGATGTCTTCCTCAAACATGGAGAGTCCCAACAGCGGGTTCTTCGGCTGCGCATCCTCCGGTTGCGGTATAGTGGTTCGGTTGGCCATAACCACCATATTGATGTCCTTGGGAGCATCCAGCACGGCAAAATAAGTCGGGAACTGTATTTGCGGCTGTGAGCGGTCGGGCGCATAATCGGTGATGAAAGAAAACTCCCGCCCGAACAATTTGGACAACGTCGAGGCGAATCGCATCGGTTCCTGCTGCGACTTCAACATAAACAACGTGTATTGCCTGGACTGCCCGAAACAATCCTTCCAATCCAGCTTATTTTCAGACGGCTTTGTCATCATAAAAATGCAAAGTGCAAAAATACAAAAATAGACTTGAAAAACAGTTTGTAAAATCTTACGAAAAGGCGATTTTAACAATTGATTTTCTTACTTAAAATATTTACTTTTGCCACCGATTTCGCAAGGGTTATCATGCCTTCGCAAATCAACAGTAAGTTACTGATATAAAAGTAAATAATTAAAATACTAATTAACTGAAACATGTCAACAGAAAAACAAATCAAACACATTGACGACATCGTCGTTCGGTTCGCCGGCGACAGTGGTGACGGAATGCAGCTGTCGGGAACACTGTTCTCCGACGCCTCTGCCCTGACGGGCAATGACATTGCCACTTTCCCTGACTATCCTGCAGAAATCCGCGCCCCGCATAATACGATCGCGGGCGTTTCCGGTTATCAGGTGCATGTTGGAAACCACATTTACAGTTCCGGCGACAAGTGCGACATCCTCGTGGCTATGAACCCCGCCTCCTTCAAATCCAATCTGAAGTGGGCCAAGAAGGGTGCTACCATCATTTTGGATATTGACACCTTCACGGATGAAGCCCTCACCAAAGCCGGTTACACCGAGAACGACAATCCTTTCACGGATGAAATGGAACGCGCCTACACGATTATCAAGGCGCCGGTGACTTCCTTCACCCAACGTATTGGTAATGAACATGGTGCCGACAAGAAGACGGCCGACAGATGCCGTAATATGTTTGCATTAGGCATCATTTTCTATGCTACACACAAGAAATTGGATCAGACCTACGCCTACCTGGAGCGCAAGTTCGCCAAGAAGCCCGATGTGGTGGCTTTGAACAAGGCTGTGCTCACAGAAGGCTATGAATATGCAGACAAGTTGGAAGTGATGCACTCCCATATTTTCGAGATTGCCCACGCCGACAAAATGGAAAAGGGCCGTTACCGTAACATCACGGGCAACGTAGCCACGGCTTGGGGTCTGCTGGCAGCCTCCGAGCGTTCCGGCCGTCAATTATTCTTAGGCTCCTACCCTATCACCCCTGCTACGGATGTGATGGTGGAATTGGCCAAGCATAAATCCCTGGGCGCACGTGTGTTCCAGGCGGAAGATGAAATCGCGGGCGTGTGTTCTGCTATCGGCGCATCCTACGCCGGCGCACTGGCCTGCACCTCTACCTCTGGTCCCGGTCTCTCCCTCAAGAGCGAGGCTCTCGGCTTGGCCGTGATGGTGGAACTTCCCTTGGTGGTTGTTGACGTGCAACGTGGCGGTCCCTCTACCGGACTTCCCACCAAGACGGAACAATCCGACCTCAATCAGGCTCTGTACGGCCGTAACGGCGAGGCTCCCCTCGTGGTGGTGGCCGCTTCATCCAGCGCCAACTGCTTCTACTGGGCTTACAACGCCGCCAAGATCGCCTTGGAGCACATGACTCCCGTCATCCTGCTCACCGACGGCTATCTCGGCAACGGCTCCCAGTTGTTCCGTATCCCCAAGGTGGCCGACCTGCCGAGCATCACACCTCGTTTGGCCACTCCGAACGATCCCGACTACCGTCCGTTCCGCAGAGATCCCGAGAAGTTCGCCCGTTGGTGGGCACTCCCCGGCATGGAAGGTCTGCGTCACCGCGTCGGCGGTCTGGAGAAATGTCCCGACGGCCCGTTGAGCACTGATCCTGAAAACCACGCCCTGATGGTACATGACCGCCAGGAGAAAGTGAACCGCGTGGCCAATTACATCCCCGACCAGGAAGTGACCGGCGATCCTGATGCCGAGCTCCTCGTTGTGGGCTGGGGCGGCACCTCCGGAGCACTCACCCTCGCTGTGGAAGAGATGAACAAAGAAGGCAAGAAGGTGGCCTATACCCACTTCAACTATATATGCCCGCTGCCGAAGAACACCGGCGACATTCTCCGCAAGTACAAGAAGATTGTCGTTTGCGAGCTTAACAACGGTCAGTTTGCCGGCTATCTGCGCACCCAGTTCCCCGAATGCCCGATGACCCAATACAACAAAATCATGGGTCTTCCCTTCGAGGTGGGCGAGCTGAAAGCCGAGTTCGAAAGACTCCTTGCCAAATAATTCAATTACGAACCATTAAATCACAATAAATATGGCAGAAAGACATTTTGTTCCCAGAGCGGACCGCGAATATACAAAAGCTGACTTTACCAGCGACCAGATGGTGAAATGGTGTCCCGGCTGCGGCGACCACGCAATCCTCGCCTCCCTGTTGAACACCTTCCCCAAGACCAACCACAAGAAGGAGAACATCTGCATGGTGTCCGGTATCGGATGCTCCTCTCGTATTCCTTACTATGTGGACACATACGGCTTCCACAGCATCCACGGACGCGCGTGCGCCATCGCCACGGGCGTGAAATTGGCCAATCCTGCCCTCTCCGTGTGGGTGAGCATGGGCGACGGCGACTCCATGGCCATCGGTGGCAACCACCTGATCCATGCCGTGCGCAGAAACCAGGACTTGAACATCACCATCTTCAACAACGAAATCTACGGTTTGACCAAAGGCCAGTACAGTCCCACCACCAAGTTCGGACAGGTCACGAAGACCTCTCCTTACGGCACCATCGACTACCCGTTCAACCCGGGCGAGTTGGTGATGGGCGCACAGGGTACGTTCTATGCCCGCGCATTGGACTGCCTGCCGCCGTTGACCACCGAAATCATGACGCGCGCCGCGCAACATGACGGCACCAGCGTGGTGGAAGTGTTGCAGAACTGTATGATCTTCAACGACAAGGCACATGCCGCCATCACCGACCGCGCTGTGCGCGACGACCGTACCATCATTTTGGAACACGGCAAGCCCATGATTTTCGGCAAAGACAAGAACAAGGGACTCCGTTTCAACGGCCGTTGTCTGGAGGCTGTCACCATCGGCGAGAATGGCATCACCATTGACGACATCATGATCCACGACGAGACCACCGAGGACACCGGCATCCACATGATGCTGGCCCGCATGAAAGGCGACCTGCCCGTGGCCATCGGCGTGATCCGCAACGTCAAGAAGACCTCTTACACCCAGCTGTACGAAGACCAGATGGACGAGCAAAAGGCCAACGGCAAGTACAAATGTGTCGATGACCTGCTCAACAGCGGTGACACTTGGGAAGTGGAGTAAGAGAGTTGAGAGTTTAGAGATTAGAGTTAAGAGAAACTCGCAAAGACAAGGAGCGTCGGAAACGGCGCTCCTTTTTATTTGTTAGCTGTTGGATTTGTCTCCAGTTTGTATCTCGGGGAAACAGCCAAAACGAAAAAAGGGAGTCCTGTCGGACTCCCTAAAAGGTCATAACCGGGAGGCCTTTCATGGCCACCCAGGTTTGGACATGTTATTTAGTTGCGGATACAGCGGACGGAATGTCCATATGTTTTCATCATTATTTCACTCTGCCCGCCACCACCTGAAAATTTAGAGGAACTATAAAAAAGCTGGTAAGGCCAACGATTTAAGGTGCCATTATTAGTAGCATTCCAGAGAACTGCAGTTTGAGATAAATTAGAAATTAAACCGGGGTGATAATATCCGGCGGGTAGCAGACTGAAGCCCGTGACATTATTAGATGCAGGGTCGTTGCCAGGAGAACACGCAGTGGAAGAAGAGCGCCACCCCGTGGTGGACGCCAAGGCTTTGGCGTTGTTTGAAGAAGCACCTCCACATATATAGTCGGCTTGGCCACTCACATATATCGACAATGTTTGCATTTCCAATTTAGGAATATGCCATCCAGTAGGACAAATACCTTGGAGATTACCGGTTTGTCCCTCCTGATTGTGGATGAAAGCACTCCAGTTGTACAAATAGCCGTAGGTGGCCACATTGGCGGAATCATTGTCGGGATAATAACGGTAGGCAACGGTGGAACTGCTATCCGATCCGAGTGCAATAGGCGTTCCATCGGAGAACTTGGTGGTGCGGAGGTTCTCTTTCATCCAACATACATTACCCAACATTATCGTGTTATAGACATTGCCGTCCACATCGGTCACCGTGGCTGCGCCGGGACAGGGCTGCCCGTCAGTGCCGTATGTGGTGGTAAAGGTCTTTATCTCTCCATAACTTGTACCTTCCGAATTGGTGGCATATGCCCGTACGCGGTAGGCGGTGCCGGGGGTCAGACCGGTCAGATTGCTTGTGAAAGGCCCTGTACCAGAACCCTCAACTGTGTGGGTACTGTTGTCAAGTGTAACATTATTTGATGTGCCATAGCACACGCCCCGAGCCGTTACCGGGGAGCCACCATCGTTGGTAACATCACCGCCACAAATAGCTGTGGTCTGCGTAACCCCACTCACCGCACTCGTAGAGACAGTCGGAGAGACCACAACAGAACCCGCAGCTCCTTTGAGACAACGGACAGCACTACCTCTGTCTTTAAGATTACCCAATATACTCATATTCTTTGAAGCATTAGACATATAAAACGCCCATGCCTCGGTGGCATCGTTTTGACTAGTACTCCACAAATAGGCATACAATCCTAACACAGTACTTGCATTGTTAAAGAAGTAACCTGCAGGCATTAAGGAAAAACCAGTCTGATTGTTGGCAGAGGGTGTGTTTCCCACCGCACAAGTAGTAGTATGGCTGTCCCACCCTGTAGTAGATGCCAGCGCCTTCGCACAGTTGGAGTTACTGCCGTCACAGAAGAACTCACTTTTGCTTCTCACATAATTGATCAGCTGATTCCACTCTCCCTGGCTTGGCAAGTGCCAGCCGTCAGGACAAACACCCTGCACATTGGAGGGATTGGAATTGGAAGCCCCACTGCCGCGCATCAGAGCCGCCCAATTATATAAATAACCGTATGTGGCCACATTTGACGAATCGTTATTCGGATAGTATCGATAAGCATTGGTTGTGCTTGCCGTTGTACCGAGAGAAATCGGGGTGTTGTCGGCGTATTTACGAGTACGCAGATTCTCTTTCATCCAACACTGTTCACCAATCCACACTGTATTGTAGGTGTTGCCCTCCACATCCGTAACCGTATGATGTCCAGGGCAAGGACCGCCATCCACAGTGTCTTCCGGTGGCGTTACCCCATTAATCACATTCTCCAAACTGTCAATACGGTGGTTCAACGCGTCGATCAGCTGTTGCACATCGGCCATTGTGAGGTAGCCGCTGTTGTTCTCCAGTTGGCTGGTCGTCGTCGGCACGATGATATTGACGGTCTGGTTGTCTGTCGCATTGGCCGAGAAGGTGCCCACCAATTCTCCGTTCTTCTGAATAGTCAAAGTGGCATCGTTGGCAGCTGCCGGAATCGTTGGAATGGAATCCATGGTGATGTAACCGGCGTCGTTCGTAAAGGCGCTCACATTTGCAGGCACCGTCGGAATCGTTGGGATGGAGTCCATCGTGATGTAACCCGCATCATTCGTAAAGGCACTCACATTGGTCGGCACTGTCGGAATCTCGGGAATGGAGTCCATGGTGATGTAACCTGCATCATTGTTGAAAGCGCTTACATTCGCCGGCACGGTCGGAATTTCAGGAATGGAATCCATGGTGATGTAACCGGCGTCGTTCGTAAAGGCACTCACATTCGTCGGGATGTTCGCCGCCTCTTGAACATTCGCGGATGTCAGGTAGCCTGCATCATTTGCAAACGCGCTCACATTCGTTGGAATGGCTGGGATAGAATCCATGGTAATGTAACCAGCATCGTTCGTGAAGGCACTGACGTTTGTCGGCACTGTCGGAATTTCAGGAATGGAGTCCATAGTGATATAACCAGCATCATTCACGAAAGTGCTGACATTCGTCGGAATCGCAGGAACTGAATCCATCGTGATATAACCAGCATCGTTTGTAAAGGCACTGACATTCGCCGGCACCGTCGGAATTTCAGGAATGGAATCCATGGTAATGTATCCAGCATCGTTTGTGAAGGCACTGACGTTCGTCGGCACTGTCGGAATTTCAGGAATGGAGTCCAAAGTGATATAACCTGCGTCGTTCGTGAAAGCACTGACGTTTGTCGGTACTGTCGGAATTGCAGGAATGGAGTCCATCGTGATGTAACCGGCATCATTCACGAAAGTGCTGACATTCGTAGGAATCGCAGGAACTGAATCCATCGTGATATAACCAGCATCGTTTGTAAAGGCACTGACGTTCGTCGGCACTGTTGGAATGGCAGGAATGGAGTCCATGGTAATGTAACCTGCGTCATTCGTGAAGGCACTCACATTTGTCGGTACTGTCGGGATGTCCGGCGTGTTGGTCAGATCGTTGTAATCACCGCTAAAACCGTTCCCCGCCGTATTTGCATACAGTGCATAAGGCACGCTTAACAGCTGCTGCACAGATTCTATCGCATAATTGACACCGCCATCGGGATCAATCTCAGACTTGAGGAAATAGGGGCCGTTCGCCCAGTCAATGCCGCTGAAGGTCCCCGACACCTCGGTTCCCTCCCCTATCGACAAAGTCATCAAACCATTTACGTTTGTGGTCACTGTCTGGGTTTCCACATATACAGCCGAACCCGTGGCAGAACCTTGCAGAATGGAGATTCTCACTGAGACATTCTGGTTTGCAACCAACGAATTGCTTGCATTGCGCACCACGGCCTGGTAGGTGAATTTTTCCGGTGCCTGTGCGAAGAGGGCGATTGCGCAGAGGACCATGATGATGAGTGTAAAGATCTTTTTCATAGCTATTTATGTTTTAGTAAATTATAATTGTATTCGCTTTGGAGTATGATGAAAAATTCCATAAAATCAATTGCAAAAGTACAAAAAAAACGCCCTGCTCACAGGGCGTTTTTTTATAGGGAAAATATTAAGACCGTGGTTAGAATTTCGTTTCATCGGTTTGCGCTTGCAAATCTAACAACCATCTCATCATGGGCACCACACGGCTCTTGAAAGAACCACTGATGTTCACACGATTTTCAGACAACATAGGTGTTTCATCCGTATTAATCACATAAGCCGTACCTTCAAATGAACCTACCACTTTGCGCTTGTTCACTTTGGTAAGATGGATGTTGCCTGTGCTCATTACATAAAATATGGTAGGACTAAAAGCATAACCGACCACCTGATTATTGGCAAACTCGCCATTCAGCAGACTTCTATAGTCGAAGTTGTCCAAATCCTCATTGGTCAGAACGTTGTTAACAGTAAGTGTGGTTCCGGATTGGATATCATCACCTACCAGACGGTAACACATGAAAGGATAATCGACTTCTTCCACACTACCTGTACTGATCAGCTGGTTAATGTCTATTTCCATTGACATACCTAACACATACGGTGTTGAAGCATCGTTATCAAACATGGCAATACTGGATGGAAATGCATCTGAATTGCCATCACCTGTGGAAATACTAGCTTGGCCGGATACGAGATCAAACACATCCTGCATAAAATTATCGCCACAGGAACTAAATAGAACTGCCGTTACAGAAACTGCAATAATTAGAAAAATTTTCTTCATAATTTATTGTATTTTAATAGGTTAAATGATTTTCTTCAATAAACCCACGTAAATCATACTCCACATCGGGTACAAAAATAATATTTTTTTTCTATTAACCGTTTTCAATCATGAAATGGAGCCTATTGAAGACATTGGCCTCGCTGGTGCCACCATCAAAATCAAGGAACAGCATGTTGAGGTCCGGATAGAACTTGCGCATCTTTTTCTCCACGCCCTTGGAGATGATGTGATTGGCAATACAGGCGAAGGGCTGCAAGCTGATGATGTTCTTAACGCCACTTTCCGCCAAGGCAGACATCTCCGCCGGAATCAACCAGCCTTCGCCGAAGTTGGCTGCCATGTTGACAATGCGCGAAGCCAGCTCCGCATCATGGAAGATGTCGGCAAACGGACGGTAATACGGGAATGGAGCACAGATTTTGTCATACACCTTGGCATAATGACTGATGAGCTTGTAGATGGCATCCGAAGCGAACAACGGCATGTTCACTGGCTTGATATTGAGTTTCTTGTTTATATGCCGATTGACAAAACTGTTCATGAAGAAATTGTAGATGGATGGGGCGACAACCTCCACACCCTGGTCGGCAAGCCAGTCCAGCACATTCAGATGTCCAAACTCGTTGTACTTGATGTAAATTTCCCCTACCACCCCGATTTGCGGCAGCGGTTTGTTGCAGTCAGTGTTGTCTTTGAACTCCTGCACCGCCTCGGCCAACAATCTTCTTATACCTTTGTAGTCCTTCTTCTCAATCAAAGGAAATGACAAATCGATATATTTCTGATGGATTTCCTTCGCTTTGCCGGGGTGTAGCTCGCGCGGGCGCGAGGCATAGTACATGCGAGACAGACAATCGGCGTACAGCAACGTGAACAAAGCGGGCAAAGCCAGTTTCTTGGCCTCCACCACAAAGCCCGGCTGCTCGTTGGCCAGCGTGTTGCCCAACGCCAGCGCTAGCACTGGCACATTCTCGAACCCTGCGGCCACCAACGCTTTCTTTATCAGCATGATGTAGTTAGTGGCGCGGCATTGACCGCCCGTCTGCGTGATGATGACCGCCACATCGTCCAGATTGTACTTGCCACTGCGCAAGGCCTTGAGCAGACTACCCACCACAATGGTAGCCGGATAACACACCTCGTTGTTGGCGTACTGCAGCCCCAGCTCCACACACTCTTTGTCGCCCATGGGCAGTATCACAAGATTATATCCCGCCATCTTGAAGAAAGTCGGGAAAAACTCCGTGTAACCGGAAGCGAATGTCGGTGCGAGGATGGTGCGCCGTTTGTCTGCAATTCCGAACGGCGGCGTGGTCACAAAGGGCTTGTTGACCTCCATCTTGCGACTGAACTTGAGACTCTCCACCATGGAGCGCACGCGCAAACGCAAGGAGCCGATGTTGTTCACGTCATCCACTTTCAGGAGCGTGAAACTCTTACCCTTGCGGTCGAGGATATCGTGGGTTTCATCGATGATGAACGCATCTGGGCCACAGCCGAAGGAGGTGATCATCATGAAGTGTATGTTGTCTTGACTGTTGGCCACATAGTGCGCGGCTTTGAAGATACGGTTGGGGTACGTCCACTGCGTGACGGCCACCAGCTCTTGATAGACATCCGTATCCTGATCGTCGGCCACAAACTCCGTTACCACATCGATGCCCATGTCTGCGAGCACATCGGAAATCTTGTGCTGGATGAGCGGATCGGCGTGATAGGGACGGCCTGCCAGCACCACGACCATGCGGTTATTTTCCTTGGCAAGATTCACTATCTCACGCGCACGCTGGTGTTGCTGGGCGATATACAATTTTTGCGCTTTCACAGCCGCGGCAATGGCACGGTCGGCGGTCTTGCGATCCACGCCGAGCGTGGCCAAATATTTGCGGCAACCAGAATACAGGAGTTCCTTGCTATTGAGCGACACTACCGGAGCATCGAACGGGATGTTAAACCGCTCCTCCGTGTCAATGGCGTTCTTCATCACATCGGAATAGCCGGCCACGATGGGACAATTGTAGCTATTGCGCACCTTGTCGTCCGCTTTCTGCTCCATCACCACGTAGGGATAGAAGATACGATCCACGCCTTTTTTGGCCAAATCATAGACATGTCCATGCATCAGTTTGGCGGGGAAGCAGATGTTCTCCGACATCACTGTATGGATGCCTTGCTCATAGAGCGGGTTGGTGGATTTGCCAGACAGTTGCACGCGGAATCCGCATTCGGAAAGCAGCGCATTCCAGAACGGATATAGTTCGAACATGCCCAACGCGCGCGGGATGCCGATGGTAAGTTTGGCTTGCGACTTGGGTACAATCGGGCGCTGGAAGAGCATCTTCAACCGCTCATGATGCTGGTTGGTACCCTTGCGCATCACCTCCGACTCGTTGGCAAAAATCTTTTCGCAGTTGTTGCCGGAGTAGTAACATCTATCGTTGGAAAATTTGTATTGAATAACCGTACATTGGTTGGCGCAGCCCGGACAGGTCTGCTGTTCGGTTTCAAACTGCTTGATGGAGAGCAGATCGTCAAGGGTAAGAACATTCGTGGCAGGTTGTTCCTTGGCAAAGAGTGCGCAACCGTATGCACCCATCAATTCGGGTATATCCGAGAAGCGCACGTCTCTGCCCGTGAGCAGTTCCAGCGCACGCACCACGGCCAAATTCTTGAACGTGCCGCCTTGCACCACAATATGGTCACCCAGCTCCTCAATCTTGCGGAGCTTGAGCACCTTGAAAAGGCAATTCTTGATAACGGAATATGCAAAGCCCGCGGAAATATCTTCGGAAGTGGTTCCCTCGCGCATGGCCTGCTTCACTTTGGAGTTCATGAACACGGTGCAACGCGTGCCCAGATCGTATGGATGCTTGGCCTCGCAGGCAATCTTGGCGAAGTCGGACACCTTGTAGCCCAACATCTTGGCAAAAGTCTCGATAAAAGAACCACAGCCAGAGGAACATGCCTCGTTGATTTCCAGTCTTCGGATAGCTTGGTTTTCGACAAAGATGGCCTTCATATCCTGGCCGCCGATGTCAAGGATGAAAGAGACATCCGGAGAGACACTCTTCGCACCGAGGTAATGGGCCATAGTTTCCACCACGCCATAGTGCAAGCCGAAAGCGGTCTTGAGCAGGTTCTCGCCGTAGCCCGTCACGGCGCTGCCGGCGATGCTGGGCGAGAAGTTATGTTCGTCACAAGTCTTCTTGAAATCCTGCAATGCATTCAGGAATGCGCCGAAGCTGTTGCCGTTGTTGTTGCGATAGTCGCTGTGGAGCAATCGGCCCTGTGCATCCAGAATCACCAATTTGGTAGTGGTGGAACCAGAATCGACACCCATAAAGATGCGATCATCCTGCATGCTCCCCCACTCGACTCGAGGCACGAAGAAATTTTGTTTCTGCTGTCGCCAAGTCTCAAACTCTTCGCCAGACTTGAACAGCGGTTCGAGGCGGTTTTGCAGCAGCGTATCGGTATCGATAGCCAGATGCTCGATGTTGTGCATAAACTGCGTCATGGGAATAGCTTCGCGGCACTCGGTCGCGGCCATGAGGGCAGTGCCGTAGGCTGGCACCACGCGTGCGTCGGGCACATCTACACAGTCGGCCTCAGTGATATGGAGATTGTTGAGGAAGGTTTTCTTCAGCATGGGCAGGAACGCGAAGGGCCCGCCGCAGAAAAACACAGGCGGGCACACGTCGAGCCCGCGCGAGAGCGTGCCGATGACCTGCAGGGCCACGGCATGGAAAACGGAAAGGGCCACGTCCTCTTTGCTCACGTGCCGCGCCAGGAGGTTCTGGATGTCGGTCTTGGAAAACACGCCGCAGCGCGACGCGATGGGATAAACGGTATTAGCATTTTCGGCCAGCGCGTTGAGCTCCGAGGGCTCCACGTTGAGCAGGCTGGCGGTCTGGTCGATGAACGCGCCCGTGCCGCCGGCGCAGTTGCCGTTCATGCGGATATCGGGCACCCTACCCTCCTCGAAGAAAATCATCTTGCTGTCCTCACCGCCAATGTCGATGAAGGTGCGGGTCTGCGGAAACTGCTGTTTCACGAGCGTGGCGGCGGCAATCACCTCCTGCACGAAGGGCAGGTGCCAGCATTCGGCGTAACCCATTCCTACGGAGCCAGTGACAGCTACGCGAAGCGAGGCTTCAGGGTACTGGTTGGCCACCGGAGCCAAAGCTTCCAGCATTGTGCTCCGAATGTTCATGTTATGTCGGCGATAATCCACATAGCAACTATCATCACGGCTATCCAACACCACTACCTTGACAGTGGTGGAACCTATATCTATACCTACTTTAAGTTCTTTTTCCATAATCAAATTCAGGGCGCGAAAGTACAAAAATCTTCATCAACAAAAAACAGGTTTACAAAATTCGCAACGAACAGATTATGGCATTTCTGATCAAATAAAAACCAAAGGCCCGGATTGCTCCGGGCCCTTGACAAAAACACAATAAAATTATAAAAAAACACTAAAACTGTTTCCTCATAATCTTTCTACTGACCATCATGCCATCCAATGTGCGAATACGGATGATGTAGTTGCCGGTAGGCATGTTGTCAAGATACAAGCGAGTGGACTCTGGAGTGTCAACCTCGTGCACCTGCAACAGACGTCCGTGCATGTCATAGACGTAAACAGTCTGCATACGTTCACCCTCAATGTTCACATAAGTTGTGGCCGGGTTCGGGTAGATGCGCAATTGCGGTGCCACATGCTCCTGAACTCCAATGTTGCCTTGGACAATGAGCGTAATATATATGGTACTGTCGCAGCCACTTTGAGTGAATCCATTAACGGTATAGTGATACACACCCGTATCAACCGGAGTCACTGTTATACCATAGTTGCTATAAGTCTCATGGAAGTGGATGCTGTCGGTAACATACACCTCGTAAGTCGGGTTCACCGTGAGATGGAGCACATAGACGCTGTCGCAACCAGTGACTGTCTGATAGCTGTCGTAATAAGTGCCTTCCACCACATATTCACCTTCACGCCACTCGTACGGTGTGCCGTCGCACGTGGAGGCAAATGTTTCATAGATATAGCTATTGTTCACTGTCAACACAAGGGTTACGATGCTGTCACAGCCATATTGGTTCGTCAGGGTAATCTGGTCGTACACAGTACCTGAAGCAGTCGGGGTTACATTGAATCCGTTCTCGGCATAGGTATCACCCATACAGATAGTGGCACGGATTGTGTCGTAATTTCTCGGATTCACCGTCAGGAGAAGCGTATAGACATCCTCACAACCGTAGGTGTTCGCCACTGAATCCACATAGAATCCACTGGTCTGCAACTGGCGTCCACGCCAAACGTACGGTGTGCCCTGGCAGGTCTCCGCCGTGTCATTCTGACGGATGGCCGGATTAACCGTGAGGGTCAGCATGTAAATACTGTCGCAGCCAGCAGTGGTCAACAAGGAGTCATAATAAACGCCACTCACATAGTAGTCGGTACCATGCCATGAATACGGGGATTCGTTGGCACAAATCGTCATGGTTTCAGGGATGTTGTATGTCGGATTGACCGTCAAATTCAGGGTATAGACACTGTCGCAACCGTTAACCGTCTGCTGACGGTCATAATAGACACCCGTCTGGGTGCGGTTCACGCCATGCCACATGTACGGCAACTCGCTTTGACAGATGGTTACGGTATCATTGAAGTAGTATGCCTGGTTCATCGTAGCCACAACAGAGTACACATAGGTAACACTTCCATTCACAACCGTATCACGATAAGTACCGCCATCGACAATGGACATGTTGTGCCAAATCACCGAGTCTCCCGGACAAAGGGAAATAGGATCGCTCTGAATCATCTGGTATTCTTGGGATACAGCCACAAGGCTATATACGCTGTCGCAACCGACGATCGTTTGCAGCGAATCATAATACACACCCGCAGCGGTAATCTGACGATCTCTCCAAGTGTATGCCTGGTTGCCGCTAAGCACAACCGAATCAACCTGGAAGAACGGTGTGCCCTTCACGAAGTTCATCGTATAGACAATACTGTCACATCCGTTGGCATTACGCAAAGTGTCGTTATAAACACCCGTCTCCGACAGGGTCATGTTGTGCCATGCATACGTTGCATCTGCACCGCACACGGTCATAGAATCTTCCTGAGAGGTCACATAGGTGACGTTTACCGTCAGCGTATGGATACTGTCACAACCGAATGAGGTATTCAGGGAATCGGTGTAGTGGCCCGGTGCAGAAATGGACTGTTGATGCCATGTGAACGGGAGTTCATTTTCACACACCGACATATCCTCATGGATGTTGTAGGTCGGATGGACAATGAAGGTCAGGGTGTACGTACTGTCGCAATAAGTGCTAACCGTTTGGTAAGTCACCACCATCGTAGTGTCACCTGTGAAACGTTGTTCATGCCAGATATACGGAAGTTCATTATCACATTTCTCCAAAGTATCATACAAGTGATAAGACTTATTTACGACTACATCTATCATATAGAGTGTATTGTCAGTGTAAGAGGTGTCATAATAAGTTCCTGTAGCCGTCAAATCCTGGCCTCTCCATGTCGGAACTTCGCCGCCGTCACAGAACGTAATCGGAGTATCATGCACGATATTGAATTCTGTTACCGTCAGAGTGAGTTGATGGATACTGTCGCAACCGGCAGCTGTGGTCAGAGATTCTGTAACGGTTGTATCTGCGTACAATTCACGACCGTGCCATTGGAACGGCAGATTCGTGCTATGCACCGTCTGATTCTCAGGAATAAAATAGGTAGGATTCACGGTAAGAACGAGGTTCACCGTGCTGTCACACTCCAGTGAAGAAGTGAGGTTGCGGGTATAGGTATGTGTGCCCACAGAGTCGGGTGTGAGGTTGAAGCCGTTTTCAACATAGGAATCACCCCTACAGATAGAAGCTGTAATAGTCGTGTCATATACCGGATTCACCGTGAAGGTCAAGGTCTCAATACTGTCACAACCGTCTGTGGAGTGGAAGTTGTAGGTGTAGACACCTGATGTAGTCAGTGCGGTATCGCCGAAGGTGTACGGCAACTGGTCACTGTTGGCACAAAGAGTCACTGAACGGGAGCTGCTGTAGGAAGGATTCACCGTCAATGTGAAGGTCACAATGCTGTCGCAGTTCGCTACTGTCTTGTGTGAGTATGTGTATGTACGCACTCCCGGAGTATTGATGTCAATATCGACATTTTCAGGGATGTAATGATACGGAGTTTCCGATTGGCAAACAGTATCAGCATCCGTAATCACATATTCAGGATTCACAATCAGGGTCACCGTCACAGCGCTGTCGCAACTATGAGCCGTTGAGAAATGAACAGTCTTGGTGCCGGCTTCGGTGAATGTCGAATCTCCTACTCGATACGGCAACTCGCTTTCGCAAATGGTCAGCGTGGCTGAATGCGCATAGGTAGAATATACGTTGAGGGTAAGATAGGTCACCTCGTTGCAACCGTCGGCGCGGGAAGCCACCACGGCATATTGACCAGCCTGGGTAAAGGTAGAATCACCAAAATGGAATGGAAGTTCATTGTCGCAGATGTTGCGTGTCACCGTATGCGTGATGGTCGGGGTAACAATCAAATTGACATGATAGATACTGTCGCAACCGAAGGAGGAAACCAGCGATGCCGTATATTCACCTTGGGACGGAAAGATATTGTTGTTGTCAAAAACGTACGGCAGAGCACCTTCACAAATTTGAATGGTCGTGTCTTTCTCAAAGCTCTCGTGAACATTCAAATGCAGATGGATAATACTGTCGCAACCGGAAGCCAGTGTGTAGGTAATCGTCTTGTCACCACCTGTGTAGTACGTGAATCTTGACTCGTTGTTCCAAACATACGGCAGGTCATCATCACAGATGGACACCGTTGTATCCGAGCTGTAAGAAGGATTTACCGTTACCACCACCGTCACCAAGCTGTCGCAGTTAGCAACCGTTTGCAACTCGTGGGTCAGCGTATAAGTGTCCGCTGTAGTAAAGATCGTGTCAAAGCCATAGTTTGTGTAGTCGGCACCTTGACACACCACATCGGTGTAGTGCTGATCGTAAGACGGGTTAATGGTCAAGTTCAAATGAACCGTACTGTCACAGCCATTGGCACCGGAGAACGTCTTAGTGTAAACACCCGTTGCACGGTAAGTGCTGTCGTTCCACGCGTAAGAGTCACATTCGGTAACATTGATTGTGGTGTCTTTGGAATAATTCACCGTCAGATCCAAACGGACAATGCTATCGCAATTGTCGGCGGAGCTCAGCGTCACAGGATACACGCCGCTGGTTCTGTAAGTGTTGTTCTGCCAAATAACAGAATCGCAAACGGTCATGGTAATGGTCGTATCAAATACCGGGTTCACCGTGAAGGTCAGCGTGACGATGCTGTCGCAGCCGGCGGCGGTGCCGAAGTTGTGCGTATAGACACCCGTGGTGGCCAGCGTCGTGTCACCGAAGGTGTACGGCAACTGATCGCTATTGGCACAGAATGTCAACGAGCTTGTTTCGTAATAAGACGGACGCACAAACAAAGTCAGTGTGCGGTTGCTGTCGCAGCCAGCAGCAGTAGTGTGCGTGAAATTGCGGGTAATCTTCCCAAAGGTTGTCACCGGGATGTCCACATTCTCAATCTCATAGTGGTACGGAGTCTCCGACTGGCAAGTGTATTGGGTATCTTTCAAGTTGTAAACCGGATTCACCACAAGTGTCAGGTTGATGGTGCTGTCGCAGCCATAAATTGTCTGAACCGTTCTGCTTTCTGTAATCGTTCCGACCGATTCAGGGGTGATATTGAAGCCATTCTGCTGATAAGTCTGACCCAAACAGATTTCGTCATGGATCGGCGTGGTGTTCAATTCGTGTACAAAGAGGTGCAGCACCGTGATGCTGTCGCAGCCGGTAGCAGAAATGTCAGTGTTCGTGTAGAAACTGGTCGAAACTGCATTGTCAATATTGAAATTATTCTGGTGATAAGAACCTCCGTAGCACACATGTGCGTCAATGGTGTCGCGGTGCTCGGAACCAACGGTGAGGTTCAGCGTCACAATACTGTCACAACCCTTCATGGTATGCAGATTGGCCACATACGTGCCCGCCGTGGTCAACGGCTCACCATTGAACATATAGGTAGCACCCGCGCAAATCATGGTATTGATCGAATAGTTATAGGTAGGATTCACCGTCAAGGTCAGGTTGGTAGTACTGTCGCAACCATACTGGGAAGTAGCATAGTTGGTCAACACGTATGTACCCGGAGTGGTAAACAGCGTGTCAAAGCCATTCTCTTGGTATCGCGTACCGGCACAGACTTGGCCAGTCAACGGAACCGTTACCGAATAATTTACGGTCAGATGCAGCGTCACCGTGCTGTCGCAATTGTTGGAAGCAGTCAGGGTCTGTTGATACACGCCGGTGGTGTTGTACGTGCTGTCGTTCCAGGCATAGCTGTTGCAAGCGGTAGCATAAATCGTAGTGTCTTTGGATCTGTTGATAGTCAGGTTCAAGGTCACCACACTGTCACAACCGTTGGCGGCCGTGAATGTCTGTTGATATTCACCGCTGGTGGTGTAAGTAGATTCGTTCCAAGTATAGCTATTGCATGCGACGGCTGAGATTTGCTTCGTCACCGTTCTGTTGATGGTCAGGTTCAAAGTCACCACAGAGTCGCAGCCGTTGGCTGAAGTGAAGGTCTGTTGATACACACCGCTGTTGGTATAGACGCTGTCGTTCCAAGAATGAGAATCACAAGCAACCACGGTCAAAGAAGAATCCTTGAGCGGCTTCACGTTCAGATGCAGCGTTACCACAGAGTCGCAACCATTGGAAGAAACCGTAGCCAATGTGATATCCTGAACGCCGGCGGTCTGGTAAGTGACATTCAAGCCATGTCCCGTGTATGTGGAACCTTGACAAACATCATCATAAAGGTCATCCGGGGTATATACTGGATAAATTGTCACGGGGAATTCTGTCTTACCGCTTTCGCAACCGGTAGTGGTATTCACATTGGAGACGAAGTATGATCTCGTTGAAGAAATCTCTCCGGTATTGAACGGCGTAGTTTCTGTATATGCAGTAGCTTCAGCCGTTTCATACCAACGGCAAGAAGTTGTATTGTTAGGAGTCAAATTGAATGAGCCAGGACCGCAGTTCGTCACTGCCGTTACAGTAGGCACTGCCGGAATGGCGTTTACGGTAGCGGTAATCACCACTCTGCTGCTCGGGCAATGTTCATCGGCAGTACGGACATAGTACATATACGGATCCGCCGCCACATCCAAGCTCTGAATATTATATTGAAGACCTGTGTTCAACACATTGTTTGTGGTTTGATTGGCAAACCATTGGACATTCCAGCTCGGGTCAGCCACGGTTACCTCCAAAGTCACAGCACCTGCGCCGCAACGGGCGGTATCTTTGACCGTAGGAGGAGTCGGCACGCTGTAGATGATAGCTGTGTCAGCCACGCGGGCGCTGGCACAATTCGTAAGGGCATTCACAGAAGAGACATAGAACACTGTGGTTTCAGACAAGGAAGGCTGATAGTTGGTTCCAGAATGGAGTGTGTCGGTAGCATTCTCGCTGGCGTACCAATAACAGGTTGTGCCGTTGGTGCCGGCACCCGCCTGAAGCGCGATACTGCCCTCACCGCAACGAGTCTTTTTCGTAATTGTCGGAAGACCCGGTGTCGGGTTCACCTCCACATTAAGGGTAATCACACTGTCGCAACCGACGGTATTGTCAATCGTAACAGTAAATGTTCCTGCCTGTGTAATCTGATAACCATTATAATCATACGGAAGCTGGGCGCTACAGAGCGTCAAGTTGTCGGTACCCTCCGTGGAACGGTTCACCGTCAGGTTCAGCGTCACGATGCTGTCGCAACCGCTGGCAGCAGTCAGCGTATCCACGTATATGCCACTTTCGCTGTAGTTGTGTCCGAGCCAAGAGATGGCGTCGCACACGGTGCTATCCACCGTGGTACGTTTCGTATTATTAATGGTCAGTTGCAAGGTTACCACGCTGTCGCAACCATGAATGGAGGTCAATGTCTTGGGGTAATTGCCGCTTGCATTGTAGGTCTGGCCATTCCACACCAAGCTGTCGCAAGCCACTTGAGGATCGTTCAGCGTATAGGTTTCATAAACGTAAGCCGTCACAGGTGTGCGGGTAGTGCTATAGCAGCCCGTGGTGTTATTGTAAGCCTCGGCATAGCGCACGGTCGTGCTCGGCATTTGCAGGTTGGTTAATGACAGCGTGCTTCCCGTGGAGATGGGCTCTCCTCCAGTAGCCGCCTCATACCAACGCACCTGTGCATCGGTACTGGCCGTTGCGCTCAATTGCACATCGCCTTCGCCACAACGGTTGTTATCCGTCACATTTTCGATAGTCGGTTTGGCATAGACATTCACCGTGATGGATGCCAACGGGCCAGAGCAGTTTGCATTGTATGCACCTACATAATAGGTGTAGGACTGGCCTTCCGTCAGAGAAGGTGTGGTATAGCTACCGTCGCTCAACTGGTTTTGACCCTCTGCGTCCTCATACCAGCGCAGGCTGTTGCCTTGAGTAGTAGAGGCGGTCAGCGTGGTCGTGCCTGTACCGCAAAGAGTCTGCGGTGTGGTTACCTCAGGAGCAACCACTGCAGGATGAATCGTGGCCGTGATGGTTGCCTTTTGGCTCTCGCAGCCCGTCACCGTGTCAATGGTGGACACCTTGAAATTGGTAGTCTCCTCCAATGTGGAGGTAGTGAAAGAGCCGCCCTCAAACAGTTGCGCCTCGTCAGCAGAGTACCATCTGAAGGTATTGGGAGCCGACACCGTGCCAGTGAAAGTTACCGTACCCGCACCACAGCGTGATTGTCCGCTAATAGTCGGAGTAGCAGGCACGGAGTTGATGACCACATGCAAAGGTTTGTAATCACTCTGGCATTGAGTGGTATTGTTATAGGTAGTCACATAATATGTTGTGGGAGCAGAGACAGTCGGAACGTATTGATCACCAAATCTGTTAAGATATACCTGATCGGCATTGTACCAGCGGCAGACATCGCCATTCTGACCAGGAGTGGCATTCAGGGTCACTTGTACACTCGAGTTGCTACAAATCGGATCCGGGCTGGTAGCCGTCGGGAGAGCCGGAATCGGGTTGATGGTCACAGTCAGCGGGGCAAGTTCACTGCGGCAGTTCAGATTATCGATCCAGGCGGCATAGTACGTGGAGTCACCTTCGATGGTCACGGGACTGGTCACGGTCAATGTGCCCTCGGCATCGGCATACCATTGCAGGTTGCCATTGACGTTGCCATTGGCTCCGGCGGACAACTCGTAGGTACCAGCACCGCAATGAGCCACCGGCGTGGTGGTCGGAGTATTCGGCAGCGGGTTCACCACCGCTTGCACAGGCGTGCGTGTGGCGGAAATACATTGCGTGGTAGTATTGATAGCCGCTACATAATAGGTAGTGGTATTCGTAATGTTAGGTGTATAGGTATTCTCTTCAGAAAGGACTGCATCTGTATTCTCTCCGGCGTACCAGCGGCAAGCCAAGCCATTGCCCACCTGGGCAGCGAGAGTAATTGTGCCGGCGCCGCAACGGCTGGAGTCGGCAGCGGTAGGAGCAGCAGGCACTTCGGCGGGGTGCACCGTCAGCGAGATGGTATCGCTGGAGCAGTTGCCCACCACTGCAGCCACTTTGTAAACAGTGGCGGCTGCGATATTGTTGACATTATAGGTAGAACCGGTAGCCAATTCCGTATTGGATGCATTGAGCCAGTGCAGTATGCCGGCAGGAGCTGTGGCACTCAACGCCGCATTGCCGCCGCATGCATACACGGTAGTAGCAACCGTCGGGGCGGTAATGGCATCGGCCACCGTCACCGTCATCGTCACCTTGTCACCCACACAGTCTGTTTCAGAATTATAGGAAGCCACCTTAAACTGGGTGGAGGTTGCCGTGATGTTGGCTTCGTATGAAGTTCCGGTGTACAAATATTCATCGGCGGCGTTATACCATTTCAACGTATTGGCATCCGTTCCGGCGGTACCGGACAAGGTCACAGGGCCAGTTGTACACACGGTGGTGTTTTGCACACTGGGCGTGCCGGGCTTGGGATACACGTTTACCGTGACGGAGTCCACTTCGCTCATACAGCCCGTGGTGTTGTTCTTGGACACCACAAAATACTTGCGGGAGGAGGAAAGCTGACCTGTCGTAAAAGTAGCATCTGATGGAAGCGGTTCTCCTGAAACATCGCTTGTGTTGAACCAGTTCAGCACACAACCGGCAGCAGGCGTGGCGCTCAATTGGGAGGTACCATGGTCGCAAATCGAAGTTGCGGTGATAGCCGTGGGCTTGGCCGGGATTTCATTGATGGTGATGGTCATGGAAACAGTGTCACTGTTACAATGTTCATCTGAAACATATATATAATATGGTGTAGTGTTGCTGACCGACACATTCGGATTGTTGACGGGTTGGGTGGCCGCTGCATCGGTGAACCAATGTGCGGTGGTACCTTGGGCGGTTGTGGCCGTCAAAGTGAACTCCCCTGCCCCGCAATGGGCGATATTGGAAACTGTCGGAGTAGCGGGGACGGCGTATGCGGTGGCGGTCACCGGTTCGCGAGAGGACTCGCAACCCTCGTTGGAGCGCACGCTCACATAATAGGTCATGGCACCCACAGTGTTCAGTGTGGGCGTATAAGTGTTGCCTGAAGTCAGGGATTCGGATGTGGTATTGTTGGCATACCAATAGCACGTGCCACCTGCGCCGGAAGCAGAAAGGGCAACTGCGCCCGTGCCGCAGATGGAATTAGAGGTGGTGGTAGGAGCCTCGGGAATACTATACACCGTCACATTCACCGTGTCACTGCCCTCACAGCCGTTGAGCGTACCGGTCACATAGTACTTGCCAGCAGTCTTGACCTTGAGCGTATTGGCTGTGCTCATATCTGACCACACGAAGGTAGCGCCATTGGGCGTGCTGGTAACGGACAATGTGCTGGAATCGCCGGCACAGAATGCATTGTTGCCCGTGATCTGAACCGAAGGAGTCTGGTTCACGGTAACGGTTTGGGAGGCAGTATTGGAGCAACCCGTGGTATTGTTGGTACCCGTAACCGTAACATTGTAAGTACCAGCCGCTGAAGCAACCGCCGGATTGGCGTTACTCTCAATACCTGCCCATGAGTAGCTGTCCGCACCACCTGCAGTAAGCGAGATGGTAGCGGGGGTACACACGGTTGTGGCGTTGGGGGTAAGGGTAACGTTGGGCCGCGGATTAATGGTTACCGAGGCCGTAGCCGTATTGGAGCAACCCGTGGTAGTGTTGGTTCCCGTGACGGTATAAGTACCGGAAGCTGTGGGATGGGCAACCGCGTCGCTACCCAAACCATCGCTCCAAGAATAAGTGTTGGCACCGGATGCAGACACATTGACCTGCTGGCCTTCACAAACGTTAATGACACCGTTGTTGGTAAGGGTAATGGTCGGCAGCGGGTTCACCGTGATGGTGCCCGTTTCTTCTACGGAACATGCACTGTTACTCACCGTGACCGTATAAGTGCCGCTGGCGGTAGGTGTACCCGTAATCTTGCCTGTAGATTGATTAAAAGAGAGTCCTGAAGGCAGGTTACTCACCGTGGCTGTGCCATTGTTGGCTGTTACCGTAATAGCATTGATGGCAGTACCTGCGCATACTGTCTGGTCTTTGTTGGAAGAAAGTGTGACAGTAGGAGCAACTTTAAACTGTATATAATAATAAAATGTAGAGTTATCGTTATGCTTCACGTAAATAGTAGCCTTGTAATTATTGGAGGCATTCGCCTGTGTCACTTGAAAAACTGAAATAAGTTTGGATTTGGGTGTAGCAGTAATCTGTGGAATACTACTGGCGGAAATACATGTGGGATAATCCCATGTTGCCGTGCCACTGTTGTAAAGTGCATCAGGATCTCCCGCGGAATTATAGCTTCGTGTAGGTTCGTGTGTTAGAAACTCCTGCCCGTTGAAATAATTCTTTGCTGTATTATTAATAATACTTTCCGTACCACTAATGGTCAATGAAGCTAGACCTTTATCATATATACAAAAGAGCTCGTCCAAAGAGAGTTTGTCAGATGAGGAGCCACCACCTGCCGTTTTATTGGTAGAAAAAGAGGCCAAAATATATTCCGGACGGGTAATGGTGGAATAATCATTATCGTTGTTGCTGTTATTATTCGAATAATTATCGAACTTATGAACAAAACGTTTCCACGAGGTGGATGATGTTGCAAACGAAGTCTGACAGTATGCCACCAAATTAGCATCAGTATAATCTTGAGTTGTTCCAGTAGAAGATGTATTGACGGCTCCGTCTGCATGGTCGTACCAGCTGCCTTTATGAAGATACACCTTGATTAAAGGTTCATTAGTGGTTGATGACCAACTGGTCTTGTAATAAAAAGACATAGAATCGGGGCATCCTATAAAAGTCCAATAAAAGTGCCCATTGCCATAACTGCTAGTATTGGTAAGATCTGAATAGTTATAATTTGAATTATCTGTAACAGTATTTGAGCCCACACGAGTTCGACCGGAAGTGGCTGTTCCATTAGCTAGAATTGTTACTAAGATATTAACTTCGTGAGCAGCAAGTTGCCACGATTTTCCTCTATAAGCCTCAGATCCTGTCAACTTAAAATGGCTTGTTTTTTTGGCAATGTCTTTTGAATGTCCCCAGAATATAGTGTTTATATCTGGTGCATCATATTGCACTTCATCAAAGGTATGCCAATTATCTGGGACTTCTTTAGTTCCCTGGGCTGCAGTAGCACCACTGTGATTGGTCCATGTTTCAAATCCAGGATTTGGAAACTGCGTATTAGCAGCGGTCGGTGTTTGTCCCATGGTCACGCTTGCGGTTAGTAACAGCAATGCGCACAAAAATGATAGTTTCTTTTTCATAAGATTTGTATTTATTGTTATTATTATTCTATTTGTAATAGTCGTTAGTCTATAGTCTTTGGTCTTCAGTTTCAAGTATCAAGTATCAAGTTTCAAGTCTACAGCCTTCAGTCTTTAGTCTTTGGCTATTAGTTATTGATTATCAGTTTCTTAATTCCAAAAATTCCTAAACACACTTTCCAAATCGGCGGCAAAAGTACACTTATCCCCATAATCCCAGCCTTATGTTGATAACTTTTTTCATCAACACACTCATTTTCAACACTTTGAATTTGTTAAAAAAAGTTAATCAGCAGAAATTGTGGGTAACGTTGGGGGTTCCGCCGCGGATAATAAACGGTGAACGATGGGGGTTCCGCCAGCAAGCTGGCGGAATGGTGGGGAGAAAGGGAACAAGAGGTGAAAGGGGTGAAAGGGGTGAAAGGGGGTGGAAAAGTGTTATTTAATAATTATTTGTTAAAATCAACATATATTTTTGCAAATAATATTGTTTTGTAAAAGAAATATACTATTTTTGCATCCGAAACAAATATTGTTCATTAACTATTTAAAGCAATAACTATGTTAGACATTATCACATCAGAAAAAGACATGCCCACTTGGGCAGAATTGAAAGAAATGATTCTGGAAACCTCACGCCAAATGCGCGAAAACGAGCGACAACACAAGGAAGAGCTAAAGCGTCTGAAAATGAAATGGGAAGAGGATTGGAAACGCGAAGAAGAGAAGCAGAAGCGCAAAGAGGAGGAAGAGCAGAAGCGTAGAGAGGAAGAGCAGAAGCGTAGAGAGGAGGAAGAAAAGCGCAGAGAAGAGGAGCAGAAACGCAAAGACGAGGAACAGAAACGCAAAGACGAGGAGGAATGGAAACGCCAAAAAGAGGAATGGGCCCAGGAAAGGAAAGCGTTCCACAAGGAGACGGTGGATTTGAGAAACCAATTCTTCTCGCAGTCGGGACACATCTTGGAGGGTTTGATGGAGTATCCATCACTGAAGATGTTCCAGGAGCGTGGCTACAACATCCACCACTGCTGGAAGAATTACAAACGACACAGAAAGAGCACTGGGCTAAAAGCCGAATACGATCTTGTGTTAGTGGACGACACCATCGCCATTGTGGTGGAGGTGAAAATCAACTGCACCAAGGGCGACATCGACCATTTCATCCAACAAATGGGCTATTTCAAGGAATTGAGCCAGGAATATGCACACAAAGAGATACTGGCAGCAGTAGCTGCCATAAATTATGATCGCGAATCGGACAAGTATGCGCACGAAAAAGGCCTTTTCGTCATTCGCGTGGATGAATACGAAGACCTATTCACCCTTGACCCGTCCGATGACGATACCCTGCTGAGGTTTTGAGGTTGGGAGGAAGAGATTAGAAGATTAGAAGATTAGAAGATTAGAAGATTAGGAGGAATGAGGAATTATTAATTCATTACCCATTGCACATTACCCAATGGCTGCTAGCTTGGCAACGACCATGGGACGGTCCTCCTGGTAGGTCACGCCGAACCACTCGGCACTGCTGTGGAGCACCTTCACGCAAGCCTTGCCGCTGTTCATCAAGTACGAGACCACATTGGGGATTGGAAATTCCGCCGTGATGTTATCTTTATTCTCCTTAAGAAAATCCACAAAGAGGTCGTTGAGACAATCGAAGAAATCGGGCGTGAAACCCCAGAAATTCATGCTCACAGGTTCATCACCTTTGAAAAGATTATGAAGATTCTCCTCGTTGTTCTCAATGCCATTCTCCGTGTAGCCAATTTTGCGATTCTCCACGATAGTCTTCAAGAAGCCCTGCTCGTCCGTGCTGCATACGCCGCGCGACACAGTGCCGTGCTCCGACAGGGTCTTGTCCAGCCGATAGCCCACCATCGCATACGTGGGCGGCACCGTGACCGGCGCATTCTGCAAAAAGTCTGCCATCACCTCGAAAGCCTCGCGGCCGTAGAAGTCGTCGGCGTTGATTACCGTAAACGGCTCTTTCACAGCGTCTTTGGCCACCAAGATGGCGTGTGCCGTGCCATACGGTTTCTTGCGCTCGGGGTGCACACTGAAGCCCTCGGGAAGCATGTCCAATTCCTGAAACACGCACTCCACGGCAATCTTGTCCACATACCGCGAAATCACATATTGCCGGAAATCCGACTCCATGCTCCGGCGGATCACGAAGACCACCTTGCCGTAGCCGCTTTCCAGCGCATACTTCACGGAATAGTCCATGATGGTTTCACCATTCGGACCCATGCGGTCCAGTTGTTTCAATCCGCCGTAGCGGCTGCCCATGCCGGCAGCGAGAATCAATAAGGTTGGTTTCATAAAGATTAGAGATTAGAGATTAGAGAGTATCGATTAATAGATAATAGATTAGAGTTTGTGTGTTGTTTCGGCTTCCAGTCTCTCATCTCTAATCTATCATCTCTCATCTATCCTACGGTGCCATGGCGTAGTATTCGTCCAGCATGCCGTCTTCTAATTGAGATAATTGTTTATTAATGTAGTGTTTTATCAAATATTTGTCCTTACGGCTGTCAAGGATGCGGTGCAGAGCCTCGTTCACCTCGCCGATGGTGCCCACGCACTCGAAAGGCTTGTTGAGCGACAGGCCCGCCAGCTCATCGAAGGTCTGTGCCAGACTCGGTTTGTCAAGGAGATCTTCTCCGAAGATGTCAATCATAGTGGCATCATCGATGAAAGGCGACAGGATGATGTAGGCGAAGAGGCACTTGGGGCAGTTGCAGCACCACTTGTCCTCCTTGCTGCCCGCATTGCAGCTTTTGAACACCTTGAAATAGGCGGGATAGCGGGCGAAACGCTCGGCAATCTGCAGTTCCGTCAGATTGCGCAAGTGGCTGTAATAGTGGTTGATGTCACCCATAAACGCTTGCACATACTGCCGGAAATCCTGCTCAAACTCCAGCGACTTGGAGTACTGGTGGTTGATGTAAGTACCCGGGATGGTGGGCTCGTTGGCGCTCGACTCGTTCGAGAGGGCCACCTCGCGGATGCCAGTGACGGCGCTCAGCAAAGTGGTATAGAAAGCAAGCATGGCAGAGAACGGCGTATGGCCGTTGAGATAGCCTTCGGCGTTCAGTGTCAGCAGGTTGGGATCGATCTGGCGTTGGAGCACGATCATGTCCTCCGGCGCACGGAATCCCGCAATGCGCGCGCACTCGAGCGTGGCCCCGCGAGGGTTGATGATGAAGGGCACGACCTCGCGCTCGGTGCGCAGCTCCTCCAGCGTTACCACCGAATCCTTGCCCCCGCCCACGGGCACGATGACGCGTGCACTCTCGGGAACTCTCGGAAACTGCAATGCGCTGGCCTCCGGAGCTCCGACCGCGAAGGTAAAGTCCAGAAAATCGTTGGGATCGCACTTGATCTTGTTCTTGTAACAGAACTCGCCCAGCCCATACCAGTAAAGCTTGCGCCACCAGTACGCCTGCTCACTGTTGAGCTTGTAAGGCTTGATGTGCACCAAGGGACTGCACGTGCACTTCCAGTAGCTGATGAGTTCGATCATGCCGATATTGAAGATAATGCCCTCCAGCGACTTCAAATCTTCCGGATATTGGGCATATTTACCGGCCTTCAGCACCATCTTCGGCTGAAAGGCAATCTTCTCCCCTATCTTGTAGAAAAACTGTATATGCAAATCCCCATCCTGCAGATGGTATTCGTATCCTTCGTAGGTGAAAATGGAGTATTGTTGGCGTAATGTATCAAATGTCATAGGGTAAAAGGGTAAATGGGGTACATGGGGTGAATGAGGTTCATGAGGTAAAGGGGAGATTAAAAGATGAAAAGATTAGGAGATTAAAAGATTATCGTTCATAGTCATCGTTCAATCGTGCAGGCATCGCACGGAGTATGCAGCCTCTTTGGGTGTGCAGTTGATTTCAACAGTGGCGTTGGTGTTCACGAGGTAGTGTATGGGCGAAGTCACATCACTGCCATCGGAGGCGGTCCAGAAGCCGGTATTGGTGCCAAAGCCGTAGTAGCTGTTCCAGAAACTTCCGGCGGGCAGTATATTGAGTTTTGAGGAGTTGTTAGCGGCGGGGTTATTCATAATGGAACAATCGGGAGCCGTGGTCATCACATCCAGGATCCAGTTTTCGGAAGAGGCCATGGCCTTGGCCACATTGTTCACATCCGTGCCGCAACGGTGCTCGTCCTTGTAGCCAAGGAAGTCTTCCAGCCCCATCCACTCGAAGTTGGAGGGCAGGTGCCAGCCCTTGGGGCAGATGCCTTGCAAGCCGCTGGGAACATCCTCCGTAGGTTTAGCCCCATTGAGGGCGGTGAACCAGCTGTAGAGGAGCCCGTAGCGTTCCGCATTGGCAGCCACGCCATCGGGATAGTAGTAGCAGCGTGCGGATGCGTCTGTGACGGTTCCCAGTTCCAGCGGCGTACCGTCCGCGTAGTGCGTCACGCGCAGATTCTCGCGCATCCAGCATTGCTTGCCCAGCTGCACGGTTTGGTACACATTGCCATCATAGTCAGTTACCGTGCCGCAATCGGGCTGGGCTAAGGTTAGTAGTGGCATGGCGAGCTGCAAGGAAAGGAATACAATAATGATTTTATACACTGTTTAGAATATTATTTTTCTAATTCCGCTGCAAAGGTACATATTTTTTGAAAGCGCAACAAGAGTGCCACGCATCTTAACCCAGAGTATTAAGCTGTAACTCCTAGCGGGGTTGGGGAGATACGCTCGAATGAAAAGCTTGATATTTTTAACAATCAATTCTTAATAATGTATTGAATTTCAACATATTAAAAATTATTTTTATATTTGCAGCGACTTTTAAACAAATTAATTTACGATGAAAACAGAAAACTATTCGGCATCCGTGGGGAAAGGCGAATTCATTATGAATCAACATGATGAAAAAATGCCACCATGCGATAAACTACAATCCTCCATAGAATCCATGATTGTTGTGATTCGGGGACAACAAGTGATACTTGACCGCGACTTGGCTATGCTGTATGGTGTTGAAACCAAAAGATTGAAGGAACAGGTGAATCGCAATGTCAAAAGGTTCCCGCAAGATTTCATGTTTAGGTTGGACCAAGAAGAACTGGTTTGTTTGAGGTCGCAAATTGCGACCTCAAAACAAAGGGGCGGTACTCGATATGCCCCTTACGCTTTTACTGAAAACGGTGTGGCCATGCTCAGCAGTGTTCTGCATACTGAAAAAGCAATCGCAACAAACATTCAAATTATGCGAGCTTTTACTACGATGCGACATGTTTTGTCTTCAAATATACAGATCAGACAAAGACTGATAGAACTTGAGCATCGTCAAATTGAAGCAGATAAACGAATAGACGAAGTGTTTCAATGTTTGAATCAAGGTGTACAAGTCAAAGAAGGCATCTTCTATGACGGACAAATATTCGACGCGTATGCTTTCGCATCAGAACTGATCAAGTCGGCGAAGCGAAGGATTGTTTTGATTGACAACTACATTGACGAGTCAGTGCTTCTTATGCTGGCAAAACGAAACGAGGGGGTGCTTGCGGAAATTGTCACAAAGCAACTATCCGAAACACTGGCGCTGGACCTTGAACGGCACAACCGACAATATCCGCCCATCACCATACGCGAAAGTCCCCGCTACCACGACCGCTTCTTGATTGTCGACGATACCGTATATCACATCGGCGCATCGCTGAAAGACCTCGGAAAGAAGCTGTTCGCCTTCAGCAGAATGGAAATTGATATGCGAGAAGTGGCGGTGCTCGTGCCTCGCACCTTACCCCAGGTTAACAAGCATAGCAAACCTAACGGCCCGCCTTAGTAGTCACTCCCAAACAATCTCGTCACAGAAAATGTACGACGGCTGCCCTTTGGCCTGGTGCCACTTCGGCAGCGGACCGGCGTTTTTCACCACCACCCGCACGTAGCGCGACTTGAGATTCAAACCACCCGCCTGCAGCGTGTATATGTTGGGATCCGCCGAATCATAGTCCACTTCCAGGTCAACCATTGCTATGTTCAGCACATAGTCTTTTCCGTTTTTAGAAGTGTAAATATCCACCATGTTGGGCGACATGATCCAATCGTGGATATTCTGGAAAAAGCGCATCTTGACACGGTTCAACTGGGTAACCTTCCCAAAATCAAACTCCACATCTATATTGTTGCCCCAGTAACCTTGCCAGTTGCCGTCGTTGTATGCGTCGCCGCCAATCTTACCATCCGCCAGCGCACCTTCACCCGACGCGGCGTACTCAGGGCGGTAATCAGCATAGCGCGTGTTCAGCTTCGACAATTTGCCCAAGCCCTTGTGGAGCAGCACATACTGTTCAGAGAGCACCTCCTCGCCCATTGCATTGCGCGTCATGGCACGCACGGTGGCCGACTGCGTGAGCGTGATAGGACCGACGTACTTGTTTTCGCCCACACAGGGTTTGCGTCCGTCAGTGGTGTAATAGATGGGCTGGTCATCGAAGAGGGTTCGCATGGTAACCTCCACCCCACCCTTGTCGTTAAGCTGCGAAGTCATCAGCACATGGTTGGGAATATCCATCAACTCCTGCGCCACGCGATCGTAGCGTTTCTCCACGATGTCGCGACTGTAAGGCCGGCACTCTTCATCCCACAAATGCAGATACATCTGCTTAACCACATGCAGCAGTTCTATTTCTTCCCTTATGATTTCTGCAATATCATCTTTTTCAAGAAAAGGATTTCCTTGCAGATACTGATATAAATTGTACCGAAGCATATTGCGTTTGGCGACTGCCATCTGATGCCACGCCACATAATAGGCAATGCGCATCGGAGCCGAAAACTGAAGCGAATCCTTCTGACCATAATATTTATATTGGTCTATACTGCGATTGATCAGGTCATACGCGCGCCGGTTCTCGCGATAAGTCTCATCACTCACTTTTGTCGGATAGAAATCCCAAATGCTCTCATACAGCGCTCCGCTATTGAAGAAGTTCTGGACATCCACCTTTTCCAAATCGCGCATCAGCTGGAAATGGTCGGCTGGGGCGGCAAAACGACGCTCAAACAGCGGATTGAAGGTATTCAGACGAGTTTCACGCTCCAAATCTGCAGCTTTCGGCTCAGTACTTTCCAACGGTTTCCACGCCATCTCCGCCGCCCAGCACATGCCGTGCCACGCGCTGTTGATGAGCGACTCGCCCGAGTCGTCCCACGCGGTGTTCATCATACCCAAAGCACCCTGCTGGTAGCCGTCGCGCACCAAGTTGGCGATATTTTTGGTGTAAGTATCATAACTCGGAAATACGGAGCCCCACATGCTCATACCCGGAGCCACCATAAACTCAAGTCCCTGTTTTTTAAACGTCTCCATCATGCTCACATAACTGTCCAGCGGCGAGTAAGCCCACACAATCATCAACATGTCCTTGGGCAATTGTGCCGTGATTGCAGAATCTTTTGCCGCAATGTCGCCCCACATCATCACGCGCTTGCCGAGCGGTTTCAGCACATTGTACACCCACTTGATATGGTCGGCATAGACCTGCGAAGCACCGCCATGGCTGGCCACATAGTTGCGAGCCTTGCCCGAACCCAGCGCTTCTGTTTCATCACAATTGATATTGAAAAATGGAGAGCTGTAGGCTTTCGCGACTGTTTCCAGCTCATATTTCAGAAAATCTTTCGATTTCCCCGGATTCCAATTCGCCTTGGTGTCGGCCATCTCCTGATAATAGGGAATGCACAGCGTTTTCTCCGCATGGGCAAGACATTGCTGGTTGCCGAAAAACTCGATGTGGTATTGGGCAGCATACTCTTCCAACTCCTTGATTTCGACGGCTGTAAGGCCATCGGTAGGCGCTATGTCATAATAGTCATCCAGTTTGAAAACATGCTCGGTGTATAGATTAAAGAAGTTCATCTTGTACTCGGCCATCGTGGCGATCATGCGTTTCAGGAACTCCATGTTCACAATCGGGCCGCGACTGATATCATCCATCCAGCCGCGATATTTCAATTTGGGATAATCCACGATGCGCATACAAGGTATCGCCACCCGACCATCTTCTTTGGCAAAATACCGCAACATCTGTTTGAGGCTCTGCTCGCCATAGAAAAGGCCCGTTTCGGTAAATGCCTGTATCAAAACACCTTTTTCTGTCACTTCCAGAATGTAGCCCTGATCGGCGTTGGTGTCAACGGGAAATGAGGAAATCAGTTCTTTCATCGGTTTGCAATCGGAAGCGGCGGTCAACAGCAGTTCGCCTTGGCGCATCTCCACCTGTTGCGGCGTAGGGATGATGCCCGTGGTTTGGGCGGCAACAATAGCTGAAACAAACGCTATAAGACAAAGGATCAGGAGTTTTTTCATTAATAATTCAAATTAGAAAATAAGGTATGGTATTCACTACTGAAATATTCACTGCAAAAGTAATTATTTTTTCCACAAGCAGCAAAATCATATTAAAAATAATACTATTTTTGCAAGTGAAAACCTTAACATAATATTTGTCACTTATGAAAACGAAAAAAGTCAGAGAGGTGATCAAGATGCTGTTGGACGATGGTTGGTATTTAGCTTACACAAAAGGAGATCACCGACAATTTAAACATCCTACGAAAAAAGGCAAGGTAACCGTCAACAAAAAGCCTTCTGACGATTTGGACGACTTCTATCTTAGCAGTATTTTCAAGCAAGCAGGATGGAAATAAAGTAATTACACAATAACATCAAAAGTATGACAACAATCAAAGTATTAGTGGACTGGTGTGGCAAAAATTACGCCGCATACATTTATGACGCAACAATAGGAGGTGCTATTCTTACCACCAGCAAGACATTTCAGGGCCTGCAAAAAGAGACTTTGGAAAATGTCAGTTTTCATATTGAGGGTTGCATAAAGGATGGTGACCCACTTCCTGATGATATCAAAAGCGGAAATTACAAGTTGGTGTTCGAAAAAAGAATAAGCGCCTTGCTTCATGAAGTTCAGCAGTACACCACTCTTTCAGCATTAAGCCGCGTCACAGGCATACGTCAATCTCAATTATCACACTATGCCAACGCAGTTTCGCAACCACGCCAAGTGCAACGCAATCGTATCATTGAAGGGCTGCATAGAATCGGTGAATATTGTTTAACCATTGTATGACAGTCATATAACGGGACTCTAAAACACCTCTGATAGATCAATCAATAAATCGCTTTTTTTTGTACTTTTGCGGTCTTAATAAAAACACCCTATGTCACTCATAAAATCTATCTCCGGAATTCGAGGAACCATCGGTGGGAAGGTTGGCGAAAACCTTACCCCCATTGACATTATTGAACTCACTTCTGCATTCGTCACGCTCTTGCGCAAAGGCGGCGCGGAAGGCAAGATAACCCTTGTGGTAGGACGCGACGCGCGCGTGTCTGGCGACATGGTGAGCCGCCTGGTATGCGGCACGCTGCAAGGCATGGGCGCCGACGTCATCGACACCGGACTCTCCACCACCCCGACAACGGAAATGTCCGTGCTGCATCATCATGCCGACGGCGGCGTCATCATCACCGCCTCGCACAACCCCATGCACTGGAACGCCCTCAAGCTGCTCAATGCCAAGGGCGAGTTCATCTCCGGTGAAGAGGGCAAGCGCCTGCAACAAATTGCCGCCGACCGTGATTTCAACTATGCCGAAGTCAATGAACTTGGCAGCTATACCTATTACGAAAACGCAATCCAAGACCATATCGACGCGGTACTGAACTTGCCGTTGGTCAACAAAGAAGCCATTGCCCAGGCTGATTTCTCCGTCATCGTGGATGCCGTGAACTCCACCGGTTCCATTTCCGTTGCGCCGCTCCTGAAGCAACTGGGCGTCCGCAAGGTCACCGTCCTGAACGACGAGCCCAACGGCGTGTTCGCGCACAACCCGGAGCCCATCCCGGAGCACCTGTACGGTATCTCCGAGGCCATGAAGAAAGGAAACTACGACGTGGGCTTTGTGGTCGATCCTGACGTGGACCGCCTGGCCATCATCAAACCTGACGGCGAGATGTTCGGCGAAGAATACACGCTGGTATCCGTGGCCGACTACATTCTGGCCCACACGCCCGGCAACACCGTCTCCAACCTCTCCTCCACCCGCGCGCTGCGCGATGTGAGCCGCAAGTACGGTGTGGACTACAATGCCTCCGCCGTGGGCGAGGTCAACGTGGTGGAGAAGATGAAAGAGACTAACGCCGTAATTGGCGGCGAGGGCAACGGAGGTGTCATTTATCCCGAACTGCACTACGGCCGCGACGCGCTCGTGGGCGTGGCCCTGTTCCTCTCCCATCTGGCAACGTCCGGCAAGGACTGCATCGAACTGCGCTCCTCTTACCCCGACTACAACATCTCCAAAAACAAGATCGAACTCACCGCTGGCATTGACATTCCCAAGCTGCTCAACAGCATTGCGGAGAAATACGCCCAATACGAGGTCAACACCATCGACGGAGTGAAAATCGACTTCCCGGACAGCTGGGTACACGTGCGCAGCTCCAACACCGAGCCCATCCTCCGCATATACGCCGAAGCCATGACCGACAGCATGGCCGACAATATCGCCAAGAAAATCATGATGGACATCCGCGAAATGATCAAAGACTGATGAACAGTTTGATTAAAATATTTTGGTTCACTTGGCTGGCCATTTTCTTTGCCGGCATCACATCCGCCCAGATTGTTTTTCCTGACGGCACCCCTACCGTCAACAGATACAACATCAAAGTCAAAACGGTAGAAGATGTCGAAAAACTATACCTACAAGGGTTTTATGGCAGCGAGTACTATCTGGCGGACAGTGCCGTGGTCAAAAACGGTGTAGCAACCTTCAAGAGAAGCAAATGCAACTTGCCCTGCGGCGTGTATCTGCTTTCCGTTTTCGACCCATCACACACCATGTCCACCCCCATCTGTGAGCTTGTCATCAACCAAGACAACAAGCTCACTGTTACACACACTCAGCATGTGGACTCCGCATCCGGGTACGTCATCAACGACATCGCCATAGACGGATCACCTGAGAACGACATCCTGTACTCGTTCCGCAACCGGATGATGACCGTTTACACGCCCAACGTGCGCGAAGTGTGCGAAGAGTATCTCAGAACCATGCCGGAAAGTTTTGCCGCCAAATATATCATGGCTGCTTACGGCACCTATCAGATGGGCAGAAACACACCTGAAGAGGATTTAGCCAAAGACATGCAAATGATAGAGGATCTGGACTATTCAGAGTCCCGCCTGCTGCACACGCCTGTAGCCAACTTTCAAAGCATCGACCGTTGGGTGATGCGGGAAGATGATTCCGATTCTATCATTGCCTCTATGAACAACATACTACAACGTTGTAAAAATGAGACAGTAAAGAATTATTATCTAAAGCATTTCTTTACATTGATGGATATCCACGATCCTGTTTACGATCCTGTGCTTGTACACCTGTATGACAACTACGGTCACGATTGGATAGAAGATGGACGTGAAGGGGCCATCAAGCGAAAAATAGAGTCGCTGCGCCGCGTTTTGGCCGGAGCAAAGATTCCCGAGCTTATCTCGCACGATATTGATGGCGAGCCCCACTCCACCAACGACATTAAAACCAAATACACCGTCATCTGGTTTTGGGATCCCGACTGCGACCACTGTCAGGCTATGACTCCCGTGCTGCACCAGATGTACACGGAGCACGCCGAGGATTACAATTTCGAGGTTTTCGCCGTGGAGGTCAATGACGACCACGACCGCTGGAAGCAGTTCTCCGACGAGCATAACCTCTGGGACTGGATCAACCTGAGCACCTCCAACGGGGAACAGAACATCGATTTTATCGAATATTTCGACATTATGACCACTCCCGTGCTGCTGCTGGTCGATAATTCCAATTACCATACAATAATTGCACGGCAAATGTCGTTAAATGAGCTGCAAAAATTCTTTGAGACAGAGAAAGGACAATTGAGTATTGATAGATTAGAGATTAGAGATTAGAGTTTAGTATTTAGAGCATAGAGTAAAAAGACATAATCATTTAGTATGAAAAAACAATTTTTACTATTGTGTATTATTGCAGCTTTCCTGTGTGGAAATCTGTATGCACAAAAAGGGAAAAGCAATGCTTCTGGCCAGCAAAAGGGGCATGAGATTGTGTTCAACATCAAGGATTCCAAAGACAAGTTGGTGTATCTGGTCATCCATTACAATGACAAGCTGATACTGAAAGATTCCACCACACCTGTAGCGCCGGGCAAGTTCGTGTTCAAAGGGGACACCCGCTATGATGACGGCTTGTACTCGCTCGTTTCGGGAGACAAGAAGCTCTATCTCAACTTCATCATCGACCGCAACCAGCACTTTGAATACAACCTGGACACCACCACCAATGTGGAGCATTTCAGCACGAAGAACTCCCCTGAGAACGACGAGATGCTGAAATTCCAGCGCAGAACGGCCGTCGCACAGAAATCTGCCAATGAATGGTCCAAGAAATACAAAGACTTTGACGCTGCCGGCCAAAAGGACAGCGCGGATTTCTACAAGAACAAGTTAAACAAGATCAATGATGAGATGCTGGATTTCATCAACCACGAAATCATTGACAAGCATCCTGACTATCTCTTCTCCAAGATGCAGAAATCTTATATGCAGATTGAGATACCCGAATACAAGAAAGAGAACGGTGAACCCAACTACGAGGCACAGGCTGCATACTACCGCGAACACTACTGGGACAACTTCGATCTTGGCGACCACCGTTTCATCTACATCCCGTCGTTCGACCCCAAACTCAAGGATTATTTTACCAAACTGCTCTACCATCAGGAGTCAGATACCATCAACAAATACATTGATATGTTCCTGGCCAAGACTGAGAAGGACACTTTCATGTACCACTATTGCGTGGACTGGTTGTCGTATCAGTTTGAAACCAGCAAGATTGTGGGCCACGACGCTGTGTTCTGCCACATTGCTAAAAACAATCAGCTGGCCGGCAAGTGCTACTGGATGGACGAAGACCTGGTTGGCAAATACCAAAAACGAATCAAGAGACTGGAGCCCACACTGATTGGCAAGATTGCCCCGGAGCTCATCATTCCCGACACCAATCTTACCGATGACGCACGATTCTGGCACTCCTCCTATAGGATGACCAAGCCCTACACCATCATCTGGTTCTATGATCCCAATTGTCCCACTTGCAAGAAGGAATCCAAAGCCCTGCGGCAAGTGTACGACTCCTTGGAGACCATTGGTCAGCGCAACTTCGACGTTTATGCCATCGGCAATGACGACACCATCGAGGCCTGGAAGAAATACGTCAAGGAAAACAACTACCCGTGGACAAATGTGGGGGGCAACAAGGGCAACATTGACTATTTGGACTACTTCGGCATCTACGAGAGCGGCAATCCGGCCATGTTCATCATGAATTCAAAGCATGAAATCATCCTGAACCGCCGCATTGACATGCACAACCTGCCACAGTTCTTCCAAGAGTATGAAAAGATGGAGAAGAACAAGGCGGAACGCCAAAACCAATAGTATTTTTGTGAAAATCAAATTAAAATCCATATAAGATGAAAGATATTTTTGAAAGACTCAAAGAATCATCCGGTGGTCCGATTGGACAGTATCGTGAAAAGATTGACGGTTATTTTGCCTTCCCGAAACTGGAAGGCGAGCTCGGCCCGCACATGCGCTTCAATGGCAAAGATGTGCTTTGCTGGAGCATCAACAACTACCTCGGATTAGCCAACCATCCTGAGATCCGCAAGGCTGACGCGGAAGGCGCCGCGCGCTGGGGCATGGCTTACCCGATGGGCAGCCGCATGATGACCGGCCAAACCGCCCTTCACGAGCAACTGGAAAGAGAGCTGGCTGACTTCGAGCACAAGGAGGCTGCATTTGAGTTCAACTTCGGATATCAAGGAATCTTGTCCACCATCGACTCCCTGGTTTGCCGCCACGATGTCATCGTATATGATGCCGAGGCACATGCCTGTCTGCTCGACGGTATCCGTCTGCATATCGGCAAGAAATTCAAATTCCGCCATAACGACATCAAGGATTGTGAGAGAATCCTCGGCAACGCCTGCAAGATAGCCGACGAGCAAGGCGGTGGCGTCCTGCTCATCACCGAAGGCGTGTTCGGCATGACCGGCGCACTCGGCATCCTGGATCAGATTGCTGCCCTCAAGAAGAAATACCCGTTCCGCATCCTCATTGACGATGCGCACGGATTCGGCGTGATGGGTCCTCACGGACGTGGCACTTCAGAACATTTCGGCGTGATGGACGACATTGACGTCTATATCGGCGCTTACGCGAAATCCATGGCCACCATCGGCGGTTTCGTGGCCTCACAAAAGGAGATCATCAACTTCCTGCGCTACAACATGCGCTCGCAGATGTACGCCAAATCACTTCCAATGCCCATCGTGGTCGGCTGTCTGAAGCGTTTGGAGATTATCCGCAGCGAGGAAGGCGACAAGCTGAGAGCCCACCTTTGGGAAGTCACCCGCGCCCTGCAAAAAGGTTTCCGCGACCTTGGCTACGAGATCGGACCGGCAGAAGCATGCGTTACTCCCGTGCACTTGTATTGTGGCGTTGACCAAGCTGCCAACATCGCTGTTGACCTGCGCGAGAACTACAACATCTTCTGCTCCATCGTCACCTACCCTGTCATTCCTCCCGGAATGCTCATCTTCCGTGTCATCCCCACCGCTGCGCACAGCATGGAGGATGTCAAACGCACGTTGGATGCCTTCCGCGACATCAAGGAAAGACTCGCCAAAGGCGACTACGACAAACCGATGCCGGACATGGCTTTGATCAAACAATAATGGTTAAGAACATAATTTTCGACTTCGGGGGTGTTCTGTATCGCATTCGGTACCAGAACATCCCCGATGCTTTTTCCACATGTGGCATCCCGCATTTTGAGAAAATCTACAGCAAACAACAGCAGAATGCTGTGATGGACCAATATGAGGAAGGATTGATCAGCACGCAGGAATTCCGTCATTACATCCGCTCGCTGACCGACTTCCCCATTACTGACCAACAAATCAACGACTGTTGGAACGCCATCCTATTAGAATTCCCCAAGGAGCATGAGGAAATGCTGCAAAAAGTGAGCAAGCATTACAATCTATATCTGTTCAGCAACACCAACCAGCTGAATTACGACCGATTTCGTGCTGACATGCGCGAGCAGTTCGGATATGACATTTTCGATAGGCATTTCAAAAAATGCTATTTTTCCCAACTTCTCCATATCCGGAAGCCCAAGCTTGAGGGATTCCAGCACATCATCCAGGAAAACCATCTGGAACCAGCTGAGACATTATTCATTGACGACTCGCCTCAACATTTGATAGGTGCACGCGAATGCGGACTGCAAACGTTACACCTACAGGACGGCATGGATGTTTTGGACCTATTCGATGGGAATGGGCGATTAATCGCCTTGTAGAGACGCAGATATTTCGTTTCTACAGTTGCAGCAGACATTGGCAACCCAGCAACACATCTCGCCAAGTAGCTTCGAAATCCCCAGTGTACCAAGGATCTGCCACGTCGCGATCAATGCCTGCATAGGACATCATGAGATGAATCTTATTATCCGGATCTTCTGGGATGATTCGACGAATCAGCCGCATATTGGATGCATCCATGCAGATAATGCTGTCGAACCGGTTGTAATCCGCCTTCGTGATCTGTCGAGCACGTTTGGCCGGGTCAAACCAGATGTCATGCCCCGTCAGACAACGTTTGGCAGGTGGATAAATGGGATTACCAATCTCTTCCGTGGAGACTGCAGCCGACTCGATGTAATACTGGTCGCCCAGCCCAGCCTTTTCCACCAGATCTTTCATCACAAACTCCGCCATTGGACTGCGGCATATATTCCCGTGACATACAAACAGTATTTTTTTCATAAATCTCGAATTTTATAGTTTCACCGTAATCAGCACCACGGCGATGATAGCAATGGCAAGGCCCAAATAGTTCTTCCAAGTCAGTTTTTCCTTGAATAGCAGCCAACCAACGAGAGCGGTGAGGCAGACCACTCCGATATTGTAGATGGGGAACAAAACCACATTGTCGAAATAGCGCATGGCGTGAAACACACAGAAAGTTGAGAAAAAGTTGATGACTCCCAACGCGATGCCTCCTAGAAGGCTCTTCATCTGCCATTTGGATTTGCCACTAAGGAGGTCGTATGCTACCAAGATGATACCAAACAGCATGGCAATCAAATAGATGAAGGCTATCATAAAGCCCATGTTGTCAGCCGTATTGTGTTGCTCGTTGAGTTTCATCAGAATGTCGCCAATTCCAGTGCCAAAGAAAATCAACAAGGGCAGCAACAACTTGGTTACCTGAAATTTATCTGTTGGCTTTCCATTCCCTCCTACTACCAGCACCAGTGCCACTAGGGCCAAAACGATACCAATAGAAACTTTCAGATTCAGGTGTTCCTGGAAGATGAGCACACCGGCCAATGTGGGCAGCACCACAGACAGTTTGCTGGAAAGCGACGTGATGGTAATACCCGACGACTGGGTGGAAGCCGTCATGAGCAAGTAGGTGAAAATGAACCAGAAACCCGTCAGTATAGACAATCCGAACCACGACTCATGAACCAATTGGGGGATCGTATCGTACTGTCTGCAAATGAGAAAGCCCGTGATTGTGGCGAAGATATAGTTCCACATCAACGCCTGGTGGTTGTCCATCTCGAAGCGCTTGAAAATGCGCATGGTGACAAAGACACCGGTTGAAAATACTATGGCTAAAACGAGGTAGATCATTTTGGCGGCAAAGGTACTATTTTTCGGCCATTTGTGGAGACGTGATTATTGCGTCTTTAGAAATCCCGATAAAACTCCCATGTGTCACTATGGCCGTCGCGGTAAGTGAAACTCCACTGCATTTTCTTCGCCGTCAGCAAGTCGAGGTGGAATTTGTACTTGTAGTCAATGCTGCCGCCCACAACCTTGACAATCTCCTGCGCCAACTCGGTAGCACGAGTCGAGTCACAACCCATGGTTTTCATATCCACTACCTCCATCCGGAAACTCTCCTTGATACCGGCGAAATAGAAATCCTCATCCTCAAGTCTCCAACGGCTGGGACTAATGTAGTTGAACACGAATATCACCTTGCAGCCATCCTCCATGGTTGCCGTATAGACCTGTCTTGCGGAATCGAGGGCGCTGCCGTCATGTGTAAATACCATCGTGCCGGTTTCGTGCACATCAAGATGACACTTCATCAAATCGTAGTTGAAAGCATGCTCGTAGATATAGTCTCCATTTACCTGCGCTGATTGTGCAGCAACCCGCCCGTTCGTGCAGGCAAGCAGACTGATTAGGACAAGCACTATCGTGCAGAGGGATGTAAGGTTTTTCATTGTTAGGGTTGGTTAGATTTTCAACTGCAAAAATACATTTTTTGAAAATCTATTTCCAAAATCCGTCGTATCTTTGCCGCGCAATTAAAATCTTCAAGACAATGAAAAGACTGATTATCATTTTGCTGGCGTTTATCTTCGCAGAGACAATGTGCACATCGTCTCTTCTGCACGCACAGGATCTGGCACATTATAAACAGATTGTCAAAGAACTGACTTCCGCAAAATACCAAGGGCGTGGCTATGCCTATGGTGGTGCGAACAAGGCAGGACAATACCTGAGGAAAGAGTACAAAAAGACGGGCGTTGATGAGGTGGTATGCCAGCCGTTCACCATTGACATCAACACTTTCCCCAGCAAAATGGAGATGTCGGTGGATGGCCGCAAACTGATTCCGGGCGTGGAGTTTTCCATGCGCGAGTACTCGCCGGGCGTGAAAGGAACCTATAAACTTTATTATGTCGATACGGCCAATTTCAATGCCGAGAAGATGTTTGCAGATCTGGCGAAACCTGAATACAAGGATTGTTTTGTAGTGTGCGACTTCTTTTTCTCCTACAAGCATTACAAAGATTTCCAGAGAATTTGGGGCAACGAAGGTTGTACCAATGCTGGGATGATCCAAACGTGGGAACCGTTGCTGAAGTTTTATAAGGCATACGGTGAGAAAATCATGGGCAAACCCGTCATCTGGGCCACCTCGGATTTTCCCAAAGATGCCAAAAGTATCACAGTCAATATTGAGAACAAGTTCCTGAAGGATTATGGACTGTTCAATGTCATAGCCAAGATAGAAGGCAAGCGGCACGACAGCTGCTATGTCTTCACGGCGCACTACGACCACCTCGGCAACCTCGGCAAAAAGGTCTTTTACGCCGGTGCCAACGACAATGCCTCCGGCACCGCGGCCATCGTGACACTGGCCAAGTATTATGCCCAGAATCGTCCGGAGTACGACATGTATTTCATCTCCTTCTCAGGCGAGGACGCCAACCTGCGCGGTTCGGAGTGGTATGTGCAACATCCCATCGTACCGCTGACACAAATCAAGTATTTGTTCAATATCGACATGATCGGCGACAACAACCCCGTGCAATACTGTGAGGTGAGCGACGAGGGCATGCGCGGCTTCGAACTGCTTGAGAAACTCAACAATGAGAAGAGCTATTTCAAGGGGCTGAACCGGGGCGAGTTGGCCGGCAACAGCGACCATTACCCGTTCGCCTTGCAGCATGTGCCCACCATCTTGTTTGAGCAAGAGGATGGCGATGCCTTCAAGTACTACCACACCACTTTCGACGACTACGAGCATTTCCTCGTTGACACCTACGAGCCGCTGTTCAAGTTGATACGGGATTTTGTAGAGAAATATTGAGATTTCCATAATGAAAAAGTATAAAACTTCGGGGTTAATATTCCTGTTGTTCGAGGCCATCGCCGTATCGCTTTGGCTGTCAACAGGGAACTTGTTCTTCCTGCTGAATTTTTCCTACATCGGCATCTGCATTGCGGTCGGCGGCATCCTTATGGCAGCGAACTGGAAATTTGCCCGCGAATTCGTCCAGTTCACTGTAGGCAGCTACATATTAGTATTCCTCGGCCTCATCTGCCGCGAGAACATGCAGATTGAGGGATTCTGGTACTATCTGATCTCCGGGGTTGTCGGGGCGGGGGTACTGCACTACGCCATTGCCAAGATTTTCGGCCCACTGTTGTTCGGGCGCGGGTGGTGCGGATTCGCCTGCTGGACGGCCATGATCCTCGATCTGCTACCATACCGGAAGCCCGTCAATCCACGGAAAAGTTTCGGATGGATGCGCTACGCCATGTTCACGCTATCCCTCGCACTAGTCATTCTGCTGATGTGTCTTGGTAAAGCCAACAAAACAACGATGTTCTACCTCTTCGTAGCCGGGAATGTGGTCTATTACGCCGTCGGAATCATCCTGGCTGTCACGCTGAAGGACAACCGTGCCTTCTGCAAGTACATCTGCCCTGTCACGGTGTTCCTGAAACCGATGAGTTACTTCTCGCTACTGCGCATAAAGTGCGATGAAGAGAAGTGCATCCAGTGCGGCAAGTGCCTTGAAGTTTGCCCGATGGAGGTGGAAGTCAACAACAATTCGCGCAAGCGGAAGAACGCCACCGAATGCATCCTGTGCCAGAATTGCAAGAAAGCGTGCCCAACGGGGGCATTGAAATAGGGTTGGCCGCTTCGCAATCGAAAATTTCTCCTGTTGTTTCATTTTCACCATTCTTGTTCAAATCGTCCATACCTTTCCAGCATGCGCTACTTGCAATTTCTTTTTATCGACGCAAAGAAACGAACTATTAGGGAAAAGGTTATTGCAGTTTTGCCATAAACTTTGCGCTCTCCACGACAAAGCGTTCGTGGATGCCTTCGCCGACGAGGGTTTCCCCCTCGAAGCATTTCACCTCGAAGACCAGACGGCGGCGGTCCACCTCGATGAGCTCGGCCTCGCAGCGGATGGTTGCGCCCACGGGACTGGCTTTCAGGTGCTTGATGTTGACCGCGATGCCGACGGTGGTATTGCCCTCGCCGATCTTGTCGCACACGCCCATGAGGCAGGTTTTCTCCATGAGGGCAATCATGGCGGGCGTTGCAAACACTTCCAGTGCGCCGGAGCCATACACCGCGGCGGTATCTTTGTGCTCCACCACCAATTCTTCGCTGTGGCGGAGGCCTTTGAGGTTGTTGAAATCGGTCATGATTCTGTGGGTTTGGTTTCAGAATGATGTGGCAAAAGTACAACTTTTCGTTGGAAGTTATTACGGGCTTGTAAACACTTCATTTTTCACTTTGCCAGTGTGTGGCTTTCGCGGCGGGAGAGCACACACCTTCGGTGCAGACCAGTCGCGCGCCGCGAGGGGCCTCACGCACGCATCCTCGCTCTCCCCACACTGCGCTCCCTTCGGTCGCTTATGCGGGGTTATTGAGATGGTATCCCTCTGGGATACATTCTATTTTACGCGCACACCGTGCCGGGATATAGTTTGGCGCAGCGCTCTATGATAGAGGAAGCCCTGTCAAAGCCCGCATCGCAAGCTCTCTTGTCCGTAGTTCCATCATATCCCATCGTGAGGTGCATGAGTTCATAGCCTGCTACTATGTTGGCCAGTAACTTTCGATCGCGCTTGCCGGCAGCCTCCTTGTATTTCTCGATCGAAGGACGACCTTTGCCCTTCCGAACTTGCAGAACAGCGTCCAGCGCAATCAGACACCCTTTCCAAAGGGTATCGCCCGCCATTTTGATGTATTTGCTATCCATGTAAACTTTCAGCTCAGGGTCATAGTTCGCCTTTTTAATTACCTCTTCGGCATTGGTCACATACCGCCGAGCCTCTTCAATTGCATTATTTCTTTTCATAGCTTTGAATTTATTATGTTTCCGCAAAAATAAACATTTACCTAATATAATTCATTGCATATTAAAAAATAATTTCACATTGATAATCAAATTGTTACAATAAATTCATTTTAGATTTTTCACAATTATTTGTTAAACCGGCATTAAGAATCGAAAAAAAAATCACATATTGCCAGTGTGTGGCTTTCGCGGCGGGACAGCATCCGCCTTCGGTGCAGACCAGTCTCGCGCCGCGAGGGGCCTCACGCACGCATCCTTGCTCTCCCCACACTTCCGTGTGGGGTAATCCGAAAGGGAGAGTCCCTTCAGGACATATCGTATTGGGCTCTGCTTATTGCCGTCAGGGGTCTCGGAGAGACCACATTCTATCAACCCTAGACTGAACGGTATCCAGGGATACATTCTCAATGGAGAAAACGAAATTCCCATAACGGTCTCGAAGAGACCACATTCCAGTAACCCCAGACTAAACGCAGTGCAGTCTGGGGCGGTGGTGGCACCCTGCCGCCTGCCGCGGTGCGGGACGCACTTGCCCCGAAGCTCTTGGGCTGCTCACCGCGGAATGGGGTAGCTATAGCCGAAGCAAAGTCATCTACTGAAAGCAGAGAAAACTCAAAATGAAATGACCAATCAGAAGACTCACATCGTCCTCCCTAGCGCCTCTGCCTCCTCCAGCGCTTTCGTGCCCTGTACTCCACCCTTCTCCTTCGCGCTGCGCACCAGGACACGGCCCATATCTTCAATATGGAAGTAATTGATACAAAGTTGGTACTGCGCTAGTATGCTGTCGAACAGCTCGGGCAGCGAGGCGGCACCGACCAGGATAAGAGCAGCCTTCTTGATGTGGAACGTGTCGCGGATGGGGTTGTGGCAACGGTCGATGACGGCTTTCAACTGTGCGCTCAAGCTGTAGAAATAGACTGGCGAGGCAATCACCAGCATGTCGGCATTCGCTAACTTGCCGTATATTTCGGGCATGTCGTCCTTTTGCACGCACGTATTACCTTCGCTTGTGAAACACGCGTTGCACCCCATGCACGGGTTTACCTTGTAATCGTGCACCGAGACAACTTCTACATGGTGCTTTTCTGAAGCGCCCTTGGCAAAGGCCTCAACCAAGAGGTCGGTATTGCCGTTTTTGCGTGGACTTCCGGAAAGGATTAGGATGTTCATATCAATAGGATGTTATCATTTCATCACAAAATTCACAATTGCAAAAATCAAATGGCACACCGCAAAGCAGAAATTGTTTTCTGCAGCTGCTCCAAAAACCGCGCCGCGTCGCCGCCGTCCATCTGCACGTGGTGGAATTGGAACGAGACCGGTAACGTGGTCTTGAAGAGTCCTTTGCGGTACTTGCCCCACATCACCAACGGGTTGAGGAACTTTTCTGTGTATTGGTTCACGATGCAGTCAAGCTCCGTCTGGACCATCGCGGAGGTGCCGACGATCATGTAATCCTCAAGAAAACTGCTCGTGCATTCCGTAGCCGCTTTAGTGGTCAATTCCATGTAATCGCGATTGAACTGCTGCAAATCATCGGAAAATGGGATGTCGCAGGAGCTGATGCCGCCATTTTTATTGTTCACGATGACGTTAATGGCCAGACGGTCGTAACGGTACAACTTACCCTGCTCCGGCAGGGTGTAGAATTCTTCCATCCCGCTAGCCGCCTTGCCGATGCACCAGCACAGCAGCACATTGAATTTCAACCCATTTCGCCGGGAAGTCTTGCAGATACGGCTCACATCAAAGGTCTTAGTCAGCGTCACCATCGGCATGGGCGATGACATCCACATCTCAAAGGCAAATGCCCGCTTGGTTTCTTGGGGATTAACTTCAGTTTTCATAATACTATCTTCTTTTGAAAACCACTAATTCGGCATCAGCTCCGTCCTTGCCGTACTCGCTCACAAGGATGTGGTGCTCATCGCAAGCAATGCCAAAACAGCGACCATCGCCTTTTTCCACTTGGTTACCCCAATAGGTGGCGTTATCATCAAGAAGTTTCACTTTGTTGCCGTTGATGGTGTACTCCATGTTGACGAACGAACCCTGCAACACGAAAAGGTTGTCAATATGCGGCATATCCTTGATGTCCAATGCGTTGACTTCCTCAACGAGTTTCTGTTTGATAGGCGAGGTGGCGTGCGGCAGCTGGTCGGCGGGCAGTTGCCAGCGTTTCAGATTCGGATAATACTGACGAAGCACATCTTTGTACTCCTCGCGGGTGAGGTTTTGGCCCGTGTTCTTGTTGTACTCATCCACGAACTGCGCGCAGAACTCCACCATCTCTTCCATGGTGAAGTCGCCGGTGAAGGCACCGTCCTTATAGCAGTAGATGCAGTATTCTTGGTTTTTACTACCGTCGGCGTTGGTGCCGAGGATTTCATCGATGAGCGGCATTCCGCAGCTCTGGCAAAAGGTTGGTTCTTTTTTCATATTGTTGTTGGTTTTTTGATCTTTGTTACATCCCCACACATTGCGCGACTTCGTTGCTTGTGCGGGTAATCCCCACATTGCGCTACGCTTATGTGGGGTTATTAGCGCTTCGCGCGTCTTGTCCCTTCGGGACTGCTCATGGTCCACACTGCGGCTATCGCCTTATGTGGGGTTATTTGCACTACGTGCGTTTTGTCCCTTCGGGACTGCTCAAGGAAGATGTACATCCCAAAACACACCAGCGCACAAACGGGATTCTCCGCAAGACCTCGAAAAATAGCGGCGAGAGGGTGAATACGGCGATGGTGAGTATGATATACATGGCTACCGGCGGCAGCTGAGTGTAGAAAAACATCATGGAGCCGAGGCTGGCAATGACCAGGTAATGGACAATGTAGATGCCGAAGCTGGAGCGGGTCATGTAGCCGGCAAAGGCGTTGGTGCGGTCGAAGCGGGCATGGAACCAGCCCATCATGGCCAAGCACATCAGCCAGCCGTAAAGACAGTTGAGCGGACTGCCCAGATACTCCGGCGTGGTGTTGTTCTGTCCCCAAGTGACAACAACGAGTACTATTCCGGAAACAACCGCACAAACCATCAGCGGAATCCAGAATCTGCGCACCATCTCCTGCACTGCATCGCGCGAGAAGATGAAGTAGCCCATCAGGAAGGGAATGATGTAGAAGAGCGGTTTATAGAGATTGTATAGACCATCAGCGGATTCCGGACGCGGATGCAGAATGAGGGTCTGCTCGCCGAGCCAGAAGAAAATGCCCAACAGGACAATCCAAACAATTGAGAATGGAGAATTGAGAATTGAAAATTGGCTGGAAGACGGGGCATCATTCTTCTTTTTTCGATTTTCGATTTTCAATTCCACTTTTCTTATCAAAAGCAGGATGAGTGAAAAGAGCCACAAATCCTGGATAAACCACAGCGGGCCGGTGCCGCTAACTACCCAAAGGAAATACAAAGCGGGCTGCTTCATGGAGGCCAACACCGTTTGCCGAGCCACTAATGTGTTGAAATAACCTGTCATCCACTGAAATACAAAAAGACCGATAGTGGCCGGCACCAGCAGTTTGCGCGTGCGCGACTTAAACCACTCTTTGCCCGAATGTCTCTCCAACGAATACTTTGCGCTGACGCCTGCCAACAGGAACAGCAGCGGCATGAACCATGGATAGAGGATGTACATGACCACATCTTGGTATTGAGGTCCATCGCCGAAGCCCCCCACCCCGCCGAACACGCCTTTGTTGTTGTAAAAATAGATGACATGGTAGAACAGTACCAATAGTACCGTCACCCAGCGCAAATTGTCAATCCAGTGTTTCCGTTCCTGTTCCATTATTTGCTGTTCTTCAATTTCATAATTTTCACCGGTCTGTCAGCGCCCACCTCAAGGTTTGGGCAGACCGTCTCCTCGCCCGTGTCCGTGAAGCCACACTTTACCATCACCTTGCCGGATGCGGGGTTCTCGGGAAAGTAATCGCCCCACAGAATTGAGAATCCTTTCACACGGAAGCAATAATCAATAACCAATCGCATTGCTTCAGTGCAGATGCCTTGACCCCAGTAGGGACGGGCGATCCAGTAGCCCACTTCGGCCTGGTCGGCGGCAATCTTCAGGTTTGAGGCCGATGCCGGGAGATAGCCCACACAGCCGATGGCCTCGCCCGTTTCTTTCCATTCCACCGCCCACATTGTGTCCGTGTTGAACACAGTGCGGATAATCTCTAAGCTCTCCTCCACACTCTTGTGCGGTGGCCAGCCCGCGCGCGGGCCCACCTCGGGGTCGGAGGCGTATTTGTAAAGCGCCTCGGCATCGCACTCGCGCCAAGGGCGCAGCAGGATTCTTTCGGTTTGCATCATGTTATTATTCTACAATTTGAATATTTTTTCTTATGACTCTCTAATCTCACATAAAAGCAGGTCGCCGCAGTTCGAGCGGACCTCTTCGAATATCTCTTTGCAGCGTTGTACGCTCATTTTATTTTTCGTCCCCACCACTATCATGTCTTTCAGCGTGGGATGTCCCGTACCATTGACGGAAGTGGCGTGTTCTCCGTTATAGCCTTCCGTACACAGCGTCAAGTCATACGCGGGAGCCAGGTGCCATTTATAATGTCCATTTACTGTTTCCATAACCATAAAACTGAAGTTCTTGCAGTGGTCGTCCTTATTATCAGTCAGGTAATTGAAAACCATCCGACGGAACATTTCCTCCACCTCTTTGGCATTCTGGGTGAGGAAACCTGTCAATGCGAGCAGGTTGGTGTAATCAAGGACCGGCGCATTCAAAGAGAGACACAGCAATCCGCCTGCCGTGGCCGTATGGATGCGCTCGCCGTTAGGCGTGATGTCGAAACGGCGTGTCGTAAAATAGCGACCGTTGGTCAGTTTGAAATCCGGGACATCCATACCGCATCGTTTGGCCACCTCGTTGTAGTGAAATTCTTGCTGTCCCATGTCAACAGGGTCGTAATAGTGACGGAACTTGATAAGCCAATGGCCTTCATTATCGCTAAAGACGGCCTTTGGACGGGCGCCACCGCTATTTCCACTTTTGTATAAGAGTAACCCCGCGTCTGTGTCTTGCTGCTCTTTCAACACCTCCAATGCTTTTTGTTGAAGCAGGTCGAAATCAGTTGTTTCATCTTCTTTAATCACCTTTGTTTCAGGATGGTACATCAAAGCGCCCATACCACTATTGCCAACGATGCTCAATCTGTCAAGGGCTGACAGGTCGGCATCGTTGATGCCTTCACGCAGCATAGCCTTGTGAAGCAGGTAGCGTCCATAACCGTCGGGAAGACTGTCTTCGAATATGCCAAAATCACCCTGGAAAGGCTGAGGCTTGGCGATAAACAGGCCTGGTTTTAACGGAAGTTCCAAAGGTGAAATGCTGAATCCGTCAGACAACCAGACATTGTCGTACTCAAAGGCACATAGACGGTCGTCGGGAGTTAGAGATAATGTTCCGACAACTCGATTGTGATAATCCACTGTCAATCTGTCTGTTTTCATTTTTTATACGCTTTTGTTTTGCCGGAATTCTGGCGTATCTGCGTCAGTTCTTCCATGGTTGAATATTTTGGAGCAGCGAAAATGCCTTTGATTTCGGAGGTGTAGCCCAATGCCTTAGCCAGCATTATCAGGTTTTTCAATGAAACAAGACCTTTTTGCTCAAATCGCGCCACGTTGCTCGGGGCGACTCCCGCCCGTTCGGCAACCTGCTCGCGTGTCATGCCTTTCTCCACCCTGCGACGACGGAAATCGGCCGCGATCTGCGCGCTGATGTTATCGACATTATCAAACAGATAGTTCTCAAGAACTGATAACATATTATCTGTTTTATTATAAATCATATAGAAACAATTAAAATATTATCAGTTGCAAAAATACACTTTTTTTGATATTTTGGACAAAATAAAAAAAATATCAAATTGTTAGTTTTTTTTCTATCTTTGCCGCGTATCTGAAAACAAAAAACATGAAGTACTCTGAATTAGAAAAGATATTGAAAAGAGCAGGATGTTATCTTGTAGGCAATAATGCACATCCGATATGGTACAGTCCGAAAACAGGGAAACGTTTCCAAACAGGACATCATAAGTCGGAGGAAGTGAAAAAGGGAACTTTGGACAAGATATTAAAACTTGCTGGCATTAAGTAACAGCACTGTATGATTGGTTAAGAGAAATAAAAACAACAGAGAATATGAGAGTAAGAGCCATTATAGAAACAGGTAAAAATTTGGACTACGACATCTACACCGATGACGAATCTTTGGGTTTTATGCTGCTCGGACAAGGTGATACCATTGAGGAAGCAAAAGCCGATTTTCTAAACAGCAAAGATGAAATGAAGGCGTTATTTGAAGAAACAGGTGAGAGTTTCGACTTCGACCATCTTGAATTTGAGTACGTCTTTGACACAATCTCGTTCCTCAAATACTCGCCATTCTCCCTTATCGGATTGTCAAAAGCAACAGGCATCAACTGCAAGCAGCTGAGCCATTACGTCACTGGATACAGAAAGCCGTCCCCGAAGACCGTGAAACGTATTCAGGCTGGCGTAACCAAATTTGCTGAAACTATGCGGAATGCTGTTTTGGTGTAGTTAGGTACCATTACGGGTGAAGGTTTGCGAACTTAATTATATGCTCCTAAACCTCACATACTCCTCCCAGACATCCAACACATCCTCCGCATTGTACCCTTCGCGGAAGAACTCCACTTGGAATTCCTTCTTGAAGGGGGCCCAATTGCCGCAGACGAGGCCGTCGTGGGCGATGATGGGCTGGAAGATGCCCCGGTTGTTGTGCGCACGGTGCTGATGCTCCGGCGGCAGCACGATGTCGCGGCTCTTGTAACCGATCAGATACTCGTCGTAGGGCGGAATCAGCAGGCATTGCCCTTTGCGGAAACCACGCGTGCGACAGTCGTCCGTCAAATAGAATTCCCTGCGTGGTAGAGACGCGGCATGCCACGTCTCTACATGCAGATAATTGCCTAATAGCTCAATTCCCCTTCGGCAGTCGCTGATGTTCAGCCCCGACCACCACACGAAATCCTCCAACGTAGCGGGCTGCCGGCTTTGGAAGTACTTTCGGGTAAAGCGCATCAGGGCTTCGTCGCGGTCGATGGGTTCCGTGCGCTTTACCTTCGCGGAAGCGAGCGCATAGGTTGCCTTCATCGGCTGTAAGTTGCCGCTGCAGAGCGTTCCTGTCAGCTCGCCCATGCGGATGTGGTACGATAACCGATGGTCGTCCATTATGATGTCCTTTTCCGCCAGCGCATTCACGAACTCCTCTTTTGTCACGCTCCCTTTGTCGGCAGCTGCTTGCACCAATATCTCCCTGATTTTCTGGTATTCCTCTTCAGGGATATCGATTTTGTTGCTGTGCATCCATCCCTTGGTGACGGAGATGGCCTTCGGGGCACAGAGTTCGAGCATCCACCAGTAGTCCTCGGCGGCCACTAACTGCCATGTGCCGCGCATCAGGTGCAGGCGGATGATTTTTCCACTGTCAAATGCCTCTTGGAAAGCTTTCGCCGACGGTTTGCGGGTACGCATTGCCACCGCCCACCTCATCAGCCGGTATTCCTGTGCCTGCATCGCGCCCAAATGGCTCACCACTTCAGCCGGATCGCTGAACTGTGGGGCTGCAAGTTGCTGGTTGAGAAGTCGGATGGTAACGGGGTTCATCGATTGGGGGTAATAGGTTTCGTTTTTTTCTATGTTAGGAAACAGCCGCAAAAATACAATGTTTTTGGAAAATATGCCCGCAGACCTATGGTCTGCGAACTATACCTATCACTGTCCTTCGCTAACGAGCCCGGCAGACTTGACGGCCTGCTGGCATGAAAATTAAATATTATAACTCTCCCTCGCGGCCGCCACCGTCGCCACCGTGCAGACCACCGCAGCGCTATCTTTCGCATTAATGGCAGACAACGTCAACGGAAGAACAAACAGCAACGCGCCAGTGATCTTGTTCAGGATGCTGTGGTCGGCCAAGAACTGCTTCCGAACAGCATAGCTGTAAATGATGTTGAAAACCTTGATGCAGGCGATAAGGCCGACCCAAATATAAATCCAAACGGGAAGATGTATGACCGGTAGCAATTTGACTAAACAAACCACAACGAAGAGGATGTCCGCCACGGTGTCTAATTTCGAGCCAAATTCACTGACCGTGTTCGTCTTGCGCGCGACCCACCCGTCAACCATGTCGGAAACGCCCGCGGCGATGTAGAGCACATAAAACCACGGGGACAACGCCGAGCAGAACAAGAGGGCGATGCTGCAAAGGATGCGGATGACGGTGATGAGGTTGGCCATGGTAATTAGCAGTTAGCAGTTAGTAGTTAGCAGTTAGTAGTTCTTAACTAATCCCTTTTCTCTTGCCTCATACAAATCGCCGCCGCCACGGCTTCCACCAGTCCGAGTACAAAATATAGGTTGCTGATGGCGTTGAAGCCCCAGACCCACCATTCGAGGACGATCCAGAGCATCAGGATGATGCCGCAGACCAATACGGCCCAGTGCGCGAGACGATGCTTCTTGAACAGCAAGACAGCCGCTCCGATTTGGGTTATTCCGTTCAAAATCAGTAACGCAAAGCCCGATGGAACGAAGTTCTTGAAAAAAACATCCGGCCATGGCATCTTCGCGCGCAACATCTCTAACAGCGGTTCACCTCCCCACGAAACGCCTGTCGGGTCAACCCACATCATCACCGCACCGCCTACTGCGCCGATGCCGATGAAGAGCGTTAAGAATTTCTGAAATTTTATCATATTCCTACTTCACTTTCATTCCCACATTGTACATGATGAAGCCATAGATGTCGGCCTGCTCCTCCAAAACCTTGGCGAGGGGCTTGCCACCGCCATGGCCAGCCTTGGTGTCAATGCGGATGAGCACAGGATTATTGCCCTGGTGGCACTCCTGCAGGGTGGCTGCAAACTTGAAGGAATGGGCAGGCACCACACGGTCGTCATGATCGGCAGTAGTGACCAACGTGGCGGGATACGCCGTGCCCGGCTTCAGATTGTGCAGCGGAGAATAGCCATACAGATACTCGAACATCTCCTTCGAATCCTCGCTGGTGCCGTAGTCGGAAGCCCAGTTCCAGCCGATGGTGAACTTATGATAACGCAACATGTCCATCACGCCCACCTGAGGAACGGCCACTCGGAAAAGGTCTGGACGCTGGGTCATGCAAGCGCCCACGAGCAAGCCACCATTGGAACCGCCTACAATCGCCAGCTTCTCCTTAGAGGTATAGCCCTCCTTGATGAGCCACTCGGCAGCCCCGATGAAATCATCAAACACATTCTGTTTCTGCATCTTGGTACCAGCTAAATGCCACTCCTCGCCATACTCGCTGCCGCCGCGCAAGTTGACCTGCGCATAGATGCCTCCATTCTCCAAGAAAGGAATGCGCGTAGCCGAGAAGCTGGGCGGAAGTGAAATATTGAAACCGCCATAACCATAGAGATAGACCGGATTCTTGCCATCGCGCTTCAGCCCTTTCTTGTAAGTCAGGAACATCGGGATGCGCGTACCGTCCTTGCTCTGGAAGAAAACCTGCTCGCTGACATACTCATCCTGTTTGAATTTCACATTTGGCGCAGAATAGAGCGTACTCTCATTGCGGTCCATGTCGTAACGATACACCGTTCCAGGCTGGGTGAAAGAGGTGAAGGTGTAGAAGCACTCCGGTTCTTTCTTGTCGCCCGTAAAGCCCACACTGCCCACAGAGGGGAGCTTCACTTCATGGCGCAGGCGTCCATCAAGGCCATAGACGTATGCGTGATCGGAAGCATCTTGCTTGTAAGTAAGAATCAATTGGCGGTTAATGACACTGATATCGCCAAGCGTGTTCTGTTGCTCGGCAATGAGTTCCTGCCAGTCGGCCAAACCCGGACGATGGATGTCGGCGGTCATGATACGGCCCTTCGGCGCACCGTAATTGGTGTACAAATAGAGTTTGTCACCGTCGGTCAGCACAGGACTGTACTGATAGTCCATATCGGAGGTCATCTGGATGAACTGCGAGTTAGGTTGACGCAGGTCGCGTACATAGAGGATGTTGCCAGCCCCTGCCCCACTCTCAAACAGGTACATCACCGTCTCCTCCTCATTGATGCTAACGCCATAGAAGCACTTGGGACGCGCAGGATTCTGGTAGAAAAGCACATCCTGCGACTGCGGCGTACCGATTTTATGGTAATAAATCTTGTGTGTTTCATTGACATTGGAGAACTCCTTGCCTTTCTCCGGCGCATCGTAGGCGCTGTAGTAGAAGCCGTCGCCCTGCCAGTCGGCGCCTGAGAACTTGGCCCACTCAATGTGGTCGCTGGTAAGCTGGCCCGTCTTGAGGTCGATAACGTAGAACTCCTGCCAGTCGCTGCCGGAGCGCGAGATGCTGTAGGCGGCCCAGCGACCGTTATGCGAGAAATAGACACCCTGAAGGGCCACCGTGCCGTCGGTGCTCAGCGTGTTGGGATCGAGGAACACGCGCGGCGTGCCGCCCAGCTCGTCCATCACATACATCACGCTCTGGTTCTGCAAGCCGTCGTTCTTGAAGAAGTACCACTTGCCGTGGCGCTTGCGCGGCGCGCTGATCTTCTCATAGTTCGCCAATTCGGTCAACCGGTTCAGCAACTTCTGACGGAATGGAATCTTGGCCAGATACGCGTTGGTAACCTGGTTTTCAGCTTCCACCCAAGCGGTGGTCTGCGCGCTGGTATCGTTCTCCAGCCAGCGGTACGGATCGGCCACGACCGTGCCGAAGTAGGTATCCGTGGTACCGTCCTTGACAGCCTTCGGATATTGGATATTCTGTGCCATAAGCGTTGTTGCAGCCATTGCAGCCATTAAAACAAGAATATTCTTTTTCATATTTTGGAAAATTATTGTGCGATAAGTTTATGGGTACTTGACGTGCCGTCATTCGTATAAGCCTTCAGTATGTAAAGTCCTTTCGGCAGATGCGACACAGACAAGGTACAGCGGTTTTCACTCATATTGGATTCCGTAAACACCAAATGTCCGACAGCATCATACAGTTCCACCCGGCTGATGTCTTCACCTTCAACCGTAACGATGTCATGAGCCGGATTCGGCCACACTTTCAAGGCTTCAGCAGAAGAGACATCCTCAACACCGGTATTGAAGAAATGCACATGGAAGGTAAGCTGGTTGCCATCTTCTTGGATATTCGTAATTTCAAAGCTTGTTTCCGGCGTGCCATCTGTCAGATAAGGATGTGGGTTTGTCGTCGGACCAAAGGAGGTGCGACCAGACTCCTGACTGAAATGCGCATTATAGAGTTGGCCATTCACCGTGTCGCTTGCGCTGCCCGGACGAAAAATCCAGTACTGATGCGCCTGCGTATGATAGTCGAAGAAAGCATTGGCAAACATGCCATTGTAATCCAACGGCACTGTATCGTTCCAACGTGCAGCTATAAGCCCTATGCCCGGGACACCTGCATCGAACAAGTCCAAATAGCGACGGTATTCGAAAACAAACCATTGCGTGGGGTCAATGCTCGATTTGATGTAGTAGCAGTTCTGCGACGGGCTTGAACCCACGCTATACAGGGTATAATCACCGTCCTCGGTTATTTCTATCGGGTCATCAGACACATGCAAAATCTTGTTTTTGTAAATAGCGGCTGTATGATTGGGCCAAGAATTGTCTTCCATCATATCCCAGCTTCCAGCCGGTCGAACGTCGGAATAGTTAATATAGTGATAAAGATCCGGCAAATCCAACGAATGTCCCATTTCATGACGGAAAACATTTGCCGTAAAATAGTAAGAAGAGCCTTCAAATTCCATATTAAACGTATTAGCACGGACGCCATTGATGGTCGCGATATAGCCCAATGAATCATGCGGAAAATACTCCATGTGAGGCCACAGGATGGATGCCCAAGAGCCTGTGCCGCCCTTCACCACGAAGCTGAGGTTGTCAATGTCACCGTCGCCGTCGCCGTCCAGCGCGATGTTGGGATCCACCAGATGCAGGGAATCCACATATTTCACGATACGACCCAACAGCAAAGCCTCACGCATGGAAACGCCCATGAAGGGATTTTCCTCCTGATAGCCGATGGGATTCCATGAACTATAGGGTTCAAAATAGCCGCGAGGAAAAACATCCTGATAAGAGATGATTTGCCCGTTCTGTATATTGTTGGTATATACCGTGTTATAATGAATCTTGTCGTACGACAGGGCCTTGAAAAAATTATACACGCTTAAATATCCATCCGTTTTCCCATTGAACATGGAGTCAATTTCTGCAAACGAGTGGTCTATCTCAGCGTCATCTGCAAAACGCACGAAAACCACCAGATTGGTCATTTCCGTCGCCTCGCTCTGGGCAATGGCACGCACAGGCATAATCAAGCATACTGCGCCTGCAATACATACACAAAGTCGCAACATCCAACTGGAATTATTACTGCTTCTGTTTTTCATACTTTCCATATTATTCGGCTTTAACATAATTTTCCAAAATGATGACAACTACCCATTACGGGCGCGGCATGACTGTTGAGCCTCCGGATGTGGGACAGTTGACAACAGAGTTGCCGGGACAATCCATCACATGTCCATAGGTAAGCGTACTGGCCCCGCTGAGTTCCACATTCAGGATGGAGCAGAAGGTCACATCGGCATTGCTGGCACCGCTCATCTCACCATGCACCGACTGAGCGTTCAGATTAGCAGCTTTCAGCGTGCTAGCACCACTGAGTTCTATATCCATATTATTCTGGCATAAACCGTAAATCAATGCGTCAGAAGCCCCCGACAGTTCAACATCCAATTCATCCGTTTCTACGACGCCTTGGTACGTAGAAGCCCCGGAAAGCTCAATTTCCACATCATTGCATCTGAGATCTCCCCGGAATGAAGAAGCGCCACTGAGGTCGATGCTCCTCAAGTTGGCATTGGCAGGAATGACTGCAATGGCTTTGCCATTATAGTGCGTATTCGGCTTAAAACCAACATACAGCTTGCCGTTGTTCACTCTCACGACCACTCTCTCATGGGCCAATTCTCCCACGGTGACCACCACATCGCTCACCTGATCGCTCACGGTCACTTCGAATGCATTACTAACGGAAAGCTCGGTATAATTACCGTTGATGGGATAGTTTTGGGTTGTAGGAGTACCATAATCCTTGACACATCCCACACACAGGATCGCGCATAAAGAAAGCAGCAAAATCGTTTGTTTCATATTCGTATTTTTTATTGATTAAGGCTGCAAAAATACAACTTTATTACTTTGTCTAATAGCGTGGTCGCACGGGTGCATCACCGTATCCCCAACACCCTATGCACTTGCAGCGAGAGCCGCCAGCCGGGATTCTGCATGACAGCCTCCACGCACGCGGCAAGGTTGGCTTGGCGTTGCGCAGCATCATCACAGTAGCAGGGCTGCAGGAAGCGGTATTTGGTTTCAATTTTGTCGTAAACATGGAGGTTCTGCCCACAATAGACCACTTTGAGCTCGTCGCAGCGGGTGAGCACGCAGGGCTCGCCGTCGCCGCCCTCAAAACCGATCTTCGGCGAAAGTGTCACCCAATCCAGTGAATGTGGCAGCGCGCGCGTGCCGTTCGTCTCAATGGCCACTACCCTGCCCGTCTGCTCCTTCAGCGCACGCACGAAGGCATCGTCCACGAACAGCGACGGCTCGCCGCCCGTGAGCACCACCAACGGTGCGTTCTCGTAGCGGTTCACCTCGCGGATGATCTCTTCCAACGACATCATCACATGGGATTGGTGCTGCGTGTCGCAAAAAGCACAACGCAAATTGCAGCCGCTGAAGCGCACAAACACCGCGGGCGTGCCGGTATGGTAGCCTTCGCCCTGCAAGGAGTGGAATAATTCGTTTATCGGATACATCATTCGAAATTTTGCACGGCATCGTCCGCAATGTAGGAGGCCTTGTTGTCACGCGACTCCCACACATCCGCGCGATAGCAGTTGGGCACAGTATCCACAATCCACTTGGCCAAATTCTCGGCAGTGGGGTTGAAGTCCAGTTCCTCATTAAGGTTCTTGTGGTCTATCCGCCCATGTATCAGGCGTTTGATCTCTGTGAAATCGCACACCATCCCGTTGCTGTCCAATTCTTTGGTCCGACAATAGACATTGATTTTCCAATTATGGCCATGCAGGTTCTCGCACTTGCTCTCGTAATCGAGATACAACTGGTGGCAGGAGGAAATTTCAAGGGTTTTTCGTACGTAATACATTTATAGTTTAGAGTTTATAGTTTATAGATTAGAGATTTTTTTAAGACTATAGACCAACAGCCCAAATCATCGTCATTGTTCATCGTCATCGTTCATACTCCGTCGTATCGTGTATGCCGGCTTCGCTGAAGGCTTCGATGCGCTCGCGGCAGGTGCCGCATTTGCCACAGTGCTTCTCGCCACCCTTGTAGCAAGAGTAGGTCTCGCTGTAGTCCAAGCCCAATGCTTTGCCTTTCAGGGCAATATCCGCCTTGCTCAAGCCGGTATATGGGGCAAAAACCGTGACATTCTCGTAAGTACCCGCGCTCATGGCCTCTGACATGGCATTCACAAAGTTCGGGCGGCAATCAGGATAGATGGCATGGTCGCCGGCGTGGTTGGCAATCATCACGCGCTTGAGTCCATTGCTCTCGGCCATGCCACAAGCGATGGCCAACATGATACCGTTGCGGAAGGGCACCACCGTGGATTTCATGTTCTCATCATCGTAATTACCCTCGGGAATATCCTCCGGAGCACCCAAAAGTGCACTTTTGAAGTATTGGTACATAAAATCTAACGGAATTATCAGATGCTTGATACCCAGCCGTTTGCAATGCATGATAGCATACTCGCGTTCGCGGGCGTTCTGCGTGGAGCCGTAATCAAAGGTGATGGCCAGCGCAATCTGCTCCCGATATTCGTACAGCATGGTGGTTGAGTCCATGCCGCCCGAGATGATGATGACGGAATCTTTTTCCATACTTCTACCCTATTTTTGATGGAAATTAGCCAATAAACGCTGTTTCACCATATCCTGATGATCCTTATCACCATAATTGGCAAAAGGTTTGATGGAGATGCCGCCACGCGGGTTGAACAGTCCAATCACCTCCAAATATTTGGGATCCATCAGTTTCACCAGATCTTTCATGATGATGTTCACGCAATCCTCGTGGAAATCGCCATGGTTGCGGAAGCTGAAGAGATAGAGTTTCAGACTCTTGCTCTCCACCATGCGCACGCGCGGGATGTAGTTGATGATGATATGTCCGAAATCGGGCTGGCCGGTCTTGGGGCACAACGAGGTGAATTCTGGACAATCCAGCGTCACAATATATTCATTTTCAGGATGTTTATTCTCAAAAGTCTCCAACACTTCCGGGGTGTAATCGTACTGGTATTGGGTGTTCTGATTGCCCAACAAGGTCACGCCATCCAGTTCTTTTTCATTTCTTGCCATATGCATTAAATTTGCGGCAAAAATACGATTTTATTGGCTTCTATGACTTTTCCTATATCCATAAAAAGTGTATTTTCGCGGCCGCAAAACAGAAAAGCCTTCTTCAAACGGAAGGTTTCGCGAATGGGGATGTAGCTCAGCTGGTAGAGCACTTGGTTCGCAATCAAGGGGTCGCGGGTTCGAATCCCGTCCTCTCCACCATCATTAACAATCCCAAATGACTGGCAAATTATACCTCATTCCCACTCCCATCGCCGAAGGCGAGTTCGGAAGTATCTTCCCGGCCTTCAACGCGGAGATCATCAACCAGATTGACACTTACATTGTAGAAGAACTGCGCACAGCACGGCGTTTCCTGCGCTATGCAGGCATCCAAAAGCGCATTGACGAGTTGCAATTCTTCGAGCTCAACGAGCACACACAGGGCGTGGAACTGAACGAGTACCTGCAACCCTGTCTGGACGGCCATAACGTAGGCTTGATGTCGGAGGCAGGCGTGCCCTGCGTGGCAGACCCAGGCAACATAGCTGTGGCCAAGGCCCACCAGCTCGGCATCGAGGTAGTGCCGCTCATCGGGCCCAGCTCCATCATCCTTGCACTGATGGGAAGCGGTCTGAACGGACAAAATTTCACTTTCCACGGCTATCTGCCAGTGGACCAGTACGATCGCGAAAAGCGAATCAAATCCCTGGAGGCTATCGCCATCAAGACTGGGCAAACGCAACTGTTCATCGAGACGCCCTATCGCAACCGGCGCATGGCAGACTCCATCTGCAAGGTTTGCGAACCCGCCACACGCCTCTGCATCGCCGCCGGTCTGACCTCCGAGAATGCTTTCCTGAAAACGCAGTCTGTTTCCAAATGGCGCAAATATTTCGAAGATGAACGCAACGCTTTGGACAAACGTCCGTGCATTTTTTTGCTGGGCAGATAAGAATCCGATTTTTTTTGTATTTTTGCAGCCTCAAAAATGAGACGTTCTTTGAACGCGCCGAAGTGGTGGAATGGTAGACACGAGGGACTTAAAATCCCTTGCTCATTGCGAGCGTGTGGGTTCAAGTCCCACCTTCGGTACTTAAAGCCAAGCATCCAGATGGATGCTTTTTTTGTATCCACACCTAAGCTGCAGAATCAAGGAAGATTGCGGTATTTTGCAATGGAATAGATGTATTCTTCTTTCTGAACAGTTTCAAAAAGATAATTCTCCGATTCCGACAGCACCATTTTCATATCGTTGTGGATACCTTCACCCGTAAGTTTGAGAAGGGCCTCCTTTCTCGTCCAAAAGTACAGAAACTGCATGGTGGGATTCGATGAGACGCGGATTTGCTCCTGTTCTCTATCGTTCATCGTATAATTGACTAACGAAGGCGAGATTTGGCGAATCGTCTCCACATCCGCACCCACGGGCTGGTCGCTGAGGGCACACAGGGCCACGTTGCCGGAATGGCTGAAGTTGAAGTAAATGTCAGGATAATCCAAAAGGAAAGGCTTTCCGTCTTCCGAATAACCCAAAACAGGATTCTCGGCGATGCCATACTCTTCATGAAGACCTTTTTTCAACAGAAGATATACCGCCAGACAAAGACGTTTGCCGTTCTCGTGCCGGAATTTCATCGCCTGTTCGCGACGCTGTGCAGAAACCTTGGCCAAAGCTGCCTCCATGTCAAGCACATCCGTATGATCGTTGAGATAGACCATGATCAGTCAACCATCTCAAAGTGAAAAACCGATTCCAAAGTAATATCGCTATTACTTGTCTTTAATACACCTAATTGAGAAGTAGGCTTTTTTGTTGCTCACACTTTTATTGGCCACCACGTCATTATAGCCAATATAGCGCCCATAGGCATTGGGATTGGTGAGAGTTTTCTCTCCTGCCTTATAACCATAAGGTGTTGAGCTCCAGAAATTTGCTCCGCTTTTGAAATTATAAAAGCGAAGCTCGCCAGTGGCGGGATTTTCAAAACTATTTCCGACCGGAATGGCAGCAAAGCGAGAAAAATTATTCGTATCAACCAGCGAATCCTCAACAAAACCAGGCGTATTAGGGATGGTTGAAATACGCCAGCAAGAATCGTGGGCAGCCAGTGATTTGGCCACTGATGTCTTTTTCTTGGTGGAGGAGCAGTTGGACACAAAATAGACCAGATCATGCCACTCCTCATCCGTAGGCAAGTGGAAGCCTTGCGGGCAAAGTCCCTGCACACGGTCGGTTTTCACCACAGAATCGTTCAGACCACGTGCAGCAGCCCAATTGTACAAGACACCATATTTTTGAATACTGTCCACCTGTCCAAACGGGAATACATATCTAGCACACACCATTGTATCCAAAATATCGATTGGTGCCCCATTAGCATAATGAGTGCATCGCAAATTCTCACCGAGCCATACCTGATTCCCAATTTTCACCTGTGAATACAAGTTATAATCCGCATCCATGACGGAATCCGGCAATAACTCAAACTTGCACGACCCGCACGTAACTTTGTTTTGTTCGCAGGAAGTCGTACATAACATACAGGAAACCAATATAATACCTATAAACAAGGGCAGTTTTCTCATAATCAATAAATCATTTTGAAAAAGAACGTGCAAACATACAACATTTTTCTCAAAAAAGACATTCTTCCCTTTCATTTTTGTATTTTTGCCCGCAAATTATCTACTTATGAAAGACACCATCTGCGCTATATCCACTCCGGCGGGCATCGGGGCCATCGCCATGCTACGGATTTCCGGCGAACAGGCATTTCCCATTGCAGCCAAAATATTCTCCCTGAAGAATTTCCAAAAGATTCCTCCCCAGAACGCCCGATTTGCCCAAATCATAGACGACGGGCACGTCATTGACCAGGTGGTGGTAACCAAGTTCGCAGCACCGCGTTCCTACACAGGCGAGGACATGGTGGAGATTTCCTGCCACGGTTCCATTTACATCCAACGGAAAATCATGGAGATGTTGGTGGAGCGAGGCTGCAGAATGGCTCAACCCGGCGAGTTCACGCAACGCGCCTTCCTCAACGGCAAGCTGGACCTCCCGCAGGCCGAGGCCGTGGCCGACCTGATCGACTCCCAATCGGAAAGCACGCACAAACTGGCCATCAGCCAGCTGAAAGGCACTTTTTCCAAGAAGCTCCATGTATTGCGCGAGCAGTTAGTACAGCTGTCTTCATTGTTGGAGTTAGAATTGGATTTTAGCGAAGAAGAAGTGGAATTCGCCAACCGTGAGGAGCTGACCAACCTGCTGACCGAATTGCGCGGCGAGGTAGAGCAGCTGATCCGTTCCTTCAAAATCGGCAACGTGCTCAAAACCGGCATTCCGGTCGCCATCGTCGGGCAGCCCAACGTAGGCAAATCCACGCTGTTGAACGCACTCCTGCAGCAGGACCGCGCCATCGTCTCCCCTATCCCGGGCACCACGCGCGACACGGTGGAGGACACCTTCAACATTGACGGCACGCTGTTCCGCTTCATCGACACTGCCGGCATCCGCCAATCGAACGACACGCTCGAGAGCATCGGCATTGAGCGCACCTACCAAGCCATCAACCAGGCGGCTATCATCCTCTACATGGTAGATGTAACCCTGAGCAAACCAGAGAACATACGCGCTGAGATACAAGAATTGAGCGCACACCTTGACCTGGCTGACAAGCAATTAGTGGTCATCGCCAACAAGATAGACGAGCTCGAAACTATGCCGGAGCATTTCCGCGACTGGCACGATTTGGACATCCTTTTCATCTCGGCCAAGCGGAAAGTAAATCTGGGTGAGGTGGAAGAGCGGCTGCGCCAATTCATCCAGCAGCACAAGGTACAAGATGCCACCCTGCTCACCAACGAGCGGCACTATGCGGTGCTCTTGGACATCCAGGCTGCCATTGGCCGCATTGAGCAAGGCATCTCCGGCCAAATTCCAACCGATCTGTTGGCGGAGGACGTGCGCGTGGCGCTGTACGACATAGGATGTCTCACCGGCACCGTGACCACCGAAGAGCTGTTGGACAACATTTTCGGCAAATTCTGCATCGGAAAATAGAAGCTGGCGGACATGACCCTCTACATTTTCAATCCGGAGCACGATTACGCGTTGGCCAACAACGAGCCGCACTTTGTGCCGCCCGCTTCGGCGGTCAAGTTCGCGCACAACTGCGCGCCATTTCTCCGACACATCGTCTCCGAAGATGGGTTCATCTACCTGCCCTACGCCGATGCGGAACCGTTTCTGTCGCTCCAAGGCCAAAAGCTGGCCACTTTGCCCGAGCCTGTCAGCCGCATCCAACCCTGGGGTTGGAACCCGCTCGTCGCGCGACAATGCACGGACCTGTTGGGTGACAAATTCCAAGCAGACGGAGCAAAACTCTCGAACATACGAGCACTGGCGCACCGACGCAAGACCATCGAAGCCCATCATTTCCTACAGCAAGCGCTGCCCGACATGACACTTCCTGAGGCCGCGCAGGAATTGTTTTCCACTGACGAAATGCAGCAATACGTAGCTGACCATCGCAATGTCATCTTCAAATCGCCCTATTCGGGCAACGGGCGCGGGCACCTGTACGCGCACGGGGAGTGCTCCCCCACTCTGCTGCGGCAAGGGGGTGGCGTGATCCGCCGACAGGGCTCCATTCTGGCCGAGCCGCTGCACGAAGTGGTACAAGACTTCGCAATGGAGTTCAAATGTGACAAAGGGCAAGCAACCTTCAGCGGCTACTCGCTCTTCAGCACTCGCCATTACGGCTACGCCGGCAATCTCCTGATGAAAGACGAAAACATCGAAAGAACACTTACACAATGGGTATCTCTTAATGATTTGCATCTTTTGCAGGACGCACTAACACAATATATTGGACAACACATCGCGCCTCAATACGATGGGTATCTTGGCGTGGACATGTTCATCTACCAACAGGATAATGAATACAAACTGAATCCAATGGTAGAGATGAACCTGCGCATGACCATGGGCATGGCGGCGCACATCCTCTACGAGCGGTATGTACACCCCGACTCGCAAGGAACCATGCAATTGGAATTCTCGCCAATAGCCGGGAAACTCCAAGAATATGCAAGCCACCAACCGCCTTTGAAGTTCAAGAAGGGCCGTTGGCACAGCGGTTTTCTATCTTTATCTCCCATCGAAAAAGAGACTCAATACGCTATCACCGTAAATATAAATCCTTTATAAAAAATCAAATATGGAAAATCTTATCATTCGCCTCATGACGGCAGAAGACTACCAGCAAGTGTATCACCTGTGGACTATCACCGAAGGCATGGCTTTGCGCAGCTATGACGACTCCGAGGAGGGTATCACCAAGTTCCTGCGCAAAAATCCAACTTCCAATTTCGTGGCCGTGTTGGACGGCGAAATCGTGGGTGTGCTGCTGTGCGGCATCGACGGCCGGCGGGCATACATCTACCACACGGTCGTGCGCACCGACCTGCGCAACCAGGGCATTGGCAAGAAGCTGCTGGCAGAAGCCTACAAAGCCATCGAAGCCGAAGGCATCAAGAAGAACGGGCTGCTGGTGCTGAACACCAATGAACTCGGGCAAGCATTCTGGGCCTCGCAGGGCTGGGACAAGCGCACCGACGTTACCTATTACAGCAAGAACAACTAACCGAACACGAACGCCAACCAACTATTTTTGTATTTTTGCGGCTGCAAAATTCCGAACAGATTGAGACGGATATCCCTATACATATTATTAATGTTGCTGCTGGGAGCCTGCGCCAAGATCGTCACCCCAACTGGTGGCGAGAAGGATGTGAACCCTCCAAAATTGGCCAGCGAGTCTCCGGCCAGCGGGAGCGTGCGCATGCGCAATCCTGTGGTCAAAATCACGTTCGACGAATACTTCACCTTGAACAATCCGACGGAGAACATCCTCATCTCCCCGCCCATGGAGCAGCAACCCAACTACACCATCCAGGGAAAGACTTTGGTCATCAAATTCAAGGACACCCTGAAAGCAAACACCACCTACAACATGGTGTTTTCCAACTGCATACAGGATTACCACGAGAACAACAAACTCGGCTATTACCACTACAGCTTTTCCACTGGCGACGAGATAGACACCTTTGCGCTGGCGGGCACCGTGACCGACGCTCAAACCCTGAAGCCCTGCGACAACATGTTCGTGTTCCTTTACGATCAGGATATCGACTCGCTGCCCATGACGGTCATGCCCTCCTACCTGACCAAGACGCTCAGCGACGGTTCTTTCCATTTTCAAAACATCCGCATCGGTGATTACAAGATCTTCGCCCTGAAGGACTTGAACGGAAACCTACTCTATGACCTGCCCAACGAGACTGTCGCCTTCGCCGACCACCCCTGCACTGCATTCTACGAGGCTCCGAAGGACACTTCCGCACAAGCCACGCCACAACCGGACACCATGCCCAAGGTCAGGTTATCCGCCTTCGTCATGGAAGATACGGTCCCTGTGCTCATGCGCTACGAGAACACGGCAGCGGGAATTTATCTTTTTCCCTACAAAACACCTGTTGAAAGGTTCTCCACCGATGCCCTTGGCCAGGATGTGCCGCACTTTGAGAGCACCAGCCTCCGAGGAGACACTATTATCTGGCACTTGAAAGAGCCCCTCACCGACACGCTCTCCTATCTGTTCACCGCCGACGGACAGACCGACACCGTACAGATTACACCCTATAAATCCAAAAAGGCACAGCCCAGGGGCAACAAAAACGTACCCATAGAGAGACTTTCCGTAGGACTACTCAACCAAGGTCACCGGTTCAAACCCCTCACGCTGGTGTTCGGTTACCCCGTCAAGCCCAGCGACTCCATCACCGTGACGGTCTGCACGCACCAGAAAAGTGGCAACGACACAGCCTTTTACAAGATTTCCGTACCGGACACCTTTGTCACGCAACTGCCTTTACCCATTGTCTTTGAAGACAAGAAGAATTACACGGTCACCATTCCCGATTCCGCGTTTTTCGGCTATAACGGCCTCTGCAACGACTCCATCAAAGCCTCATTTGTCACCCAGTCTGAGAAAGATTACGGATCGCTGACCATGGAGTACGTAGTGCCCGGGACTGGATTCCAATACATCACGCAGTTATGGAGCAACAACCATCTGATACAGGAAGACGTGCTCACTGCCACCCAAAAGATTACGTACTTGTACTTGAATCCAGGCACATACGTTATCAAGGTTATTGAGGATCGCAACCTGAACGGTCGATGGGATGCAGGCAATTACCACCGCAAGCAACAGCCTGAAAACATCTATCAATATTCAAAATCCATCAACATCAGAGCCTATTGGGATAATGAGGAAACCTTTGAGATTCCGCTTCCTCGGCCGTAATCCATTCTTCTTTTAAAACTGGATATTTCCATCCCCACTTTCCTTCAAATTTTGTACTTTTGCCGCCCTATGACGATAGAAGAACTTCAATCGCAGTTTTGCCCTGCGGAAGTTGCCCGAATTCGGCAAATGCTGCAGTCGGCATCTCTTGAACAGGCCATATCCTTGAATGGTCTGACGGGCTCCTCATACTCTCTTTTGGCCTCCAAACTCGCGCAAGATGCTGCAGCAACACAGCTGTTTGTGCTCAACTCACGCGAAAAGGCAGCCTATTTCTACAACGATCTGGAAAAGTTGCTCAATGACCGCAACGAACCCCTGCCCAACAAAAAGGTGCATTACCTGCCCTCCTCCTTCAAGCGCGCCCACACCGCCGACGAAATCGACAATTCCAATGTCAAGCTGCGCTCCGAAATCGTCAACAAAATTGCCAACCACCCCGAAGGCAACTTCCTGATTGTGACCTATCCGGAGGCACTGGCCGAGAAGGTGGTGACGCAGAAGTTCCTCAACAACAACTCTTTCACCATCAGGCAAGGCAGCGAAATACCTACCGATATTTTTCTGCAATTTCTCTATGAATTTGAATACCTGCAAGAAGACTTTGTCTTTGAGCCCGGACAGTTCGCGTGGCGCGGCAGCATCTTCGACATCTTCTCTTACTCCGAAGAATACCCTTACCGTATAGAATTGGACGGCGACACCATCGAATCCATACGCTTTTTCAATCCAGAGACACAACTCTCCATCCGTGAGGAGCAGGAAATCCGCATCATGCCCAAGATCGTGACGGTCAACAAAGAAGAAGAGCGTGTGCCGCTGTTAGAATTCCTGCCCGCCGACACCATCTTGTGGTTGGAAAATCCCTCCGACATCGGCACCCAGATTGGCCAAGTGCACAAAACCGTGGCCGACGAGTTTGAGGCCAATGCTGACAATGAAAAAATCCGTGTAGATGACCTTTTCATCCGCAAGCGCGACTTCGACAGCGCCGCAAGCGGACATGTGCGCCTGTTAGTCAACAGCAAAGGCGAGCACGACGGCCCGGCCATCAACTTCAACATGAAGCCGCAAAACAACTTCGGTCGCAGTTTCGACTACCTGTTTCTGGAGTGGATCGACAACATGGAGAAGGGTATCCAAAGCGTATTCTTGGCAGAGAACCAGTCGCAGCTCGACCGCCTCTACAAGATCATGCTGGATCTGCTGGACAAGTACAACAAGCACAACGCCACCAACTACAAGATAGAGCCGCTCTACCATCCCATCCGATACATCTTGCACGAAGGTTTCCGCGATGAGGAACGGAAACTGGCCGTCTATACCGACCACCAGTTTTTGGAGAAACACGAACGCGTGGTCATCCGCGACCGCTACAAGAAGAGCGAAGCCTTCACGCTGCGCGAGATATATGACTTGCAGCCAGGCGATTATGTGGTGCACATCGACTTCGGCATCGGCATTTACCAAGGATTGGAGAAGACCGAAATGAACGGTAAAGAGCAGGAGGTCATCAAGCTCACCTACAAAGGTGGCGACATCCTGTACGTGAGCGTGCATTCGCTGCACAAGATTTCCAAATATGTGGGCAAAGACGGCACCGCCCCCACCCTGCACCGCATCGGGTCGGGTACTTGGGACAAGCTCAAGGAGCGCACCAAAAAGCGCATCAAGGAGCTGGCCATCGACCTTATCAAACTGTATGCCCAGCGCAAGGCGCGCAAGGGATTTGCCTACTCCGCCGACAACTACATGCAGACCGAATTGGAGGCCTCCTTCATCTACGAGGACACGCCCGACCAAATCAAGACCTTAGCCGAAGTAAAGGCCGACATGGAGAGCAATCATCCCATGGACCGCCTCATCTGCGGCGACGTGGGCTTCGGCAAGACGGAAATCGCAATCCGCGCGGCGTTCAAGGCCGTGTGCGACAGCAAGCAGGTGGCCGTGCTCGTGCCCACCACCGTGCTCGCACTGCAACACTATACCACCTTCTCGGACCGTCTGTGCAACATGCCCTGTAAGGTGGAATACATCAACCGGTTCAAGACAAACAAACAGATCAAAGACACGCTACAACGGCTGAAAGAGGGCCAAGTGGATATCCTCATCGGCACGCACCGGTTATTGAGCAAAGATGTGGTATTCAAAGACTTGGGACTGCTCATCATCGATGAAGAGCAGAAGTTCGGCGTGGCGGCCAAGGAGAAGCTGCGCGAGCTGCGCGTGAGCGTGGATACGCTGACCATGTCAGCCACCCCAATCCCCCGCACCCTGCAATTCTCGCTGATGGGCGCACGCGATATTTCGGTCATCACCACGCCCCCACCCAACCGCCAGCCCATCCAGACTGAAGTGCACGTATTTGACGAAGAGCTGTTGCGCGAAGCCATCCAACACGAATTGGACCGCCACGGCCAAGTGTTTGTGGTACACAACAAGATACAGAACATCAAAGAGTTGGCCGGACTTATCCAGCGACTAGTCCCGTCCGCCCGCGTAGCCATCGGCCACGGCCAGATGGAGGGCGAGCAGTTGGAAAAAATCATGACCGACTTCATCAACCATCAGTACGACGTGCTCGTATCCACCACCATCGTAGAATCGGGGCTGGATATCGTGAACGCCAACACGATGATCATCAACGACGCGCAGAACTTCGCGCTGAACGTGTTGCACCAGCTGCGCGGGCGCGTGGGACGCAACAACCAAAAGGCCTACTGTTATTTGTTCACCAAGCCCTACGAGGTCATCAACGAGCAGGCCCGCAAGCGACTGCAGGCCATCGAGGACTTCTCCGACATCGGCAGCGGCATCCAGATCGCCCTCCGCGACCTTGACATCCGTGGCGCCGGCAACATCCTCGGCGCCGACCAGAGCGGCTTCATCAACGACATCGGCTATGAGATGTACCAGAAGATCCTCTCGGAAGCCATCATGGAGATGAAGGAAGAGGGGGACGGCGGCAGCCAACTGGAAATGGCCGACAACACCGGACTCCTCGCCCGCGAATGCATCATCGAGACCGACATCGAAGCACTCTTCCCCTCCGACTACGTGAGCAACGTGAGCGAGCGCATGAGTTTGTACAAAGAGCTGGAAAGCATCAAGGAGCCTGAGAAGTTGGAGATTTTCCGAAAGAAGCTCGAAGACATCTTCGGTCCCCTGCCCCAGCCCACACAGGAGCTGCTGCAGACTATCCCGCTAAAACTTATCGCCGGCAGATTGCACTTCGAGAAAATCATCCTCAGAAACAACACGCTGACTGGCTATTTCATCGGCAACTCCGCCTCCAAATACTACCAATCCGAAGAATTCGGCAAGGTGCTGGGGTTCCTACAGGCCAACCACCCGCTCATCCAACTGAAAGAGGTGAAGGGCAAGTTGCTGTTCATCATCCACAAGATCCCCACCATCAGGGCGGCCATGCATTGGATGGAGAAGATGGAGAATTACATTAAAGATTAGAGATTAGAGATTAGAGATGATAGATTAGAGATTAGAGTAGAGACGCGGCATGCCGCGTCTCATATACAGAAAAAATGACCATATCACAGGCAACACGGGATTATATCCGCAATCATCAGAATGATGATGTTCGCGAATTGGCATTGAAAGGATGCCAGGATCCGGATGTGGATTTATCTTTTGCGTTGCAGCAGATTCAAGGGCGGCAGAAGGCCCGGGTGAAGTTGCCGGAGATGTACGACAACCCCGACATCATCTTCCCGGCCACCGTTTCCATGGAGCAGTGCTCTTCGGAGGCCACCGCGCGCTACAAGGCATCCCTCGTTCACGGGGACACGTTTGCGGACCTTACGGGAGGCTTTGGCGTGGACACAATAGCGTTAGCAAAATGCTTTCAACAAGGATTTTATATAGAGTCATCTACAGAATTACGTGAAGTATTTGAACACAATGCCCACGCAATGGAAATCCGCAACATCCAGATCCGACAAGGCATCATGGAAGAGGTATTGCCTACCCTGCCCGAAGTGGACATGCTCTACCTCGATCCCTCTAGAAGGGACGGGCATGGGCAGCGGGTGGTGGCGCTGACCGACTGCACACCAAACGTGCCAGAGCACAAGGATGCGCTGCTCGGCAAAGCCCGCCAAGGGGTTTTGGTAAAGTTATCGCCCATGTTGGACATCAAGGCCGCTTTGCAGCAGTTGCCGGAAACACGGGAGATACATGTGCTCGCAGTGCACGGCGAGTGCAAAGAGATCCTGTTCTTGCTCAGCCATGACAAAGTTGAGAATATTGAATATCATGCTGTTAACATACAAGGCGAAAGGGTAACAGATTTCCCGTTCAGCAGCCAGGAGGAAACAGAGGCTGCACCCGAGTTGGCCGACGGCGTGGGCAAGTACCTGTTGGAGCCCAATGCTGCCGTGATGAAAGCCGGGGCGTTCAAGTGCGTGGCCACGCAGTACGGGCTGCGGAAGTTGCACGCGCACTCGCACCTGTACACGTGCGACGAGCCCGTGGCTGACTTCCCCGGGCGGGTTTTCACCGTAGAGAATGTCGTGCCGTTTAGCAAGAAGGAGGTAAAGCGGCATTTGGCGGACATCGGCAAGGCCAACGTGGCGGTGCGCAACTTCCCGCTCACAGCCGAAGAGCTGCGCAAGCAGCTCAAGCTGGGCGACGGAGGCGATGTGTACCTCTTCGGCACCACGCTGCACGCCGGAGAGAAAGTAATAATCCTTACCCGCAAGGTTTCGTAAAACAGGGGTATCCACTGCAGAGACGTGCCATGGCGCATCTCAACGAAAACAAAACCACGATTAATATTCTTCACATTGCCAATTATTGTATCTTTACAATGTCATTCTCCTGAGGCCTGATAACAGGCAACAGGCGGGCGACAATGAACAACAATAATATTTCTAAATAAAACGATTACCATGGAACAGGAAGACAAAATCCAACCACACAAAACTTATGTTGATTCTATAGAAAACAAAGCAGAAGCTATGATGACTGAAAGCACCGAGTCTATCGGCGCGATGATCATGGAATTCCGCGGACAGCAGGTGATGATTGACCGTGACCTGGCGCGACTTTATGGGGTAACAACCAAGGTGCTCAACCAGGCGGTCAAAAGGAATATAGAACGGTTTCCGGACCATTTTCGGTTTCAACTATCTGTAGATGAAACTGATAAACTGGTCACAAATTGTGACCGGTTGAAGACTCTGGTGCATTCAAGTGTGCTGCCGTACGCTTTCACAGAACAAGGCGTAGCCATGCTTTCGACTGTTTTGCATAGTGAAACAGCGGTAGAGGTTAGCGTTCAAATCATAGACGCTTTTGTTATTATGCGTCATCATTTGATGGTTACGGAGTCGCAGATTTACCGTAAATTCGAGAACATGGAGCAAAATCAAATGCTATTATTCAATCAACTGTCAGTGACAAACAATCGCATTGACGAAGTTTTTCGCCGTTTGGACGAAGCTCGTCTCGAACCCTCCCAGGGCATCTTCTTCGACGGCCAGGTGTTTGATGCACACCGGTTTGTCAGCGACCTGATCCGGAGTGCCAAGCAGCGTATTGTGTTGTTTGACAACTATGTGGATGACACGACACTGGCCTTGCTGGACAAGCGTGCGGACGGGGTTGAGGCGGTCATCTACACCAAGAAGGTTACATCAACTTTCAGTGCCGACATGCTGAAACACGACTCACAATATCCTCCTATTGAGGTGCATGAATTCGCGCAGGCGCACGACCGGTTCCTTTGCATTGACGACTCCGTGTTCCATATCGGGGCTTCACTCAAAGATTTGGGGAAGAAATGGTTCGCCTTCAGCCGGATGGAGATCCCGACCGACAAGCTTTTAGGAAAGATGAGGGAGTAAAGACGTTTCAGTCGCGCACACAGCGCACCGGATGCGCCCAGGTTTTACCATGTGACCAATATATGCCAAATTCAGGTTCACAAAACTCAATTACGCTATAAAGCGCATACGCGAATTGAACCTCAATCCAGAGACATGGCTTACAAAACCTGAAAAGTTGATGAGGCAAATATACATTTTTTCATTACTTTTTTGTACTTTTGCGGCCCTTAACGAGAATCAATATCTAAAAGCAATAAAAATGAAAAGATTATTAACCCTCGGACTCTGCGTCGTGCTCGCCAGCACTGCCCTGTCCGTTAAAGCTCAAGAAACAATGACACAAGACCAGAAAGTAAGCTACGCCATCGGCGCCAACTTCGGCTCACAAGTCAAACATGACGGTGTGGACCTCGACCTTAATGCCTTCATTCAGGGTGTGAACGACGGCTTGGCCGGCAATAACAAGTTCACAGACCAAGAGATGCAGGAAATCTTCATGCAGTTCCAACAGGACATGCAGGCCAAACAAGCCAACAAGGCCAACGCCGCCAAGGCTGAAGGCATCGCCTTCCTCGAAGAGAACAAGAAGAACCCTGATGTGCACGTGACTGAATCCGGACTCCAATACAAGGTTATCACCATGGGCAACGGTCCCAAACCGTCAGCAACCAGCAAGGTGACCGTGAAATACACCGGCAAGCTGATCGACGGCACCGTGTTCGACTCCACCGACAAGAACGGCGGCGAGCCCATCTCGTTCGGCCTCAACCAGGTGATCCGCGGGTGGACCGAAGGTCTGCAACTTATGCCCACAGGTTCCAAGTTCACCTTCTACATCCCGTCCGACCTCGCCTACGGCGACCAAGGTGCCGGCGGCCTGATCCCGGGAGGTGCCACCCTGATCTTCGATATCGAATTAATCAGCTTCGAATAATCACAAAAGGGCAGCGTCTTAACTGCCCTTTTTTCTTCATCATTCCAAACCAAAACCAACCATCCATGAAGAAAACCATTCTCGCCTTGATGCTGTTCGTGGGCACTTGCCTCTTCGCCACCGCACAGGTGGTGCAGGACTGCGGCGCCATTGACTGCCCCGGGCGCTGCGGCCGCTTCATCGACCAAAACGGCGACGGCTTCTGCGACCGCGGAAGACTCTCCTCCCCTGCTCCGGCAACACAAAGCACGGCAGAGACCGATGCTGGCAAGGCTGAGGTTGCGCCAATAGTGAACGCAAAGGACACGAAGAACACAAAGAGCACAAAGGATGCAAAGAACACAAAGGAGTCCCCTGCTCAAACTGTAAAAGAGGAGCCGAAAGAGGTGAACACCGAGAATATCGCCACCAGCCAAGAGCCATCAACTGAAGCGGTAGCAGAAGAAGAGACTACGGTTGAAAAGCCCGCAGACAATACTCCGCAGAAGAAACCGTACGATCTCATCCTCATTACAGCTCTCACCCTGGGATTATATGCCCTAACGTTCATTCTGGTCAAAGCCAACGTGTTGAAAAAGACAACACACCGCAAAATCTGGAACTCCATCCTGCTTATTACTGCGCTGGTTTCCTGCCTGTTAGGATTCTTTCTGGTACTGCAAATCAACTATGGATGGAAAATGGATTGGTTCTGGAAGGTGAAATTCTACCATGTGGAATTCGGTATCGCCATGACCATCGTCGCGCTTTTCCACATCTTCTGGCACATGAACTACTGGAAAACCCTGTTCAAAAAACGCGAAAACAAACTATAAGACAACCTTTTACAAAGAACTACAATGAAAATAGAAACCGCATTAGCCACCGCACTGCAACAAACGCTTTCGGAATTATACAACATCAGCATTGAGGCTGACGCAAGCCTCATCCAGCCTACGCGCAAAGAGTTTGAGGGCGACCTCACCATCGTGGTCTTCCCGTATGTGAAACTCGCACGCAAGGCCCCCGACATGGTGGCCAAGGAGATTGGTGACAAGCTATGTTCTGCCGTGGATTTCATCAGCAGTTACAACGTGGTGAAAGGCTATCTTAACCTCTCCATCGCGGACAGTTTCTGGAACGAGCAACTGCACAGCCACTTCCAGGACGTTGCCTACGGGCAGGCTGAGCGCCGGCAGGAGGCTCCCGTGCTCATCGAGTACTCCTCCCCCAACACCAACAAACCTTTGCACCTCGGGCACGTGCGCAACAATTTGCTGGGTCATTCCGTATCGCAAATACTGCAAGCCTGCGGCTATCCTGTAGTCCAAGTGAACCTCGTAAACGACAGAGGCATACACATTTGCAAATCCATGGTGGCATGGCTGCGCTACGGCAACGGCGAAACACCCGAGTCTTCGGGCATGAAAGGCGACCATTTGGTGGGCAAATACTATGTGGTTTTCGACCAACATTACAAAGAGGAACAGAAAGAACTGGTTGCCAATGGTCTTTCCGAGGACGAGGCCGCGCAACAAGCTTCCATTATGTTGGAAGCTCGCGAAATGCTCCGCAAGTGGGAAGCCGGCGACGAAGAAGTGCGCAAGCTGTGGGAGACCATGAACCAGTGGGTGTATGCCGGTTTCGATGCCACCTACGAGCGTCTGGGCATCCATTTCGACAAAACATACTATGAATCCAACACCTATCTGCTGGGCAAATCGCTGGTGCAGGAGGGACTGGACAAAGGCGTGTTCTACCGCCACGAAGACGGCTCCGTGCGCGTAAACCTCACCGACGAAGGGCTGGACGAGAAAGTGCTGCTCCGCAAAGACGGAACTTCCGTGTATATGACACAGGATCTGGGCACCGCCCAATTAAGATATGAGGAATTTAAACCGCAAAAAATGATCTACGTGGTCGGCAACGAGCAGAACTACCACTTCGATGTGCTCAAACTCGTATTGGGCAAGAAATTGGAGAAAGAGTTCGGCAACAGCATATACCATCTCTCCTACGGCATGGTGGAGCTGCCCAGCGGCAAGATGAAATCCAGAGAAGGCACCGTAGTCGATGCCGACGACTTGATGGACAGCATGTTCCAGGAGGCCAAGTCCAGCACCGAAGCACTGGGCAAGTTCGACTTCCAGTCGGACGAGGCAGACAAGCTGTACGAGATGGTGGGCTTGGGCGCGCTCAAGTACTTCATCCTGAAGGTAGACCCCACCAAGAACATGCTCTTCAATCCTGCTGAGTCCATCGACTTCAACGGCAACACGGCTCCGTTCATCCAGTACACCCACGCGCGCATCTGCTCGCTCCTGCGCAAAGCCGCGGAACAGGGCATCTCTATTACGGATGGACTAGCCAATACCATATTGGAAGCGGAAGAGAAGCAGCTCATCAAGATGCTGTACCGCTACCCGCAGGTGGTTCTTTCCGCCGGCGACAGTTTCAGTCCGGCCCTCATCGCCAACTACATCTACGATGTGGCCAAGCAGTTCAACCATTTCTATCAGGAAACGCCCATCTTCAAGGAGGCTGACGAGCAGAAGCGCATCTTGCGGCTCCGGATTTCCCAATGGGTAGCCGTCACCATCCGCAACGGCATGAAACTGCTGGGCATTGATGTGCCGGAGAAGATGTAGGGGATCTGGGTGCCTCGGAAGATGATGGGGATTCCGCTCAACGCTTGCGCGTTTCGCGGAATGGTGTAGGTACAGAGTTCTTAATTAGAATACAAAAAAAGCGCCTCGTTTGAGGCGCTTTTTTCATGATTCCGCAATGGGATTACTCTTGCTCTTTCTTGCAGCAGCAGTTGCAGGAGAAGCATTTCCACACGAGTGCAGACAGGGCACCGCCCACGAGCGGAGCACAGATGAACACCCAGAGGTCACAGAGGGCCTGGCCACCAGCGAAGATAGCCGGTCCGATGGAACGTGCCGGGTTCACGGAAGTACCTGTCAGGTTGATGCACACGAGGTGAACCAGGATTAGAGTCAAACCGATGGCAAGACCAGCGAAGTTGCCAGCACCCACTTTCTCGTCGGTTGTGCCAAGCACCACGAGCACGAAGAGGAACGTAGCGATGACTTCCACGAGGAATGCACCCCAAGGACCGCCAGCGTTAGCGACGCCGTTGGTGCCGAGACCACCCGTAAGATCGGGAGCTGTAACCACGTTGGCCAGCAACAGCAGACAAGCACCGGCGATGATACCGCCAATGACTTGGCCAATCCAGTAGCCGCAAGCATCCTTCCAGCTCATACGGCCGGAGAGTGCGACTGCCAAGGTGATGGCCGGGTTGATGTGGCAACCGGAAATGCCGCCGATGGTGTAAGCCATGGCCACAACAGTAAGACCGAAAGCGATAGCTGTGCCCACCACACCAGCAGGTTCAAGACAACCCAGGAACATGGCCGTAGCACATCCCAAGAATGTAAGAACAAATGTTCCTACCATTTCAGCGAAATACTTTTTCATAAGCGTTTAATTTAAAAGGTTAATGTTGATATGTTAAAGATAATATTCTTAATTTCAACCTGTTATAAAATCCGCCTAATCATTTTCTTCCCTTATGCGGCTGCAAATATATTAAATATCATTTGAAAAAAACTTCTTTTTTAAGAAAAAAAATCACCTGGAATTGTTCACTACATACCATTCTATCTCCTTTTTCAAAAAACGACTTTCATAATAATTGTGTCAAAAAGGCACTACCTTGTCCGAAATCGTGTCAAATTGTCCGGTTTTCAAGACAATTTGTCGCAAAAACGGTTTGGCACGGGGATTGTTATATAGAATACGCCGGTCGCTGAAACGAAAGCGGAGGCGGTCGGAAAAAATTAAAGTATTAACCAATAAAAAAATGGAGGTATATCATGTTACCAGTAATGTTTAAAAACAGTTGGGTTCCAACAGTATTTGAAGATTTCTTCAACAATGACTTTATGCCTCGTGCCAATACTACAGCACCGGCAGTCAACGTAAGAGAAGACGACAAGGCCTACACCATGGAGGTGGCTGCCCCGGGCATCCGCAAGGAATTCTGCCGCGTGAGCATCAATGATGAAGGCAATCTTTGTGTCGCCATCGAAAACAAGATGGAGCACAAGGAGAGCGACAAGAAGCACCACTACCTGCGCCGTGAATTCTCCTACACCAACTACGAGCAAAACTACACGCTCCCAGAAGATGTGGAGAAACAGAACATCGAGGCGAAGGTCGAGAACGGCATTCTGACCATCACGCTGCCCAAAATGCACAAAGAGGAACATAAAGTCTCCCGCAGTATCGAGATCCTGTAAGCGATTCTCCTTACCCAAAAACCTAAAGCACCGCAGTTTCTGTGGTGCTTTTTTATTGCCATAAAATAATAGGTATCCAATGATATTTTTGCTATCTTTGCAGGGCAGATTTTAGGCTGTTGGATAATAGTTTTTTATCTCAGTCTGATGATGCAAAAAATTTTTCAAATAATTAAAAATCAATATATTAAATTAAAACACTCTTTATGTCCAAAACATTATTTTTAGGAGATGAGGCCGTTGCCCAAGCTGCATTGGATGCCGGCTTGTCGGGTGTGTACGCCTATCCGGGCACACCTTCCACTGAAATCACTGAATTTATCCAGAATTCCAAACAAGGTCGCGCTGGCGAGGTGCACAGCATCTGGGCTGGTAACGAGAAGACCGCCATGGAGTCTGCCATCGGCATGTCATACGCCGGCAAGCGTTCCATGGTGTGCATGAAGCACGTGGGTCTGAACGTGGCTGCCGACCCGTTTATGAACTCCTCCATCACGGGTGCCAACGGCGGCATGGTGGTGGTGGTGGCCGACGACCCGTCGATGCACTCCTCTCAGGACGAGCAGGACTCCCGTTACTACGCCAAGTTCGCGCTGATTCCGTCCTTTGAGCCCTCCAACCAACAGGAGGCTTACGACATCACGTATGCGGCTTTCGACTATTCTGAGAAATACCACACGCCCGTGCTGATCCGTCTGACCACGCGCTTGTCACACTCCCGTGCCGGCGTGGAGCGCAAGGCCGAGCGTCCGCAAAATCCGCTGCACATCGAGGAGAACCCGAAACAGTTCATCCTGCTGCCCGCCAACGCACGCGTGCACTATCGCACCCTGCTCGGCAAACAGGACGCTTTTGAGGAAGAATCTCTCAACTCTCCGTTCAACAAATACATCGACGGTGCCGACAAGAAGATGGGTATCATCGCTTCTGGCATCGCTTACAACTACTTAATGGAGAACTACGAAGGCGGCAAGTGTCCCCACCCTGTCCTGAAGATTTCCCAATACCCGCTTCCTTCCAAGCTCATCGCCAAGATGGTGGACGAGTGCGAAACCGTGCTCGTGGCTGAAGAGGGTTATCCTTTCATCGAAGAGCAGGTGCGCGGCATTTTGAACCGCACGGGCAACATCATCGGCCGTTTGAGCGGCGCGCTGCCTCGTGACGGCGAACTGAACCCGAACCTCGTGGCCAAAGCTCTCGGTCTGCCCGACACCTACGGCGCTCCTATTCCTGAACTCGTGGTGCCCAGACCGCCCGCGTTGTGTGTGGGCTGCCCGCACATCGACTCCTACAACGCCATCAACGCTGCCATGGAGAAATACGGCAAGGGCAAAGTGTTTGCCGATATCGGTTGCTACACATTGGGTGCTCTGCCTCCTTACAACGCTATCTACACCACCGTCGATATGGGTGCTTCCATCACCATGGCCAAGGGTGCCGCCGACGCAGGCTTGCGTCCGGTGCTGGCCGTCATCGGTGACTCCACCTTCACGCACAGCGGTATGACCTCCCTGTTGGACTGCATCTATGAGAACACACCTGTCACGGTGATGATCCTCGACAACAGCACCACAGGTATGACCGGCGGTCAGGATTCCCATGCCCTCGGCGTGCTCGGCGAGATCTGCAAAGGCCTCGGCGTGAAAGAGGATCACATCCACCGCATCAACCCGCTGAAGGCACACCATGACGAGAACGTGGCCATCATCGAGAAGGAACTCGAATACGAAGGCGTGTCCGTCATCATCCCGACGCGTGAGTGCATCCAGACCCTCAGCCGCCGCATGAAGAAACAGCAGGCTGCGAAAAAATAACAACCATATCATCCACGAATAATCATAATCCGTTGTGTAGAGACGGTATGCATACCGTCTCTACACATGGAAATAATAAAAACAGAAATCAATATGAAAATCGACATCATATTAGCAGGTGTAGGCGGTCAGGGTATCCTCTCCATCGCCACCATCGTCGGCTATGCAGCCGTCAAAAGAGGAATGTACATGAAACAGGCCGAGGTTCACGGCATGAGCCAGCGCGGCGGTGACGTGCAATCGCACTTCCGCCTCTCCGACCAGGAAATCGCCTCCGACCTAATCCCGATGGGCAAGGCCGACATGATCATCTCCGTGGAGCCCATGGAGTCATTGCGTTATCTGCCGTGGCTCAACCCGGAGACCGGCTGGCTGATCACCAACGACCAACCTTTCGTGAACATCCCCAACTATCCGGATTTCGACAAACTGAACGCCGAATTGGGCAAACTGAAAAACAAGGTGGTCATCAATGCTGACAAAATCGCGAAGGACCTCGGTTCCGCGCGTTCTGCCAACATGGTCATACTGGGTGCAGCTTCCCCGTATCTCGGAATTCCGTTTGAGGAAATCGAGGCTGCCGTGCGCGAGAACTTCGCACGCAAGGGCGAAGACATCGTCAATGTGAACATCGCCTGTCTGCGTGCAGGCAAAGAGTTCGCCGAAAAACTGTAAGAAAATATCTGAATGAACAACCTGATTGAGTTTTTCAAGAAGAATTTTCATTATTTCCTGCTGGCAATTCTTCTGGTGGTGAGCATCATCATGATGGGCAAGTCCATGTCCTACAGCAAATACAAGTTTGCCAGGATATGCCAGAACACCATCGGCCCCATCCAGAAGAATTGGGCGGAAATGATCCACAAATTCAGTCTTGGCCAGGAGAACGATCTCTTGACCCAGCAGAACATCGCCTTGATGCGCGAAAATGAAAACATGTTCATCTACAAAAATGACACTGTCATCTCCATGATGAGCAAAACCGACTCGCTGCATCCGAGAAGCATGCGCCTGTACGACTACACGTATGCGCATGTGATCTACAAGACGACCGATCAGGCGTTCAACTATCTCATCATCGACAAAGGAAGCAAAGACGGCATTAGCCGCGACATGGCGGTCACCTGTCCGCAAGGCGTGGTCGGGGTCATCAATGATGTATCCGATCATTTTTCTTCCATTATCCCCATCCTGCATCCCGACTCGCGCATCAGTGCAACCGTCTCCCCCATCAACCAGGTGGGCACCGTGGTGTGGGAAGGACCTAACCCTCAGGTTGCCTACTTGGAGAATATTCCCCAACATCTGGAAATCAACATTGGCGATTCCGTGCTGACCAGCGGCTTCTCCAACATCTTTCCCAAAGGATTGCTAATCGGCACCGTGAAAGAGGTTTCCGTAGGCAAGAATGCCAGCTTCCTCACCATCAAGGTCAAACTGGCCACCAATTTCAACAAGCTCAACACTGTCTATCTGATTGAAAATCTCCACAAAGCGGAGATAGATTCATTAAAAGCCAACTTCAAGAATGAATAATGTCGTCTCGAACATATTGCGTATCATCCTCGTGCTCCTGTTGCAAGTATTCATTTGCAACTACATACATTTGTTCGGGTTCATCACTCCGGCTTTTTACGTTTTTGGGCTATTGCTGTTGCCTTTGGAGCTGCCCAAATCCATCCAGTATCTGATAGGCTTCTTCTGTGGTCTATTTGTTGATATGTTCACCCACACGCTCGGCGTGAACGCAGCGGCATGCACCGTCATCATGTTCATCCGCCCGTTCATCGTCAAGGCCCTCAATGGCCGCAAGACCAGCGACAGCGTGGAACGCCTTATCCCAGGCGTAAAAGACTTCAAATGGCTGGTATCTTACGTCGGTTTTCTCACCTTTGTACATCAGCTACTGGTAGTTATGCTGGAGACCTTGTCTTTCCACAACTTCCTGCATTCCCTTACCGCCATCATCGGAAATACCGTGCTTTCCGCCTTCATCATCCTTTGTGCCGAATACATCTTCTACCCCGTACAAGGGAAAAACAAATAGCCATGAAAAAGGTTCTTCCACTGTTGATTTTCGCAACAGCCTTATTGTTCTCCGCCTGTAGTCCGACTCGGGTGCTGAAGGAGAATGAATATATGTTGCTGCGCAACAATGTGGAGGTAAAAGGGGCGCCCAGCACCGACTTTGACAACCTCAAATCCTATTGCCGCCCCATTCCAAACGACCGTTTTCTCACCATTTTCTTGGTCAAACCCAGACTTTATGCCATGGGAATGCCTACTCCGGACAAAAACGGGATAATCAAGGATACCAAATTCAAAAAATGGCTACGAGAAAAAGTTGGCGAAGCCCCTGTCCTGCTGGATTCCGCCGAAATAGACAACTCTGTTGACCAACTTCAGATTGTGATGAAGCAGTCGGGATACTTTGACGCCGATATTTCCTATCAAGTAAAGCACAACAAACACAACAACAAAAAGGTCAAAGTCAATTATCTGATCAACGCCAACGAGCCTTATCGAATCAGCAACATCACGTACAACATCGACATACCCGAATACAAGAAAATCGTCATTCTGAACAAAGACGAAACCTTGCTGGAGCCGGGGATGTTATACAACGAGGAAATCATATCCGACGAATTGACCCGTATCATCAACCTGATCCGGGACGAAGGCTACTACTATGTGGAGAAGTCCATCATCAGCTGCGAGGTATCCTACGATCCGCCGCAAGATAGCCTGAACACGAATCCTCACACGGTCTCTTTGGAAATCATCATGAAGATTCCGAGCAACGACAATGCCTCCCGTTATTTGTACAAATACACTTACAACAACGTGTATGTCTATACCAACTACAGCGCACTTGACAATCTCATCCATCATTATGACACGGTAAGATTCCATTCCAGGGACAAAAACGACCACACGCGCTATTACTTCATCACCCCGCACTACGACTGGCTGGAGAAGCCCATCCGGGATTTCCATTACGGTACATTGGCGAATGCCATCTACAGCAAACGGGACATTCCCTACTCCCAGATCGTACGCCGGAGAAGCAGCCAGGCCATCAGCCAGTTGGACAATTTCAGCTATTACAGCATCGAATTCAAGGAAAACGAGAAATTGTTGGACACCATCAACCGGACTGGTGTGCTGGACTCATACTATTACTTGACCCCAATGAAGATTCACAGTATTGGCGGACAGCTGGACTTGCGCAATGACAAATCAGCCATCTCGTTCTCATACACCAATCGAAACATCTTCAAAGGGGCCGAGCACTTGACCATCAACGTGTCTGGCGGTTATTTTTACTATTCATTGACCAACCTGTTCCGTCACAACACCACATACGCCTATCCTGAGTTCGGTGTTGGTGCAACGCTCACTTTCCCCAATTTGTTTCTTTTCAATAAGACACAGAAGGCAACTGGCATCCGATACAGCACTTCCGTCAATGCCAGCATCAACTACAACGGGTTATACCGCCGTCTGATGTACAACGTCGGCATGACCTACAACTGGAGTCCGAGCTACTATCTCAACCACAGTGTCAGTCCCATTGACATCAGCACCATCAACAACAGTGACCGACGGGCGGCGCGCCTGCTGAACTATGACAACTATCCCGAATCTTATCAGAGCAGATTTGGAAAATTCTTCCTGCTTTCTTTCAAATACAGCATGAATTATCTGGTACCCTTCAAGGTGACCCAAAACAAGCACAACATGCGTATTTCTGTCAACTTTGAATCGTCAGGTCTTGTTTTGAAAGGGTTAAACGCCCTTATCACGCCCGAAGAACGATGGACAATCAGCCGCAACAGACTGGACAGCACCGGATACAACTACTCCTCATTCGAAAAGCTTGAGGCCACCTGGAACTATACCTACAAAATCAACAAGAACAACAGTTTCGCCACCCGGTTGTCCGCCGGAGCGATGATTCCGTTAGACAAAGACTCGCGCATCCCTTACGAGCGCGGCTTCTATGTCGGCACCAGCAACAGCATGAGAGCTTGGGGATACCGCGGTTTGGGACCCGGCGCCTACGAGCACGGCAAAGACAGTCTATACACTGGTGACATCAAGATAGAATGGAACCTCGAATATAGAGGAACTCTATACAAATCATTCAAGTACGGCATTTTCAGCGATATCGGAAACATCTGGTTAGCCCAAAAGAACGACGACATGCCGAATGCAGAGTTCGATTTCAACCGTTTTTACAAAGAATTGGCCATTGACGTGGGTGTGGGATTGCGACTGGATTTCAACTTCCTCATTCTCCGCATTGACTATGCCATTCCGATCTACGACCCCTCACGCACCAGCTATGGTCCTTGGATCAATTCCGTTTGGTTTGACAAAAACACGCCACGGAAATTCAGATGGGGCAATGGCTTGAAGATTGCGATTGGGTACGCGTTCTAGAGGAGATTAGAGATGAGAGATGAGAGTTTAGAGTTTAGAGATTAAGGTTCAAGGTTCAAGGTTCAACAAGCATTTATTTGGATGCTGATTTTGGGGCTATTCAATAATCTTGCTTTTTGCGACTTCCCAAATCACGATGCCGGCGGCAATGGTGACGTTAAGGGAGTGCTTGGTACCGAACTGTGGGATTTCTATGGCTCCGTCGCACACAGGCAGCAGACGCTCATCCACGCCAAACACCTCGTTCCCGACAATGACAGCCACCTTTCCCATGGCTGAGAAATCCATATCCTGCAACATGACGGACTCGTCCACTTGCTCCACCACAAAGACCTTGTAGCCTTCTGATTTCAACTTCAGGGCAAGTTCAACGACATCTTCCTGATATTCCCAAATCACGCTTTCGGTGGCGCCGAGGGCTGTCTTGCTGATTTCGCGATTGGGCGGACAGGCTGTGATGCCACACAGGTAGAGTTTTTCCGCTTTGAAGGCATCGCAGGTACGGAATACAGAGCCCACGTTGTTCATACTCCGTATGCTGTCGAGCACCACCACCAAAGGAAGCTTTTCCTGAGCCTTGAATTGCTCGGGCGTGATGCGATTCAACTCCTCCATCGACAATTTCTTCATACGCTATAGAATTTCAGATGGCTAAAATGGCAAATCGCCTAGCGACGTGTCGGGTTGTACGGAACCATCATCGTCGTTCATGCTGCTGCTGATCTCCGCAAAGCTCTGGTTAGGTTTGATGACACTGTTATCCATGAAGGTCGTCTCCCCTTCAAAATAATTCTGCTCCACATCAGCAAACTTCGTGTATTGGCTGATGAAGCGCACGCGTTCAGACCCGGTGGAACCATGACGGTTCTTCTCAAACATCACCTCTGCAAGGCCTGCCGACGGAGTCTGGTCTTCGAAAGTATCCATGTGGTAATATTCAGGACGATAGAGGAACAGCACCATGTCGGCATCCTGTTCGATGGATCCGGACTCACGAAGGTCGGAGAGCATGGGGCGCTTGGAGCCACCGCGGGTCTCCACCGCACGGCTCAGCTGCGACAAGGCAATGACTGGCACATTGAGCTCTTTGGCCAACGCTTTCAACGAACGAGAAATGTAGCTGATTTCCTGCTCACGGTTTCCCCCACTCTTGCCAGCGTTGTCGTTACCACCCTGCATCAGCTGCAGGTAGTCCACGATGATCAGCTGGATATCATGTTTGTGTTTCAGACGGCGGCACTTGGCTCGCAAGTCGAATACCGACAGGGCCGGCGTGTCGTCAATAATCAGATTGGAACTCTCCAGCACACCAATGCTGTCCATCAATTTGATCCACTCATTATCGCTGAGGTTGCCCTTTGAAATGTGGTCGGACGGGATACCCGACTCAATGGAGAACAGTCTGTGCACTAGCTGTTCTGCCGACATTTCCAGAGAGAACAGGGCTACGGGCATCTTATAATCCAGTGCTGCATTGCGGGCAATGGAGAGCACGAATGAGGTTTTACCCATACCCGGACGACCTGCCACAATGATCAAGTCGGATTTCTGCCAGCCACCCGTCTTCTCGTCAATGGAACGGATGCCGCAGGGCACACCTTGGATTTTGTCAGCATTCTGCCGCAGATTGTCCAAATTGTCCAATGCCGAGCGTACAACCTGATGCAGCACCTTACTGTCGCGCTTGAAGTTGTTCTCAACGATATTGAAAATCTTGCTTTCTGCCTTATCCAAAAGGTCCAGTACATCATTGGAATCATCGAACGAGTCAGTGATAATTTCATTGCAGTTGTGAATCAGCTCCCGGACCACGAATTTCTCCATCACCACGCGGGCGTGGTACTCAATGTTGGCCGAAGAGGTGACACGGTTGGTCAACGAAGCCAGATACGATGCGCCGCCCACCACTTCCAGCAACTTTTCCTTACGGAGCTGGTTGGTCACGGTAAGCAAGTCAATGGGTTGTGTGAGCATGAAGAGCTTCTCAATAGCTTGGAAAATATGCTGATGGGCCTCCACATAAAACATTTTGGCTGAAAGAAAGTCGAGGATGGTGCTCACTGCGTTGTCGTCAATCATCAGGGCACCCAGCACGGCGGCTTCAAAATCCACGGCCTGCGGGGTCACTTTGCCCGTGACGCCCAATGTGGTATCCACGCGATTATACGACAGTGTTTTTGCCGGCCTACTTTCGGTAACTGGCTTGTTTTCCATAAATTAAGAAATTGTATTTTGTAAATATTTCAGATGGCAAATATCTACAAAAAAGAGGTCTGTTCGGAAAGACAAGCCCGATAAAGTTATGAACAAGCCCGATTAGGGCAGGAATCCTGCATGGAAAGTGTAAGGCAGCAAGTCGGCCACGCTACGGAAACGGTACACGGGTCCGACTTGTCCGGAGAGAATAACCTCGATAGGCTGGTTGAACTTCTGCTCATACTCATAGAGCACCTGCCGGCAGCTACCGCAGGGGGACACCGGCACCTTCAAAGGCTCCACGGGATTGATAGCCGTGATGGCAAGCGTGTGGAAAGGCACCTCGGGATAGAGCGAAGAGGCAGAAAAGGCAGCGGTACGCTCCGCGCACAAGCCACACGGATAAACCGCATTCTCCTGATTGCTGCCCGTCACCACCTCGCCATTGTTCAGCAGCAAGGCCGCACCCACTTGGAAATGGGAGTACTGGGCATACGCGCGCGTAGCGGCTTCCTCCGCTTTGGCGAGCAAACTTGCAATTTCCTCAGGCAGTTCATTCCGATCCTCATAGACGAGCACCTCGGATTTCAGCGTCAAATTCTTCATATTGCACAATAAAGTTGTCAGTCAATTAATTTTAACGAAGGAAACGCAAAAATATTGTAGAAGCAGGTCTAGCTAGATTCAACTATTTCGCACCACCGCCGAGGGCAATGTAAAGGGCGATGAGGGCACGGGATCCATTGTAAAGGTTCGTGGCCTCGCTGAGCTGCGCGCCCAAAAGTCCTTCCTGAGCAGACAAAACCTCCAAATAGCTGGCCCTGCCGTTGTCCATCAACTCGTGCGTGCCATTGTAGGCATCTTGCAGCACTTGAATCTGACGCTTGAAATACACATCCTTTTCACGGGCGGCTTGGCAGTCGGCCAACGCTTCGTTCACCTGATTGCCAGCGTTGATGACGGTCTGCACATACTGCTGAGTAATATCTTCCTGCGACAACTTGCTGATTTTGAGATTGGCTTTCAGTTTTCCCAATGCGAAAACAGGTTGCACGAGGGAAGCAAGAGCATTCATCAACAGGGTACCCGGGTTGGCAATAATTCCTGAATTATTGCCCCATCCCAACACGCCCTGCAGCGAAATCTTGGGGTAGAATGCAGCGCGGGCAGCCTGAGTATTATAAAAGGCCTCTTCCAACACATAATCGGCAATCTGGATATCAGGACGGTTTTCAAGCAATTGGGCTGGAACTCCCGTGCTTAACCGCTGCGGAAGCTCAAATGAACTCCAGCGACTGCGTTCAACATGTTGCGGCGCAACGGCAAGCAACTGGCAAATGGCATTCTCCACACTGCGGATACTGCGTTTCATGTCCACAATCTGCGTTTTCACATTCAAATAGGAGGATTCCATCTGATTGACGGCAGTGGAATATGCCTTGCCGTTTTCCCAAAGGGCACGCTGAGTTTCCAAAGATGCATTCCAAAGGGAATCGGTGAAAAGCAAAATTTCCAACTGTCGGTCAAGAAGCTGCAACATGCAATATTGTTGCGCCACAGCGGAAACAAGATTTGCTTTGACCAATTGCTCGCGGGCTTCAGCCTGCTTCAGGACTGCCTGCGCCTTACGCTTCTGATTGGTATTCACAGCAAAGATATCGAGGGTCCAATCAATCTGCAAGGGAAGACTGTAAGTCACCGTAGGCACCAAACTGCCTTGATTCAAGTAAGAGTTTACGCCGACGGAAGGGGCAAGAGTAAGAGAGGGCAAATAGCCCAATTTCGTAGCGCGAAGGGAAATCTGCGCCTGCTCCACAGCGATACGTGCCGATTTGGCATCCGTATTGCGTGCAAGCACGGAATCAATGAGTTGCTGCAACAGCGGATCGGTGAAAAACTCACGCCATGACAACTTCGCGATAGAGCTGTCGGCTTGGGCTGCCGTCACATCTTCCGTGGTGCCGTAGATGTCGGAAGAAACATTCGTTTGCGATGTGTATTTGTTGTAGATGCCGCAGCCCGTGAACGAAAGGCACAGTACACTGACGGCAATGAATATGATTATTCTTTTCATTTTTCTGATGGTATTTCGTTATCATTATCTGAAATAGCAACTTCTTCTGTCTTAGCCGCCACGGGCGCCCCCTGGAATTTCTCATGCAGTGTCTGGAACACGATGAAGAAAGCGGGAACGACGAACACCAACGCCAGCGTACCGACGGCCATACCGGCGGTGACACCGAGGGCAAGCACGCGGTTACCGTTGGCGCCCGCACCACCGGCGATGATAAGCGGAATCATACCCGCAATCATGGTCACGACGGTCATCAAGATCGGACGCAAACGTTCCTCACATGCGGCGAAGGCGGCGTCGCGGATGCTCATGCCCTGAGCGCGTCGCTCTGAAGCAAACTCGGTTATAAGGATAGCTGTCTTGGCCAGCAAACCGATGAGCATGATGACACCCGTCTGAAGGTAGATGTTGTTTTCCATGCCTGGCAGGTGCAGCTTTGCGACGAGCCAAACGGCACCGAACGAGCCCATCAGGCCGAAGGGCACGGAGAACAGCACAGCCCATGGCGTGAACCATGAGTTGTAGAGCGAAGCAAGGATAAGGTAGATGAGGATGGCGCAGATGACGTAGATGAGGGCTGTGGCGTTCGAGCCGGCAGCCTCTTCCACCTCGCGCGACATGCCACTATACTCGTAACTATAGCCGGCGGGCATTTCCTCCTTGAACACTTCGGCAATGGCTTTATGCGCGTCGCCTTCCGAGTAGCCGCTGGCGGTCATCACACCGCAGGTGATGCTCTGGAAGAGGTTGAAGTGATCAACGGATGCCGAACCGACGATTTCTTTCAGGGTGACGAACTCCGAGATCGGAGCCATCTTGCCGCCACTCACGCGAACGAAGATGTTGTTCAGCGCGGAAGGATCAAGACGATATTCCGGCGCGGCGTTAGACATGATACGATACACTTTGCCGAATTGGTTGAAGTTGCCGACGTACGCGCCACCGCAGTAGGCACCGAGCGTGTTGAGCACGGCTGCGGGTGATACTCCGGCACGGTCGCACTGCGGCGCATCGATGCTGACCTCATATTTCGGGAAACGCTCGGAGTATGCGGACATCGCCATCATGATTTCCGGACGTTCGTTCAGCTTGGCCAGGAACTTGTTGGCATCGGCGTTGAATTCCGACATCGGGCGGTCCTGCATGTCCTGTAACACGAGGTTTACGCAGCTGTTAGAGCCGTAGCCTGGCACCTGCGGCATCTGGAAGGGAATGACTGTTGCATTCTTGATGTCTTCGCAGTCCAGAGCGAAACGGCTATAGACGAGCATGATATTGTGGTTCATGCCTGGACGGTCGTCCCAGTTCTTCAGGCGGATGATGAGGGTGGCGTAGCAGCTGGCCGAGCTTCCGGCCATCATGCCGTAGCCACTGACCACCGCGTAGCTTTCCAGTTCAGGAATCTTTTTCACCTTTTCTTCCACTTTCTTTACAATCTCCTGGGTTTCATGCAAGGTGCAGCCCTCCGGCGCACGGACCTCAGCGAAGAACACGCCTTGGTCTTCCTGCGGCACAAGTCCTGACGGCAGGCCGCGCATGGCGATGATGAGCAACACGGCGGCGCCTGCAAGCAACGCACCCGAAATCCACGGACGCTTGATGAATTTGCTCACACCCTTCTTGTACTTGTTTGCAATGGCATTATAGCTGACAGTATAGGCTTTTTTGACATAGTAGTTCAGACTCTTCTTCTCCTGCTCGTCGTTGGAATAGCGCATCATCAAACCGCACAGGGCAGGACAAAGCGTAAGGGCAGATATGCAAGACAACCCGACGGCCGAGGCCAGCGTCACACCGAATTGCAGGAAGAAACTGCCCGAAGTGCCAGGCATGAAGGCCACAGGGATGAACACAGCCATGAAGACCAGCGTACACGAGATGACCGCAATGGACACATCGCTCATGGCCTGACGCGTGGCTTCGCGGGCATCCGAGATGCCGCCCTCCATCTTCGCCATCACCGCTTCAACGACCACGATAGCGTCATCCACCACCGTTCCGATGGCGAGCACCAAAGCAAATAGCGTCAATATGTTTAGCGAGAAACCTGCAACCTTCACGATGGCGAAGGTGCCCAACAGCGACACGATGATCGACAGCGAAGGAATGACAGTCGCCTTGAAACTTTGCAGGAAGAAATAGACAACCAAAATGACGAGGATGATGGCGATAACGAGTGTTTCCACCACATTGTGGATGGCCGCGAAGAGGAAGTCGTCAGAGGTTTCCAGAATTTCGAATTCCAATCCAGCAGGCATCGTCGGTTTCAGCTCCTCATACAGCTTGTTGATGCGGGCATTCACTTCCGTGGCGTTGGCGCCCGGAGCTTGGAACACCATGTAGATGGTGCCGGGATTGCCGTCAATGTTAGAGGTGAAGTTATAACTCACTGCTCCGATTTCCACGTCCGCCACATCGCTCAAATGTAGCAGGTGTCCGCCGTCGCTGGTGCGCAACACAATGTCGTTGAACTCCTCGACGGTTTTGAGCGTTCCCTTGTACTCCATCGAGTATTGGTAGGCATTCTCGCTCTGCTCGCCCAACGAGCCCGTTGCAGCAACGAAACTCTGTCCGCCGATGGCCGCGAACACGTCGTTCGGCTCCAGTCCGTACTGCGCCATCACATCGGGTTTCAGCCAGATTCGCAAGGCGTAGGTGTTACCGAGTGACATCACGTCGCCCACACCAGTGATACGCATCAGTCGCGGACGCACGTTGATATCAATGTAGTTGGCGATGAAGTCGGCGTCGTATTTGCCGTCAACGCTCTTCAGTGCACCGATATGCAGGATGTTACTCTGTTGTTTCATCACTTGCACGCCCACCTTTGTCACCTCCGAGGGCAGCAGCGCCGTTGCTCTGCTGACACGGTTCTGGACATTCACTGCGGCAATGTCGGGGTCTGTGCCCTGCTCGAAATAGACTTGGATGGAGACCTCGCCTGAGGCCGAAGCCGAGCTGGTGATGTAGGTCATACCTGGCACGCCGTTGATGTTTTCTTCCAACGGTTGCACCACCGACTTCATGATGGTGTTCGCATCGGCGCCGGTATAGGATGTCGAGACACGCACCGTTGGCGGTGCGATATTCGGATACTGCTCAATGGGCAACGTCACAATGCAGATGAAGCCCACCAGCGTAATGACAATCGCAATCGCGCATGCCATCACATGTTTGTTGATGAAAATATTTCCTTTCATGGCCTATTTAGAATTTTTCGGTGTTTCAGGGAAGAGCACTTGATCACCTTCCTGTACATTATTTGCTCCGACGGTCACAATCTTGTCACCGACTTTCAAACCGCTCGTTATGATGAAGTCCTTGCCGTTGCCGACATCCAGCGTCGTCACCGTAACGGCGATGGCAGTGCTGTCAGGTTTTACCTTATAGACCAACGACTTGTCCTGCAGGCGCACCACGGCGAACTGCGGAACGACAATCACGTCCTTGTTGTCGTCAGGCAGGATGATGGTGCCTTGGATACCACTGTATAGTTGGCCATCCGGATTGGGGAAAGTGGCCTTGCAGGCAATGGTGCCTGTGGCGGCGTTCACCACACCGGTCATACTGGAAATACGCCCTTTGTGCTGATATTCCGTACCGTTCTTCATCACGAAGGTTACATCCGGGAACAATTTCAGGGCGTCCTCCAAATTTCCTTCGTAACCCGTGGCAACAGCCATTTCCAGCACCGACTCGGGCACGGAGAACACGGCGTCCATCATCGTGTTGCCGCTGACGATAGTCAGGTGGGTGCCTGGGGACACTTGAAGACCTTCAGAGACGGGAATCTCGCCGATGATGCCTTCCACAGGGGCTGTTATGGTACAGAACCCCAGATTCACCTTGGCGCGGCTCACCGCAGCGCGAGCCTGGCTCACAGCGGCCTGCGCCTGTTTGTATGAGTTCTCGGAGTTGTCCAGCATATAGCGGCTCACGATGTTCTTCTCAAACAGGTTTTTGTTTGACTCGTACTCCAGTTTTGCACTTCTGGCCGATGCTTCGGCAGCCTGAAGGTTTGCCTGTGCGGCTTCCAGTTCCAATTGTGCGTTGCGCGAATCAATGATGAACAGCGTTGTGCCTTTCTTCACTTGCTGGCCTTCGCTTACGCAGATTTTCATCAACTGGCCGCTCACTTGCGGCGAGATGGTCACATCCGCTTGGCCCTTCAGCTTGGCACTGAATTTAATGGGCACCGAGATGTCCTGTTTCTTCACAATCATCGTTTCAAATGACGTCTTCGTTTCCTGGGGAATATCTACCCCACAGGAAACCATACCAACCAAGAGGCCAAGCATGCAAATCCATTTCATCAGTTTCATAATCATAATTTTATTGTTTTTTTATATTAAATTAATTATTATTTTTCAAGAACGCTAAATATGTTTCTTTTGCTGATGGCCAACAAGCTGCCGAACACCAGCAGTCCGTTCACAATCAGCAGCTCATAACCAAACTTGTACCCCCACAGCCACTGTACCGAATGTTGGGAGAGCAAGTAGCACAACGAGGGTATCAACACCGCAATGACCGGCACAAGCCAGCGTCGTCCATCGGGAATCTCACGTTTCGTGAACATGCCAAAAATGAACATGCCCAAAAGCGGACCGTAAGTGTAAGAAGCCACCATGAAGATGATGCGGATAAGCGCATCATTGTGATGGCTGGAGGCAATGATGATGACCGCCAGGAAAAGCATGGAGATAATCACGTGCACCAGTCTGCGCACTTGAGTCTGCTTAGCCTCATCGGGATAGCGGTTTTCAATCCGCAGAATGTCATAACACACCGTAGTGGTCAGTGCCGTGAATGTGCCGTCGGCAGATGAGAAGCCGGCCGAGATAAGGCCAAACACGAAGACTATCGCGCCCGCCTTGCCCAAGTAGTTAAAGGCAATTTCGGGATAGATGCGGTCGGTCGGCATGCTGGCAACATCGATGCCCTTTTGCTGGGCGAAGGCCAGCAACATGCCACCGAGGAGCAGGAAGAGCATATTCACCACCACCAAGATAGAGGTAAATGATGCCATGTTGCGACGCGCATCACGCAAGGATTTGCATGACAGATTCTTCTGCATCATATCCTGATCCAAACCCGTCATGGCAATGGTAATGAACATGCCGCCGATAATCTGTTTCAGAAAATAACTGTTGTCTCTCCAATCCACATTGAACACTCTTCGGCAATCGGCGCCGTCCTTGCCGGCGGTGGACATAGCCTGCCACACATCCGAAAACGAGCCACCCATATTCCGCATAATCACGGCGATGGTGATTACCAAAGCGGTGAGCAGAAAAGTAGTCTGCAGCAAATCTGTCCACACAACCGTCTTCAGTCCGCCACGGAACGTGTATAGCAGGATGATGATAATCATAACCACTGCAGTAAGCCATATCGGAATATGCCAGCCTTCGAAGACAAACACTTGGAGCACGAAAATGACCAAATACATCCGCAGGGCCGAGCCCAAAAGGCGCGAAACAAAAAAAAGTACTGAGCCTGTCTTATGAGCCTCCTTCCCGATTCTCGAGCCTAAATACTCGTACACAGAAGTGACATTCAACTTATAGTAAAGCGGCAGAAGAAGTCCTCCAATCACCAGATAACCAAGAATATAACCTAACACTACGCCAAAGTAAGTAAACTGTGTGGTATAGACATCGCCGGGCACTGACATAAAGGTCACCCCCGACAGCGAGCTGCCAATCATACCGTACGCTACCACAAACCATGGCGACTTGCGGTTGCCGGTAAAATAGGTTTTGTTATCCGCTTTGCGCGAAGTGATTCCGGTGATAACAAACAGCAGGATTACGTAGAAGACGAAGAAGGAGAAGATGAAGATTTGCATTGTAAACGATGAGGGATGAGAGATTAGAGATGAGAGATTATGGAATATAGATAGATTAAAAATCGATTATTTCTCATAACCTGGTTTGCCCAAGAGGCGGAACATGTTGCGTTTGTAGGCTTCCACGCCGGGTTGGTCGAACGGGTTCACTTTGAGCATATAGCCGCTGACGGCACAACTCATCTCGAAGAAATAGATCAACTCACCCAGATGGAACTCATTGATTTCCGGAATGCTGATTTTGATATTGGGCACTTTGCCATCCACATGCGCCTGGCAGGTGCCTTGCTGCGCGATATGGCAAATCTCGTCAATGCTGCGATGTTGCAGATAGTTCAGTCCGTCGGTGTTCTGCTCGTCAAAAGGTATATTGACGAAGGAATGAGCATGTTCCACGGTCAGCACCGTCTCAAACAGCTGACGGGTACCTTCCTGAATGTACTGTCCCAAAGAGTGAAGATCCGTAGAGAATATGGCGCCTGCGGGGAAGATGCCCTTGTTCTCCTTGCCTTCACTTTCGCCGAAGAGTTGCTTGAACCATTCCACAAAATAGAAGAACTTAGGTTCAAAAGAGGTCATCAACTCCACTTTAAGACCTTGGTTGTAGAGCATATAACGAAGCAGTGCATATTGCATAGCCTGGTTGTGGGCAAAATCCGCATTGTCGTACAGTTCTTTGCGCATGGCTTTGGCACCTTCCAGCAATTTGCGAATAGAGAAACCCGCGATGGCGATAGGCAGCAAGCCCACCGGAGTGAGCACAGAGTAGCGACCGCCCACATCGTCTGGAATCACGAAAGTGGGATATCCTTCCTGTGTAGCCAGCGTCTTGAGCGCGCCGCGCTCACGGTCGGTGATGGCCACGATGCGATCACGTGCCGCATCCACGCCGTATTTGTCTTCACAATGCTGCTTCAGGATGCGGAACGCTAAAGCCGGCTCCGTAGTCGTGCCAGACTTGGAGATGACCACCAATGAGTAGTCCTGCTGATCCAGAACCTCCAACAAATCGTGGATATAGTCCTCGCTCATGTTGTTGCCGGCATACATAACCGTGGGCGCAGTAGTGCGCACCATGGGTTTGAAGCAATGCTGCAGAGCTTCAATCACGGCACGGGCACCCAGATAGGAGCCACCGATGCCGATAACCACCACCACTTTTGACTGGGCAGCCAGCTTGGCAGCACATTCTTCAATATCTTGAATATCCTGTTCGGTGACATCTTCGGGCAGGGACAGCCAGCCTAGAAAGTCATTGCCTCTCCCACTCTTCTGAACAGTTTCCTGATAAGCGGCCTCCGCCAAAGCGGCATGAGCATGAAGATCCTCTTCGGAGACAGCAAACAAAGCGTCATTGTATTGTAATTTCATAGTAGATTATTTAGGTTAATTTTTGATGAATTCTTTTTATGAATGAAGATTGCAAAGATAAGAATTTTTTATTATCCGAAAAAAATCTATTTTTGCGCTCGGTTATGAAAATATGCTTGTCGTTCATAAAGAAACTGTCCGGCACTTTGGTGCTGATGATGTTTGTGCTCTGCTCAAGCTTTGCGCAACGTGTCACCTTGTCCGGCACAGTGAAGGCTGCCGAGAGCGGCGAATCGCTGATGGGGGCCTACGTCATGCTTGTAGATACGGCCAACACGCAGAACCGGCAGGGATGTATCACCAACCAAGCGGGTTTCTACTCCGTCACTGTGCCTACCGGCACCTACCAGATCACCGTCAGCTACATGTCATACCAGACCATCAACGAGGTGGTGCACATGAGCAAGAGTGTCATGCGCAACTTCGACATGGAGCAGGAGGCCATAGCGGGTGAGGAGGTTGTGGTCACGGGGCAGAAGAGCGACCACAACATAGCCAGTGCCGATGTAGGGCGCATGGAGCTGAAGATAGAAACCATCAAAGCGATGCCCGCGCTGATGGGCGAGGCCGACGTGATCAAGTCGGTGCAACTGCTGCCGGGTGTGCAGTCGGGCGGCGAGGGCAACAGCGGTTATTATGTGCGCGGGAGCGGCACTGACCAGAACCTCATCCTGCTCGACGAAGCCACGGTTTATAACGCTGGCCATCTGTTCGGGTTCTTTTCCATCTTCAACGCCGATGCGGTCAAGAATGTGGAGCTCATCAAGTCGGGAATGCCCGCCTACTACGGGGGAAGAGCCGCATCCATCCTCAACATCTACCAAAAAGAGGGGAACATGAAAAAATACGAGGTGGATGGCGGCATTGGTGTCATCTTCTCACACCTGACCGTGCAAGGGCCTCTCAAGAAAAACAAGGCGTCCTTTATCATCTCCGGCAGAAGGACGTACATCGACATGCTTATACAGCCAGTGCTGCCCTCCACATCGCCGCTTAAAGGCATGGACTTCTACTTTTACGATCTCAACGCCAAGTTCAACGTAATCATCAACGACAAGCACAGGCTCTATTTCGGAGCCTACTACGGCAATGACGTTTATGGATTCAAGTCGGCCTCGGCGCAAACCGTCTGCAAGTTCCGTTGGGGCAACGCCACCGCCTCTGCCCGCTGGAACTACATTATCAACGAACGGATGTTCCTCAACACCTCTGCCACGTTCAGCTACTACGATTTCAACACCGAAATGGGAATGGATGTATTCCAGTTCAAGTTGAAATCAGGCATCCGCGATTACGGGTTGAAGAGCGAGCTGACTTGGCTTCCCACGCCGAAGCACAACATCCGGTTTGGCGTGCACGACATCCTGCACCAATGCCTGCCCGGGCAATATGCGGTACAGGCCGGCGAAGGATTTGATTTCTCTTTGCCGAAAGTGCAACCCTACTTCGCCAACGAGCTGAGCATTTACGCGCACGACGAGTGGGACATCGCCAAACGATGGAAACTCAACGCCGGCTTGCGATACACTCATTTCAGCCACATCGGTGCCTTCACCCGTTACCACTTGAACGAGACGGGCGCAGTTGTCGATTCCACCGTCTATAAGCCCGGCGAGCTCATCAGCCAGTACAACAAAGTGGAACCGCGTTTGTCGCTCCGTTTCCTGATCGACTCGTCCACTTCCATCAAGGCTTCCGCCACGCTGAACTACCAGTTCCTGCACCAGATTTCCATGGCCAGCATTACACTGCCCACAGACGTGTGGATGCCCTGCACCGATCTGCTCAAACCTCAGACTGTAGTACAGGTCTCGTTGGGTGTGTTCCGCAACTTCCACCACGACATGTTCGAGACCTACGTGGACCTCTACTACAAGAAGATGTACAACCTCGCGGAGTACCGCGACGGGCTCTCTTTCGAAGCACTGACGGTCAACCCCGACCAGCTCTACGTTTTCGGGCAAGGATGGGCCGCCGGAGCCGAGTTCTTCGTCAAGAAAACACGCGGCAAATTCACCGGTTTCATCGGCTACACGCTGGGCTACACACGGCGGCAGTTCGACGAGCTCAACAACGGCAATCCCTTCTGGGCCAAGTACGATCGCCGGCACGACGTCTCCATCAGCCTCAGCTACGAGATATTGCGCAACAAGCTGAGCGTGTCGGCCCTGTGGGTCTATCAGACCGGCAATACCATGACCATCCCCATCGGCTACTATTTCTACATGGGCTCATACATCACAGAATTCAGCGAGCGAAACGCCTACCGTATGCCGCCGTACCATCGCCTCGACATTGCCGTCAACTGGACCATCGCCAAGAAAAAACGCTTCGAGACCGGGCTCAACTTCTCCATTTACAACGTTTATAACCGCAAAAACCCCTTCTTCATATTCCTCGAGACTTCCACCAATTTCGACGAAAACAGCAACGATTTCTCCATCAACTCCAAAGCCTACCAGATGAGTCTCTTCCCCATCATTCCGTCGGTGATGTGGTGGTTCAAGTTTTGATTAGAGATTAATAGATTAGAGATTAGAGAATGATACATGAACTTATAAGATATTGTTTGATATTCCTCTTCTTTTTGCCTCTGGTATTTACGGGGTGCCAGCAGGAGATTGAGGTGGATTTGCCAGACTACGAGCCCAAGATGGTCGTGGAGGGCACGATTGAGAATGGAAAACCCGCCATGGTTATCTTGTCTAAAAGCATCTCCTACTTTGCCCATATTGACTTGAACTACCTGCTGAACAACGTTTTCATCCGGGATGCGGAAGTCTATGTCACCTCTTCTGATGGGGAGACGGAGCGATTGACGTTCCAATATTGCGACGAATCACCCGTGTATTTCGCTTACCGAGGAAACAACATCCGGGGCAAGGAGAACACCAGCTACACGCTGACGATCAACTACGATGGCCAGACGTACAAGGCCACCACAACCATCCCGCATACTTTCGAATTGGAGGATATCTGGTTTTCCACCATTTCCGAATACATCAACGCGGACACCATGAGGACCATCCGTGTTCAAATGACCGACAATCCTGCAGAGGAGAACTATTACGCCTTCCAGCTCAAGGTATCTTGTCCTTCGTTCAAGGACCGCCTTTGGGTAAGCACAGTGCCGATTGCTTTTGATGACAAGACACTCAACGGCATCACCTTCAACTACGAGTTGGAGCGGTACGGCTACTCCACCATGTTCTCGTACATGCTATCGGAGGAAGAGCGGCAAGCACAGCGGCGAATCACTTTCCGTCCCGGCGACACTGTGTATGTCAAGCACAGCCAGATGGACCACAACTCATACCGATTCATGCTCACGGGCGGCACTGAGGCCATCATGGGCACCAATCCCTTTACCAATCCCGCCCCCGTAATCTCCAACATCGAGGGTGAAAACGCTTTAGGTGCATGGTGCGGATTCGCTTCCAAGATTGACACGCTGGTCTGGCCGGACACCATCGGGTATTTGAACGGCACCTACGTAGCACGCTAAAAAACCGCTTTCTTCTCTTTTCCATTACCCGCCCCGACAAACCAATAATTTTGTATTTTTGCGGCTTAATAATTATTTCATACTATGGATAAATATTGGTTTGCAGGTATAATGCAGATTGGCGTTGGAACAGAGGACTTTTACGCCACGGAGCGATGGCTTCACGACATGTTCCAAGCCAACGTCAAGATATTGGAAGACGACACTGTAGCGGAGCGAATGCTGCCCTACACAGGCAACCAGCCGCAGAAGCGACACGCTTGCATCAATTGCAACTTGCAGGGCGGCGGCGGATTCGAGATTTGGCAGTATTCGGAACGGAAGCCCATGCCCGTCTCCTTTGACATCCAGATCGGCGACTTGGGCGTCTTCGCCGCCAAGGTGAAGAGCCACAACATCCCCGCCTACCACGAGGAGCTCTCCAACAAGGGTGCAGAACTCAGTCCTATCGTGACCGACCCGCGAGGCCTGCCCACTTTCTACGTGCACGACCCCGCCGGCAACTGCTTCCAAGTAGTGGAAGACAACTATATCTTCATCGACAGGGATTACTACTCCGGCGGTGTGGTGGGCGCCATGGTGGGTGTCACCGACATCGACCGTTCCCTGGTGGTCTATCGCGACATTCTAGGCTACGACACAGTGGTCTATGACAAAACCGGCGTATTCAGCGATTGGCAAGGCCTTCGCGGGGGCAGCCAGAACTACCGCCGAGTGCTACTTGCCCGTTCCAAGCCGTTCCAAGGCCCATTCAGCGAGTTGTATGGCAACAGCACCATCGAGCTGGTGCAGGCCCTCGACCGCACTCCGAGCAAGATTTTCGAAGGCCGCTTCTGGGGTGATCCGGGCTTTATACAACTTTGCTTCGACGTCATCAATATGCGCGAACTGGAGAAACGTTGCAATGAGCTGGGCTTCAAGTTCACAGTGGACAGCTGTCCAGACGATACGAAGTTCGGCATGGGAAAGGCTTCTGGCCATTTCACCTACATCGAGGATCCTGACGGCAATCTCATCGAGTTTGTGGAAACACACTTCATTGCCCTCAACGACAAATTGAACATCAAACTTGACTTCCTGAAGAGAGACCGAACCAAGGCTTTCCCAAGATTCTTATTCCATCTGTTACGATTAAACAGAGTTAAACCCCGCTAATCATGACACTTACCGACCTAATCAAACAGGATGTCCGATACGAAGAGGCACTCAAGGCGTGCATGAACTGCGGCATGTGCACGGCGGTGTGTCCGGCAGCAGAATTCTATGACTACGACCCGCGCCGCATCTGTGACACGGTTCAGCGTGGCGACGAAAATGCTGTGGAGAAGCTCTTGCGTTCTGATACTATTTGGTACTGCGGACAGTGTATGTCGTGTAAACCGCGATGCCCACGCGGCAACGCCCCTGGTGAAATCATTACTGTGTTGCGCAAGATTTCCCAAGAGTTAGGCTATTTCAAAGACAGCGAGATGGGACGCCAGCAAGTGGAGTTGATGAACGGCATCGAGCAAAACATCCTCGACATCGGCTACTGCGTGCACCCCGACCGTGTGGACCCTGACAAGCACATTGAACAAGGTCCCGTGTGGCGCTGGTTTATCGACAACATTGAGGAGATTGCGCCCAAGCTGGGTGCCAACTACCACGGCGAAGGCTCCGGAGCACTGCGCACCATCCCGCATGAGGACATGGCAGAAGTACACAAGATTTTTGAGGTGACCGGAGGCATGGATCTTCGAGATAAAGTATTGAAATAACATGGCAGACTTTGGATTCTCTATATCGAAAACCCGCTCGATAAATCTCTCCAAATCAGATTTATCCAAATTCGAGCACCTGAAGGAACTGGTTCCCTCCTTCAAACGCTGCATCAGCTGCGGAGACTGCACCGCATCCTGTTCGGCACGCCAGTTCACCGACTTCAACATCCGCAAGACACACTGCTATTTCCGCAGAGGACAGTATGACAAGCTGGAACAAGAACTCCAGAAATGCATGCTCTGCGGCAAATGCACACTCGTTTGCCCGAGAGGCGTCAACCTGCGTTCTCTCATCATCAACATGCGCCAAATACTCACCAACACTAACGAGATCATAGGATAATGGAAAACTTCAGTCCTTTCGTATTGCCATTTGTATTGGGATCCATCGCGCTCCTGATCATCTGTCTGTACAAATATATCCGCTGGATACGGCAGTTCGACCGTCTTCAGCAGAAGACGCTGCTCAAGAACATCATCTCCATCAAGTTCCTGCCCGCCATCGGAGAGATGTTCCGCGAGTGCCTGTTGCACGTGCGCATCACCAAGAAAAACTGGCGATTGGGCTATATGCACCGCAGCATCGCCTTCGGTTGGTTCCTGCTGATTGTGGTCGGCGCCATCGAGAGCCGAATCGGCACCAAGGGAAACTTCCACTACTGGGTGGCCATCTTCTACCGTTACTTCCATCAAGCTCCGCCAGACACACACACCGCATGGGTATTCACCCAATTGATGGATTTTCTTTTGCTCTACGTTTTGTCTGGTATTTTCCTGGCTCTTGTCAAGAAAATCCATTCCAAGATACTGGGTATGAAACGTGCCACGAAGCACACGGTCATGGACCGGGCCATTCGAGTCTCCTTGTGGGGTATCTTCCCGCTCCGTCTGCTCAGCGAGTCAGTATCCGCATGCCTGTATCACAACGGCGGTTTTCTCACCCAGACCATCGGAGATCTATTCAGCACCCATGTGGCAGAAGTTTTGGAGATGCCATTCTGGACGCTCTACTCCATCGACCTGTGCGTCTTCTTCGTGCTGTTGCCGTTCACCCGCTACATGCACATCTTCACGGAAGTGTTCCTTATCTACTTCCGCAAGGTAGGTCTGCGCGAGCACACCAAGCTGACCGGTTTCTCCAAGTTCGAGCTTAGCTCATGCTCCCGCTGCGGCATGTGCATCGATGTATGCCCATTGTACAAAGATCTGGGCATTACCGACGTGCAGTCGGTTTATCTGCTGCGCAATCTCCGTAACCTGGAGCATCACAAGGACATCATCGCCGCCGGCAAGAACTGCCTGATCTGTCATCGCTGCGCCGAGGAGTGTCCTGTGAACATTGATCTGATGAACCTGCGGCGCATCTCCCGAGACAAAGGCGAGCTGGACCTGATCGACAATTACAAATATCTCAACAAGGTCAAATCTTTCAACGCCATTGGACGTGTGGCCTATTTCGGCGGGTGCATGTCTCATCTTACCCCCGGCATCACAGAGTCCATGCAAACCATCTTCAGGGCTGTGGATCAAAAATACTGGTTCATGGATGAGGACAAGAGCATCTGCTGCGGACGGCCCCTGCTGCAACAGGGTTTCAACAACCAGGCGGCAGAATTGCGACGCAAGAACACCGAGCTCATCATCAACTCTGGCGCCCAGATGCTGATTACCTCCTGCCCTATTTGCTACACCTCTTTCAAGAAAGAATACAAGCTCTCCATTCCGGTGCTTCACCATACGGAATACATCAATATGCTCATCAAAAATGGCAAGCTGAAGGTGCAAAAGAGCGACTTGAAAGTCACCTACCACGACCCTTGCGAGTTAGGGCGCGGTTGCGGCATCTACAAAGAGCCACGCAAAGTGCTGAAAGCTGTTTCCACCCTGCTCAAGACCCAAAACGAGAAGGAGAACAGCCTCTGCTGCGGTTTGAACCTCGGCAACACGGTCATCTCCTTAGAGCAGCAAAGTACCATACGAAACTCGGCATTGGACAATCTCATGGCACCCAATCCGGATGTCATTGCCACTGCCTGCCCCATGTGCAAGAAAGCCTTCCTGCACGGCACTAACGCCAAAGTAAAGGACATCGCCGAGATTGTGGCGGAAAATATTGAAAAGAAATAATGGATATGAATACGAGATTAAGTGTCAACATCAACAAAGTAGCCACCATCCGCAACGCACGCGGAGGCAATATGCCCGACCTAATCCAGGTGGCCAAAGACTGCGAGCGCTTCGGCGCACAAGGCATCACCGTACACCCGCGCCCGGATGGACGCCACATCAAATACCAGGATGTCTATGACTTGAAGAAAATCGTCACCACGGAGTTCAACATCGAAGGTTATCCCTCCGACAGTTTCATGGAATTAGTGACAACTGTGGTTCCCACGCAGGTGACGCTCGTACCGGATCCGCCCGAGGCGCTGACCTCCAACGCCGGCTGGGACACGCTTGCCAACCGTGAGTTCCTTACAGGAATCATCAACCGATTGCACGACAAGGGCATCCGCGCCAGCATCTTCGTGAACGCTGATCCTAAGATGGTAGAAGGGGCCAAAGCCACTGGCACCGACCGTGTGGAACTCTACACCGAGTCGTACGCCGCCAACTACCTCAAAGACCGCGAAGCTGCCATCCGCGATTTCGTCGTTGCTGCACAAGAAGCCGAAAAACAGAATATCGGCCTCAACGCCGGTCACGACCTCTCGTTGGTGAACTTGAAATACTTCCAAGAGCAGATTCCAGGCCTTTTGGAGGTTTCCATCGGCCATGCGCTGATCTGCGATGCGCTGTATCTCGGTTTACAGGAAACCATCCGCCAGTATCTGCTGCAGCTGCAATAGCCGATGACTGCCAAGCATCGGGTCATTCCCATTTTCATCCCGCAGAAAGCGTGCCCGCACCGGTGCACGTACTGCAACCAGTTTGCCATTGCAGGCCAAGACCATATTCTTAGCCCTGAAGAGGTTAACAGCATCATCCAACAGCATTTGGCCACCATACCGAAAGGCAGCCACATCCGCATTGCCTTTTTCGGAGGCAGTTTCACCGGCATGAGCATTGATGAACAGAACGCCTATTTGGATGTGGCATATCCCTACGTGCAAAACGGCACAGTGGAGGGCATCCAGCTCTCCACCCATCCCGATTACATCAGCCTGGAGATTTTGGACAACCTCAAACAGCACGGCGTCACCCTCATCGAGCTGGGTGCTCAGTCTTTGGACGACGAAGTGCTGCAGGCTGCCAACCGGGGGCACACGGTGCAACAGGTGCAGGAGGCCTCCGCCATGATACGGAAGCACGAATTTGAATTAGGCTTGCAGATGATGATCGGGCTGCCCGGCGACACGAAAGAGAAAGCCCTGCGCACCGCCCAAAACATTGCCGACTTCGGGGCAACATGCACCCGCATCTACCCAACCCTCGTGGTCAATGGCACGCGCCTCGCCACCGACTATGCCGAGGGGCGCTACCAGCCACTCTCGCTGGAAGAGGCCGTGGATTGGTGCAAGGATCTGTATCTGTTTTTCCAAGAAAGAGACATCACCGTGCTGCGCATGGGATTGCACCCCTCCGAAGGACTGCTTTCCGGCAGCAGCTACCTTGCCGGACCGTTCCATGTCTCATTCAAAGAACTCGTATTATCGGCCATCTGGCATGATAGAATTCTGGAACAATTGCACGGCAATCCCCAAGCAGAGGCAACTATCAAGGTACCCGCAGGAGATATCAACTATGCGGTCGGATATGGCGGTTGTAACCGCAAAAAATTTCCAAATGTTTCTTTCCTAATTGAGAATTGATGGCACTGATATAAATGATTGCTGCTCTGTTGTGCCACAAGGGGATAATTCCCCTTCTGAATCCAGAAGGGGTGCCCGAAGGGCGGGGTAGTTCATTTGGACTTTTATTCCTTATTTTTCTAATGTATTCAGATTCTTGATATTACTACCCCAGCCTGCGGCTACCCCTTCTAAAATAGAAGGGGAATTAGTTCTGTGCGGCATCAAGATTCCAAGAAATAAAGGAGTTACCGCGTTTCTGAAAAATAGGGTGAAAACGCGGTTTGATAGGTCGGGAACGTGACAAAACGGATGCGATAAAGTGCATGCTCGGCCTCGCCGGCCAAGACGTCGTCATGCGACACGGTAATCTCCGCCACAGGATCTTCTGCTGAGGCTTGCTTTACGCCCACCACCGCGCGCGGCGACTCTGCTACTGCGGTAACAAATGGATATTGTCCATCTTCGCTGGCAGGCACAAAACAGACATAGCTGTCAGTGCCCTTCCGAAAGCCGTAAAACTCATTTCCGTCAAGTTGAATGGAAGAAAGATGCTTGTTGTAAACCAAGCGGATATCATCCAAATAAAGCGCATCGCCCTTGGCACCGCTCATCACATATCGGTTGGTGGAGAAACAGAACAGCAAATAACTCGGTTTGCGCGTCCATGTATTCAACGTGGGTATGGGAGCCTGCGCGGCCGTAGCCTTATACACTTTGTCGTACGCCTTGAAAGCCTGCTTGTACTTGTGCCATTTTCCATCTTTGGGATTCTTGAAATAGAGAATAGCCGACGCGATGTCAGACTCCTGTCCAATATCCACAAAATCTCTAAAATCGCAATCGGTGTGGAGATGGGCCTTGGCGGTGGCATAGATATCGCCCTTCATGTCGAACTTCGCCCAGAAGCTAATGGAGTCAGGGCGCCCCGTGAACTTGAAGGCATAGCCATTGGCGCGGTCGGTGAAGCAGTAGTTCTTCGCGCTGGAGGCACCCATCGCGCCCATATACACGCGTCCGCTGGTCAGTGCGCCGTTAGCCGACACACCCAGTATCTTCGTACAGCGGATCACTACGGCATACTTGCCACTGTGGCCAGCCACTCGCTCCAGGGCTGCAGGATTGCCCACCCCACCCTTGTTCGACACCGTCTTGGCAAACACGCCGCCTGCTTCGTCAAACGAGTGCCACCCCTTGGGCGAAGAGGTAGCTTCCCCGGGCCAGTTCTCAAACCCCGGATTGGGCATCTGCACCTGTGCGTGTAAGGCAAAGGCTAGCCACAAGGCACCTATTGTTAATATTGCACGAAAAAACTTCATATTCATTCTTTTAAAGATTATAGATGAGAGATTAGAGATTAGAGAAAAAATCCATCAAAAAATATCTCTAATCTCTAATCTATTATCTCTCATCTCTATTCCTCCCATCCATCAAAAATCTCCGGGCCATACACATTATGCTCGCCTTGGTGGTTGGGCAACCATATCTGGGCGAAGAACGGGCTGTGTGCGGCGAGGTCGTCGTAATCCCATGCGGGAGGCAGGCACTCGGGGCACCAATGACCACCCAGGAGAATCAATTTGGGCGAGGCCATGAAACGATGACCTTTGTGGCATTCCCACTCCAACTGTTTTTCGGGATCCCCATCATAAGTGGTGGAAATCAGCTTGCCACCCCTGAATTCAGCCGCCTTTTGCAGTTCTTCCAGTGTAAGGGCCGACAGCGGCTTGCTTTCATCGTAGCCGTGGTCGATATGCACCGCCTGATCCATGCCGGCAGGTGCCGAGAGGTCAGCATGCTTCCAGTCGGGGATATTTTTCCAGTTTTCCAAACTGCCATAATAAGCTTTGATGCGGTTTTGGTCATTGTGTTTAATCCACCATTGCGTGCCCCAGCGTTTCTTGTTGGCCATGGGCCACAAAGCGGCTTTGATGATGCACGCGGGCACAATCTTGGCCAAATGGAAGAACCATGGCAGCCCCTTGCTCATCTTGTCGAAATACTCATCAGCGGTGGAGTTCTCGCGAAAATGCAGATATTTCTCCAATTCATCGGCATCCAAATAATACTGGCCGTGGAAATTACGAAGCACAAACCAGTTGGTGTTGAAAATCTTCTCCGGACGCGGGCAGTGCACGGCCTTCAGTATCCTGCACTCGAACTCGTAATTGGTCATGCGGTAGCTGGGGCCGCTGCTGATGTTGTAGAAGCGGTTCCAGAACTCTTCAGGCACGTCGTCGCCGCACACGTTGGCGAGCAGGCGACCGGAGTCTTCCACCGTAGCCCACTCCAGCATGCCGCGGATGGGCACGTGGAACATGATGGGATCGAAGTTTTTCAGGATGCCTGGGTATAGGATTCCCGACTGGCGGAGGCTCACCCAGTGTTTCAGTCCAGAGTCGGCGAAGATGCGCTCGGCGATGATTTTGCTGATGCCATAATGGTCATAGACGCTGGAGCAGATGGGGTCGCCGGTGCGTCCCCAGTGCACGGGCTCGTTGCGGTCGGAAGTCTGGGCCACGGAGCCGATATAGACCACGCGGATATCGTCGGCGTTGGGCTGTGCCAGCACCGCCTTGACCACATTCTGGGCCGCTGTCACATTCACGTGCAGGGTCTTCTTGGGGAAGTAGTCCGCCGACGGAGAGACCATGCCGCCCACATGGAGGACGTAGTCTGCGCCGGAGACACCCGCCAGCACATCCTCATAGCGGGTAAGGTCGCCCCACACCACATGGATTTTGTCCATAATCGGTGCCAGCTTTTTCAGGTTCTTTTTGCTATGGCGAGCCAGAATGGTAACATCGAATTTATCGGGTTGTTTCAGGAGTTCCTGCAATCCCGCCCACCCCATGAGGCCGGTGGCGCCAGTAAGAAAGACTCTTTTTTTCATGTCGTAAAAAATTGGTCGGCAAAAATACGAAAAATGTTATCTTTGCACTTGCAAAAATGAACGTCATGCTCACCGACAATGCCCTGCACTACACCCTGTCGCATCTGCTGAAGGTCGCGATGCCCTCCCGCGAGGCCATCCCCTTCTCTGTGGCACGGGACGAACATTCCGTGACTGTGTGCTTCCGTGAGCATATGACTGTTTCCTTCGCACTGCTGTCCGATCAGGAGGTCGCGCAGCTCCTGCAAGGCAATGCCACCCTCACGCACCTGCCTAGCACAGACGGCAAAGCGGACATCCCCGTGTTCCCATCATCCTTGAGCGAGCTTACACAACCAATCGTAAACGAGAACAGCGAGCTGGAGATCCCCTACGACCTCCTTACACCTTCCTTTCTGCTTTTATCCAGAAAAGAGGAAGATGGTCACCCGCGCGACACGCACGGACGGTTCCGCTATCAAGATAGCCTGGCCAAGCACTATGACTTCATCCACATTCCACTGGTGGATGAATACGCCATGCTTCTACGCCAATGGATCATGGAACTCCTGAAACCCGATCTTGACATCATTCCCCGGCAGCACCAATTCATCCCCACACACGACATCGACCTGCTATACCGCTTCCGATCGCCGTGGCAGGCATTCAAGTCCATCGCGGGGCGCGACTTGCTGCTGGAACACAGCTGGAAAGCAACAATCGAGTCCATTCGCGAGTACCGCCAATGGCGCACCGACAGCCGACAAGACCCCTATATCACTGCCATTTTGGAGCTGGCACGGCAATCCGAAGCACAACATCTGTCCTCCGTTTTCTTTTTCAAAGCACAGCATAGCGGCGAGCCGGACAGCACCTACGACATTGAGAATCCCAATGTACGCTACTGCATAGACACTATCCTGGAGGCGGGCATGAAGGTCGGACTGCACGGCAGCTACCGCAGTTACGACAATCCCGAACTGTTCGCCGTGGAAAAAGCGCGACTGGAGAAGATTGCCAACACACCCGTCACGCACAGCCGGCAGCACTACCTGCGCTTCGGCTTCGACACGCTCCCCGCCTGGCAAGCGTGCGGCATCACCGACGACTACACGCTCTGCTACGCCGAGCAACCCGGATTCCGCTGCGGCACGTGCCATCCCTACCCGCTCTACGACCTGGCCAACGACTGCGCCACCCACATCATCGAGCACCCGCTCATCGTGATGGACGGCAGCCTGATTGACTACCTGCACGCCGGCATTGAGGAGAGCAACGACATCATCAACCGCCTGCGGGCACGCTGCGAGGCCGTGGAAGGCGACTTCATCATCCTGTGGCACAACCACCTGCTGAGCCGCTCCTATCGCACATTCTACGAAAAAACATATCTTCCTCTAATCCAAAAACACCTCCAAGATGAATGAAGAAAACTGGCTGGCGCGCACCGAACTGTTGTTAGGCGCAGATGACTTGGCAAAGTTGTCTGGCATGCATGTGCTGCAAGTGGGCCTGGGCGGCGTGGGCGCTTATTCCGCCGAGATGCTCTGCCGCGCGGGCATCGGGGAAATGACCATCGTAGATGCGGACGCCGTGTCCACAACCAACCTCAACCGCCAGCTGCCAGCACTGCACTCCACCATCGGCAAAAGCAAAGTGGAGGTGATGGCAAAGCGGCTCTTGGACATCAACCCCAACCTCAAGCTGCACTGCGTGAAGTTGTTCGTCCGCGACGAGAAGACCGCCGAGCTTCTGGACTCTGCCCCATTCGACTACGTGGTGGATGCCATTGACACACTGTCGCCCAAAGTATTCCTGATTCAACAGGCCCTGCAACGCAGTCTGCGCATCGTGTCGGCCATGGGCGCGGGCGGCAAGATGGACCCGTGCAAAGTGCAGGTGGCCGACATTTCCAAGTCCACGCACTGCCATTTGGCCAAAACCGTGCGCAAACGGCTCTACCGACTGGGCGTACGCGGCGGGTTCCCCGTGGTCTATTCCACGGAAAACGTGCCCGAAGAGGCTATCGTTATCGACAAAGATGAATCCATCAACAAGATGTCCACAGTGGGCACCATCTCATACATGCCCGCCATTTTCGGATGCGTCGTCGCCTCGGTGGTCATCCGCGACCTGCTCGGCAAGCCGCTACAATAATTTCTCCGTATAATCGCGCTTGAACCATGTAAGCTGCCGCTTGGCATAGCGGCGCGTGTGCGTCTTGATGTCCGTGACGGCCTGTTCCAATGAGCAATTGCCGTCAAAATAATCGAACAGCTCTTTATAACCCACCGTATTCAAGGCATTTAAATTCCGATATGGTAGCAGTTGTTGCGCTTCTTCCAGCAATCCTTGCTCCATCATCTGGTCCACGCGACGGTTGATGCGGTCGAAGAGCACCTCGCGCGGACGGTTGAGGTAGTATTTTTCAATCTTGAAATCCCGCTGCTTTTTGGGCTGATGCAGGCACTGCGAGTAGGGTTTCTTCATCTGCAGGCTCACCTCCACTGCCCGAATCATGCGCTTGCTGTCGTTGTGGTTCACTTGGGCGTAATAATCTGGATCCAGCGTGGCCAACTGCGCACACAGGGCCTCCAAGCCGTTGGTCTGGTAAAGCTGGTTAACATACTGACGGATATCCGGGTCTGGGTCTGGCAACTCGTCAATACCGTTGCACACCGCATCAATGTACTGCGGGCTGCCGCCGGTCATGATAACCACCGGATGGTCAACAAAAAGCGTCTCCAATAATTCAAGCACTTTCTGCTCGAACATGGAGACGTTATAATAATCGTGAATAGATAGATTTCCTACAAAAAAGTGTTGTACTCGGGCCAATTCCTCTTCAGTGGGGGCGGCGGTGCCGATGCGCATCTCACGATACATCTGCCGCGAGTCAGCGGAGATGATGGGCGTGCCCAAACGCTCGGCTAGCTCGATGGTGTACGCCGTCTTGCCTACTGCGGTCGGACCGGTGACGATGAGCAGGGTGCGATCAGAAGTCACTGTACTCGTTCAAATCGCCAAAATCCTCATCATTGAAGCCCTCTTCGCCGAAGAGATCATCATCCTCCTCGTCATCATAATCCTCATCTTCCAGCTCAGGGTCTTCCAAATTGGCCATGTTGACCTTCACCTCGGGAGGCAATTCCATCGCCTTGAACGTGCAACGCGGAAAACCTTCAGCGCTGTCGGTCTGTAATGTCTTCTGCAACTCCAGATAGAAAATCTTGGGGTTCATGAAGTCATACTCGTACAGAATGTGCTGGTGAGGATCCGTAATAAACTTGTTCAACTGCGAGTCGCGCATCACGAACTTGGGCAGACGGCTCTTGGTGCTGAAGGTGTCGCCATCGTCATATTCGGGCTCTTCCATCTCCTCGTCATCCGAGGTGTCCATCAGCGTGATTTCCTTCTGTTTGTTCCACTTGGGGTCACAAATGGAGAAAGCTGCAAATTCATTTCCCTTCAACCCAATGCATTCATAGAGCAGTTTGTGCAGAGACTCGAAATTGTCGTTGGCCAGGATTTCAATGTCTCGCACGAAATCCTCCACCTCATCGTAATAGACTTTGAATTTGTAGTAGTACATAATGGTTTGATTTAGGGTTTTGGTATTCGGTAGTTTGGGCTTCGGGGATTAGAGAACTTCAATTCTCAATTCTCAATTCTCAATTATTCCTCCTCTACCGGTTCTTCCATATTGTGATAGACGTTGGTCACATCCTCATCCTCATTGATTTTGTCGAGCAGGACATTGACCTCGGCGCGCTGTTCTTCGGTGAGGGATTTCAACTCCTTCGGAATGCGGTCGAAACGGAAGCTCTTGATTTCAAACTTGTTGTCTTCAAGATATTTCTGGATAGCGCCAAAAGACTGAAACTCTGCCATCACGATAATTTCCTCATCGTCAGCATCGATTTCTGCGTCAAAGTCCATCATAGCCAGCTCGAACTCCTCAATATCGATTTCAGGGGTACGAGCCACTGTGAAGATGCTCTTGTGATCAAAGAGATAGTCGAGCATGCCGGAAGTGCCCAGCGAGCCGCCCAGCTTGTTGAAATAGCTACGGATGTTGGCTACTGTACGTTGGTTGTTGTCGGTAGCAGCCTCGATCAGGATACCGATGCCGTGAGGTCCGCGACCTTCATAAACCATCTCCTTGTAATCCGACTGGTCTTTCTCAAAGGCGCGTTTGATGGCGCGATCGATATTGTCTTTCGGCATATTCTCATTTCTGGCGGTCTGGATGAGCAGACGGAGTTTGGAATTCTGGTCGGGATCAGGTCCACCAGCCTTGGCAGCCATTGTGATTTCCTTGCCCAGACGGGTGAAAGTCTTGGCCAAATATGCGTTACGTTTGAAAATTCTTGCTTTACGATATTCAAAAGCTCTTCCCATAGATAAAAAAGTTAAAAGGTTATAAAGTTTTAAGGTTTATAAAAGGTACATGAGATTCATGAGGTTTATGAGGTAAAAGAGGTATTATGATTTACGTATTATATCCGCTGCAAAAATAGTAAAAATCACACAATCTGCAATAATGATATGATGATTTTCAAAGCAGGCGGGCAGTTCGTTTAGAAGTCATAACCCGCGCTGAGGTAAATCCCCACCTTATTGGTGCTGTTCCAATGCACATTGGCTGTCAGCGGGCCGAATTTCGACTGATAACTGAACTTTAAGCCAGCAGCATAGATGGGCTTGTTCATGCTCTTGAGCCAAGCACCGTCGTGCATGGCCGCAGCCAGCAGGGATACATAGCATTTCTTGTACACCTTGAATCTGAAATCCAAATCCGCAGTCGTCAGCAATTCATCGCAGGTTCTCTCCCCGTTGATGCCAAAGAAAGCAATCTGATGGTCATAATAACGTCCATTCATGGCGCCACCCACATAGTTGTCCATATAGACATTCTTGTTAGGTCTGCCCAAGATATAACGTCCGTTGACAGAGCCAAGAATGGTGAAAAACTTGCACACCGGTATCGCACCTGATACACTCGCGGAAACAAAATGGGTGTTGATGAGTGTATAGTCGTAGGTAAGCGACCCGCGAAATCCCCTTGTCGGAAAATACATATTATCTTTTCTGTCATAAACAAAGTGCAAATACAGATACGGATAGGTACGCCAGGAGTGTTCCTCCAAAAATGTGGTCTCCGAATAGAGCCTGTAAAAGGGGGTGTTCTCCAACCGGATGCCGAAGGAGAGATCCACCAGGTTCCAATGCTTGTCGGCTATATAAAAACAAAGCTCATTGCGCAACGATTGTTCATAGTAGCGGCTGGTGAGTGCGCGAGCCTCGGAGCCGTGTATCGTACGGAACTGGGTCTTCAGCGAAGCCCCCACCCTCGGTCCCACAACAGGTCGGAACGTCCAGTCAACTTTAAGATACGGAGACATGGAGAGTCGCAAGGTTGCATTCACTTCATGACCAAAGATGTTGTTTTTCCAAAATCCGACATTGAAAATGGCTGCCAGCCATTCTTCTGAATCCGCACGAAGGCCAAAACCCAAGGAATGAATCGGACGTTTCTCACAACTGAACAACACTTTGTATCCGTCTGCGCCATCCCCAATCAGCCTGTAAGTCACATGCGAGAATGCCATGGTGCCATAGATGGCGGACTGTGCCGCTTCAAAATCCTCCTTGTCATACTCTTTTCCAACATCGAGCGGCATGATAACATCTATATATTTCATCTCCTTCTCGGTAATACCTTTATACACAATAGAGGTAACTTTCACTTTTTGTTCCGTGATGTTAATGGCTTTTGCATTATGCAGTTGACGTCCCCCATTGCCCACGATGCGCACGATGCTGTCCAGCTCACGTTCATGCAGGGCTGCGGCCTCATAGCCACGGTCAATGAGGGTTGCTATTTCCTGCGTACCAAAGCTCAATGTGCCGAAGCCCGAGATGTCGGGCGTGATATAGACGGTGGCGTTCTTCACATTGCGGTTGTGCGCTTCGCCGCCGCCCGAATAGCGTGCCGTCTGCATGAGAATGTCTGCGATATTGTTGACTCCAGTATAGTCCTTGGGCAATGACAATTCCACTCCGATGATGATGTCTGCACCAGCAGCCTTTGCCACGTCGGTGGGGAAATTGTTTTTCGTGCCGCCATCGGCCAGAATCATCGAATCCACGCGAACAGGCCTGAAATAGCCGGGGATGGACATGGTAGATCGCATGGCGTCAATCAGGGAGCCCTTTGCCCAACGTTTCTCCGTCTGCGTCACAATCTCAGTGGCCACACAACAGAACGGGGTCGGGAGTTCCATAAAATCTATGTCATGCTGATAGCCTACGGATATGTTGCTGATCATGTTATACACATTCAGACCATACAGGAATCCGGAGGGCAGACTGCGGACAAACGACTTTCCTTCAAACGGGACATCCATGATATAGGTACCCTTGTATTTTTTCCGTTCATACGAATAAAAATCGTTCGGGATATTGTCGCTCATCATCATATTCCAGTCGATAGTCTTGACGATGGAATCAATCTCCTTGGCGGAGTAGCCCATGGCGTACATGCCGCCCATAAGTCCACCCATGCTGGTGCCCGCCACGAGATCGATGGGGATGCCTTTTTCTTCCAAATACTTGAGCACACCGATGTGCGAGGCACCTTTTGCCCCGCCTCCTGCCAGCACCACTGCAACCGTCGGACGTGTCTTCCTTATCTGTGCCATGCGAGCCCGGCTCTTGGCAAAGAACACCGAGTCTGCCTGCGGCGCGTAGCTGATGTTAACCAGAATGTTGTCTTGTGCGAACGCGCCGCCCGAAATGAGCACCAAGGCCAACACAAGCAATATTTCACGGATTCTGCTGGATTTTTTCATATCCTTACTCATAGTCGTGTCCCATCTTGAAATCATAATGCAAAGATATGAAATATTGCCACTTCCTCCGCAGGTTTGCGGATAATTTTTCGTACTTTTGCGGCCTCAATTGGCAGTATGATGAAATTTTTCAAGAAGAAGCCCAAAGACTACAATTCCGTTTCATTGTCTGCTCTCACATGGAAGCGTTTTCGCAAGCAGTGGGAGGGCATGGTGTCGCTGGGATTCATCCTGCTGGTCATCATCATTTCCATTCTGGGTTACCTCATCACGCCAGACAGCACGCCATACTGCAACCACCAGCAGTTGGAGATTGCCTTGCGCAAACCCGGATTTTCGGTGCAGCTGCTGCAAGTCCAACCCGGACATGCAATCCCCAAGGTCAACGGCCTGCACAAGATGCTCTTCGGGCAGCCTGCTCAATACCAGACCATTCCAATCAGCGAGTACCAAGAGGCCGGCGATTCCCTGCGTGTGCGCCTGTTCGAGCAGCGCGACTGGGTTAGTTACGTCAAAAGCGAACTGGCCAGCCAGCCCGTGGTCACCCGTAAATTTCTGCTCGGCACGGACCGCTACGGGCGCGATGTGCTCAGTCAGCTCATGATGGGCAGCCGCGTCAGCCTGTCGGTAGGATTCCTCTCCATCTTCATTGCCCTCGTTATCGGCATCACTATTGGTTCGGTTGCCGGCTACTATCGCGGCAAGGTCGATGACGTGCTCATGTTCATCATCAATGTGGTTTGGTCCATCCCTACCCTGCTGCTGGTCATCGCCATCAGCTTCGCCCTTGGGAAAGGGTTCTGGCAGATCTTCATCGCCATCGGCCTCACCATGTGGGTCGATATCGCGCGTGTGGTGCGCGGACAGGTCATCAGCCTGCGCGAACAAGATTTTGTGGAATCTGGAAAAGCATTAGGATACAATAGTTTACGGATAATATTTAAACATATACTTCCGAACATAACCGGCACCATTATCGTGATTGCCGCCTCCAATTTCTCGTCCGCCATCCTGATGGAAGCGGGTCTGAGTTTCCTGGGCCTGGGCGTGCAACCGCCCATGCCATCTTGGGGCATGATGATGAAAGAAAACTATGCTTATATCGTGCTGGACAAAGCCTATCTCGCCATCGTGCCCGGCATCGCCATCATGCTGCTGGTATTATCCTTCATGCTGATTGGCAGCGCCTTACGAAACGCAATGGACGTGAGGAGTTAGAAGTTAGAAGTTAGGAGTTAGGAGTTAGAAGTCACTACTCACTACTCACTGTTCACTGCTCACTAGTTTCTGTTTTTCTCGCTACTGTAGGGCACCACGTCCACATTCACAAATTCTCCTTTCAAATACTTGAAGTAGCCACTCACGGCAATCATGGCGGCGTTGTCAGTGGTCAGGTCCAAGGTGGGCAAGAAGAGATTGCGGTGATAGCGTCGCGCGACATCGACCGCCGCAGCGCGCAAACCGGAGTTGGCCGACACACCACCCGCCATGACAAGGTCCTTGCAGGGCGATGTTTTCAACGCCTTTATCACCTTATCCATCAAGGATTTAACAATGGCGTATTGAATCGATGCTGCAAGATCATGGATATTCTCTTCAATGAAGTTCGGATTCTCTTTAAGATGATCGCGGACAAAATAGAGGAAAGAGGTCTTAAGCCCGCTGAAACTGTAATCCAGTCCAGGAATATGAGCCACGGCGAACTGGAACTTCTTGGGATCGCCTTCCTGCGCATATTTGTCAATGACCGGACCGCCCGGGTACGGCAGACCGAGAATCTTGGCCGCCTTGTCGAACGCTTCGCCGGCCGCGTCGTCGATAGTGCCACCCAAACGCTGCATGTCGAAGTAGTCGTTGACCTGCAAAAGCAAGGTATGGCCGCCGGAGACGGTCAGGCAGAGGAACGGAAACGAGGGCTTGGGTTTGTCCTCGTCAGGTTTGTTCAAAAAGTTCGCCAATACATGTCCCTGCAAGTGGTCCACCTGTATCAGGGGTATCTGCAAGCTGTACGCCATGGACTTGGCAAACGAGCTGCCCACGAGCAATGAGCCGAGCAATCCGGGACCGTTTGTAAAGGCGATGGCAGATAATTGATTTTTATTTATCTTTGCACGCTTTAATGCAGTGTCAATCACAGGGATAATATTCTGCTGATGTGCACGGGACGCCAACTCGGGCACCACCCCGCCAAATTCAGCATGAACTTTCTGACTGGCAATGACATTGGACAATATGGTTGTGCCCTCCACCACGGCGGCGGAGGTGTCATCACAGGAAGATTCTATACCAAGAATATAAACAGACATAGTCTAACAATTGTGGGCAGCAAAAGTAGTAAAAAAATCGGGAAAATAATCCTTTGGATTCTGGCAGGATTCATTGCGTTGGACCTCCTGCTCGTAGGACTACTTTTCGTGCCTGCCATACAGACTTACGTTGTCAACAAAATCACACAGAGCATCAGTGAAAAATGGGGCACCGAGCTGTCTATCAAGGATGTACGCCTCACTCCATCACTGCGTTTGGTCGCCCACGAGGTACGCATCTGCGACACCCACAACAACGACATGATCTATGTGGGCAAGGTCAATGCACGCATACGCGGCATCTCACTCAAACCCTTCAAGCTCAAATTCGGAAATGTGACTTTGGAGTATGCAGACATCATAATCCGGAAATATTTGGGCGATGACAGCGTCAACATATCCTTATGGGCAAGGGTTTTTCCAAGAAGCGAGGTAAAGCCCACATTCCTGCTTACCGCCAAACACCTCAAATTGGAGAACTCTCGCTTTTCTTATATCAACGACTACCAGCGGGAGGTGTTCAGCACCGACAATCAGCCGCCGATGGACTACGCCTTTTTAGAGTTGAAAGACATCAACTGGGAGGTAGATAACTTCATCGTGTTGAACGACAGTGTCGGAGCCCAGTTCAATCACTTGGCATTCAATCAATACAGCGGGTTCAGCATGACAGACGGAAGCGGTGATTTCCACATCTGCCCTCACGGCATGCAATTCAAAGGATTCAAGGTGCAGACTCCCCGCAGCAATCTTGATTTCGACCTGAACTTCAATTACGATGACTGGTTTGACTACGCCGACTTCCTCGATTCGGTGCACATCTTAGCCCAAGTGCGCCCCTCCAAGCTAGACATGCGCGATGTGGCCGATTTCGTCGGCCAGCTGCGAGGCATGTCCGAGGTGGTCACCCTCTCCGCCGACAGATTTGACGGCACCGTCAACGACTTCCGCCTCATCAACTTGAGTGCCAACTGCGGTCCCGTGAACCAGCTTCACGGCGACTTGGCCCTGCAGAACATCACAACTCCAGCCAAAGCGCATTACAACGTCAGCATTGATTCCTGCAGTGTGTATGTGCCTGGCCTGGCCCTGCTTACCCTGCCGGGAGACAAGAAACTGGAAATCAACAAAACGATAGCAGAACTCGGGCAAACTCACGGACGGTTGACATTCAACGGCACGCTCACAGACTTCAACACTGACCTTACCGCGACTTCCGCCGTCGGCGATCTCAACGCCTCCATCACCTCCTTGGTGTACGACGAAAAGCTAATGTTGCAAGGAAATGTCAGCACCAGCGGCATCAACATTGCCAAGCTGATCCACAACGACAAAGTAATCGGCGGTACTGCTTTCAACCTGGCCTTCGAGGGCGGACTGGGCGATAAGACATGGTCGAAGGAAGGATTTCAAAAGCTACAGGGAACAATCAACGGCGACATCTCTCGTCTGGACATCTACAACTATCCGTTAAAAAACACTTCCGTATCGGGGGTCTATAAAAACCGTCTGTATGATCTTTCCCTGCACTCCGACGACCCGCACCTGAAATGCGACATCATCGGGCAACTGGACATGACCGAAGAAAAGCCGATATTGCAAGGAAACATTGCCATGAACAACATAGACCTCGGCACCATTGCCAACGTCATGCCACAACGGGATTCCTCCACAGCCAAAGGTATTGACAAAATCATCTACACCCTGCAGCAGAATCCCACCATGGAAGCCGGCTTCGACAACCTGACCTTCACTCTCCGAGGCTCCAACATCGACAATGTGAGCGGATACATTGGATGCGACAACATTCGCGTCTATAACAACGGCGACAGCCTGAGTGACTGCCGTTTCCGTATCACCTCCATCAACACCGATATAGCGCACAAGTTCATCGTGTCTTCCAACATTGCCAACGCCTCCTTGGAGACCAACTATCCGCTGGCCTGCGCCATAGATTCCATCAAAGCCTTTGCGCACAACTATTTTCCCAGCCTCATTCCTGCCCCAAAATCCCATCAGGACAAAGAGAAGATGTCTAGTCCCTACAACAAGGACTACTACATCATAGCGAATGCCAGCACCTACAGAACCTACAACGTGCTAAAACTCGTTTTCCCCGATCTGTTCATTGCTTCCAATTCCACTTTAGATATGGCATTGTACTCCGACGAGCGTAATGACATGGTCGAAGCCAATATCCCATTTTTCTACATCCGTAACAAAATCCGCATTCACAACCTAACCCTGAACGGCAACACGCTTGATCAGGAACGCATCAAGTTGGATGGTTCCATTGATTCTTTAATCATCGGCAAGCGGAACAGCAAGCTGAAATTCGATCACATCGCCATTGAAGGCAACTCCAATATCGACAGTGTGCTGTACGACATCAGTTGGTACAACGACTTCAACAAGCAGACGGGACACAGATCCAAGGTGGCCGGTTCCGTTGTCATCACTGAGCCCGAAGATATTATCTTCCATCTGCGCAACACCTCTCTGTGTCTGAATGATATGGACTGGGTGTTCAACTATGGAAACGCAATCCATCTCAAGAAGAACAGGGTCTCCGTGGACAATCTTGTCATCCACAACGATTCCAGCTTCCTGCACGTAGATGGAGATTATTCTTTCAACAAAAGCACATCTGACTTGAACATCAAAGCGGATGCATTGGACCTCGCCTTGGCCAATCCTCTGATTTCAACGATGAGTTTTGGCGGCCGGCTCACTGCCGACGTGCACTTGCGCAACGGGCAGCGGCGACTGCTATTAGGCAAAGTGCTGGCAGACGACTTTGTATTCAACGATACGGAAATTGGCGACCTGTTTATGATGGCCGGCTGGAACGGCGAGGGCAACATCGGTTTCACGGGCGGGTTCTTCCATAACAATGAAGTGTTAACCGCCAGCACGCTCTCTTCATACGATGTGCGTGAATTCCAGAAAGAGGATGACATCTTCGCTCACGTCCAAGGACTCTATGAGACCAACAAAAAGAGATTCCAGGCGCACGCCACCTTCGACACCCTGAACGCAGGCTTTCTGGACCCGTTCTTGTCGGGATTCAGCGACCACATCAAAGGCACGGCCTCCGGCAAGCTCTCCTTCTACGCCAACCCCGACTCCACTTACTTTGACGGCAACGTCAAGGTTATTGAAGCCAACATGGGCATTGCGGCCCTTGGCACCAACTATGATGTAAAAGATCAGAATATCCGTTTCAACGCTGAAGGCATCTTCTTCGACAACATGAGATTGAGCGATCATGACGGCAACAAAGGCGTGCTCCGGGGCAGCATCAAGCACAAGATGTTCAAAGACATGCTCTTTGACCTGAAAATCACCACACCTGGCATCATGGTGCTCAATACACCCAAGACCGTCAACTCCAGTTTTTACGGCAAAGGTTACGCCTCCGGCATGGTCACCATCACTGGTACGGACGAGAAGCTGGCATTCCGTGGGGCCAATCTGGAGACTCTGGAAGGCACCAAGATATACTTGCAGGTCAATTCGGCCAATTCCGCCTCCGAATCCGACATTATCCGGTTCAAAACCACAGTTTCAAGCGATTCTACCAGCACCGAAGAATCCAAATCCGGTATGGAGCTGGACTTCGACTTCACTTTCAATGTCACGGACAACGCTGACATAGTCCTGTCGCTGGAATCCATTGGCGGCACGCTCAACGCCCGCGCCAACGGCAACTTCCGCCTCACGTACAACGCTCAAGACAATCTGAACCTATACGGCAGTCTGGCCCTGCACTCCGGTTATTTCCGCTTCTCCTTGTACAATATCGTCAACTCCCGGTTCACGCTCGTTCCGGGCGGCAGCATCATATTCGATGGACCATTGGACAACATGGTGGTAAACGCCAGTGCATACAAGAGTTCCAAAACCTCCCTGGCCAGTATTGTGCCGCAGGAGTATCTCGTCAGCACTGCATCTTCTAACGTAGATGCATACTTGCATCTCAACGGAGAGATTATGAAAAACATCGATCCGACATTCAGTTTCGAACTGCCCAACAGCAGTCCAGAGGTGCGCAACATCTTCTACAACGCCATCGACACCACCAACAAGGAGAATATGACCAAGCAGTTCGCCTACTTCATGGTCACCAACAACTTCATGCCCAACGACCTCTTCTCCAACAGCGGAACCGGCGACAACTACTCCATGTTGAGCAACTTCATCAACAACACGATAAGCAAGCTGATGGAAGGCAAGAAAGGTTCATTTGGTGTGATTTACAACCAGGCAAGCGAAAGCACCGCCGCGGAATATGGTATCACAGCCAATGCCAACCTGTTGCAGAATCGTATCAACATGTCCACCAGCATCGGATATTACAATGACAAAAGCACGGCTGTCTCCAACAACATCTACGGAGACTTCACAGTGGAGTATAACATCAACAAGGAAGGCACCTGGAAGCTGAAGGCATACACCTACATCGGTGAGCACGATGAAAGCTATTACAACCCTGACTTCAACTCCCAGATCAACTACACAGCCGGTGTGGGCTTGGCATACAAACAAAGTTTTGACTCACGCGCACGACGAAGGATTAAGCGAGCGCTGGAATCTTCCTCCAAATCCACAAAGAAATAAACAGCTTTCCTTTCGACAATCCTGAAAGGCGCGAGGAGAACACCACTCCATTGCTGCCGGAGCCAAGCACTACTTCATTGGAAAAGTAAGATCATAAACCTCAACCAGCTTTTCATACTGCCGGTTCGGTTTGATGACAAAAACCCGTTTGCCTGCCAACAGATAAAAATTGTCATCGTAATTGACCACTTTTACCGTTTCAACATTGAGGCCTTTCAGTTTAAGCGTATTGTTCGAAAATTGATAGGACAATCTGTTTTTGATGGGCGTTTCCCATTGTTGTATCTGCATCTGGGCAATGCCGTTGGCGGGAACAGGTGTTTCCTGCTTGTTATGGTTGAGATAAATAACCTTTTGCATGACCTTCTGAAGCATCCGCTCGCCCACAACATTCTGGCGAGCAGCCTCTTCCTCCTGCATATCCTCCTCGTCCAACATAAAATCCTGATAATCCAGCTCGTCCACCATATTGGTGTCCATCGCCAACGTGTCAGTGGCCAAAGCACCGGATTTGCCAGATTCTTCCGATTGGTATTTGTGAATCACATAATTCACCACGGTATCCGTTTTCTGGGACGTGGAAGGTTCAAAGACCTTAACCACAGTAGGATGTTTGTAGTCCAGCCAGTCCACCATCAACATGGTGAGCACCGCGCCCAGCAAAAGGCCAATCAGCCCTCCGATGATGAAGAGCAACCTGCGGCGGCGGTTATCGGGCTTTTTTTCTGAAAAATCCTCCTGGCTCATAGGCTTAAATTGAACGTGGCAAAGATACAAAATGTTTGGATGTATTCACAATCCAAAACAAGAATTTACCGCTCAAACCATCTCAATATCTTCAATTTCCATTCTCCCATTCTGCCGCTGTATGGATGCTCGCGCAAAGGGAGATTGAAACGGGTATGGCCCTTGAGAACCGTCTGCGGATGCGTGAACTCGCGAAAACCCCATTCGCCGTGGTAGGCGCCCATGCCAGAATGGCCCGTGCCGTTGAAGGGCACGCCTTTCACCATCAGGTGGATGCATACCTCGTTGATGCAACCGCCGCCGTATTGCTGCGTCTGCATGGTGCGATTGGCCCACTTCATATCCTTGGTGAAAAGATACATAGCCAACGGATGCTCGCGCTCGGCAATCGTATCCATCAGGGCATCAATTTCCGCGTCTGCAAAGGGCACCACGGGCAACAGCGGACAGAACAGCTCGTGCTGCACGATGTGCTCGTCCTGATTCACGGGATAGATGATCGTGGGCGAATATTTGCAACTTTCCCTGTCGCCTACCCCGCCGTAGATGATGCGGTCGCGGTACTCGTCGGCCAATTTCGCGCACTTGTCGTAAGCAGCCTCCGTGATGAGTTTGGGGTATTCTTCATTGCTAATCGGATTCTCGCCAATCTGCTGCGCGAAGGCCTTTTTCAGCTCCTCCAAGAAGGGCTCCGCCACCTCCTTCGCCACGGCTATCTGATTGATATTGATACAGATCTGCCCGGCGTTGAGCAGTTTGAAGAAGGCAATCTTGCGGGCCGCGTCCTTGATGTCGGCATCCTTACGCACCACGCACCAGTTGCCAGTCTCGCCGCCGAGCTCCAACGCCACGGGCGTGAGGTTCTTGGCCGCCTCCGCCATCACGTGCCTGCCTACGGAGGGCGAGCCGGTGTAGAAGATCTTGTCGAAGCGCTGTGAGAGGCACATATCCGCTACATCGTGACCACCGTCGATGAGGGTGATGTACTCGGGCGGAAAGACCTCCGCAAAGAAGCGTTTCATCACGGCGGTGCAGGCACCTGACTTGCTGCTGGTCTTGATGACCACCGTGTTGCCGCCGCACATGGCCGCCGCCACCACGCCGATGGTGAGCAGAATCGGGAAGTTGAACGGGCTAATCACCAACGACACGCCGTAGGGCATCTTATAGACTTTGGTGATGATACTCGGGAAGCACATCAGTCCGCTGAAGTGCGTCTCCGGCCGTGCCCAACGCCGCAAGCCACGGATCATCTCGTTGATTTCCACTACGATGGGGCCGACATCACAGAGGAAGCCCTCTGCCCTACTCCGGCCGAGGTCTGCGGTCAGGGCATCTTCAAATTCGGTGGCGTGTGCTATAACGGCAGCTTTCAGCTTCTTGAGCTGCTCTATTCTCCATTTCACTGGCAGTGTCGCACCCGTGCGGAAGAATTTCCGCTGTGCGGCGACGATTTCTTGTATTTGTTCGTTTGTGTATGACATAGTTTTGGGTTTATTTCGTCACCGCTTCCAGCACCCTCGCGATGTCCTCGTTGCTGAACGTCATCGGGGCGGAGTAGTTGATGGAGTCGGCCGCGATCATGTGCGTGAGTTCCTCGTAATCGGCAGGTTGCACAGGTGATTCCAGTTTGTCCAAACCACAGGTTACAATCAGCTCTCTTACGGCTTGGAGGAAGCTTTCAGCGGCCTCGTTGTCAGAAGCGGATTCCTCAACAAGATGGCAATAGCGGGCCATGATTGCATATTTATCCAGACAAGCCTCCTTCTGATACTCTAACACGGGCAGCATCATCAGTGTGATGGCCTGTCCGTGGGGGATATGGTACTTAGCTCCGATACTGTGGGCAAAGGCGTGTATGTAGCCGGCCAACTGGGTGTTGATGGCGTTGCCACCGTACATGGCCGCGCGACACATTGCCAAGCGAGACTCAATATTCTCCGGCTCGCGCATCACCACGGGCAGATGCTGCAGAATCAGCCGCACGCCCTCCAGCGAATGGTAGGCGTCCTCCACATAGACCGCCACATCGCTCAGGGTTCCTTCCACCACATGACTGAGGGCGTCCATCCCGCAGGCAGCCGTCACCAGCTGCGGCGCGTGGATGGTGAGCTCGCTGTCGAGGATGACGTGCGTCACATCCAAACCGACAATCACAGTGGAGCCCTTCGCACCGCGCGCGTTTGTCACTACAGCGCCCACGGTCACCTCCGCGCCTGTGCCGGCGGTAGAGGGCACGGTAATCATTGGTAAAGTTTTGCCTGGTACCACCAGGAACTTGCGCAACAGGGCTTTGGTTTTAAGACGAGGCAACCGTACGCCGGCAGCAATCATCTTGCAGGTGTCCATCACCGAGCCACCGCCCAAGGCAATCACGCACTCGGCTTGGCATTCCATTGCAATATTGCGTCCCGCGTCAATCAGCTCGATGTTCGGTTCGGAGTTGATGTCCGCATAGAGGGTGCAACCCACCCCGGCTTCCTCCAGCGATTGCAGGATCTTTTGCTCGAAACCGAGCCTTAGCAAAGTTTGGTCAGTGACCAGCAATACCTGTTTGTAGCCGCATTCCTTGCAGATCTCTCCAATCTGCGCCCGCGCGCCGTGGCCTTCCACGACCTGCGGTTCCGGCATCGGCACATGGTGAATCACCTTGCCGGGCAATTTATGTATCTGTTTTCTGAAACGGTAAGTGTCCATTTTTAAGTCGTCAGTAAGCAGTCTTTATTAGCAAATGCAAAGGTATGCATTTTTTCAATCCACTATCTCATCGTGGAACAAGAGTCATTCTTTAATAAAAAAAATCACTCCTTTTGTCACCTTTTCCCCACTTGTTTCGTTTAACCAATGAATCAATTCAACAACAAAAAATGTCAAACCTTAAAAATTCAAAGAAATGGACGAAGATATTTTAGGAATCATTATGGTCATTATTGTGGTCATTGGATTGTGCGTGGTGCTCCCGATTATGATTGTGTGGCTTACGAACAAACGGAAATCGCACGAAATTGACAAACAGACGGAAATTCTGATGGCGATGTTGGAGAAACACCCCGACCTCGACCCCGCCGAAGTGATGAAGAAGCTGAATGTGTCGAGCAAATCGCATAAAACCCTCAAACAGAAACTGTTGGATAACGTCTTCACTGGCGGTATGATGCTGCTGATGGGGCTTGCCATCCTGATTCCGCACCTCTGTGGACTCACCTTCTTCGGCACTAAACCTGCTGGAATCTACACCGGCGGAATGATGGTGGCCATGGGCGCGGCGTTCCTTATCTATTACCTTATCTCTAAAAAGCAGCTGCAAAACGAGATTGAGGCGGAAGAGAGGCAGTTGAAAGAACAGCAATAATCGCACTGATGAAGCGAGAACAATTCATAGCCATCATTTCATCCGAGCAGGAGTCTTTGCGAAGGTTCCTGCTTGCCCTGTGCTGCGGCGACCGGATGGAGGCGGAAGACATCGCGCAGGAGGCGATGGTCAAGGCGTATATCGCCTCGGACCGCTTTGTGGAGCGACATAAGTTCTCCACATGGCTGTTCAAAATCGCCTATAACACCTTTCTTGACCATAAAAGGCGCGTACATGGCTATTTTACGGACATAGAGGAGGCGGTGCAGGTGGCCGACGTGGCGCGCACTGACGATGCTTTCGCCTATCAGGATCTCTATGCAGCCATCGCCACGCTGCCTCTCAAGGAACGTACGGACATCCTCCTTTTTTACATCAACGGATATACGGTTAAGGAAATCGCAACCATTACCGGCAGTACTCAAATGGCTGTAAAACAGCATCTTTCGAGAGGCCGCAGTAAATTAAGACAAATTTTGGAACAATGAAAGAGAAAACGATAGAAGAGATGTTCGCCCACTATCAGCCGGATTTGGGCGACAGCGGAGAATATATGGCGCACCTTACCAAGAAGTTGGAGGCAGCGGAATATGCCAAGCAGTACAAGGCTGAACAAAGCAGACGCTATCGCCGCATGATGGTGCTGGTCTTCGTCGCGGGCGTGCTCACCGGTGGCATCCTGATGCTTATCACGCTGATGCATCCCACATGGCTTGTGCCCGATTTTTCCGCCCCGACGCTTTCCACCTCGCTCTCATCGGTTTTCCCGAAGGTCTGCCTGCTGCTGGCAATATGCTTTATCAGTCTGGGCACCACGGGATTGGTAGGGTCGGTGGTGATGAACAAAAGACGGTAATTCCATGTAGAGACGCGATTCATCGCGTCTCTACGATTTCGAATATTTTTTACTTTTGCCGCTCGAATTTTTGAAACATGAGCCGCGAAAAAGAGATTTATAAAGTGACCCTTTGGGGAAGTCTAGTCAACGCGTTGTTGATGGTGTTGAAGTTTTTGGCCGGCATACTGGGCAACAGTGCAGCCATGTTGGCCGATGCCGTCCATTCGGTGTCTGATTTCGTCACCGATATAGTGGTGATTGTTTTTGTGCGCATCAGCAGCAAACCCAAAGACAAATCGCACGATTACGGACATGGAAAGTTCGAGACTTTAGCCACTGCGATGATTGGGGTGGCATTGGCCTTTGTGGCTATCGGCATCCTGGTGAGCGGTGCAAAGCAGATCGCTTTCTGGGCTGACGGCGGACAATTGGCACAACCCAGCCTGTTTGCCTTCTGGGCCGCCATTATCTCCATTGTGCTGAAGGAAATCATCTACCAATACACCAATCGCAAGGCGAAACAGCTTGATTCAGAGGCAATGAGGGCTAACGCTTGGCATCATCGCAGCGACGCGCTTACTTCGATTGCAGCGGCAGTGGGTATCGGATGCGCCATCTTTTGTGGTGAGAAATGGGTGGTATTCGATCCCATCGCGTCTATTATTGTGGCGGCGTTTATCATCAAGGTTGCCTTTGATCTGATTCGCAACGCGGTGGACGAACTGATGGAAAAATCATTACCCGAAGAGGTGGAGAATGAGATTCTGGACATCGTGCGCTCCGTACAGGAAGTCTCTGAACCTCACGACCTTTGCACCCGCCGCATCGGCAACCGCTACGCCATCGAACTGCACATCCTGATGGACGGCGACCTGTCACTTAAAGCTGCCCACGACAAAGCCACAGAAATAGAAAATCTACTGAGGGAACGCTACGGGGAGGAGACCCACGTTGCCGTGCATGTGGAACCTCTTGAGGCGATAACATCACCCCAAGACTAAGCCACATCTTCCAACCTATATCTGCCGGATTCCAACACAGCTTTAAAACGTAATATTCAGCGAAATCCGGATGCCATTCTTCTGCCAACCCTTCAAATCTTTCGCGTAGGTAAGGCGGCGGACATAATCGATCCGAAGTACTTCCAAGATATTCTCTATACCTGCGGTAATCTCCAAATACGGTGCTTTCCCCATTGGTGAGCAACCATCAGGAAATACATACAAGCCTGCCGTGCTCGCAGATGGGATATTTTTGGACGAGAGTCCGCCATACACGCCATTGAACGAGAGCACTTCGCGCAATTTCAGCCGATTCCAAAGCGGTATGCGGTTGAAAATCCACCCTTTCAGATGGTAAGTGGCATACAAGCCCACATATTTGTCCATGATAAACTCCATCGGCCGCATCAAACAGAAAGTTTTGGGTGTGAGGAATATCGAGCGGTTGCTCTGCGGGGTGAACAGCTTCGGGAACGGCACCCTGTTCCACACAATGCCTCCTTGCAACTCCGCATCAATATGCCCGAAAGCGGAGAGCCAGAACCGTTTCTCCACCGACAATTCCGTCCGATGGTACCAAGTCCGGCCATCCAGAAAACCGGTGGTGTGCGTAAGTTGCAGCACCGGCGCGTTTTTGGAGAACTTGAGGAGGTTGTCTTTCCCCGACTGGTTGTTGTAAATCCTCTCCCCTGGCGCCCAGCGTAGTTTAACCCCCCACTCCCAATTTTGGAAATCCGCCAAGCGGGTGGTGGTTCCATCCGAATTGATGCGATAGTAGTTCAGTGCTCCGGCGGCCTCGCAGTGCTCGTATTGCAGCCACGTGTCCACACTCACGCGACACGGCCACTCGCGCACATAACGCAGCTTGCCGCGACGGACGTACTGAGCCGCCGAAGCCAGCGTGTCCACCGTGTATGACATGAAGAAATTGTCGCGGTCCATGTAGGTGAAACTCTGCCCCAGCATTTCCAAATCATAACTGGTACTGAGATACAAGGCATTCCGCGGAAACTCATTGAAATGACGCTCTTTCTTCACGAAACTGTGAATCAACGTGGCGTTGTACTTGATCCGCCAATCCGTGCAGCCAAACGCGAAATAGCCCGAAAAAAACCATCGATCATTCATATTGGCAGTTGTCATACCCCCCATCCTGAACCGAAGCCCCTCAATGGAATTATGGCTAATCATATTGTACACCGGACCGATGTCAAAGAGACTGTTTTTGCGTTCCTTGGTCGTAGAAATGTAGCCGGTGGTGATAATCTCCGCCGTTTTCTCCAGTGCCCTGAAGAACGGCAATCGGCGCAATTCGGTCGATATGCTGTCCAAAACAGACTCTTGGGCGGTCAAGGGTTCCGGTCTCATCTTCTTCCACTGCCAGTTCCGGTACCGCACATTGGCCGCCTCCGTCTCCCGACCCACCGACGACAACGAATCCGGAATATTTGCTCCCATTTCATATTGATACCACAGCGTGTTTTGGCGGACATAAACCTGCTTCATCTTCTTTCGCTTAATCAAGGAAAAAGAGGCAAACGTCTGCGACGATTTCGGAGCCCAAAGATTGCTATCCACTTTCATAAAATCCTGTTCAACAACCAATTGCCGAACAAAATTCATATTGATATTGACGGGCACATTGATGGCATATTTCTTTAGGGCGTAGGTGCTGTCGTTCACGATATACAAACGTCCAGTAAAGCCAAAGCTCTGACTGTTCACAGGGGAAAACGTGAGCTCAATGCAGGAGATGCTGTCCACCTCAACCGTGTCTGTGATAAAATAGTGGTAATATGTGGTAGCAATCGTGGAAGACAAGGGGCTCACAAACTTGTTGAGCATCAATTCTATATCATTGTCAAAGATATTGACCTCAGTAAACATGGCTTCCAAGTTAGTGCCTTCCCCTTCCTGATCAAAAGTTTCATCCACGCCCTGCATTCGCCTGGCATACAAATAGTTCACATTTTTCCGTGGAGATTTCTGGTAATAGTGATCAGCCAAAGATTCCCGAAGAGAGAAGGTCAGCACCGGCATAGTGTCGGTCCTGATGGTATCCACATATTTTTCCAGAAAAGAGAGTTGCCGATTGAAGTTGTTCTTCTGGAAGTTCATATTGAATCGCCCGTAAGACATTACCATCTTCTTGTAAATCTTTGACTTATAAGAATCAACAGATTCAACACGATTGTCATTTTTGTGCTCTATCACCTTCTGCACCAACTCCACAGCAGGATTCCCTTTGCGCTTATATCTCTGTTTCCGTTTTTTGGAAACCACTACTTCCTGCAAATCCTGGGCTCTTTGGAGGTAGATATTGCGTTGCAGCTCAGTCCTCTTTACAATCAAAGTATCAGACGGATACAACGAATAACTGACAATCAGCGTGTCGGTGTTTGCAAAGGGCAGTTTATAGTTGCCACGCATATTGGTGTAGGTTCCCATCGTTGTATGAAGCCACTGCAACCGGGCCATATAAACCGCCACGGTGTCGCCCTTTTCGTCCGTTGTGAAAACCCTCCCCTTCAGTTCCTGCGCCGAAGCCTGCCCGATGAGCAACCATATAAAGAGGAGCCACCCGACCATCCCTATCAGAACAGTCTGCAACCTGCTATGACGAAATCCTATTACGTTGCGCATCGTGTAAAAATAATATTCTTCAACGCATATTTCCAACAAATATTGGTATGCAAAGAAACAAAAAAATAGGGACCATCGCAACGCGACAGCCCCTGTGTTTGGTTCTGTAGAGACGGTGCATGCACCGTCTCTACAATGGGTTAATTCTCCAATTCCGCCTTGATGGCATTTTGGATGAGGGTGACAAAATCGCCGAGCGGCATGGTACCGTCGTTGATGTTGCCGTGACGGCGCACGGAAACGGTGCCTTCTTCCTCTTCCTTCTCGCCCACTATGAGCATGTAGGGAACCTTGGCGGTTTCGGCGTCGCGGATCTTACGGCCGGTCTTCTCGCTGCGCTCGTCGATGTAGCAGCGGATATCCTGCTCATCCAAAGCGGCGCGTACCTTCTGGGCATAATCCATGTACTTCTCGCTGATAGGCAGGATGACCACCTGGTCGGAGGTGAGCCACAACGGGAAGTTGCCGCCGGTGTGCTCCAGCAACACGGCCACGAAACGCTCCATGGAGCCGAACGGGGCGCGGTGAATCATCACCGGACGCTTCTTTTGACCGTCGGCATCCGTGTATTCCAGTTCAAAACGCTCCGGCAGGTTGTAATCGACTTGGACAGTACCCAACTGCCACTCACGGCCGATGGCGTCCTTCACCATGAAGTCGAGTTTCGGACCATAGAACGCGGCCTCGCCCTCTACCTCAACAGTGTTCAGGCCTTTCTCAGCAGCAGCCTCGATGATGGCGCGTTGTGCCTTCTCCCAATTCTCGTCGGTACCGATGTACTTCTCTTTGTTGTTGGGATCGCGCAGGGACACCTGAGCCTTATAGTTTTCGAACTTCAGCGTCTTGAAGATGTAGAGGATAATATCGATAACCTTGCAGAACTCCTCTTTGATCTGGTCTGAAGTGCAATAAAGGTGGGCATCGTCCTGCGTAAAGCCACGGACTCTCGTCAAACCGTGCAACTCACCACTCTGCTCGTAACGATACACAGTGCCGAACTCCGCGAGACGAAGCGGCAGCTCTTTGTAGGAGCGCGGACGAGCAGCAAAAATCTGGCAGTGGTGCGGGCAGTTCATCGGTTTGAGGAAGAACTCCTCTCCCTCTTGCGGCGTGGTAATCGGGCGGAAAGAGTCCGCACCGTATTTTGCATAGTGACCAGAGGTCTTGTAAAGATTCACGTTACCGATATGCGGAGTGATAACCTGCTGATAGCCATATTTTTTCTGTACTTTACGCAAGAACTGCTCGAGGCGGTCACGCAAAGCGGCACCCTTGGGCAACCACAAAGGTAAACCTTGTCCCACCAGCGGTGAGAAGGTGAACAATTCCATCTCACGACCCAACTTGCGGTGGTCGCGCTTGGCAGCCTCTTCGAGAAGGGCCAAGTATTCGTCCAATTCTTTCTTCTTCGGGAAAGTGACAGCATAGATACGGGTCAGCTGTTTGCGCTTCTCGTCGCCACGCCAATAGGCACCGGCCGTCTTCAGCAACTTGATAGCCTTGATGGCAGAGGTGTCGTGCAAGTGCGGACCACGACAGAGGTCAGTAAACGGACCGCTCTCGTAGAAGGAGATTTGGCCGTCTTCCAAACCGTCAATGAGCTCAAGTTTGTACTCGTCGCCTTTCTTCTGGAAATAGTCGAGCGCGTCTGCCTTGCATACCTCGCGGCGCACGAACTGGATCTTCTGAGAAGCCAATTCCTTCATCTTCTCCTCGATTTTCGGAAAATCGTCGGAGGATATGGTATAGTTCATAAAATCGATGTCGTAGTAGAAACCGGTCTCAATGTGCGGTCCGATACCGAACTTCACGCCCGGGTAGAGCGCCTCGATGGCGGCGGCCATCAAGTGGGCGGAGCTGTGCCAGAAGGTGTCTTTACCTTCGCGGTCGTTCCAAGTGTAAAGCGTGAGGGAAGCGTCCTCATTGATGGGTTTGTCAAGTTCCACCATTTGGTCATTCACCTTGGCCACCAAGACGTTACGGGCCAGACCTTCACTAATGCTTTGGGCCACCTCATACGGGGTAATGCCCTGTTCAAATTCTTTTACTGAGCCATCAGGCAGTGTAATTTTTATCATGATAAACAGTACTTGTTATTCGTTTCGCAAAAAGTCTGCAAAAGTACAAAAAAAGTGTCAATGAAACAAGGGTGGATAATCAATATCTACCACCTGTCAATCTCAAATAACGGTTATTTTTGATTTGAAGATCTATTAAGGCATCCGTTCGTTGGTTCTTTGCTTGTAGATGGAGTGTCTGCGCTTCAAGAAGTTCGGACACCGGAACAAGTCCGGCATCAAAGTTCGTGCGGGCAGCCTGCAAATTGGCTTGGGCATCGCGCACCGTTGTCTCGGCCAACTCCACTTGGCTGCGAGCCTCTCCGATATTGCACCACGCCTGACGGGTTTCCAACATCATCTTCTCCGTAAGGTCATTACGCTCATTTTCCGCTTTCCGAATAGCATAATTCTGCTGTTTTATTTTGTGAGCCGTCTCCCACCAACCGGTCAACGGCACTTTCATGGTTGCGAAAACCAACGCATTGGCGGTAGAACGATCGAATACCAGGTTGCCGTATGAGGCAGTCGCCCCCACAAGAATATGAGGCAAACTCTCCCCTATGGCCATTTCTTTCTTCAGTTCCTCGGCTCTCACCTGCAAATCTAATAGTGCTCTCTCCGTCCGACCGTAAACGGCGTTTGCTATCTCAACATCCGTAACGGTGTCATAGGTTGGCATTTCCTCCGGAACCGTGTCCGCAAGGGTCAGATTCTCATCATATTCCAGCCCAATCATCTGGCAGAGCAGCATGGTGGAAAGTGTGATACCGTTCTCCACTTTCAGCAGGTTAGAGCGCATCTCATTTTGTTTGAGGGTCACTTTGAGGATGTCATTCCGGGTCACCAGCCCTGCATCTGCAGCCGCATTGACATCACGATTAAGCGTATCCAAAAAAGTTATAGCCTGTTGCAGAGTGTTTCGTTTTTCAGTCAAAGAGACAATCTGCCAGTATGTTTCCTCCACCTGTTGCAAGACTTGGTCGATGGTAAGTTGGCTTTTTCTGAATGCGGCCGCCACTCCGACATCAGCCATGTCGTTGCCTTTGACGATCTGTCCGCCCATGAACACGGGTTGCACAGCCGTGGCACCCACTATCATACCGTTCTCACAAAGGGACAGACGGTCAGGTAAACCCATTGCTGCACCATACTCGAAATAGAGATTATGGAGCCATTGCCGTGTGGTCGCGTTGTCAATGTCATCGATGCCGTACTCAATGAGCGGTTTCGCTGCGTCATACACGCCCGCCATAGCGCTCACCTGCGGAAAGAATTTTGTCCGCGCCTGCTTTTTCACCTCCTGGGCCGCTCTCACGTCAAGCCAAGTGTTCACCACTGCAGTGTTGTTGCGCCTCGCCAATACCTTGCAACTGTCAAGCGTGAGCCTTTGCGCCCCCGCGTGCCCCAGCGCAAACATGATGATCATTACCAATATCCAATATTTTCTCATAATCCTTAACTTTCAAAAATATCAATCGAGACGCTCTTTTCCTCTTTTACTCTTCTCCTCTCTTCCTCTCTTACTCTCCTTAAACGTCTGCCAATAAGCCACGGGCAACACGGTGACCACCAGGGGCAAGGAGAATATGGTACCGAAACAGATCACCACGCCCATGGGCATCCAGAGGGATGTGTGCGCCACAATCATCGGCATCACACCTAATGCCGTGGTGGCAGATGTGAGGAATATGGGGCGCATACGGCGTTTTCCAGCCTCAAAACCAGCCTCTTTTGAGGTTTTATGATGGTTTTTTCGCAAATCTTCGGCATATTCAAACATAATAATGGCGTTTCGCACGATAATGCCGATGAGACTGACCACGCCCAACACCGCTGTAATGCTGAAGTCAAGTTGGAAAATCCAGAGGCCGAGGCATGCACCAAAGACACAAATCAGGCTGGCAGAAAGCGTCAGGAAGACCACATCGAGTCGGCCAAAATGGTAGAGCAGAAAGACAAAGAGTACCAGCACGGCGGCCAGGAAACTCAAGGCAATCTGCGGAATCACCTGCCCGTTTACTCCGGTCAGTCCTCCGTAGGCAATCTCCACACCTTGAGGCAGCGAGGGACTCAACTCGGTTTTGATGTAATGGTCAATCTGGTCCATCACTTCGGGCTGACTATAACCATAGTTCAGGTCCGCCCCCACAGTAATGGTCCGGATGCTGTTTCGCCGGTTGATGACCGCATCGTGCCACTCGGGACCGATGTCAGCCACCTGGCGCAACGGTACCCATGTCCCGGGAATGGAGGTCGGCACCAAGCAGTCCTCCAGTTCCTCATAGCTTGACGAATCATTAAAATTCTGAGTATAAAGCATTACCGGCACCTTGTAATCGCCTTCCCAAACATTAGTCAGGTTCTGTCCGCCCAGAGCTGAGGAAAGATACAGCGACAACATGCTCTGCGTCACGCCAAGCCGCGTCGCCTCGTCACCCTTCAAGGTAACCTTGATATTTTGAGAGGACTCATCCATATCGGAATGCACCCAAGTAAGAGCAGGAATCGTGTTCATATAGGCTTTCAACGAATCCGCCACTTGTTTCATCTCTTCGAAGTCATTGCCCGACAAACGGACCTCTACTGGATTTTTAACCGCCTGATAATCAATCTGTTTGAAACGAACATAGGCTTTAGGGAAACGATTCTCATACTTTGGTCCATATTCGCGTATCAGTTTCAGGGTATTATCCTCCGATGTGGTATTGACGATAAACTGAGCATAATTCTTGTGCGCCATCTGAGGGGCATAAGTGGCGTGAAAACGGGGTGAGGAACAGCCGATAAAAGAGGTCACGGACTCCACGCGAGAGTCAGCGCGCAGGATTGCCTCCATAGTGTCCGCCACCGCTGCTGTCTGTTCCAGCGTACTTCCTTCCGCAAGATGCATCTCCACGGCAAAACAGTTTCGATCGGCCTTCGGCAGCATCTGTATCTGGAGGCGGGTAAAGAGAAATGCACCTAACGTCACCGCGCCGACAGCCATGCAAATCACCACGGCTGGGTGCCTAAAGCAACGTGTCAGCACTTTCTCGTAGGAGTCTTGCAAAAAGACGAAAAACTTGTTCTGGGCCTCCTCGAAACGGTTCGGGGCTTTCCCGTCCTTGTTGCGTTTAATGAAAACGGTGGAAAGGTAAGGAATCACCCATACCGCATAGAAGATGGAACACACCAAGGCAAACAGAACCGTCCATGGGAAAAGTTGCACGAAGTCGCCGAGGGGACCCGTGATGATGCGCGTCATGGGGAAGAACATGCCGGAAATAGCCAGCGTGGCAAGTGACATGGGCACGAACAAGGATTTGGTGCTGAACAGAGCCGAGTACCAACGCGAATGCCCCTGCTGCAGCATGTCAGTATAGCCATCAATGACAATCACAGAATCGTCCACAATCATGCCCAACACCACTATGAGGGCGGCGAGCGTGACGGTGTTCAGCTCTATGCCGCAGATGTACATCAGTCCCATGGTAACCGCTGTGCAGACGGGCACGCTGGTACCAGACACCATGGCCGTGCGCAACGGAAACAGCAGCAGCATCACGCCAATCACCACCAGAATGGAAAACAGCAAATCGCGCAAGAAAGACATCACCGACTTGTTGACCACGTATGGCTGGTTGGTGATTTTGTGCATATTCACATCCGGTGGCAGCGTCTGTTTGCATTTGTCAATTTCTTTTTCCACTTTCTTGCCGAAGGCCACGATATTATGCCCCGGAGCCATCTCCATGGAAATCAGCACCGTGGAGGTTCCGTTGTATTTGATATAGTTTTTGGGTGAGGCATAGCGACGCTCAATGTGCGCTATGTCGCGCAGGCGCACCACATTGCCTGTAGGGTCGGCAAAAACAATCTGCTCACCCACCTCATATTCCGACTGATACGGGATGGCAATGTGCACCAGTGCCTCCCCTTCCCCGTTCTCCACGCTCCCACCGACAGTTCGGAGTCCCTGGGTGGCCAGTTCCACAAGCAATGCACGCTGGCTGATGCCGTATGCGGCCAATTTATCTTGATCCACCAACACGGCAATCTCCTCATTCTGCTGTCCGAGAATCTTGATATTGCCCATCTCGGGAATGCTGCGCAGGCGGTCGCACAACTGTTCGGCATACGCTTCCAACTCACGCGGCGTGCGCTCTGGAGAATCCACCGTGAGCAGCATGGAGGAAGTGTTGCCAAAGTCGTCCACCACCACAATCTCCAACACGCCGGCAGGCAAAGAGGTTTTCTTGAAGAGCTGAAGCCCGTGACGTATCTTCGACCACGCACCGTCCTTGTCTTTCACCGACGTGCGCAACTCCGCATAAACATACACAATACCGTTTTCGGTCACCGAATAGGTCTTGTCCTTGTCAATCTCCTCATACGTAAACAGGAAACGCTCCAACGGCTTGGTTACCTGCTCCTCCACCTCCTGCGAAGAAGCACCGGGATAAACCGCTGCCACCACGCCCTGACGAATCGTGAATTGCGGAAACTCGTCCTTGTTCAACTGCGTCAAACCAAAGATGCCAAACAGCACCAGACATGCCACAATAAAGAAGATGATGTTGTGGCTGCGCATGGCGGATAATATGTGAGATTTGGTACGCATGGATCAGAGGTGAATGGGGTACATGGGGTGAAAGGGGTAAAGGGTGAATATTATTTTGAGAAGGTAACTATTGCATTGGTGTAGAGTTTTTGCATACCATCGGTGATGACCGTGTCGCCGGGGGCGAGGCCGGAGGAGACGAGCACGCCATTGGCCACGAATTCAGTGGATGTAATGACGTGATGTTGCGCCTTGCCATTCTTCACCACCCACACAGACAACCCTTCGGGGCGGGTTTGCACGCACTTGGCCGGCACAATGAAACCCGTGTTGGCAGGCTGGTCGAGCAGCACCTTGCACACCATGCCGGGAAGCAGAGATTTGTCCTTGTTCGGGAATGCGATTTTCACATCATAACTGTGCGACACCTTGGAAGCGGTCATACTGCGGTCCGTAATCTTGCCGGTGAGCAGCCGGTTATCCAGCGCAGGCACATAGACATAGGCCTCCTTGCCTACCGTCACCGATGAAATCTCGCTTTCAGGCACGGAAAAGTTTACAGACACCTGACCCATATCCAGCAGCGTGACAGCCGGTTCGCCAGGGAGCAATGAACCACCGACTTTGGCGTTGCATGTGCCCACCACTCCAGAAACCGGAGCCGTGAGGCGGCATTCGTCAAGTTGCTTTTTCGCAATCTGCTCCAACGAACGCGCCTTCTCCAGTGTGGTCTGCATTTCCACCCACTTCACTTCCGCCAAGCTGCCTTGGTCATACACTTTCTTCAGTCGCTGATATGCATCCTCGGCCTGCTGAAGCGAAGCCTTAGCCGAGTTGTAGGCGTTTTGGGCATTGGCGCTGTTCACCACAGCCACCAGCTGGCCGGCATGCACGAAATCGCCCTCATGCACACACACGCGCTCCACACGTCCGCCGGCGGGAAAACTCAACGCAACAGAGAGATTCTCCTCCACCTCGCCCACATACGTGCGCGTGAGTCCGCCAAACACGGAATCAACCACCATCACATCCACCGAAATGGGGACGGTTTCCTGCACCGGAGCCTTATGCTTGCATGAACTATGGGCAAACACCAAAACAATGCTCAAGCACAACAATAACGACTGTTTCAATACGGTTTTCATCTTATCCTCAATTTCTTTCTGCGATTATCTTCATCTTCGGACCATTCAGCAACACCGCATCATTGCCGCTCTGATGACCTTCCCACTGTTCGTCAATCATCAGGATATCGTCATTAAGCTGGCCACCGCCGAAAGCATGGATGGCATACACAATGGAGGGGGTATTGTCATCGGAAAAGAGATTCTGGCTGTCGGATATCAGAATGTTCGTGCTAAACTCGTATGGGAGAAACACAATGGAATCGCCCTTCACGGTAGCCGAAATGGTATAGCAAACACCGTTCATCTCATTCATGGTAATGATGAGTCTGTTGGACTGAGACTTGTCCTCCAAAATGTTCATCTGTCCATTTTTATGAACAAGACGATAACTCACTCCACCGTCTTCGTCCACTATGGAAACCTCTCCGGACAGCTTGTAGCTGTAATTTCCTGTAAACTGCTTAATCTCGCGATTGCATGACGTAAAAATCAAAGCAACCGAAACGAAAATCCAAAAAATCTTTCTGTTCATAGTCTTGGGATATTATTCGTTAACAACACTCTGCGTTTGCACAAACTGGTTTGTAAAACTCTGGAACACACTATTCACTATCAAATCTATCAACATTTCATATGATGATTTGTACTGTTCATATTTCCCTTCCACAAAAAAGGAGTGCGTCAGACCATTCAATGTCACGTGCAACATATCCGCAAAAGCCACGGCCTGCTGCTCCACCACTTCCCGTGTATCTGTCGTGGGTTTAGCATACCACACTTTTTTGAACAAATCATGCTCCCATGCGGCAAACTCATCATGAATGCTTTTCAAATCCTCAAAGCGATGGTCATCCGCGGAGAGCATATTATTCTTCATCGCCACCTGCAACATGCCCGCATCGGCAAACAGTTCCATCCGAAGCAACAGGTAGCGACGCAGGCGCGGCAACACCAGGTCCTGCTCATTGGATATAGCCTCCAGCAAGCGGGCACGAATACTCTCTACCTCCTGGCGAACTCCAGCGCTGAAAATATCCTCCTTATTGTTGAAATGATTGTATATGGAACGCTTCGCCTTATGCGCCTTCCGGGCAATCTCATCCATGGAAGTTTTCTCAAACCCGAACTTTCGGAAAAGATCCGCGGCCACCTGTTGTATAACCTCACCCGTTTTCAATTTCTTCATTTTTGCACGAATTTCGTTTTTGCGTGCAAAAATATATAAAATTATCTTCAGGTGGAAGATATAAACATTTTTTTAGAAATCCGATTCCACCTCTTGAATATCTATGATAGCGTTTTTGCCATCAATGTATGATATCACTAATGGAAAATTGGCGCGATAACTGCACTGGGAAAGCACCAGACGATTGTACTGATGAGTCTCCTCATCCTCATTCAATCGCCACACAATATAGTCAGTAGTAAATTTGGCATACTTGTCCTCCTCTTTCAACTTATTGAATTCCTTGCTGTTATCACCGTATTTATCCAACAATGTCTTCTTCAGATTCTCATACGTATAGCTGGTACTCCGGTTGAAATTGACCACAACAATATAGACGAGGTGGGTTTTGGCTGCAGCACGGATCTCGATTTTCACACGTTCGCCGGCGAAAGTGCCCCGCATGAAGGAGGTGTTGGGGACATTGTGGTTGGTCTCCAACTCAAAGCCTTTCCCTTTGAGTTTGTTCACAAAGGTGTTCATGGTACAGTTCATGCTGATACCCAAGAATTTCATAGGTTGCTCTTGGGCTGACAAGCCTCCGACCATCAGGAACATCGTTAAAATGAGAATGATTCTTTTCATCGAAAACAACATATTGGTTTGACGGGGCAAAAATACAAATTTAGGGGACAGGTAACAGAGGCCAGGGGACAGTACAAGTCCTTTTTAATAATTTTGTATTTTTGCACTTGTTTTTGAAATCCATCCGAGTATGAAAAAATCCGACATTCTGGTTATCGCCATCGTCATTCTGGTACTGCTTCCTTTTTTCATCAGCAGACCCGTTTATGATACATTTTGCTCTCTTACAGCTAATTATCCCCTTTGGATGGCCTTTTTGAAGTTCGGCATCCTGGCCACCTTCGGAGAGATGTTAGGCCAGCGCATCAAGACCGGCCAATATTATCACAAAGGGTTCGGATTGTTCCCGAAGTTTATCGTTTGGGGATTACTCGGCATGTGGATTGCCTTGGCCATGAGCGTTTTCAAGGTCGGCATCCCTGCTTTCATGGAGAAAGCCAGCTGCTTTGCCGGCGTATCGGACGCCATGAAAGGCGATTTCACTGGATTGAAGCTGATGGGCGCATTTTTTGTGAGCGTGATGATGAACACCTCGTTTGCGCCGGTGTTCATGACCGTCCACAAAATCTGCGACATGCACATTGCGGAATATGACGGCAAAGCTATCAGTCTAGTACGCCCTATAAAAGTGAGCCAGCACATCCAGAACCTCAACTGGGACGTGCAGTGGAACTTCGTTTTCAAGAAGACCATACCGTTGTTCTGGATTCCCGCGCATACGCTCACGTTCTGCCTGCCGGGCGAGTTCCAGGTGCTCTTCGCCGCCTTCTGCAGCATCATCTTAGGGCTGTTCCTCTCCATCGCCGCGATGAAGAAACAATAAGGGTTTCCCTATTCTACCGTTTGGACAATCGATCTGTCGTTACCTCAAGGTATTGACAGCCGTGGGTGTCCACGCTTTCAGGAATTCGGACACCTTTGCCTCGCTGTAGCCTTTTCCTTCCTCCAGATAGGCAGAATTCTGAATATGGATAGGCTTTCCTGAGCCGTCCAGAATCACGAAAACGGGGAAACCGAAGCGAGCCGGGTTGCCCAGGTATTTCATCGCTTCGGGGTTCTTGTTCTCCCGCGACCAGTTGACGTGGATATAGACAAAATTGTCTTGGATAATATCATGAACCAGCGTGTCGCTTTCCGCGAACGCCGCAAAGCGCAGGCACCACGGGCACCAGTTGCCGCCCACCTGGCATAGCACGTTTTTGTTCTCCGCCGCCGCTTTCTGCACAGCGGTATTAATCTGCTGCATGGCATCCGCCTTGTCATCGTAAATATTCTGCTGCGCCGACAATTGCAGCGCCATAAATGCGGTAAAAGCCAAGAGTATAATCTTTTTCATAGCAAGGAATTTTTTTCATTATTATCCATCCATAAAAACCTATACGGCAGCAGGGCATCCTCGCCTGCGTAGTCCACGCCGATGCGCGGGGTGATCTCAATTTGATTATCAGATATCTGGAGGCCACGATCTTCGATCCAAACCGTGTCGCCCGTGAGCGGGCAGCCATTGTCGGTCACGGTGAGGCCCAGCAGTTTGCTCACCTTGCCGGGACCGGAACCGATGTCGCACGACATCCGACTCTTGCCCGTGCGCCGCAACATCAACTCCTCGCCATGCGTGGGGATGATGCCGCGGATGAGCACTGCATCAGGAATATCCTCTTCGTTGGTCACGATGTTGAGCATGTGGTGCATGCCGTAGCAGAGGTACATGTACACCACCCCACCCCCGTGGTACATCATCTCGTTGCGGCGCGTGCGACGGCCTCCGTAAGCATGCGAAGCCCTGTCGGCCATGCCCTTGTACGCCTCCACCTCCGAAATGATGCCGCCAGCCAACTGTCCATCCTTCATGGTGAACAGATACTTGCCTAGCAAGTCGCGTGCGATGGCCAACACATCATGTCCTAAAAAATACGATTTTTGCAGCCTATTCATCTTTCTCAAAAAAGAACCCGCAAAAGAACAAAAAAACCGCCTATTTTGCAACAACAAACACCGCCAATTCGTTAGTAAATATTGCAAAAAACATCTGATGTCAGAAGAAGAGAAGAAACTCATTAAAGGTTGTATCGCCGGCGACAAGTCCTGCCAGAAGCGGCTTTACCTGGAGTACGGCCCCATGATCAAGGGAATCTGCGCGCGCTACGCGGCCAACGCCGAAGACGCGGAGGACCTTTTTCATGACACCTTCCTCTTCATACTCGTGAACTTTCCAAGCTACCACAAGATCACCTCGCTGGGTGCGTGGCTCCGGCGCATCACCATCAACAAGGCTATCGACTACTACCGGAAGACCGAACGGCAACGGACATCCTCTCTGGAGGACCTGACCCACGAGCCGGGCGCGGATGCCGCCCCGCTGAACGAGCCGCTCACCATGCCGCAACTCGTCGGCTTCATCAACGAGCTGCCCGACAAGTACCGCACCGCCTTCAACCTGTACGTCATCGACGGCTACGAGCAAGAGGATATCATGAGCATCATGAACGAGAGCCACACCAACGTGCGGACGCTGATTTTCCGCGCCCGCAACATCCTGCAAAAGAAGATACAGCAATATTTGAATCACGAAGAATTTAGTATATGAAGACGTTGAAAGAGCAATTTGAGAATTACCAGGTCCCCGTGGACGAGGCCGGATGGGAATCCATCATCCAGGACAAGTCCGTGGTCAAATACAACCAGGGAAGAAAAATACGCCGGGCTGCCCTGTACGGAGCTGCCACGCTTGCAACGGTAGGCATCGTCACCGTAGCCGTCCTGCTCTCCCGCCCGCAACAGCCTGCTGCCAGCGCACCGCAAGAGCTCGCCCGCCAAGAAATGGCCGCAGAAAGTGCGCCCGTGACCAGCCAAACGCCCGCCCACGCACAGCCGCAGGCGGCGCCCGCACGCACCACGAGTGCACCTGCGCCCGTTCCGGCCAATGTGCCCTCCGACAACCTGACCGCCATCAGCGCAACAACGGCCAGCATCCCCGTCCAGGCGCCGCCTGCGGCAGCCAACCCTTCCGCACCGCAGCCCGTACCCGCCACTCCGGCCAGTGTGCCACAACCCACGCCCGCGCCCATGCCAACAGTTCAGCCAATGCAAGTGCCTTCCCCTACTCCCCAACACTCTGCTGCCACCACACCCTCCGCGCCGAAGGCAGAGCCCGACGAGAACGAGAGCCCTACCCCACAACCCCAAACCACAAACAAGACCTTCTTCGCTCCCAACGCCTTTTCGCCCAACGATGACGGCGTCAACGACATCTTCTACGTATTTGCCAATGTGGAATATACCGAATTTGAACTCAACATCTACTCCCGCAATGGCGACCATGTGTTCCAATCCCGAAACATCGAGAACGGATGGAATGGCCGACGAAACGGCGTGGGCGAAATGCTACCGCAAGGCGTGTACGTCTATACTATCAAATACAAAACCGCCCAGCATAAGTCCGGCACAGAACGTGGACAAATACTGCTTCTTCAATAACCCAACATGAAACTGTTAGACCGCAGCACTCCTCCTCAACAGCATCCCATCGCAGAGCTACAGCTCCCTGCCCCGCGCATGGAGACGCTGGAAAACGGCATCCCCGTTTATACCCTGCCCAACCCTCAACTCGACCTCATCCATATTCTCATACACATCCGCAGCGGCATCCTTCACGAAACACAGAAACACCTCTCACAGTTTACCTACGCCCTGCTCAAAGAGAGTTCCCGCAAATACTCCGCCACCGAAATCGCCGACCTGCTGGACTTCTACGGCGTGCATTACACCACCACCTGCGGGATGGACAAGAATGTCATCACCATCTCGGTGCCCCGCAGCAATGTAAGCGATATCCTACCCACTATCTACGATTTTATCGCCCATCCCCAATACCGGGAGGACCGACTGGATATCTATTCCAATCTGAAAATCAAAGACTTAGAATACAATTCACAAAAGACTGATGTGCGGAGTACGCAGTTGATGCTGCACGCCATGTTCGGTGACACACACACCGCGGGTCAGTTTTCCACACGCGAGAACCTGAAGGCCGTAACGGTAGCGCAAATGCAAGAACACCACCAACGCACGTTCTGTGCCGAGAATCTCCGCATATTCGTCACGGGCAACGTGGATGCCGACATGGAGCAATGTATCAAGGAACTGTTCTCACAGGTCCCAGATGGAGCAGCTTCCAAGGCTATTCATGACCTTACGCTGCCCGCAGACCCTACCCCGCTCATCAGCGAGGCCATGCCCGACAGCGTACAATCCTCCATCACCCTGTGTTTCCCCGCCATCGGTTATTTGGATGCCGACAGAAGAGGGTTCTCCATCCTCTCCACCATCACGGGCGGGTATTTCGGATCACGACTGATGCAGAACCTGCGAGAGCGAAATGGATATACATACGGCGTATCATCGGGTTCCGTCTATTTCGGCAATCAAAGTCTGTTCATCATCAACAGCGATGTCAACGCCGCCCACACGCAAGCGGCTGTGGATGCCTGCTTCGAGGAATTGCAACGGCTGCAAGAGGAGCCTGTCGGCGACGAAGAGCTGGAAACTGCCCGCAACTACATCCTGGGTGATATGCTGCGCGACGTGGACAACTCGGTTTCTTATCTGAAGAAATATGCCTACTGGAACCAATACGGACTGGATGAACGCGAATTCCAATCCATGATTCAAGCTGTGAAAGAGACTGATTCAACGACACTATTGTATTTGGCAAAAAAATATTTTGATTATAATAAATTTACCCGAATCATCGTTGGAGATATTCGGAACCTGAAATAGGCGGCAAATGAAAAAATTTTTATTCTCAATACTAAACATCCTGCTCTGCTTATATGGTTTTGCCATAGAGCCGCCCACCCTTCAATGTATTGAACAACTTGTCAATCCCAGGGAACTTCGCGTCACTTGGTCATGGGTCAACATGGACAATGTGGATGTGAATGACGAATACACTTTTTACGTCAACGGCATTGCCATTACCCCGGCAGTCCGTCCGCATCCTGAAAACAGCATCTATAGGTCCTCCACCACCCTTATTCTTCCCGTCAGCCAGCTCAGCGACCATTATTCTTGCCACATCATAGCGCATAACACGATCACAGGCGAGTCGTGCGAGTCGAACTCCATGAGCACCATCCAGCTCACTGTCACACCCTACGACCTGCATGGTGACAGCACGGCGGCGTATCTGGAATGGGACGCAGTCAGCACTTCTACCGATGGTGGAACTTGGGATGTAGTCTATCTCATTTACAAGAAAAGAGCTTTTGAAGCTGATTTTGACCATACGCCCATCGCTTCGGTACCCACAACCAACAGCCGCATCTACATCGATCCGTCTGATGTCTGCCACAATTACATCTCATACCAAGTGGGTATCACCAACCAGATCAGCACAGCCGGAGGCAGTTCCTGTATATTCAAGTCCAATATCGAGACCATTCGCCTCAACGACAGTATCCAACCCAACGCACCGATTCTGGACAGCATCTCCGTTACTGAAGACAACCATGTCGTGCTGGGCTTCCACGCACCGGATCCATACATGATGTGCTACCCGGTATATTATCAGGACGGTAGTGTCAGACTGCCTTTGCACACCGTCTATAACACCACATTCTGGACCGACAACAGTGTCAATCCCAGCGATGTGAGCCGTGAGTATTTCCTTGCCGTGTTGGATTCCTGCGAAAACAGCTCGTACCAGACCGACAGCGGCCAATGCAACATCCGTCTGGCCTCGCCAGCAACTGATGCTTGCCACCGATCCGCCCATCTCACTTGGAATCCGTACAAGAACATGCATGGTGGAGTGAGAGAATACCGTATTTTCATACGGCCAGAAGGTGAAACGAATTATACGCTGTTGGGCACTACCACACAAACGAATTTCAACCTGACAGACCTTGCAATCAACACCAACTATCGCGTTTATGTGCAAGCCTGTAACAACGACAACAGCATCACCTCCAGCAGCAACCGCGTCAACTTCTCCATCACGGCGGAAGAGAGTGAGGACGAGACTTACATCCGGCACGTATCCGTGATGGACAACCGCTACATCTCCATTCTGGTGCACACCACTGGCGATCTCTATCCCTTCCTTTCCATCACGTTACAACGGAGCGAAGACGGACAGAGCTTTGAAAACATTGCCTCAATTCCCTATCATAGCAGCACGGAATACGAGTTCTTGGACAGCACAGCCAAATTCAACAAGCAAGTCTATTACTACAGAACATTTCTGATGGGTGATTGTGATGTTCCTGTGGGTTATTCCAACATCTCACACAACATCCTGCTCACTGGAACGAGTTCCTCTGCACACGACTGCAATCTGGAATGGAATGATTATGGAACTTGGGACGGAGATGTGGACCATTACTCGGTCAGCCGCCGGACAGAATACGATACTGTTTTCCTGGAGTTGACCGATGCACTCATTCCACGTGCGCACAACACGTACAGCGATGACGTGTCCCTGTTGTTTCAGTTAGGATCCAAATTCACCTATTTCGTCACGGCCCACGAAGGCCTGAACACTATGGGTTTTGAGGACGAAAGCATCTCCAACCATGTCACCTTGCAGCAAGAGTCCAGCATGATTATCCCCAACGCCTTCACGCCCAATTACGATGGTCACAACGACGTCTTCCTGCCTTCCAACGCTTACGTGTCAGAAGAAGGCTACGAGCTTCTCATCATTTCCAGATACGGGAAAACCATGTTCAGGACTACAGACCCAACAGCAGGATGGGATGGCTACGACATGAAAGGCGCTCCTGCTCCCGTTGGGGTATATACCTACATCATACGGTTCGTCAATGCACACGGAAAGATGCAACAGGTACAAGGAAGTGTCACTTTGATCCGCTAATCAAAACTTTTTTCTAAAAGAAGAGACTAATCCTTCACACATCTTACAGAATAGGCCTGTGATTTGCTGCTGCCTGTCTGATAGATGCCGGTATTATTGAAGAACAAATCCCAAGTATAGGCTTTCTGTATTGAATTTTGGCTTGAGGACCAGAAACCTGTGGTCTCTCCCCTACTGATGAATCCGCCAGAACCGATATAGCCAGCGGGCTTAGCCGTGAAATTAAGCGCATCGTTTGCCGACTGATTCTGGCCTATGGCACAAGCCGTACTATTATTGTTCCAACCTGTTTGGGAAGCAAAAGCCTTGGCAATCTTGTTGGCAGAGTTGTCGCAAGCATAGATGCCCTCTGCTTTCACATAATTGACAAATGCGGTCCATTCAGCCGCACTGGGCACGTGCCATCCTTCGGGGCAAATGCCACGACGAGGGCCGGCAAAAGAAACATTGGCCGCATCCTCTACGCTCGCACTCACACTCAGCTCACCTAGAGCCTCATTGAAGGTATCCACAGCGGCATTCCAATTGTATAGCAAACCGTATCCCTGAGGTGCGTATGTCGTACTATCGTTGTTATACCAACGCGCAACCTTACCACTGTAGGACAAAGAGGCTGCACCAGTGGGAATAAGGCAAGCGCCTGTAGTCGGTGACGTAGTAGATCTCATATTTTCTCTGGTCCAGCACTGTGCTCCGATCTGCACCGTAGTGTACACATTACCCTCATGATCTGTCACGGTAGGCATGTCTGAACATGGAATCCGATCCCGGAAGAACACCAATCCTATGGTATCATCCTCCATCTGCTCTTGGGTGACAACCACACTGGTCTTCATTTCGCCTTCAATGGTGGCATATCCCGTATAACGCACCTCATCACCCAGCACAAAAAGATTATCTGAATCAAATCGCATTTTTTTGAGATAATCCACGCCTGTTTCGGATTCTTCATCATAATGACTAACAAGCACAACACGATTGGCATCTCCACAACTGGCATTCAAGAGTTTTTGGCTTCTAACCCCTTGTGCAGTCTGAACACTGACAAAATACAACTGGGGATTCGCCAATGTTATGTGAAAAACATTAGTTCCCGACTGCAACGTTCCAGAATATTCGGCACACAAACGACCCTGGACATCCGTCACAGTCAAACGAACTGGCCCGTCAGGCATATGACTTTTCGACAGATAAGCATTACCCCAACACGGGTTCGGGTAAACTATGAAATCATGACATAAGTCATACTCTTCAACACCGACTGTAACAGAAAGAATGAGTTCGGTATCAGGGTATATCAAAGTTTCCGACCACTCACGGGTCAAATTTTCAACATGTACACTGTCCAGCTGAATATAAGCCCCTCCCCTGTCTTGGCCTTTGAAAGTAAGTGACAGTGTGTTTTGGGCTGACAGAGCGGTTACTAAAACAAAACATGCAAATAAAAGGATGATTCTTTTCATATTGTTCTATTTTACTTTGATTTTCTGTCCCAATGACAGAATACTTGTTTCTTTGATCTTGTTCAATTTGCAGAGTTTATCCACCGTAGTATGATATTTTCTTGCTATCGCATACAATGTATCCCCCTTCTTCACGGTATGGTATTTTGGAGAAGAAGTCTGAGTTTGTGTTGACGTCTGCACAGGTTTGGCGGGTGCGGGATCGGCAGAAGGTGCCGCAGCTGTTGGCTCGGAAGCCACGCTGGTGGTATCTTTCTTAACTGATGCTGTATCCTGTGTCACCACTTTTATCGGATCAGATATCACAATCCTATTCGCCGAACGGTCAATATTCTGATAGGCCATATTCATGATGGGAACGTTTATTTTCACATCATTATATAGTTTCCTATCGGCTTTGTTATGCTTGAACAGCCATTCGTATGTTTCAGGAATATAGAACATCTTAGCCAACTGGCTATGGTTGATGCCCGGGAATTTGTCAAACAGAAGCAAGTCGGTTTTGCCACATTCTTTCATAGCGTTCACCACCTTCTGGGATTCGCCAACGCCCACAGCCCTGTCGGCGGTACCATGTATGATCCACAAGGGAACTTTGTTGAGTCCGCAATGGTCGCGGAGGTTGCTGCCACCGCAGAAAGCCATGGCTGCTGCCACCCTGTCAGGATAAGTGCCCACATACTGGAATGTGCCATAGCCTCCCATGCTCATACCAATGACATAAACCCGATTGGTATCGAAAACAAAATGTTCCTGCACCCAATCCAAGACGTTGTTCAATCTCAAAGCATTCCATGGCCCACCTGGATCCTGTGGCGCCACAATGATGGCATTGATATCTCGTCCCATGGAAATGGCATCCAGACAGCCGTATTTGCGCACTCTATTAAGGTCGTTGCCGCTCAAACTATGCCCGTGCAAAAACAGAATCAGCGGTATCTTGTCCTGCAACGTATCATACGTGTCGGGCACACTGAGCCAGAAGTTATAACCATTGGGCACCACATTGCGATGGGCCGAGAATCTATACTCACTCTGCGCCGAGAGCCACACGGGCAGAATCATCAGCAACAGCACAAACCATCTCTTCATAATCTATCTATTTTATCATAAAAACTATTATCGCTGGGCCACAGCTTCGCACAACGCCTCATACCATGCCTCTCCAAACCGCCGCACCAACGGATCTTTCAAAAATTTGTAAATAGGCAACCCCATCTCCGTGCCATTCTTGCACGCACTGCCACAGATGTCCCAATGATGGTAGTTGAGTGCCCAATATTTGCCCACCTTACTAACCCGCACGGGGTATAGATAACAGGAGATGGGCTTACGGAAAGGGATCTCGCCCTGTAAAAACGCTTTCTCTATAGCGCACTTGCAGATACCTTCCTCAAAAAACGCAAACGCACAGGCTTTGGAACTCTCCACCAGCGGGGTGCCGAAATCGCCCTCCCCATCGTATGTGAAAGTCTCTCCGTTGCGTTCTACCGCCTCGATACCTTCGGCGGTCATGTACTGCCGAAAGACCGGGTAATGCTCATCCAGATCACCCACCTCCTCCGAGGCAAGCGGCGCACCGGCATCGCCCTCCACGCAACATGCACCCTTACAGGCTGACAGATCACAGCAAAAGCATTTGTCTATCAGCTCATCGGACACCAAAACATCTTCCACTATCAACATAAGGCGGGTATCTATTATAACAATAGGTCGATGGGTTACCCCATCGACCTAATATGTAACGGAAATATATTATTTCAGTCTCTTGAACTGGCAGGTGAAGTGACGCATCAACTCAGCCTCCCAAGTGATTTCCAAACCACGTTTGATGGTATGACGACGGTCATACACGTTCTTCAACGCAGCAGCAATCACATCCATGTGGTTGTTGGTATAGACACGGCGCGGGATGCACAAACGCACGAAATCAAGGCCACCGAAGCGGTTCTGGCGGGTCACCGGATCGCGGTCAGCCAGCACGTAGCCAATCTCGCACGCACGGATACCTGCCTCCAAATAGAGCTCGCAAGTCAGCGTTTGAGCAGGGAACTCCTCCTTCGGAATCTGATCCAATACCTTATCTGCATCTACGAAGATGGCATGACCACCGGCAGGACGCTGGTAAGGGATGCCATATTCATCCAGCTTGGAAGCCAGATACTGCACTTGTTTCACACGAGTCTCAATCATGTCAAAATCGCAGTTCTCGCGCAAACCAACAGCCAGCGCGTCCATATCACGGCCGTTCATACCGCCGTAGGTCAGGAAGCCCTCAAACGGGATGCAGAACAGCTTGGCGCCTTCGTACCAATCCTCTTTGTGCGTAGCGATAAAACCACCCATGTTGACCAAGCCGTCTTTCTTGGCACTCATTGTCATGCTGTCGGCATAGCTGAACATCTCTTTCACGATTTCCAAGATGGTTTTGTCGGCATAACCTTCCTCACGAGTCTTGATGAAGTATGCATTCTCCACAAAGCGGGCGGAGTCAATGTTGACGGGCACGCCATACTTGTGGCACAGTTCGCAGGTCTCGCGAATATTCTTCATGCTCACTGGCTGTCCACCAACGGTGTTATTGGTAATCGTCAGCACCATGAACGGCACATTGCCCTGGTTCTCTTTGAGCACTTTCTCCAATTTATCCAAGCCCACATTGCCCTTGAAAGGAACTTCGAGCTGGGTATCCTTAGCCTCATCACAAGTCACGTCAATGGCAAACGCCTTGCGGCTCTCAATGTGGCCTTTGGTGGTGTCGAAATGTGCATTGCCGGGGACAACCATGCCCGGTTTCACCAAATAAGAGAAAAGCACGTTCTCTGCTGCACGGCCCTGGTGGGTGGGAATGACATACTCAAAGCCGGTCAGCTCCGTGATTGTGTCCTTCATGTGGAAGAAACTGCGGGCACCGCCGTAGCTCTCATCGCCCATCATCATGGCACTCCACTGACGGTCGCTCATGGCACCAGTGCCAGAGTCTGTCAGCAAGTCGATATAGACATAGTCCGACTTCAGCATGAAGATGTTGTTGTGTGCTTCTTCAAGCCATTTTTCTCTTTCTTCTCTTGTGGATTTCTTAATGGGTTCCACCATCTTGATTTTCCACGCTTCTGCAAAAGGTAATTCCATAAAAAATCTATTTAGTTATTAATTATTAAACAATATTGATTGATAATCTGTCGGGATTCTTACTTTTTCTCATCCAAGTTCTCGGTGCGCACCAATTTTTCCTTTTCATCATAGAACTTCCACTCTCCAACGCGTTGCCCATCCTTATAAAATCCTGTATAATAAACACTTCCATTCTCGTGATATACTGTATAGCGACCATTTTCTTTGCCATTCTTGTAATGGGCCATGGTCTGTACGTTACCGTTTTTGTGGTAGGCATACCACAATCCATCACGTTGGTTTTCAGCAAGATTGCCATCAATGTACTTCTGCTTGCCAGAATAGTAATGAGTCTCATGCACTCGCACATTCGTAGGCTGTCCGAGGCTGTCCTTCTCATAGTAGAAAACATCGCGAGGCGACTCGTCCTCGTATGAGACTATTGTCTTCTTGTAATAGAGGCTGTCGGCAAACTCGATGGGCGGGAACACGTGCAACTCGGCAAGTTCCGAATCCGTGGTCTCTTGCGTTTCATCCGCTGATTTGCCATGATGACGTGCAAGAAGGAATGCAACCACCAATGCGGCAATCAGGACTGCCGCCAAGATGATGATAATGACAATGTTACGTTTCTTATGTGATACAGGTTGGTTAGTATCGATATTCTCTGCCATCGTTATTTCTTTTTCTTCTTACTGTATGGTTTATTAAGTTCGTCCAACACGGCATTGGTGATGTCAGATGACGGATCCGCCACCATCAACGGGCTGCTGGAGCCGTAGGTGAACACAAACGAAGCGTTGCGTTGGGCATTCACGCGCGCACACGCAGCGCGCAACGAATCTGCAATCTGCTCCAAAGCGGCTGCATAACGAGCCTCCAAGGACTCCACTGCCTGTGCATAGTCATTTTGCAGCTGCTGGCTCTCCTGCTGGAGGGAAGCCTCTGCATATTGCGCCTGCTGGGCAGTAAGCTGACCACTTTGCATGTTGCGCTGATAATTGGCCAACTTGTTCTCCAAAGCCTTCTGGCGATTCTGGAACTGCACTGCTTGTCTCTGTTTCTCAACATCCAAGCTGTCGGTAAGCAAGCTAACCATCTCGAATTTCTCGTTGATGCTATCCAAATTGACATAGACGATCGAGCCGTCGCCGACAGGTTGCACCGGAGTCGTCACCACATTATTATTCTTGCCTCCACCAACAAAATGAAGGATAAAAAGCACGATGAGTCCAATGAGCATCAATGCATCAAAAATCAACTGGAACAGATGACACTTCTTTTTGCAATTGGTATCGTTACCCGCACCGCACGTCTTGTTCTCTTCCGGCTTCGCCTCAGGCATAGTCTGCACAGCCTCCGGAGATTCAGGTGCACGTTTCTCGTCCTTTTCCTTGTCCTCCGCGGCCACAAAACCCGGAACTACTTCATCCGGCACCACATTCTCCACCGGATTCACATTTTCTCTGATTTCTTCCATTTCTATTTTTTCGTTGTTAATTTTTACTATTTAATGAAATATTTCCGTTTGATGAGACGCAATATATTGCGTCTCTACTCTCATCTCTCATCTCTCATCTATTAATTCCCCACATCCGACAAATACTTGATCCTCATGATGCGGATTTCCTCCAAGGTGTACTCATCATCACCCAACACCCTCAAGGCCTCATCTACAGAATCGGATTCCGCTGACGCAAAGTAGTCCAGAATCTCTTCCTGATGATAAATCTCGATCTCTTCGTTGATATAATAGGTAATGTCGATTTTTGTTCCGGAAGACACAATCATCTCGATTTCCGTCAGCAATTCATTCATATCCAACCCCTTGGCCTTGGCAATATCTTCAAAGCTCAATTTACGGTCAATACTCTGGATAATGAAAACCTTGATAGCGGATTTCTTCACCACGGAGCGTACCACGAAGTCCTGCGGACGTTCGATTTCATTCTCCTCCACATACTTCTTGATCAACTCGATGAAACGGCGACCGTACTTCTGAGCCTTGCCCGCGCCAACGCCGGAAATGTGAGTCATCTCCTCAATGGTGATAGGATATTGAATACACATGTCTTCCAGCGAAGGATCCTGGAAAATCACGAACGGCGGGATATTTTCCTCTTTTGAGATGTTCTTGCGCAAATCTTTGAGCAAGCTGAAGAGCGTTGTGTCAAACGCATCTTCCACACCGCCTACGCCACCAGTCTCCATCACATCCTCCTCGTCCTCATCCTTCTCCACAACAGGTTTGATGGTTTGGATGGAATACGGGTTCACCATATACTTTTCACCTTTGGGGGTGATTTTCAGCAAACCGTAGTTCTCCACATCCTTGGTAATCAGATTGTCGAAGATAGCCAGTCGGATGATATTGGACCAGAACTTGGCATCATATTCCGAGCCCTCGCCAAACTGTTTGAGTTTGTTGTGTTTGAACTTGACGATAGAGGTGGTCTTGTTACCCGTGATGATATCGACAATCTGATCTTCCTTGAACTGCTGCTTCACCGTCTGGATAACCTCCAGGGCAAGCAAAATCTGATCAGAAGCGTTCATCTTGGGCTTCGGATGGTTACAGTTATCGCAATTGTGGCAGTTCTCCTCGCCATAGTCTTCACCAAAATAATGGAGCAGGTGCTTGCGACGACAGCTGGTAGACTCGGCGTATGAGGCGGTCTCGGCCAGCAGTTCCTTGACAATCTCCTGTTCGGCCACGGCTTTTTTAGTTGAGAATTTCTCCAGTTTGTGCAGATCCTTATAGTCGTAGAAGGCGATACAGAGACCTTCACCGTCATCTCGGCCGGCGCGACCGGTTTCCTGATAGTAACCTTCCAAACTCTTGGGCATATCGTAGTGGATGACATAGCGCACATCCGGCTTGTCAATACCCATACCAAAAGCGATGGTGGCCACAATAACGTCCGCTTTCTCCATCAGGAAGTCATCTTGGTTTTGAACCCTGGTCTTGGAGTCCAAACCAGCATGATAAGGCAGCGCACGGATTTTGTTAACTTGCAGAAAAGCAGCCAGTTCCTCTACCTTCTTACGGCTCAAGCAGTATATGATGCCCGATTTGCCAGGATGGTTCTTGATGAACTTCACCACCTCTTTATCGACATCCTTGGTCTTTTCGCGGATTTCATAATAGAGGTTGGGACGGTTGAAGGAGGAAATGAACACTTCGGCCTTTTCCATTCCCAAATTCTTCTGGATATCGCTCTGCACCTTGGGCGTGGCAGTGGCGGTCAGTGCAATCACAGGCACTTTCTGTCCGATTTTCTCGATAATGGCACGAATGCGTCTGTATTCAGGACGAAAATCGTGTCCCCACTCAGAAATACAGTGCGCTTCATCTATAGCATAAAACGAGATGTTGATATCTTGGAAAAACTGGACATTCTCCTCTTTGGTAAGAGATTCCGGAGCCACATACAACAGTTTTGTCTTCCCTTCCAACAAATCCTGTTTCACTTCGTTGATTTCCATTTTGGTGAGGGAGGAATTGAGGAAGTGGGCAATGCCGTTCTCTGCGCCAAAGCCACGGATGGCATCCACCTGGTTCTTCATCAAGGCAATCAGGGGGGAAATCACGATAGCCGTGCCCTCCTTCATCATGGCAGGCAGCTGGTAGCACATAGACTTTCCACCACCCGTGGGCATAATCACAAAGCAATCCTTGCCTTTCAAGAGCGCCTTGACAATCTTCAGCTGATCACCTTTGAATTTGTCAAAACCGAATATGGTTTTCAGCGTTTGATGAATCTCCTTGTCTGTAAAATTTTTCATTTGCAAAAAAGTGTTTTATTCAAGGTTTCGTTTAGTGATGTTAGAATAACTCCCATTTTTAAACGGAAAACAAAAATAGCAAAATTTCATTGCAAAACCATATTTTTTTTCAGAATATGATTTTTTTTATTTTTCACCCATAAATCCTGTCTTTCAACAAATACCGCTGCACATACGACTTCACCCCGTCTTCCAGCGTGTAGAAGCTCCGTTTGAAGCCTATTGAACGCATTTTTTTCATGGATGCCTCCGTGAAATACTGGTATTTGTCGCGAATATCCAACGGCATATCCACAAACTCAATATTGGGTTCCAGGCCCATGGCCCTGAACGTGGATTCGGCAAGCGCGAGGAAAGGGCGCGCCTGGCCAGTGCCCAGATTGTAGATCCCCGACTTCGGATGGTGCGTCATGAACCAATAGAGCACACGCACCACATCCTTGACATACACAAAATCGCGCAGCTGCATACCGTCGGCATAATCCTGACGATGAGAGCGGAACAGTTTCACTTTGCCTGTCTCCCGGATCTGGTTAAACGAGTGGAAGATGACAGAAGCCATGCGCCCTTTATGATACTCGTTGGGACCATATACATTGAAAAACTTGAATCCATACCAATAGGGCGGCTGTAACGACTGCTTGAGGATCCACTTGTCAATCTCGTTTTTGGATCGACCGTATGGGTTAAGTGGGGTAAGCTTATACGCCAGCGCCTCATCGTCCACGTACCCAAGCTCGCCCGCCCCGTAGGTAGCAGCGGAAGATGCATACAGCAAAGGGATGCCATGCCGTGCCGCAAAAGTCCACATCCGCTGGGTATAATAAACATTGAGCACCTCGAAAACGGAATAATCAAACTCCGTAGTGTCGGTTCGTGCCCCCAGATGGATGATACACTCCACTTGCGCTACGTTCTGCTCCACCCAATCGAAAAAGTCATCGCGGGCGATTTTGTCCGCATATTTGAGATTCTCCCAGTTGCGACGCTTGGCCTCTTTGGAAAAATCATCCACCAGAATGAGGTCTTCGCGCCCCATCTCGTTCAACTTGGCTGCCATACAACTGCCGATAAATCCGGCAGCACCGGTAATTACAATCATCGTTTCAGAATTTGTTGCAAAGGTAACAAAAAAACGGGCGCCGTATGGCGCCCGTCATGACATTTTATTATGAAAAAGTTTGATTTTTAAAATTCCCACAAATCGCTCTCGAAAGTGCGCAATCTGTCGGTGATTTTCTCGGATTCAATGCGCTGATCGCGAGAATTGGCAATGTAGTCTTGGATATCACGATCGTACACATTTGCTTCCTTGTAGATGAAGCTGGTGAAATCTCTCTTCCAGGTCAACAGGTCGTCGTAAGAAAGACGCTGTGCGTTATTCTTTACATTGTAAACTTCCTGCTTTGCCAAGAAGGGTCTGAGCTCATTGTAATAAATGTAGCCCACTCTCTTCTTCATCATGGTGCCTCTGACATCATTTTCGTCAGAACTGCCTTCGCCATCATAATCGTATGATGACGCGCTGGCACGCTCATGCTCAATGATGGGTTCTATTTCAAGAATCTGAACATAGAACTTGGAAGCCTGCTTGTCAAAATACCATATTTCCTTCACGTTGTAGGAAATGACCTGTTTGGGCTCATACTCAACCACCAATTCCTTCATTCCGATTTCCTCACCTGTTTCCAGGTCGATTTCAGGAATTTGGGAAATTTCGGACAGGTTGCCTCTGAGGTCCTCGCGGGAAGTAGGCATAGTGCACATTTCATCGGCATAAACCGGAAGCACACCCTCCGTCTTCTCCGGATTGGCCATGTCGATAGCGTCGAAAATGGTTTGAGCCAAACTTCTCCAGGTACCCTTCGTTTCCGTCGGGAAATAGAGCGGATGGTTCACCTTCTCACGGAGATCGATGGTTCTCCAGATGGTGTAATAGTACATCACGTCGGCCTGACGCACAGGTGAGTACGGGATGGGATCTGAAAACTCACCCACATCCACTTGTTCCCATGCAAACTCAACGGGCTTGCGGACCGGCTGGTCCATGGTGCTGCCATACTCATCGTCCTGCGCAAACGCGAACGTGGCGGCAAGCATTCCTAATAACAATAAACCAAACTTTTTCATAATAAACTGATATTTTTTTTAATTGATTATCGGATACGTACAGAGAACTCATCCAATGTACGCGGACCGGCTTCAGAAGTAGCCTTGATATCCGTGAAATAGATGACGGTATTGGCAGGGGCTTTCTGCAATTTAGCCTTGACTGCTTCGGAGAGCGCACCGCCTTGGCAAGCCATAGCAGGATCTTCCATACCCTTGCTGACGAAAATCACGCGGAATGAAGTCACACTCCATTTCAAGTCATAGACAAAGTCCTCGCCCATGGTAGCACGGATAACAGGGTTGGCCATCAACTCGCCCTTGGCGTGTTTACCACCGCGGATACCAGCGCCCAAGACAGCACGCGGGTTAGGAACTTTCTTCACACGGAAGGTGGTTGCACCCATGTTCTTCGTACTCTCGCCCACTCTGGCTGCTACGGTAGCGTTCACCGTCTTGCCAATCATGGCAGCCGGAACTTTCACGTTATACTTGCCGGCGCCAAGGCTGGCAACTGTACAGCCCGGGAAGGAAACACTCAACTTGCCAGGATCAACCGGACCGGAAATGGAAACCGGGTTGTCAATACCAGCATAGAGCACATTCATCTTGTCGGCAGCAATAGTAGCAGAAGGTTTCAACACCGTGTATTTGTCGGCAAAACCATAGTATTTGTCTTCTCCATTCGGAGCTTTCACCTTAATCAAACCAGCATATTTCTGGTCGCCGATGCCACCGGTACCGATTTTGAGTTTCACCACACCGTTCTCGCCTTCAAGCTTGGTAGCACTAGCCAGACCTTCTACGGTCAGCGTGTCAGCACCCATCTTGTAATAAACTTCCGGAGTGGACTTGGTATCGTAAGCAGCCACAATGATGTCTGCCTCATAGCTGTCGCCAGAGAACACCATCTGGGATTTCGGGATGGCACGGCCTTCCACATGGTCGAACTTGAAGTCATCGGCACTGATGGAAGCCTTCAGGTAGTTGAGCATCAAAGATTCAGCATTGCGAACCTCACCAACCTCCTTGTTCAACAAGGTCACTGCTGCAGCTGCAATAATATGATCAAAGTTATGCTCTTCCCAAGTTTGCACAGCTCCTTCTTTGGTGTACTTGGCATCCACATCCAAACCAATCGCCTTGGAGATTCTCTCACGATCAGCAGGTTTGACGAGTTTCAGGACATTGGCCTTGTATTCTTTGATTCTGTTTTTAAGTTCCTTGGCATGACCTTTGTTAATCATGTAATCGGTAGGTTTGTCAAAATTCTCCTTTGCCTTCATGGTTCCCACTGTAGTCGGAGCCATGATTTTCTTACCATCAGCTGTTCTGGTCTCAGCCAAAGTATCGCCATCCACATACATGATGAGCTCCTTCTTCATGGTCTCAATATATTTCACCATGTTGTCGGTCTCTTTCTTCAGTTTCTGTGCATTGGTATAAGCGTCATGAATCTTGGCTTCGCCAAGGAGGAGTTTCTGGTGTTCAAACCAGTTGTAGTCGTTGCTATTCTGAGCCGTCGCATTGCGCGTGGAAGTCTGCAAAGTGTCATCCACCACAATGAAAGCATTCAAGATGTCCGTGGACACATTCAATGCCAACATGGCGGTGTAAACCAGATACATCATCTGAATCATTTTCTGTCTCGGGGTCTCCGGACAATTTGTTGCACCCATTTTCTAAAAAATTTAGTTGAAATTAGTGAATAAAAGAATGATTTAGATTATTTGTTCGGGTTGACACCCATGGCAGCCAACATGTTACCATAAACCTTGCTCAAGGCAGCGATGTTGTTGGTCAACTTATCCATTTCAGCCTTGTAGGTAGTGGTCTGTTCGTAAGCGGCGGTCAGTTGGTTGACAGCGTTAGTAGCTTTCTTCAGGCTCTCGACATATGCAACAGATGCATTGCCATCGGTATCCAGAGAAGCGGCAACTTTGTCATATTTGAGGGTGAGGTTGCGAACGGATTCGGCAGCCTTGGTCATATTGCCCACAAAACTGTCAGTTGCAACAGCGGCATCGGAGACACCGGCCAGCTTTCTGGCGTTGTCGCTCAAGTTTCTCATGCCAGTTGCCAAGCTCTCAATGAGTTCGGGACCAATCTTGGCCTCTTCCAGCATCTTGTCAAGCTGTTGGGTCGGGGTTGCGCCCTGAGCGGCCAGTTTCTTCTTCTCTCTCTTGGTGGGTTCTACCGTCTCGTCTGCAATTGCCAACTCAGGATAAACCAATGCCCAGTTGTACTCCACATGCAGGGGTTCAAAAGCGGAGAAGAAGAAGATGATAGTCTCGGTGAACATACCGACCATAAGCATGATGTTAGCGCCCGGCCAGTGAAGAATCTTGAACAAAGCACCACAAATAACAACTGCGGCACCCCATCCGTACAATTTAGCCATAAAGTTCTTGTAGCCGTTGGTTCTAACTAATCTGTCAATTGCATTCATTTTTTAACGATTTTGGTTAATGATTTTATTTGTTATTATTTTTAAAAATTTCTAGTAAATATGAGATGCGTTCTTGGATGCATTGTCGCCTCTCTGACGGCCCATGAAAGACTGTACATTACGGAAACCGACGTAAGACTTACAGGTATCCTGATACTCATACGTGCGGGCATATACCGTAGTGTAGTAGCTCACATCCTTCCAGGAACCACCGCGGATCACCTTTCTTTTCTTTGCAGGAGAATCGTCTTTCTTTGCATAGTAGGTGTATTGCGGGTTCATGTCATGGGTGAAGTTCGTAGCCGACTTGTCAAAAGCATCCTCGCACCATTCAGCGACGTTGCCGCTCATGTCGAACAAGCCCCAATCGTTAGGATAATAGTGAGCCACGATGCTGGGATAGAAGTTGTCGTCTGCGATATAGTTACCTCTTTGAGGTTTGAAGTTGCTCAAGAAACAACCGTTGCTATTGGTCGTGTAAGGACCGCCCCACGGGTAGCTGGCCAGAGAGTTGCCGCCACGGGCTGCCCACTCCCACTCTGCTTCGGAGGGAAGTCTGAATTCTTGCTCGTTGGCATAATCCTTGGAGGAAAGCCATGACATGCGAAGTTGGGTTCTCCAGTGAGAAAAAGCCTTGGCCTGCTGCCAGCTCACACCCACAACCGGGTAATTGTCATATTGCGGGTTGGAGAAATAGTTCAGGATCATCGGCTCATTGTAGGAATACACGAAATCATGCGCCCAGCACAAGGTGTCGGGGTAAATGTTCACCACCTCATGCTTGATGAAACGCTGATAGCCATTGCCCATACTGCTGGGACGATTGGCATACAAACCACCGTAGTCAGAACCTTCCTTGTCAAACTCCTTGGTAGAAGCACCGAAATCGTCTGGATTCTTCGGGTCACGGTAATTGCGATAGTCGTACCACCAATACTCATAGTTGTACATGGACACGTTAGCCGTGTTGGGACGATAGTGATAGAATCGGGTGTTCACCTTGTTGTACAACGGGCTGAGAGCGGCCTGGACTTCCTCATTGTCGGAATCCCAAGGAATTCTCTCTTTCCAGTTGATCAACTTAGGCTCAATTATCTCACCTTCGTTCTCACCTTTCGTGTATTTCTGGTAATGGCCGTATTTCTCCGCCTCGTCAATCTCGGCATCTCCGAGAAGGACATGGGCGATGGAGTCACGCACCCAATACACAAACTGACGGTACTCATTGTTCGTGATTTCAGTCTCGTCCATCCAGAAAGCGGCGATAGTCACATTCTTGGATTGCTGAGTCAGAGCAAACGGCACGTCCTGGTCGCCACCACCCATCACATAATGGCCAGTGGGGATGTACACCATACCGTAAGGTTCAAGATCAGAAAAAGTCGGACGGTCTTTCACGCCGACCAGCTGGCCGTCGCCTCCGTTGTTGCAGGACGTGAGAACCACCATCGTCACTGCGAGCATAATAATTACCCTTTTCATTTTATTGCAATTTATATTTTTCCTAACGTGAATTGGTCAATTTTATTTTTTAGTACTGATTTTTGTAGATATTTCGTGTAGAACCATAGCCTGAGAAGACCTCCGGCTTGTAGATATCGAAGCAATAACGGATCATCACCTCCACGTCGCCGAAGCTGCGGTTCGTGCGATAGGCAAGACTGTTGGTGGTGATGCCGTATGAAACGGCTGCCTCCAAACCTTTCAAATAGATATTGGAAGAGTTATAAAACGGCCGGGCACCAAAAACAAGAGAGATATCGTCATTGATACGATATCCCAATCCACCCCATAAGAGGCCATTATATCTCACCAAACCCATAATGTCAATCTGGTAGGTTTTAAAGTCAGTCTTCACCATGGCATGAGGAATGACTTCCCAGTTGGGATTGGAAGGCACTATCCAAGTGTAACCGCCATGGAAATACATCTGCGGGTTACGGGATATGTAATCCTGATTGCCCGCCAATCGCAACACGCGCTTCTTGTCAAACGCACTGGCAAGCTGCGTCACACTGACACCTGCATACCATTGATCGCACTTGTATTGCAAACCCAGACTGAAATCCAAGTCCATCGTGGATTCACCCAGCTGATCCAAAACAGGGTCACCCGTTTGAGTGGGTCTCCAATTGACGTCTGAATTCAATTTCTGATTATATAAACCAATCTGCGCACCGATGCCGAGATGTCCGTTCGCAATGCGCAACTTGTAAGAATAGCCTAATTTTACACCTATGTTGTTATAGTGACCGATAATGTCTTCCACAAATGTGACGCCCAACGATCCGTGCAGTTTCTTCAGATAAGACTCCAAACTGAAATAGAAGTCCTGAGGAGCGGTTTTTTCCTTCTTGATGGAATCTCCTTGCATGTAAACATCATTCCATCCAAGGTATTTATTGTTGTAAATGGCAGTAAAACACAATGTATTGTTCTGTTCTCCAATACCACCCGCGTTGTAATACGACGTGGCCCAAGGGAATAGCGTGAATTGTACATCATCCTGCGCAAGACACACTCCTCCCGCAAAAAGGGCGAAGAATAGAACTATCGCGAATCGTTTAATATGAATTCCCTTATTCATAATTGGTTATTGTGGTTTGATATTTTACTGTCATTCAATACATTAACTCATTTCTTTATCTTTTTTTCTATTTACCTGAAATATCTTATACTACCCTTTTTGAAATAAGTTACATATTGCAATGAACATTATTTTTTTTCAAGCGACAAAAATACGAATATTTTTTTAGGTTTTTTGTTTTCTCCTTCTTTTTTTGATTTTTATCCTAAAAAATATTATAACACATTTATAATCAACAAAATAAAAATTAGAAAATTAAAAATGCGCCTTGATGGAGAGTCCGCCGGTATGGACGGAGCGTTTTCCTTGCGCTTTTCGACCTTCGTACTGCAAGGATACCTGCAAGTAATCCGTGATGGAGCACTGGTAATCCACCCCCCAGAGCACATTCTGCCCCACGGCCAGACCGTTCAGCAGCTGGTAGGCGACCGCCGACTCGCCCGACACCTGACCGCGAATGCCCACATATTGAAGTGTTGCCGACAACACCCCGCGCTTGAGCATCTTATAGTTGAATGTCGCCTTGAGATCGTGCGTCCGGACATATTCCTCTCCCTCCAGATTACGCTTATAACCCCACGCGTAATTGACAGAAGCAAAATAGGCGTTGGAAAACTGCAACTGGATATTGCCACTGACGGTATGCTGGAGAATCGTATAGCATCGGGTCTGCATCATGGCCGACCGATTACGATTAAGCTGATGCAAATACGACGCCTGCAGGAAAACCGACTTGTGCGGTGTGCTCTTCAACACCACCTGCTGCATGGAGAGCTTGCCGATCTCGTTGCCATAATAGAGCAATTCTTTGTTTCGCAATTCTTGGACCACCACATCGAACGCAAACTTCGAGCCGCTGTTGTTGAAAGAGAAAGTGTTGTTGAAGGAAAAGCTGTGACTTACCAACGCCGTGTCCTCCTGATTGAACGGGAAAGGATTGAATACTGGCACTGACTGTTTAGCCTGCGACCGCAGCATCATGACGTCGGAAAACCGGGCAAGAAACTTCCTGAATCCAGTCTTGTTGCGCCAAACGGCAGCCGGTCTCAGCTGTATGCTCTGCGAAAACTGAGTATTGTATGTGTTCACATAATCGGTGCTCGCCAGCCATACCTTCACGTATTCGGCTTCATCTTGGAACACCGCCACCTCAAATTCATCAATCTCCTCCACACCGTTGCCATTGTAGTCGCGCCACACATACGTACCTTGTCCGGCGGCCACCTTGATGTACGTAAACGTCTTCTTCTGCTCCATCCCACTCCCCATCTCATAATAGGTGCTCAAAATGATGGCGTTGCGGCAAAACCTTCCGGAATACTCCACATTGCCGACAAACAGGTTCTCCGCCCTGCCCCACCCGAGCGTGTCCCGTAGCTGCTGATTCCGATAAGTAACTCGCGAACTGAAATGCTGGTTCTTAATACGGTCAAAGGCAAAAGAGGCATTCACCTCGTGAATCTTGGACGCCATGGACAACTGCTGGTGCTGGGGAGCAAACTCCAACCTGTTCTTGTAAGAAATGTTGTATTTATAGATAGATAAATCCGCATTCTTCAAATAGGCAAAAGCCTCGTTGAAGGCATAGCTATTCAGCCGCATCGAATCTGTCAAAGCAGCACGGAACACATTGTGTTCCAGTAAATCGGAGACGCCCACTTCAATCTTCTTGAAACTATAGGACAATTTGTTTTGAGAGGTCACGAAGGAGCTCTTCTGGACACTGTCTGTGGAATAGAGCCACGAAGTCCGGGTGTGTGCCACCAGATGGTTCCATTCATTATGGGAAAACAGTTCATTGCGGATGGCATTTGTAACGCCCATCCGAGAGAGCCAATTGAGCGTGTACTTGGTGGTACTATATTGAGGATGGACCATAGCTATGGCCGCCTGTAGCATCTGTTCGGACGCCGTTTCTGAATATTCTTGGTCAAGATTGTAGTCTCGGGCAAATTCCACCTCGCGGAAACGCTCTACGGCATGGAAATTCTTGTGCACGAACTGCCATTGCAAGGATGTGTTCAAGCTCCATAGGCTCGTGTCTGCCCCACGCCGCTTCAAAGGCTGCTCATGCTGTGCACTGAGAAAATAGGCAAAGCCGACATTGTCTTTATCATCTGCCTTCGAGAAAGTATTTCGGTCGTAGTTGGACAACGCCAATTCTGTATGCAGAAAAGACTTCGGTTTGAAATGGTAATCGGCAGCAATGGTGGCCATCTGCACCAGCTTCGGCGTGGTGAGCAGAACCACGGGCTCATAGTCGCCTTGCGGCACGCCGTCCTGGGGCGCAACCCAAGCAAAGACTCTGCCATTAGCCGTACTGTTCCGCAATTTGTAAGAACCCTTGTGGCTGCCCACGTAAGTAAACCCGACCTGATAAAGCTGGACAGAATCCGAGAGCGAATACTCATAAATCTCATATTGCTCGCCTTCCACAATCGTGTCTTTCTTAACGTACAATATCCGGTCGGCGGAAAACGAAGCCGAATCCACATTCGGATAAAAAGCCCGATTCTCCTCATCACCGAGCGAGGCAAGGAACAACTTGTGACCGTCCGTCAACTCGGGCTGGATGGACTGGTTCTTCAGGTCCTGTTCCTGATAAAAATTCACCCTTAAGGTAAGCGGACGCTTATTCCCTATCGTCATCTCATTGTTGGTAAACAGATTATATCGGGTATAATGCCTGTCCGTACACTCAAACTCCACTACCAGACGTTTTTCCGTTGTTACCAGAATGGCTGGCGTAAAAGTAATCTCCGCCGTATTATAATCAATCACATAATCGTTGTCCTGACCTCTGACCAACAGCAGACCATCGAGATACACCCGTTCGGAGCCTGCCACCACGACGATATTGGTCTCGTTATTTTCACCATACAATCTGTAAGGGCCCTGCACACCGTTTTGAGGCACGATGGTTTGCCGGACATACTTGCCTTTCGTCACGCCACCGCCGACAGCATTGTTCATGGTGGTTTTCTTCCATGACGAATTCACCCGCAGGCTCATCCCCAACAAATTCCGGTTCACCGCCAGAAAATCATCTTTTGGCGGAGTGAGCACAATATCGCCGGCATCAATACGAATTTTGTTTCTAATTAATAATGTTAAAAATATATTATTGATTTTGGACAAGTATTCGGTATTGCCTTCCGGTTGTATCGGAACATTTTTATCTGAGATGGAAGCCAATATCTCCACATCCTCTGACAATTTGCCTGATATTTGCAGATTAAGGGCCGAATTCAGCACCACATCCTGATTGTTTCCCACGGAAACTCCCCGGGATATGAAGCCGCTGGTCGTCAGTTCATCACCGCTGAGAGAAGAAAACGTACTGGATGAAGATGGAAGCAGTTGAAACTGCGGAACAGACGCTTCTATAAGCGACGGTTGTTTATGGAAACGCGGTTGTGAGAGATCCAAGTCAAACGCACGGTACTGATAATAAAGTTGTTGTCCGAGCAAAACCGAATCGGTCAGGTAAAGCACGGCTGCTATAGGGTCAAGACGGTATTGGGAAGTGTCTGCTCCTTGCAGGGAGAAAGTGCCGGGCATGATTGACAGCGTATCCAATCGCACGCGCATCTCATCGGGTATGCACACGCCTGTACGCATTCGCTCAAAATCTTGAGCAAACACACTAGCACCCAACAACATACAATATATCATCAGGCATACGGCAACATGCTGAACTTTCATCTTGTAAAGAAAAAGTTTTTTTAATAACTGATAATAATCAATTTTCGTATTTTTGCAGGGCAAAATTTTTACGACATGGAAAAAATCTACACTGAAGAAATGAAAGATACCCGTTCCGGTTTCGGTGCCGGGCTGGTGGAAGCTGGTAAACTCAACCCCAATGTTTTCGCACTCACTGCCGATGTGACTGGCAGCGTGAAGATGGGGGATTTCAAGGCGGAATTTCCGGACCGTTTCATTCAGGTCGGCATTGCGGAAGCCAACATGATCGGCATTTCAGCAGGTCTGGCCTTGAGCGGCAAAATACCTTTCGCAGCCGCTTTCGCCGGATTCATCAGCGGCCGTGTTTATGACCAGATCCGCATGACAGTGGCCTACTCCAACCTCAATGTAAAAATTTGCGCGTCGCATTCGGGTCTGACCGTCGGCGAAGACGGTGCCACTCATGAGATGATGGAGGACCTCGGCTTGATGAAAATGCTCCCCAACATGGTGGTTCTCAACCCGTGCGATTACAACCAGACCAAGATGGCCACGATAGCCGCCGCCGAGTACAACGGACCCGTGTATCTCCGTTTCGGACGTCCCTCTGTTCCTAACTTCACCCCTGCAGACCAGCCTTTCATCATCGGTAAGGCCATCAAGATGAACGAAGGCCATGACGTGACGATCCTGGCTACCGGACATCTAGTATATCCCGCCGTGCAAGCCGCATACATCCTCGAGGAACAAGGGTTCTCCGTGGAAGTTCTGGACATCACCACTATCAAACCGTTGGATGAAGAGGCGGTGCTCGCAAGCCTGGAGAAGACCAAGTGTGCGGTGACTGCCGAAGAGCATCTGCGCAACGGCGGTCTGGGCGACGCTATTGGCCAGCTCGCCGCACGCAAACTGCCCGTACCCATCGAGATGGTTGCCGTGGACGACAAGTTCGGCGAGAGCGGCAAGCCCGATGAACTGATGAAACTTTATGGCCTCGACACCGAGCACATCGTGGATGCCTGCAAACAGGCCATCGCCCGCAAACAATAATCACTATGCCGGAAGCCTCTGACGAATTCATCCTGTCCCTGTTCGCCAATTCCAAGACCAAAGAACAGGCCTTTGAGTTGCTGGTCAAAAAGTACCAGCGTGTCGTGTATTACAACGCGCGCCGCATCGTGTCGTTGCACGAAGATGCCAACGACGTGGCCCAGAACGTGTTCATCAAGATCTGGAAGAACCTGGACCGTTTCCGTGGCGAGTCCAGTCTCAAGACCTGGATTACCAAGATCAGCGTGAACGAGGCTTTGACATTCATTGAAAAGAAAAAGAAACTGCTGAACCTCTCTGACGACAGTTACACCGACTTTTTGGTGGTCAGCCAACCGGAGACCAATTTCATTTCCTCCAACGAAATCCAGCAACTTCTTCAAGAAGAAATAGTTAAGTTACCGCCCAAGCAGCGTGCGGTATTCACCATGCGATACTACGACGAGACGCCTTACGCGGAAATGGCCAAAATTTTCGACACTTCCGAAAGCGCCTTGAAAGCCTCCTACCATTTCGCCGCAGAAAAAATCAAAAAAAATTTATCCGAGCGTTTAACCTTTTAGTTTCTTCCCTGTCATACTAATTGTTTTTTTCACAAAGCTATGATTGATTTAGATACATTACAGAAAGAAGAGCAATATCAGGTTCCCGAAGGGTTCTTTGAACAGTTTCCCCAACAGGTGATGAACAACATCCGCAAGGAAAGAGCTAAGAGACGCAACATCTGGATGTCCTCCGTGGCTGCAGCCCTCGCCATTGTCATCTGCAGTGTCACCGTGGTCAGTTACATGCAACGGGATGACGTAAAACAACAGAACATCGTCCAGACAGAAAGCCAGGACAGCCAGTTGGGGGAAGACATGATTGATTATTACAGCAACGAGCTGGCGCAAATGGATTATTACAACTTTTAAAACCATACCACTATGAAACGTATATTTTGCACGATCTGCCTACTGGCAGTATGTTTCGGCTTTGCGTACGCGCAAGAAAAGAAAGACGCAGAAACACTGAAAAACGAGCGCATCGCCAACATGCAGCTCAAGCTGAAACTGACCCCACAGGAAGCCAATTTATTCTGGCCAGCCTACAGACAATTCCTCAGCAACGAGATCAAATACCACGAAGCCTACCGGAAGAATCTTGAAAAACGCGGCATCAATTTGAAAGAGCCCGGAAAGAACAAGGAAATGATCGAAAAACTCTCCGACAAAGACTTGACCTACTTGCAGGACCAGAAGTTCGAGCTCCGCAAGAACATGCTCAACCTGGAATTGTCTTTCTACAAGAAGATCAAACCGATGCTCACGCCGCGCCATATCCAGGATTTCTACAACATTGATGAGAAATACAAACGCGAGATGGTTTCCAAGAAAAGGGCCGAAGCCGAGAAGAAAAGCATAACGCCCCAACAGGTGAACCCCGGCGTGAAGAGACGCTAAGGACAAAAAAAAGCGAGCCAAAAACAAAGGCTCGTTTTTTTTTATTATATATCAATTGTTTGATATTGAAAAAAGTGTATTTTTGCAGCCCCAAAAAAATTGGGTTTTTATCATTAAAATTTAAAAGTTTAACAAATCAAATTGTATGCCTACAATTCAACAATTAGTAAGAAAAGGAAGAAAAAGACTGACTTCTCAGAGTAAGTCAAGGGCATTGGATGCCTGTCCGCAGAGACGCGGCGTTTGTTTGAGGGTTTACACTACAACCCCGAAGAAACCGAATTCAGCCATGCGTAAGGTGGCGAGAGTTAGAATGACCAACGGAAAAGAGGTGAACGCCTACATTCCGGGCGAAGGCCACAACCTTCAGGAGCACAGCATCGTGCTGGTGCGCGGAGGCCGTGTAAAAGACCTTCCCGGTGTTCGTTATCACATCGTTCGTGGTGCTTTGGACTCTGCCGGCGTGGACGGCCGTCTGCAAGGACGCTCCAAATACGGTGCCAAGAGACCTAAAAAGGCTGCGAAGTAGTCAACAATCATCCTTAAAAGAAGTAAATTGAACGCCGGGATTGGCGATTCAAGAGTAAATAACATTTATTGAAGATACAAGAAAATGAGAAATTCACACGCAAAAAAAAGGATCATTCTTCCTGATCCGAAGTTCAATGACGAAAAAGTAACGAAATTCGTCAATAACATCATGTTGAAAGGCAAGAAAAACCTTGCTTTCGAAATTTTCTACAAAGCTATCGACATCGTTTCCGAGAAGACCGGTGAGAACGGCCTTGAGGTTTGGAAAAAAGCTTTGGAGAACGTAACCCCCAGCGTTGAGGTCAAGAGCAAACGTGTCGGTGGTACGACCCTTCCGGTTCCTGAGGAAATCAAGCCGGGCAGAAAGCAATCCGTAGGTATGAAGAACCTTATTTCTTTCGCACGCAAGCGTCACGAGCAAACCATGGCTGACAAGCTGGCCCAGGAAATCATGGCCGCTTACAAGTCTGAAGGTGCCGCTTTCAAGAAGAAAGAGGAAATCCACAGAATGGCCGAAGCCAACAAGGCATTCGCCCACATGCGCATGTAATAAACTTTTTACATTCATAGTATTTTCGGTAACAAAAGGACGATGGCAGAAGACTTGCACAACATACGGAATATCGGCATCATGGCCCATATTGACGCTGGCAAGACAACTACCACGGAAAGAATCCTCTACTACACCGGAAAGAACTACAAGATCGGCGAGGTTGACGAGGGAACTGCCACCATGGACTGGATGGTGCAGGAGCAGGAGAGAGGTATCACGATCACCAGCGCCGCCACCACAGTGATGTGGAAACACCAGTCAACCGACTACAAGATCAACATCATCGATACACCGGGACATGTTGATTTCACGGTCGAGGTAGAACGTTCTTTGAGAATATTGGATGGAGCCGTAGCTATCTTCTGCGCCGTTGGCGGCGTGGAAGCACAATCGGAAACCGTCTGGCGTCAGGCCAACAAGTACAATGTGGCCCGTATCTGCTACGTCAACAAGATGGACCGCTCGGGTGCGAACTTTTACGCCGTCGTGGACCAGATCCGCGAGAAGCTGAAAGCCAACCCGCTGCCCCTCCAACTCCCCATCGGAGTTGAGGACACGTTCATCGGCGTGGTGGACCTGCTGGAGATGAAAGCCTACCAGTGGGATGACGAAGACCAAGGTGCCAGCTACCACGAAATCGAAATACCCCAGGACATGGCCGACGACGTGCAGACCTACCGCACACAGCTGTTGGAGACGCTCGCCGAGTTCGACGAATCCCTGATGGAGAAGTATTTCGAGGACGCTGACAGCATCACCATGGAGGAACTGGTTTCCACAATCCGAAAAGCTACTCTGGAGCACAAGATCGAACCTGTACTTTGCGGGTCATCGTTCAAGAACAAGTGCGTGCAAAGATTGCTGGACGCCATTGTGATGTATCTCCCCTCCCCTTCGGACATGCCGGCTATTACTGGCATCAACCCCAAATCGGAGGCTGAGGAGACACGCGCAGCGGACGAAAAAGCGCCCTTTGCGGCCTTGGCTTTCAAAATCGCCACCGACCCGTTTGTCGGCAAGCTGACGTTCATCAAAGTCTATTCCGGAACTCTGAAAGCCGGAGAGACCGTGTATAATGTCAGCAGCGGCAAGCGCGAGCGAGTCTCCAAGATCCTGCAGATGCACTCCAACAAGCAACAGCCGTTGGAGATCGTGTCCGCCGGAAACATCGTGGCCCTCGTGGGCATGAAGGAGATTCACACGGGCGACAGCTTGACCGATGAAAAGCACCCGATCGTACTGGAGAACATCGTCTTTCCCGAGCCGGTGATTCAAATCGCCATAGAGCCTAAAACGAAAGACGACGAAGAGAAGATGATGCTCGCATTAGCCAAGTTGGCTGATGAGGACCCGACATTCGTGGTTTCCGAAAACGAGGAATCCGGACAGATTCTGATCAGCGGCATGGGCGAGCTTCACTTGGACATCCTGCTGGACCGTCTGAAACGCGAGTTCAATGTGGATTGTAACCACGGCAAGCCGCGTGTGGCCTACAAGGAAGCCCTCTCCAGTCCGCTTCGCTATCATGCAACCTACAAGCGTCAGAACGGCGGCAAGGGTTCATTCGCTGACATGGAGTTTGAACTGCAACCACTTCCGTTCAACGCCAAGGGTCTGCAATTCAAGAGCGAGGTGAAAGGCGGGGCAATCCCGAAAGAGTTCCTGGCAGGTGCTGAGAAAGGCTTCAAGATGGCTATGATGAACGGCAAGTATGGTTTCGCCGTGGAAGCCATGGCAGTGACCGTGCTGGATGGGGAAACCCACCCTGCCGACTCCGATGCAATGGCGTTCGAGATCTGCGCCAAGATAGGATTCCGCGATGCACTCCAACAGATGGATACCATCATCCTGGAACCTATCATGAAAGTGGAAATCACCACGCCAGACGAGTACATCGGCAATGTGACCGGCGACTTGAACCGCAGACGTTCCGTTCTGGAACAGATTGACGCGAAAGTCGGCTTCCAGGTCATCACCGCCCAAGTGCCGTTGGCCGAGATGTTCGGATACGTGACCACGCTACGCTCTATCAGTCAAGGACGTGCCACCTTCAGCATGGAATTCCAAAAGTACGCAGAAGTTCCGCCCGAAGTGAAAGATTATATTATGAATGTAGGAAGATTTATTTTATAGAAATAACAGTTTTAAAACATATTACGTAATATTTAATTAAAAACAAAAAAAAGTGAGTCACAGAATTAGAATCAAATTGAAATCATTCGACCACACCTTGGTTGACAGATCTGCTGAAAAGATCGTCAAGACCGTGAACGGTGTGAAGGACGACAAGGTTGTGCTGGTTGGCCCTATTCCACTGCCGACACACACCAAGATTTTCACCGTAAACCGCTCCACTTTTGTAAACAAGAAATCCAGAGAGCAATTCCAGCTCTCCACTTACAAAAGACTGTTGGACATCTACGGTACAACCACCAAGACCATCGATGCTCTGATGCAGCTTGAACTGCCCAGCGGCGTTGACGTAGAAATCAAGGTGTGATGAAAGTCTGAATTTTGGGTTCCGTGCACGGCCGTACGCGGGATTCAAAAAAAAAATCAAGGCACTATCCATTTTTTTGTGGTTAGTGCTTTTTTTTTGTATTTTTGCTAATCATTTTTTGGATAACTACTGTATGGAAAAACGCTACTGGAACGAATATCAGAAAGCTATCGCCGACGACCACTACTTTTATGAAAGGAGCTGCATCCGTCAGACCTTCTTTCCTGGCTCTGAGGCCGCTTTTCTCAATATACTGCGCAACGATCTAGGAAAGGACATCTACGACTCCTCACACCAGCATACCTGCACGGGCATCGGCTATCATTCAGACGTGGTGCCTTTTGAGACCACCATGACCATTGTGGCACGATTGTTCTCACTCATGACAGAGAAGGGTTACGAAAACTACGTACCCTCCTGTGTTACTTCTTTCGGCGTCATGACGGAGATTATCGAAAAATGGAACGAGAATCCGCAACTGTTGGAACAGGCGCGCGAACTTCTGCGCAAGGCCACCGGCCGCGAATTTGACGCTCCCAAGAACATTGCCCATCCATCTGATATCATCTACAAATTCCGCTTTGATTTGAAGGAGAAGATGAAATACCAGCTGGTGAACCGCTTCACGGGCAAACCTCTGCGCGGCGTGGAGCACATCGGCTGCCATTATGCCAAGATTTTCCCGAAGCATGGTGTCGGTAACGCTGAATTCCCCTATGTGCTCGCGGGCATGATCGAGGCTTGGGGCGGCGAAGTCGTAGATTATCCTGAACGTCGCCATTGCTGTGGCTTCGGATTCCGCCAATACTTGGTGCAGGAAAACCGCGGCTACTCCGTGGCCAACTCCAAGAAGAAATTCGAATCCATGGAACCCTACGAGCCGGATTTCATCGTGGCCAACTGCCCGGGATGCGCCATGTTCCTCGACAAATGGCAATATACTATCGCAGAGATGGAGCACAAGACTTACGACAAAGACGGCTACGGCATCCCCGTGTTAACTTACGAGGAGCTTGCCGGTCTATTGTTAGGATACGACCCTTGGGTGCTGGGACTTCAGTTGCACCAGGTTCAATGCGAAAGCCTGCTCAACAAAATCGGCATCCAATATGACCCGGATTCCAAATACAAGGGAATTTCCGGCAGAATCCTGCCAAAGCCGGAGAAGCCGAGCGTGCTGAAAGTTTAGAGATTAGATATTAGAAGATTAGAAGAGTAAAAGATTAAAAGATTAAAAGATTAGAAGATTAGAAGAGTAAAGGAGTAAGTGAGTAGAGATTTTAGATAAAAGATTTAGATAAGAAAACTAATGTTAAATATAGCGATTATCGGAGCCGGACCTGCCGGCATTGAAGCGGCCTCCATACTGGCCAGCAAACATCATATCACCCTGTTTGAAAAATCGGACAAGACCTTGTCAAACATCCATGACAAAGCGTTGCTGTTCCCCGACTTCTCCTCTGCCGAGGATCTGGCTGTCAAACTGGATGCCAAGCTGAACAAGACCAACATCGAACTTCGTCTGAACACGCCCATTGTCAAGTTGGAGAAAAAAGACAACGGCTGGGTACTGACAGATGACAAGCAACAGGAATATACCTATCCCTACGTGCTGTTAGCCACTGGCTATCGCGTTTTCGACGCCCATCAGAAAGAGGAACTCGGTTATGGCATCTACAAAGGCGTCATCACCTCACTGGAATTGGAGAAGATGATCAAAGAGGACCATATTGTGAATGTGAACGGCGACAAGCCCAAACAGATCACTTTCCTGCAGTGCGTGGGCTCGCGCGACGAGAAATCAGGCAATCACTATTGTTCGAAGGTTTGCTGCGTTACTGCCGTGAAGCAGGCCATCGAAATCAAGAAGATGCTGCCGGACACTGACGTTTATGTGTTCTACATGGACTTGCGGATGTGGGGCCAGGGCTTTGAAGAGATGTACCGCACAGCCCAGGAAGAATACGGGGTGAATTTCGTGCGTGGCCGCATCTCCGAAGCTGCCTCCACCTACGACAACCGCGTGCAAATCAAGGCCGAGGACACCTTGATGGGGCTGCCGCTGAATCTGAACACCGACCTGCTGGTTTTGATGGTAGGCATGTGTGCCTCCGATGGTACGAAACAACTCAGCCAGTCAGCCGGCATTGACGGTCTATACGGCTTTGCCCAAAGCAAGTCGGAGCATCTGGAAGACAACATGACTGCTCAAGAAGGTCTTTTCGTGGCTGGTGCCTGCAAGCGTCCATCTAGCGTCAACGATACCATACAAGATGCCCGCGCCGCTGCCGTAAACATGATGAATTTTATTCAAGAATAACGTAAAAAATATTTATAATGAGCTACATAGAATTTGACAAAGAGCAACTCGTCAATATCGGATTCTCAAAATCAAGAGAGATATTACGATGCAGCAACACGGGAGCTTTCGCCAACACCACGCTGGTTGGTCTGAACACCCGCAAATACCACGGGCTCTTTATAGTTCCACAAGACAAGATTGACCACGAGCGTCACGTGCTGGTATCCAACCTCAACGAGAGCATCGTGGTCAACAACATGGATTTCCACCTCAGCATGAACCAGTTCAAGGGGGGCGTCATCCATCCGAAAGGGAACAAATATCTGCAGCATTTCACAGCCGACAATATCCCAACCTATCTCTATCGTGTAGGCAAGTTCAATTTCACGAAAGAGATTCTGTTTCTGAAGGATTCCGACCGGCTCATCATCAAATACACGATGCTCGACAATTACGAGTCAGCCTCTTTCCAATTCCAGCCTCTGTTGGCATTCCGCAGCATACACCAGCTCACCCATGCCAATGACCAGGTAAACACGCAGTATGAGAGCGTGGATAACGGCGTTGGATACTGTCTGTACAACAATTACACACCGATTTACCTGCAGTGTTCATCCCCTGTTTCCTATCAGCATCATCCGGATTGGTTCTATAACATCGAATATGAAGAGGAATTGAACCGCGGATATGAAGGTGTGGAAGATCTCTACACGCCCGGCGTACTGACGGCGGAGGTCAAAGACAAGGAACTGTACATCACCATAGGCACAGAGCCGATTCATCCGGAAGAGATTGCCAAGCTCTACAAGAAGGATGTCAGCCACCACACGTCGCGTTCATCTTTCTTCAATTGTCTGCAGAATGCGGCGGAGCAGTTCATCGTCAAGCGCAACGGCAAGACGGAAGTAATTGCCGGTTATCCTTGGTTCGGCCGCTGGGGTCGCGATACTTTTATCGCCCTGCCGGGCCTGACATTGGCCTTGGGCAAGAATGACTTGTGCAAGGAGATTCTGGATTCCATGATCGAGGACATGAAAGAGGGTTTGTTCCCCAACATCGGCAGCGGCCAGAATGCCGCCTACAATTCAGTAGATGCCCCGTTATGGTTCTTCCGGGCAGTGCAGCTGTACGCCGAAGCCACGCACTCTGAGAAGAAGATATGGAAAGAGTATGGCGAGACGATGAAGCAGATTCTGACTGCCTATCGTCACGGCACGCTCAACAACATCCGGATGCTGGACAACGGCCTGATATACGCCGGCGGTCCAGGCCTCGCACTCACGTGGATGGACGCCGTAGTCAATGGCAACCCTATCACGCCGAGAACCGGCTGCCAGGTGGAAATCAACGCGCTGTGGTACAATGCCATGAAATTCGCCTTGGAAATGGCCCATCTGGCCAAAGACAGCGACTTCATCTACGACTGGGAACCGATGGTGCAAGATTTTCCGGCCGTTTTCAAAGAGACCTTCTGGTCGAAAGAGATCGGCTATCTGGCCGACTATGTGAATGGTGACTACAAGAACTTCCAGATCCGTCCCAACATGATGATAGTCACGTCACTGCCCTACTCTCCCATCAGTGAGAAGATCCGCCAGCTGATTCTGAAGCGCACCTGCGAGGAGCTGCTGACCGACAAGGGCATACGCTCGCTCTCGCCCAACGATCCCGAATACAAGGGACACTACATGGGCAATCAGGCCGAGCGCGACGCCGCATACCATCAGGGAACCTGCTGGATATGGCTGCTGTTCCCATTCACCGACGGCATGTTGGCAGTCTATCAGAAATCCGCCATCCCTGCTTTGCAGAGAATCCTCTATAAGTTCGACAACTGCATGACCAGCTATGGCATCTCCACCATTGCCGAAATCACGGACGGTGACCCGCCACACAAGCCCAACGGATGCATTTCGCAAGCCTGGAGCGTGGCAGCACTGCTCTACATGAAATGGAGAATTGAACATTATTAGAAACATCTAAAGTACAAAACAATGAGAGTACTCATGTTCGGGTGGGAATTTCCACCGCATATATCAGGAGGTTTGGGCACAGCCTGCTACGGTCTCACCAAAGGACTGTCGCTCAACGGCGTGGATGTCACCTTCGTCATGCCCAAGGCATCGGGCGACGAGGATCAGACGTACACCAAGATTGTCAACGCGAGCGACGTGGAGGTTGACCCGCGCCATGCCGAGTTCTACACCCGCCAGACAGAGACCTCCTTCATACAGGTCAACTCCCAACTGGTGCCCTACGTTGGGTTGGACGACTATTACAACGTGGTGAACCAGATTGACAGCGGCCTGATCCAAAGTGGTGGAACCAAACGCAAATACATTTTCAGTGGCGGTTATGGAAAGAACCTGATGGAAGAGGTAAACCGTTATGCGGAGATTGCCACCGAAATTGCCCGTAACGAAGAGTTCGATATCATCCATGCACACGACTGGCTCACCTATCGTGCCGGCATCGCGGCCAAGCGCGTAAGTGGCAAGCCTTTGGTAGTGCATATCCATGCCACAGAATACGACCGCTCGGGCGAGAGCAACCGCAACGACATCGTTTATAACATGGAGCGCGAGGGCATGTCCGCCGCCGACTCCGTGTGCGCCGTCAGCGACCTCACCCGCAACATCGTCATCGAAAAATACGGCATCGACGCCAACAAAGTCTATACCCTGCACAACGCCGTGGTGCCCAGCGACAAGAAGGTGCAGCGCGACAAGTTCGTAAAAGAGAAAATCGTCACTTTCCTGGGACGCGTCACGTTCCAAAAAGGTCCCGACTACTTTGTGGAAACCGCCAAGCTGGTGCTCGACAAAGATCCCAACGTGCGCTTTGTGTTGGCCGGCGATGGCGACATGATGCAGCACATCATCACGCGTGTGGCGGAATTAGGTATTTCCGACCGCTTCCATTTCACCGGCTTTTTGCGCGGTGACGACATCGACAAGATGTTCGGCATGAGCGACGTGTATGTCATGCCCTCCATCTCTGAGCCGTTCGGCATCTCGCCGTTGGAGGCCATGCGCGCCAAAGTGCCCGTGGTCATCTCCAAGCAATCGGGCGTGGCCGAAGTACTCCAGCACGCGATCAAGGTGGATTTCTGGGACATCAACGCCACCGCAGACGCCATCTATGGGCTTCTCCATTACCCCGCCCTTTCCAATCTGTTCAGCGTGAAAGGCGCAGAAGAGGTCGATAACCTCAAATGGGAAAATGTTGCAAAAAAACTGAAAGTCATATACGAAAAAACCTTGCGCTATGAATAGGATATGCTTCCATTTCCAGATCAGTCAACCCTATCGGTTAAGAACGTACAGATTCTTTGACATCAATCAGAATCACGATTACTTTGACGACTATCAGAACCAGTATCTGACCCGCCGTTTGGCAGAGCGCTGCTACCTGCCCGCCAACAAGATGATGCTGGAGCTGATCAAAAAGCATCCTGGCAAGTTCAAGCTCAGTTTCAGTATTGCCGGCAGTTCCATCATGCTGTTCAAGAACTACTGTCCGGAGGTTATCGAGAGCTTCAAGGAGCTTATCGCAACAGGTTGCGTGGAAATTACTGGCAACACCTACACGCACAGTATCGCCTCCCTGTACGGAAAAGAGCCTTTTATGGAGCAAGTAAAGCTGCAGGAAATGCTTTTGGATGAGACTTTCGGCGTAAAGCCCGTGTCTTTCTGCAACACCGAGATCATCTACTCTGATGAGATTGGCGAATGGCTGGGCGATGCAGGCTATCGCGTGGTCCTCACTGAAGGAGCGCGGCACATTTTAGGTTGGAAGAGCCCCTTCTATCTGTATTGCAACCCCTATCAGACTGACGTGCGTCTGATGCTCCGTCCTTACAGGATTTGCGACGATATCACACTGCGCTTCCAAGACAAGAGCTGGGATCAATACCCTCTCACAGCGGAGAAATACATCAACTTCCTCAACAACTGCAACCACGGGAGTGAAGCACCGCTCATCAACCTGTTCTGGGACTATGAAACTATCGGCGAGCACTACACGGAAGACACAGGCATCTTTGACTTCTTCCGCGCCTTGGTCGACCAGCTCTCCCAGAATCCGGACTACAGTTTCATCACGCCACAGGAAGTGCTAAATCTGGACCTTGCGACATCCACCATGCACGCTCCGTGGCCTATTTCGTGCTCCGGAGAGGAAAAAGACACACACGAATGGATTGGCAACGAATTGCAGCACGAGGCATTCCAACAGCTATTCAAGTTGCAGGATCTCTATAAGAAATCCAAAAATGCGGATGCCAAGCTCTGCTGGCTGCAATTGCAGGCCGCCGACCACTTCAACTTCATGAGTTCCAAATGGTTCGGGCATAGATTTGTAAAGCGTAATTTTGAAGTCTATTCCTCTCCCTACCAGGCCTTCATCAACTACATGAACGTGCTGAACGACGTGAAGTTGCAGTTGGAAGAGTAAAGTATCAGTTCATATCCCAACAAAGAGAAGTAATGTCATTGCAGGACTGTCCCAACAGTTCTGCAATTTCTTTATTGCACAAATAGCCATTAAAGCAATAGGTGCTTTGCATCAAGGATGGATTTTTCTGCAACAGGAATTTCATTTTCGGCTCCACAGCCAAAGCTTCAACCAAAGGCAGCAGAAATCCGGAAAGGGCTATATTCACGGCAGCAGTGGACCAAGTTTCCGACAGAATCTTGTCCGTTACATACATTTCCTCAGCATCTTTGATCAAATTCATGGCCAAAGCCGTGATTTTCTTGGAATTCAGCTTTTCAATCTGCGCAACATTCAACTGAGAGGGAAACTGGGTAGAGAAAACAATCTGCTCATCCTTCATCAAGCCTATCTGTTCATCGGTAAAAGGAGTGAATTTAGCCAACACTTTGGCCACACGCGAGAGTGTGAAGAAATCATCCTCAAACTCCGCGCCAGCGTCGGCATAATCCATATCCGTGAACTGCGAATGGAAAGCAAAACCGCGCTGCATGATAATATGGACATGGTGTTCCACCAGTGTGTGAACGGCATCGGGCGTCAACATCACAAAACTGCCAATCGGCTGTTCGTCCTTTACAATAGCCAACACGTTCTCCACCACAGGGTTATCCAGCAATATGGTCTGTTCCTGCGCTACGGGGTTCGCATCTTCCATTATTAATCCTGTTGTGCTCATAGTTGTGTGTTTTTTTGTTATGGTTAAAAAGAAAAAAGCCGGGTGTGGTCATCCACCCGCTGAATGTGAATTGGTATGAAATCACCTTGCAGGATTTCCTCCACCTTTTCGGTCCACTCGATAAAGCAATAATGACCGCTGTATAGATACTCTTCAAAGCCGATGCGGGAGGCGTCTGCTGATTCATCAATGCGGTAGAAATCAAAATGATAGAGCGGTGTTCCTTGTTCTGTCCAGTATTCGTTCACGATGGCAAAGGTGGGCGAAGAGGTTATATCCTGTACACCGAGTTCGCGACAGATTTCCTTGATCAAGGTGGTTTTTCCTGTGCCCATCTCTCCATAGAAGCCAAACACACGTTCCTGCGGATAAGCTTTCAGGATGGCTTTCGCCACTTCGGGAAGTTGTTGCTCATTGGCGGTAATCTGCTGCATACTGTACGTTTTGAGGAGTGCAAATATACATTTTATTGCTGAATCAGCAAGGGCATGGGAGCCTGGATGATTTTTCCGATGCGGCAATGTTCGCGCGCGGCGGCCTCCCTGACCGTTTCCTCAAAGTGAAAAGCCACCGAACCCGACAGATTCCACTCCAGCGTTTCAGCATTTTCATAATAGGCTTTCTGGCGGGAGAAAAACTCCGCAAAAGCCTCTACCGCAAGCTGATGCACGAAACCATCATCCAAGTGTTCGCGCACAAAAGGAGCCAGCGAAGCCCAGAACTTGTTGGGTTCAGGCTCGCGATAAACGCGGTGGATAGCCATCTCAAAAGAGAGTTTATGCGCCCGCTGCAGATCATCGGCCACAGCTTGCGGCAACTGTCCACGCAGATACGCCGTGAGCAGGCGTTTGCCGAGATTAGTGCCGCTACCTTCGTCGCCAAGCAGGTAGCCGAGCGACGGAGCACGGTTTTCGATAGCGTGGCCGTCAAAGAGGCACGTGGCGGCGCCGGTGCCCAAGATACCCACAATGGAGCGGCGGTCGCGGCTAAGCGCGTGGCATACGGCCATGAGGTCGGTATAAACGTTGATAGTGGCATCCGGGAAGAAGCCCTGCAGCACGCAGCCTACCCGTCCGGCATTCTCTAAGCTGGCGCAGCCTGCGCCGTAGTAGCGCACGTGCTGCACGGAAGCGTGTGCGCCGTGAGCACGCACGAAGCCCTCGACCACCTGCGAGATGTGCTCATCCGTGCAGTAGTTGGGGTTTATGCCCTCCCCTACGTGCTCAGCCAACACCACGCCATCACGCAATAGCACGAAGGCGGTTTTGGTAGCACCTGCATCAATAATAAGCGCTGCGGACATAAATTGATTACAAATTGACAAGACGTTCACGGGAAATGCAGCCCGGATTGTGACGTTTGTACTCCGAAGCACAATACCGCTTGATCAGGGTATGGTCGCGCAACGAGGTATCGCCTTGGAAAAAGGCTGCAAAAATCTTGTCCGCCTCAAAATAGTTGGGCACACCAAGCTGCTCGCAATCGCACTGGCTGATACCCAATCCATCCACCGGTGTGGCATCAATACAGGATTGTAAGGCAGCGCGCTGCGCAGCATTCTCTTCTTTCAACAGGAAGGTGGCCAAGGCATATATCTCTGTTTTCCAGAGGTGCTGCACCGGCGCATAGTCGCCCACATCGCCATGCAGGGTCCAAAAGCCAGTCAAGAATTCCGTGTAGTTATCGGTGGAAATCACCATACCGCGGTAGAGTTGAGCCAAGTCGTACAACACCATCATGCGCATACGGGCCTTCATGTTGCCCTGGCGCAATTTGGAGAGCTGGCTGTCATCATAATCAACCAGCAGTTTCTTGTTGGCATAGAAAGTCTCCGTCAAGTCCAGATGCCGGAAGTCGTGACAAAAGGCTTCGCCCACGGCAATAGAGCGGGCAATTTCTTCTTCTTTGTTGGTCTCAATGGTAATGGAGCGACCAATCAAGGGTATATGAAACTCTTCACAAACGGGTTGCAGCAATGCCGCGCAAAGGGCACTGTCAATGCCGCCGGAGATACCGAGCACCAGCGATTGCAACTTGCTGGATTCCAAATAATCGGCCATCGTCGCCCTAATGCGTCGAGCCAACTTATCCATCGTGTCTTCTCCAGCGAGAAAAGGAAAATAGTTTGTATCCGGAGTAGTCATATCAAAGAAGAGATTAATTATTCTTTTGGCATTTCTTTATTAAACAGCGCTTTGACCATCTTGGCTTCAACTCCTTCAGAATAAATCTCTTCGTCGGTTGAAGGTTTGAGTTTGATGATGATCGCATCGTTGCCAGCATCTTCCACTGGGGTGTAATCCACAATGGCATCGGAAGCGGCGATCACACTGGGAGCAATCTTGGTAAACACGGTGAAATCAGCCCACGAAGCCACTTCATCCAGTGTCTCATCAAAGAGAATTTGATTCCCGTTGCGCAAGACAGCGGCTGTTTTATCGCCTTTTTTCAAGAAATACGCTATAAGATCCTGATTGAGTTTCTGACCTTCTCCTTTCATGTACAGATAGACGTACGTTTTCAACACCCGCTGGTCCTTATACTCCACCGTAGAACGGATTTTCCCTTTTGAATCATAGAAATCCCAGCTGCCAATGCGAGAGCCTTTCAAATAATTGCCCGTAGCAGCCACAGTGCCTTTGGGATTGTAGGAGGTGCACAGTCCGTTCAACTTGCCCTCCAAGTAATTCTGTTCCAAACTGACGGCCCCATTAATGTAATAGGTTTTGTAGGGGCCGTTCAGTTTGTCGTTCAAATAGTTACGTTCTTCCAAAAGCACGCCCGACTCGGCGGAAAACACTTTCCATTCGCCGGTGCGCTTGCCCATGGCATAATGCTCAATGGCTATCAGCTTGTCCGTGTTGGAATAGTAACGCCACTCACCGTCCTTCAGCTGGTCAATGAAGATACCTTCGGAAGCCTTGTGTTCGTTCTCGTGGAACATCACAGTCTTCACCTTGTGCACTCCTTGGATGAAATCGGTCGTACTTTTCAGTTTGCCATTTTCGTGGTAGTACTTGAAAGTGCCATAAGGGACATTGTCCTTGAACTGGCCTTCATAGACCAATTTGCCATTCTCCATCTTCTTCCAGAAGCCTTGTTTATTACCTTTGGCATCTGTACGATTAATCACTTCACCATTTTGAGCGAAGAGCGAAATGGAGAAAAGGCTGAACAGTATCAGGATAAGGTTTCTCATTTATTGCTTCTTATTTCTGAGTATTGCCTGTTGTCTGTTGCTTTTTGCAATCTTTTTCTACATTACCATGATTCGGGCACTTGTGTTGGCCTTCTGCATGACCTTGGCATTTATGTTCGCCCTCAGCGTGCTGGCACTTATGCTCGCCGTTAGCACCCTGACATTTGTGCTCGCCATTGGCGCCTTGACATTTGTGTTGGCCTTCGGCATGACCTTGGCACTTGTGTTCGCCTTCTGCGTGTTGGCACTTATGCTCACCGTTTGCACCCTGACATTTGTGCTGGCCGTCGGCATGACCTTGGCATTTATGTTCGCCCTCAGCGTGCTGGCACTTATGCTCGCCAGCAGCTTGGCCCTGGCATTTGTGCTCGCCATTGGCACCTTGGCACTTGTGCTGGCCGTCGGCATGACCTTGACATTTATGTTCACCTTCGGCGTGTTGACATTTGTGCTCACCTTCCTTGGCAGCATGGCCACAAGTTCCAGAATTCTTGCAGCATGCGGGCAGTTTCTCACGTGCAGCGGGATCGGCCTTTACGGCATCAGCATCATAACCCATTTTGCTGATTTCCTTGCGCAACTGGTCAGGATTTGTTTTCTTGGAATCGTAATTGATCGTGATCTTTGCCGTATTGGCATCATAGGTATAATCTTTCACCCCTTTGAAGAACGGAACGTTATCTTTGAAACGGTCAATGCATTTCTGGCATTTCAGGGAAGCGTTGGTTTGGATGGTTACACTTTGCATCTGTGCATAAGCACTCAAAGTTACTACGGCCATCAGGGCCATCAGAATAAGTTTTTTCATTTTTACTGTTTTATTAATTATTGATTTTTTGATTCAAAAAAAAACATTGCAACAGACTGTCAATCTGTTTGAAAGTTAAAGCTGGCAAAGATACATTTTTTTCGACAAACCCGAAAATCCTGCTATTTCAAGACACAACGGACTCCGAGATAGCCCATGATGCCTGTAATCGGGGCATAAACCACCGTTGCATCGAAATTTTCGCTGAAGGGGTTCTGCGCATCGATAATGGGGTCAGACTGCTTATAGTTAAGCAGATTCTCGGCCCCCACATAGAGTTCCCATCTACGGAATTTCTTGGTTATCTGTGCATTGAGCATGCAATAGGCAGGTGCATATTCCGGAAGAGAACTGGCTGGATTTGCGGACATGTCGGGCAGCGGCTGCGGGCCATTCACCTGCAACGTAACATTGAATTTCCACTTGTCGTATTTTGTGCTGTAATTGAGATTGACGAGCGCTTTGTGCGGGCTCATCAAATCCTTCTGCCGCATCACACCTTGACGCATATAGCGCACGTCATTGTAACGGTAAGCCAACAATATCTCAAAGCGTTTCAATGGCCAAAGAGTCAGCTCAAACTGTGCGGAATGCGAGCGAGAGCGGTTTCCGTAGCCATTGTAATCACCATTCAGGGCATAATAATGGATTTCGTGAACGTTCTGATCCAAATCCACAATCATCTGCTGCAGAAAATGCGTGTAGAAATAATCGACCGCCACAGAAGCTTTTCCGCCCGGCATATCAAACTGATACACCACACTTGCCCCTGCATTCCAAGCCTCCTCCGGCTTCGGGTGGCCATCGAAACAGATGTTGCGGGAAGAAAACAGCAACGACTGGTTTTCCGTGAAAAAGTGGGCATTGCGGTAACCCTTACCCGCCGAAGCACGCACAGACAAGTCTTTGGTGGCCTGCCATTTGAGGTGCACACGCGGGGTCCAGAAAAGTTGGTTGATACTTTCCCAATTGCTGGATTGGGTTTTATCGCGAACCATATTGTAGTCCAATCGCATACCGGCCATCACCACCAATTTCGGATCAATGATGTAGGCATATTCTGCAAAGACACCGGGAATCAGATCATGATGATGAGGCCTGTTGTAATCATATACATTGTTTTGGCTGTCATTGTGGAAAAACTCATTCAAACAGTCGAACTGCAAGCTTCCTCCCGCCGTCAACTTATGGCGCTCGTTTGCACCGAATTTATTGGAATACAGCACATTTGCATAGACACTTTGCTGGTTTCCCCTATAATCCTTGTTCCCTCCATATTGTGAGTTGAGCCAATGTCCCGTGTAGGAAACAATCGTTCCGATGCTCTCATGTTCGCCGTTCAGCAAGAATCCGTTTTTGGTGATGACATCCACCCGTTTGTTGTCTGCCGTAAACCCATAAGGCGCATTGTCCATAAGATATGGGCCATTCGGTTTGAAGGCCATCTGTCCGCCGAATCGGTTGTCCCACACAAAACTGACCATCGAGCGACCTTCCACCTTGGGAGATTTATAGTCCCATCGGTTCATCACATTGACCTGTCGGCTACGTGGCACATCCATGAAGCCATCTTTGTTCATATCCATTTTCGCGAACTGGTCGGCCAGGAAAACCAGAAAATTGGTACTCGCCTTATCCTTTTTACCGACAGGAATGCGCGTATTCATAGCCAGTTCGCCTTTACCCATGGAGTTGGCGTAAAAGTTCATGAAGAAACGTTCCAGGTTGGTCTCCGGTTTCTTGTAATCAACATTGATCTGCCCAGTGATGGCTTCAAAGCCGTTCACCACCGAAGAAGTTCCTTTCGACAGGCTGATGGATTCCATCCACGAGCCGGGCACGAAGCCCAATCCGAACTGATGTGCCAAAAGCCGGATAAAGGGGACATTCTCCAGCAGAATCTGGGAATAGACGCCTGCAAGTCCGAGCATGGAAATCTGGCGGGCGCCGCTCACCGCGTCAGGGAATTCCGAATCGATGGCCACGCTGCTCTCGAAGCTCTCGGCGAGGTTACAGCACGCGGCACGACGCAGGCCCTGCTGGGTGATGACTGTAGTCAGGATGGGTTGTGTGGAGATGAAGGAGCCGTCGCGCCCTACCACACTGACTTCTGACAAGGAATGGGCATGCGACAGGAACACGGTGATCTCCTGCTGTGAACGGTCTATGCGGAACGTATCGGGCTCGTATGTCGGGAAAGAGATGACCAGAGAGTCGGATTTGGAGCGTGGCAGAGAGAAGTTGCCATTGGGGTCCGAGTGTGTGCCCACTGCGGTGTGCAACCACTGGATAGCCGCCGAAGAAACTGCTATGGTGTCGCCCTGTTCATTGACCTCCAGCACGCGGCCCTTGAGGGTTTGTGCCCCAGCAAAACCGCACATCAATACTATGACCAAAAAAAACAAAAAACGTTTACTCATTTTACCAATTTTTCCTCATGTACCATTTAACCCCATTTACCTCATGCACCTGAAGACGCACGGCCGTGCGTCTTCTACTCCTCTTTCTTGTCGTAATTGTAAATTTCACGGCAGAGGGCATCGTATTTCTCATATATCACCTTACGTTTCAATTTCATGGTCTGGGAGAGCTCCTCTCCAATGTTCCATGTGTCAGGTACCATGCGGAAACGCTTGATCTGCTCGTGGTCGGCAAGGGTCTTGTTCACCTTGTCCACCTCCTTGGTCATCAAGGCCACCACTTCCGGATGGCTGATGATATTCTCCCGGGATGTGGGCATGGCTAAATGACGTTTGCTGAAGAAAACTTCAATATTCTCAAAAGAAGGAACGATAATGGCGGAGGCGAATTTTTCATTTTCTCCAATAACCATCACATTATCAATATATTCAGATTCATGAAGTTTGCTTTCCACCACTTGTGGCGCAACATATTTGCCCAAGGAAAGTTTGAAGATTTCCTTCTTGCGGTCGGTGATTTTCAAATAGCGTCCCTTTTCCAGCGTGCCGATGTCGCCGGTATGGAACCAACCGTCTTCATCAATAACCTCTTTCGTGTAGGCTTCATCTTTGTAATAGCCCTTCATCAGACAGGGACCTTTGGTCAAAATCTCACCATCCTCGGCCAGCTTGAATTCCACCCCGCGCAGGATTTCGCCCACGCAGCCAATCTGGATGCTGTGTCCCCGAGGATTGTTGACGGCAATCACAGGGGAAGTCTCGGTCAGGCCGTAGCCCTCGTAAACTCGGATCTTGGCCGCCACAAACAGACGAATCACCTTTTCGGGAATGCTGGAACCGCCGGAGACGACAGTCATTTCATGCCCACCCAACGCCTCGCGCCACTTGCTGTACACCAGTTTGTCCGCAATGTTGTATTTGAGCAGATAGAGCGGCCGCTCGCAATAGTAGTCGAAACGGGTGGCGAAGCGGAAGGCCCAATAGTAGATATGTTTCTTGAAACCTTTGAGGTTTTTGCCGCTGGCATAGAGTTTGTCGTACATCATCTCAAACACACGGGGCACGGCACAGAAACCATCGGCGTGCATATCCTTCATATCCTGGGCGATGGTAGCGAGGCTGCCAGCATAGTAGTTGCTCACGCCCATATACTGGTAATGATAGTTCACAATACGCTCATAGACATGACACAACGGCAAGAAACTCAACATCTTGGCATGGTAATCCAAAAGTTGGAGGTCTTCTACGATAGGCAGGAAGTTATTGCACATATTGCCATGTGACAGCATCACGCCTTTTGATTTGCCTGTGGTACCAGAAGTGTAAATGATGGTAGCGATATCATCGGTGGAGATGGTGCGCTTGTTTTCCTCAATCACGGGAGCCCACTTGTCGCGGTTCTGTTTGCCCAACTCCAGAAGTTCTTCCAGCGAAGGCACTCCATCCACTTTATCCACGCCATACAGCAAAGGATGTTGCTCAATATCCGGAATCACGGGCGCGACTCTGTTGTAGATGGAGGCGATACCGAAAACGATGCATTTGCAGTCGCAGTGGTTGAGAATGTAACGATACTCTTCGGGATTCAGGGTCGGATAGACAGGGACGTGCACCATGCCAGCGAGCATGATGCCCATATCCAGAAAGTTCCAAGCCGGACGATTGCGCATGATCGTGGCAATCTTATCTCCCTTTTGGAAACCAAGTTCAAGAAATGCGGAAGCGAAATTGTGTGCATACTCCACATAATCTGGAATGCTGTATGTTACCCAGCCTTTTCCGTCTTCTGTACGTTTGGCAAAGATATCAGGCTTCTCGTATTTTTCAGAGATAACATCCAGAATATCAAAAAGTCTCGTCGGTCTCATAAGAAAAAAATTTTCTTCCTACTCTATTCTATCGGATATCAGATACTTGTTGCGGTCGGAGCCATTGCGTGCGATAAGCTCGCCGAGGAATCCAGCCAGGAACAACATGAATCCGAGAACCATAGCCAACATGGCAATGCCGAACAGCGGCTGGTCCATCACCTGACGGTAAGGGAGACCGTGCGCTTGGTGCACGAGTTTGGCGATAAGCAACCAAATAGCACACACAAAGCCTACCAAGAAGGCCAAACTGCCCCACACGCCGAAGGCATGCATCGGTTTCTTGCCGAATTTGGTCATGAAGGTAATGGTCAGCAAATCCAGATAGCCGTTCACGAAGCGGTCCAAGCCGAACTTGGTGACACCATATTTGCGTTTCTGGTGAACGACCACCTTCTCGCCAATCTTGCTAAAACCGGCCCATTTGGCAATCACAGGAATGTAACGGTGCATCTCGCTATAAACCTCGATGGATTTCACCACATCCTTGCGATAAGCCTTCAGACCGCAGTTGAAATCGTGCAATTTGATGCCCGACATCTTCCGAGTGGTCCAATTGAAGAACTTGGACGGGATATTTTTGGCCAACTTGGAATCGTAACGCACTTTTTTCCAACCAGATACCAGATCATAGCCATCTTCTGTGATCATTCTGTACAGTTCAGGTATTTCATCGGGGCTATCCTGCAGGTCGGCATCCATGGTGATGACCACGTCGCCCTGACAAGCCTCAAAGCCGGTGTTCAATGCCGCCGACTTCCCGTAGTTGCGACGGAACCGAATACCTTTGATATTCTCGTTCTCCGCATGCAGCGACTCCACAATCTGCCAGGACTTGTCAGTGGAGCCGTCGTCCACCATCAGCACCTCGTAGGTGTACTGATGCTCATCCATGACACGTTTGATCCACGCAGCCAATTCGGGCAGCGATTCTTCTTCGTTGTAAAGGGGAACTATAACGGATATATTCATAAGATTTGGGGTTTAATTCTAGGTGAAAAGGGTTAATGGGGTTCAAGGGGTGGATGAGGAGAGTTTAGAGTTTAGAGATTTGAACTTTGAACTATCAATTCTCAATTCCCTCTGCTCTTTGTTCTATTGGATTCTTAGAGCGGTAGTGGTACATGGCCACGAAGATGCCGAAGAACATGCCATAAAGCAGGTTCATCATGGCACTGATGCCGGCGTAGCGGCCGGGTTTGTCGTAATGCGGCACACGTGACTTGTTCTTTTCAAAGCGTGCATCTGCGGGATTGACGGCATTGAGCTGCGTGCAGGTTTGCTGCACTGTCTGCTGTACGCAAGGCGTGGAGGGTTGGTTTTCGTTCTGGGCCACATACAGGGCCAAGGTTTCCACCAGCACGCGCCGCGCGTAAGCCGGAAAGTTCGACAACTGATATTGGTGAACCGTGTCCGCCGAGCGACGCGCCAGCAACTTCTCCTCGTAGTAGTGCAGAATCATGTCCGTGCCACGATGGGCATCGGCGCGCAGTGTGTCAGTCAGCGTATCCGACTGGAACGCCGCCGCCTCTTGCTCCGCCATGATGACACGCACCGTGTCCAGATAGACATTCAGCTCCTGGTCCGTGATCGTGTCCCGCTCAATCACCGCCTTGTAGTTGGCAAGCGCAGACTCGTACTTTTTGTCCAGTCCTTTCGGGTCGATGACGGCATAATGCACCATGTCATAGCCGAAAAAGAGCACGGAGCCGGTGATAGAGATGATGAGGCAGCCCAGAAACGCCTTGGCGAACGAAAGTCTGTCGGGATATTTCTCCTTCAGCTCTTTCACACCTGTGTAGAGAATCAGGACGTATGCAATGATGAGGGCTAGGTCGAACATCTTCGCACCCTCAAACTGCACGTTGCGGGCGAACATCTTCACAACCTCGAAGAGGGCCAAGGTCACACCAAGGACCACGCCCCACTTCAGGCATGCCAGCCAGGGTTTGTTATTTTTCATCTTCTCAAATGCCTATTTATCTTCCGGTTTGCAGCAAAATTCTGTAAGCACGCTGCAAGTGGACTTCGGGTGGGCAAAGCCAATCATCAGGCCTTCCGCACCACCGCGCGGAGCCTTGTCGATGAGGCGAACTTCCTTCTCTGCCAGTTCGTTCAATGCTTCTGCAGTGTCAGGGACGGCAAAAGCCAGGTGATGGATGCCTTCGCCACGGTTCTCAATGAACTTGGCAATGGTGCTGTCGGGAGATGTAGGCTCCAACAGTTCTATTTTGGTCTGCCCAACTTTGAAAAAGGCGGTCTTAACTTTCTGGTCGGCCACTTCCTCGATGTTGTAGCATTTCAGGCCCAGCACTTTCTCATAGTACGGGATTGCGGTTTCCAAGCTTTTCACGGCGATGCCGAGATGTTCAATGTGCGTGATATTCATAGTTAATAGTTAATAGTTAATAGATACTAGTTTATAGTTATTATAATTAATTTTCAATTCTCAATTCTTAATTCTTATCAGTCTCTCAGTTTGTCCGACTTCAAAAGGTTTGTTTTGTGTTTGATGAATTTGATGACGAGGGTGATAACGAGGGCGATGAGCAGTATGTAGAACGAAGGTCTAATCCAATTGGCGCAAGGAATCTTGAACGGAGTGTTCACCACCACAATCAGGATGAAGAGCAGGTAGTCGGCCACAACGTAGGTAAAGACTGTAGAGAAAATGGTGGCATATTCGCGACGCACGAAGGTCTTGAAAGAAAACTCCAGATCGCCTTTTTGGAAGAGGGAGAACTTGGGCAGGAAGTCGGGCACGCGGGCGGCCCATTCCTCAAATTCATCTCCGAACTGCTGACGCAAGTATGCCTCTTCTGCGAACATAATGCGTTCGTAATAAATCCAATAGATGAGCGACACTATCAGGAACACGTAGATATTCATCATGAAGACGAGCACGCCAGCCCAAATCAGGTAATTGGCCAGATAGAGCGGATGGCGGACGATGGAATAGATGCCTTTCGTGTTCAGGGTCTTGGCCACCTGACCGGAAGTATTGCGGCCGGAAGTGCCTTTGGGGGTGGTGCTCACCGTGTATGCACGCAATGCAAGTCCTGACAGAGAGATCAGAAATGCCAATACCATAAAGACGATTTGCAACACGTGCCATTCGCCCATAAACAGCTGGAAGTAAAATATTCTGTTGGAGCCGAAGAGAAGCGGGATGGCAAGCAGCATCACCAGAACAGGAATCTGTCCACGGTACTTAAACAGCAGGTTGCCGGATTTTTCAAACGATTGTATCAGTGCCACTATACCTATTTATTTTATAGGGTGCAAAAATACAAAAAAATCGTCGCCGCAAGGCAAAAAAAAACTTCCCCCGGAATCGGAGGAAGTGTAGCGATAAAGAGGCAGAACTGATGGATTAACCTCTGCGCTCTTTGATACGGGCCTTCTTACCAGTGAGGTTGCGGAAGTAGTAAATGCGTGCGCGACGCACCACACCGCGTTTGTTAACGGTAAGTCCGGCAATCATCGGAGTGGAGAACGGGAAAATTCTCTCAACGCCAATACCGCTGGACATCTTTCTCACGGTAAAAGTCTTGGTGGCTCCGGAACCGTTGATTTGCAACACAACACCCTGGAACTGCTGAATACGTTCCTTGGAACCTTCAACGATTCTATAAGATACGGTAACGGTGTCACCGGCCTTGAATTTCGGAAATTCTTGTTTTGTAATGAAATTGTCCTCTACGTACTGAATCAATTCTTGTTTCATCTCTCTATATCTTTAATAATTTTTTCGCTTATTTTTTGAGGCTGCAAAAATACATTTTTTTTGATATTGAGACACTTATCCGAGAAAGATTTTTTCATTTTCCTGCCCGCCCCATCGTCTTTTATCGTAATTATTTTAAATCCAAATAGTTAAAAAAGAAGACTGACAACACAGACGCCTTGTCGGGGCAAAGTCATCCAAAAAAAATCTTATCAACAAACCGAAAATCAGTAACAAACCTGCACGATATTTTAGTATTTTTGCAAACTTACTTTCAAAAACCACAAACCGGACCTCTATGACCCAATTCACACATCTTCACGTCCATACCGAATACTCCATCCTCGACGGCATGTCCACCATCAGCGGCCTTGTGGACAAGTGCATACGCACGGGCATGAATGCCCTGGCCATCACCGACCATGGCAACATGTTCGGAATCAAGGAGTTTTTTGACTACACGGAAAAAATCAACGGGGCGGCGAAGAATGAGGTGAAAGCCTTAGAACGGGAAATGGCGGAACTGACATCCGAGATGGATATCATTCTCTGCCGCGAAAAACTGGAGGCTGCAAAGAAGAAAGTTTTCAAGCCCATCTTCGGATGCGAGGCGTATGTGGCCAAGCAGACAAAGAGTAATCCCACGGGCAGCCGGTTTGTGAAAGAGAACAAGGAGAACTTCAGCGGCTACCATCTCATCCTGCTCGCCAAGAACGAGCAAGGGTACCACAACCTGTGCAAAATGGTGTCCTACGCCTGGATTGAGGGTAAATACCAGCGTCCGCGCATCGACCGCGAGCTGCTGGAGAAATACCACGAAGGGGTGATCGTCTCCTCCGCCTGTCTGGCGGGCGAGGTGCCCCGCGCACTGGCCAACCACGACTACGAGAAGGCCAAAGAGGCTGTGCTCTGGTTCAAGAGAATCTTCGGCGACGACTATTATCTGGAATTGCAGCGACACAAGACCGACAAGCCGGGCGGCGACAAGAACGTCTATGAACAGCAAAAGCTTGTCAACGCTGGCATACTGCGTCTTGCCGCAGACACGAACACCAAGATCATTGCCACCAACGACGTGCACTTTGTGGATGAGGACGATGCGGAGGCCCACGACCGGCTGATATGCGTCAGCACGGGCGCCCTTTACAACGACCCCAACCGCATGCACTACACCAAGCAGGAGTGGCTGAAGAGTCCTGAAGAAATGGCAGAGCTCTTCGCCGATGTACCCGAAGCGCTGGCCAACACACAGGAAATCGTTGATAAGGTGGAGACCTTCAAGCTCAAGCACGGGCCCATCATGCCCGTGTTCGACATTCCTGAAGATTTTGGCACAGTAGAGACTTACAAGGAGAAGTTCTCTGAAGAGGACTTGCGCGCCGAATTCGAGAGCGACGAAGAGGGCAAAGGGCGAATCGAGAAGCTGGGTGGCTTGGAGCGCGTGTATCGTATCAAGCTGGAGTCCGACTACCTGCGCAAACTTACCATGGACGGTGCACTCAAGCGCTACGGCGACCCGCTGCCCGATGATGTCAAGGAGCGCATCGACTTCGAGTTGGGCGTCATGCGCAACATGGGTTTTCCCGGCTACTTCCTCATCGTGCAGGACTTCATCGCCGCCGCCCGCGACATGGGCGTGTCGGTAGGCCCGGGACGTGGTTCCGCCGCTGGCTCCGTAGTAGCCTACTGCTTGAAAATCACTGATATAGATCCTTTGAAATACGACTTGCTGTTCGAGCGTTTCCTGAATCCTGACCGTATCTCATTGCCCGATATTGACGTCGATTTTGACGACGAAGGCCGTTACAAGGTATTGGATTGGATTACGCAGAAGTACGGCAAGGAGCGCGTGGCACACATCATCACCTACGGCACCATGGCCGCCAAATCAAGCATCAAGGACGTGGCCCGCGTGCAGAACCTGGACCTCGGCGAATCGAACCGCTTGGCCAAGCTCGTGCCCGACAAATTCCCGGAAGACCCCAAAACCGGAAAGGCGCCCAAAGTAAACCTCAAGAATTGTCTTTCGATGGTGCCTGAGATGAAAGACGCTTACGAAAAAGGGCCTGTCATCGTGCACGATGTGCTGAAATACGCTTCCCAGCTGGAGGGCACCGTACGCCAAGTGGGCGTGCACGCGTGCGGCATCATCATCGGCGCAGACGACCTCACCAACTTTGCCCCACTATCCACCGTGGAGGACAAGAACACCAAAGAGGACGTGCTCGTCACCGAATACGAAGGTTCTGTTATCGAAGATGTCGGGTTGATCAAGATGGACTTTTTGGGGCTGAAAACTCTCTCCATCATCAAGGAGACCATCCGGAACATCAAGAAATCGAAGGGCATAGACGTGGACATCGACGCCATCCCTATCGATGATGAGAAGACTTATGCCCTCTTTTGCGAAGGCGACACCGTGGCCACGTTCCAGTTTGAATCCCCCGGGATGCAGAAATACCTCAAAGAGTTAAAACCCAGCAAGTTTGAGGACATCATAGCAATGAATGCCCTGTACCGTCCCGGCCCGATGGACTATATTCCGCAGTTCATCAACCGCAAACAGGGACGCGAGGAAATCCAGTACGACATTCCCATCATGGAGCGGTATCTGAAAGACACCTACGGCATCACCGTCTATCAAGAGCAGGTGATGTTGCTGTCGCGCTTGCTGGCCAACTTCACGCGAGGCGAGTCAGACACATTGCGAAAGGCCATGGGTAAGAAGCAGAAGGACAAGCTGGATCATCTGAAGCCCAAGTTCATAGAGCAGGGCAAAGCCAACGGCCACGATGAAAAGGTGTTGGAGAAAATCTGGGGCGACTGGGAAAAATTCGCTTCCTACGCCTTCAACAAATCGCACGCCACTTGCTATTCGTGGGTAGCCTATCAGACCGCCTATCTCAAAGCCCATTACTTGGCTGAATTTATGGCAGCGAACCTTACCAATAACTTGGACAAGATTGAGACCATCAGTGCTTTCATTGAAGACGTGCAGCGCAAGGGCATCCGGGTGTTAGGACCTGATATCAACGAGTCGGACGCCTCCTTCACGGTCAACGCAGAGGGCAACATCCGATTCGGTCTGGCCGCGCTCAAGGGCGTGGGCTCAAGCGCAGTGGATAGCATCATCGAGGAGCGCGACGCCAACGGGCCGTTCCGCGACATCTTCGATTTCATGTCGCGCATCAATCTGCGCAACTGCAACAAGCGCTGTATCGAGACCCTAGCCATGGGCGGCGCGTTCGACTGTTTCCCAGAGATGCACCGCGCCCAATTCTTCATCATGGACAACACGGGGCACAACTTCATCGACAAGCTCATCGCATACGCTTCCAAAAGCCAGCGCGGGGCTCAGAACCAGTTCTCCATCTTCGACATGGATGAGACAGTCAAGCAGGAGAGCAACCCCGAAATCCCGCAATGCGAGCCGTGGGGTTCCTACGAGCAGCTGAAGCGCGAGAAAGAGGTGGCCGGTTTCTACATTTCCGCACATCCCTTGGACGAATACAAGCCCATCATCAACAACTTCAGCAACGTCAACCTCAGCCAACTCAACGACGAGAGCTACATGAAAAAAGCTTTCTCCAGCGGCAAAGGGTTCTCCTTCGTGTGCGTGGTGGCCAGTGCATCCTCCGGACTCACCCGTAATAATAAAGATTTTGGTAACATCCTGTTGGAAGACTACGACAGTTCCTGGCAATGGCGGCTGTTCGGGGAGGACTACACCAAGTTCAGCCACTTCTTCGAGCCCGGAAAACGGCTCTTCGTGCGCGCCCAACTGCAGATCAGAGGCTGGCGCAACAAAGACGGTTCGGAGTCCATTCGGGCGGAAATCAAGCCCATACAGATCATGTATCTGGAGGATTCCTACGAGAAACTGTGCAAGGAGGTCCGACTCGTGCTCAGCATCCGTGACATCAACGCCGAGACGGCGCTCGCACTGAAAGACCAACTGGAGAGACACAAAGGGAATGTACCTTTCGCCATCCGCATTGTAGAAGACAACAATGTGTATCACGCCGATTTCTTCAATTTCAGCACAAAGGTGAATGTGGAGAGTTTCATCAAAGAGCTGAAGCTGGCGGTGCCGTTTATGGTGGAGCTGGGGTAATGATTAGAGATTAGAGATGAGAGATTAGAGATTAAGGGATTAGGAGATTATAATTTCAGATTTTTACGATACAAGAAGACATGATTATGTGTGATTTTTTGGGGTTGAAACATAATAGGATGTGCCGAAGGCACAATATCCCATTAATCCCGCACAAGCGCGATAGCGCGCAGTGTGGGGAGATGCGAACCAAACCGTGGCATGCGTGCAGAATGCACGCCACATCAGTTCTTTTGATTTTGGCATTTTATTTGAGCATTTCCACTGCGTCTGCGCAGCAGAAGGTTTATTATTATGCGATAGACGACAACATTTCCAAGCCGGCGTTGCGGTTGACGGAACGGGCGGTGAAGGATGCCACGGAGATGAAGGCAGACTACATCCTGCTGGAGCTGAACACTTTCGGCGGGGAGTTGGATGCCGCGGACAAGATACGGACCCTGTTGATGAACGCACCCATGCCTACATTGGTATTCATCAACAACAACGCCGCCTCTGCGGGAGCACTGATTGCCATCGCGTGCGACAGCATCTACATGGCCTCCGGTTCTTCCATTGGCGCAGCTTCCGTGGTAAACCAGAACGGCGAGATTATGCCGGACAAGTACCAGTCGTACATGCGCTCGCTGATGCGGGCGACTGCTGAAAAGAACGGTCGCAACCCTGACATTGCACAGGCCATGGTGGACCCCGATGTGCGAATCAAGGGAATCAGTGACAGCGGTAAAGTATTGACTTTCACCACGGAAGAGGCCATGGAGCACGGTTTCTGCGAAGGTGCTGCCGAAAACCGCGAAGAGGTGCTGCAAAAAGCCCAGATTGGTCCCTACTCTATCACGGAACAGAACTTGTCGTGGATTGACAAGTTCATTAATTTCTTGGTCAACCCCGTGGTCAGTGGCATTCTGATCATGTGTATCGTGGGCGGACTCTATTTCGAATTGCAGTCGCCCGGGCTTGGGCTACCCATTATCATTGCCATCATCGGTGCGTTGTTGTTCTTTGCGCCGCACTATTTGGAAGGCTTGGCCCAGCATTGGGAGATTCTGATCTTCCTTGTCGGCGTAGCCCTGTTGATGCTGGAGATTTTCGTAATCCCCGGGTTTGGCGTCGCAGGCATCTCGGGCATCGTCCTGATATTCGCCGCGTTCATTTTAACCATGGTATTCAATGTGGGATTCAAGTTCAACTTCAATCCTAATTTTGATGCTGCCGCGCAGGTGGGCACCAGCGCACTGATTGTCGTCATCAGCACCACGGCAGGTTTCTTTCTCTCGCTGTGGTTGGGCAAGAAAATCATCACTGCCGACACGCGGTTCGGCAGTCTGGCCCTGAAAACCGAGCTGGAAACCAACAAGGGCTTTTCCGCGCAGGACATGCGGATGCAGCAGTATGTGGGCAAGACTGGCGTTGCGGCCACCTTCATGCGCCCCGCAGGCAAAGTGAACATTGATGGCGAAATCCTGGAAGCCACCTCTGAGCACGGCCTCATCGATAAAGGCACCCCGATTGTGGTGGTGAAGTTCGAGAACGCGCAGTTAGTCGTAAAAAAAGAGTAACTCTCAACTCTTCACCACCAGTATATCGCTCCACTCCGAGGTGTAGTTGGGCGACAGGTGCTCGCGGTTCATCTTCACGCCGTCAAAGCCAGCGCTGGCCACCACTACCGAGCGAGGGCCTTGCTTCTTGTTGATGGCATCCAGCGCATTCATCAGCTTGTCCTGTTTATCATGATCCACCTCATCGAAAAGAACGGTTTGCATGGCACTTTTCGGTGTGATGTCGGACAGAATCACGCCCGCCTTCTTGTACTCGTACGGCACTTGCACCAACTCCTCCGTCGTGCGCGCGGCTACATTCACGAGCTCGAGCGTGCTATCGGTGGGCACGGGCAACCTTATCAGCCGGTTAGCAAACTGCTGGGGTTTATCCTCCTTGTGCCTGTTCGTAAGCAAAAACACCATGATGCTGTTGCACACACTCCCCTGCTTGCGCAGCTTCTCAGCAGCCATGGAGGTGAACAGCGCCACCTGCTGCTGGATGTCGTACACATCGGTCAGTTCCTTGCTGAAGCTGCGCGACACGGTGATCTGCTGCTTGTCCTTGACCATCTCCTCAAACTCCACACACGGCTCGCCACGGAGCTCACGCCATGTCTTCACGCCACCCACGTGCATCAGCGACTGCACCAGACTCATGGGCATCTGCGTGAAATCATACGCCGTAAGGATATTGCGGCTTTTGAGCATGGCGGAAAATCGGCGACCAATACCCCACACATCCTCAATGGGAAACTTCTTCAACACCTTCTCAATATCTTCAGGGCGGTGCATGTAGCAGCTTCCGCGCAGCTTGGGATATTGTTTGCACAGCTTGGAGGCAATCTTGGCCAGCGTCTTCGTAGGCGCGATGCCCACACTGATAGGGATGCCCGTGTTGCGCTGCACCACGTATGAGATGTGATGTCCCAAATCGTCCAGCTTGTCATGTTCTATACCCCGGAGGTCCAGGAAAGACTCATCAATGGAATAAACCTCCGTAGCCGGCACCAGCGACTGCAAGGTCATTTGCACCCGCTTCGACAAATCTCCGTACAAAATGTAGTTGGAGGAGAACACCGCCACATCGTAACGCTGGATCGTCTGCTTGAGCTGATAGAACGGCTGCCCCATCTTGATGCCGATACGTTTGGCCTCGTTGGAGCGCGAAATCACACAGCCATCGTTATTGGACAGGATAATCACCGGCCGCCCGTTGAGATCGGGCCGGAACACCCGCTCACAGGAAACGAAGAAATTGTTGCAATCCGCCAAGCCGAACATAAAGGTAGATGAGAGATTAGAGTTTAGAGTTTAGAGATAAAAATTCTTGACTACATGTGTTACCACGCCCCAGACGAGAAAGTGGTTCTCTTCGGTGATTTCAATGGGTTTGAACTTGGGGTTGGCGGGCTGGAGCCAAAGGTGTCCTTTTTCCAAGAGGATTCGTTTCAACGTAAACTCCCCGTCAATGAAGCAAACGGCAATGTTGCCGTCCTTCGGTTCCAGCGACTTGTCTATGACCACAATATCCCCATCGCTAATGCCAGCGCCCTCCATGCTGTCGCCCGTGATTCGGGCATAAAATGTGGAAGCTGGATTCTTGATAACATAGCGGTTCAGGTCCAATGTAGGTTCGGCAAAATCTTCCGCCGGAGACGGGAAACCTGCCCTAATACCCTCCACGAGAGGGGCTTTTAACTTGCTTGATTTAGGAGTGAAAATATTCATAAGCGATTAGAGATTAGAGATTAGAGATTAGAGAAAATAATAAATGCCCAATGCCCATCTCTCATCTCCAATCTCTCATCTTTCAGTACAGTACCATAACCGTTCCTTTCTTTCTCACCATGCCCATGTCAGAAGCGCATTGCAGGGTCCATGTCATGACGGAGTTTGGGGGCACGAGTTGTCCTTTGTATGTTCCATCCCATCCCTGCTCAGGATCTGTGGTCCTGAACATAATCTCTCCCCATCTGTCGTAAACCACAAACAGATAATGGTCATCGGTGACATGCAGGCCAACGGGTTTGAAAACGTCATTGAGGCCATTCTGATCGGGAGTGAAGCTATTGGGAACAAATATCTGCAACTCAGGGTTCTTGATTACGACTACCCGGTGACGTTCCGCCGAGCAACCGTTCTCGTCCGTCACGCGCAAAGTCACCCTGTATGTCCCGGCTGTCCTGTAAGCATAGTCGAAGGCTGGCTCCTCAAAAACATCGGAATTGCCCATATCCCAGTGATAGTTGACCATATTGGGCGAGCATTCTTCAAAATGCAGAAGTTTCTCCACTTCATAATTATCTTCCAACGTATAGAAATTGAAACAGGCCACCGGCAACGGGAATATCGTCAGATGCAGGGTCACCGTGCTGTCGCAGCCATCCGTCTTGGTAACCACGTGCGTGAGATTGTCGCAGCTGTTCAAAATGTCCTTATGCTCATACCAAGTAAAGCTTCCGCAGGCTTCCGCCATTGTGTCTGTAACAACGGAATGTCCCACAGTCAGGTGCAGGTGCACGATGCTGTCGCAACCCGTTCCCATCACAATCACGTGTTCGGGATCAGTGGTGCTCTCATAATAGGTATTGCCGTCTATCCACACCAAGCTGTCGCAGGCGAACACCTCATCCACGGATTCCACAGAGTTGAGAATTGTCAGATTCAAATGCACCACTGAATCGCAGCCTTCAGCATTCTGAAGTCGCATGGTCGGCTGATCCGTCGAGGCCGTGTAGGTGATGCCGTCCTGCCATGTGTATGAATCGCAAGATTCCACCGTTTCTATATAGGACGAGGTGTCTTTCACTCCCAAATGAAGCGTGATGACAGAATCGCATCCGTGTGTTGTCTGCAAGCGCAGCGTCCGAGTACCCGCGTCATTGAAGGTAAATCCCGACCATGTGACGGGCAGATCCGAATTGCAAACGGAAGTATCGCGGGTCATCTCATATCTGGGATGCACTGTCAAATTGACTGTCGTGTCAAATACACATCCAGCATCGGTTTGAAGGTGAAACCTGTAACTAACCGTGGTGTCGTGCATCAGGTTTGCCGGTGGAATGATGTTATACGTAGAGTCCGTTAATGTCGTGACCCAAGGACCAATGAGCTGTTTGGTCACCACCGAAGGCATGACGGTTTGCAAGAGCGACGGAGCCATGGCCAGCTCCCATTCCGTCAGATAGCCATTATCATTCGGCAGCATATCCTGAACTTCTATATACCATTGTCCATTTAATGGACAGCCTATCAGATTACTGAAACTCTGATATGGATGATATATCTGCGTCATGCTTACCGGATTGCTGGGTTTCACAGATTCATGCGAATTTTCCCATGGATAATCGTAATCCCAGTACGGATTAGTATATGATTGAATATTCACTGGCTCATAGCAGTAGCCGTATGTTCCTGCAGCATATTGGTAATTATGGTTGGTATTATTGGACCAGATATAATTCCAGGGTTCTCCTATTGGATTCAACGTGCTATCGCATGAAAGAGAATCCGTCAAACGGTTGGCCAATCCGAGGTTAGTACGAAAATAGATATTCGGTATACTGCCCCAACTTCCCGTAGTTTGGTTATAATCCGCAATGAGCTTGCTCCTGTTTCCGTTGGGGCATACAATAGACATCTTCAGGTCTTCCAAGGCTGAATGCTCAATTTTCAATCTAACATACAGAATATCATTGACATCAGTCATAGTGGCTCCAGGGCGGAAATGCGTGAAATTGGCCACTGATCGGTAAACGTTACCGTACGGGGCACAACTCATCCCGTCAGGGAGGAAAATCTTCTGGCTTTCACCGATGGAGGCTGTATTCTCAACATACATCAGCACTGACTGTGGAGAGATGCCTATGGAAACCGGCAATGTGTCACCAACGCAAATTTCCTCCGTCATATTCACCGACTGAATTGGATTCGGATAATGTTGCACCGTCAAATTCACCATACTATCCGCTCCATTATGAGCAATATGATGTACCGAGGCCATACTGTCTTGATGGAAAATCACCCCATCCCATTCAAAGGGGAAAATGTCAGGACACACCGTAGTGTCAAGGCTAACGAAAATGGTATCAAACAGTCGCAAGACCAAAGTGACCGAACTGTCGCATCCATGCACATTGGTATAATTGAGTGTATAGATTCCCGAATCAGGGAACAATTGATCCTGATAAGGATACGGCAAAGAGTCGCGTGGAATACGACGGAAAATGGTATCGGTATTGACATCTGGCATATTCACATGAATCAACACTGTGTCAGCCGCAACGCATCTATTCAGAGTTTGCTTCAGAATAAAAGAAGTGGTAATGGTTGGCGTCACATAGCAGGAATCCGAATGCGAGTCCCCTGGTAACCAAACCAGTTCGTACGATTCTTGATCGTCATTGCTTTCAGCTATCAACAAGGCGGAATCGCCTTGGCAAATCACCGTATCGGATGCAATGATATGCGCCTGGGGATTATACACGTGTATGGTGGTATAGGCGGTATCCGAGCTGGAACCGTGCAAAGTCTTGACCAACGCATACGTATTACCATCCATATCGGCAGTAACAGATTCTATTACAGGGTTAGCCAATGAGGAACTCCAATCATCAGGGCCTGTCCATGAATAGGAGGCACCCTGTTGTGGATTGTTACAGAAGAGATGAGCCGTTTCGCCCACACAATAGGGTCCGTCGTTCGACACCTGTGCCATGATGGCACAGTCGGTGGTAGCCGTGGAAGATTGGGTGGCATAAAAGTTGATACTCCCAGCCACTTGGCTAAAGTTTGTGATCAGCAGCAGGTAATACTCACCGGTTTGGGCATTTTGGATATTACAATACTCATAAACACGTGGATCATAACTGCAATCCACCAGATTACCGTATGGATAATGTGCTGAACTATTGGTATTGTTCGGCGAAGAAGCAATGTTCAAGTCATAGAATCCACAACAGAGATTTTCGATAAACTCTTCCGGTGATTCTGCATTGAAAGGTCCCCAACAAGCAAAGTCCACATCTGTGGATTGCTGTATTCGTATGGTGATATTTCCCGGATTAGAAATTCGCATGTAATACCATGCCGGCGCCGGGGTACTAAGCAAACATGCAACCCTTCCTGAACCGAAAAAGTCATTTGCCGACCCCGTTGTACCAGAAGCATATTGGTAATTGCCTCCGTTTTCATCTGTACAGAAAGGATGAATGTTGTCAAAAGCACACGGTGAACCTGTCCGCACACTTTTCGGATTACTTCCCGAAGGGCATGATGTGCATTCCACACTCGCCACCCAGCCACTGCTTACGCCTTGGGAATTGCTGGTAAAAAGAAAAGTAAGGCAATCACTTGACGAGACAATGTCAGAAGGCAACGTTCCTCCTGTATAAGTGCCTATCAACGAGGCGCTGGTTGTGTTTCCGTCGTAAACATACAAGTAATCACCGCTTGACAAAGAGAACTGATGAAACGAGACCCACAAATGCTCCCCATTAGGTGAAAAAATTCTTTGTATAACATTCTGATTATTGGAATAATTACCATAACCACTCTGATCCGTCCACACAAAGGAACATCCTGTATAGTCATTGTCCGACATCTGCACGACACACTGAACATTCAATTCAAATCCGGAGCGTTGGCTCGAATTATCAGAATGGAATAGGATTGTCAGGGCACCAGAAGGATCCTGGGATACGATAGGGGTTAACACACTCCCAGCACTTTCCAACCGAGCCAGTTGGGTTCCACTTGTCCCTACGCCACTATAAACGATAATATAATCATAATTTCTTTCCGTGGAAAAATTGCCGGAAGTAATAGCCAGTACGCCATTGGGGGTACCTGGAGTAATTACAATCGATCCGTTACAGTTGCTGGAATAGTTACCCGTGGCCCCACCATTATCGTAAATAATGGCATCGCACGTGGTAATGCTATTTTGACCTGATGCGGGCACATTATAGGTGTTTTGTGCGCACAATTCCCCCACCCTGCCTAAAATCAGGATTGTTATCCATAACAGGATGCAGGTCATTTTTTTCATATTGGGGATTGTCGGTGCGTTAGATAGAGACGTGTGGCCGTGCGTCTTTACAATTATTGTTTATGGATTACCCCGTTGAATTGAGCAGTGGGGGTCATGATGATTTCGTTGAGGCAGACGTGCGGCGGGCGGGACAGGACGAATTCCACAACATCGGCGATATCCTGGGCCACGAGCGGGTCGTAGCCTTCGTACACCTTGTCAGCTTTGGCCTTGTCGCCATGGAAGCGCACCACGGAGAAGTTGGTTTCGCATGCACCCGGAGAGATTTGCGTCACCTTGATGCCGTATTTCAGAAAATCGGTGCGCATGCCCTTGGTGAGGGCCATCACGGCGTGCTTGGTGGCGCAATAGACATTGCCTCCATAGTAGATTTCATGCGAGGCAGTGGAGCCTAAGTTGATGATATGTCCCTGCTTGCGTTCCACCATCCAAGGAGAAACCAGACGCGTGACGTAGAGCAGACCTTTGATATTGGTGTCGATCATGCGCTCCCAGTCCTCAATGGCGCCCTCGTGCACGGGATTGAGTTCCACAGCCAGGCCGGCGTTGTTGACCAGCACATCCACATCGCGGAAGTCCTCTGGAATGGAATTTATGGCCTTCACACAGGCATCGTAATCGCGCACGTCAAACACGAGCGGCAACACCTTGGTTTGGGTGGAGGCTTCTATCTCGCGAGCCACCTGCATCAGTTTGTTCTCCGTTCTGCCGGTAATAATCATTTTGACATTCTGTTTGGCCAGTGTGCGGGCAATCGCCTCGCCAAAACCGCTGGTCGCCCCAGTTATAAAGACATTTTTCATAATAGAAACTATTGACAATATTGTAAGGCGGCAAAGATATGAAAAAATCAGACTATCAACAATACATGATAAATTCCATCCAAAAATGCGTACTTTTGCGCTTTCTTTTGTTTTGCAACAAGCACATGAATAGAATCGGATTGCTCATCTTGTTTATGCTATGGACGGCGGCCTTGCCGTGGAGGAGCTACGGACAGAGCGAGCCGGTAAACGCCGCCGATTCATCAAAACAGGATTCTATTATGGAAAAATGGCATGGCATCGTTACATTTCAATGGCAAGGGCTGACCTGGATAGGCCGGCCGCAGTGGGGCATCACCCATCCTAAAAGGCCCGTCTGGTATGATTCGGAGATGGTTTTTGTGGACGACAGCAACTGCGTGGTGGTGGAACTGCATGAGAACAGACGGGAAATCAAGCATTCTAACACCTTACTCATCCGCCGCTGGGAGACCGGTTACTGCCGCAGCGTGGAGGAATTCAAGTACGGCACCTTCGAATGGGAGGCCCGGATGCCCTACGGCACCAACCTCTGGCCGGCTCTGTGGCTCGCCTCCGACAGCGCATGGCCCCCAGAAATAGACTGTGTGGAAGGATGGTCCAACAATAATCCGAAATACAACAAAGGACTGTTTTTCAAAAACATGCGCCCTACTATGCACTGGATGGAAAAAGGGGAACTACGTTCCGAACCCCGATACAACATCCACCGAGGTTGGATTAATAAAATGGATGAATATACGACTTACAAGGTGGTCTGGACTCCAGAATACGTGGACATCTTTTACGGCGACCATCTCGTCAAACGCTTTGACAACCCCTATCTGCTGGAACAGTTGAACCAACCGGGCCTCAAGATGCACCCGATCATGTCGATGAATGTGCAACCCCGTTTCGATGACAAGGACTATAAAACTTACCGGGAGGCGCAAAAACCTTTTAGCATCAAGAGTTTCAAGTACTCACCGTTGTCAGAACAGTAAAACACTGGAGAATTTGAGAAATGGTTGAATTGTTGATTCTGTTGATAACTCTTCTTACAAAGCCATAACAGTCTTTCAAACGGCACCCGATTTTTTGTATTTTTGGCGGCTTATTATGCTTATTTTGCAATAAACTCATTATCAATATGGAAGAACAAGAAAAAGACCTTATCAACCAGCCGGAAGAGATCAAACTCCCCGACAACGCGTACCGCGAATTAAAAGAGGGTGAAGAATACAAGCCCATTCTGCTCGGACAGAAGAAATATCCCGAACTCAACGCTTGGACCATCACCTGGGGTATCATCATGGCCATCATTTTTTCGGCAGCCACAGCATACTCTGGACTTCGCTTCGGGCAAGTGTTCGAGGCGGCCATTCCCATCGCCATCATCGCGGTGGGCGCATCCACGCTGGCAAAACGCAAAAGCCCGCTCTCCGAGAACGTGCTCATCCAGTCCATCGGCGCCAGCTCCGGCGTCATCGTGGCGGGTGCCATCTTCACACTGCCGGCCATCTACATCATCAAGGAGACCAACCCCGCTATCGGGGCCGAGATACAGGTCAACTTCTTCCAGATTTTCCTGTCATCGTTGCTGGGCGGCTTCCTGGGCATCCTGTTCCTGATTCCGTTCCGCAAGTACTTTGTATCCGACATGCACGGCAAATATCCGTTCCCGGAAGCCACGGCCACCACGGAGATCATCGTCTCCGGCGCCAAGGGTGGCAACCAGGCCAAGCTGCTGTTGATCAGCGGCCTTGTTGGCGGTCTGTACGACTTCCTGATGACGACCTTCCACTTCTGGGCTGACACCATCTCCACGCGCATGTGCGGCTGGGGCGAGCAACTGGCCATGAGCCACAAGTTTGTCTTCAAGATGAGCGCCGAATCCATCCTTCTAGGCACTGGCTACCTGATTGGACTGAAATACGCCGCAGTCATCTGCGCCGGCTCTGCTCTGTCTTGGTGGGTCATCGTTCCGCTGCTAGGCCAATACGGCGCCATGGATGTGGACGGCGTGCTGACCTCCATGAGCACCCTCGACCCTGACTTCATCTTTGCCAACTACGCTCGCTACATCGGCATCGGCGGCATCGCCATGGCCGGTCTCATCGGCGTGTGCAAATCGGCTGGTGTCATCAAAAAATCTCTCGGTGTGGCCCTCAAGGCTGGCAAACAGAAGAGTGAAGAGAACGCCGTGCTGCGCACGCAACGCGACATCTCCATGAAGATCATCCTCTTCGGTTTCATCGCCGTGCTGGTCCTGATGTTCATTTTCTTCCTCTTCGGCGGCATGAGCATGAATATCAAGCAAGTGCTGGTAGGCCTGCTAGTAGTCTTCCTTTTCGCATTCCTGTTCACCACCGTGGCCGCCACGGCCATCGCCACCGTGGGTACTAACCCCGTGTCAGGCATGACGATGATGACCCTGATTTTGTCCTCCATCGTATTGGCTTCTGTGGGTCTCAAAGGCGGCGCCGGCATCCTTACCGCACTGGTGGTAGGCGGCATCGTCTGCTCCGCACTTGCCATGGCCGGCGGTTTCATCACCGACCTGAAAATCGGTTATTGGATCGGCACCTCGCCGTTCAAGCAGGAGGCCTTCAAATTCGTGGGCACCTTGGTTTCCGCCCTCACCGTGGGCGCAGTCATCATGTTGTTGTCCAAGACATACGGCTACACGGGCGAAGATGCTCTGGTAGCCCCGCAAGCCAACGCTATGGCCGCCATCATCCAACCTCTGATGTTCAACGGCTCCACCCCGTGGATTCTATACATCGTGGGGGCGGTACTGGCCATCCTGCTGGATGTTATTGGCGTTCCAGCACTGGCATTCTCGTTGGGCATGTTCATCCCGTTGCAGCTTAACCTGCCGTTGCTCGTAGGCGGTTTCCTGGCCTGGTTCATCAAATCTCGCAGCAAAGACGAAGCCCTCAACAAGGCTCGCGGCGAGAAAGGCACATTGCTGGCATCCGGTCTGCTTGCCGGCGGCGCCATCATGGGCGTGCTCAGCGCCATCCTCAAATACTGTGGCGTGGAACCCACCTTCATGACCAACTACGTTGGAACACCCGCATACAACATCCTCGCCATCGTCATGTTCACAGCATTGTGCGTCTATCTGGTGTTGCATGCCATGAATGTGAAACGTACCGAATAAACATTTTGTAGAGACGTTCCATGGAACGTCTCTACGGAAACGAAACGAAAAAATAACGAAAAAATATGTTGATATTAGAAAAACCATACGTATCCCAAACCCTCATCAACACGGCCATTGAAAAAAATCTCCCCGTGCTGAGAAACGCCATGTCGGAGAAGATTGTCGCCGAAGGCCACAACCTCAATCTGCTGAATGACGAAGAATTTGTAGCCGAATACCTGAAGCGCGGACGACTCTACACCATGTCGGAGAACGCGTTGGGCTGGCTGGTGGAGCACCTGCCCGACCAGGAGTTGCTGGACAAGATTGCCCTGCTGAAAGACAAAGCCACCTTCCGCCGCATCTGCCAAAACATGTACCCGGACTTCTTTTTCTGCGAAGAGGAGATTGTCAAATTGGGAAACATCAACCCTGAACAGCTTGTATATCCGCTGGTTCTGAAACCCTCTGTCGGCTTCCTGAGCGCAGGTGTGCACGTAGTGCACAACGTGGACGAGTGGCGCGCCGCCATCCGCGACATCCAAGCAAACTTCCACAAAGTGGGTTCGCAGTTCCCCGAATTCGTCATCGGAACGCAGAAGTTCCTCATCGAAGAGTATATCAAAGGCGAGGAGTATGCGGTAGATACCTATTTCGATGACCAGGGCAACCCGACCATCCTCAACATCTTCCATCACCGTTTCGCGAACGAGTCCGACACCTCCGACCGCCTGTACTGTTCCAGCCGCGCACTATACGATGAATATGAGGAGCCCTTCATGAACTTCCTCATCCAACTCAACAAAGTGCTGAAACTGCACGATTTCCCCATGCACATCGAGTTCCGCTACGACGGCAAAAAGGCCATCCCGATCGAAATCAACCCGTTGCGCTTCGCAGGCTTTTGCTTGAATGAACTGCAGACGCACATCAGCGGCACACATCCCATCGTAGCCTATCTGAACAACATCCACCTCAGCAAAGAGGAGATGTGGAAAGGCAAGGAAAAGGACACCTACAGCTTCCTCGTGCTGGAGCGTCCCGCTGATGCCGATGACAAGGAGGTTTTCAACGAGAAGAAATTCCGCGAGGACATGATGGACGTGCTGGAGCTGCGCCCGTTGGCCGATCCGACTGTCGGTGTGGCCGCCACCGCCTTCATCCGCACGGATGACGCCCATAAAGCCGAGTTGGAGCACATTCTGCATTTGGACATGCGGGATTATATGATGAAAGTTTAGAGATTAGAGTTGAGAGATTAGAGATTAGAGATTTAAGATTTTTCGATCAATTCGGAATAAAAGTAATTGATAAATAAACACCTAAAAACCCGACAATATGCATATAGCCGTCGCCGGAAATATTGGTTCCGGAAAAACAACCCTTACTGGAATGCTGGCCAAACATTATGGCTGGGAGCCTCTCTACGAGAGCGTGGACAACAATCCGTATTTAGCCAGCTTCTATCAGGACATGCAACGCTGGTCCTTCAACATCCAGATTTACTTTCTGAACAGTCGTTTCCGTCAGATTCTGGACATTCGCAAACGCAAGAAAGATGTCATCCAAGACCGCACCATCTATGAAGATGCATACATCTTCGCCCCGAACCTGCACGAGATGGACCTGATGGCCACCCGCGACTTCGACAACTACACGCAGTTGTTCGAGCTGATGACGCAGTTTCTGCAAGCTCCTGACCTGCTCATTTATCTCAAGGCTGACGTCTCCACGCTGGTAACCCAAATCCACAAGCGCGGTCGTGCGTACGAGGACTCCATCCGGATTTCTTATCTGGAAAATCTGAATGAGAAGTACGAAAAATGGATTTCCAACTACAAGGATGGCAAGCTTCTCGTGGTAGATGTGAACACCATCAAATTTGCCGAGAAGCCTGAGGATTTCGGTGAGATTATCAACAAGATTGACGCCGAGCTGTTCGGTCTTTTCAAATAATGGGATTCATAGGCATTATACCTGCGCGATACGCATCCACCCGTTTCCCGGGCAAGCCGCTGGCCTTGATTCACGGCAAACCGATGATCCAGGTGGTGTATGAGCATGTGCGTGAGTCAGGGCTCGACCAAGTGGCTGTGGCTACTGACGACGAGCGCATCGCACAGTGTGTGCGTGGCTTCGGCGGCCATGTTGTGATGACCAGCCCGGACCACCCGTCGGGCACCGACCGCTGTGGCGAGGCCGCGCGCCTGCTGCAACTCGGCGATGAGGACGTTATCGTGAACATCCAGGGCGACGAGCCGGGCATCAGCGCCAAGGAAATCAGCCTGCTCACGAGCCTGTTCGCTCGCCCCGAAGTGGAAATCGCCACACTGGTGCGGCCGTTTACCGACCCCGAGGAGGCCGAAAACCCCAACAAGGTGAAGGTAGTGATTGCCCAAGACCGGAAAGCTCTCTATTTCAGCCGCTTCCCTATCCCCTACCGCCGCGACACAGCCTCCGAAGCACCAACCTATCATCAACACCTTGGCATATACGCCTACCGGCACAAAACGCTTCAAAATCTCATCAAACTGACACCTTCCATGCTGGAGCAAACGGAAAAGCTGGAGCAGCTGCGCTGGCTGGAGAACGGCTACAACATCTACACTGCTCCCTGTGACTACACCGGCATCGGTATTGACACGCCGGAGGATCTCCAACGTTTTAACACCTTATAAACTCTAAAACAACCCCCATGATCCAATACATCATCAAAGCCCTGTTAAACGACAATTCCATATTCATCAACGATCTCGGCACGTTCACCAAAACGTACCAGTCAGCGCGTTTTGACGGCGACACCATGCTACCGCCACAGTACGTGGTCACGCTGACAGTCAAGGATGACCAACCCGACAGCACTGAATTCATCAATTTGGTGTGCCGCGAAAAGCAATGTCGCATCACGGAGGCTTCCGCCGAAATCAACCGCTGGGTGGAGGAGCTGAAGACTGCCATCGAGAACAACAAAGAGGTGGAGTACGACAACTTTGGCACATTCTCTCTGAACAACAAAGGAGTCATCACTTTCGTATGCGACCACATTGACGAGCTGAACCGCGAGTTCGAAGGAATGGGAATCGTGAGATTGGGTGAAGAGGTGAAGGAGGTGCAAGGGGTGCAGGAGGTGAAGGTGGTAAACGAGTTAAATGAGGTGAATGAGGTGAATGTGGATGAAGAAAGACGTTTGCATGAAGAGGCTATGCAACGACTGAAAGAGGCGGAAGAACAAGAAAGATTGGCTAAAGAAGCGGAGGAGAAGAGATTGCAAGAGGAAGCTGAGCAAAGATTAAGAGAAGCTCAAGAGCAAGAGCGTCTGGCTAAAGAGGCAGAGGAGAGAAGATTGCAAGAAGAAGCTGAGCAAAGATTGAAAGAGGCTCAAGAGCAAGAACGTCTCGCTAAAGAAGCCGAGGAGAAGAGATTGCAAGAAGAAGCTAATCAAAGATTAAGAGAAGCCGAAGAGCAAGAACGTTTGGCTAAAGAGGCTGAAGAGAGAAGATTGCAGGAAGAGGCTGAGGAGAAAGAGGAACAAGAGGAGAAAGAGGTGAAGGTGGTAGAAAATGGTGCAGGTACTAATGATAAGAAACCGGCTAAAAGAAGGAAGAACAAGCGCCGCAGCTGGTGGTGGCTGCTCGTTCTCCTCATTCTTATTGTCTTAGGCGTGCTGGGCTATTTGTTCAGGCAACAGCTAATCGACACCTTCCACCGTATCAAAATGGAATTTAGTCCGACCAATGAAGAAGTAATCACAGAAGAGGATGAAGAAGTTGCAGAGGAGACTGCGACATACGAAGAAGAGGTAACTCCGGAGGAAAAGGAGGAGGAAGTTGCAACAGAGTCGGAGGTCTATACCCCCGAAGTGGTGCGCACCACCGCAACTGGCAACTATCCCGTCATCCGCTTCGAGCAGGGCCACTACTACGTCATTGCCGGCAGTCTGCCCACCGAGCAGGACGCCGTGCGCCATATCAAGCAACGCAATCTCGATCAGTATGAGCCGAAAATCGTCATGCAACCGGGAGCCAACCTGCGTGTCTGCATCGGCATATTCGACACCGAAGAAGAGGCGGAGACCTTTGCCAAGAACGTCAACCCGAAATATTGGGTGTTGAAATAACAAATACCCTCCCCTCCTTTATCCCATTTACCTCATGAACCCCATGTACCCCATTCACCTTTTAACCCTTTAACCCTTGAAAAAACATATCCCAAACACATTAACCTGTCTGAATCTGGTATGCGGATGTTTGTCAGCCATGTCCGCGTTGAAAGGAAATCTGGAGACGGCGGCCATCTTCATCCTCATAGCAGCACTGTTTGATTTCTCAGATGGCTTTGCTGCGCGTCTGCTGAAAGTCAGTTCCGCTATCGGCAAGGAGTTAGACTCGCTGGCCGACGTAGTCTCTTTTGGTGTGGCGCCCGGCATGATCGTGTACACGTGGCTCGTGCGTTGCACAGAAGGCATATCGCCGCTGCATCTGGGCGTATTGTACGAGTTCCTGCCTTTCGTCGCGCTGCTGGTACCTGCACTCTCGGCCGTGCGACTGGCCCGTTTCAACATTGACTCGAAACAGGTCTCCTCTTTCTTGGGATTACCTACCCCTGCCAATGCCATGTTTCTGGGCTTCATACCAATGGCCGCTGACCGGATTGTGTTCCTGAACAATTTCTGGGTAGTCTGGCTGCTGACCATCGCATTCTCTTTGCTACTGGTATCCCACATCTGGATGCTTTCGCTGAAATTCAAAGATTACAAGTGGAAAGGAGTGAACATTGCACGCTACACGTTGATCATCATCGGCATCTTGCTGATACCGATCTTCCGCTGGGGTGCATTCCCACTCATCATCATGGCCTATCTCATCATTTCTCTCGTTTATCATGCTTTAATAAAACTACAAGTGATATGAAATACAAGAACATAGCCATTTTTTGTGGTTCTGCAGAAGGAAACAACCCCATCTATGCCCAACAAGCCCGCGAGTTCGGGTTACGTATGGCTGAAAAGGGGCTCACGCTGTATTATGGCGGTGGCTGCATCGGCCTCATGTGGGCTGCTGCTGATGCTGTCATGCAGCAAGGTGGCACCGTAATCGGTGTGGCGCCCGACTTCTTTACCCGCAATCATGTTTTGGCCGAGAACATCACCAAGATGATCTACGTGAAAACCATGAGCGAGCGCAAGCAGCTTCTGGAATATGAAGCAGACGCTTTCGTGGCCCTGCCCGGTGGCTATGGCACTATGGATGAATTGTTCGAAATACTCACCGACAGCCAGCTCGGCATGCATTCCAAACCCATTGTCCTGTTCAATCAGAACGGTTTCTACGACCATCTCGTCGCCCAGTTGGACCGCTTCAGCGAAGAAGGATTCCTACGTCCTTTCCATAAAAATCTGCTGCTGGTGGCCAATACGCTTGATGAGCTGTTCGAATGTCTGGACTCTTACGAGAACACCAACGATCCGAATTGGTTGAAACATATCCGTCACTAGACCATTGTAAATCAATATAAATCAAGCATTATGCAGTTCAAAGATGTCATCGTTTCCCCGAAATTAAAGGAGCAATTGCTGAACCAGGTGCACGAGCACCGCATCAGTCACGCGCAGTTTTTCCTGGCACAGCCGGGCAGCCATGCGTTTGCGTTGGCAGTGGCACTGGCGCAGTATCTCTGCTGCGAGCACCCCACCGATACGGACTCCTGCGGAACATGTCCATCCTGCATTCAGTTTTCCAAACTGTCGCACCCCGACCTGCACATCTATTTTCCGAACTGCACCACCAAGACCATCAAAAAAGATCCCGACTCCATCCAATTGGCTCAGGAGTTCAAAAACTATGTGATTGAGAACCGGTATCACATTGACATGCAGGACTGGCTGGCCGTGCTGCAGGGAGAGAACAAGCAACCCTCCATCAACATCCGCGACTGCTCGCACATCATCAACCAGAACAGCATGCGCTCCTACATGGGCGGCTACAAGACGTACATTCTCTGGTGTGTCGATCGTCTGCACCACGCGGCGGCACCCAAACTGCTGAAAACGCTGGAGGAGCCCGATGGCAAATCACTGTTCATCCTTATCTCCGAAAAACCCGACCAGATATTAAGTACCATTCTGTCCAGAACGCAGCTGGTAAAGATTCCCAAGCTTACGGACGAAGAGTTGCAGACAGCCCTGCAAGAGGCGATTCCCGACATGGATGCGGCCACAGCACGCGACATCACCGCCATCGCGGACGGGGACTATAACAAAGCCTTGCAAATCTATCGCAACAACGCGGAGCAGCGCGACATGATCGACACTTTCTATGCGATGATGAGCAGTATCGTGGCGTATGCCCACCAGCGACCCGCCGAAGAAATCAACTACGCCCACGTGCAAGAACTCTTTGGTGAGATTGTGAGCCAAGGACGCGAGAAACAGAAAGCCTTCGTCAACATCATCCTGCGTATGCTTCGCAACCTGCTGATGCAAAACACAGGTGCCCACGCTTTGGTCAAGGTCACCGATCAGGAATCCGGCATTCTATCCTCTTTTCAAGACCTTAACTTGAAACACATCACCAAGATGACGGAAGAGTGCAACAAGGCCATGTACCACATTGGACGCAACGGAAATACAGCCATTATCCTCACCGATCTCTATTTCAAGATGGCGGGATGTATTGCTGACAAATAAAATCAAGATAATCTTATCCTATCTCTTTTCTTTGATACAACGGACGCTGTATCCCACACCTGACTTTCTGTCGGTTTCAAACAGCTCATCGCACTTGTACATAAGACCGTATGCATAGCAGTGAGCCGTGACTTTCACGCCCTCAGTGGACCAGAAATAGGTTTCGCCATACATGCCTTCATACCGGTCTTTGTTGCCATTATACCAACCTGCAGGCAAAGCCGAGAAGCCTGTCGTATTGGAACCACCTCCATCCAACCAATAGAGCGGTGATTTCAAAGCGTCAGCGCCATGCGATGCCAAAGTATCATACTTTCCAGGTGTAGGCAAGTACCAACCTGCAGGACAAACACCTTGGATATGACCATAACCATTATCTGCACTGTCGCGCACGGCAGACTCGAAACTGTACAGACGGCCAAAGCGTTCCACATTCTCCTCCACATTTGGAGTCATTCTGCTATAATACTCGTACACGGTAGGAATGAGGGAACAATCGCTATATCGGGTGGATTTGAGATTCGTTTGCGTCCAACAATCGCAGTCAATACGTACACCTTTATAGACATTGCCTTCGCAATCAATTGCATTCGGACATTCAGGGAATGTGACATACACATGCTGTTGGCAAGACCTTGGGCCGCAAACAGCATCGTTCAACGTCCAAGTAATCACATTGTCACCCTCGCCAAACATATTACCCATAGGAATGTCATTGGTAACCGTATAAGCGGGCCAATCAGCCAATGTGGGGTATTTCCATGTACCAGATGCAGTGTTTGGGGGATAGGGAGTAATATCGATATTAGAATTCGTGCTATTTATCGTAGGTTCTTGGATATCTGCAGAAGGAATATTCAAAAAACAATCGCCAAAAGCCAACGTATCATACAGATCAGGAGCACAAGAGATGGTCAGACCATGAGAAGGATGTACAAGAGCGTATCCCACAGTATAACAACCAAAATCATCGTGAACAACCACAACGCGGAAGCCTGCCGGCACGTTCGTAAACACTGAATCAAGATAGAAATCAACACCTGCATTTACAGAATAATATAACTGAGAATAGCCACCTGAGGCCTCCACTGCGATAACACCATCATTACCACATGTCTCATTGGTAACAATCGGATTAACTTGAATATTGCAACCCTCGATCAAAAAACTTATTTTTACAATACTGTCGCACCCATTTGAAGCGGTTGTACTATAAGTATAGTTACCAGGGCCCGTAATGTTAATTCCGTTCCACAAAAACGGGAAATGTGTACCTGAATGCACTGTTTCCTCCAAAACAGTCACGTATGAAGGACGTATCGTCAAGTGCAAGGTCACCACAGAGTCGCAACCGTCATGATTACCACCCACTATCGTATAGGTCGGATCAGTAGCAGGAGTGCTTTTGTAAGTAACACCATGCCAAGTAAAAGAACCACATTCCACTGCCGATGTATCTCCATATGTGGTATGATTAACTGTCAAATGCAAGGTATCCACCTGAGTACAACCATGATCGCAAAGGTGTGAATAGGTATAGGTGCCGGATGTGTAGTAGGTGGTACCATTCCAATAATAACTATCACAAGCTGTTCTTGTAACAGACTCATGTACCGGATGGTGGACTATCAAATTCAAAGTCACCACTGAATCGCAGCCGGAGGCATTGGTAAAGGTATGCGTCAGACTGTTTGTACTAGAGGTGATGTTATGATGTTCATACCAGTCGAAAGTTTCGCAAGCCAACGCCAGAGTGTCTCCCGTGTTGGAGTAGCCCAAGGTCAGGTGCAATGTCACCACAGAGTCGCAACCTGAAGCATTTGTAAACGTGTGGGTCAGGCTGTTCGTGCTGGTGGTGATATTCGTATGCTCGTACCAATCGAAACTGTTGCAGGCAAATGCCGTCGTGTCTCCTGTGTTGCTGTGGCCCACCGTCAAGTGCAAAGTAACCACGCTGTCGCAACCGCTTGCATTGGTGAATGTATGCGTCAAGCTGTTCGTACTGGAGGTGATATTCGTATGCTCGTACCAATCAAAGCGGTCACATGCAAACGCTGTCGTGTCACCCGTGTTGCTGTGGCCTACCGTCAAGTGCAAAGTCACCACGCTGTCGCAGCCGCTAGCATTCGTGAACGTGTGCGTCGGTGCAACGACAGGGGTTGACGTGTACGTCGTGCCGTACCACGTGAAACTGTTGCAGGCGAACGCC
>JBGURP010000028.1:0-1788 GCA_045132055.1 Bacteroidales bacterium
TCTTGTTACTCACCGCACATCACCTTCTTCCTGGCGCTTGAGAAGGCTTTCCAGCGAGTATTTCGAGTCGTCATCCTTGTAAATGCCCGTAACGACAGTATCCTTGGCAGTGGGCTTCAAAGTACTGCTCATCCTGTCTAACGGCGGCTCTTCGGCAGGCTTGGCATACATGGAGATGGTGTTGGCAATGTAGGTGTAGTTGCATTTGCCGTGAAGAATGGCGTCATGGCAGCACTCTTCCAGAGCCAGCTTTCCATACTTCTCCGCGTAGCGCAGAATCCCAAAGCAGCTGCGGAAGGACTGCACAGGGTACTGAAAATTCTCAATGACACGCTCAATGAGAATTTTCGTCTCAGGTCCAATGCTTTCGGCTTTCGCCAGGAAGTACGGCTTGTTCCAATAGCCGTAATCGCTGTATTCTCTGGGCATGTCCGACGGGATTACCACCCAGCTTTTCGGCGTATAGCTCCTGTCATGAGTACGCACGAGATCGCCATTCTCGTTGTACACATAGATCTTCTTGGCACCGGCGCGAATCTCAAGCGTCTTCTTGAGATACTTGCGGGGCATGGAGTAGTGAACCTTGTCAAAGGTGAAGGAGAAGTCCGGACCGACCTTGACGCTCTTGCGTTCCAGATATTCATACTGAGTATCCGGCAGCGGAAGGAGCGTATCCTTTTCCTCGGCCTCAAACAAATCCCGCCTGGAATACCTGAGGCCCTGGAAGTTTTCACGGTTTTCCTGCTCCATCCGCTTCCAAAGCTCGGCATTAAGCTCGTCAAGAGAGTAGAAGGTCATCTCCCCCATCTCAACCAGGATGTGCATAGTGACGATCTTCACATGCCCCTCAACATTCGGCTTCCAGCGGGGCTTGCGCACCTTGGCGGGCATGATGACGGTGCCGTTGTGTTCAGCCCAGGCCTGAAAGTCCTTGTTCACGCTGGGGTTGATCCAGTCCTTGTTTTCAGTAACGGCAACCTTGCAGTTGTCGGGCGTGACCGTCTGGGTGATCCCACCGAAATAGGAAACGGCATTGTTGTTGACACGAATCCAGTTGCTGATGTCGCAGCAGGTCATTCCTTCAATGTAGAAGTAATCGCTGAACGACAGCGTGGCCACGAAGATGGTCACTTTGGTCGTCGTCTCCGGGTCACGACGATCATGGATACACAAGGTTTTACCGGCAAAATCCAGTTCAAGATTGACGCCGGGAATCCGCTGAATGTGAAAGGTAACCTTGGTGCTGTCAAGCCAAGCGGTGTAGCGCCGGCAAAACTGCCTGTAGCTCAGCGGCTTCCGGCCGTTCACCGTTCCGACTGCGTTGTACTTCTTCCAAAGGTGCTTGAGCGTCTCACCCTTCTTCGTCAGCGCACGGTGAACTTCTTCCGGGTCAAAATCCCTGTAGAGTTCAGAATTGACAAGATTCCCGGCCTTCCTGTACAGGCAACCTGCGATGAATTCGTTGGTGACCTCTTCCGGCAGGGGATACGACAGTTCCCCGCACTCCCTGAAGCGCTTCAGAAACTCGTTAACCGTGGTTTTCCCGTCCCCGGTGGTCTCGGAGATTTCCCTGCTGCTCATTCCATTGGTAAAATGGAGGATGAGCACTCTCTTGTAGTCCATATATGGACCTCCTCAAAATGGATTCCTTTTCTAAGAAAAAGGTGTTTCCATTATAGAGGTTTTGCCGCTTACTGGCCGGCAATTGTGACAACATCTGGCCTGGAATTGCGTCCTTCACTGGCCGGGAATTATGGCCCTGCTGGCCCGTTACGGTGACATTCTGCA
>JBGURP010000029.1:0-57688 GCA_045132055.1 Bacteroidales bacterium
ATAGGCCGTGCACTTCCTGGCAGAACCAGGCGTAGTAGTCGGGCTCGGGCTTGATAAGACTGTAAAATGTGTCGGTGATGACGCCGCTGCGCACCACACCCACGCTACATACACTGCTGCGCTGCCCGTTGGCGGTCTCAAAGTCGATGGCGGCGAAATCGGTCATACTCTCAATTAAATATTTGCTGTTGACGTAGAACAATAGCTATTCTTCTTCTTTCCGCCAAAACAATAATTTGTTATGTTCAATCTGCATCAGACGCGTGGCAAAACCGTACACCAGCGCCACACCTGCCATGATGAGCAGGGAGTACACTACATGGCCGTGCAGTATTCGGGTGGAAACAATAGCTGTGGGGATGAGCAGGGCGGTGAACAGGAGACACGAGAACCAAGGCAGGGTGCGCAACGGAATCTTGAGCTCGCGCATGGCGATGATGAACTGCAACAGGGAAACCACCGACTGCGTGCTCAAACTGGCGATGGCTGCGCCGCGCGCCTGCAGGCGGGGAATCAATATCACGTTTATCAGTATATTGACGCCAATGCCAATGGCGGCAGTAATGTTCAACTTTTTCATGCTTCCCTTGGCAGTTAACAATGTGCCGAATACATACATCAACGATATGGGGATGATGCAGGGTATCAGCAACGAGAGCACTCCGATACTGGCCGCGATATGCTCGTCGTACAGCAACCGGATAACCGGCTCTTTGTAGCATAGCAGGATGACTGTCGCACTGACAGAAAACAGGAATAGCAATGAGAACGCCGTGCGTACGATGGGTGTTATGTCCTCCTTCTCTTTCAGCATCTTAGAGAATAATGGCAACAAAATGACGGAGAACAGATACGCAATCATCACCAAGGCATCCAACAGACGAAATGCAGAGGCATAAATACCCGCCTGCGCGGCTGAAATGTCACCTGGCAATATGCGCTCTAACATTACCGAGTCGATGCGATAGTAGCAGGACATCAACAATGTGAGCGTGGCAAAGGGCAAACTCCGTTTTAAAATCATGAGGAAGAACGCCTTGTTCCAATGCAACTTGCGCAAGTGCGATTTGGAAATGACGATAATCAGAGCCACAGCCACGGCAATGACGTAGGCAATCGTCTGACTATACACAAACCATTCGATCTTGAACGGCTGGGATGTGATGTTGCCCCAAAGCAATATGCTGCACAAGATGATCATGATGAGTCGGTCCAGTACCGACAACACACTGTCGGTCTTGAACATCATCAGGGCGGATACGTTGGAACGCAGATAAAGCAGGAAGGCGTTCAGGAATTGATTGACAGCTGTCCAGAACAACAACTTCAGCATAAAACCTCTATAACCGATGAGGAGTGCCACGGCGAACACCACAATCATGTATGCGATAGCCAACATGAAACGCAATAGGATGATGCTGGAGAGATGTTTGTCCAGCAACTGTCGGTTTCGGGCAATGTTACGGTTGTTGAAATTCGTGATGCCCATGTCCAACAGTATGTTGAACATGTAGGTGAAGTTGAAAATGGCAAAGTAAAGACCATACGACTCCGCTCCAACCTGATTCTGCACACCCACATCAATGCCTAAAATCCAAAACGGCTTGATGAGCAGATTCAGAAAGAGTAGAAAGCAAATGTTGAAGACGAAGTCTTTCTGCTTCATGCTTGGTTACAAGACAATGTTAATGATGCGCTTGGGCACCACGATGATTTTCTTGGGTGTCGCGCCACCCATCCATTTCTGCACATCGGGATTCTCCATCAGCAGCGGCTCAATCTCCTTTTGTGTATATGACACAGGAAATGACATTTTCAGACGCATCTTGCCGTTGAATGATACCGGATAGGTGACGTCGCTTTCCTGCAAATAGGATTCGTCGAATTTGGGGAAGTTGGCGTTGACAATGGATTCGTCATGGCCGAGCAATGACCAGAGCTCTTCGCAGATGTGTGGCGCGTATGCGGACATGAGGATGCAAAGCGGCTCCAGAATCTTGCGCTTGTTGCATTTGGCATCGGCCAGCTCGTTGGCACAGATCATGAAGGCACTGATGGCCGTGTTGAACGAGAACTTCTCGTTGTCTTCCTCAATCTTCTTGATGGTCTTGTGCAGAATCTTGTATTCGGCCTTGGTGGGCTCTTCTTCAGAAATGCTCCACTCGTTGTTCTGCGAGTTGAACAGTCTCCAGAACTTTTTGATGAAACGGGAAACACCCTCAATGCCGTTGGTGTCCCAAGGCTTGGCCATCTCAATGGGGCCGAGGAACATCTCGTACATGCGCAACGTGTCGGCACCGTACTTATCCACCAAATCGTCAGGATTCTGTACGTTGTATTTTGATTTGGACATCTTCTCAACTTCCCAGCCGCAGATGTATTGACCGTTTTCTAAGATGAACTCTGCATCGGCGAAGTCGGGCATCCATTGTTTGAAGGCTTCTATGTCAAGCACGTCGTTGTGCACGATGTTAACGTCCACATGGATGGGGGTTACCTCATACTGGTTCTTTAGTCCGGCAGACACGTATTGGTTGGTGCCCACGATACGATAGACGAAATTGGATCGTCCTTGGATCATACCTTGGTTGATGAGCTTTTGGAAGGGTTCTTCCTCGCAGGATAATCCGATGTCAAACAGAAACTTGTTCCAGAAACGGGAGTAAATCAAATGGCCGGTGGCGTGCTCGGCACCACCCACGTAGAGGTCCACGTTACGCCAATATTGGTTGGCTTCCTTGGAGAAATACTCCTTGTCGTTGTGCGGGTCCATGTAACGGAGGTAGTAACCGGAAGAGCCGGCGAATCCGGGCATGGTGTTATACTCCATAGGATAGCCTTTGTAGGTCCAGTCTTTGGCACGTGCCAGTGGCGGCTCACCGGTCTCGGTGGGTTGGAATTTGTCAATCTCCGGTAATTTCACCGGCAACTCTTCCACAGGAATGGGGTAGGGCATGCCGTCTTTGTAATAGATGGGGAACGGCTCACCCCAGTATCGCTGGCGGCTGAAAATGGCGTCGCGCAGACGGTAGTTTACGGTGCCATAGCCGATACACATGTTGTTCACCTTCTCAATGATGGCTTTGCCGCCCTCTTTGACCGTCATACCATCGATGAAACCGCTGTTCACCATATAGCCGGTCTTGCTGTCCATGCTTTCCTCCCAGGTGCTGGGGTCGCTCAGGTCGTTGGGATTCGGGGCCACTACTTGGCGTATAGGCAAATTGAAGTGGCGAGCGAAGGCAAAGTCTCGGCTGTCGTGCGCGGGCACGGCCATGATGGCGCCGGTGCCGTAGTCGGACAACACGTAGTCGCTAATCCAAATCGGGATTCGCTCCTCGGTGATGGGGTTGATGGCATACGCACCCGTGAACACGCCGCTCACCTTCTTGACTTCGGCTTGGCGCTCGCGCTCGGAGCGGTTCTTGGCCCATGTCACGTAGGCTTCCACCTCCGCTTTCTGCTCGGGTGTGGTGATTTGTTTGATCATCTCGTGCTCAGGACACAGTACCATGAAGGTTACTCCGAAGATGGTGTCAGGACGGGTGGTGAAAATTTCAAATGCCACCTCGTTCTGCAAACCGTCAATATTGCCACCCATGTAGATTTTCTTCCAGTCGTACTGACCATCTTGAGCCAGCGGGAACCAGATGGCGGCGCCTTCGCTGCGGCCGATCCAGTTGCGCTGAATTTCTTTCAATGAGTCGGTCCATTCCACTTTGTCCAATCCTTGCAGCAGTCTCTCGGCGTATGCGGACACGCGAAGAATCCATTGTTTCATCAGCTTGCGCTCCACGGGGAAGCCGCCGCGCACAGAGAGCCCGTTCACGACCTCATCGTTGGCGAGCACGGTACCCAAACCTGCGCACCAGTTAACCCACGTGTCTGCCAGGTAGGCCAGACGGTAGTTCATCAAAACGGTCTGTTGCTCCTTCTCACTCATCTGTAGCCATTCCTCTGCTGTGAATGACATCGGATTGGTCTGCGCCACGTCAAGGCCATCTGTTCCTGAAGTCTGAAAGGCCTCAATCAGCTCGCTGATGGGCCTGGCTTGCTTGGCTTGGTTGCAGTAGTAGGAGTTGAACAGCTGGATGAAGGTCCATTGCGTCCACTTGTAGTAGTCGGGATTGCACGTTTTGAACTCACGGTCCCAATCGTAGCAGAATCCAAGCTTATCCAATTGCTCGCGATAGCGGTTCACGTTCTTCTCAGTCGTGATGGCGGGGTGCTGGCCTGTCTGGATAGCATACTGTTCAGCGGGCAGGCCGAAAGCATCGTAGCCCATCGGGTGCAGCACGTTGAAGCCTTTTTGGCGCTTGTAGCGGGAATAGATGTCTGAAGCGATGTAACCCAGCGGGTGCCCTACGTGCAAACCTGCACCGGAAGGGTAGGGAAACATGTCCAAAACATAGTATTTCGGTTTGGAATGGTCTATTTCAGTCTTGTAGATGTGATTCTCTTTCCAGATTTTCTGCCATTTGGCTTCGATTTCGCGATAGTTGTATTCCATTTGCTTATGATAGAATTGGTTAGGTTTGGATATGTTGTCTTTTATGATGAAGGACGATTATTTGTTGACGATGATGTTCCTGCTGTCCACGACTCGGCCCTTGTCGTTTACAAAGCGGATGACATAGTTCCCGTTGGCGTATGGCGTGCAGTCGATTTGTATTTGACTGTCATTGGCAGGAATGCATCGCACGCAACGGCCCTTTGAGTCAAAGAGCTGGATTTCGCTGACATCAAGCGTCGTCTTCTCCAGGTTGATGTTCAATGATTGTGAAACCGGATTCGGGTAAACCAGAATCTCGCTTTCGTTGAGGTATTCGTCCACACCTACATTGCAGGTGATGGTGAGGCTGGTGTCTTGATAACCGCATGAGTTGATGGCTTTCACGATCAAGGTTCCGGAGCCGGGCGACTGGATGTCTAAGAATGCGCTGTTGATATTGCTGTTTTGCAAGGTCCATCTGGGGTTGGTGATGGTCCACTCAAAAATGGTGGCATTGACGACATCCGTGATGTAATAGTAATAATTGCCGTAGTTGGTGACGACATCATTTCCAATGATACCGCCGTTGACTATCGGGCTCGGGTTGACCGTTAGCGTCAGCGATAAAATGCTGTCGCAGCCGTATTTGCTAATCAAACTGTCGGTAAAAGTAAAGACGCCTGGCTCATTTTGTACGGGAATCTGGAATCCATATTGTGAGAAGGCCTGTCCCTGACATATTTCAGCGGTGAAGTTGTTGTGATAGGTAGGATGCACTGCCACTGATTTGTATGTGTAGTTGTTGCATCCGTTGATGTCAGTCACCGTCACGTAGTAGGTGGTCGATTCGTATGGGGTGATGTTGATGGTCTGTGAACTACTACCGTTACTCCATGTGTAATAGGCGTTTTCTGAGACGGTAAGATAACCGGATTCGCCCTCGCACAGGTCGGAAGTTCCTGTAATGACAGCCTCCGGTGTGGGCCATGTGGAGGCCACGAAAGAGGTGTCGGACGAACACCCGTAGTCGTTGGAAACGGTCACTGAATAGGAGCCTCCGGAGATCAAAGTGATCGTGCTTTGCATAGATCCTGTGTTCCAGTGATAACTGCTACCGCCATCTACCATGATGATAGAGGTGGTGTTTTCACAGAAAGTGGTGGCACCAGTCAAGGTGATGGTCGGGGTCGGATTGACGGTCACCACAAGGGAGCTGTTGTTGCTGCATCCGGCCTCGTTGAATCCCACAACTGCGTAATTTCCGCTCTGTGAGACTTCGATTTGGTCGCTGGTGCTGCCGTTGGCCCATTGGTAGGACGTGCCGCCGATGGCAGTGAGTGTGGTGCTCTCACCATCGCAGAGTGTGGTGATACCATTGATTTGGATGTTGGGTCTCTCGTTGATGTTGACGACCTTGCTGACAACAGCCGTACATCCGTTGTAACCTGTGCCGGTGACGGAATAGGTCGTGTTTTGAGTCGGCATGACATGGATGGTAGAACCGGTTTCGCCCGTGCTCCAGATGTATTGGTTTGCTCCTCCGGCTACCAGCGTGTCAGTCTCGCCAGCGCAAATGCTGCTTTTGCCGAATATGCTGATGTAAGGACGGCCCATGGAGGTGACGGTGACGGATTCGCTATTTGTGCAACCCAGAGAGTTGGTGGCTGTGACCGAATAGGTGCCCATTGTGCCGATGTTGACAGAAGCTGTGTTTTCACCGGTGGACCAAGTGTAGTAAGAGCCGCCAGTGGCAGTCAATGTGGTGGAACCGCCTTCACAGAAGGCTCTGTTGCCTAAGATGTTGATGGAGGGGACGATGTTTACCGTCACCGTGGCTGATATGGCGCCTCTGCATCCGAATTGGTCGGTGGCTGTCACCGTGTAGGTGAGATCAGAGGACGGGCTGACAGATATTTGGGAGGTGGTTTGGCCATTGGACCACATGTAGGACGCACCGCCTGTGGCGGTGAGAGTGGTACTTGTGCCTCTGCAGATAGTAGTGTTGCCGATGATGTACGGTGTGGGAAGAGGATGAACAGTCACACTTAAGGATGCTGTATTGTCGCATCCGTTGGCGTTGTAGGCGGTGACACGGTATGTGTTGGAAGATCCGACGCTTGTGATGCTGTTCGTGTCGCCTGTACTCCATACATAGCTGCACGGCATGTTGGCAGTGGCAGTGAGCTGGGAATAGTCGCCTGCACAGATGGAATTGTTGCCGCTGATATTCACTTGAGGCCTTTCATTGACAGTCAATGTGGTACTGAGAATATTGCTACAGTGGTATTCGTTTGTCACCGTAACGGTGTATGTGCCCGCTGTGCTGGTGATGATGCTGTTGGTGTTGTTCCCGTTAGACCAGTTGTAGGTATAGCTGTTGTTGTGGGTAGCAGACAATGTGGCGGTCTGACCTTGGCAGATGGTAGTGTTCTCTGTGATGGTCGCCACCGGTAATGGATTGGTGGCTAAAGTCAAACTGGCAGAAGAAGAACATCCTTCCTGGCTGGTCACGGTAACCGTGTACGTGCCGATATTGTTGGCTAGTATGGAACTGGTGGACATGCCATTGCTCCATTGGTAGCTTGCTCCAGGAGTGGCGTTCAGTACGATGGCCTCATTCTGGCAGATGTTAATAGTGGTGTTGTTCAATCCATTGATATATACCGTGGGCTTGGATACGACGGCAATGGTTGTGGAGGCTGTGTTTGTACATTCGTTGTTGTCTCTTACGGTAACCATGTAATAGGATAATCCCACATTGGGCTGAACCAAGATGGAAGATGTGGCTTGGCCGGATGACCAAGAGTAAGATGATGCCGTAGGAGATATGGCATGTATCTGGAATTGATCGCCGGCACAGGCGGTGTCAGGTGCCAGAATGGTGACTTGGGGTTTGGGGTTAACAATAACGGACTCCGAGATCTCGGCCGAACATCCGTTTGCAGAGGTGACCGTCACCGTATAGGTGCCTTGCTGGTTGACGGTGATGATATTGGTGTTTTTACCGTTGCTCCAACGGTAACTGAAACCACCCGATGCGCGGAGAGACACACTCTTGCCCTCGCAGATAACCAGGTCGCCTTGCGTGACAGAAATGGTAGGGTTTGGAGCTGGAAGCTCGGTGATGTTTGCGGAGAGCATCTTTTGGCATCCATTGGTGTTGGTGACGATGACCGACACGACGCCAGTGGAGGAAACTACCATGGAATCTGCCTGTGAGCCGTTGACCCATTGGTACGTGTTGGTGGAGTCACCCATCACTTTCAGAACCGTTTGGCTTCCTTGGCAATAGGTGAAATTGCCGCTGAGGGTGGCTTGGACAGTGCTAAGCGTAAGCGGTATGGAGATGATGGTTTGACATCCGTAGTTGCTGGTGCAGGTTACGCTGTAATTTCCGGGAATGCTGGTGGACAAGGTTGAGGTCCTGTTACCGTTGCTCCATACGTATGAAACGGCACCGGATAGAGTGATGGTAGCGGCCTGTTCGGAGCAGAATGAGGTGTTGCCAGAAATGGTGATATCCGGATTTGGATGGACGGCAAGCGTCACTGAAGTGGAGTCGGAACAACCAAACTCATTGAAGACAACGACACTGTAGATTCCTTCTTCCTTGACGTAAATACTGGCCGTTGTGTCGCCCGTTGACCACCGGAAGCGCACTCCTCCAGTTGCCGTCAACAAAGTGCTGTCGCCGCTACAGATTTCCAAAGTGTTGCTGGAAATGAAAGCCGTAGGGGTAGGGTGGACGTGGAGACGGATGCTGTCACGTTTGCTACACGAGGTTTCCAGGTCAAAAATGGTTACCCGGAGGGTGGTGTCCTGGTCGGGCGTTACCGTAATCGGACCGGAAATGCCATTGTCCCAGATGTACTCGAACGATCCCGATACTGATAGGGAGACAGAGCTTCCAAAACAACAAACAGTGTCTCCGACAATATGAGCGTCGGGCTCTTGAGCTGCTATTAAAACAACGGAATCCGTAATGGTGCAGTTGTTGGTGTTGGTAACATTCAGATAATAAACGCCTGCACCGTCAACGGTGATGGATGGAGTCTGCTCACCAGTGCTCCATTCATATTGGCAGTGGTTGCAGTTGTTCGCCGTGAGGGTTGCGGAGGCACCTGGACACAGGTAACCGCCACCATGGGTGTTCACGACAGGACTCTCCATTACGGCGAGAAGAATGTAATAGGCTGAATCGCAACCATTTTGAGCCGTTGTGAAGAAACGGTACAGACCAGGCTCAGTCAATGCAGAGTCTTGTTCAATATATGGAAGTTCATGGGAACAGACCGTAACACGTTGGAACGTCTCGCGATTGTCAGCAGGCATGACTTGAAAATGAACCACTACGGTACTGTCACACCCTAGCGCGGTCACATAGTGATACGTGTAGTAACCAGTTGTGTTCAGAGAATTGCCTTCATATACAAACGGCAGAGCGTTGTCATATGCGCAAAATTCCAGTGTGTCCGGCACAATCGTCATAGTATCGCAAGGGTTGTCCTCGTCACAAGCACGGGATGATAGTTGGTCTGCTGTTGGTGATGATGCCAATAAATTGCTGGCACATAAGAAAATAACAGCAAATGTTGCTACCATAAATTGGAGTTTTCTATTCTGGACCATTATGTTATATTTTTATATTTTCTAAAAAAGGGTGCAAAAATACTATTTTTCTTGTACCTAGATGCCTTTTTTGTATTTTTGCCGCAAATTTCAAAGATGTTCTACTACCTCAATAAAAACACGATTGTGCAGTGGGTCCTGGTTGCATTGTTGCTTGCATGGGGCATTTTCACCATTGTGACCGAAATCACGGTGTGCCCAGCCGACGGACAATCCATTTTTTTTCAATATTTGGCTTCATTTTGGACGGCACACCCCATACATCTGAAAGTGACTTGTATCCTGCTGCTTCTTTTGGAGTCTCTGCTGATAGGGCATTTTTATTCTGCGAACAGATTTGCGGACAATAAAACCATTATTCCGGTCGTGTTCTTTCTCCTGACAATGAATGTCGGTGGGCTTGTGAAAATCATGACTCCAGCTGTACTTACATTGGTGTTTACGACATTGATCATAATGGTTAACACTCAGGATGAAAACGAGCGACCCGTCAAGAACCGCGTTTTCACATCAGGTCTGCTGGTGGGAATCAGCGCGTTGTTTGATCCTGTGTCTGTCGTTAGCGTGGTCTTCCTGACAATGGCCCTCATCACGCACCGTTATTCAAAGTCCAAGGAGATTGCCATCATGCTGTTCGGATTGCTTTTCGTGACTGCCTACCTGTTCGGCGGCTTTTTCATTGCCGGCAAGATGCCCGTGCTGATGGCGTCATTAAAACAGCTCTCCTTTTTCGGCGTGTTCAAGTCTTTGAAATCATTGGATGTCCTTGATTACGTGTTTGTTGGCTACACCATTCTGCTGGTGGTTTATCTGATTATCCAACTGAAACTTTATTATGACAACAAGCTGATTGTGCTACGTAAGCGTCTGGTTACAATCCATCTTCTGATGTTCGTCATGGTCGCGGTGCTGTTGCTCGCTGGCCTGCCGTTGCAACAAGGACTGATTTACCTGATATTGCCTATTACAATGTATTTCAGCATGATAACCCTATATAAAAGCCGGATTGTGCTTCATGACATCCTGATTCTGGCATTTTATGTTCTCCTATGGCTTTAAAATCGCATTTTTCTGATACTCCTCTTTTGGAATGTGGCTGTGATGAGGTGGGTCGTGGCTGTCTCGCCGGTCCGGTGTGCGCCGCTGCGGTCATCTTTCCATACGATTATGTGAATGAAGAAATCAATGATTCCAAGCAACTTTCCGCTGCCAAAAGAGATCATCTTCGACAAATCATCGAACGCGATGCAATAGCCTTTGCAGTGACAGAAGTTTCGCAGTCTAAAATAGATGAAATCAATATCTTAAATGCTTCTATCTTATGTATGAATTTAGCTGTGGAAAAGCTGTCCGTTACCCCACAGTTTTTGCTTATTGACGGTAATAAATTTCAGGATAAATGGCACATTCCGTACCATTGTGTGGTGAAGGGCGATGCTACTTATCTCTCCATCGCCGCGGCCTCCATTTTGGCCAAAACATATCGTGACGATCTGATGACGCGGCTGGATGCCGAATATCCGATGTATGATTGGAATAATAATAAAGGATATCCCTCCCCGAAGCACATCGCCGCGGTACACCAGTATGGGATGAGTCCCTACCACCGCCGCAGCTTCCACCTGAAAAACCAACTCTCCCTTGACTTTTAAGAGAATTATTCTCTAAACTCTAAACCCTCAACTCTCAACTCTCAACTCTCAACTCTTACTGATCATTTCCCAAATCTCCTCATCACTCTTGCCCAGCATCTTGATGTATTCCTTCAATTCCGGGGTCTTGGGGTCGTCGGGGTAGCGGTTGATGAATTCGCGGTACTGGTCCTCGGCGCTGTTGTAGTCGCCTAAGATGTCGTCGTAGATGACGGCGCGCTGATAATAGCAGTTCTTGTAGTTCTCGTGATTGGGATAAGTTTCCTGAAACTGGTTGAAAATGGCGATGGCCTTTTTGCAATAGGTAGCCCTTTGTGCTTTCGTTTCAGCCACCTTGGCGATAGTCATGGCTCCGATGCCGGCGCGGTACAGCATGTCGGGCGAGATTTCATCCTTTGGATAGTCTTTGGCAAATTCCACGGCTTTGTCGATGAATCGCAGGAATGCAGCCGTGTCGATGCGGCCCTCCTTGTAGTAGATGGAGTCGGCCATGTTATACAGTTGGATGATATCCTTCTGCTTGCTGCCGAATCTCTTTTTCTCTCCGTCCTTCTTGCTATGGCAGGCACCGAACAAAACTCCTAAGGATATCAAGAGTATAGGTAATAATAATCTTTTCATTTTCAGCTATTTGTGTACAGTTCTGTAAGAAGCTCTGGTCTTGCCTGTGGCAATGTCGTTCAGTTTGCCCTTCAGGACCATCTTCTTGATGGGAGAGAGTCGGTCGGTGAACACGCGGCCTTCCAGATGGTCGTACTCGTGTTGGATGATGCGGGCCACCAATCCGTCGAAATCCTCGTCATGGAACTCACCGTTTTCATCGTAGTATTCAATGTGGATGTTCGACTTGCGGGTCACATCCTCGTTGAGATTGGGGAGGCTCAGACAGCCCTCGCCGAACACGAAGTCGTCGCCCCATTCCTTGGTAATGATGGGGTTGATGAAGGCACCCTTGTAGATGCGCACATCGGGATAGCTCTCCTTGAAAGGCTCGGAATCGATGACGAAGATGCGGATGGCCTTGCCGATTTGCGGGCCGGCCAGTCCCACGCCGTTGGCATGGTACATGGTCTCAAACATGTCAGCCACCAATTGCTTGATGTTGGGGTCATCTACATCGATTTCTTCGGAAATTTTTCTCAATACGGGCTCGCCGTACACATAAATCGGTAATATCATAGTTCGCTGTTTCTTTGTTTCAGAATGTCTTGCTGTTCCATGTAGGACTGCAGGATGATAGTGGCGCTGAGCTTGTCCACCAGCGCCTTGTTCTGCCGGTCCTTTTTCTTCAGCCCGATGTCGATCATGGTCTGGAAGGCTATGCGGGAAGTGAAACGCTCGTCCATGCGGGCGATGGTGGTGTCGGGCGAGATGTTGGGCAGCTCCTTGCGGAGGCGGTTGACGAACGGATCGATGAACCGCGTGGAGTCCGACGGCGTGTTGTCCAGTTTGCGCGGCTCGCCTATGACGATGACGTCCACCTTTTCCTGTTGCAGATACTGCTTCAGGAAATCGAAGGCCTTCGCCACTGGAATGGTGTCCAGGGCGTTGGCGCAAATCTGCAGTTCGTCGGTGACGGCAAACCCGACCCGCTTCTGTCCGTAGTCAATGGCTAATATTCTTCCCATAATCGTTTTGGCGTGCAAAAATAGCAAAAAAATGGGAGAAATGGGGTGAAGGGTTAACGGAGAACGGTTTACCGTTCACCTCTTTCACCCATTATCTCCGTACACGCCTCCCTTATCGGGCATTCCTCGCAATGGGGTTTGCGGGCGGTGCATACGTAGCGTCCGTGCAGCAGCAGCCAGTGGTGCGCACGCGAGATGTATTCAGTCGGAAAGAGTTTGACCAGCTGTTTCTCCACAGCATCAGGGGTGGGCGCATCCTTTACAAGTCCGAGTCGGTGTGCCACGCGGAACACATGCGTGTCAACGGGCATGGCGGCCTGCCCGAAGGCGAAAGCCAGCACCACATTGGCGGTCTTGCGCCCCACGCCCGGCAGCCGAGTAAGCTCTTCCATAGTGCAAGGGACTTCGCCGCCGAAGTCGCTGACCAGCATCCGGCTCATGGCCAACAGGTGCGCCGCCTTGCTGTTGGGGTACGACACGGACTTCACGAACGCCAGGATTTCCTCCTCCGTGGCCTTCGACATGGCCAAAGGGGTGGGGTAGGCCTCAAACAGGGCCGGTGTGATCATGTTCACACGCTTGTCGGTGCACTGTGCCGCCAGCATGGTGGCCACCAGCAGCTGGTAAGGGTTTTTATATTGCAGCTCCGACTGCACATCGGGCTGATGTTCCAGGAAATATTGCAGGAGGAAGGAGACTTTTTCTTTTTTTCGCATAGAAGATTATGGTTACAAAACACGGCCTCAAAAATACGATTTTATTCTGATTTCTTTTCTGCAGACGACAGGCTTTCTCGTTGTTCCAATTTTTCGCTTGCCTTTCGGTATCATTCAAAATAATTGTCGTTAGGTGTGCGGGCAAAAATAAATGATTATTTTTGTAAGGATTTTTGGGTGATGTTGTCCAATGCCATAAAAATCCAAAATACGGTCAGATGAAAAGCGAGAAAGAAAAGCAATTTGAGGAGCTGGTGAAACAGTACAAACGGACGATCTACTCCGTCTGTTACATGTTCTCCCGCGACAATGAGGAAATCAACGATCTGTTTCAGGAAATCTTGGTCCGGTTGTGGCTGGGTTTCGACCAGTTCGAGAATCGCAGCAGCGTGAACACGTGGGTCTATCGCATCGCGCTCAACACCGCCATCAACGGTAGCAAAAGCGCGAAACGTCGCCCGCAGATGGTTCCGCTCAGCACCGACATCGACCCCTACGACCCTCAGGACACCTCGCTCGAACAGATTCACCAACTCTATGCGCTCATCCACCAGCTCGATGTGATGGATCGCGGCCTCGTGTTGCTGTGGTTGGAAGGCATCGGCTACGACGAAATTGCCGCCGTTATGGGCATCACTGTGGCCAATGTGGGAATCAAACTGCACCGTATTAAGGAAAAATTGGTTCAAAAAGCGAAATCCATCACCCAGTAAACCCTTGTCATCATGGAAGAAAAAAAACAAAACCAGGAAGTGGAGCTGTCGGCGTTACAAATGCAATACAAGACGCTCCAAGAAAAGTTCAACCAGCAGGAAATCGTCAACAACGACCTAATTCACGAAATGCTGCATTCGAAAATATCGGACTTCAAACGCCGTAATTGGGAGATTGTGCTCACATACGGGCTACTAGCTGCCGCTGTTTGTTGGAGTTGGTATTGCTTCGAACTTCGTTTCCCCTTTATGATTATATCCGTGCTCCTTTTTATTTTCTTAGGTCTTTTTGAATTGCTTAGCTGTCGGAAGGTGCTGAAAATCAATACGGAAGATGCTGATGTTCAAACACTCATCCAAAAGATGAAGGACGCCCAGATCCGTTTTTCTTTGGTTTGGATCACCGGAGTGCTGGCTCTCTGTCTATGGATGATGTGGTTCGTAACGGAATTGGGGGCGAAACATGCGATTGTCTATTTACGGCCCTCGTTCGTCATCGTGGCGGCCATCCTCGTGATATCCATCATTCTGATAATAGGCCACATAGACAGGCTTTCCAAGATGAGCAATGAATTGGTAGAGACGATGCATGCACCGTCTCTACAGACCGCGCAATTGAATGGCAGCGAAACCGCAGAAACGCCCACCTATCGTCGTGGGAGAGCTTACTGGAGCGGCATTGTCATGCTTACATTGAGCCTTGTCGGCCTTGTTTTCAAGCTGATGCATTGGCCTTTCGCCAGCCTTATCTATATGGCAGCGGGTGTTTCGGGAGTAGTGTTTGTATTGCTGACTGGAAACCATCTGGCTCGAATCGTCCCTGAAGAACGCCCGGTAATCCGGATTGCAGAGATTGCGTGTATGTTTCTGATCGCCAGCGCGGCATTCGGGTTGTTTCATTGGCCTTTTGGCGATTTCTTTGGGCTCCTCAGCGCGTTGCTTCTCCTCGTCGCCGCCCTTGTTTATTGGCTGCGGCAGCGGCGAAGGAGAAACCACGGGAAAGCGTAACAGTAGTTAGCAGTTAGCAGTTGGGTAGGAAGAACGGAAATTCCCAATAATAAAGATGTTTTTCTTGAGTGGCCCCGACAGGACAAATAACTCGGTGGAAATCGTTTTCACATCATATATGGATATTTTGTATTTTTGCGGTTGCCTACAACAACGGCGAAATGATTGACAATCAATGAAGCAAGAGAACAAGGACATATTGTTGCGGTTGCTCCAGCAGCACAAGGCACTGGGCATTTCGAATCAGATAGACTTCGACAAGTTCTATCTCTACTCCATTATTGTGCATTCCACGGCTATTGAGGGTTCCACGGTGACGGAAGTGGAGGCGCAGCTGCTTTTCGACGAGGGCATCACCTCCAGCAAGCGCACCATGATAGAGCAGATGATGAACCTCGACCTGAAAGTGGCTTACGACTACGGACGCGAATGGATCAAACGTCATGACCCGATTACTGTCGATTGGCTTATCCTGCTGGCTTCAAAAGTAATGGCCCGCACCGGAAGCGAATATAGCTCCGTCGGCGGTGATTTCTCTGCCGCCAAAGGCGAACTTCGCAAGCTGAATGTCTCTGCTGGAATTGGCGGAAAATCGTACATGTCCTATCTGAAGGTGCCGGCTCGCCTTGAAGCTTTCTGCGAGGAACTGAACCAACGTCGCAAAGCTGTGAACCCATCTGATATAGCTGCTGTTTACGACCTTAGTTTCTGGGCTCATTACGAGTTGGTGACCATACACCCATGGGCCGACGGCAACGGTCGCACCTGCCGTCTGTTAATGAATTTACTGCAATGGGAATTCGGTGTGTTGCCCACAAAGGTGCTCAAAGAGGACAAGGCGGAGTACATCCAATCTCTTATCGACACTCGCGAGCATGAGGATATCAGCATCTTTCTCGATCGAATGACGGAACTGCATTGCCAGCATCTGCAATCCGACATCGACCAGTACGTGAAGTCAACTACGGAGAAAGTGGTCGATAAATCCGCTTTGAAACAGAAAATGGTCGATAAATGGTCGATAAAGCCCACACTGGCCGAGAAACTGGCCGATATTTTGGACTTTGTGGCCGACAAGGAGGAGTTCACCACCGAGGTCATTGTGGGTCATTTCGGCTTCCCCGCCACCACTGCCAAGCGTTACCTACGCCAGCTCACCGAGTTCGGCTACTTGGAAGCCCGCGGCGGCAACAAAAACCGAACATATAGGATGCTTACATTACCGCGGTAGTCACGTCTCTACAATTTCAAAAGACAATTAATTTCCCCACCATGTAATAATTCCCATTCTTTTGTTGTCTAACATGATGAACGTTGCAACGAAAGTAATGTATTATGAACAACGACAAAGAATATCAGTTTGAACAATTGGTACGGCGGCACAAACGGACCATCTACACGGTGTGCTACATGTTCTCGCACGACAAGGCCGAGATCGACGACCTGTTTCAGGAAATCCTCATCCGGCTTTGGAAAGGTTTTGACACCTACGAGGGTCGCAGCGACGCAAAGACATGGATATACCGTGTGTCGCTCAACACCGCCATCAACCAGGACAAGAAGGAAAGCCGGCGCATCGAGACGGTGCCGCTGACCGTCGATATCGACCCCTACGAGGCCGACGACCCTTCCACATATCAAATCCGCGAACTCTATGACCGGATATCGCGCCTCGACCTCATCGACCGCAGTTTGATACTGCTTTGGCTGGAAGGGGTCAGCTACGACGAAATCGGCGCCATCATCGGCATCACGCCCAACAATGTGGGTGTCAGGTTGATGCGCATCAAGGACAAACTGGTGAAAATGTCAACAAAAGAATGAAAGGAGTTCATCATGGAAAATCAGAACAATAACAACCTCTCCGAATTGGACCAGTTGAAGGCCCAATACGAAACGCTGAAAGAGCGCTTCGACCAACAGGAAATCATCAACGATCGACTGCTGAAGTCGTCCATCAAAAACAGCACTGACTATTACACACGGTATCGGCGAAGACAGTTCATTCTTTATCCGTTATTTGCCGTTATCGGCTTATTATGCATCCATTTATTTCAAGGCAACGACCTTTCGATAATGCTGTTTTGGATCGTATTCTTGTCGGTTTGTTTTGCCATTGAGATATGGACGATGAGAAAGCTTAAGATCAAAACTATGGAAAACAACGACTTGCTGACGCTTTCCAACCAAGCCCGCAATTTCAAAAAGCTATATTCCCTCTATATCGCCCAATACCCCATTCCGGTTTTTATCCTTACCTTAGGCATTCTGTTTGCAAACACGGAATTCAGCCGTTTGCCGAATATGGGTGCGTTTATCATCTCGTTGGGGGCTCTGGTTGCGCTTTTTGTGGGTGTTTCTATTGCCGAATTTCGCTATAAGACAAAGCATTGTGACGATATTATCCGACAGATAGAGGCCTCCGAAATCCCGACAGACAATAAAATCCGGCTTAACAGACAGCAAAAGTGGTTCTGCATAGCCATGTCCATCGTGTTTCTTGGTTTGGACCTCTGGGTGTTTATGATTGTGGCAGAACATGCGAAGTTGCCCCCGAAGAGGCCGCATGAAGAATATATGCTGGAATATGAACGCGGTACGGACGACTTCACAACGGAAGGGACTCTGGAGATTAGGCCAGTAGATGCCGACACCGTGGCCATCAGCTCGGAACTTTTAGGGGGCAAGTAGAGACGGTGCATGCACCGTCTCTACAATTTGCAACAAATTCCCGGATAATCACAATCAAATGAACGTGGTCGGGCATTACGACAAATAATGGGATTTCCGCATAACAATTGTGTTTGGTGGTGTTATGGATACATTTCTCGGCATATCTCCCGATTTCTGTCAAACACATCAAACCGTTATCTATTTTTCCAAAATAATGTTCTCTTCCTTGGGTACAGATGGTTACAAAATACACTCCTTCGCCGTAATCGTGCCATTCGGCGCGGGTGGACGCAATGCGGTAGCGACCGTGAAATTTTTCGTCTGACATGTTTTTTTGTTTTAATGGTTTAGGCTATGTTGCCTGAAAATAAAAAGAATCAGCATTTGCTGATTCTTTTTATTGGGGGCGGCAGGTCGGATTCGAACCGACGACCCACGGAACCACAATCCGGTACTCTAACCAACTGAGCTACAACCGCCATGTTTGGTTGTCTTTGAAAGACGGCGCAAAAATACATTTTTTTTCGTTACCTGTATCGTTTTGGAAAATTTTTTCCTATTTTTGCCTTCTATTTTTCTGAAGATGTTTGCAGACCAAATCTATTACCCTCTCGTGAAGGCCCTCCGCCACCGCCCCGATGAAACCGCCGTTTCCGTGGACGGGAAGACTTGTGACAACCGTCATTTTGCGATGCTCATCGCCCCGATAATGAACGAGTTGGATACTTTCTCGGAAGATACGGTAGCCCTGTTGCTGGAGGACGATCCCCTCACATTTGCCGCCATGGTGGCCTGCTTGCTCTGTGGCAAGACCATCGTGCCCGTGCAGGCTCATTGGAGCGATGTGCAACGCAATCAGGTGATGCAGGCCTCCGGAGCCACGCGCCTGCTTTCCAAGGAAAGTATGTACTACTATTACTGGGTGTCCTACGAGGATGCCATCTGCCGCATTGACAGTGGCATGCCGCCCGAACGCGACATCCCCCGTGCGGCGCGCGTGTTCGATTTCGATGAGGACGGCCAGTTGTCCGAACGCGTCTTCTCCGCAGACGATCTTTTTTTGTACTTTTGTGCTCCCTATTTCAAGAATATTGTAAAAACCCGATAATTTATGAAAAAACTGACGACTATGGTAATCGCATTTGGCTGTCTGGCCCTGATTACAACCTCCTGCAAGGAGAAGAAAACCGAAATGCCCGAGGAAGTTTCTTCCAGCGAACTGCAACAGAAAGTGGAGGAATACGCATTCTTCGATCTCACCACCGACATTTCCAAACTCAGCGAGAACGACAAACAGCTCATCCCCATCTTCTTTGAGATTGGTCAAATCATGGATGATCTGTTTTGGGAACAAACCTTCGGCGACAAGAAGATTCTGGATACCATCCAAGACAAATGGATGAAAGAATTCGCCCTCATCAACTACGGAGCATGGGATCGCCTGAACGACGACAAACCGTTCATTCCCGGCTACGGTTCAAGACCGGCCACCTGCTGCTATTACCCGCAGGATTTGACGTTGAAAGAGTATGAAGCTTTCCAGGACAAAAACAAAGGTTCCCATTACACGGTTCTCGTGCGCAACCAGGACGGCTCTCTTAAATCTGTCTGGTATCACGAATATTACAAAGAGAAAATAGACAAGGTGTGCGAATTGCTCGACAAAGCCATCGAGATTTGCGAGAATCCTTCCATGAAGAAATACCTCACGCTGCGTAAGAAAGCCCTGCAAACCGACGACTATTTTGCTTCCGACATGGCATGGATGGATATGAAGGACACCAAATTGGATTTCGTGTTCGGTCCCATCGAGAATTACGATGACAAACTCAATGAGGTGAAGACCTCTTACGAGGCTTTTGTCTTGGTAAAAGATGAAGAAGCCAGCAGCGATCTGGCTCGCTTCGTGAAGATGCTCCCGCAGTTGCAAAAAGAATTGCCCTGCGATGCCAAATACCGCAACTATGTGCCCGGCACCTCCTCCGACATGAATGTGTATGATGTGGTGTTCTACGGTGGCGATTGCAATGCCGGTGGCAAAACCATCGCCATCAACTTGCCCAACGACGACAATGTGCAGGCCAAGAAGGGCTCGCGCCGCTTCCAACTTCGCAATGCGATGCAGGCCAAGTTCGACAAGATCATGAAGCCCATCGGCGAAATGGTAATTGAGCCCTCTGAGCAAGACCACATCAAGTTCGACGCTTTCTTCTGGAATGTGACTTTCCATGAGGTGGGCCATGGTTTGGGCGTGAAAACCACCATCAATGGCAAAGGCCCGGTGGATGATGCCATGAAGACCGAGCGCTCCAACTGGGAAGAGGCCAAGGCCGACATCCTCGGTTTGCACCTGGTCTGCAGCTTGATTGACAAAGGCGAAATCACCAATATCACCAAGGAAGATGCTATTACTACCTACATCGTAGGCCTGCTCCGCTCCGTGCGTTTCGGCGCTGCCGATGCCCATGGCGTGGCTAACATGATGTGCTACAACTTCTTCGAAGAGCAAGGGGCTTTCAAACGCAATGGCAACGGCACCTATCACATCGACTACGACAAGGCTATGAAGGCCATGGATAGCTGGATTGCCACCATTCTGCAAACACAGGCAGAAGGCAACTTCGAGTTTGCCTCCAAGTTCAGCAAGGAGAACGGCACCATTGGCGCCAACCTGCAGAAGGATTTGGACAAGATCAACAAGGCTGGCATCCCGCGCGATATTCGCTTCAACCAGGGACTGGATGTTTTGGGACTGAAATAGTTTAGAGTTTAGAGATTAGAGATTGTTTTTTTTAATTCCTCCTTCACCTCTTTCACCTCATTTACCTCATTCACCCCTTTTATCCCTTGTACCTAAAGCACATTCATATTACTAATTTCAAAAGCTACGAGGAGGCTGAGTTTACGTTCGATGAGAATGTGAACGGCATCGTCGGGCGGAACGGCAGTGGCAAGACCAACCTGCTGGACGCCATCTATTACCTGTCGTTCTGCAAGAGCTACTTCTCCGCGCAGGATGTCTTCTCGGTGCGCTTCGACACGGATTTCTTCGCCATTCATGGTGAGTTTCACAATTCGGAGACACAGAACAACACGCAGGTAAGCTGCACCTACAAAAACGGACACAAGTCGATGCGGGCCAACAAGAAGGAGTATTCCCGTCTGAGCGCCCACATCGGCCTTTTCCCGGTGGTGATGGTCTCGCCCTACGACAGCGACATCATCCATGGGGGCAGCGAGTTGCGCCGCAAGTTCTTCGACACCATCATCTCGCAGTTCGATGCCGAATATCTGCAGCAGCTCATCTCGTACCGCAAATTGCTCATGCAGCGCAACGCCCTCCTGAAGCAGATGTTCGAGAACCACAAAATGGATGCTTCCATATGCCAGATTATCGACGAGCAGATGATTCCGCTGGGCAATTTCATCTTCACCCGCCGGCAAGATTTCATTCAGAACATATCCCCGATATTCCAAAAACATTATCAGCAGCTGTCGGACGGTCGGGAAACGGTGGAGATACAGTATCAGTCGGGGTTGCTCACCAGCACTTACACGGAGGGCTTGCAGAGTGCTTCGGTGGCTGATGCGAGAAGTGGCTTCTCCAACTTTGGCGTGCACAAGGATGATTTCCTGTTCCTCATCAACGGGCAGCCCGTGAAGCGCTATGGATCGCAGGGACAGCAAAAGTCATACTCCTTGGCTCTGCGCCTGGCCCAGTTCGATTACTCCTACGAGAGAAAGAAGATTAAACCCATTTTGTTGCTAGATGACATATTCGACAAGCTTGACAAAGCCCGCATTTCCGAACTGCTCAACATGGTAGGGAAGGACCATTTCGGCCAGGTATTTATCACCGACACTGACGAAAACCGCGTGAAACAGATTTTGGGCGAATTTGGAATACAGCATCAGATTGTAGAGATACTCTGATTATTGCTTCCCTGCCTTATCCATAAACTTTACGGCTATCTGGAAGCACCTGTCGAACTTTTCCTGATCTAAACTAAAGAGACAGAAGTATTTGAAGTAAAAGGCGTGCCCCTCGTTATCAAACTTGTGGTACTCAAAGTCGTTTTGTCCGATTTGGGTGAGGCGATTGGCAATGGTTTGGCCGCCATACACATATGGGAACGAGTGTATCTTGAAGGCATTTCCGCCTCCGATAGGCAGTATATGGTCGTTTTTTCCGTGTATGAGGCAGACCGGCGTGCGCTCGTCAGCGTCAATCATAGTGGGATTCTGGATGCTGCCCCACAGAATGACTGCTCCGGCCACGCGACTGGATGCCTTGTGCGCCGTGGAGAGCGCCGGCAGCATCACAGGTTCCTTCGTTTCGGGAGGGCGTTCGTCCTCATCCAGATAAATGGCGTGCAGGATGGCTGTCGCCCCCGCCGACTGCCCCAACAGGAAGATGCGGTTGGTATCGATGCGGTACTGGTCGCAATGGGTCTTAAAATAGTGGATGGCCGCCAGTACATCCAGTGTGGTCAAATACCCAGCCCGGATAAGGTTGTCGCCAGAAAGTTGTCCCGCCGAAATGAGCCGGTAGTCGATGGATGCGGCCATATAACCTTGTCTGGCAAGCTGTTTGCACCAGGCCTCCATATCTTCATAGTCGCGGGAACCCGCCACAAAACTGCCGCCGAAAAGCGTGATGACCAATGGGCGGTATTCCTGCGTGTTTATTGCTGGTTCGTACAGATCAAAATAGAGAGGTTTAACCCTCTTTTTGCCTAAACATGCCCCTTGACTGTACTGGATTTTGCGTTGGATAGTGACGGCACCCCCATCTTTATAACACATTCCTCTCCATTCCTTCATCACTTCTTCAATCATTGCTCCTCCAACTCCGATGTTGTACCCTTCGGAGAAATAAGTGATGCACCCTTTCTTGTCGATGACGAAGCACATCGGGCTCCGTCCGGCCAGCTCGCCGTCCAACGCTTTCGCGAATATCTCAACGAGTTCATCGTATCCTTCTGTGATGACGCGCAGGTTCTTCGGTTCTCCTGGTTCACTCTTCCATTGCCCTTCTTTCATCACAAAAAACATTGGGCCGTTCCATGCCTCATACTCAGATTGTTTGGCGGCGATTTCTTTCATTAGATGATTGACCGGTTCGGTGCCGGGCGTGCCCAAACAGAGGATAATGTGCTCTTTTTTACTGCTTTTTAAGATGGAAGAAAGCGTCCGGACACCAACTTCGGTTTTCTTCAAATTGACTTTACCATAGTATCTTATAGGCAGTGCAGGGTCCTGGATTTTGCGAAAGAAATCAATATATCGTTCTGTCGTGTCTTTTGTCACGTTGAAGAACTGCATTTGAGAGAAAACGTTGCCGTCGCTGTGGCGCTCGCCGAGGGAGAGGCAGTAATAGCCCGCCGGTACAGAGAGTACGATTGGGTCGGTTTCCACGCGCGGGTCGTTCTCGAAGTCAAAACTTACAAACTCCCTGTCCTCAAAGCGTTGCAGCGTGTATTGCGTGTAGTAGCCCATCTTCTTGTCGTTGTGCAGGATGAGAGTCTTGTATTCCTCTACAGGCTTTTCCTCAAAGGTGACTGAATTCCATTTTCCGTTCTCCCATGCGTAGATTTGGTTGGAGGCATTATCTAAATAGCAAGGGATGAACAAACTGCGGCAAGCGGCCACGAAGAAGATGTCGCGGGAGTGCGCGTCCGCGCGGCGGGTCTTGAACACACCCATCGGACTGATGGGGCAGTTGTAGTAGTTGCAGAGCGGATCGATGGTGATGAACCGCTTCGTCCAGCCGGTGAGTTGCTCCACCGACGGCGTGACTTCTCCAGGAAGCGTGTTAACCAGTGCTTCACGCAGGCCGTGGCGCCAGTCGCGGATCAGCTCGTTGGAGATGCGGGCGGGCAACACACCCTTGATGAAGACCTCCGCAGGATAACGGGCACTTCTGTATCGGGTGAGGTGGCTTTCCAAAGTCTCTGCTTTGGTGTCGCGCAAATCTTTATCCGTTAATGCGTTGATAAATTCTTTCAAATACAAACCTTCCTCTTTTTTGCTGTGGTTTTGCAAGAATCTCAAAATCTCTGCATGGTTGCCTTCGCTGCGGTGAATGATGTCGTAGAACTCTTCTGGGTTGAAATATTCGTTATGGAATTGGTCGGTTTGCGCTCGCGTGGGGAAGGTGTTGTGGTAGGCCTCGCGCAGAGAGTCTTCGTAATGCTTACGTTGGTCGCAACGTGCCTGGCGGGTTGGGTCCGGCGCAGGTATATCTGGGTTGCCCGTGGGCGGCACGATATTGATATCCGTCCAATATTCCTGGTGCTCCGGCTGACCGAAAGCATTGATTTTGGGCATCAGCACCAAGGTACGTTCGTGTTCAGTGCGTCCGTCAATGGTGGAATAGGTGTACATGTCATCTTTGCTGGCCCACACCAGCAGTGTGCCCTTGCCCGTGATGAGCGAAGCTTGACCGTTCTCGTCGGTCAGTTTGGCGGCTAGGGTATAGTATTCGGCGTAGTTATAGAGTTTGAAACGCACCAAAGCACCCTTGATGGGCTTGTGCTGACCATCCACTACCGTAACTGTCATGTGCACTGTATCAGCATAATTCGGCAACACGTTGATGCAGGAGTAGTATTTTGTCTTTTTGTTCACCTCCTCAGGACCTTCGTAGCGGCCGAAAACGTTGGTGTGCACCATCATCGTGCGTGTGGCGGGGTAGGCAAACCAGCCCATGTTGAGGTCTGGGTCGGGCTCGCAAGCGCCGAGGAACCACCAATTGCCGTCAACCCAGACCTCCACCCAGGCGTGGTTGTCGTCGCAATGCGCCCAGCGCGGGGTGTAGCACTGGCGGGCAGGGATGCCTACGGCGCGCAGGGCCGTCACCGTGAGGGTGCTCTCCTCGCCGCAACGCCCGTGCGAGGTCTTCAGAGTGGCTAATGGCGCGGAGGTGCGCACATCGGCAGGCTGGTAATCCACCTGTTCGTGGCACCAGTGGTTCACCTCCAACGCGGCATCATACATGCTCATGTTTTGGATACGGTCTTTCAGCTGGTGGAAAATATATGCCCTTGCCGTGTCCAAATCCTCGTTGTTCACGCGATAGACGACTACGAAATGGCGGAAGATGTCATCGGGAATACCCTTCCCCCATGAAAATGCTTCCCGCGCCTCGCAGGCAATCTTCACCTGCTGGTCAAAAAAATCGAAATCGTAGTCGGCCAAATCGCTCTGCGGCATGTAGGCATACAGAAAGGTGAGATATTGTGCCATATCGCGACTTCGGAAATCAGACAAAACCGCATACTTTCCAATTTGATGGCGCACATCTCCGGATATGCCGTCACGCTCGTTGAAATCTTGCTGCACGGCGTTCCAGTAGTCTGTTTGGGCGAACAGGGTAGGGATGGTGAAGATGATGAGACAAACAAAGGGGAACAGTATTTTTTTCATTTTTTTGTGTGCATAATGGAGTGGCAAAAATACATCATTTCGGATTTTTTTTTATTTTTGCCTAAAATTTTATTGCTATGGCCGATTATAGAAGATTATATCGCAGTTGTACTGACCGGAAGATTGCCGGCGTTTGCGGTGGCTTGGCCCAGTATTTGAACGTGGACCCCACTGTAGTTCGTATTATTTTCCTGATCCTGCTGTTCATAGGCGGTGGCGGACTCCTGATTTACCTGATTATCTGGATATGCGCACCCAATGAAGATAATATGTTGAATCCGTAGAGACGCACGAATATTATGTCTCTATAATACCAACGGTTCCACATGCACGATAACGAGCGTGTCGGGGCCGTATTCCTGTTTTAGACGGTTCTCAATATCCACGGTGATGTCATGAGAATCCTTGACACTCATAGTGCTATCCACGCGGATGTGTACTTCTATGGCAATCCTATTTCCGATACGGCGGGTCTTCAGTTTGTGCGGATCCTTTACCGCTGGGTTGGCGTTCACGATCTCCAGAATCCTGTCTTCTGTCTCTTTAGGTAAGGAACATTCCAGCAATTCGTTGATGGCGGGCAGGAAGATGTTGACGGACACCTTCACAATCATGGCGCCTACGATGATGGCGGCAATAGGGTCCATGACACGCCACCGCTCGCCGAGAAAATAGGCGCATCCGATACCGATCAGAGTGGCGATGGAGGAGAATGCATCCGATCGGTGATGCCAGGCATTGGCGATAACCACCGGACTGTTCCACTTCTTGCCATTTAGGTAGGTGTACCAATACAATCCCTCTTTTACAGCTATGGATATGGCGGCAGCCAGCAGGGCAATGAGCCCCGGCTGCGGCAATACAAGGCCTTGCATGACTCCGGCAATGGCCATTGCGCTCTTTATCAGGATGCTGACAGCTACGGCAAACAGGGCAACGGCTATCAGGCAGGTAGCCAATGTCTCAAACTTCCCGTGTCCGTAGTCGTGCGATTCGTCATCAGGTTTTGCGGAGATGCGGACGAACAGCAGCACCACAGCATCAGTTAGAAAGTCGGATAGCGAGTGGATGGCGTCGGCCACCATGGCGCCGCTTCGACCTATGATACCGGCGGCCATTTTCAGTAACATCAACAGCAGATTACTTATGCCTCCTGTGACGGTTACGCGGGTAAGTGCCCGTTGGCGAGGGTCAGTATTGTTTTGATTATCCATGTCTTATTGTGCTATGCGTTTAGAGCGTTGTGTAGCAGTGCCTTTACCTCTTCGGCGCACGTTTCGTCGTAGCCGCCTGCGGTTCGCACTTTGCACGAGCCGTGCACTTCGCGCACGCCAGTGAACGCTACGAGCTCGCGCACATTGTCAGGGCGCACGCCACTGCCTGCCAAGATGGTGATTCGGTCGCCGGCCAATGCCACTAACTCCTTGAGCACTTCCTTGCCCTCCATGGCGGTGGGCTTCAGCCCTGAGGTCAGGATACGCTTGCAGCCACAGAAAATCACCTCCTCCAACGATTGTTGCCAGTCCTTGCATCTGTCAAACGCGCGGTGGAAAGTAACTGGAACTGGCGCGGCAAGCTCCACAAAACGGCGTGTGAGCGCGGTGTCGATGCTTCCATCTTCAAGCAAGCACCCAATCACAATTCCCGCTACGCCCAATTGCTTGCAAATGCGCACGTCTTCTTCCATGTTTCGTATTTCCAGCTCGTTATAGACGAAGTCACCGGGTCGCGGGCGCACAAGCACAAACACATCCAGCTTCAACTCCTCCACACACTGCTTGATGGTGGCGTAGGATGGGGTAGTGCCGCCTTCGTTCAGGTTCTGGCACAACTCAATACGCTTTGCTCCGGCGGCCTTGGCATTGACCGCCGACTGTATTGAACCACAGCAAATCTCGATTTCCATAAGGCTTAAGTGGTGAGCTTGACTTGCGTGTGAGCCTCCACGACATTGATGGCGTAGTCGCCTAATTTTTCGCTGTCGCTGATGAGGTCCATATAAGTGACGCCGGTCTGGTAGTCGTATTTCTTGTCGTTCACATCCACCACATTGTTCTCTTTGAGCTGTGTGCGGTAGTGATTGATTTCATTCTCGATATTGAGCGAGATGCGTGGATCGACCTTGTGGTCGGTGTCTTCCAAAATCTGCTCCATTTGGGTAAGCGCGGTGTCGCAAAGCTCCCAGATGTGCTTGACATGGGTTACCTGCTCTTCAGTGAATTCTTCTCGCATTTTATGTTTGCGGTTGATGGTACGCGCCATGTTGTAGCAGCTGTCGCAGATACTCTCGATTTCGGAGATTTCACGCAACATGCAACGTATCTGTGTCTTACTTTCAGGGCTTAGTCGTCCTTCCGACACCTGGTTCAGATAGTTTGCGATTTCCACCTCCATGTTGTCGCTGATGCCCTCGTATTTCTCAATGCGGGTGAAAAGTTTGACGAATTCGTCGTTGTTCTTGAGCTCGAGCAGCTGAGGCACAAAACCGAACATGCGGTGCGCACGCAGGGCGAAATGGTTGATTTCCTTGCGGGCTTCCAGAAGTGAAAGCTCGGAGGTGGAAAGCAAGCCACCGCTGATGAAACGCAGACGCATGTCCTCGTCTTCTTCTTTGCCTTTGATAAGGTGGCATACCACTTTTTCAAAAGTGGGAATAAACCATACGAGAATGAGCACGTTGCAGAGGTTGAAGGCGGTATGGAAGGCGCAGAGTGCGAAGTTTATACGGGTTGATGCGTCAGGATCGTTGGTGATGTCTGCTGCTGGGTCGAAGCCCACTATCGAGCACACCATCTTGATGAAAAGACGGAACACAAGAAGAATCCAGCATACGCCGAACAGGTTGAAGATCAGGTGTGAGAGGGCCGCGCGGCGGGCCGAGGTGTTGGCGTTCAAGGCCACGATGTTTGATGTGATGGTGGTGCCGATGTTCTCACCCAAAACCAAAGCAATACCTTGATAGATATCGGCGACGCCCGTGGAACAAAGAATCATTGTGATGGCCATGATGGCGACGGACGACTGCACGCACATGGTGAGAATGCCGCCCAATAGCAGGAATATGACGTAGGAAAGGAATCCGAGGTCTCGGCAAGTGGTGAAGAAATGCATCACGGCGTCGTTGTGCGGCAGGTCCATGGCAATGGCGTTCTCGCGCAGGGTGGCGATACCTAAAAACAGGAACGAGAAACCGAAGATGAAGTCACCAAATGACTTGGCACTGGGGCTCTTGAAGTAGGAGAGCATGATGGCGACCGCGAACAGCGGGAACACGATGACGCTCATCTGGAAGTTGAACCCGAACAGGGCGATGATCCACGCGGTGACCGTGGTGCCGATGTTGGCACCCATGATCACGGAAATGGCCTGCGACAGGGTGAGCAGGCTGGCGTTCACGAAACTCACCGTGAGCACGGTGGTGGCGGTGGAGGATTGCACGGCGGTGGTGACTAATGCGCCGGAAAGAATGCCGGTGAAGCGATTGGTGGTCATGGTGCTCAGCACTTTGCGCAGCCCACCACCCGTCAACTTCTGCAGAGCCTCACTCATGGTCTTCATGCCGAACATCAACAGGGCCAAACTACCTAAAAGTGTCAAGAAAGTGAAAACGGTCATATTCGTATATTTATCAAAATATCTCTAATCTCTCATCTCTAATCTCTAATCTATTCCATCGTCATCTCCCCACGCATGGAGTTCGCCACTTCGCGGCGTACGTCGTCGGGGTTGTCATATTGCCCAAGCAGGAACATCAGCTTGGTGACGGCCGCTTCGGTGGTCATGTCGCGCCCGCTCGTGATGCCGATGTCGGCCAGATTCTTGCCCGTCTCGTAGCGCTCCATCTCCACGCCGCCGCCGCCCTTGCACTGGGTCACGTTGACGATGACGATGCCCTTGCTGACAGCTTCTTTCAAAATTTGGGTAAACTCAGGGGTGGTTGGCGCGTTGCCCACGCCGAAGGTTTCCATCACCACGGCGCGCAGGCCAGGGGTGTTGAAGGCATTGCGCATGAACTCGATGCTGATGCCTGGGTATATCTTGATGATCGCCACATTGCTGTCCATGCGGGTGTAGTAACGGAATGGCGCGCCAGGGGCCTCGTAGTGCAGCAGATTGGTGTGGAACTCCGCCGTGGTGTTCACTTCGGCAATGATAGGGTAGTTGGGAGAATAGAATGCGTTGAATCGGGAAGCGTTGTCCTTGTAGGTTCGGTTGCCGCGATACAGGTTGTTCTGGAAATAAATGCACACTTCTTGTATCACAGGTTTGTTGTCCACGTACTCAGCTGCGATGGCAATGGCGTTCAGGATGTTGCGCCGGCCGTCGGTGCGGATGACGCCCAGCGGGAGTTGCGCGCCCGTGAGGATGACCGGTTTGCTCAGATTGTCGAGCAAAAAACTTAGCGCCGAAGCCGTATAGGCCATCGTGTCGGTGCCGTGCAGGATGACAAAGCCGTCGTACTTGTCGTAGTTTTCACCCACCATCTTTGCCAATCGCACCCAGAAGTTGGGATTGGTATCGGAGGAATCAATAAGAGGCAGCATATCCTGAAAGGTAATGTCTGCCTCTATAAGGTGCAGCATGGGAAGCTGCTGGTGTATGTTCTTGAATTCAAAAGGCTTGAGCGCCTTGCTGTCTGGGTCCACCATCATGCCGATGGTGCCGCCCGTGTAGATGACCAGAATTTTTCGGTTACTCATTGATGTTGTTTTGAGGCCGCAAAGATATAGTTAAATTGTGAAATTTTCAAGATTTTTTGTCAGTAATGGAGTAATTTGTATTTTTGCATCTCATTCACCCCATGTACCCCCTTCACCTCATGCACCTTTAACATTATGACGGAAAACGATAAGAAGAAAAAGAAGAAGTTTCTCGAAAAACCCCTCTATCCCGGCGGTGCCAAAGCATTGCGCGAGTTCGTCAAAGCCCATTTGCAATACCCGCAAGATGCTATGGAACAGCGTATTGAGGGTGTGGTGACCATCGGTTATCAGGTGAATGACGACGGTTTTGTGGAAAATCCGACCATCGTGAAGGGACTTTGCCCCTCGTGTAACGAAGAGGCCATCAGGATTGTGCAGCTGCTGCGCTATGACAAGGCACGCAACCGCGGCATCCGCCTCAAGGTGAACTGCAAGCTGAACATCAACTTCCATCTTGCCCCCACGCCAGCCCCGACGAAAGGAACCATATCTTATACATTGCAACCAGCAAAGAAAAAAGAAGACAAGAAAAAACCAGCCAAGCCCTCTTCGGATTACGGCTATTCCATCAGCTGGTGATACAGATAATATACCTCCTCATCTCTAAACTCTAAACCCTCAACTCTCATCTCTCATCTTTAATCTTTAATCTTTAATCTTTAATCTTTAATCATATAATCTCTCATCTCTCAACTCTCAACTTTTTTTGTACTTTTGCCACCGCTTTTAAAAACAGGCTATGCACATCTATAAGGCGGACTTACATACTCATACGCTGTTCTCTCCATGTGGAGACTTGGAGATGACGCCGGACAACATTATCTCCATTGCGCTGGAGAAGGGCATAGATGTGATTGCCATCACCGACCATAATTCTACGCGCCATTGCCGTTTGGCGGAGCATTACTCGCACAACCGCGACATTTTCGTGCTTTGTGGCGCGGAAATCACTACCAAAGAGGAAGCGCACTGCTTGGCCTATATGCCCGACCATGAGGCTTTGGACAAATTGCAAGCCTATTTGGATGAGCATCTGCCCGACATTCCCAACAATCCGGATGTTTTCGGCGATCAAGTGCAGATTGACGAGGAGTATAATATTATATATGAAGAACCCCGCCTGCTGACTTCTGCCATTGACCAGTCGGTGAACGAAATTGCCGATTTTGTGCACTCCATCGGTGGCCTGTTTGTGCCCGCGCACATTGACAAATCCACCACCAGCCTCATAAGCCAGTTGGGCTTTATTCCGTTTGACTTGGATTATGACGCTGTGGAACTCTCAAAACATGGCAACAAGGAGGAGATGCTGAAAGTACATAAATATCTTAAAAACAAGATGTTTACCCGTAGCTCTGATGCGCATTTGCCCGATATCATCGGTACCGCACCTTGTTATTTGGAGATGGAAACGCGTAGCTTTGAAGAAATCAAGAAGGCGCTGCATGGAGAGGATGGAAGGTGCGTGCATTTGGAGAGAGATTAGAGATTAGAGATGAATGCCAACGGCTAATGGCTAATAGCCAACGGCCTAAAAAATAAAACGATATGACAGTTAAAGAATTAGTTGAAAAAATGAATCTCACCGTTTTCTGTGGTGAGGAGAATTTAGGAAATGAAATCAAGGGCGGTTATGTATCCGACTTGCTCAGCGATGTGATGGGATTTGCGCAGGAAGGCCATGCGTGGGTGACTTTGCAGACGCACAAGAACGTCATCGCCATTGCATCCCTGAAAGAGCTGGCTTGTGTGGTGCTCGTGAAGGGCAGCAAACCCGATGATGATATGCTCGAGCAAGCCAAAGAGGAGGAAATTCCCGTGTTGGGTACTTCAGAGCAGACTTTTGAAACTGCCGGCAAGATTTACCAATTGCTAAACGCATAAGACTATGAAGGATTTATCCATGCACATCATGGACATCCTGCAGAACTCCACACGCGCCAAAGCTACGGAGATTACGCTGGAGGTCTTGTTGGACACCGAGAAGGATACGCTTACTCTGGTTTTCAAGGATAACGGTTGCGGTATGAGCGAGGAGACGGTGCAGAAGGTTGTTGACCCATTCTACACCTCGCGAACCACGCGCAAGGTGGGGCTGGGGCTGCCGTTGCTCAAACAGAACTGCGAGATGACGGGCGGCACCATGCACATCGAGTCGAAAGAGGGCGTGGGCACTACCGTTACGGCTGTTTTTGGTCTCACGCATCTGGATACGCCACCTATGGGCGATTTGGCCGGTACTATCGTGCTCACCATTTCCGCCTATCCCGATATCCGTTTTATCTTCCATTACAAGCTTGACGATGAGGTGGATTATGTGTTAGATACCAAAGAAGTTAATGAGATTTTGGACGGAATGCCCATCAATGATCCTGATGTTATCGCATCATTGAAAGAAATGGTGGAAGAAAATATCAAATAGAATTATAAAAAATGTATCTTTGCCCGCTTTTTTGAGAAAAAGTGAGCTTTGTTTTGACAATTTGTTTTTTTGCAAAGAACTATGCTGGTAATTACGACGATTTCAGAACTGACAAAAACTGTTGAGAAAGTAAAAACAGAAGGAAAGACCATAGGTTTTGTACCCACCATGGGCGCGTTGCACGACGGTCACCTTTCTCTGATCAAAAGGGCAAGACAGGAGAATGACGTGGTTTTCGTTTCCATTTTCGTCAATCCTGTGCAGTTCAACAACCAAGACGACCTGATCAAGTATCCCAGAACTTTGGAAAGTGATGTGGAGCTGATTGGCGATTATGCCGACTATGCTTTTGCACCCTCTGTAGAGGAGATTTTCCCGACTCCGCCCACTGAAAAGTACCATTTCGGTCCTGTGGAGGAGGTGATGGAAGGTGCTGCAAGACCTGGCCATTTCAATGGGGTAGGTGTTATCGTGCGCCGTCTGCTCGACTGGGTGCAGCCCGACAAAGCTTATTTCGGCGAGAAGGATTATCAGCAGATTGCTGTGATTCGTGAGCTGGTACGCCAATGCGATATCAAGTCCGAGATTGTGCCCTGTCCCATCGTGCGCGAGCCGAATGGACTGGCCATGAGCTCCCGCAATCGCCGTCTCACACCCGAACAGTTTGAAACGTCGGCCAATATTCATCGCATACTCGTCGAGTCTCAGCAATTGCCGGACGTTCCTCAGATCAAGACGTTTGTGGAATCCGAAATTGCCAAGATTCCCGCTTTTAAGCTCGACTATTTCGAGATTGCCGACGACAAGACTCTCCAGACCGTGCACTCCATGGCGGAAGCTGACGGTGTGATGGGCTTTATTACAGTCTATGTCGGCGAGGTGCGTCTGATTGACAATATTAGATATAAATAGTATCGATTATCGATGAACGATTATCGATTATAGATTTGAGATAATTTTTTTGAAAATGACAATAGAATTATTAAAATCCAAGATACACAAGGTTACAGTCACAGAGGCTAACCTGAATTATGTGGGCAGCATTACCATTGACGAGACGCTGATGGAAGCTGCTCATCTGATTGAGAATGAGAAGGTTCAGGTGCTGGATGTCAATAACGGAGAGCGTTTTGAAACTTACGTCATCAAGGGAGCCAAGGACTCTGGTGTCATATGCCTCAACGGACCCGCCGCGCGCAAAGTGTGCGTGGGCGATGTGGTGGTGATCATCTCGTATTGCGCCATGGATTTTGAAGAGGCCAAACATTTCAAACCTTGGATCCTCTTCCCTGACAAAGACAACCGGATTTAGCCCTTGCTCTCAGCTCTCTTAAACTTACTCTTCTACTCCTTTACTCCTTTACTCCTTTACTCTTTTACTTCTTTCACCTCATTCACCCCATTTACCCCTTTAACCTATATACACCTATGTACAAACTCATATTAGTGCGGCACGGACAAAGCGAATGGAACCTGTCAAACCAGTTTACAGGCTGGACTGATGTTGACCTCACCCCACAGGGCGTTGAAGAGGCGAAGCAGGCTGGCCGAATACTGCGGGAGGCGGGCATGGACATCCGCTATACATATACATCTTATTTGAAGCGGGCCATCAAGACGCTGAACTACATTCTGGAGGAGATGGACCGTATGTGGCTGCCGGTGGAGAAGACCTGGCGGCTGAACGAGAAGCATTACGGCATGTTGCAAGGACAGAACAAGCAGGAGGCAGTGGAGAAGTTCGGCAAGGAGCAAGTGATGCTCTGGCGGCGCAGCTATGACGTGGCTCCGGCGCCCATTCCGGATGATGATCCACGGCACCCCAAGTACGATATCCGCTATCAAGGGGTGAAAAGTCGTGCGGCGCGTCCGGGCACTGAATCCCTGTCCGATGCCACTCGTCGTATCATCCCCCTGTGGAATACCAGCATCGTGGAGAACCTGCACCAGTATGGCCAGGTGCTCATTGTGGCGCATGGCAACAGTATTCGCGGAATTATCAAGTTTATGAAAAACCTCTCCAATGAGGAGATTGTCAAGCTGAATATCCCCACCGGTGTCCCATATCTGATGGAACTGGATGAGGATATGCAGATTCTGAAAGATGAATATATCGGTGTGAGTGAGGATGATTTGAAGGCAATGCAGGCAGTTGTGGCCAATCAGACGAAATAATTTAGGGAGTTTTGGCCTTTTGGATTGAATATTTGAATATTTTTTCTATATTTGCACGCTTTTTTGAAAGAAAATCAACACAACACATTAATAACTAACAATTAAAAACAGTTTTTTATGAAGAAAAAAGTAAGAAATGTCATCATCATTGGTGCTGCTGGAAGAGACTTCCACAACTTCAACACATTCTTCCGTCACAACAAGAACTACAACGTAGTCGCTTTTACCGCTGAGCAAATCCCCGGTATCGACGATCGTATGTATCCGAAGGAGCTGGCTGGTGAAGATCTCTATCCGAAGGGCATCAAGATCTATCCGGAATCCCAATTGGCTGAATTGATCAAGAAATTTGACGTTGACGACTGCGTTTTCGCATACAGCGACAAACCGTACGCATACGTTATGGGTGTCAGCGCTATCGTGAACGCTGCTGGTGCCAACTTCTGGCTCATGGGTCCGAATGACACCATGGTGAAATCCAAAAAGCCCGTCATCGCTGTCGGCGCTACCCGTACTGGTTGCGGTAAGTCCCAGACTTCCCGTAAAATCATCGAATACCTCGTTGGTATGGGCTTCAGAGTAGTTGCTGTGCGTCACCCGATGCCTTACGATCCTGATTTGAACAAACAAATCGTCCAACGTTTCGCTTGCGTTGACGACCTCAAATATCAAAACTGCACCATTGAGGAGATGGAAGAGTATGAACCGCACGTGGTGACCAAACGTAACGTGATTTACGCTGGTGTTGACTACGAAGCTATCCTCAAGGGTGGCAAGACCAAAGATCCTCAAACTGGCAAGTGGGTTGAGATGGCTGGCGCTGAGAACGATCCCGATGGTTGCGACATCGTGCTTTGGGACGGTGGTAACAACGACTTCCCGTTCTACGTTCCGGATCTGACCATCGGCGTTGCTGACCCGTTGCGTCCCGGTGCAGAGGTGAGCTATTATCCTGGCGAAGTTGTCGCTCGTATGGCTGACGTTATCGTCATCAACAAGATCGACTCCGCTTCTCTGGACAACATCAACACCGTTCGCGCTAACTTGCGCAAGATCAACCCGACAGCTAAGCAGATCGATGCTGCTTCTATCCTTACGGTTGACAAGCCGGAACTCCTCAAGGGCAAGAAAGTCCTCGTTGTGGAAGACGGTCCTACATTGACCCACGGCGAAATGAAGATCGGTGCTGGTACGGTTGCCGCTCTGAAACACGGTGCTGAGCTCGTTGACCCGAGACCTTATACCGTTGGCAAACTTTCCGAAACCTTCAAGATTTATCCGAACATCGGTACCTTGCTTCCTGCTATGGGTTATGGTGCTGAGCAGATGAAGGACCTCGAGAAGACCATCGCCAATACTCCTTGCGACGCTGTTGTGATCGGTACTCCTATCGACCTGCCGCGTTTCATCAAAATCAAACAACCGGTTGTGAAAGTTGGTTACGAACTCCAGGAGATCGGTACTCCAACCTTGAAGGAAGTTCTCGACGAATTCGTCGCAAAACACAACCTCAAACCCAAAAGAAGAAGAAAATAATCCTTCCTTGGGATAATATTTGGCGGGTGACTGATTTTTCAGTCACCCGCTTTATTTTTTTTGTATTTTTGCGCATTGAAAAAAACAAAGATATGAAAAGAATCATCGCTATATTGGTTATTGGCCTGTGCGCCTCTTTCGCTTCGGCACAATCTGTGCAATTGATCTATAACGGACAACCGCTGAACAACGAGGATACCATCTACATGCCCACCTCGGTGGACCAGCTGTCACAGGTGTTTGTGGGATATTCCAATATCACTTCACAGAATGTATTCCTCAAAGTGAAACGTAGAGATATCACCTTTGTGCCTGGCGATGCACTGACCTTTTGTGTGGGCGGAACGTGCGTGGAGCAGCAGTCGGGTGAGTTTGAGCTCCCCGCCGGCGCCACAGTCGATGCGGAGGATGTGAGCAATGGCTCCTTCCATGCCGATTATACGTGCCATTCGCAAGGTACTTCTGTGATAAAATTCACTTTCTACAATACGGAGGATCCCTCTGACGAGGTCAATTTTTACGTGTATGCCTCCACCGCTTTGGGCGTGTCAGAGCATGTTGCTGCTGTACAGGCTTACGCTTACCCCAATCCGGCTACTACGACGGTGAACATCCGCTACAAGGTTGAGAATCCCCAAGGTGCCAATCTGGTGATCCGCAATATTCTGGGTGGCGAGGTTTATTCTCAGGCCGTGCAGGGTGAAGGCCGCGCGGTTGTCTCCACCTCCGATCTGGCACCCGGCATCTATGTGTATGGCATAGAAGAGAAGGGTAGAATGCTGGTTACGAAAAAATTACTGGTCAAGTAATTGCTGTGCTACTCACCTTGTTCGAGCATCATGCCCTTGCTGTAGCCGAATACAGTGCCGACGCAGTGCCCCAACCCAACAACGGGGTGACTATTGCGTTATGTGCGCTGATTTTCCTTTTTACCGTTTCCATTGTACTTTTCCGCAGACGTTTGTCCTATCTCATTCGCTCGCTCTATTCCCAGCGTTTCTACTCGCTGCTGGTGCGTGAAAGCAGAGTGCTGGAAGAGCTCATGTTTCCCGTGACATTGCTTTTCGACCTGCTTACCATTGCGCTGGGCATCCTGCTGATTATTATGCACTTCAATGCTCCTTTTGTGTCCAAACTGACATTCTGGGGCGCGTTTGGAGTTGTGTTTGCAGTGCTGACGGTAGTCTATCTTTTCGAACATACGGCCAATGTGCTCTATACGAGTTTGTTTGACCACCAAAAGGAACGCTATAGCATCAATTTGTATAAATTTGTCTTCACGACAAACGTGGCTATGCTTATGTTTCCGTTCATTATCGTCTATCATGCGCTCGGGTGTTTTGCCGTCATGTACGCCTTTATTCCCGTGTTTTTCATGGCTTTAGGACTCTATTTGTACAGGCTTTTGAAAATAAATCCTCGGAATATTAATTTGTTTCAATTTTTTCTCTATTTTTGCACGCTTGAAATTTTACCCTGGGTATTGCTGGTGAAATGCATATCAATTATTTGATATATAGGTTGTTAGGGTGAATTATTGAATATCGAAAAATAGTAGAAAATGAAGATAAAAAACATCTTAATCTCCCAAAATGCTCCTGCAGATTTTGAAAAATCGCCGTACGCTGAATTGAAACGCAAGTACAGTATCAACATTGATTTCTACAAGTTTTTCAAAATTGAAAGCATTACTGCGACGGAATTCCGCAAGTCCAAAATCAATATTCTGGATCACCCTGCCGTGGTGTTCACGAGCAAGAACACGATAGACCATTTCTTTGTATTGTGCAAGGATATGCGTCTGGAAATTCCTGAGACGATGAAGTATTTCTGCTCCACCGATGCAGTGGCCAACTATCTCCAGAAATACATCCAGTACCGCAAACGTAAGATTTTTGCTGCGAAGGATAGCAATATTTCCAGTCTTAACGACCTCTTGTGGAAGAACAGAGACCTGAAAATGCTCGTTCCGTGCGGTCCTGACGGTGCTTCGGCGCAAATGCTGGAATTCATGGACACCAAGGGCATCCAATACGACCAGGCTCACGTGTTCACAACCTCTGCCGCCAACCTTGCGGAGGACATTGATATCACAAAATATGATATGATTGTGATGTTCAGCCCGAATGGAGTAAAATCTTTGCAGACGAATTTCCCTGATTTCAAGCAGGGTGAGGTGGCTTTTGCCGCACTGGGTTCCGCTGTGATTACGGCATTGGAGAATGCCGGTTGGACCGCCCAGGTGACTGCCCCGACCAAGGATTATCCCTCCATTACCGATGCGCTGGACGCATTCCTGAAAGAATATGCAACCCGTAGAAGATAAGCAGGTCTTCCCCCACGTTGAACATCTTAAATCCTCCCTGTCTATCAAGGAGGTGATGGATGCAAATCAATCTGTATATTCTTATCCCATAAAATGTTACTATGACCTGTTAACCCAATCTGGCAGTGCTGTGATGCAACTTGCCGTGATGGTGCCCAAAAAGCGTTTTCATCATGCCGTGGACCGCAATCGCATGAAACGTCTGATGCGCGAGGGGTATCGTCTGCATAAAAAACTGCTTGCAGTCCCGGAAGGGAAGTCTTGCCGGCTGTGTTGGATATATGTGTCCAAAGACATGGCAACCTTTGCGGAGATGCAAGAGGCAGCGGCCGCTGTTTTTCAAAAAATCAATCATGCTTTGGAATCCGAAAGGGATGAGAAAACTGTATAATCTTTTTTGCAAAGGTCTTGCAGCCATTATGATAGGTCTTATCAAGCTCTATCAGATGACGTTGTCGCCGCTCATCGGGCGCGCGTGTCGCTACACGCCCACCTGTTCCAACTATGGCATCGAAGCCATTCGCAAGCACGGCCCGTTCAAGGGCGGCTGGCTCACCCTGAAGCGCGTTATCTCTTGCAATCCGTGGGGTGGAAGCGGCTATGATCCTGTCCCGTAAAAAAAATATTTTCTTCCCCGCTACATTATTATATATATATTATATTTGCACCTTGGAATTGTGCTGTGGATTTTTATTGTATAATATTAACTGATAATAACTTACGTATATGAAGATTTCTTACAAGTGGCTGAAGGATTTGATGACATTTGATGTTTCGCCCGAAGAGGTGAGCCATTATCTGACCAATTGCGGTCTGGAAGTTGAAGGTGTGGAGACGGTTGACGTGATTCGCGGAGGTCTGAGAGGGCTGGTAATAGGGGAGGTGCTCACCTGCGAGCCGCATCCCAATTCCGACCATCTGCACGTTACCACGGTGAATGTGGGTGCCGAGGAGCCTTTGCACATCGTGTGCGGCGCGGCCAACGTGGCTGCAGGCCAGAAAGTGGTGGTGGCTACCATCGGTACCGTGCTGTACAATGGCGATGAGTCCTTCACTATCAAAAAGTCAAAGCTGCGTGGCGAGCCTTCGGAGGGTATGATATGCGCCGAAGATGAAATCGGACTGGGCAACTCCCACGACGGAATCATGGTGCTCGACAGCGAAGCTGTACCCGGCACGCCTGCCTCTGAATATTTCCATGTGGAATCCGATACGGTCTTTGAGATTGGCCTGACCCCGAACCGCTGTGATGCCATTTGCCACGCGGGTGTGGCACGCGACCTGTATGCCGCATTGATGCAAGACGGCCGCTCATGCTCTCCGCTGATCCTCCCCAATGTGCCGGAAGTGAAGCCGATTGCACACGTGAAGCTCCGTATCGATGTGAGCGTGGAGAATCCCAAAGACTGCCCGCGCTACTCAGGACTTCTTTTCGACAATGTCCAGGTGGGCCACTCCCCGGAATGGCTGCAGAATAAACTGCGTGCCGTAGGCATACGCCCCATCAACAATGTGGTGGACATTACCCAATACATTATGTTGGAATTGGGACAGCCCATGCATGCTTTTGATGCGGATAAGATTAAAGGCAATAAGGTAATAGTTAAGAACTTGGAAGAAGGTACCTCATTTGTTACTTTAGATGGTAATGAAGTGAAGTTGAGTGCCGATGACCTGATGATTTGCAACGCCGAAGAGGGTATGTGCATCGCAGGTGTTTATGGTGGATTGAATTCCGGCGTGACGAATGGCACCACCCGTTTGTTCTTGGAAAGTGCCTATTTCAATCCGGTATCCATCCGTAAGACGGCTAAACGTCATGGCCTGAAGACGGACGCCTCCTTCCGCTATGAGCGTGGCTGCGACCCCAGCATCACGGTGTATGCCCTGAAACGTGCCGCTGCCTTGATTCAGGAACTGACAGGTGCTTCCATCATCTCTGAGTTGGTGGACATATATCCCTATAAGATTGAGCCCGCACAGATCACTTTGAAATACGATCAGGTGAACAAAGTGGCTGGAAAGGTTATTGACAAGCCGACGATTTCGCGCATCCTTTCCATGTTGGGCATGGAAGTTCAGAGCTCCGGCGACGAGCAACTGCTCGTGCGCGTGCCGCTCAGCAAGGCCGATGTTACTCGCCCGATCGACCTTATCGAGGAAATCCTGCGTATCTACGGATACAACAATATTGAGATTCCGGATACGCTCTTCTACAAGATGCCGACCCCGGAAACGGGCAATACCGCTTACCAAATGCAGATGGTAGTATCCAACTACTTGGTGGATAATGGCTTCTATGAGGTGATGAACAACTCCCTGACCAAGATGGAGTATGCAGAGCGTTTTGATTTCATTGATAGCCGTGAGACGGTCAAACTGTTGAACCCGCTGAGCAATGAGCTTGGCGTGATGCGTCAAACCTTGCTTTTTGGCGGATTGGAGAACATTGTCCGCAACGTGAACAACAAGAACCAGAACCTCCGTCTGTTTGAGTTCGGAAAAACGTATCATCTGAATCCTGAAACGCAGAAGGGCGATGATGTTGTCTTGCGTTATCGCGAACGTGATGAGATGGTTATGCTGGTCACGGGTCGTGAGTGCGAGGATTCTTGGAACTACAAGGCCAAGGAAATGGACTTGTTCTATCTCAAAAACATGGTGGAAAATGTGCTGTTGAAGCTGAATTTCCCGATGCAGGATCTGAAACTCACTTTGGATGAACCTGCCCGCATGTTCGCCGACCATCTGTCCTATTGCTATGGTGAAGACATCATTGTGACGATGGGCTTGGTGAGTCCGAAGGTGCTCAAATATTTTGATTTGAAGAAACCTGTGTATTATGCAGAATTCAACCTCTCTGCCGTCGATCGCGTGTTTGCAACGCGGAAAGTGAATTACAAACCGATTGCCACTTATCCGTCTGTGAAACGTGACCTGGCTCTCGTGGTGGACAAGACTGTGACATACGACACGTTGGAACGCATCGGACGGAAGTACGGCTCCAAGCTGGTCAAGCACATCTCCCTGTTTGATGTGTATGAGGGCGACAAGATTGAAGAAGGCAAGAAATCCTACGCCTTGAATTTCGTCCTTCAGCATCCTGACAAGACCTTGACGGATGATGAAATCAACAAGGTGATGACCAAATTGATTGCCGCGTTCGAACGTGAGGTTGGTGCAAAATTGAGATAACGGAAATTGTAGTTGCCATGCAAGTTTTCAGGGGTTTTGAGGATGTGAAGTCGCTGACGCGCCCTGTGGTGGCCATCGGTTCTTTTGATGGCGTGCATCTGGGACATCAGCGCATACTTCGCTATTTGTGCGACACCGCAGCCCAACATCAGGGACAGAGTGTGGTGGTCACATTCAATCCTCATCCTCAGCAGCTTCTCAATCCTGAATCCGATTTCTTCCTCATCAACGACTTGGAAAGCAACCTGAAGCGGATAGCCGACCAGGGCGTGGATGTGGCGGTGGTCGTTCCGTTTACCCGTGACTTCTCCCGAATCACGTATGTGGAGTTCATCGAGCGTTACCTTATCGGTATCCTGCATGCCAGCACGTTGGTGATGGGTCCCAATCATGCGTTGGGGCACAACAGGGAGGGTGACCGGTCCAAAATCGAGGCCGTGTGCCGACAGCACCATGTTGAAGTGGTGGACATTCCAGAATTCATGTTGCATGACGCGCAAGTTCATTCCTCCAAGATACGCAAGTTGATTCAGAACCGCCATTTTGATGCGGTTGACGATATGTTAGGGTATCATTACGAAATTAATTAAACATCATATCAATCACTTAAACAAAATACTAAAAAACTATCGCTTATGAGTAAAAATTTGATTATTGTAGAGTCTCCTGCCAAAGCCAAGACCATTCAGAAGTTCATCGGCAAGGATTTTGACGTGGTGTCCAGCAAGGGCCATGTCCGCGATTTGCCCCAGAAGGATCTGGGCATAGACATATCCAAAAACTTTGAGCCGCAGTATGTGGTTTTGGATGACAAAAAGTCGTTGATTAGTGAAATTAAGAAGAAAGCCGACGCTGCGGATGTGGTATGGTTGGCAACGGATGACGACCGTGAGGGAGAAGCCATTTCTTGGCATTTGATGAAGGTTACCAACATAGATCCTGCCAAAGTGAAGCGCATTGTATTCCATGAGATCACGAAGCCGGCGATTGAACAGGCATTGTCCACTCCCCGCGACCTGAACGTGGATCTGGTGAATGCGCAGCAGGCACGTCGCGTTTTGGACCGACTGGTGGGCTTTGAGCTGTCGCCTGTGCTCTGGCGCAAGGTGAAGCCGCAACTTTCCGCCGGCCGTGTGCAGTCTGTCGCCGTCAAGCTGATTGTGGAACGCGAGCATGAGATTGAGAAGTTCAACACCACTTCTTCCTACAGGGTAGATGGCATCTTTAATCCGGTCCGCGACAAGAAAGTGGAGCTCAAGGCCGAGTTGAACAAGCGTTTCAACGACAAGTCTGCAGCCATGGAGTTCTTGCAGGCATGCCAGAATGCTGAGTTTAAGATCGATGCGATAGAGACTTCCCCGGGCAAGAAAAGTCCCGCGCCGCCTTTCACCACTTCTACATTGCAGCAGGAGGCCGCCCGCAAGCTGGGCTTCTCCGTGAGCAAGACCATGGTGGTGGCGCAGCAACTGTATGAATCCGGTTACATCACCTACATGAGAACCGACTCTGTGAACCTCTCCGCTGTCGCCCTGGCCACTGCCAAGGATGTGATTACGGAGATGTTTGGAGCTCCGTATGTCCATATCCATAACTATGTCACCAAGACCAAAGGCGCCCAGGAGGCTCACGAAGCTATCCGCCCCACTGACCTTGCACGGCAGACCATTCCTGGCGACACCTTCGCCAAGCATCTTTATGAGCTGATCTGGAAACGTACTATAGCTTCGCAGATGAGTGATGCCAAGACGGAGAAAACCAACATCACGATTCCGGTTTCCGGCCGCAAGGAGAAATTTGTTGCCTCTGGCGAGGTGATTTTGTTCCCTGGCTTCCTCAAAGTCTATACGGAATCCAAAGACGATGACAATGAAGAAGTACGTGGCATGTTGCCAGTCATGAATTTGGGCGAGGATTTGAATGCGCAGATGATTACGGCTACCCAGCGTTTTGCACAGCCGCCTGCGCGATACACCGAAGCCAGCCTGGTGAAGAAGCTCGAGGAGCTTGGCATCGGTCGTCCTTCTACTTACGCGCCCACCATTACGACTATCCAGAAACGTGGATACGTGCAAAAGGCAACCCGTCCGGGCAGCGAACGTACCTATTCTTTAATCATATTGAAAGACAATGTGATAAAAGAAGATACCAAGAAGGAGAAATTCGGTTATGAGAAAGATAAAATCATCCCGACCGATGTGGGTATCATCGTGAATGACTATCTGCAGGAGAACTTCAACGAGATCATGGACTATGGCTTCACCGCAGATGTGGAGAAGGAGTTTGATGACATTGCCGAAGGCAAAGATAACTGGCAGAGCATGATTCAGCGTTTCTATGGCGATTTCCACAATTCTGTTGACCATGCCTTGAACTATTCCACCAAGGCCAGCGGAGAGCGTTTCCTCGGATATGATCCGAAAACGAACGCCAAGGTGATTGCCAAGCTGGGCAAGTATGGTCCAATGGTGCAGATCGGCGAGAATTATGCGGACGAGAAACCCCGTTACGCGCGCCTGCGCCCGAATCAGTTTATCGAGACGCTTACGTTGGAAGAGGCACTGGAACTCTTCAAACTGCCGAGAAACGTGGGTTCTTGGAACAATGCAGATGTGGTGGTCGGCACTGGCCGATTCGGACCTTATATTCGTTACAACAATGCGTTTGTGTCCATTCCGAAGGATGAAGACCCGTTGTCCATCACATTGGAGAGATGTGTACAGCTGATCGAAGCCAAACAGCAGAAGGATGCCGACCGTGCTCCGCGCCTGGTGGGACATCTGGATGGCAAAGAGATTGTGGCGGCTGCCGGACGTTATGGCCCATATCTGAAATATGATGGTAAGAATGTCACCTTGGACAAAGGCATGGATGTCCACACCATTACCGAAGAGGAGGCAATTCATTTTCTGCAGAACCTCCAGAATAAGAACGTGATACGTGCGTTTACCGAAAATCCTGACATCAAGGTGATGAATGGCCGCTATGGCGCTTATATCACGAACGGTACTGATAATTACCGTATTCCCAAAGAGATGCTGGCCGAAAACCTCACCTATCAGGATTGTGTGAACATCATGGCCAACAATACCCCGACTTCCAAGAAACGTGTCATCAGAAAAAAAGCATAAATCATGGATTTGTCTCTCTATTTTGATCCCGTTGACCTGACATCTTTGGGTTTTGAAGAGTCTGGCAACAGTGCTGAACTGCTCGCATCTTCCGTATTGATGTACAATCCGGAGGCTCCTCTAAATATTCAGGAGGCGCAGATTGCCCTGATTGGCGTGCCAGAGTCGCGCAACAGTGTGAACAACGCCTCGTGCTCTCTTGCTCCAGATGAAATCAGAAGACAGCTTTACCGGCTTTACAGATGGAACAAGAGCGTCCGTATCATTGACCTAGGTAACGTCAGGGTAGGGAAGAGCGTGGAGGATACCTACGAGGTGGTCTCAGACATCATTGCTTACCTGTTGGAAAATAAGGTGATTCCGCTGATTCTGGGTGGTGGCAATGACATTGCATTCGCCAACTATCGGGCGTATGAAAAGCTTGAACAGGTGGTGAATCTGGTGGCAGTGGATTCTTGTTTCGACCTCGGTGACGAGCATCAACCCATCCGCTCCGATGCCTATTTGAACAAAATTGTGCTTCAACAGCCCAATTTCCTGCTGAATTACGCCAATGTCGGATTCCAAACATACATGAACAGCCCGGCCACCATCAAGTTGATGGATGAGCTTTTCTTTGAGACCTACCGTGTGGGTTCCATGCGCAAGGATATTGAAGAGGTGGAGCCTATCGTGCGCAACGCGGACATGGTTTCCATTGATATTGCGGCTGTTCGGCGCCCTGATGCACCAGGTTGCCCACATAGTTCATCCAATGGATTCTATGGTGAGGAAATCTGCCAGATTGCCAAATATGCCGGATTGAGCGACAAACTCTCATCTTTCGGTATCTATGAATATGACCCGACGATGGATTACTGCAACCAGACTTCCCAGCTGATTGCGCACATCATCTGGTATTTTGTGGAAGGCTTCTTGAACCGGCCCAATGACAATCAGTTCAAACACAAACAGGACTATCGTCAGTACAGCATTGCGGTGTCCGGTGCGCTCAACGAGCTGGTGTTCTTCTGCAGTCGAAAGACTGGTCGCTGGTGGATGCTTATCCCTATGATTAACAAGGAGAAAGACATTACCCAGAATTATTATTTGCCTTGTTCCAAACGCGATTATCGTTTGGCTTGCGACGACCAGATTCCCGATAGATGGTGGAAGGCTTACAATAAACTCAATCATTAATGATAATTTGCTAAATTTATTTTAAGAAAAAGTTACTAAAATATTAATATTTAAAAATCAGTGATTATGAAGAAAGGATTTTTACTCTTATTGCTTGGTGCGTTGACCTGCACATTGGTGAATGCACAGGTTGATGAAAAAACCGCTGCCGAAGAGGCTCTTAAAACGAAAGTGAAATCCGCTGAAGTGGATAGTGCCAAACATTGGAAGTTCACCGGTATGGTGGGGTTGAACGCCTCCCAGACCGCCCTCTTCAACTGGGCTGCCGGTGGTGATAACAATATCACAGGTTTTTTGTATGCCAATTTGACACTTTCTTACAAGAAAAACAAATGGACGTGGGATAGTAACCTGGATACCGAACTGGGTGAAACCTATTCCTCTGCGTTGAATCCGAAATGGAGAAAAGCTAACGATAAGATCAACTTCACCACGAAGGGTGGTTTCCAGATGCACCCGCAATTTTATCTGACTCTGTTGGGAAGTTTCAGATCCCAATATCGTCCGGGCTATAACTATTTAAATGATGAAGAAGGTAACAAGGAATTGATTTCCAAATGGGTGTCTCCTTCATATACGGATTTGGCACTGGGTGTTGAATATCGTCCCAATGACATATTCACTATCGGTGTTTATCCTCTTGCAGGTCGTATGACCACTTGTAAAGAAGAAATTCTTCGTCCCAACTATGGTCTTGCTCAGCGCGAGGATGGTACCTACAAACCGGTGATGTTGAATATGGGTCTCCGTATCAACGGTGGTATCAACTATACGTTGGTGGAGAATCTTAAGATCATATCCACTTTGACCTTGTTTACGCCGTACACCGCCCGTATTCATGACAAAGTGAATGGCCAGAAGTTCGGCAACTTTGATGTGGACTGGGATTTTGCCATTTCTTACAGTTTCTTCAAAGTGTTCAGCGTCAGCTTGATGACGTCTCTGAAGTACTATGACAAGGTGATGATCGATGGTCCTGCATGGGGTAAATTCCACGAAGGTCCTCGTTCTCGCGTCCAGTTCAAGGAAGTGCTTGGTCTGGGCATCGGCTACAGTTTCTAATCTGATTTTCCCTAAAATCGAATCTTAATTAAAATCGAATCAATAGAATGAAAAGATCAAGAATAAAAGATGTTCTGAAACATCCTGAAACCATTGGTTTTGGCAATGATGTATGTGTGAAGGGCTGGGTGCGTACCAAGCGTGGCAACAGCAATGTGGCTTTCATCGCGCTCAATGACGGTTCCATCGTCACTAACCTGCAGATTGTGGCCGAGCCTGCCAAGTTTGATGAGGAATTGATGAAGAAGATCACGACGGGCTCCTGCCTCCATGTGGAGGGCAAGCTGGTGGAATCCGCCGGCAAGGGCCAGACTATGGAAGTGCAGGCCGAGATGATTGAGCTTTACGGCACCGCTGATCCAGAGAAGTATCCTTTGCAAAAGAAAGGTCACTCCATGGAGTTTTTGCGCGAGATTGCGCACTTGCGCCCGCGAACCAACTATTTCGGTTGTGTGCTCCGCTTGCGCCACGCCATGGCGTTCGCTATTCACAAGTATTTCAACGACAGAGGCTTTTTCTATCTGCATACTCCGTTGATTACGGCTTCTGATGCTGAAGGTGCTGGTGAAATGTTCAATGTCACCACCTTTGACCTCAACAACGTGCCGCGCACGAAAGAGGGAGATGTGGATTACAAGAAGGATTTCTTCGGCAAACACACCAACCTGACGGTCTCCGGTCAGCTGGAGGGTGAGCTTGGTGCCTTGGCACTCGGCAATATCTATACTTTTGGCCCTACGTTCCGCGCTGAGAACAGCAACACACCGCGCCACCTCGCCGAGTTCTGGATGATTGAGCCCGAAATGGCCTTCTACGATATCACGGACAACATGGATTTGGCAGAGGATTTCATCAAATATCTGGTGAAATATGCGTTGGACAACAACATGGACGACCTGCAGTTCCTCAATGACATGTTTGACAAAGGTCTGATTGAAAGATTGCAGTCCGTGATCAAGGAGGAATTTGTGCGTTTGGACTACACCTCGGCTATCGATATTCTGCTCAAGGCTGACAAGAAGTTCGAATATCCTGTATCCTGGGGTATTGACCTTCAGTCGGAGCACGAGCGTTATCTGGTGGAGAACCACTTCAAACGCCCGGTTATCCTGACCAACTATCCGAAGGAAATCAAGGCCTTTTACATGAAGCAGAACGATGACGGCAAGACCGTGCGCGCCATGGATGTGCTCTTCCCGACCATTGGTGAGATTATCGGCGGTTCCGAGCGCGAGGCCGATTATGAGAAGCTGCTCAACCGCGTGCACGAGCTGGGCATGACAGAGGAACAGTACTGGTGGTACTTCGATACCCGCAAGTTCGGTTCCGCGCCGCACTCCGGCTTCGGTCTTGGCTTTGAGCGCCTGTTGTTGTTCGTCACGGGCATGACCAACATCCGCGATGTGATCCCATTCCCGAGAACCCCGCAAAACGCAGAATTCTAACATATTTTCGTAAGGGCGAATGATCATTCGCCCTTACATTTCATATTGTATGCCGACAAACCTTACCCAAGAACAGAAAACGGTTCAGCGTCAGATTGCCACGCAGCAGACCATCCGGCTGATGCAGCTGGTGGAGTTGCCGTATGCATCATTAGAGCAAGAGATTCAGAAGGAGGTGGATGAAAACCCTGCTTTGGAATCTTATCGCGATGATGCAGACGAGCGTGTGGACAGTGCGGAGGATAATGCCTCTTCCGAGTATGACGAGAACGGAGATCCGCTGGATCTTTCGCAGCAGCAACTTTCCGATGAGGATATCTTCAAGGAGGATTACTATCGGGATGATGACTTGGATGATTATCCGTCGGAACGCGAGATTGAGAACCGCATCCAGCGCATCAATGCGCCAGAGGAGAACGGCTCTACGGAACGGATGGGCGTTTTTCACAACTCCATGCAGGAGCAGTGGCAGTTGCAGTTGGGTGAGATGAACATGACAGAGCGAGAACTCCAGATTGCGCAGTATCTCACTGGTAATCTGGACGATGACGGCTATTTCACGATGGATATGCAGGCGGTGGTCAACGAGATGCTCTATATGAACAACCTCTATACGAGTGTTGAGGAAGTAGAGGATGTGTTGACGCGCTTTGTCCAGGAGTTGGATCCACCCGGGGTGGGGGCGCGCAATCTGCGCGAGTGCCTGTTGTTGCAACTCCGGCGCCTGCCGCAGGAAGAGGATGTCGTGCAAGCCATAGCTATTCTGGACAAGTGTTTTGAGCAGTTTGCCAAGAAACACTACGACAAGATACAGCAGATGCTTTCTATCTCTGAAGAACAGTTGAAACAGGCGTTGGCAGTCATACGCAAGCTCGACCCGCGGCCTGCCGATTCAGGTTCCCCGCTGGAAAAGTCCGCAGATATTATCCGCCCAGATTTTACCATTACGGCAAACAATGGTAAGTTGACACTCACGCTTAACAACCAATACGTGTCGAAAGTGCGTATTAATAAGGAGTTTAGCAATGAGTACCGGTTCGTGACCAAGGATGCGTCGGAGAAGAAGCGCGCTGAAGCGGAGAAGTTTATGCGTGAGTATGTGGATAAAGGTGAACAATTTATTGGCATTTTATCTACACGGGAGATGATTCTCTACAACACCATGTATGCCATCATGCAGCATCAGAAAGCCTATTTTCTTTCCGGTGACGATGCCGATCTCAAGCCGATGATACTGAAGACCATTGCCCAGGAGGTGAATTTGGATGTATCTACGGTGTCCAGAGTATCCAATAGCAAATATGTGCAGACCGATTTCGGCATTATTCCGCTGAAGCATTTGTTTTCAGAAGCGGTCAACGACGAGGATGTATCCTCCAAGGAAATCAAGCGGATATTGACAGATTTGATTGAAGCGGAGGACAAAAAGTCGCCGCTGGCAGACGAGAAGCTCTGTGATTTGCTGAAGGAGCGAGGCTACAACATAGCCCGTCGCACGGTGGCCAAGTACCGTGAGCAACTGGATATTCCGGTGGCCCGCCTCCGCAAAGAGATATAAAAAAAGCCGCTCATTCGAGCGGCTTTTTTGTTTTGGAGACAAACCAAAGATTATTCGCCTTCTACATTGTCAGCAATTTTTGCTGAAGCTAAATAACCATCTTCATCCAAGTAGAATTTGGTGTCTTCTAGCAGGACATTGTCACTTTTTCTGTAAAGTCTGTAGTTGAAATAATCATCGGCATTCATGTGTACTTTGATCTCGTTGCCATGCAACAGGATGGCAGCAACGCATTCAAGATATTTGGCTTCGGCTCTGAGATCGGTGTAGCCTTCATCATTGCCAGTGAAGGTGTAATCACCGTTCCAGTACACGTTTATAGTGCCTAACACGGCTTTTGCGCTAACCTCATTGTCGTGGTCGGCAAACTCAAAGTTGGTAGTGGTGTAATAGGTGTGTTGGTCTCTGTGACAGCTGGAGAAAACCATGGCACAGCAAACAATTGCCAAAAAAGCGATTCTTTTCATTGTTGATTATTTTTTTGATTAATAATGTTAAATAAACGTGTGAAAAGGATAAATATTGTATGTGTGTTACGATTATTTCAGCACGCCCAGCTCTTTGCCGATCTTGGTGAAGGCGGCGATGCACTTGTCGAGGTGCTCGGGCTCGTGGGCAGCGGAAATCTGCACGCGGATACGGGCCTGGTCTTTCGGAACCACAGGATAGTAGAAACCGGTGACATAGATACCTTCCTCCTGCAGTTTGGCGGCCATTACCTGTGACAGTTTGGCGTCATACAGCATCACAGCGCAGATGGCGGACTCGGTCGGCTTGATGTCGAAGCCGGCAGCTTTCATCTTGGCCACGAAGTATTCGGTGTTGCTGTGCAGTTTGTCTTGCAGCTCGTTAGTCTCGGACATGATATCTACCATCTTGCAGCCGGCGGCGGCGACCATCGGCGGGATGGAGTTGGAGAACAGGTACGGGCGGGAGCGTTGGCGCAGCATGTCGATGATTTCCTTCTTGCCGGTGGTGAAACCGCCGATGGCGCCGCCGAATGCCTTGCCCAGCGTGCCGGTGAGGATTTCGATTTTGCCGCGGAGGTTGTAGCGCTCGGTTACGCCGCGACCGGTCTGTCCGACCACACCTGCGGAGTGGCTTTCGTCCACCATGACCATGGCGTCGTATTTCTGGGCTAGCTCATAGATTTTGTCCAGCGGGCACACATTGCCGTCCATGGAGAACACGCCATCGGTGACGATGATGCGGAAGCGTTGGGCCTGGGCGGCTTTCAGTTGCTCCTCGAGGTCGGCCATGTCGGCGTTTTTATAGCGATAACGCACGGCCTTGCAGAGGCGTACGCCGTCGATGATGGAGGCGTGGTTCAGGGCATCGGAGATGATGGCGTCCTGTTCGGTGAGCAGGGGTTCGAAAACACCGCCGTTGGCGTCGAAGCAGGCAGCGTAGAGGATGGTGTCCTCGGTGCCAAAGAACTCGGCGATTTTCTTCTCCAGGGCCTTGTGCAGGTCGGAGCAGCCGCAGATGAAGCGCACGGAGGCCATGCCGTATCCGTGGGTGTCGAGGGCTTCCTTGGCGGCGGCGATCAGGCGCGCGTCGTTGGCGAGGCCCAGGTAGTTGTTGGCGCAGAAGTTGAGCACCTTGCTGCCGTCCTGCAATGTGATCTCACCGCTTTGCGGGGAGGCGATAATGCGTTCGTTCTTGTACAAGCCGGCTTCCTTGATGTCGGCCAATTCTTTCTGAAGATGATTTTGGAAATTTGTGTACATATAAAGCGTTTTAAAAGTTTTAAAGTTATAAGCTTGCAAAAATACAAAATTATCGTTGAGGATTGATTTCGTAGTATCGATTTTTTAGTTTTAATGTTTGGTGGAGTGAGGGGATTAGGCCTTTGAACATCGAATGTGACTTGTTTTGGACTGTATGTGTTAATAAAATGACTATTTTTGCAAGTTGCGAATGTTTAATGGAAAAATGCTGTTTTTCTGTCATTTGTTGCCAAAAACCGAATAGATAATGTCGAAAAAGACCAAAATATCCCTTTCGCGCCTTGAATCGTTCCTCAAGGCACAATGCGACCGCCTGCGTACTAGTATGGACGCGGCGGAATACAAGAATTATATCATCGCATTGCTGTTCCTGAAACGTATCAACGACCAGTTTGAGATTGACCGACAGGCGTTGAAAGACGAATTGAAAAAACAATATCCCGAGGCCGATGCGGCGGACATTGAAGCGGAATTAGACATTCCCGAGAAGTATATCTGCTACGTTCCGGCGAAAGCCCGATGGAAGTTCGTGCTCAATCCTGTGGATGACGACGGCGAGGCGGTTAGTTATGCCGATGCCATCACCACTGCACTGGCCGAGGTGGAGAAATCCAATTCAGCACTGCTTTCGGGTGTGCTGAGCAAGACCAAGTTCAACGAGCTGAATACTAAAGGGGAACGAGTGCTCGACGAGGAGACGCTCAGTGCATTGCTTAAGGATTTCAACGACTTCCCGAAACTGCAGGACGAGAATTTTGAGTTCCCCGACCTTTTGGGTGCCGCTTACGAATACCTGATTAAGTTTTTCGCCGAGAGCGCCGGAAAGAAGGCGGGCGAGTTCTATACACCTTCGGAAGTGGTGTTCCTGATGGGACAGATTCTGCAACCTAAGGAAACAGACGAGATTTGCGACCCCACCGTGGGCTCTGGCGGTCTGCTCATCACCATGCACAACTACGTGGAAAACCGCTACGGCAGTGCCGAAAAGCTGACCTTGCACGGACAGGAGAAATTCGACAGTCCCTACCAGATGTGCAAGATGAACATGATTTTCCACAATATCCGCAACGCGCGCATCGAGCAGGGCGACACGCTGCTGAACCCGAAACTCGTGACGAGCGGCACCCTCAACCAGTACGACATTGTGGTGGCCAATCCGCCCTTCTCGCAGAACTATACCACCGCCAATATGCAGTTCAAGGAGCGTTTCCAAAACTGGATGAGCAAGAAGAAGCAGGCGGACTTCATGTTTGTGCAGCACATGATTTCGGTGTTGAAAAACAACGGTCGTATGGCCGTGGTGATGCCGCACGGCGTGCTTTTCCGCGGCGGCGAGGAGCAGAAGATGCGCCAACGCCTGATTACGGGTAGCGAAGGCCATCCTTCGTGTATCCTCGAATGCGTCATCGGACTGCCCCAAGGGCTGTTCTACGGAACGGGAATACCCGCATCGCTATTGATTATCAACAAGAAAGATGCCGACAAACGGAAAGGCGTGTTCTTTATCAATGCCGACCGAGAGTATAAGGAAGGCAAAAACCAAAACTCGCTGCGCCCCGAAGACATTGAGAAAATTAGCTACGTTTATCACAACAAGATTGAGATTACGGGCTATAGCCGACTGGTGACCAAAGAAACGCTGGAAGCCGAAGATTACAACTGCAATATCCGCCGCTATGTGGACAATTCGGAGCCGCCCACACCGCAGGATGTAAAGGCGCACCTGCAAGGCGGAATCCCAGAAGCGGAAATACTGGCACTGAAAGCCGAATTCGACTGCTATAAGGGTTTGCAGGACAAACTCTTTACGGCAGCAACCGATGGTTACGCCCACTTTGCAGATGCCGTGAAGGAGAAAGCCGACATAAAAACCATTATCAGCGAAAGCAAAGGCAAACAGCAGGTTGCCGACGATTACCATAAGGCAATCGAAACCTTTTGGACGGCTTCGGATGCCGATTTGGACAGTCTGCACGGCGGCAGTCTGTTCGACTTCAACAACAATCTGACCGACCGCTTTGTCGCCACACTGACAAGCCTGAATGTGTTGGACAAATATCAAGTCCGTGGCTCGTTCGCCCATTTCTCGGATACGCTGAAAAGCGACTTCCGAAGCGTGCAATCGAGCGGCTGGACGGCGGAGCTGATTCCTGACGATGAACTCATCGCCAATGAGTTCCCTGAAGTGCTGGCCGACCTGAAACGGCTCGAAAACCGCCGCGACGAACTCGATGCCAAGTTTGCCGAGATTGCCGAGATGGATCCCGAAGAGTGGGATGCCGAGCAGTACGAGGTGATGCCGAAGACCATCATTTCGGATATTAAAGGCGAAATAAAAGAATTGAAAGCCCAGAAACGAGAGTTGACCAAACAGCAGAAAGCCTTGGAGAAACGCCGCAAGTTGGGCGAATCTGTTGCTGACGAAGCCGCTCGATGCGCCGCCGACATTGCCGCACTCGACAAGCAGATTGCCGAAAAGGAGTCTGGCATTGCCCACCACGTGACTTTGGAAAACGAACTGAAGGACTGCCGCAAGCAAATCCGCGAGATTGAACTCTCGAAAGAGGCGCTTGCCGACAAGGCTCGCGAGCAGATTTCGGACGACGATGCCCGCCGACTGATTACGCAGCGCTGGCTCGCCACCCTGCACGACAACATTGCCGTCTATCTCGAAGCCCACGCCCGCCGTTTGCAGCAAAGCGTGGAGCTGCTTCACGACAAGTATTCCGTGACACTTCACGATATGCTGGAGGAGCGCGATGCTGCAACAAAAGAGTTGGATGTGTATTTGAAGGAGTTGGGGTATATTCAATAATTCGTTTTTAACAATGATGACCGAGCAAGAACATAACAATGTACAATGGAGGAAGGTGAAGCTGGGTGACTTAGGTTATTCTTTTTCAGGATTATCTGGGAAAACCATTGATGATTTCGGAGAAGGGAAACCATTCATTCCATATATGAATATTTTCTCAAATGGGGAAATAGACCCTAACAAATTGGAATACGTAAGAATTGCCGACAATGAGCACCAAAATAAAGTAGAACAGGGCGATTGGTTTTTCACGACTTCATCCGAAACGCCCGAAGAAGTTGGAATGACTTCTGTTTTGGTTGATAATATTGGAGAAGCATACCTAAACAGTTTCTGTTTTGGTTTTCGATTATACAACAAACAGGAGTTTGACCCAAAATTTGCATCTTACTTATTCAGAAGCGAAGAACTACGGAAAAAGATTTCGCTGTTTGCCCAAGGCTCAACAAGGTATAACTTGCCCAAACAACAAATGTTTGAGAAATTGTTTATTTCCTATCCCGCCGACCTTTCCGCCCAGCGCCGCATAGCCGCCATACTCGCTTCTGCCGACAAGGTGATAGCCGCCACGCAGAAAACCATAGCCAAATACAAGCAGATGAAGCAGGGAATGATGGAAGAGCTGCTCAAACCAAAAGAGGGTTGGAAAATGGTGAAGTTGGGGGAAGTGGGAAAGATTTCAATGTGCAAGCGTGTCTTTAGTTTTGAAACTTCAACAGAAGGAGAAATTCCTTTCTACAAAATTGGCACTTTCGGAAAGGATGCTGATGCTTTTATTTCAAGGCAGTTATACGAAGAATACAAAAGCAAGTTTTCTTATCCCAAAGTTGGTGACATACTGATATCAGCATCTGGAACAATCGGAAGAACTGTTGTTTACGATGGCGAGCCTGCTTATTTCCAAGATTCAAATATTATTTGGATTGATAATGAAGAGCAAATTGTGTTGAATCAATTCCTGTATTACTTGTATCAAACAATTACTTGGAATTTAGAGGGTTCAACAATTGCTAGACTTTACAATGATAACTTTAATAAAATAGAAATATCTGTTCCTTATAAAAACGATAAACCCGACCTTTCCGAGCAGCGTCGCATAGCCGCCATACTTTCGGGCATAGATGCGAAGATAGCGGCGGAGGAAAAGGTGCTGGAGAAATATGAGAAGGTGAAGAAGGGGTTGATGGAGAGGATGTTGAATGAATAACATTAAAATTAAGGATATGAGTAAAAAGTATTATGTTCGAACTATTGGGGCAAACCAAGATGCTTTGGTGAAATGCATAAAGAAAGCAATCGAATTGGCAGAAAAAGATTCCGAAACTAAAAGAATAGTATTTTATAGCTATACGAAAAAAGAATTTGATTTGCTTTCTAAGGTCATAGGTGAAGAGAATGTTAAAAAGATGCTCTTGTCGCCATTGAAATTTGATAACATTCCAGTTCCTCTTCTTTGTACAACTAAGAGAACCTATAAATCTGGACTTTATGACATTGTAATATGCTGTCATATGGATTCTGCAGATGTTTTTGTGGTTGATGATAAGCCTTTCGCAAAATATATTATTGGTCTATCTTGGACGCAAAATGGCCTTGATGAATGGATAGAAAGATGGGATGCTGAGAATCTTGACACGGATGATTTACACCAAGCTACAATCTCGACAATTGAACCCTTGGCAAAAATCGCCTTAGAAGAAATGGATGATCGAATGTTCAATACAAAATGTATGGGAAATTCGAGCGATGAAGAAACGTGTAAAACTTATATTCGAGCAATTAATAAATATTTACCGTCTTTAACTCCAAAAGATATACAAAACTATTTAGTTACAGAGCTTTCATGGACAAATGAGAATGCACAGAAGGTTGGGGATCTATTGGATCGGTTAAAGCAGGGGAAAACATTTAAAGGTGGTGCAAAAGTTGGACTGCAAAATTATTTCAAAAACTGGAAAAACAAATTAGAAATGGAATAAAGTATGGAATGGATTTTTGATGGAATCGGAACAGCCTTTGTTTCCGCAATTATTGGTTTAATAATTGGCGGTGTTGGCGGGTACTCTATTGGTGTCAGAAAAACAAATAAAATAAAACAAAAAGCTGGCGATAATGCAAATCAAACACAAATTGGTGAAATAAACTCAAATGGAGATGGATATACAGAAAGCAGGAGATAATTCAACTCAAGTTCAGGCGTCTGTTGTTAATGTTTTCAATGGCATCACAGAAGAACGTGCAAGGGAGATTTGCAAAGAAGAATTTGAGAAGATAGTCGAATTGACGCAAGAGGCAAAACAGACCGCCCTACAAAGGGTTTGTGAATTGGAAAATCGTGTTATCCCAAAATTGTCACAGATTAATAAGGGATTGGGCTTCTTTTCCAATCCTGATTTCCAATTTTTGTTGATTGAAGCCCAAAAAGCAGCTGCAAAATCAGAACGTCCTGTCGATTATGACCTGCTATCGGAATTGTTGTTGCATAGGGTGAAGAATGATTCTGACAGGGAAAAAAGATTAGGTATAAAAAAAGCCGTTGAAATCGTTGACAGCATTTCCGATGAAGCATTGTTGGGGTTAACTGTTTTGCATTCTGTTTCGTACTTTATACCGAATTCGGGAGATATTTTTGAGGGATTGAATGTATTGGATAATTTATTCGGAAAAATTATATACGGAAAATTACCTGAAGGAAATACTTGGTTAGACCACCTTGATATCTTAGGAGCAATCCGCATCAATTCCTTTGGGAATTTAAAGCCCATCTGCGATTTTTATTCGGAAATATTGGATGGATATGTTTGTACAGGTATCAATAAAGAATCAGAAGACTATCAAAAGGCAATAAGAATGTTGTCTGAAATAATGATTCCAAATAGCATTCTTGTTGACAATGTTCTTAATCCTGGTTTTGTTAGAATATCTATCAACAAACAAGATTCTATTAATATGATGAAAAAGAACATTATACCATATTTATTTGTTCCATTATCAAACGAGGAAATATTCACATTAAAAGAAATAACTTCTTTGTACAGCAAAGATGCGAGTCTAAAACAAAATGTAAAAAATAAATTTTCTAAAGAATGGGAAAAAAGACCAAATTTACAGTTGCTAAAAAAATGGTGGGAAGATCCTAATGGTATTACTATAACGGAAGTGGGTAAAGTTTTGGCTCATGTAAATGCTCGTAGATGTGACAGCTCGCTGCCTCCATTGAATTAAGTGTCCGGAGTGATTAAATAAGTAGTATTATGAGCGAATATATCAATGTTTAGCTTTCGTTTCTCGAAAGGTTTTGGGAAATCAGAGTGGATAAATGCGTTTCATTGAAAAAGTGTATTTTTGCAGAAAAAAGAATGGGATCATGAAAGCGCTATTAGATACAAACATTATCATTCACAGAGAAGCAAATAAGATTGTTTCTCAAGACATTGGCATTCTTTATCGTTGGTTGGATAGGGGTAAATATACC
>JBGURP010000030.1:0-64503 GCA_045132055.1 Bacteroidales bacterium
TGGCTTGACGGTGGTGGCAACAATAGCACCAATTTCAGCTTGCTGCCTGGCGGCTGCTACAACGACAACACCGCCCGCTACGAGAACATCCTCGGCAACGCCTACCTGTGGAGCGTGAACACCGCCGACCCAAGCCAGCCCAAGATGTTCTGGGCCGACTGCAAGTGCTACATGTGGCAGGTTGACCAAACCAGCCCCAACATGGGTTGCAGCGTGAGATGTATCAAGGACTAATCATTGCAATACTAAAAAATCAGAAAGAGTCTCCAGCAATGGGGGCTCTTTTTTTAGTTAGGAGTTAATAGTTAATAGTTAGCAGTTAGGAGTTAGCAGTTTCTCACTTCTCACTTCTCACTTCTCACTTCTCACTACTAACTATTCACCGCTCACTTTTCTTCGTTATGCTGGATAAGATTTTGAGAATTTCATGGTTGTCATTATTAAGGCTGCTGTACTCTGTGATAGTCAGATATTCGCTTTTGTATAAAACTTCAAGCCAGTAGGCTGTTTCAGCCGCCTCCTTATAGGCTATGTACATTTTAGCGAAGAAATCTTTTTTAGATTGTCCGCATAGTGCCTCGCTGATATTTGCGCCTATACTAGTTCCACTCCGCAAAATTTGCTTGGACATGATGTATTCGTTTTTATCATCGCGCAAATGCTTGCTCAAACGAACAACCCTCAATGCAAACCTCACACTCAACTCCCTTACGATACTCTCTTTCATGATTCTACTTTTTTGTTTTCATAAAAATGGAAAGATCACTTCTCACTGCTCACTACTAACTACTCACTACTCACTGCTCACTGCTCACTACTCACTGCTCACTGCTCAATAGAGATGGCCATGGCGCGCCTCTACAACAAACGGCGTTTTCTGGAATGGCGGGGATTATTCCTGCGCCAATGCAAGCACCTCTTCCTCGGTGAGGCCGGAAATTTCCGCGATTAGAGAAGGGGAAAGACCTTTGGCAAGCATGTTCTTGGCGAGGAGGAGGCGGGCCTCTACAAGTCCTTCTTCTCTGCCCTCATTATGCGCCAGCCTGCGGTTGTACTCAATCGCATCTTTCACATCATCGTACTCCAAAATGCTTTTTTCGTATTCTTCTTTTTCCATGTCGCTCAATTTTGACAGTTTGCACTCTTCGTACAACTCCCGGAATGTGGTGTCCGCAGCGGGAATGTCGCCGTCCGACATCCTCCACATGTTCTTGATTGCGTAGCACCATTTCTCCCTTGCGCCGGGAAGTTGCCCGAAATCCGTTTGGGCGGCAAATTTAGTCAAATCTATCAGAACAAACGCCACCTTTTCAGAAAATTTTTGGTTTTCGTCGTCTCGCAACGTCACCCGCTGCATGTACCGCTCACTGTCCTTCAGGTCCGCCAGCTCGAAATCCACGAGTATAATGGAGATCACCTTCGGAAAGTTGTACTTTCGGTCGCCCTTCTTCAGCGAGTTGCTGATGCTGCGCGCCGAATAGGCGATGACCCTGTCGCGGATGAACTCCTGGCTCGCCTTCTGCATCTCCACAATGATGCGGTCGTCCTTCTTTGTGCTGCAGAACACGTCGTAAATCAGCCTTTTCTCCTTCTCCAAGAGCCCGAGTTGTTCTGTCGGTCTGTAGTCGATGTCCCGGATGGTTCCTATATATTCTTTCAGAAATGCGTTCAGGAACCGGATGAGGTTCTTCTTGTATGCCTCCGTTCCAAATATCCGCTTGAAACCAAAGTCGGTCAACAGGTTGATGGTTGTGCTCTCAAGGCGGGCATTTTCGCTAACTTCATTCTCCATAATATTTTGTTTTTTGAGTGAATTAATAATAGAAACTGGCCGCAAAGATACAACACCCGAACTGCTTTTTCAAGGGGCAATATCTGCTATTTTATTGAAAAACAAAACGTTGAAAAGATGCAAGTTTCAGACAAGAAATGACAGGGTTTGGTTCAGGAACCTACAAATTTGCCAGAAAACAGGTTTTGGGAGGTGGGGGGCGAAAGTTGGGAGTTAGGAGTTAGCAGTTAGAAGTTAGAAGTTAGAAGTTAGAAGTTAGAAGTTTATCACTACTAACTACTCACTACTCACTGCTCACTGCTCACTACTAACTACTCACTGCTCACTTCTCACTTCTTCCGTCGCAGAAAATGACAAAATTCCAGTAACAAATCACCGGCACAAACGTAAGAAAAATACAATCCTCAAGTGGGTGTTGATTAAACATGTGTATATTTTTGCAAATGTAACGGAATTTTTATTATTTTTGCACCAGTTTGCCTTGTAAGTGTAAAATGATTAAATCCTTGCATTTCAACAACTTACATCGCTAATTCTGAATATTAAAATACAAATTGATAATATGACACGGAAATTATTATTTGTTTTTTTGACCATGACCTCTGTGGCGATGCTTCACGCCCAGACCGACTTCGCGCACGGTTTCAACGCAGGCGGCGGTATGGCCGGCAATGTCAGTTACTCTTACGGTAACCTGTTCTACAGCCAACCAGCCAGCGCTAACCTGTCCGCCAGCGAAGGTGTCATGCACGCACAAATGATCCGCAAGGACATGGATCTGGCCGGATGCCAGAACTCTTATGAAGTCAGCCCGACACACGTGAAAGACACATCCAAATTCTTCTTGGGCTACGACGGCGAAGAAATGGTATTCGACGGCAACACCATCTACGTGTTCCCCGCCGGCACCTACGACTCCACCGGTTACGACGCGCTGCACTACAACTGGGACGCCCAGTACAACTACGACAGTATCACCACGCTGATACTGAATGTATGGCCCATCTATGAACTGTGGGACACATTATATCTGGATTCCACAGAGATTGTTACGGACTACGCGCATAATGTCCTGCACATCCCGACCAGCATTGACCAGCCTTTGCACGGCGGTCCCAACAAATACTATCTGGTGACTAAAGCACACGATTGCGACAGCATTCAACATTTCTTCGTGAACCTCTGTGGTGGTCTCATCGCAGATGGCAATGGCAACAAATACCATTCCTTGTACGTGGGCGATATACCACATCGTTACTGCTGGACTGCCCGCAACTTGCACAATACGCTCGATGCGGAGGGCAACGACATTCCCAGCATGATTTACAAAGCCCCATTGCACGACAATGAACAGGAAAACCTCGATACCTACGGCCGCCTCTACACATGGTACGCAGCGGTGGGCCTTCCTGAAAATAGTGAAGCGCAGCCTGCCACCACCAACAATGGCGGTTTCGTGACCGGTATCTGCCCCAAGGGATGGCATATTCCCGATTATGACAATATCACCTCCCTGTCGCTCATCAATGCATTTGACCTCATGGCCGACACCTTATGGTTGATACCCGGCACCAACGCTACAGGATTCTACGCCCTTCCCGCAGGTTATTACAACGCTTACAACATGAGATTTGAAAGCCTGCTCGGTCACACCTCCTACTGGAGCACAGTTCAGGTGAACACCACCATATACCAAACCTGTACGCTCTCCTTCGGCTGTGATTATGTTGGCAAAAACGATTTCCTCGCCAATAACGGACTAAGCGTGCGCTGCGTCAAAAACGAGATATTTGACGATGACGGCAACGAACTTAATGACTAATTAACATATTAAGAGTTACTGGCGCACCACACTCGTCACTTCGCCCTCGTAAACCTGCGTTTGCAATTCATCGCCAGACTTGAGGTTTGTCGCGTTGGTGATGACCTTGCCGTTGTGCCGCGTGATACTGAATCCACGCTTGAGAATATTGTCGGGATGGAGAAGTCTCACTTTCTCTTCCATCACCCCTACCCTGCCCTGCTGCTCGGTCAACCGCACGACAGGCAACATGCGAACTGCCTCCGTCATCCGCAACAACTTGGCCTGTTCATCCACTAACAAACGTCTCGAAACTTCCACTATTCGGCTCTGGCACTCTTGCACCTTCTCATCGAAGGTCTGGAAATAGCCGATGAGCGCGAAAGCCACATCCGTGGGCGTGATATTGTAGGTGTGCGCCACCATGTCCGTGACACTGAGGTTGGTGGAGTGCCCGATACCCGTAAGCACTGGCAACGGGAAGGTGGCCACGCGATGCGCCATCTCATACTCGTCATAGCAGCTGAGGCCCACATCGCCGCCACCACCACGCACAATCACCACACAATCAAATTCCTGCTGCCGCAGCTCTATCTCTGCCAAACGGCCCGTGATGCCCACAATGGCCTTGTCGCCTTGCAGGATGGATGGAAATAACTCTGTAACAAAACGATAGCCATAGCGGTTGCCATTCAACGTGGTGATAAAGTCGCTATATCCTTTGCTGGTCTCCACCGAAATCACGGCAATGCGCTTGGGCAATAGTGGCATCTCCAAGTTCTTGTTACGTGTAAACACGCCCTCTTTCTTCAATCGCTCGATAACCGCGTTGCGGTTCTTCACCATCTCGCCTAACGTGTACGTGGGCTCTATGTCCTCAATGTGCAACGCCAACCCATGCTTTGGACTGAACTCGATGCGGGCCAGGCACAAGATGCTGATGTTCTCTTTCAACGGATTGCCGGTTATCTGGACAAAACGGTCATTGATGCGCTGGTAGTTGGCCGCCCAGATGATGGCCCTCATCTCGGCCTTGATGGCGTTGCCCTCCTTCTCCACCAACTCGGGATAGCAATGCCCGCTGTGGGGATAGAAGTTGAGCTTCAAGATCTCCGCCTTGATGAAATAAGGCTGCGGATAGGTGCGCTCCACTACCTTGTGCAGGCTGAGCGCAATTTCCGACAGCGAATAGACCGGATGGTCGTGAAAAGTCTCCCGTTTGGTTTCCATCGTTATGCTTTATAGACAGTTTTGCCCTCACGGATGGTTTCAAGCACCTTGCCCCACACCTGCTGACCTTCAAACGGCGTATTCTTGCCCCTGGAGGCAAACTCCTCGGCACGGATGGTGTATGGCTCGTTCAAATCCACTTTCACAAAATCGGCCTTCATGCCCACCTTGAACGCGCCCTTGTTCACACGCATCATGGCCGAAGGGGTCGTGGACATCAGCTTCACCAGCTGGTTCAGGGTTAGATAGCCGCCACGCACCAGCTTGGTGTAGCAGAGCGCGAATGCCGTCTCAATGCCGGAGATGCCGTTGGCTCCGTTGGCCTTGTCCTCAGGTGTGTGCGGCGCATGGTCCGTGCTGATGGCATCCACGGTGCCGTCCTGCATGCCTTTGATGAGCGCATCAATGTCGGCATCACTGCGGAATGGCGGCGCCACGCGGTAATAGTTGGCCTGCTCGGCGTTGAAATAGATGTGATGCGGGCACACTTCGCATGACACGCGCAAGCCCTTAGCCTTGGCCTCAGCGATGGCTGTAATGGCCTCTATCGTGCTCACATGGCAGAAATGGATGCTGCCACCCGTCTTCTCGCAAAGCTTCAAATCGCGGAAGGTCATGGCGTTTTCGGCCATGCGCAAATCTTGCGGGCTATAGCGGGCATCCTCCTCGTGCGCCATGATGAGAAAGTCCTTCTCCTTGCAGATATTGAAAATCTCCTCCATCACGTCGTCGCGGTTCACGCCCTTGCCGTCATCGGAAACAAAAGGAATGGTGCCGGCGGGTATGCTCCGGAGGTGTGAGCAGTCTTGCCCCTGCTCATTGAGGGTCATGCTGACCACCTGGTTGGCATGGATGAGGTGGAGCGCAGCAATGCGGTCTTCCACTTCGCGGGCTTGCGCCACGCTGCTGACTACAGGAAGCGTATTGGGCATCAGGTTCACGGCCGTGTAACCGCCACGTACCGCCGCCCTGCTGCCCGACGCCACGTCCTCCTTGTAGGTAAATCCGGGATCGCGGAAGTGTGCATGCAAGTCAGTGAAAGCCGGCAAAAGGACCGGCTGCGCGGGATCGGGCCGCTCGTCCAAAATCGTCACCTCCTGTATAAGACCGTTCTCTACTACCAAATTGGCGAGAGTATCTACTGTATCGTCAATAATGTGAATATTCTGTAATTTCATCATTTATATGCAAAATATGACCATAAAAACCAATTGGAGCTGCAAAGATACTGTTTTTCCCCTTTACTCTTGCAGTCACATCATTTTCATTATTGATAGTGTGTGGCTTTCGCGGCGGGAAGGTACACTTCTTCGGCGCAGACCAGTCTCGCGCCGCGAGTGGCCCTACGCACGCATCTCCTCCCCCACACTGCGACCTTCGGCCTTGTATGGGGTTATTAAAATAGTATTCCTCCGGAATACATTCCTATGGTGCAAAACGCATTCTTTGGATAACGACCTCAAAGAGGTCATTTTCCAATAACACTAGACTCACCAATACTCAGGGGTACACACCAATGGAGCAGAACGCAATCTCAGGTAACGGTCTCGAAGAGACCACATTCTATTAACCCCAGATAAGCGTAGCGTAATCTGGGGAGGATAGCCGCATCCAAAAACCCGCCGCGGTGCGGGAATAACTTGCCCCGAAGCGCCCAATCTGCTCACCGCGGAACAGAATGACTATAGCTGATGCAAACTAACCTACTGAAATCAAAGGAATCACATGGCGATAAGGAATAATCCCAACAAAAAAGGGAGAAGTCGTTTGACTTCTCCCTTTTTTCATTTATACGAATCGCGATTATTTCTGCTTGAGAATGTCGCGGATTTCGGTAAGGAGCACTTCCTCCTTCGTCGGTTCGGGAGCCGGCGCCGGAGTCTCTTCCTCTTTCTTCTTGGCCAAGGACGTAGCCTTGTTGATGAGCTTGATCACACCGAAAATACAAAGGGCTACGATAATGAAGTCCACTGTAGTCTGGATGAAGTTGCCGTAGTGCAACGTGACAGCCTCCTTGATCACTTCGCCGCCCTCGCCCAGCTTCGGGGCACGCAAAGTAGCCGACAAAGTCGTGAAATCCACATTGCCGATCAAAGCACCGACCAACGGCATCAGAATGTCGTTCACCAAAGAGGTGACAATCTTGCCGAATGCACCACCGATGATCACACCGATGGCCATATCCATGACATTGCCCTTCATGGCAAAGTCCTTAAACTCTTGGAAAAACTTTTTCATAGCGTTTGAGATTTTAGTTAATACTGTATTGAAAACGCAAAAGTACAAAAAAAGAACTATCTTTGCACGCAATAAAAAAATCTATGAAAATCACTAGCAACAAAGAAACCTTCGCTGCCACACCGGAGAAAGTCTTCAATGTACTGATCGGCTTCGCAAAAACCGAACAGGTACCTTCTATACCTCAGGTTTCCGACTGGAAAAACCTGGAAAATGGCTGTCAGTTCACTATTGCCAACATGCTTACCTGCAGCATGCTGCTCACCGACCAGGCGCCTTTCTCCCGAGTAGTTTACCAAATAGGCACGGACAAAGGCATCTCCGCCAACGCCACCTTCCATATCCATGATTTGGGCGACCAGTGCGAGGTGCAGATCGAGGCGGAGACAGACGCTCCCCTATTCATGCAAGCCATGATCAAAACCCCGATAGAACAAGCTATGAACAAAGGACTTGCCAAACTCAAGGAGATGGCAGAAAGGATGTAATATGGAAGAGTTTATCATCAGGACGGAAGGATTAACCAAAAAATACAAGAGCCGCACGGTGGTGAATGACGTGTCCGTCAACTTTCACCAAGGGGAAATTGTAGGATTGCTGGGACCCAACGGCGCAGGCAAGACCACCTCTTTTTACATGATCGTAGGACTCATCAAGCCTTACGCGGGCAAGATTTTCCTCAATGAGCAGGATATCACCGAGCTACCCATGTACAAGCGTGCGCAGATGGGCATCGCCTACCTGCCGCAAGAAGCTTCCGTGTTCCGACACCTCACCGTGGAGGACAACATCAAAGCCATCCTGCAATTCAGCGGCAAAAGCAAGGAGGAACAACGCGAGAAGCTCGAGAGCCTCATCTCCGAGTTCAACATACAGAAAGTGCGCCACAACAAGGGCAACAACCTCTCCGGCGGCGAGCGACGCAGAGTGGAAATCGCCCGCTGCCTGGCATCCGACCCCAGATTCATCCTGCTGGATGAGCCCTTCGCCGGCGTCGATCCCATTGCCGTGGAAGACATCCAAGGCATCGTGGCCAAGCTCAAGGACAAGAATATCGGCATCGTCATCACCGACCACAACGTGCACGAAACCCTCTCCATCACCGACCGTGCTTATCTGCTCTTCGAAGGCAAGGTGCTGAAATCGGGCACCGCCGAGGAATTAGCCTCCGACCCCATGGTCAAAAAAGTCTATCTGGGTTCCAACTTTGAGTTACGGAAATAAAAAAAAAAACGGCGCGAAAATTCGCGCCGTAATCATTTCTTCAGAATCCATTATTTGAATTTCAACTGATTCTTCTCTTTATCAATCGTGAAATCACCCCATGAATCCTTGATGAATCCATCACCAATCACGAACGGGGCGGCAAGACCTTTCTTCACGATGACTTTCACATTCTCTTCATAGTCATCACCCACGCGGAGCTCTTCAAGATAAAGCACGGAATTCTCAATAATACTACCGTCTTCCTGCTTGATAGCACCAGCCTTGTCCTCAAAGTCATTCACCTTGATGATGCTTTCCTTCAAGAAACGGGTGGCATCGGCATAATTCATGAAGATTTCCTCACTGTTGTTGCCAATCAGGAAGTTCATGGACTTGCTGTTGGCGAAACAGGTACCCAACACATCCTCGCCGTTGATAGTTACAGGCACGGTACGCTGTTGGATGACGGCGATGGTGCTGGCGCCACCGGCTGTACCAACTGAATCATCATGCGGCACATAGTCGTCACGCAAAATGAGGAACTCGGTACGACGGTTCAGGGCGTGAGCTGCCTCTTTCTCATTCTTCGTAGGTTGCGACTCGCAGAATTCTTCTGTCAGGTAAGTGCCTTTCGGGAAGAAGTAGCGTTTGCCGTTATAGACAGAATACATATCCTTCTCCAATTTACGAGGCACACGCTCACCATAGCCCTTCGGCACGATACGGTCGGCGGCAATACCCTTGGAAATCAGGAAATCGACGCAGGATTGGGCACGGTTCTGTGACAAAATGTCGTTCTTCTCTTCCGTATCACGGGAGTCGGTGTGGGAACGCAACTCAATCACGATGGTCGGGTTCTTCACCATAATGTTATACAGATACATCAAAGAGTCCTGATATTGCGGTTTGAGATCCCATTTTGCCAGATCATACAGAATCTCAGGCAGCAGGATCGGCTCCTTCGGAATGGGCTCCAGGGTGAAATCCTGCGTAAAGTCCGTATTCTCCATCACACCGATGGTAGTCAGCTTGGCTGTATTGCCATTTTCCCAATAACCTTTCTTGGCCACCTTGATATCATACGTGGTAGCACCCAAAATCTTGGCCTTGTCGAAATGGTAATAGCCCTTCACATCTGTAGTGGTCTTGTAGGAAGTACCGTCAGATCCGACGATTTCCACATCCACAGCATCCATGTACTGGCCGTTGTTCTTGTCTCTGATTCTTCCGGAGAGAGAGTACACGATAGGACGGAGCAGGAAGTAGTAGATATCATCACCACCCTTGCCGCCAGGACGGTTAGAGGAGAAGTAACCCTTGGCCATGTACGGCGACTGGGACTGCGGATCAATAGCCTCATTCTCGTCGAACATGATACCGATATCGTCGCCGGCAGAGTTGATGGGTGACATCAAATTCTCGGCAGGACCGAAGTTGCCGTTATTGTCAATACGGGAAAGGAAAATGTCAAGTCCGCCCATACCGGGGTGTCCGTCGGAGGAGAAATAAAACTCCTGATCATTGCGCAGGGAGGGGAACACTTCCTGACCTGCGGTATTCACATTCTTACCCAAATTGGTGATATTGGAAAATTTTGCAGACTTTTTGGCACGAGTGGCTCTGTAAATATCATAACCACCTTCACCACCGGGTTTATTGGATGCAAAATAGATGGTCAACTCGTCATCGCTGATGAACGGGTGCACATAGTTGTACGCGGAGTCGCCCAAGTACACGAGTTCGGGTTCGCCCCAAGAATTACCTTTCTTCAAAGATTTGTAAATGTAGCAGCCCTGCACTTTCTTCTTGTCCTGCGGACACTTGGTAAAATAGAGGACCGTACCCTTGCGGTTGCAGCTGGCCTCGCCCTCGTTGACTTCGGAGTTGAGCACGCCGCCCTGGTCGTAAGCTTTCACCGGCGACCACTCACCGGGCCAATCCGTATTCTTGCTCTTGGGCTTATTGGATACATAGATATCGGAGAAAGAAACACCTGTCCATTGGTCGGTGCCTTTGCCAGCAGAACCTTCGCGGTTGGAAGTGAAGATGATGGCATTGCGTTTCTCATTGTTACCCCAACGCGGTGCCCACTCGTCTTCTCGTGTGTTGAATTTCTTGAGATTTTCCACCTCATAACGTGTGGCATTCTCCAACCACATCTTGGCATTTTGGCAGCCTACGATTGCCGTGTCTGCACGCGCATCTTCTGCCGCACGCTTCTTATACTTGTTGTAATACGCCAAAGCCTGGTCGTAATCTCCACGCAAGTTGTAGATATTGCCCAAATGATACAGGATGATGGGATTGTCTTTCTGATAGTTCTTCTTCTCCAGTCGGAGATATTGCTGCTCGGCCTTTTTGAGATCGCCCATGATACGATAACACTCGGCAATCCTGAAGGTGGCACGCTGAATCTCCACCCGGTTGGAGGAGAGTTTCTTGATTCCTTTCTTGTAAGCTTCCAAAGATTTCTCATATTGGCAATCGCGGAACAAGTTGTCCGCGTCGCGCAATATCTGGGCATTCAAACTACAAGTAGTTGTCAATAAAATAGTTAAAACAACCAGCAGCAATCTATATAGTTTCATCTTTTAAAATATTTTACCTTATAAAAATGAGAGCGCTAAAATAAAAAAAAATCGGGACAGTAGAACTATCCCGATTAATTTTTATTGCGGACGAGAAAATTATTTCGTCAATTCCGCTTTGGCGCGTCTTACCTTGCCACCGCCAAGACGAAGCAAGTCGTATGCCAACGGGTTGGAAACCAAGATACCGGAGTAGGTACCGAAGAGAATACCCATGAACATAGCGAAGACGAAACCGCGGATCACCTCACCACCGAACAGGAAGATCACCAACAGGGTAACCAAAGTGGTACCTGCTGTGTTGACGTTACGTCCGAGGGTCTGGTTGATGGCGTTGTTAAAGTTCTCGTAGTTCTCGCGTTTCGGATAAAGGGCGAGGTTCTCACGCACACGGTCGAAGATTACCACGTTGTTGTTGATAGAGTAACCAATCACCGTCAAAATAGCAGCGATGAAGTTCTGGTCAATCTCCATGGAGAACGGCATCACCTTGTAGAACAAGGAGAAGACACCGACGGTGAGGAACGTATCGTGGAACAGGGCGAACACGCCAGCCATACCGAACTGCCAGTTCTTGAAACGAACGGCGATGTAGATGAAGATCAACACCAAGGAAGCGAGCACAGCCCAGATAGCGTTGCGCAGCAACTCGCGGGCCACGGTCGGCTGAATCTTCTGGGAAGACTGGATACCACGCACATCGTTGGTCAAATGCGTAAAGTCGTATTCAGAAAGATCCTGTTTGGTGTAGAAACCCTTCAAAGCGTTGTACAGCTTCGTTTCGCAGAGCTGGTCAACGGTCGGATCATTGCTCTCGATCTTGTAGTTGGTGATGATACGGATCTGGTCATTGCCACCGAAGGTCTTGACCTCAGGATTACCACCGAACTCTTTGGCGACAGCTGCACGCACGTCTTTCGTGGTCACATCCTTGTCGAAACGAACCACATAGCAACGGCCTCCAGTGAAGTCGATACCCGGTTTCAATCCCAACGTAGCGAAGGAAACGGCGGAAACGATAATCATGGCGAGAGAGAGACCGTAGAAAATCTTTCTCTTGCTGAGGAAGTCGATATGCGTGTTCATGAACGCATTGATCGTAAGCTTGTTGCCAACCTCGAGGGATTTGCCTTTCTTCAGTCTGGCCTCGATAATCATACGGGACACCAGAATAGCGGTGAACAGAGAAGAAAGGATACCGATGATCAACGTGGTAGCGAAACCTTGGATAGGACCGGAACCGAAGATGTAAAGCACGATAGCGGTAATCAAGGTCGTGACGTTACCGTCGATGATAGCGGAATAGGAGTGTTTGAAACCTTCATCGACTGCCACGCGGATACCCTTGCCGGCGCGCACTTCCTCACGCACGCGCTCGTAGATAATCACGTTGGCATCGACGGCCATACCGAGGGTCAACACGATACCGGCGATACCCGGCAATGTGAGCACTGCACCCATGGAGGCGAGCACACCCACGATGAAGAACACGTTCGCAAACAAAGCGAGGTCGGCCACCAGACCGGCGCGGCTGTAGTAGAAGAACATGTACAGAATCACGAGAATGAAAGCGCCGAGGAAGGAGAGCAAACCGGATTTGATGGATTCCTTACCCAAAGTAGGACCCACGATTTCGGATTGGACGATATTCACGCGAGCCTCGAGGTTACCGGAATTCAAGACAGTAGCGAGGTCCTTGGCTTCTTCAATGGTGAAGTTACCGGAAATCTCGGAGTTACCGTTCGGAATCTCGGAACGCACGGTCGGAGCGGAATAGACAAACTCATCGAGCACAATGGCGATGGCGGTCAGCTTGCCACCTCTGTTCTCAGCAGCAGCCTTCGTGATCTTACGCCACTCGTCGGCAGCTTGGTCTTCCATAGACATGTTGACGACCACACGGTTGTTCTGGTCAACATCCTGACGGGCGGTACGCACCACGCGGGCACCTCCGATGGTCTCAGAACTCAAAAGCGGTCCCACACGGTCGTTTTTCTTCTTCAAAGGATACAACGGATATGCGTTGTTGTAATCTCTTTCAGGAGAACCCCAGTAGAACACAACACTGTTGTCACCCAGAATCTTCTGGAGTTGCGGAAGCAGACTGTTGATCTTCGGCATGTCAGACTCCTTGAAGTAGCCAATCACATAGCTACCCGGGATAGCCACAGCCTTGCTGAGGATGGCGCCTTCGCCAATCTCTTCCTCTTCTTCTTCATCAAGCTCCTCTTCTTCAGGGAGTTGTGCAGTAAGACTGTCAACAGCAGCGGTATCAGCATCCACTTTCGGGTTGTCCTTCTGGTTCTTCAGCTGTTGTGCCAGTTGGGCATCAGCCATAGCAAAGCGCTGTTGGATGGAACGTCCACCTACAGCATCGTTATAGACTTCCCAGAATTCCAGTTTGGCAGTGCTCTTCAACAGATCGGTGACACGCTCGGGTTCTTTCACACCGGGAAGCTCCACGAGGATACGGCCACCTTGCAGCAGTTGGATGTTAGGCTGTGCCACACCGAAACGGTCGATACGGGTACGGAGGATTTTGAACGTACGGTCCACAATCTCGCCGGACTCCTTCTTGATGAAACTGATAATCTGCGCGTCGGAAGCATTCTTGATACCGGAACGCTCGCCGAAATAGGTACGCAGGTTGGCGTTGTTCATCTTCATCGCAGCCTTCTGCTTGTTAAAGTTGTTCACAAAAATGTCCACAAAGTCACCACCAGTGGTCTTCTCGTACTCGGCCACAGACTTGTCAAAGGTAGCCTTGAACAACGGATCTTCCGTATTGGTGGCCAAACTTTGAACCACATCAGGCATGGAAATCTCGAGGGTGACGTTCATACCGCCCTTCAAGTCCAAGCCCAAGTTCAGCTCTTTATACTTGCATTTCTTGTAGGTGTTGCCCAAATAAATGGTGGAATCATTCATGTTGGTCAAATACTGGCGAGTTCTGGCATCTATCAAAGAATCAACCAGATGCTTCTCCAACATCACATCACCATGAGCCTCTTTCTTCACCTCTTCAATGGCAGCAGGATCGTTTGCAAAAGTTTCTGCCTTTTTCTCCACTCTCCAAGTCACGAAGGAGAAGGAAAGACAATACAAACAAACCAACACAAGAAGAATTGTGAAAAATAAAATCAGTCCTTTGTTTTTCATCTCTCTTTTATTTATTTGATTTTTAATTATTTATATATTTTTCAGCCTAAAAAATTCAAGGTTGCAAATATACAAAAATTATCAAACCCACAAAGGGAGATTAAAAATATATAAGAATTAGGAGTAAATGGGGTAAATGGGGTGAATGGGATAAAGGAGGTAAAAGGGGAAATGATAATTCCCCTTCTATTTTAGATTTGACGAATGAGCGAGGGCAGAGGAAAAACTTGTTTTTGCTATGCCGAGCGAAGAGGAAAAGCAGGCTTGCCTGCAATGGGTGGCCGCAGGCCGGGGTAGTAATATGGATTCGTAAATACCGCTGCTACAGATTATCGCGGTAATCACTGTGCCACGGAATCTTCAGCACGTCTTTCAGCACAGCGGCCTTCACGTTGAGCGTGAAACTCCAGCCCTTGCGGTAACCGAACGGAATCCAGTTGAAACTCATCTCCCAACAGTGCATGTCGCGGTAGATGTCGATGGAAGTGTACGACAAGTCTTTCTGCACGAAATCGTAACCGGTAGTAAAGCCCACCTTCCACTTCCGCGTGACGTTGATCTCACCCTGCACATTGATGGTGTGCACCATGTTGCGCGAATACCTGTTCGTGTCTATCAACCTGTAATAGGCCAAGTTGTCCGTGAGCCCGTAAGTAAACGTGTAATTGAAGGTAAGCGACCACTTCCGCCAGTCGTCGTTCTTTTTCTTCTGATCCTGCGGATCCGTCTGCAGCTTCTTTCTCTTGAAAGTATTCTGGTCGATGCGCCAGTTCAGCCCGATGCTGAAATCAGTGGACGACATACGGAAAAGCCTGTGGTTGACTTTCCACTCAAACTGGTTCACCCTGACCCCGTTTTCATTGATAATGTAAGGATCGAACATGAAGTTGAAGGTCAGATACAGCTGTTTGAACAGGGTGCTGCGGCCGGAAATGGCCAACCGCGACCAGTTCAGCGAGTCGGCGGCGATGTTGTAGTTCATGGAGATGTTGAGATTGTCGAAAATCGGAATCTTCTTGAACCCCGTGATGGTGTCGCGCTTCGAGCGCACCTTGATTTCCACATTGTTGCCGAATGAGAGCTGCACCAAGGCCTGCGTGTTGCGGGTCACTGAGCCGAAAATCGCATTGTCGTACAAAGTATATTCCACCTCCTCGCCCGTGAACGGGTTCAGGTACTTGTCCGTGATGCGCCCCGCCAAATTGGGTTTGTACGTGAAATTCAGCGTCGGGGTAATCACATGTCGGATGGCGTTGAGGCCGCCCTTCTTGAACATGTACATGAAATAGATTTTGGTGGTCAGCGAAGAGGAGACACTCACATCGTGCAACGCGCCGAAGCCTCGATGGAAGTAGTTGTTCAACACACCCGTCATCTGCCCGCCCGTGGTGTCAATGGTCATGTCGCGCGTGTAGTTTTGCAGGTACCACTTCTCAATCAAGGTGGCCGACGTGTTCCAGTTGATCAGCTTGGCGATCTTGATGGGTATGGTCAGCGGGATGGTGTGCATCATGCCGAAATTCATCTCGTTCCAAGTCTGCGGACGCAAGAAAAGCGTGTCGTATGTATCCATCTGTCCCGTCAACTGGGAAGTCCATTTCAAAGCGATATTGTCATACCACTTCAAGGAACCCACCTTGTTTTTCTTGCGGAACGGATAGAACTGCACCACCGACATGTTGATGTCAGGGAGCTTGAGGTTCACGTTGCGCGTGCGCGTGTTCTGCGAATACGAAAGCGAGGCATCCACAAAGAAGAAATCCCGCACCGAAGTGGTGATGTTGATGGAAGAAGTGTATTGGTTGGAAAGATAATCGTTCGTGGAGGTCAGGTTGTACTTGGAATAGTTGCTACTCACAATGTCAATGTGCGCATTGAAACGGGTGGTCGGATGGGATTTGATATCCTGCTTGTGATCCCAGTAAATCTTATAGTCATTGGAGCAACGGTAGCTGGAGTCCAGCTTGTCGCCCGTGCGGGTTTGCGAGAACTGCAGATCCACCTCTCCGGTGCACTTGTATTTATACACATAGTTGGATTTCGCTTTCACCGCCCAGCTTCCGCGCGTGTAGAGGTCCGTGGAAAGCAGCAAATCCAAATGGTCGCTGATGGCAAAATAGAAGCCCAAGTTCTGGAAATAGAAGCCCAGATTGGAGGACTCGCCTATCGAAGGCATCACAAAGCCCGACTTGCGCTGCGCATCCAACGGGAAGAACGCGAACGGGATGGCAATGGGCGTGGGCACATTGGTGAAGCTGAGATACGCCGGACCAATGATAATCTTGTCGTGCTGAATGAACTTCGCTTTGGTAAAATCCACCTCATAATGAGGATGTTCCAACTCGCAGGTAGTGTATTTGCCCTTCTTGATGAATGCCACATTGTCGTCCATCTTCTTGATCTGCTCACCATGCACAAAACCCTCATCCTGTGTGGTAATCACATGCGTAATCTTGCCTTTGTGGGTAGTGAAATTGTATTTGATTTCGCGGGCTTGGTACTGGGACTCGCCTTGGATGAAAATCGGGCTTCCCCGCACATGACCAGAAGAGTCGGCCACGCCACAGGCATACAGCTCATTGTTTTTGAAGTCAATCTCGATATAATCCGCCTGCAACTCCATATCCTCATACTTCACCACCGCATCGCCGAACAGGTAGGTATAGCGGCGGCCGATGTCGTTGACGGCAGAATCCTTGGCGCTGTACGTAACCATGGAATTGAGCGCGCTGGGGGAAAGCTTCTTGACGTGGAACTTGGCAGAATCCATGGCCAACGTGTCGGGTTTCAGCGTGTCGGACTTGACAGATGTGGCAGCCGTGGTCGGACGCGCCGGACGACGGCCGCGTGCGTTCTGGGCATTGGACAACAGACACAACAATATCAGTGTCAGCAACATACCACACTTCAGTAATAAAAAACGGAATGTGTATATTTTATTATCCAATGCTTATTTAATGTATAATAATACTATATATTTGCACGTTAAAAAAACGCAAAAATAAACAAAAAGTTTCAAAGTGATGAACTTAAAAAAGCAGTTCTTATTGTTTTTAACCATATTTTTTGCCATCACGCCCATTTGGGCCCAAACCACGGACAAAACCTTCAAGGTGGTGATTGATGCCGGACACGGTGGCAACGATCCCGGCTGCATAGGACTGACACTCAAAGAGAAAGACGTGAACCTGGACATGGCCCTGCGCGTGGGCAAGCTCATCAGCGAAAACTGCTCCGACGTGCAGGTCATCTATACCCGTACGACGGATGTGTTCATCGAGTTGTACCGCCGCGCGCAAATCGCCAACAACAACCATGCCGACCTGTTCATCTCCTTCCACTGCAACGCCTCCGAGAACCACGCAGGCAACGGGGTGGAGACCTTCGTCATGGGTTTGGCCAAGAGCGAAGCCAACCAGGCTGTGGCCCGCAAGGAGAACGCCGCCATCTTGAAGGAAAAGAACTACAAGAACAACTACGACGGCTTCAACCCCGACTCACCCGAGTCATACGTCATTTTCTCCCTCTATTCATCGGCATACCTCAACAAGTCCATCACCATAGCCGACAAGGTGCAGCGGAATCTGGTGTCCATCTCGCACCTCACCGACCGCGGCGTGAAACAGGCCGGCTACTGGGTACTGTACAAGGTGGCCATGCCCAGCATTCTCATCGAAATGGGCTTCCTCACCAACCCCACCGACGACGCCTTTCTTTCCAAAAAGAGCAACCTCGACAGATATGCCGCAGGCATCTATAACGCCTTCGCCGACTACGCCTCCACCATCACGGGTACGCAATACAAACATCTCCCCACAGGCGCAAAAACTGCTGAACCTGAGAAAGTTGAAAAAGAGACCAAACCCGTGGAAGAGAATGTGCAGAAAGACTCCGTGACGTCCAAGCCCATCGTAGAACAGAAACCAGCCGTGGAGCAAAAACCGGCTGTGGAGCCAGCAAGCAAGCCCGCCGACTCTGGCATCCGCTTCAAGGTGCAGTTCCTGGCCTCGCCCGACAAGATTGCCGCCAACGACCGCCGCCTGCAAGGTGTGCCCAATGTGAGCTATTATCAGGAAAACGGCCTCTGGAAATACACTTCCGGCAATGAAAACACCTACGAAGCCGCCTTGGAGATTCTCTCCCAAGTCAAGAAAACACACGGGGACGCCTTCATGATCGCCTTCGACGGTGACAAGAAAATATCCGTCAGCGAGGCCCGCCAATTGCTGAAAAAATGATATATTTGCGCCTCTGAAAAATATTATCAATGAGCGAGAACAACGACCAAAACCAAACTCAATATTCCGCCAAGAACATGAAAAGCATGAAAGTGGCCATCTTCTGCATCGCCGCTTTGATTGTTTTTTATCTGGGTGCCAGTTTTTTGAAAGGTCTGAACGTCTTCGGACACAAGACATACCTGTACGCCGTTTTGGAGAACATCGGAGGGCTGCATGAGAGCACCACGGTGACCATCAACGGCTATCCCATCGGCAAAGTCACGAAGCTGGAGATGCTGAGCACCGACCCTGTGCGGATTTGCGCCAAGATATTGGTTACCGAGAAAGTGGATATCCCCAAGGATTCCCGTTTTGAGATAGCGCAGAAAGACGTGCTGGGCGGCATGATCGTCAACGTGATTCCAGGCACGTCCAAAGAGTTCGCGCGCAGTGGCGACACCCTGGCCTCGCGGCTGGTGCCGGGCATGCTCGACGGCATCGGCGACCTGACGGGCCAACTGGCCAGCGTGGTGGCCTCCGTCGATACCATCGGCCTCGCGCTCAAGTCTGCGTTCCAACCCAACGACCCCAACAACGGCGCGGCCACACTGAAAAATACCCTCGCGAACCTGGAAACCTCTACCCAGCATCTCAACCAGATACTGGCTGCCAACGAGCCTAAGGTTGGGGAGATGATGACCAAGCTTAACCGCTTCTCCACCACCTTGGACAACGTATCACCGCAACTCAACACCATCATCGACAATCTGGACCATATCTCCGACTCCGTGGCACAGAGCAACATCAAGGCCCTGTTCACCGACGCGCAGCAGGCTGTTGCCAACATCAACGAGGTGACCGCCAAGCTTGACAGGGGCGAAGGTTCTGTCGGTCAATTACTTAAGAACGATACATTGTACGACAACATCAACAAGGCCGCGGCCAGCCTCGACCGCCTGTTGGAGGACGTGAAAGCAAATCCGAGCCGCTACATCAACATCACCGTTTTCGGAAAGAAGATTAAACAATAACAATATGTCACTAGAAATCACAGGAAACCTCATCCAAAAGCTGCCCATGCAGTCCGGCGTCAGCGCCAGCACAGGAAAAAATTGGCAAAAGCAACAGTTCGTCATTGAAACCGTAGAGCAATATCCACGCAAGATATGCGCCATGCTGTGGGGCGACAAGGCCGACCTGCTGAACCAGTTCAACATCGGCGACATGGTGAAGGTATCCTTTGATGTGGAGTCGCGCGAATTCCAAGGCAGATGGTACACCGACGTGAAAGCATGGAAGATAGAGGCTGCCAGTGCCGCCATGCCGGGCGTTCCCGAGCCCATGGCCTACAATCCCGCCGGCGCGCCGCCGCACACCTCCTATACCCCACCCGCGGGCATCCCCACTGCCCCCGCACCGGAGTTCACCCCTGCGGAGGATACCTTCACGGACGACAGCATGACAGACGACCTGCCCTTCTAACCCCGACATCCTCAAAAACCCAAACCCATGAATCAGGGAATATGCATCTGGTCTTGCGTCGCAATGCGCGCCGAAGCCAGCCACCGCTCCGAAATGGTCAACCAGCTCCTTTTCGGAGAAACATACGCTGTGCTGGAAACCATCGACAACTGGATGAAAATCCGCACCTCCGACTGCGGCTATGAAGGCTGGCTGCCCGCCAAGCAACATTTCCCGCTCACCGAAGAACAGTTCAAAGCCTACGAAGCACAACCCATTCACATAGTGCGCGATACGTTCCTCTACGTGCGCGACGCCGTCACCAACATTGCCTTCCCGCTGTTCCTCGGCGCACAGTTTCCCGAGCCGCAAGAGGGCGTGTTCCACATCGGGGACAGGGCCTACAAGGTCTCCATCCCGGAACCGCACGAGACACTGCGCCACGAAGGACTGACCGAACAGCAGGACCAACTGCTGGACTTCGCCTTCCGCCACCTCAACACCCCGTACCTCTGGGGCGGCCGCACCCCTGCCGGCATTGACTGTTCCGGCTTTGTGCAAAACGTCTTCAAAAGCATCGGCATCTCACTGCCCCGCGACGCATCCAAACAAGTGGAGTTCGGCGAAAATGTGGATTTTGTGGATGAGGCCCGCATCGGCGACCTCGCCTTTTTCGAGAACGAAGAGGGCTACATCATCCATGTCGGCATCGTTTGCGGACACCACCAGATCATCCACTCCTCTGGCCATGTCCAAATCAACACCCTGGACTCCAACGGCATCTTCCGCGCCGACTTTGGTCAATACACCCACCATCTGCGCATCATCAAACGTATTCTGGCATAATCTCTTAACCCTATCATGAAGAAAACCCTCTTTATCGTCACGGCCATCATAGCAGGCCTCTTTTTGCTTGCCGTCCTCGCTGCCGCCTACGTCATCTTTTACCCCAACACCCAGAACAAGACCGACGTCACCATCACCATCCCATGGAACACGGATTACGAACAACTCCTTGACACGCTGGAGGCACACAACATTCTGCGCAACGAGGAGACCTTTGACATGGTGGCGCATTACATGAAATACAAGACCATCCGAGTGGGCAACTACACCATCCAGCCGGGCATGAGCAACGTGAAATTGGTGCGCCTGCTCCGCGCCGGCCAACACTACCCTGTCAAGTTCGCCTTCAACAACATACGCACGTTGGACCAACTGGCCAACCGCGCGGGAAACGTCTTCTTCTTCAACGAGGAAGAACTCTCCAAACTGCTGCACGACTCTCTATTCCTGCATCAATACGGGTTGAATGAGGCCACGTGTCCCTGCATTTTCATTCCCAACAGCTATGAGATGTACTATGACATCACGCCAGAGGGATTCGTGAAGAAATTCTATGAATACTACCAGCAATTCTGGAATGAGCAACGGCTGAAACAAGCTGAAGAAATCGGGCTGACACCTATCGAAGTAGCCACGCTGGCCTCCATCGTGGAGGAAGAAAACCACCGCCCGCAGGAGAAGGCCATCATCGCCGGGTTATACATCAACCGGCTGCAAAAGAACATGCTGCTGCAATCGGACCCCACCGTCAAGTTTGCCCTGGGCGACTTCGCGCGACAGCGCATCCTGCTCGCCGACCTCAAGGTGGATTCGCCCTACAACACCTACAAATACAAGGGATTACCTCCAGGGCCCATCCGTTTCCCAGAAGGCTCCACCATGGATTCCGTGCTGCACTACACGCATCACAACTACCTCTACATGTGCGCCAAGGAGGATTTCTCCGGCTACCATAATTTCACCTCCAGCGCGGCGGTCCATCAGCAAAACGCCAACCGTTATCGCAAAGCCCTCAACGCACGCAATATCAAGCAATAACATGAACGAATACTCCATCGGCATTGACATCGGCGGCACCAACACCGACATCGGGTTGGTGGAAGCCAGCGGGCGCGTGGCAGGCCGCCAGCGCCTCAGCACCCAGACCTTCACGGACAAGGAAAGCTACGTGGCAGCCATGTCCGAGGGCATACGGCTACTGATGCAAGCGCACGGAGTGAGCCACATCGCCAGCATCGGCATCGGCGCACCCAACAGCAACTTCTTCGAAGGCTGCATCGAAGCGGGCACCGCCAACCTGCCCATCAAGGAGCGCATCCCGCTGAAGGAGATGATGGAGCAAATCTTTAACGTGAACGTGGTTGTAGATAACGACGCCAACGCCGCGGCCTACGGCGAACTGGTTTACGGAGGCGGGTGCGGGATGCGCCACCTCATCACCATCACCTTGGGCACAGGCATCGGCAGTGGCTTCATCATAGACGGCAAGCTGGTGCACGGGCACACGGGCACGGCGGGCGAGCTGGGGCACAGCATCGTCATGCCGCACGGGCGTCCCTGCGGCTGCGGGCGGCAGGGCTGCATCGAGACCTACGCCTCGGCGCGGGGCATCTGCCAAAACTACATAGAAGCTGCGGAGCAAGCAGGCCGCCCGCTGTCCGTGGCTGAGCGCAAGTCACTCACCTGCCAGCAAGTGGGCGAGGCCGCCGCACAAGGCGACCCCATCGCGTGCAAGGCCTACGAGATTACCGCTGAATGGCTGGGCATCGCCCTGGCCAACGCCGCCAACTTCTCTGCACCGGAAGCCATCTTCTTGATGGGCGGACCCACGCGCGCCGGAGAGGCCCTCATGCAACCCCTGCGCAAAGCCTTCGAGGAGAACCTGCTCTTCCTCTACCAAAACAAAATATCTGTACGATTGTCCGAATTGAACGGCAACGATGCCGCCATATTGGGCGCCGCGGCGCTGGGACATATTTCATGGTAGAGACGCGCCATGGCACGTCTCTACAAAACAAATATCACGACGACCAAACGTCCCAATCAAAATCAATGATAAAACATCTGTTTCGGATCCTCGTACACCGCCTCGGGTTCGAGGTTCTTCTTGCTGACATTCAGCAACATGCCCATCGCGCAACCCGACACAAACAGGGAGGCGCCACCGCTGCTGATGAACGGTAACGTCTGTCCCGTGGTGGGCAACAGCTCGCAGTTCACACCGATGTGCACCAGGGCCTGGCACGTAAACCAGAACCCGATGCCGAACGACAAGATGGCTCCCAACGCATTGGTGGAATTCTTGGAAATCTTCCAAGCCCGATAGAAAATGACCAAATAGGCCATGAGCACAATGAGCCCCATCACGATACCGTTCTCTTCAAAGAGGGAAGCGTAGGCATAGTCGGTGGCATTTTCGGGCAGGCGGTTCTTGATGACCCCCTTGCCAGGTCCTGCCGGATGCAAGCCCGAACGCGCGATGGCGGCACGAGAGAGAATCATCTGGTCACCGTAACCATTTACATTCTCCTTCGTAAAATAGTATTCCATACGGTTGACAAACGTACCCATACGGGCAATCTTCGAGCCGTCTTCCCCACTCTTCAACACTATCAACGACAGCACACCTACCACAACTACGGCCAAAGTCACCACACCCAGGATGTATTTCATCTTGAACTTGCCCACAAAGAAAATCACCATGCCCGTCACAAACAGGATGATGGCCGTGGACATGTTCAGAACAGCAATGCAGGCGCAGAAAAAGAGCAAAATGGCAATCAGGTATTTCATGTCCTGCTCCGACAACTCCGTGTCTTTGTTGTAGCGTCTGCCAATAAAATTCGAAAGAAATATAATAACCAGAAAACCAATTAGATAGAACGTCTGCACATCATGTCCGAAAAACGTGATACCACGCACGGCCCGCGAGGTGAGCGTGAGCACAACCAAGATAAAGGCGAACAACAAACCGATGAAAGCGCCTTTCTCCAAAATCTTCTTGTAGTTCACCATGTAAAATAACGCGAGACCTGCATAGCAGAAGAGCAGGTGCGTGAGATGACTCACCACACGCCGACCGCCGGTGCTATATACCAGCAACACAGAAAGGAGGGACAGGAAAACCACCAGTCCCAAGATGATCTTGTCGCCCTTGAAGGACAGCTTCGACAGCAAACGTTCTTTATCCATGACTACAGTTGGCCGACAGCCTCTTGAAATTTTTCTCCACGTTCACGATAAGTCTCCTGGGCAGCACTTTTTTCTCCCGGTGAGAAAAGCACGGCATAACCGTTGTCGCAAGCGTAAAAAGCCTGACGGACAGCATCTTCCAGACCCATCTCCACAAACACGGGAATTCCCAGTGAAGCAAAATGCTCATACACGTCTGTGTTATAGACACCTTGGATCACGATGGCCTTCACTTTGGCCTCGATGGTTTCCATCAAATCATCCGTAATTCTATCTACTGACGAAATGTTGGTAATCCACACCGTGGGTTTTGTCATGCTCTGCAGCGCAAACCACACGGAATTGGCGTTCACGGAACGGGAATCGTCAATGAAATCTATGTTGTTCAAGGTCTTCACGTGCTCCAACTTGTGGGCACTACCCTCGAAATCCGACAAAGAAGCGGCAATATTTCTCTTGCGAATATTCACCAGATTGCTGGTAATCGCCGCCACCATCGGGTTGGCATACTCTCTCTCTTTCTCAAAAAGACTGAAACTGTTGGTTTTATTTGTAGGCATATCTTATAATGGGTTAATGATTATCTCTAATCTTCTAATCTCTAATCTTCTAATCTCTCATCTCACCTTCAGCGTCACCACCGTCACTACCGCCAAAATCAAGCTGATGATAATGAACCTCTGCACAATCTTCGATTCATGCATTCCTTTCTTCTGGAAATGGTGATGCAACGGAGCCATCAGGAAGATGCGGCGACCTTCGCCATAGCGTTTCTTAGTGTATTTGAAATAGGTTACTTGCGTCATAACCGACAGTGACTGAGCCAAATAAACACCGCACAAAATCGGAATGAGCAGTTCCTTGCGGATAATGATACAGGACACCGCTACCACGCCGCCGAGCATCAGGCTGCCCGTGTCGCCCATGAAAATCTGGGCAGGATAGCAATTCCACCAATAGAAGCCGATGCAGGCACCGATGACGGCGGAAATGAAGATCACCAACTCGCCGATATTGGGGATATACATGATGTTCAGGTAATCGGCGAACACCACGTTGCCCGACACGTAGGCCAGGATAGCGATGCCCACCGCAATGACGGACGTGGTGCCCGTCGCCAAGCCATCCAAACCATCCGTCAGGTTGGCGCCATTGGACACGGCAGCGATAATGAAGACCACCACCAGGATAAACACGATGAATGACCACTTGCCGGTCTTGTCGCCGAGCCAACGCGTGAACCACGCATAATCCAACTCATTGTTCTTCACGAACGGGATGGTGGTTTTGGTGGAATGATGCGGCTCACCGAATATTTTGGGCGTCTGTGCACTCTCCTGGTTCTCCACGGAAAGAGCAGACTCTATGGGGGTCATCACAGGCTTCGTAGCCACTTTCTCGCAAATCATGGCATCGGGATGGAAATACATCACCAAACCCACGCCGAGGCCTAACACAATCTGGCCCAGCATCTTCTTGCGCGGCGACAAACCCTCTTTATTTTTCTTGAAAACTTTGATATAATCATCCATGAAACCGAGGAAGCCCAGCCATAATGTGGTGAAAATCATCAACAGCACGTAGATGTTCTTCAGGTCACACACCAGCAAGACGGGAATCAGGATAGCGGCGATGATGATGAGGCCACCCATTGTGGGCGTGCCGGCCTTCTCGCTCTGCCCGGCCAGTCCCAGATCGCGCACCGTCTCCCCTATCTGCTTTCTTTTCAGATATTGGATGAAATATTTGCCAATGAAAATGGAAATGATTAAAGACAGCACCAATGCCGTGGCCGACCGGAACGAGATATACTGGAACATACCCGATCCGGGAAGTCCGATTTGATGCAGCCATTTGAAGAGATAGTATAACATGTTAGGTTAATGGGGTTTATAGGGTGAAGGGGGTTAATGAGGTTAATGAGGTGAAAGGGGTTATTTTTTGGGTAGAGTTAATTGGCTTAGGGGTTTTAATTCCCCTTCTATTGTAGAAGGGGTGGCCGAAGGCCGGGGTAGTAATATGGATAATAGATTAGGAGATTAGGAGATTAAGGTTCAAAGTTCATTTTCACCTCTTCGGTATCGTCGAAGTGGTGTTTGACGTGGTTGATTTCCTGGTAGTTCTCGTGTCCTTTGCCAGCAACGAGCAGTACGCCAGTGGGTTGCAGGAGCATACAGGCCGTGCGAATGGCTTCGCGGCGGTTCTCGATCACGAGGGTGTTCTTGCGTTTGGCGGCGGGCACGCCCACAAGCATATCTTCCAAGATGGCCGCGGGCTCCTCAGTACGCGGATTGTCGGAAGTGAGAATCACGCGGTTGCTGTACTTGCACGCAATGGCCGCCATCTCAGGACGTTTGGTCTTGTCGCGGTCGCCGCCACAGCCCACCACGGTGATGACCTCAGCCTTGCGACAGGTAACCTCCAGAATGGTGGTCAGCACATTCTCCAACGCGTCCGGCGTGTGCGCATAATCGACAATGGCCGTCGCGCCGTCGCCACGATGAATCAACTGGAAACGGCCGGCCGCACTCTCCAACAGGCTCATCTGCATCAGCACCTCGTCCTCCGGCATGCCCAACAACACTGCTGCGCCGTAAATAGCCAACAGATTGTACGCGTTGAACTTACCGCTCAGCTTGAAATAGACCTCGCGGTCGTTGATGCGCATCTGCAAGCCCTTGAAACTGTCGTCCAAGATTAAGCCTTTGAAGTCGGCCGCCGTCAGTAAACTATAGGTGCTGATTTTTGCGCGGCTGTTCTGCACCATCACACGCCCGTTCTTGTCATCCACATTGGTGAGCGCAAACGCGCTCTTGGGCAGGTGGTCGAAGAAAGCCTTCTTGGCCGCGATATAGTTGGCAAAAGTCTTGTGGAAGTCCAGATGATCGTGCGTGATGTTGCTAAAGATGCCACCCGCAAACTGCAGTCCGGCAATACGATGCTGGCATACGGAATGGGAGCTGACCTCCATGAAGCAGTACTCGCAGCCGGCGTCCACCATCTTCCGAAGCAAAGCGTTCAGCTCCACTGCATCGGGCGTGGTGTGCGTGGCGGGAATCTCCTCCCAGCCCACCTTGTTCACGATGGTGGAGAGCAAACCAGCCTGATGGCCCAACTGCATGAAGAGTTTGTGCAGCAGCGTCACGGTCGTGGTCTTGCCATTGGTGCCCGTGATGCCCACCAATTTGAGCTTGCGGCTCGGGTGTCCATAGAAGGCAGAAGCTAAGTTGCCCAACGCCACCGTGCTGTCAGCCACCTTCACGTAAGTGACCTCCGGAGCCAGCGACTGCGGCAACTCCTCGCACACAATCACCTTGCCGCCCTGCTCTATCACCTGGCCGATGAACTTGTGCCCATCGGTCTGCGTGCCGCGCTGTGCTACGTACAACATCCCCTCGCCGGGCATGGCAGAGGCCGTCACCTTGCGGGAATCAAAGGTCACCGACGTCACGTTCACCTGCTCGCTGCCGACCAGTTCGTAGCGTTTCAGGGATTTCAGTAATTGGGTTAATGGTTTTGGGTTCAATTTATCTCGGTTTTAGTGTGTTCAACATCATTCTAAATACAACTTCACGGTCTTGCTCGCCGCATCATACACCTGCGTCTTCACAGTGCCACGGCCGACAACGGAAACTTTGTAGCCTGCCCGCATGAGCTCCGTAACCGCATCCGAGGCAATCATGTTCTGAACATTCGGCACGCCCTCGACTTTGCCCAGCGGCACAGACTTCACCACAGGGATGGTCTTGCTCACCTTGCCGTCCTTATCCTTGGTCTTCTCCGGCAACACCACCAAGTAGCGCGAGTTGGTCTCGTACGCCACCGTGTCGTAGCCCATCTTGGCCAATATCTTGTTGAAATAGCGCTTGTTCACCGGACTGGTGGTCAACACCGGCTTCACGGGATACTCCGTAATGCTGTGCATGGCACTGAAATTATTGCTATTCAGGATACTACGCGCAATCTTGCCGAAGACATCCACCGCCACCTCACTGTGCTGCGGCACGTTGTACATATAGACAATCGCGGTATATTTGGGGTTGTCCTTCGGGAAATAGCCGCAGAAGGAAACTGCGTTGCGGTCGTAGTTATAAGCGCCGCGCTCCTGGTCCCAGATGTCGCGGGTACCAGTCTTGCCGGCAAACGGGCAGGTGGAATCCTTGTAGCGACGCCCCGTGCCATAGCGGCCCCACACCACGCTGTCCAAGTAGGCGCGCGCTTTCTTCAGCGTCGCCTGCGACACCATCTGCTCCATCAGCACCTGCGGGTCAAAAGTCTGGATGGTGTCAAACTCGTTAGTGATGTACTTCACGAACAGCGGGGCCATCATCTTGCCGTCGTTGGCGATGGCATTGTAATAGATGAGCGTCCGCAGGATGGGGATGTTGAAGCCTGCGCCGAAGCACGTGCCGTAGTAGTTGTCGAAACGGCCATCATTGCGGATGCCGGCGGGCATCAGGTCGCCCAACTGCGTGTGGATGGTATCGAAGAAGCCGAACTTAGCCAACTGTGCGCGATAGGAAGCGAAATTCCTCATGCCGTACGCATCAAAAATCATGGAGGCAATACCGATGTTGGAGGAACGCTGGAAAATCTCGTTCGGCGCGCCCAACGTCTCTCCATGCACCTTGCTGTCGCTCTTGGCCTTGGAAATATAGCTGCCCGATTTCGTCGGAACCTTGAAAGTATGGTTGAACATCGGATAGATGCAGGCCGTATCGTTGGATTTCTTCTCCATGAAAGCCAATAACGACGCCAACTTGAACGTTGATCCCGGCTCCACCTTGGCATTGAGGGCATACTCCATGCTCTCGCTGTAATAGGTGGTGGCGCCCGGCGTACGACGCAGATTGGAAATGGCCTTGATTTCTCCCGTCTTGGTCTCCATCACAATCACGCAGCCCCACTCGGCATTCAACTCTTCCAGCTTCTTGCTCAGCTCGTTGTGCACGGCGTTCTGGATCTCCAGATTCAGCGTAGTATGGATATTGTGACCATCTACCGGATCGATGCGGTCCTTGAGCGGCACCACAGCATGGTTCAGCTCCAAATATTTCTTGCTGCCCTCCTCGCCGGCCAACACATCGTTCATGAAGTACTCCAAGCCATATTGGCGATCGCCGTCGTTCATACCTAAGGTGCGGCGGCCCATCTCCCCGTACGGGTTGATACGCACCGGCCACGGCACAAAATTGATAAAACGGCTAAAACTCAATGTATCAATCACATCACCCGTCTTGCGATCCACCTTTTTCTTCATCATACAGGGCAGATGCTTGATGTAAGCCGTGTCGATGGAGGTAATCCACTGGTGTTCGTTCCAAAGCTTGGCCGGGAACACCGTGATATAATGCTTGTTTTTGTAGTTCTTGGTGAAAAGATTGTAGTAGTGTTTCTCGGAATATTGCGGGAAACGGTCTTTGAACTGCTTATAGAAACCCTCAGCCAACTGCTTTAGTATCTGATCCGTCTCTGCATCGCTGTATTTGGAAGTGGCATACTCCTTGGCGAAAGCCTTTCCGTCGAAGGCCACCTCGAACACCGTGTAATTGCCCATCAGCAGACGGCCATGATCGTCGTAAATCTCGCCGCGCTCGGGACGGAGCGTATTCTCGCGCACAAAACAGTTGCACGTGGAATCGACATTGTCCTCCCAACCCTCCACCGTGGTATCCACACACTCCTTGCCCGTGCCGGAAGCCAACGCACTCTCGAAAAACGAGAGATAGCAAATCTTCACCACACAGGCAATGCCCAACAGCAACACGCCAATGCGCACCACTGTCATTCGCACAGCACTCACTCCGGTATTCTTGTCGTTAGGATTCATAGGGTGAAAGGGGATTTATGGGGTATTTATTAATCTTCTAATCTATTAATCTATAATCTTCTAATCTCCTCATCTCTAATCTCTAATCTCTCATCTCTCATCTCTCATCCTTCCTCCACCACTTCCTCTTCTCCTTCGCTTCTCTCTTCACTCGTATCGTATAGTTCCGTTCCTCGTTCAGCACATAGCCGCGGTCCTGCATCTTCTGGATCAGAATCTGGTTCTCTTCGTAGGGGATGAACTGGTTGTTGGCCTTGAGACGGCTCAGTTCCGCCTTGTACTGGTTCTCCAGCTTCGCGATTTTCTTCTTCTTCTCCTGGATGCGCTGCTCGCTGACCACCATCACGGCCATCAGCACCAGCACGAAGACCACATACGGGTACCAACGGCGCATCTGACGGCTGAGCAGGAACTCGCCGCCAAACACGTCCTTGAGCACTTTGGACCATCCCCGTCGCTCCTGACTGGGATTCTCTTCGTTATGGGTTGTGGATCTCATGAGGCGTTACGATTATCTTTTCCGCCACGCGCAGTTTCGCGCTGCGCGCACGGGGGTTGGTTAAGGTTTCTTCTGGGTCAGGTGTAATGGCTTTCCGGCTGATGAGTTTGAACGGTGTGAGCGGATTGCCGAAAAAATCCTTCTCCACCTCGCCGGTCAGGTTGCCGGCACGCATGAAGTTCTTCACCATGCGGTCCTCCAACGAATGGTAGGCGATGACCACCAGCCTTCCGCCGGGATTCAACGCCGCCGTCGTCTGCAACAGAAAAGACTCCAGCACCTCCATCTCCTTGTTCACTTCGACACGGAGGGCTTGGAAAATCTTCGACAGGTACTTGTTTTCTTTCCCTTTCGGCAGACAGGACTTCAAAACATCTGCCAGCTGAAGGGTCGTCTCGATGGGCTGTTCTGCACGCATCTTCACAATCTGGCGGGCCAGCCGGCGACCTTCCGTGAGTTCGCCATAGGTGTAAAACACGCGACTGAGCTGCGCCTCATCATAGTTGTTCACCACCTCACGCGCGGAGTCGCCTACCTGGGCGTTCATGCGCATGTCCAACACACCCTCCTTGCTGTAGGAAAAACCCCTGTCGGGCGTGTCGATCTGATGGGAGGAGACCCCAAGGTCGGCCAAAATGCCGTCCACGGGATACATATTATAGTATTGTAGAAAACGTGTCAGGTTCTTGAAATTGGAAGGGACAAACTGGAAACGGGCATCTTCCGGGATATTGGCGCGACTGTCCGCATCCTGATCGAAAGCGATGAGCCGGCCGTTGGCATCCAACTTGTCCAAAATGGCACGGGAATGGCCACCGCCACCGAAGGTGACATCCACGTAAGTGCCCGACGGGTTCCAAACCAGATGATCCACGGAAGCGTGCAACAGAACGGGGTTATGATAACTCATCCGCACCCTCCTTTCCTGTCAGATAATGGCCTAAATGGATCTCCTCGTTGAGCTTCTCCAATGCCTCCGGCGACATGTCAAAGCGCTCGTGGTACTTCTCGCAGTTCCAAATCTCAATCTTGCCGTTGTCCAGCAGCAACACAATCTCCTTCTGGATGCCATATTGCTCCATCAACGGCTTGGGAATCACGATACGGTCCTGCGCATCGCACTCCAAGTAGGCGGTGTTGCGCAGGAAAGCATTACGGTACTGCTTGACAATCGTGAGGTTACGGTCCAAAGAGTTCATGTATGCCATCTGCTCCTCATACGCCTTGGCCGACCAGAGCATGATGTGCTCGCCGAAGCCGTGCGTCACGTAGAAGGCCTTGCGCTCGTCTTCCGGCAACGCCCTGAGCAACGCCGCAGGCAGTTTCACGCGGCCGCTGCGCTCGATGGAGACCTCCCAATAACCGTAATCGAAATTTGACATATTTTTATACTCTTTTGGAGTTCCAAAAATATATTTTTTTCAATATCAATTCCATAAAATGCTTAAAAAAATTTATTAACACCTATTTTTTAAGATAACTTATTGATTATCAATATGGAAAAAATTGGAAAAATTTTATTCCACATACACGTTATCAACATTAAACTATTGATAACACGATACTTAAAACCATTTTTCTTCTAACAAAAATAAAATCATTGAAAATCAATTATTTAAGTATAAAGATATGAAATATGGGTGTTTATAACTCTCCTGAAAGAGGTAAAATTTCGGAGTTTTTTGGAAAAAAATGGAAAAGTATGGTGGTTTAAATCTTTTTGTACATTTGCACTCTAATTGTGCCGTTATGAAAAAATCATTGCTACTGTTTTGTTTGGCGTGCCTCTCCGTGTGCGCATACGCCCAGCCTGAAGGCCTCGACCATATCGTGATGGAGAACAAAGTCTATATGGATGGCATCTCCAGCGTCACCCTGCAACCCATCGGGCAAATGCACCGCGAGCCGGTCATCCAGCTCGGCTCCGGCGACTGGAACGCGCTTGCGCTGGGCTTCGACGACCTCAAGGAGGAGAGCCGCTATTTCAAATACACCTTCATCCACTGCACCCACGACTGGCAGGTCTCCGACATGAACCCCATCGAGTACATCGACGGTTTCATGGAGGATGTGATTGAACAGTACGACCACTCGTTCAACACCATGACGCACTATATCCACTACAGTCTGCAATTCCCCACCACCGACATGAAAATCACCCGCTCGGGCAATTACATTCTCTTTGTCTATGACGACACGCCCGACAACCCCGTGCTCACGCGCCGCTTCATGGTCATGGAGCCCGAAGCCGTCGGGATCGAGGGACACGTGCACGCCGCCTCCGATGTCAGCGACCGCTTCACCAAGCAGGAGGTGGATTTCAACATCAACACGGGCAGCTACCCCATCCGCAACCCGGTCATGACGGTGCACGCCACCATCAAGCAGAACGGGCGCTGGGACAATGCCATCTACGGGCTCACCTACCGCTCGGGCCACCCAGGCGGGCTCAGCTTCGACTATGACGACGGGCGCAACACGTTCCCCGGCGGGGCGGAGTTCCGCACCTTCGACATCAGCACCCTGAAGTCCAACGCCGACCGCATCGTGGGCATCACGTATGTCAATCATGAGAACCAGGCCTACGTGCTGCAGGACGACGCGCGCCCCTTCGGCGCCTACGAGAGCCGCAGCACCATGAAGGGCGACTGCTTCTACCGTAACCGCGACATGCAAAACGCCTACTCCGAAGACTACGTCAACACCCACTTCACCCTCAAGAGCAACTTCCCTTTCACCGACGGCGATGCGTACGTGTTCGGCGCGCTCACCGACTGGCAAATTAAGCCCGAGGCCAAGCTGAAATACAACCAAACGTACCAATATTGGGAAACCGACTTCCTCATCAAACAGGGCATGTACAACTACCAGTATGTTTATGTGCCCCGCGGCAGCAACCTCATCGATGCCACCTACATCGAGGGGAGCCACTTCGAGACCCTGAACGACTACACCGTCTTCATCTATTTCCGAGAGGAAGGCACCTCCTACGACAAGCTCATCGGGATGCGAGTTCTATCCCTTGGGGAATAAAAGGAATCTCAATTTTAGATTCTTATTTTTTTTGTATTTTTGCAATGGCAACAATGACAAAATTTGAACCTTGAACAAGAAACGAACTTAAATCTACATCACAATGATCAACGTCGGAATTATCGGATGCGGCTTCGTGGGTGGAGCCTTGAAGGATTGGCTGGAACACAACAATCCCGAATGCAAACTCTTCATCAGCGACCCACCGAAGGGTTACAACGATGACTTGAGCAATATCGACATTGCTTTCTTACAGATCCATGTGCCTACAGAAGATGATGGGACGCAGGATTTGACATTGATGAAAGAGTTGATTACCAATCTTCCTGATGTGCCTGTATTCGTCCGTACCACCATACTTCCTGGCACAAGCGACCGCCTCACGCGCGAAACTCGGCACCAGGTATGCTACATGCCCGAGTTCCTCACCGAACGCACGCATATTGAGGATTTCAAGAAACAGACGATGGTGTTCACGGGTGCGCACGAGCTACTTACCAAAATCTTCGTAGGTAAGAAATTCACCGTGATGTCTCCATTGGAGGCTGAACTCACCAAGTACATGCATAATGTGTTCGGCGCCTACAAGGTCACCTACTTCAACGCTTGCCGCGAGTACTGCGAACAGATGGGTGCTGACTGGCGCAAGGTGCACACAGGGGTTTTGCTTTCGGGTTACATAAATGACACCCACACCTACGTCCCTGGTCCCGATGGCAAGTTTGGCTATGGTGGCAAATGTTTTCCCAAGGATGTAAACGCTTTCGCCAAGATGACCGCAGGCACGCCTCTCGGAACATTATTGGAGCATTTGCACGAGCTGAATGTGCATTTCAGAGGAGTGGAAGAACACATTTAACCTCTTTTCATTACGATTAGCATACTTATAACCGGTTCTGCCGGTTTCTTTGGCGCTAATCTTGTCCTGACTTTTCAGGGCATAAAAAAAACAACCTTCCCGTGCATAAGATGGGAAGGTTGCGTTCCAAAGTGGTCCCTCTTGGGCTCGAACCAAGGACCTACTGATTATGAGTCAGTTGCTCTAACCAACTGCGCTAAGGGACCCGACTAACTTGTAGTCTATTTAAAGAGGCGGCAAAAATACACTTTTTTTCTTACCACTCTATTTCTTTTTTTTCTGGATCTTCAACGGCTCGTTGCCAAAGGAATAGGTCACACCCGCCATGACATTGATGCCGAAATTGTTGAAGCTGTAATAGGTCGATGCGTACTGGCAACCGATGTTGTTGACGGCTGCCCACACCGCGAACTGCTTGTCAATCAAATACTCAAAGCCAAGACCGAAGTTGAGCACAGGCTTGAGCCATTTCTCTCCCTTGTCGTTCTTCCGCAAATCATTCTCCGCCTCGTACGAAGCGATGTACGTCTCTCCCGTCGTTTCATTAACGGCAGTCTTGGGCACCAGGGCCCAACGACCGAATTCCACCTTGGCGTTCAAATCGAAGATGAACTTCTGGTTCAGGATATAACGTCCCTCAAAGCCGATGTCCCACGTGGGCTTGTACCAAGCATACTCCGGATGTTTGTAGTTGTCAGAGAAATAATAACCCCAGTAGTTGGCATTGAGATTAAGGAAAAGATGGTCAAGGGTTTCCCAACTCAAGTTGGCACAGACATTCAGCAAGTTCACTCTTTCGGCATACACCACGTCAAACTGGTTCTTCAGCAAGCTGTTGGTGTCGAGCATGAAGAACGCCATGTCGCGGGCGTATGAGTAACGGGCCGAAATATGGTAATTGAGCTTCTTGACAATATTGCCCTTGATACCGCCATAGATGCTGATCTGCGTTTTGGTGAATCTAAGACTGTCAAGATGCGGCTTCACGTAAGGGTTCTCGTACAGCATGTCGCGCAGGGAGTTGTACTGCGATTTGCCATCCACACCAGCGTAGATGCTGAGCAGCCCGCGCACGAGGCCCAGCTGCAACTCGGCAACGGGATACACCGGGCATTGTGCCTTGTTGTTGGCCATCAGCACCGGCACGCCCAAGCCCAACAGGATATGATACTCCTTGATGGTGAAGTTCATAGTAGGACGCAGCTCCAACTGGAAACTATGATCCTGGCGACGCACCATGTGCGGGTTACCCAACTCGGCACCCATCAACACGGAATCACCCCACGTATTGTTGTAGTAATCGAAATTCAAATCCAGCTGATAATGCTGATAACCTGACACTTTCAAAAATCTCGCATCATAGGCCACCAAACCCTTCAACCCCACATTGTGCTCCATGTCACGCCAATGGGTGTGGACAAAGTCGTAATGCAATCGTACATCTTCTTTGGTCGTGCGGTCTTCGGTGGTGAAATTGGAGCGAATGCCCAGCTCTGCCTTCGCATGATGAAAACTGTTGTTAAGACTGTCACGATAAGGTTTCGAATAATAGTAATCGTCAAAACCCCAATCTCTGTTGAAGCCAAAGAGATTGGCGAGCTCGTGGTTATAGCCCATGGAAGAGTAGAAGGTATAGTTTTTGAAATAGCGGTTCAGGAAAAGATGCAGCCGCGTGTCGCTGGTGGGCGCGTAGGCATACTTCTTCTGCTCCTTGCCGATAGGCTGTGCCCAGGAGGAGAAATGGTGGAAGTTGAGGCCATAGGAGAACTTGGCATTGCGGGTATTGTGCACCGACAACTCCGCCAGCGGCGTAATAGGATAGCCGAAGCCCACCTTGAGATAATCGCGATAATAACGCTCCTGAAACTCAGGATTAAGCTTGCTGACCGTGATTTTGGTAGGCGAGAACGTCAATTCCGGCTTCTGCGGGGTGATGTAATAGCGGAATTCCACCTTTTCCTGCGCGGTGTCCACAATTTCCGCCTGCTGGTTGATCTTGGTTGCGTTATTCAGTTTAGGCACGTAGTTAATCAGCAGATGGGCGGAGTCCACCACTTGCGCGTGCAGGGCTGCGGCGCAGAACAAAGCACCGGCAAGCAAAACAATTCGCTTCATATTGATGATATTGCTTTTCATATTCTACTTCTTTATCGGATTAATTATCAGACGATTGAGCTTCAAGGGCATCTACAGCGGCAATGCGCTCGCGGGCCATCTGGACCAACTCGGCACCATCGTAGTTATCGACAATGCTCTGATAGGTGTGGCGAGCTTGGAAATAGTTGCCTTTCTCTTTGTACAAATCGCCATACAGGATGAAAGTGCGGGCGTACCAATACTCTGAAGAGTAGTTGCTGGCAAGAATAGCCTTAATTTGCGTCTCGCAACTGGAAAGGTCGTGATCATTGTTGAGCGCAATGTCGGCCAGATGATAGGCGGCTTCGGCGCAAAGGTCGTTGCTGCCGCTGTTGGCCAACTGGCGATACCAGATCTTGGCCGTGCTATACTCGCCCACCTCAACGGCGGAGTTACCGGCCACTAACATGGCCTCCTGACGCAACTCGGCATCCACCTGTGACATGTTGAGCAAGTTGGTAGCACTGGTCAACGCCGGCTGATATTTCTTCAGGAAATAGGCGCAACGCATAGCACCGTTGTTGGCAAAGATCATCTCGTCTTCATCGGTGGTATTCTCCATCAACTTGTTGAAATAGGTCAAAGCCTTGGAGTATTCCTTATCATTGTACAGGATAGAGGCAGCTTTATGGAGCGCCGTGACATTGTATTCCGTCCTGTATTTCTTGATGATAGCCTCATAATCTTTAAGTGCGTCGCTGTAGTTCTTCTGTCCATATTCACATTCAGCCTTGTAGAAATGTGCCTTGGCGGCAAAAGAGCCGTTGGGGAACTGGCGCAGATAGTCAGCACACGCACGGATAGAGCCGTCGCAATCGCCACGGTTGTATTTGTTCTCCGCAGCCTTGAACGCGATGGAATCCTGACGGTCGGCAGAGATGTTCATGTTCTTGTTGCGGATATAGTCGAAGAACTCGCTGGTATTGCCCTCCTCGGTGTAGATGTTCTCCAAGTTGGCCAAAGCATCCTTAGCCTCCTGGGAACCCGGATAAGTCTCCACTACATACTTGTACGTGGAGATGGCCATGGAAGGATTGTCGCTGTTCAGGTAAGCCTGTGCCAAGCGAGTGTGCACCTGACGGACGTACTGGCTCTTCGGGTGCTTGCGGATAAACTCTTTGTAAGCCGAGATGGCATGTGCATAGTCGTTCTGTGTGTGATAGGTGACCGCCAGATCATATTCGGCATCGTCCAAATAGGCAGATTTTGAGTAGTTGTTGACAAATCTTTCCAGCGTTTGCACCTTTTTGTTGTTGTTTTTCTGATAGCCATAGCATTTTGCCAACTGATACAAAGCATAGTCGGCATTGCTCTGCCCCATCCTCTCGCATTGATCATAATACTTGATGGCGGAAGCGAGATCCTGCTGCATGAAATAGCAGTCGGCCAGACGGGCGGTGGCATCTGCTTTCAGATTCAAATCTGTTTGATAATCAATCTTATCCAGATATTTCTTGAAATAAGAAGCGGCATCGCGGTAGCGTTTGATCTTCAATGCGGCGTATCCCAACGAATAGAAAGAGGGCACGTAATACTCGGAAGCGGTGGCTCCGTCAGCACGCTGGAAACCCTGAAGGGTATAATAAGCGTCCTGATACTGCTCGTTGCGATATTGGGTTTCACCTTTCCAGTAATGGGCATTGACATCAATCTCTTTGTTCACGGGCGAGGCCAACGTCTTGTCCAGCAATTGCAAAGCATCGCGATAGTTGCGGTTGTTGATCTGCTCCAGCGCTCTGAAGTAGGTACAACGTTGATAAGCTTTCACGATGTCACGATTCTTCGTGCTGAGCTGCTCGATGGAGTTGATGGCCGCCTGATAATTCTGGGTGGACATGTAGATTTTGGAGAGGAAAGATGAAGCTTCCTCGCTTCGCGTAGAATGCGGATAGGTGTTGATATAGTCCTCCAACGCCTGGATAGCATTGTTGAAGGGGCTCTTGGAGGTTTCATACTGCAACTTTGCGTAGTTGTATAGGGCGTCCTCCTGCACTTCTTTGTCAAAATCGTATTTGGCCGCCGACTTGAAAGTCTGGGAGGCCATGTTGGGCTGATTTGTCTTGATATAGCAATCGGACAGCAGGTAGTAGCTGTTCTGCGTCATCAGGTCGGGCTGTTTGTCATTGATAGCCTTGGTGAGATATTCGATAGCCTTTTCATAGTTTTGTTCACGATAGTAGGTAAAACCGGCAGCGAAATAGTCGTTGCGTTCCATTTCCACCTTGTCGGAAGCCAAAATCTTGTCGAAATTGCCGGCTGCAGCATCGTAATCATTGAGATTGTATTGAGAGAGTGCCACACAGCGGAGCACTTGCAGCTGGGACACATCCTTCGTGTTGGTCACCGCGGGCGCATTGGCAACCACCTCTTCATATTTGCCTTGCTTGAAATAGATTTGTGTGAGGAAATTGTTCACCTCATCCTTGTACTCGGGATCATCTTTCAGCAACAAAAAATCTTCCAAGGCAGCCTCGTACTGCTTGTCCTGGTAAGCCATGTAGGCCAGATAATAGATGGAGCGTTTCTGATAAGGGCCTGTTTCTTCCCGTGCCGACTTGAACATGGCCTTCGCCTTGTCATAGTCGCCGGTCATGAAGTAGCAGTAGCCTTTCTTGAACTGGAACTCCGTCGCGCTTTCGGGCTGGATTTCATTCTCCATGATCTCGTCAAACTGCGCGAGGGCTTTCTTCCATTGCTTGCGGCTGAAGTAATAGCGGCCGAGATAGAAGCGAGCCTCGCTCACCGCAGAATGCACGGGATAGCGGTCAATGAATGATTGCAACAGGAATGCCGCGTCCTGATTGTCGAGTTTGGCTGCACACACGCCCATGTAGAAAAAGGAGTTGGTCTTCAGATCCTGCTGGACATCCTCCGTGTTCTCATAGACGTATTTAAAATATTGCTGCGCGGAGCCGTATTTCTCCTTGTTGAACAAGTCCATGGCCGTTTTGAACTCATATTGCGGGGATTTGAAGTTCTCCGTGCGCTGGGCAAAGCCGGCAAGACAAAGCCCCATTACGAACAAAACTGTCCACAAACTTCCTTTTACTATTTTCATACAAATGCCTTTTTATTCATTGAACATAATAAACGGGCAAATGTAGAAAAAAATTATACGGCGATTTTTCCTTTGTCTATAGAAATGTAAACAGGTGACTTTTAATAATTCCCGTGGGCTACGCACCATTCGCGAGGAGCCAATTCCCCTTCTGAATCCAGAAGGGGTGCCCGAAGGGCGGGGTAGTAAATATTACTTTTTATTCGTGAAGAAGAAATCGTTCATCACGATGCGAATCTGAGCCCCGTAATTGAAGGTAAATTTGTTCTCGCCGGAGACATTCTTACCCTGATAGACGCCCAACCGTCCGAAATAGCAATAAAAAGTAGGATCGATGGATACATATTTGCCGCAGACAATCTTGAGGCCTGCCGCGCCGGAGAAGCTGAATCCCGGCCCGCCGAAGATGTAGTCGTAGGTTTGCGCGCCGGGGTAGTAACCCTGATTGTCATAGATATTGAGCAAAGAATAGGTACTGCCTACCATTTTCCCATTCCTGTCCAGCAGCGCCGCCTCAAACGACTTGACCTTGGCATAATTAAATTGGATTCCCAACTCCACAAAAGGTTTAGCGACAGGATGAACGCTACTGAAAAGATAGGAAGCCGACAAATCGATCATGGAGCGGTACTCCTTGCCCACCATAGCAATCACAGGATTGGGATATAGATTTCCCAAATTAGTGCCTTTTTTTATCAGCACTTGTGAGGATGCGGTAAGCCGACTGAACGAATAAGAGAGTGCAATTGCCCAACCTTTTCCTAACTTGTATCGTGCACCCAAACTGACCATCATACTCAATTTGTAATGCGTTTCCCAATTGAAATCATCAGGATTCCATTCGTATATCTGATTATCTTCGCTAATAGAGTAGGAATCTCGAACCTGATTCACCCATTCACGACGCCAATAATCGTTTTTGAAGATGAAATCAAGATTGTTCTCGTTCAAATTGCTGCCGTTGTAGTAATTGGCGTTGAACTTGTCACCAAACAGCATACCGCCGGCGATGTAGAAGTCGAAACCGCGGTCCGCCCAGGTCTTGTCCGTGATGGTGACCGGCACTCCGGTAATCAAAGTATCCTTCTGCGCAAAAGACACCGCAACTGCACAAACCATCATCAATGTTACAACAATTCTTTTCAGCATAATAAAGAACACCTCTAATCTCTAATCTCTAATCTCTAATCTCTAATCTCTAATCTCTCATCTCTAATCTACAAATGCACGCACTCCTTATACGCATCTGCCGCGGCCTCCATGATAGCCTCCGACATGGTGGGGTGCGGGAACACGGAGCGGATGACATCCTCGCCGGTCATCTTCTTGCGGCGGGCCATCACAGCGCCGGCAATCATCTCGGTCACGTTGTCGCCAATGAGGTGGCAGCCGAGCCACTCGCCAGTGTTCTTGTCGAAGATCACCTTCACCAGACCGTCGCGACTGCCAGCAGCAGTTGCCTTGCCGGAAGCGGTGAACGGGAACTTGCCGATGAGCACTTCCCTACCCTGCTCCACGCAAGCGCGCTCGGTGAGGCCCACGGAGGCAATCTCAGGCGTCGTGTAGGTACAGCCAGGGATGTTGCCATAGTCAACGGGTTCGGGGTTAAGGCCGGCGATTTTCTCCACGCAGACCTCAGCCTCGTGCGAGGCCACGTGCGCGAGCGCGGGTCCGTGCACGATATCGCCGATGGCATACACGCCCTCCACGTTGGTGCGGTAGAAGTCGTCCACCACCACCTTGCCGCGTTCGGTCTGCACGCCACATTCCTCGAGGCCGATGCCTTCGATGTTGGTAGCTACGCCCACGGCGGAAAGCACGATATCGCACTCTATTTCAGTGATTTTCTCTTTGGCATCCTTCACGGTCACCACGCACTTGTCGCCGACAACATCCACCTTCTCCACGGCGGCGGCGGTCATCGTCTTGATGCCGGCTTTGCGGAAGCAGCGGGCAAGAGTGGCGGCGATATCGTCGTCCTCCACGGGCACCAGGCGTGGCATGTACTCCACGATGGTCACCTTCGTGCCCATGGTGGCGTAGAAGTAAGCCAGCTCACTGCCTATGGCGCCGGAGCCCATCACCACCATCGTTTCCGGCAATTGCGGCAAGGTCAGCGCCTCGCGGTAGCCGATGATCTTCTTGCCGTCCTGCGGCACATTGGGCAGACTGCGCGAGCGAGCGCCCGTGGCCAGAATGATGTGTGCGGCTTCGTACACCTCAACGGTGCCGTCAGCCTTGGTCACTTCCACCTTATGGTCTTTCAGAAGCTTGCCGAAGCCGGCAATCACCTCCACGTTGTTCTTCTTGAGGAGGTATTGCACGCCCTTGCTCATCTGTTCGGCCACCCCGCGACTGCGTTTCACCACAGCCTCGAAGTCGGGCTTCACTTCGCCTTCCACTTGCAGGCCGTACTCGGCGGCGTGCGACATATATTTATAGACTTGTGCGGATTTCAGCAGGGCTTTGGTAGGGATGCATCCCCAGTTGAGGCAGATGCCGCCCAGTTCGGCGCGTTCCACCACGGCCACTTTCATATTGAGTTGACTAGCGCGGATGGCTGCCACATAGCCGCCAGGGCCGCTTCCGATAACGATAAGGTCGAAATTTTGCATGATATTATATTGATTTAAATTATTTACATTCATGTAGAGACGCACGACCGTGCGTCTCTAACCCATAATTTGCCCATCAAAAAATGAACGTGCAAAAATACGGATATTATGTGAATATCACGCCATTTTTTATTATTTTTGCAGTCCTAATTAAAATACACAAAACAGTGGCAACAACAACTATTCTTTACGCTGCATTGACGATTGGCCTGATAGGCATGATAGCAGCCATCATTCTGTTTTTTGTTTCGAAAATTTTCCATGTGGAGGAAGACCCGCGCATTGACGAAGTGCAGGCCTGCCTGCCCGGCGCCAACTGCGGCGGCTGCGGCTTTGCCGGCTGCCGCGCCATGGCCGAGGCTATGGTCAAGACCATGGACCTCAACGTGGCCTACTGCCCCGGCGGCGACTACGACAAGATCGGGGAGATCTTAGGCATCAAGGCCGAGGCCCGTGAGCCGCAAGTCTGCGTGGTGCGCTGCAACGGCACGTGCGAGAACGCGCCCGCAAAGGTCAACTACGACTCCGCCGTCACGTGCGCCTTTGCCAACTCGCTGTACGCGGGTGAGAGCGCCTGCCCGTTCGGGTGCCTGGGCTGCGGCGACTGCGTGGATGCCTGCCAGTTCGATGCCATCCACATCAACCCCGAAACCCACCTGCCTGAGGTGAACGAGGACCTCTGCGTGGGCTGCAAGGCCTGCGCCAGAGCCTGCCCGCGCGGCGTGCTCGAAATCCGCAACAAAGGCAAGAACAACCGCCGCGTGTTCGTGGCCTGCAACAACAAAGAAAAGGGCGCCGTGGCCCGCAAGAACTGCAAAGCGGCCTGTATCGGCTGCGGCAAGTGCGCCAAGACCTGCCCCTTCGAGGCCATCACCGTAACCGACAACCTCGCCTACATCGACTTCACCAAGTGCAAGGCTTGCCGCAAGTGCGTGGCCGAGTGCCCCACCGGTGCTATCCACGCCGTGAATTTCCCTGAAAAGAAAGCCCCCGTGGCCGCCGAAGCACCCGCAGAAACCGCACAACCTGCGGAAAATGCATAACCACAAAATGTAGAGACGTGCCATGGCGCGTCTCCACAAGATCGAATAATCATTCGGACACAACAAAAAAATGTAAAGACGGTGCATGCACCGTCTCCACGTTCCCAAGAATCAAAAAAGAATATCATGAACGATAGAATACCGCAACTGGCCGGCGAGTTGGCCAACGAAATATCAAAAGAACTGAAATCCGACGTCAAAAAGCTGGGCAAGAAGACCTTCAACCTCGGTGGCGTGCACCCCGAGTCCAACAAGTTTGCCCACTCGGCTGAAGTGGAAACCTTCCCGCTGCCCGACCAGGCCGTTGTCTATATGACACAGCACCTCGGCGCGCCCGCCACCCCCATCGTGCAAAAGGGTGACAAGGTGAAAGTGGGCCAGCTCATTGGCGAAGCGCAGACTTTCATGTGCGCCAACATCCACTCCCCCATCTCCGGTACCGTGAACCGCATCGACATGATTGCCGACATCTCCGGCTACAAGAAACCCGCCATCGTCATTGACCGCGAGGGCGACGAGTGGGACGAGAGCATCGACACCACGCCGGACATCATCCGCGAAATCAAACTCAACAAGGAGGAGATCATTGCCCGCATGAAAGACCGCGGCATCGTGGGTCTGGGCGGCGCCTGCTTCCCCACTCACATCAAATACATGCTCAAACCAGAGCAGAAATGCGAGTATCTGATCATCAACGCCGCCGAGTGCGAGCCCTATATCTCCACCGACAACCGCGTGATTCTGGAGCGCACCGAGCAGTGCCTCATCGGTATTGAAATCGCACTCATCGCCTCCGGCGCCGAAAAGGCCATCATCGGCATCGAGGACAACAAGCCGAGAGCCATCGCCGCATTGGTAGAGATGTGCAAAAAATTCACCAACATCGAAGTCCAGCCTTTGAAGATCAAATATCCGCAAGGTGCTGAGAAACAGCTCATCAAGGCCATCACGGGCAGAAGCGTGCCCAACGGCGCCCTACCCATCTCCGTGGGCTGCATCGTGAACAACATCACCACCATGTACGTGTTGTATCAGGCTGTGCAGAAGAACAAACCCATCATACAAGCCTACACCACCGTATCCGGAAAATCCTTGCCGAAAGAAGAGTGCAAGATCTTCCGCCTGCGCATCGGCACACCGATCCGCGACGTGTTGAACGCTGTGGGCATTCCTGAGGACACCGGCAAGATCATCTCCGGCGGTCCGATGATGGGCAAGGCCATCGCCAACATGGACGCATACATCGCCAAGGGCATGGGCAGCCTGCTGTTCATGAACGAAAAGGAGAGCAAGCGCGGTGAAGTGCACCCCTGCTTGCGCTGCGGCAAGTGCGTGGCCGGTTGCCCCATGGGTCTGCAACCCTACCTGCTGCACGCCTATTCCAACCTCAAACGCTACGAAGATTGCGAGAAGGCAGGCATCATGAACTGCATCGAATGCGGCAGCTGTTCCTACATCTGCCCGGCCAACCGCCCGCTCGTCGATTTCATCCGCGTCGGCAAGGCCAAAACCGGTGCCATGATCCGCGCCCGCAACGCCAAATAGTAAGGGCGAATAATTATTCGCCCCCACAAATTTATATATTATGAAAAAATCATTCGCCCTCATTATCGCCATATTCTGGGCTCTTTGCGTGTGCGCACAAGACCGCACCGACTCCATGCACGTGGCCCATTATGACCTGCATCTGGACATCATGGATTTCACAGCCAAAACCATCAACGGATACGTGGACCTGACCATGGTCACCAAGGTGAACAATCTGCCCCAATATGTGCTCGACTTGCAGGGGCTGACCGTGGATTCCGTGTTTGTGGACGGGCAAAGCACAACTTTTACGCACACCAACCACAAGTTGGCCATCCCATGCTCTGCTGCGTTGGGTGACACCGCCATCATCCGTGTGTATTACCATGGTGCGCCCATCCGCGACTCCCAAATCGGCGGTTTTTACTACGTGGGACAATATTGCTACAACATCGGCGTGGCCTTCGCATACCAGCCGCACACTTTCGGCAGATGCTGGATTCCCTGTTTGGATTTCTTCACCGACAAATCGACCTACACCATGCATATCCGCACCGAGGCTGGCAAGATGGCCGTGTGCGACGGCATGCTGACCGATTCCGTGACGCTGGCCGATGGAACGCGTATCTGGACTTGGGTGTTGGAGCAGCCTATCCCCGTGTATTTGGCGTCTGTGGCTGTGGGCAATTATATGCTGTATGAAGATGTGTATCACGGCATTGAGGCCGACATTCCCATCCACATCTATGCGCAACCCAGTTCTTTCAACAATGTGGCCGGTTCATTTGCCAATTTGAAAAACGTACTGCAGATGTATGAGCAGAAGTTCGGTCCCTACCGCTGGCCCAGAGTGGGTTATGTGGATGTTAATTACAACAATGGGGCCATGGAGCACGCCACCAACATCGCCTACCCTCATTCTGCTTTCACCGGCAACGCGATGTATGAGACGCTCTATGCACACGAGTTGTTCCACCTTTGGTTCGGCGACCTCATCACCTGCAACCGCGCCGAAGAGATGTGGATCAATGAGGGCTTTGCCTCGTACGCCGAAGCGCTGACCTATGAGCATTTATACGGTCAAGAGACTTTTAAAGACTACGCTCGCGAAAACCATCATAACATACTCAAGAACCTGGCCAAAGACGAGGGCGGCCTTTATGCTCTGGACAATGTGCCGCAAGACAACACCTACGGAGCACACTCCTACAAAAAAGGCTCTGCAGTCATCCACTCGCTGCGCGGCTATATGGGCGATTCGCTGTTCTTTGCCGGCATGAAAAGTCTGCTGAACCAATATGCCTACCAAAACGTCTCTTCCGAGCAACTGTTCAACCACCTCACCCAGGTCACTGGCATGAATATGCACGATTTCTACGAAGGATGGGTGCACCAGCCCGGATTCCTGCATTTCTCCATCGACTCCATCGTGCCGTTTCAGGGCAATCAATATAGAGTATTTCTGCACCAGAGACTACACGGAGCCACCCAATTTGCCAGCAGCAACCGCGTGGATCTCACCTTCGTATCCGACCAACGGGAGCTGTACACCGTACCCAGCGCCACCTTCTCCGGCGAGACCGGTTATGTGGATGTCACCATCCCCTTCGTGCCCATGTTCGGTATGGTGGACTACTACGAGAAATTGTGTGATGCCGTTTTTGACTACACGACCGGCATGGTTTCTGGCGACATTTGGGAACCCACCGATGGTGCCTGCAAAATCACACTGGAAAACTTCCCGGATACTGTTCTGATGCGTCTGGAACACAACTATGTAGCAGCCGACGAGCCTGAAACTCTTCCGGAAGGCATTTACCGTATTTCAGACAAACATTATTGGAACATCCAAATGGCCTACAACACGGGGATCAACACCATTCCTGTTGGCACTTTAAGTTTCAAATACCAAAAAGGCAACAGTTATATGCTGGACAACGCGCTGATGCAGGGATACAATGAAACGAATCTCAAATTGTTGTACCGTCATTCAACTGGAGATCCGTGGCAAATCGTACGCACCACGCGCACAGGCAACCTCTATGCAGGATACCTCACCACCACGTCATTCTCTCCTGGACAGTATTGTCTGGCAGTGGGTGAACCGTCCGCGGCTATCGAGGAATATACTCAAGGCAGACTGCACATTTACCCGAATCCGGTAAAAAGCCAGTTGAACATCCTTTTGGACGACCCTGTAAAGATTCTGAAAGCATCCATCATGGATTCCACCGGAAGAGTGGTCAAAAGTATCAAACTCAAATCCGGCAGCAACACCATTCAGGTGGGCAGTCTTCCCAGCGGCACATACGTCATTTATGCGGTATCAGGGCACACAATCTATAAGAAACTCTTCATTAAAGAGTAATTGTAGATGTTTGGATTGAAAAGGAAAGATGTAACGACTTTTTTTGTACTTTTGCGCCCCTAAAAAAAAGCGGATGTGGCGTAATGGTAGCCGCGCCAGACTTAGGATCTGGTGGCGAAAGCCGTGGGGGTTCGAGTCCCCCCATCCGCACAAGGCGACTGGCGAAGGCAAAGAGCCCTCGCTTTTTTGTTACCACCATTCCGCGAAACGCGTAGGCGTTGAGCGGAATCTCCGACCTCAAGCATATAATTTGCTACTATGCAGTCTGGACAGACATATCCTAACGACTGACTTTCGCGGCGAGTTGGTTCACTGCCCTGGCGCACACGACTCCCGCGCCGCGACTGGCCTACGCTACATCGCCGGCACCTCACACTGCCGTGTGAGGCTACCATAAGGGCATCCCTTCGGGACACATTCCATAAGAGGCAAAGTGGTGTTAAATGCCGACCTCGGAGAGGTCATATTTCAGTAACACCAGATAAGCGTAGCGCAATCTGGTGTGGGAGGCCGCGGCCGACAGCCATCGCACCGCGGGAGTCACCTGCTCCGAAGCACCAAGTCTGCACGGTGCGAAAGGGAGACAAGTGCAATAAGCACAAAAACACACGAAGCGCTATGCTGTCTGTACGCTCTCTGGCTCGTCGAACCACTCCGAGAGCGTTTCCTCCGCCTGCTGGATAATCTCCGGCGTGATTTTATCCCGCACTTTCCGGATGACCACCAGAATGGCCGTGGCCTCGTCCACCACACCCAACAACTTGAAGACATGCTGCGGTATCAGACTTACCGGGGAGACAATATACAGGATACAGCCGTATATCAACATCCTGTCTTTGGAGGATAACGACTCATCCTTCAAAACATAATACAAAATCAATAACGGTTTTGCGGCTATACGCCCAACAGCACGGGCATACGTTTTTATTTTCTGCTTCAGCGTAAGATACAGGCTGTTCCAATCTATGTTTTTTACTTTTTCCATCAACTCTTTAGGGTCTTTCCCCATAATGATGTAGATGAAAATCAGAATTAATGTGGCTGTGATCATGATTTATTGATTTACAAACAGACACAATAGATGCCTTGGATCGGTAATAGTTTAACCCTTAATACAACTCTATCCACTCGTAAGTATTCGTCTGGTAATCCAGGAAACGGATCAAATCTTCCCTTTTGATGATGAGCGATGCAGTGTTGATGCACGGGTGGAAGCTCACTTTCTCAGCCTCTTGGAGTTTTTTATCAATGAAGACATGCACATGGTGCTCCGTATCGTTGATCAGCCCGAAGGGCGTGACCGAGCCGGGCTGCACGCCCAGATATTTCATCAGGCGAGGCTCTGAAGCAAAACTGAGTTTTCCCTGGTGCAGTTTGTGCTCAATATCATGGATGTTCATATTCTGGTCGCAGTCGAGCAGCACCAGATAGTGGCGATTGCCCTTGTGGTTGCGGAAGAAGAGGTTCTTGCAGTGCTTGGCGTCATGGCCAGCCCAATACTGCTTGGCAATCTCGATGGTCGGGGCCGCCGGGTGCTCCAGATACTCGAATTCGATGTTCAACTGTTTCAGAAGGTCATATAATCGCGGGTCGCCGTTCATAAGAGGGAATAGGGTTTAGGGTACAGGAATTAGGATTGCAAAAATAGGAAAAAATTCTGTAGAGACGCGCCATGGCACGTCTCTACAACAAATATTTCGATGCATCGTTATGGATGTCATCATTCAAAACATTTCCGTATTTTTGCCCTCCAATCAAAACAATAAATATGGCAAACAATACGCGTATGAAACAACTGATTTCCCTTTCCCTCATCCTTACCTTGGCCCTGTTTTCAGGCTTTTCCCAGAACATCGATCCTATCACGGAGGGGATGGAGTGCACCTCCATCACCGTGGGCAAGCGCGCTTCGGCGGACGGCTCCGTGATGACCTCCCACACCGACGACAGTCACCGCTCGCGCACCAATATCCTGGTAGAGCCTGCGCGCGACCATAGCACAGGCGAGATGCAGACGCTGGTGAAACGCCAATGGGCCAAACAGGAGCCCGGCCAAATGGCCCGTTACGAGAATGTGCCCGTGGGAGAAATCGACCAAATAGCACACACCTACCAGTTCCTGAACACCGCCTACCCCTGCGTCAATGAGAAACAATTAGCCATTGGCGAATCCACCTTCGGCGGACGTGCAGAGTTGAAATCCAACAAAGGGCTCATCGACTGCCAATGCCTCTGCATGTTGATGATGCAGCGCTGCGCCACCGCACGCGAGGCCATCCGCATGGCCGGCGACTTGCTGAAACGCTACGGCTGGAACGATGCCGGCGAGTGCCTCACCATTGCCGACAAGAACGAAGTGTGGCACCTCGAAATTCTCGGTCCCGGCAAAGACAAAGTGGGTGCCGTGTGGGCCGCCCAGCGCGTGCCCGACGACCATGTGGCCGTCAACGCCAACGCCTCCACTATACGAGAGATAGACCTCAAGGACAAAGACTACTTCATGGCCTCCGACAATGTCTATACGCTGGCCAAGGAGAACGGCTGGTGGGACGGCAAATCGACCTTCCAGTTTGCCTACGCCTACGCGCCCAGCACCCGCACCATGATTGCCTGTCGTCGCCGCGAGTGGCGCGTGTTCGACCTGCTGGCTCCGTCGCTGCATCTCGATCCTAACTCAGAAAACTACCCCTTCTCCGTTAAACCTGACACGCTGGTGACCGTCGAAAAAATGATGTCCGTGTTCAAAGACTACTACGAGGGCACCCCTTATGACATGCGCAAGACACTGACTGTGGCCGACAAAGACGGCAAACAGGTCATCTCCCCCATGGCCAACCCCTTCATGAAGCGCGACGAGCTGAACCTCTTCCGCATCAACGGCGGCTGGAACGAATTGGGTGAGCGCAACATAGCCGTGCATTTCACCGTGTATGGCACCATCATCCAATGCCGTGCCGACCTGCCCGACGAGGTGGGCGCGCTCTGCTGGTTCGCCTTGGACAATGTAGCCTCCTCTATCTATATACCCATCTACGCCAACGTCACTGACCTGCCGGAAACTTACAAGACCGACGGTCGCATCACCGGCTTCAGCAAGGATGCCGCCTGGTGGGGCTTCAACCGCGTGGGTACCATCGCCTGCCAACGCTGGGGCGACATGCACAAAGTTATCGACTACTGGTGGAACCCGCTGCAAAAACAGTTCATCGATGACCATTACACCATTGAAACGCAAGCCACAAAACTCCTGAAAGAAGGAAAACGCCAAGAGGCTATCCAAACCCTGACCAATTTCACCAATTCCTGCGGCAACACAGCCGTAAATGAGGCTTGGAAATTAGGAGATTACATCTGGACCACGTTCGATGGAATGTGGTAACAGAAAGGTGCAAGAGGTGAATGAGGTGCAGGAGGTTAATGGGGTTAATGGGAAAAGATGGGCATTCATTGTGGGCATCGAAGATGTCGCACATTGGGTGGCCCCGCACGGGAGTGAAGGGTAATAATAGTTAACGAGGTGAAGGAGATGCAAGAGGTGAATGGGGTTAATGGGAAAAGATGGGCATTCATTGTGGGCATCGAAGATGTCTCACTTTGGGTGGCCCCGCACGGGAGTGCGGGGTAAAAGAGGAAAGAAACTTGTAGGTGCACGTCTCTACAAATTAATAATTTTCATCTCGCAATTTTTGCAGTCAAATTGCAGTTGGAACCGGAATTTGTCGTTTTTGAGATATAGCGGGAACGTGACATTGGGCTTCTGCTTGTCTTTCGTACACATGCCCAACTCGTAACGCAGGCAGTATTTGCACACCATCAGTTCTTTGCCGCGATAGTCTTGTGTCTTGTCAATTCCGTATTCTATCTGCTTGGCTCCGAAATCCTCATACACGGCCCGGTGCAACTCGTTGGTGATATTGCGCTTATAGTCAGCCGCCTCCAACACTTGAGCGGGCTTGTACACCAACAGGCTATCTTGTGGCTGGAAATGCTCCACCCGTGCCGCCGACAGCTTCTCAGCAGCTTCTGTCCTCAATTTATTGATGAAAGAGGTGGGCAAAAAGAATCCTGAAACCTGCACATCTAAACGGCGCAACTGGTATGGCGTATTGCCCATTTTGGACAAAGAGGCGCGCAACTGGCCATCGGCCATCTCCGGCTTGTTGGCTTTGGTCTTTTCAATTTCCGCAGGAACCGACACCTCTACCCCATCTTCATCTTTCAACAAAAGGCTAAAGCCATTTTCTATTTCCGAAAAGACCATATCCACCGCAATTCGACGCTCGGCGCTCTTCCCCTCCAATTTCTTCTCAAAATCCTTATCCACATTACGGTACAAATCCACCTGTTTAAACACAGACACGGGCTTGTGCGGAATAATCCGTTTGCCCGAAACGCCATTCACGAAAAAGCCCTCCAACTCGCCAGTTTTGTTCACAAAGCAAAGTCCGTCGCCATTAACAATTGTTTCTCCACCCTCATACAGCAACTGGCCTCTGTCATCCTGCCGCAGCGTTCCGATTTTGCGCCCCATGGCCTTGGGCGTGTCAAAGGAGGCCATCTTCTCGCGCTGGCCATCCACAAAATAGGAGGTATAACCCCGATTGAAGGTTTTCTTGGGGTCTGGTTCAAAGAAAATGGTGGTCTGCCCACTGCCCGATTTGACAAAATCAGGTTTCCCAAACAATATTTGGTCAATTATCCTTCGGTAGTAAGCGGTGATGTTCTTCACATAGTTTTCATCTTTCAAGCGTCCTTCCACCTTGAAGGAAACCACACCTGCGTCCATCAAATCTGCCAGATAGGCCGAGCGGTTCATGTCGCGCAACGAGAGCAGATGCTTGTCCTTGAGCAGCGTCTTGCCTTTGGCATCCTGCAAATCGAACAGCGTGCGGCAAATCTGGGCACACTCTCCCCTATTCCCACTGCGCCCCGTCATCATGCGGCTGATGTAACACTGGCCGCTGTAACACACGCACAGCGCGCCGTGCACGAAAGTTTCCAGCTCAATGGAAGTATTTGCCCGGATGTTCCGAATAGTGTCTAAATCCATCTCACGTGCGAGAATTGCACGTTTGAAGCCCATCTTTTCCAACATCTGAACTCTTTCCAAAGAATGGTTATGGCACTGCGTACTCGCATGCAACGCGATGGGTGGTAAATCCATCTTCAGAATTCCCAAGTCTTGGATAATCAACGCATCCGTCCCCATCTCATAGAGCTGCCAAATCAACTTCCGCGCATCCTCCAACTCTTGGTCATAAAGGAGCGTATTGACGGTGACATGCACTTTGGAGCCGTAAAGATGGGCGTAGCGTACCAGTTGCTCCAAATCCTGCAGCGAATTGCCCGCGGCTTGGCGTGCGCCGAAGCGGGACGCACCCACGTACAGCGCATCTGCGCCATGCTGGATGGCCACCTGCCCACTGTGCAAGTCCTTGGCCGGAATAAGCAATTCTATTCTATTCATCCGCAAACGATTTTGCCTTTATCGGGAAATCTTTGGACAACTCACCGGAATAGTAGAAATCGTTGCCGATCACACCAAACGTGTAAACTTTGTCGTTCACTTCGATATGGGAGCCACCACATTGCGGGTGATCACTTGGCTTTGATGCAGCAAAGCCAAGGTTAAAGAGCGTGCACAGGATATCCGGACGATTGGAAATGTCGTAGCCAGCTCTTTTCCATTGCAACATGGTCTGATGCAAAATACAACCCGTATAAATGTACGAATAGAGATGGTTGTGATAGTCGGTCAGGCGCGCGGTGCGCTCTGCCGTATGGTTTTCGGTATTGAAATCGAGGATATGCTCGTATTTTTTCCCCATATAGAACTCGCTCGATGGGTCTTTCAGATTCTCCTCCACCTTTTGCGCCGTGAAATCCTTGATGCCGTTCACGCCGAAGGAGAACTGCGACTGCACAGAAAGCACCTTCACTGGACCGAGATACTGCTTGTACATCTCCCGCTTGGAATTAAATAGGCGGATCTGCTCACCGACCAAACAACTCACAATCAAACGCGGTTCCACGCCAGTCAGACGGGCAGCCTCTTCAATCACATCCTTGTCTTTCAAAATCGCATCTTTCAATGATGGCCAGGCACCTTCATTCATCCAAGGTATCAAATGATCGGTGTTTTCCTGCTTCGGATATTTGGCCAGCACGGACTTCAAATCGGTCACCATCTGCTGATACTGGCGAGCTGTATCGCCATCTTGCAGATACATATTGGCGGCATACAACATCTGATTGATGGCGTCAGGCCGTTCACTAAGTCGCCCTGCCTCCAGAATCAAGTGCGCGTTTGTTGGATAAAATTTGCTCAAAGCCACCAGATTGAGGTAGTCCTGCATGTTGTTTTCAAAAATCTTGGAGGAATCTTTAAGATTGTTTTCCATTTTATAATCGGCCAGATAACGATTATTATTATCCACGCCGCCTCGGTTCTTGGTGAAACCCAATTCATAAAAAGCCCAGGCCCCGATGACCGCAAAACCGGCCAATGCGAACAAATGAAGAAGAATTTGGAAGAATTTCGTTCTTCCTTTCAGCATCTTCCAAGCGCCTTTCAGTGATTTTTTCTCCTGATTATCAACTACTTCTGCTTTCATTTTTCTAAATACAAAAACGCGGCAAAAGTATGAAAAAAAGACATCTAACGTATCAACATCACATTGCCTCTTTTTTCCAGCATTTCACCCTCTATACAGGTGCCCTTGAAGTAATAATCATACACCCCGTTGGGGCACTCCTTTCCCTTGTAGGTGCCGTCCCAACCCTCTTTGAGATCGGTGGTTTCAAAGACTTTCTGTCCCCAATGGTTATATACCACGAGATAGAAATTCTGCAATATCAGGCTTCTGACAAAAAGTTTGTCGTTGTGCCCGTCCGCATTGGGAGAAAAGGCATTGGGTATGAAGACAAATGTGTCATTGCAAGTCAGTTTTATCACATCAATGGTGACGGTGGCAATCTTACTGCACTGGAAAGTGTCGGTAACCCTGACCGTGTATGTTGTGGTACTTAATGGCCAAGCTTTTGTTGTCGGAACATTTGATGCTTGCAATGATTCGGTGGGCGACCATTGGTACACGTAATCAGGACCATAATCGGTGGCATAAATCGTAGTGGTGTCCATCTGATTGATGATGCAATAGGCACACCACGCCTCCAGCGGGGTCGGGAACGTGCCCGTCCGCTTCACCACTTGGCCTTCTGTAGTGGCTGTGCAACCGTAAGGATTGGTCACGGTCACCGCATACGTAGTGGAAACTGCCGGAGAAATATACGGGCTTTCACCGGAATAAGAAGTGCCGTCGCCGAGTTCCCAATGATACTGGCAACCAGCGCCACCATCATGCTCTATGGTCAACGTGCCGCCATCCTCAAAGCATATCAATATATCCGGATGCTCCAGAATATGGATAGATGACACTGTCACTTGCACTGCGCCCTCCATCTCACAGAACTCATCGGCCACGCGAACATAATAGGTTGTGTTAGCCTCCGGAGAAACGCTCACCTGGCTTTGTCCTTGGCCAAATATGGAAGCAAAATCGGGCGTCATGGACCACTCTATCGAGACAGGTGCGGACGGGTTCGTCAAATCCACGTGCAACAGGGCAGCCTCACCGGCACAAATCACCGTATCCGGCATCAAAGTGGCTGGCAATGGATTCACCTGCACGCGCTGCTGCAAAGTGTCCACACAAGCACCGTAAGACACCTCCAAGGAATAAACAGAAGTCTGGGAAGGAATAATAACCGGATTGGAAATCTGATCATTCTGAATATCGGGATTGGGGAGCCAATGGTATTGAGTATTGGCAAAGGGCTGCAGGCCTATCTGCACAAAATCACCCATACAGACCGACAGGTCCGGAAGCGTATCCAACGTATTGGTAAGTACCAGCAGTGATTTGCGCAAAGTGTCCGCAAAATTGCAACTGCCCAAGTCTTGCACGACGAGCGTCACAGAATATACACCAGCCTGAGCATAGAAGTGTACCGGAGAACTCTCGGTCGAAGTTGTACCATCTCCGAAATCCCAAAAAAAACTTGTGCTGCTGCCGATTGTTTGCGAATGGTCTGAAAAATGCACAGAATCAGGGGCGCATACGGTGCGCGGCATGGAAAAATCAGCCACCACCTCAGGCAGGCCAAAATCCATCTTGATAACGCCCAGATTGCAGTTTGAGCTTCCATTTTCATTGCTCCAGGCTCCGTTCGTGGTCGGAAAATCGCTTTGTCCACCGCAGCCAGCACACACAGCCTGGTAAATCCTGCCCTTGCGGTCAAAACGGCTCGTGCCCCCATCCACATGCTCACGTGCACTGGCGACAGTCGTGCCGCCAAAGAAACTGGCATATTTCAGCTGGGAAGCATCATCACTAATACAAATAAAGTAGAAATCGCTGCCATCCGTAAACGATTGGAATGCATCGTCTGTAATAGGCAGACCAGACGTACCGCCAAATTCGTTAAGCTGTAGTCCACCCCACCCCGACATATAGATATTGCTGCAATAGTCCACCATCAACGCCGTAGGCGAAATGTCAGGCCCCCCATTGCCCGTACCAAAGGCAGTTGACCAGATCACCGAATCCAACGACGGGGAGAGCTTGGTCAGAAATTGGCCAGCGCCAGGGACAGCATAGAGGGCATTGTGAATCCATACATTGCCCGATGCATTCGTCTGCCCGAACAGATGCGGATGATTCTGACGGTCCACTTTCACCAAATAGCACTGGTCATAACCAGATCGGCCCAAAAATGTACTATGAGAAAGTTGCCTTCCGTTTTCGGAGATATGTGCAACAAAACCATCGGCATCGCCCGCCAAAGCAGTCTGCTGAGCATCGGGGGTTGTCGGGTAATCCGAGGAGAGCGTACCGCCGCACACATACACGCTGTTATCCGAAGCCAATGCCATGCTGTAGCCAGCTTCATTACCCGATCCACCTAGATAAGTGCACCAAATCATCTGCGACAAGTCCTGGTTCATCTTGAACACGCACACATCCTGTGTTCCGTTATAGGTCGTATCGTATGCATCGGGGGTTACTGGAAAATCTGGTGAATAGGTGGAAGACACGACCAGCACATTGCTGTTCTCGTCAATCAGAATTTCCCCACGATTATCATCTGCATAGTTTTTCCTCAAAATGCTGGCAATGTTGATACCGTCATTCATGGATCCGCCAACGAATGTGGACGCCAACAACGAATCACCGGCAGCACTGAACTTGGAGATGACAATATCAGAGCCTTGACCGAAAGTAAGATTTGTAGACAAGGTAGTGTTAGGCCCGCCATTGAAAGTAGTGTCAAAAGCACGTGGGGTCACGGGATAATCCGCTGAACCTGTAGTGCCCAGAACATAGAGTTCATCATTATCGTTTACATACAAGCTGTGCGGAATGTCCAATGCCGAGCCTCCAATATAAGTGGAATAGAGCAAATTATTGCCTTGCGCATTAAATTTCGAAATGGAAATATCCGTTTGTCCGCCGGCAAAATTCACTTGATAGGCACCCAGCGTGGTCGGGTAGCTTGCGCCGAAGCAAATACCACCACCGTATAGGTTCCCTTCAGAATCATAGGTGGCCGTATAGCCCCAGTTGTCGGAGGCCGAGCCAGAGTACGACGAAAAAACCACCACGGGGTCAATAACCAGCGGAAGGTTGGTGTTATATGGCCCCAGTTTGAAAGAAAGGGTTGATTTCTGCAATACATAGTCACAGCTCACAAAAAGCGTATCCCCATTTTCGTCCAACTGATACGCAACAGGCGGCAACTCAATCACGCGCGCTACAGGAGTCGTAACAATCAAATGGCCATTGGAAAGTTTCAAGGAAGAAACACCGTCATAATCAATCTTGATTTGAGCGGGGTCTGCGGCTGGCGAAACAACAAACTCATATTTAATGGAATGATGATGTTGCGAAACCATCAAGTCCACACCATCATAAAGTTGACGGTAACATAAAGACTTAAACAATGGAACGCGGCTCGCCCAAGAGGAAGGACTAGAACCATAAAAATAGTTATGGTAATGAGCATAACTTTCCCCAGGGACAATTATCGAAGATGGTGATGCATCAGCGAAAGACATCCTGTAAGCGGCAGCATCAATTAAAGATTGGGGTTTATGTTCAAATTTATTCTCATAGAACTGATGAAGCTGTTCGGGCGAGAGCAAGGCAACTGTAAAGGCATTGTCCTCTGCAAACATAGAGCCTCCATGCAGACGCGCCGAATAGCGCACATGAGCATCCCACTGGCCATCATTACGCACGAACTCCAGCACGTGCGTGGACAGCGTGTCAGTTGGCCGCGCTTGGACTAAGCAGACCGCACACAGCAGCAACGAAAAGGCAAGACAATACAGCTTCTTCATATTCTTAAAGAGTGGCACAAAGATAATAAAAAAAAGAGACCACCCTAGGGGCGGTCTCTTTCTGAACGAGAATAGTAATAATTATCTTTTGACGATTCTAAAGATAGCAGCTCTATGTTCTTCACGTCTCGGATCCTGAATGTTTTGTTTGTTCTGAGGATCGTTAACAGTGTAAGAAGCGGTACGGATTTGTTCAGGATGAACACCTTTTTGGATGAACAAATCTCTAACCTTGTTAGCTCTTCTCTGAGCAAGATCACGGTTGTGTTCCTCTGAACCGAGGTCGCAAGTGTAACCTTCCACTTCGAGAGCGAGTTTCGGATTAGCCTTCAAGATTTCAACACATCTGTCGATATTGTCGTTTACATCTTGAATCTTAGGAATATCTTTGTCAAGATCAAAGAGAATCTTGGTTCTTGCCAATTCTTCCTGAAGATCACGGATGGCTTTCTTGTCATTTTCGTTCAATTCTTCATCATCTTTGTCCAACAAATCACATTGAGGAACAATGTAGATGTATTGAGGATCTTGCTTAATGATGATCGGCTCATTTTTCTTCTTCTTGAGCTCTTCAAGCATTTCCTCTTGAATATCACGTTTGGTCTTTTGAACAGGATTAGCGCAGCATTTGATATGCACACCAAGTTTCAAACCAACTTGGACTTGATTCCATTTCGTGCGAATCTTGCTGTATTCATCTCTCATCTTGTACTCTTCAAGGATATTAGAAGCAAGTGTACCATTGAAGGTAGGCTCATTGTTTTGATCGTTGAAAAGAGGCAATTTCTCTTTCGGAAGAATATCCAAGAAATTGACTTTGCAGAATGCACCAACATAACCATCAGCAATGCGGCTGATTCTGAAAATGCCACCGAAGTCAGCTTCAGCGCCGAAAGAACATCTGAGTTTGGTTCTGACATCTTTGCCATCATAGATACCACCATTGAAGTGGTTCTCCATAGGATAGTCAAGGTTATAATCCTGACCATAAGGATCCTCAACAGCCCAAGTGTTGATAGCACCTTCGCCCCAGAATACGTTTTTACCTTTCATGAAGGGGAAGTAGCCATAAAGACCCAAGCCGGCGTAAATACCACTACGGCCATCGAAAACCCACTCAAACTGTGCCATCAAAGGAACTTCGATAGCCCAGATAGATTGTCTTTCTTTCAAGCCATTGGCATTCCAGTACAAATCATAATAAGTTACATCATTATTGAAAGAATGATCAGGATATTGAGGCAATACACCTTGGCCAGCAAAAAGGGCTTTGGCACCCACATGATTCAGCTCAGCGCCGAGGCTCAATCCCCAATGTTCATTGAAGAAGTAAGCATAGTGAATAGAAAGCAATTCGCTGATGGAATAGTATTGCTTGAGATCAATTCTACGATAAATGTTGTTGGTGTAACCCACACCACCGTAAAGATTGATACGATGAGGGCAGAAAGTGGAGGTTGCCACGTTTTTAACGTCGGCATTGTCATTGGTATTTTCTGTTTGTGCTTGCTGCGCAAAGGCAGTGCAACACATTGCGAAAATAAGACTGAGTACTAATAAATTCTTTTTCATAATATATTCTTTTTTTTCTTATTACTTATTAATGGTAAAACCGGTGGGTTAGTGGCCGAAACCACTAACCCAGGGTTTCAAATTATTTTACGATAACGAATTTAACAGTCTTTGTTTCGCCGTTAGCCAGGGTGATGCGACCGAAGTACGTACCAGCAGCCTTGAAACCAGCAACCTTCGTGATAGGCTCAACGTTGGTGATGTGGTTCACAATAGCGCCGACAGCATCGTAGATATCGAGCGTAGCATCCACAAGTTCTTCAGCAGTCATATCGAGTTCGACAGTGACAACTTGTTGTACAGTTGCAGGAACAGGATAAACCTTCACAGAAGAGTTTGCAGTGTAGTATTGCTCGCAAGTACGATAGGTAACGATACTACCGTCAGCTTCTCTAGAAACAACCTCGATGGAGTAGAAGCCGTTCAGGCCACCGACCTCTTGGTAGTTCTTGTAGATAGCACCCGGGATAAGTTCACCATTTCTGTACCATTGATAGCTGATGAAGGTATGACCACCGTTGGTAGCAGGATTGTTGTTGATGATAGCAACATCATCCCATCTTTGCATCATGAACGGTTGATCGCCAGTAGCAAATTCGGAGGTGAAGATAGGTCTTCTCACGATGATGTCATAGTTACAACCACCAACAGAGAATACTGCATGGTAATCGCCAGGAACATCAGGTGTTGCGAATGTAGCTGTGTTATTGACAATCGTACCCGTCACAACCATACCGTTGTCATAAGTTACAGTGAACTCGGAGTTAGGCGTACCGGAAATCATGTTGAAGTCAATCGTAACCTCGTTCACGTCGCACTCAGCCATGAAGAGTGTCTCGCTGAAGTTGATATCGTTAACGAATACCGTAGCGATAGCATTCAGACCAAGTTCGCCGTTGTCGCAATAGTTGTCAGACAGGTAAGTGATTCTGTACTGAGTCGTATGAGACGGGCTTACATAGAGAGTATAATCATTGGTGTAAGCGTCGTACATTTGAGTAGAACCATTGGACAGGTCAGTCACGATGAAGTGGAACGGAGCAGTACCAGTGAAGTGGATGGTCAGAGCAGCGTTGTCGTCAGAAACATTTGCGCAGACAACAGAGCCGTCACCGCTGACGAATGCAGCTGTAGGCAGTTCGTGAACTGTCACGAATGTAGAGACTTGATCGCTGTTGCTGAATGTACAGCCACTACCGAGGATTGTACCCTCATAAGGAACGTAAGTCGGATAGTAGGTGTAGAGACCAGGTACTGCAGGAGTATGAGTAGCGTCGCCACCGAAGTTAGCAACATTGGAAGGAACGCCGTTGAATTCAACAACCCACTGGATATGACCGTTGGTATTACCATTCATATCGGTTACACCACCAGTGATGTGAGCGTGCAATTGCACTTCTTCACCGAGGCAGATGTTGCCAACAGGATAAACCACAGCAGCATCCCAGTTAGGTTTAGCGTTAACTACAACTTGCAGAGGCTCGGAATTAGCCACACCGCAACCGTTTGCGAACTGACCAACAGGAGTGACGTAAGCAACATAGTTGTAGTTGCCAACAGTATTCAGAGTCTCAGTAATTTGGTTCTGAGGCAGTGCGCTGTTGTTAGTAGCCACAGTGTTGTTGTTCTTCTTCCAAACATAGGTGTAAGAACCATAGATGTCACCGTTGTTGAACGTACCCATGTTATTAGAAGCGTTCAGAACAGTAGCAGTCAGCGTGATGTTACCACCCTCGCAGAGAGCGAGACCGTCAGCAGAGGTCAGACCGATAACCGGAGTCTCAGCAACCTTCAGCACAACTGCATCAGACCAATCGGAAGCGCAGTTGAGAGCTTGATCCTGGGTCAGCACTTTAACCTTGTAGCTGTAGGTACCAGCAGCCAGCGGAGCAGTTTGGTAAACATTACCATTTGCAGAGCTGATTTCGCTGCCACCGAGTTGCCATACGTAGGTCAGAGGAGCGTTGGTTTGGTCACCATGAACTGTAGCGGTGAGAGTAGGAGCTGCGCCAGCACACATTGTGGTGAAGTCAGCTGCAGCAGTTACAGTCGGGTTAGCAACAACTTGGACAGGTTGTGTCAAGGAAGCGGTGCTCGTACATTCAAGCGTGAGCTGTGAAGAAGTCACAAGCACAGTAGCGTTGATGTTGCCTTCCGTAACCATGGAAGCAGGAACCGTGATGGTTTGTGCAGTAGCATGTACCGGCTGGCCATTGACGGTCCAAGCGTAGTTGAATCCAGTGTAGTCGCTAGCATTGTGGTTAGCAGTCAATTCAACCAGACCACCAGCGCAGACAACAGCATTGTCAGCAGTAATGGTAACAACAGGTCTTGCCATAACTGTTACATACACATTACCAATGGAGTTAGCGTTACAACCGGAGTTAGCGTCTGTAGAAGCGATAGAAACATTGAACAGGTAACCGTTGGTGCTTGCAGGAAGCTCAGCGGCTGCAGGAGCGAAGGTAGGCTCATTATTCGTGAAGGAATAAGAGTTAGTACCATTGGTCCAAGTCCAAGTGTAGGTATATTCAATTCCTTCAGGATATTCACTGCCTTCGTGAGAAACAGTAGCGTTCACGCGAACCACATCGCCTTCGCAAACAACATTGTTAACAGATGTTGTGGAAATGGTGACAGTAGGATCGTTTACAATAGCAGTGTAGAAGGAGTTGGAATTTGCGGAGCAATGAGAACCAGTAATCTGACTTGTCACAGCGACAAAGTAAGTATGGTTACCATCGGTCAACAACGGAGAGGTTGTGAAACGAGTGGAATTAGCACCCGTGATAGCAACATCAGCACCGTCAATCTTCTCATACCATTGATAAGTAACGAAATCGTTCGGCAGGATATCGTTGGTAATCGAAGCTTCCAAAGTAGTAGTACCGCCTTCGCAAACTGTAGGATTGTTCAGAGCGCTTACAACAACATTGTAGGAAGGAATCACAGGTACGCTGAAAGTATCAGATACTGTTTCGCAACCAGAACCGGTTTGTTTAACAATGACGTAGAATGATTGAATGTCATTGACAGAGAGGATACCAGTATTCAAAGTAGGATTGGTTTCACCAACCAAGATGGTACCATTTCTGTACCATTGATATGAAGGTTCACCAACACCACCGTCAACTGTAGCAACCAACATGGTGGTACCACCGTCGCAAACTGTCGTAGGATAGGTCGGAGCCACGATGATGGCAACAACAGGATCAGCAACGATCTTTTGGTTAACGTTGTTAGAAGTAGCAGCGCAACCATAAGCGTTAGCAGAAACTTCAACCCAGTACACGATAGAGTCAGTACGATTAATAGTATCGAGTGTCAGGTAGTTCACAGATGTAGTAGCGAACGGAGTCTCAGTGTTGACATTGCTGTACCAATTGTAAACATAAGGAGCAATACCATTGGTAACAACATCACCACCTTGTACATCAACCGTCAGAGTGGAGAAACCACCTTGGCAGATGATAGGTTTGTCGATAGACAGCGTAGCAACAGGATCTGCAATGACCGTGACAACAGGAGCGTCAACCACGATTTGACAACCAGGCAGAGAATTCACAACCACAGTGTACTGGTAAGCTTGCTGATTAGCAGCAGGAGAAACAGTCAGTGTAGGCAGTGTATCGCCTTCCATCAATTGATTGTCATAGTTGTACCATTGATAGGTGTATTCAAGATCTGTCGGTTGAGCAACAGTGTTGAAAGTAACTGCACCACCTTCGCAGATAGTCGTAGGACCATCAACAGTAACTCTGACTTCAGGATCCGGAATCACAACAACGTCAGCGTCATCAGAGATAACAGAGATACAACCCGGCATTTCAAATACTACGATAGCATTGTAAGTATGTGTTGTGCCATTAGTCAAACCAGGCTCTTGGTGATAGGTTGACATATGAGCACCCGGGATAATACTACCATCCATCATCCATGAATAGACAGGAGTACCATACTCGCTATAATCGTTAGTGATAGTGAGGTCAACATCTCCGTTGGAGCAAATCATAGGATGATTTACAGTAATGACAGGAGCTGCAGGAATAGGATGAACAATAATAGTAGTTTCATCGATATCGTAACACTCAGAGTTGGTTTGGAATACCTTCACACCAATAGTGGTCGTTTCAGACAGAGTAGTCGTGTAACGGAATCCAGTAGCACCAGGGATGTAGTAGTTATAATGAGTTGTTACAGTGTCATAAACATAACCGCCACCAGGTAAGTAATCAATAGCGAGGATTTCAGTAGCTGTTCTGATTTCATACCATTGGAAGATCATATTATCAGCATTCCAATCTCTCAAGTTAGCTTGCAGCGTAACTTCGCCGTTAGCACAGATTTCATTAACATTAGAAGTAATGTTAACCTCAGGTTTAGCATATACATAAACTTCGTAAACCTCAGACATGGAAGCGCAAGCATTAGCAACTTCAGCTCTCTCTACGCTCACTTGCACACGGTAAGCTTCGTCGCGAGGAGAAAGATAATCAGCGAAGAATCTGCTGTTGCCCAAGTTGTAGGAGTTGTTATAGTTGATAGCACCATCAACATACCAAGTGTAATTCAAGTTGCCGATAGACATACCGATGGTGTCAACGTTAGCAATCAACATAGTGTAATCGGTTTCGCAAACATGCTGATCACCAGTGATAACCACAACAGGATTACGATAGATGGTCAGAGGTTGAGAAGCCACAGGCAGAGAAGTACAACCCGGTTCTTCGAGTGTTACGACAGCCGTATAAACATATTGTTGAGTATTCTGATCAACTGTAACAGGAGAATCGTAAAGAACTCTGTTAGTAGCGCCCGGGATACGGATACCATTTCTGTACCAAGTATAAACATCCGTAGCACGAGGAGTATAAGTGTTGGTATCAGGAATAGCTTCGATACGGACCTGACGACCCTCACATGCAATGTAGTCATTCAAAACAACTTCTTTGATAATAGGATCGGCTTTCACGATAACCATCAGAGGTTCGCTACCAGCAATACAACCAGAAGTTCTCTGGAGAGCAGTCATATAATAGTAATGAGTGTCTAATGAAGGAACAACGGTGTAATCAAGTTCAGTAGCAACACCAATCAGGTTAGTACCAGTTGTACGTGTGCTATCATACCAGTGGAACTCAAGCATATCAGCATTGTAGTCATCCAGATTTGCAGTAAGGGTAATCTCACCACCAACGCAGATAACAGGATCAGATACTCTTGCGTGAACCACAGGATTATCGTTAACTTGTACATTAGCATCATCTCTTACAGTACAACCATATTGGTTAACCATTTCAACTGCGAAGCTGTAAGCATATTCTCTGTAAGGTTTGTGCAGCTTGATAGAATCATTGTGTTCACCATAGTACTCAACCAAGTCAGCAGCTGCTACCAAAGTGTCAGCGCTGTTGTCTTCGAACCATTTGAACTTATAAGGACTTGTCGGGATAGGAGTGACGTTAGCATACATCACGATGTTCATACCCGTCGTGTCGCATACGATAGGATCGGTAACCAGTCTGATTGCAGGATTCGGGAATACAGTAACGATAGCTGCATTCGTAGTATCGGATTCGCAACCAGCAGCAGTCTGGCGCACGCTCACTGCATAATGATAAGTAGTAACGTCGCCGTTCAAAGCTTCAGGAGTCTCAACATAGATAGAGTCGTGAGCGGTCGGAATCACAGCACCGTTGCGGTACCATGTATAAACCTCACCACCGCGGACACCACCGTGGACGTGAGCAGTCAAAGTGACGAATCTGCCTTCGCAAATCGTGTCATTTGCAGCAGCCAAGTCGTTGGTCACGCTGTCGATAACAGGA